>CAVRFN010000001.1:0-35983 GCA_963720345.1 uncultured Actinomycetota bacterium
TGCTCATCGCCTTCGGTCATCTGCCCTTCGCGGTCGCGGCACTGCTGGTCGCCTGGGGCTTTCTTGCCAATCCCATCCCGGTGGCGTGGGGCACCTGGATGTCGCGGGTCATCCCGGGCGACCTCGAGGCTGGCGGCGGATTGCAGGTCGCGCTCATCCAGTTCGCCATCACCTTTGGCGCCTCCGTCGGCGGCTTGCTCTTCGACGCGCCTGGCTGGTGGAGCCCCTTCGTGCTCGCCGCACTCCTGCTTACCGGCTCCGCGCTGCTCGCGGCGCCGTCTCTTCCCTCCAGACAAACCAACGGAAATCACCATGATCAAAGACAAAGTCGTCATCATCACCGGGGCATCCTCCGGCATCGGCGAGGCCACCGCCAAGTTGCTCGCAAGCCAGGGCGCGAAGGTCGTTCTAGGCGCCCGCCGCGAGGACCGGCTGAAGCAGATCGCCGACGAGATCGGTAAGGCTGGTGGCGAGGCCGTCTACCAGGCCCTCGACGTGACCAAGCAGGAAGAGAACGACGCCATCGTCAAGCTGGCCAAGGACAGCTTCGGCCGGGTGGACGTCATCTTCCTCAATGCCGGGCTGATGCCCAACTCGCCACTCTCGGCCCTGAAGACCGACGAGTGGCGGCAGATGGTGGACGTCAACATCAACGGCGTACTCAACGGCGTCGCGGCCGTGCTGCCGGTGTTCACCGCGCAGAAGTCGGGTCACGTCATCGCCAACTCATCGGTGGCCGGCCTCAAGGCCTATCCGGGCGGCGCGGTCTATGGCGGCACGAAGTGGTTCGTGAAGGACTTCATGGAGGTGCTCCGCATGGAGTCCGCTCAGGAAGGCACCAACATCCGCGCCACCACCATCTATCCCGCAGCCATCAATACCGAGCTGCTCGGCACCATCAGCCATAAGGGCATCGCAGAAGCGATGACGGGACTCTACAAGAAGTACGGCATTGCGCCGGAGCGGATCGCCGAGCGTCGTGAGCCTTCGCCATCGACCAGCCGGAGGACACCGTGGTCAACGAGTTCACGGTCGGCCCCGCTAATCAGCCTTGGTAAGGAGAACATCATGCAGAAGCGCAAACTCGGTCAGGGTCTCGAAGTCTCCGCCCTGTCGCTCGGCGCCATGGGCTACGGCAAATCGCCCGACATTCCCGACCGTCCGGAGATGATCGCCCTGCTCCGCGCGGCGGTCGATCGCGGCATGGACTTCTTCGACACCGCCGAGGTCTATGGTCCGTGGACCAACGAGGTGATGGTCGGCGAGGCCTTCGCGGGCATGCGCGACAAGGTCAAGATCGCCACCAAGTTCGGCTGGGACATCGACCAGGACACCGGCGAGCATCGCGGCGGCGTCAACAGCAAGCCCGCCCAAATCCGGCGCGCCGTCGAGGGCAGCCTCAAGCGGCTCGGGACCGACTACATCGACCTCTACTACCAGCATCGGGTCGATCCCGACGTGCCGATGGAGGACGTCGCCGGCGTGGTCAAGGACCTGATCGCCGAGGGCAAGGTGCTGCACTTCGGCCTGTCCGAAGCCGGTGCCAGCTCGATCCGCCGCGCCCATGCCGTGCAGCCGGTGACGGCGCTGCAGAGCGAGTATTCGCTTTGGACGCGCGAGCCAGAGGCGGAGATCATCCCGACGCTGGAGGAGCTCGGCATCGGGCTGGTCCCCTTCAGTCCGCTGGGCAAAGGCTTCCTCACCGGCAAGATCGAGCCGACACGCAGTTTGCCAGCAATGACTTCCGCAACCAGATTCCGCGCTTCTCGCCCGAGGCGCGGGAGGCCAACCAGGCGCTGGTCGATCTCATCCGCACGATCGGCGAGCGGCACGGCGCCAGCCCGGCGCAGGTTGCCCTGGCTTGGCTTCTCGCAAGAAAGCCGTGGATCGTGCCGCTCTTCGGCACCCGCAAGCTCGAGCGGTTCGAGGAGAACATCGGTGCACTGCAGCTGCAACTGTCGGCAGCTGACCTCGCGGAGATCGAAACAGCGGCAGCTGGAATCGAAATTCAGGGCGATCGCTATCCGGAGGCCATGTTGAAGCGATCAGGTCTGTGAGGCACGCGATAAGTCACTGAATGGCCGCTTTGGGCCACAAGCGGACCCCGCGAGCTTTCGTTCGCGAGGTGGAGCGCCGCTGTTGGGCACGGACCAACACATGCTTAGTTGTGCCGACAAGTACAACCGCAGCTCAACGGACCGATACGAAGCGCCGATGTGGCTCATCGGGGTGAAGGTCACCCGGTCGAGCGCATCAAGGCCATGAGGCCTCTATTCCTTCCACCCTCCGGCTATTGAGGCCCAGTGTATCGCGACGGCGACAGGGCCTATGGATGGCGCCCGGCTGAACGGGCGGGGTGCGCCCTGGCTCCTGATCGCCACCACCATTCGCCCTCCCAGTCGCTATAGCCAATAATCCTATGTGGCTGCTGCCTACATGTGCTGGGGCCAGCCCCGTATTGCATTGGCGCCCCGGAGGACCCCTCGGACTATCGACCAACGATCGCCCTCTGAGGGCGACGAGCGCGCGACGGCTGCCGATGGGGATGTGGTGGCTGTGAGTCTGGGTGCGTCAGCGACCCTGGAGGGAACGACGCTGGTCAGCGATGAGCGGCTATGGCGGTCGTAGCTCTCAACGTCGCGGATCGTACGAACTGATCTGCAGCTCTGAGCCATGGTGGTCGAGACCCTCCTGCGTGTCGATCCTCACGGAGAAGTATCTTCGTGCACCGCGCCGCTTTGCTTCGAGGACAATGAGACTACCAAACGAGGGGCTCAGCCTCTCGATCACTTCCATCCTCACCTCGCCCAGCAACTCACAGCCACCACATCCCCATCGGCAGCCGTCGCACGCTCGTCGCCCTCAGAGGGGCGATTGGGGGTCGTAGTCCGAGGGGTCCTCCGGGGCGCCAATGCAATACGGGGCTGGCCCCCGCGCATGAGGCAGCAGCTACGGAGTATTTTCGAAACCACCACTGCAAAGGCCCCGGCAGTCGCAACATCTCCCCAATCGCCGGGATGTTGCCCGTACCGGCACCTGCCGGTTTGCAGTGTATTCGCCTTGCCAAGGGAGCTGAAAGCCCCGGATTTCCGGGGTTGCAGCTGTGTTACGGCATTCGCTGTTGCGGAGCGGTCGCTTCGACCCTTATGGGACATCGTCGGCAAGGCATTCGACATATGACAGAGCGCCAAACTCTTTCCAGAGTCCGGCACTTTCCGAAAGCATCGACCGATAACTTTCGACCTTGTCCTTCGGCACGGACACCACAAACGCATCGACGTAAGTCATTTTCGATCCTTCCATTTCCTCCGCTTGTAACGCGCATAGAGGACAAAGGTCGCACGACCGCGAAACCCTCAGGGCCAACGGAACTCGCTTCCGGCCTCGCATTTGTCGGCAGGAAACTCGGTGGAGGATGGAAGACATGAGCGAATTGACCGATCTCTACGCGAGGCTCCTCATGGCGCGGAATGGGAGGGGTGATGGAATGGAGCCACCTAGCCTTGATGCGTTGGACCAGACTTTTCAAAAAGGAGTTGCAACTTACGACGGCTCGCTTGTCTCCAATCGCTAAACAAGATTGACGCCGCGGTCCTGTAGAACCCGCGCCCCATCATCCACCGTGGCTAGCTCCGCGATGCCGATAGTCAGGCTGCAGCCTTGCCGGGGATTCCGTTTCCTTCGAGAGCAATCTCGTCAAGTTCGACCTGAAATCGCAGCGACCTGCTCCTCAATTCTCTCTCCGAGGCTCTCCATTTGGTTCGCCAACAAGATGCTGACGGTCAGCGAGTTCGCGCTCACCCTTGGCAAGTACCACGGCCGCATCAGCGGTAGCGGTCAGAAGGTCGCGGCTTTTCGTCAGAATGCGTTTCCTGGTTGGCATGGTCGTGCTCCACGCTGCGCTGGCAGCGGCTTCCACGGAGCACCTTCAAACAACTACAAAGGTAAAAGATCGTGAGAAAAACTCGACCAACGCGGAAATACGGTGGTTGATCCGCTCTAGGGCCAGTGCACCTCCGACAGTCATTCCCACCACTTATCGTAATGCGGTTGGTCCATTCGGCTTTCGGCTCAGCGGCGGAGGCCCGGCGCCGCGCATTGTCGTGGCGAGCAAGTAGTCGGGCCCGTCATTGGCCGCGGCCCGAATATCGCTCCTCGGGCCCTCCGTCATGGGAGTTTCTGTTACCGCATGGAGGTCGGCCCACGGGGACGCCTTCTTGCGGCCAAAGACGCTGGCGATGGCACTGCGGATGCTCATGGCGATCACCTAAACGGGAACAGAAACATTACCGTGAGGACCGAGAGAGGTGCGAGCGCGAAGGACAATAGCGGTTAGTACCAAGTGAACATCCTACGACAGATCCTTCGACCGCCTGTGGCAGGCAGAACCTCGGCCTGTTACGCTTCCCCCCCAAGCAGGGAGAGGGGCATCATGCAAACTGTGGCATTTGAGGAGGTCATTACGACTCGCGAGCGGTTTCGCGAGCTTATGCGCGAGACCGGTAAAATTACCGGCGCAAAAGCCGCACCGCAGCTGAACGAGGTCGCTCGGCGTTTCATCGCCTCGTCTCCGTTCGTCGTTCTTTCAACCATCGGTAAAGACGGCCGCATCGATTGCTCGCCAAAGGGCGACCCTCCGGGGTTTGTAGAAGTTCTGGACGATCAGACGCTCATAGTTCCTGACCGTCTCGGAAATCACCGCTTCGATAGTTACGAGAACATACTCGTCAATCCGGCGGTGGGGCTCATCTTCATAATTCCCGGCTTCGACGAGACACTTCGCGTTTCCGGCAATGCTCGGATCATCAACGACCAAGCGGTGAAGGAACGTCACAGCGTAAATGGAAAGGCTCCAGCCCTCGCCCTTGCCATCGAAGTCACGGAGGCCTTCATGCATTGCAGCAAGGCATACATTCGCGGCCGGATGTGGAAACCCGATCAGTGGCCGAGTCTGGAGAATGTTCCGACGCTGGCCGAGGGGTGAAGTGCGCCGTGTCGTTCCCCGAGGATATCGAGACGGTCAACGGTTGGCACGCCAACGATATTGCCAACCGGCTATACTAACTTCGGATTCGGTTGCGGCTTCGTTTGTCTGGGCTCGTGAGTGCCGTACAACATTGAGCATGCGTTCTGCCGTAGGGTTGAGATGCGGTCGAGTTCGCTTGGAGAGCTCAGTCCCTGCTTCCCCGACCGGGCGCGAGGGGCGTCACATGAACCAGACCACGATCATGCGAGTGGCTGCTTCCCTCCGTCGGACAGTGTTCACTTCACAGAACGTTGATGGCGAAGGGCAGCGTGGTCCCTTGGCGAAACCAGTCGTCGCACCATTTGTGCGCTGACCGTGCGGGAGGAGCCGCGCTCGGGCGCTTAGATCCGGCGCAGCTACACGGATTGTCTGCAGACGCCAGTCGTAGACGATTCCGTGGATGCGAGAATGACCCATACGAAGACAATCCTCCTCGTTGAGGACGAAACGATAATCGCTCTCGACCTGGAGTCGTTCTTGACCGACTTGGGTTGGACGGTCATCACTCGAGCAACCGCCGACCAAGCCTCACAGGTGGCTCGCGACCATCGGTTGGATGCCGTCATTCTAGACCATGGTCTGCCCGGTGGTGGCGCTGAGGCGCTTGCCGATCAACTACTCGAAGCTGGCATTCGTCTCGTGTTCTGCACCGGTCGAGACCGTCAAGAGATAGCCGCGCGATTTAGCCATGTTTCGCTCGTCGGTAAGCCATTTCGCGATGACGAGATCGTCACGGCACTCGAAGGTCTATGAGCGCATCCGAGCCTGCTAAATGCTGACATACGGGCTTCTTGGCGCTTCGTTCATCGGAGCTCCTGTTCAGTGCGGCCGAACGCGTTGCTTCAACGGTTCGGGCTTTTTGCCGTCGGGCAGCAACACTTGGAGCCGGTCATAAATGATGTCGGCGGTGAACGGCTTCGTCAGGAAGATCGCGCCCTCAGGCATTAGCCCTGCGCGGGGCTTCGCAATGCCGGAAGAAACGAGAATGCCGATGCTCGGCCATCGCTCAGCCGTCATTCGTGCAAGGGCAAAGCCGTCACGAGTTCCGGGCATCTGGACATCGGTGAATAGCAAAGTGATTTCGTCAGCGTACTCCACCAACAAGACTTCGGCCTCGTCAACGTTGTGGGCCTCAAGAGAACGAAAGCCTGCATCGGAGAGGATTGCGACGGCGCTCATCAAAATCAGAAAGTCATCGTCAACTACGAGGGCGAAAGGGCGGCGATCATCACTCCGCTGTATCACTCACGGTCGCAAGAATGCCGTAGTCAAACAAAGAGTTCCAGCGCGCTTGTTCACTTCGCCGATCTGCACCGCGGGGCGGACACAGGTTCGGGCTAGCCGCTGTGTCCCTTACCGCCCAATAAACTTCACCTGCAACAAAGGCCTCAGCTCATTGGGAAGGTCTCCCACTGTCGCTAACTGAGGGTAGTCGGTCGGGTGTAGGAGCTGGTAGTTCAGGTTTCAAGGTCCAGGATCGTAGACCGCGTGTGGGTGATCGAGCTGACCCCCTTCTTGCCCGGCACTGGGTCGACCCGTCCATCTACGACCGATAGACGCGCATTGATGTTGCGCTGAAACGTCTGGTAGGCCCGGATATTTTCGACGTCGGCTGATCGGGGACGCCGGTCAGGGTCATGGGCATGGCCCCCTCCAATGACCCGTCTGAAGATTGCCTTGAGGAAAAATTGCACGAGCAAAACGTCATCGCGTAGATTGGGGCATCCGCGTCCAACCGCAGCGTCTAAGTCGTAGAATAGCAAGTTCTGATCATTGACGTGCAGGAAGTCGATACGGGCCATGTGGGCCTCCTAGGTGATCTCCGGATCCACCCCTCTTGAGATATCGAGCGTATCGGTGCGCCGCAGCTGGTTGTTGTGGGTGCGCATCGTCATCGTCGCAATCAACAGGTGCGTCTGCACCATTGCTGGCTGCACCTGAAGATAAAAGAAGAAGCTAACCGAGAGAAGTGGGAACCCGACCCTCGGAAAGAGGACAGTCTCAGTTGCCCATGCTTCTAAACTTTCTTGGGTCGGCCCGGCCAACGACCACGGCAGACGGCAAGCAGACAAATTCCTACTGCTGTAGGGGGGTGACCAAAACCCTATCCTGCGTGAGACCCCAAAACGAAGTGCATCGAATCGCCCGTGGTCCGACATGGGAGATCGACCCTTGCGAGAGTCGCTTCAATGTCCACATTGCAAAGGCAACTATCGAGCTCCTGCCATGCCGCTCCGGGACCAATGTAGTTCGAAGGTCGTTGTTTCCAAACTAGGTTCGTATCACCAACGAGCTCCGAAAGCTGCCTTGGAGAAAGGTACGATTTCCGACCGTCTTCAAGCCACTGGCACATGTCATCATCCTTCGGCACAGACTAGCTGTGCCGCTGCTAGAGCGGCGAGGAAAGTCGCGATTTAAAGTCTGGTGAAGGTGGTGTTTCCGCGATCACTTCAATCGCCCGAGCGAGGCCGCGTTCTTACACCAGTGCTAATCAGCACCAACAGCGAGGACGACTACGGAAAGTCGGATTCCGTGTCTTGCGCGGAAGCTGCATGAGCGACGGCAGACGCCTTTGCCAGCGCCCCCGCAAGGGTCCAGTCTCCTTTAGCCCGTGCGTATAGCTCCTCAGCCGCCGCTGCAGTGATCCCATGGCGATGGGCCAAGCGGAATATCTGATGGGCGCGATCTGATGCGACCCGCATGCGCTCGTGCTGATGCTGTCTCAAACGGTTCGTATCCATGGATCCCTCCAAAAACCGTCATCAACGTCGAGAGCCTGAAACAGTTCATTCGCGGCCGAGACATGAGTTTGTATGTTTCCCAGTTTGAAGGGAGTGTAGCCAATTCGCCAAAAATGACGGGATCACTCGCACCAACTATCAACTGACTGCTAACGCTTATTGCGACAGCAGCCCGACGCGAAGGCGACTCGTCTAGGCGAAACGCCTCAAGGGGGAGCTAGGATGAGACTTCGGGAAATGCGGAACGTCCGCTGTAGAGCTTCGTCCCAATCTCGGCAACTTCCAACAGCGCGAGCCGAAAGCGTCGTTCACATCCGTAATGAAAGCTGTATCTGAAGGGGCGGTTGAAGAAGAGCCTCCGCAAGGACCGCCAAGCGCGTAAGGTCGGAGCGGATATCTTCAGCGATTTCCTCAACGCGAAGCGACACATCGTCGCTCACGTCACGTGCGCCCTGAGCTATCCCTGCCGCAATGTTCAGGGTCAACGATCTTGGCGACGAGTACAAGCGCCTGACGGAACTGGGCGTCAAGTTTAGCGGGCAACCTCAGGATGCCGGCAAGTGTCGCATTGCGATCTTCGACGATATGTGCGGCAACTATATCCAGCTGATCCAACCGGCCGAGTGAGTTCGCCACAAGCGGCTGGAGGCAGTCATGAGGCCGCGGTTCGTCGCAGGCGGCGCGTTCGACCAGAGGCCGCTGCCGTGGTTGAGGACTAGGCGGTTCGGAGAGACAGCCGGTCGAGCCGGTCCTTGGCCGCAATGGCTTCTATCTCGACGATACGTCCCTGCCGAATGACAAACGTCAGCACTCCGAACAGCACTCCTCGGGGAGCCACGAGAACGCCGATTTTGCCATCGATGAACACCGGCGCTGCCGACCGTGCCCGCTGCGGAAAGGCGAGGGCCCGTCGGGCGACATCGGCGGCGCCGCGCAATTCACCCGCCATTCCAGGAGTTCAGGATCGCGGCATCCACTCGCAGGACGACGTCCGGATCAAGAACCGCCATCAGTGCGTCGAAATCCCGCTCTCGGGTGGCGGACAGATAGGCGTCCACGGTTGCGCGGTGCGCCTTAAGGTCTGGGTCGCCTTCCAAAGGCGTGTGCTGAATGCGACGCCGCCCGCGGCTGGCAAGTTGCCGTGCGGCACTCGGCGAACGTCCCACGATCGGGGCGATATCCTCAAAGGGGAAGTCGAAGACATCGTGCAGTACGAAAGCAACGCGCTCGGCCGGACTTAGGGTGCCAAGTACCACCAGAAGCGCCAGACCAACCTCGTCCGCCAGCACGACTTCCTGCTCCGGATCGACGCTGCCGCTTTCCTCATAGAGCGAAACATTGGCGTCTAGAGAATCCTCCCGCCGCGTTCGGCGAGTGCGCAGGATGTCGAGGCAGATGCGCGCTGTGACCGTTGTAAGCCACCCGCTGACATTGTGCAGGGTATCCGGGCTTGTTTGGTCCAGCCGTAGCCAGGTCTCCTGAACCGCATCTTCGGCCTCTCCCCGCACACCAAGCATCCGGTAGGCGATCGCAAGCAACCGGGCACGATCCTTCTCAAACACGCTTGCCAACTGGTGTTTGTCGTCCATGTCACATTCCGCGCTTCCGCTCCGTCATAGCAGAGACGAACGAAGGGACGGAAACGTGACAGACATTGATGCATCAACAAGGCCGGTCCTTGTGACCGGAGGTACAGGTACGCTCGGACGCCTTGTGGTCGCTGGGTTAGTCGGGACCGGGCGCACGGTACGGGTACTGAGCCGCCGCCCACAACCAGCGACCGACGGGATCACCTATCTGGCCGGTGACCTGATCGCAAACCAGGGCATCGATCGGGCTATCCAGGATGTTGAGATCGTCATTAACTGCGCCGGGGGTCCGAAGGGCGACGACAAGGTGGCCCGAAATCTGGTTGGCGCCGCCCGCATGCGGGCGTTAAGCACCTCGTTCACATGTCGGTCGTCGGAGCCGGAAAGGTTAGTCTCGTCAGTGGCCTCGACCGAGCGATGTTCGGCTACTTCGGCGCCAAGCTTGCGGCCAAAGGATCGTCTCTGATTTTGGTATTCCCTGGACAATTCTGCGGGCGACGCAGTTCCACGAGCTTCTGCTGAACGCGTTCTGCCGAATGGCGAAGCTGCCGATCATTCCCGTGCCTGCCGGATTTCGCTTCCAACCGATCGGTGCATCAGAGGTGGCCGATCGCTTGGTCGGACTGGCGCTGGCGTCTCCTACGTGGCGGACTGAGGAGATGGCGGGTCCTCGCGTCTACGAATTTGTAACCCTCGCGCGGAGCTATCTCGCGGCGATAGGCCTACGACGACCAACCTTGCCGATACGATTTCCCGGCAAAGCGGCCGCATCGTTCAGAGCTGGTGCAAATCTGTCGCCGGACTGTGCGGTTGGGACGGAGACCTGGGAGGACTTACACGCTCGCGTTGGACAACTCGATCGCGACAGCCGGCCTGGATGTGCCGTTGCAGTTCCGCATCCTGAGTCGACCGGATCCCCGGTGAAGCACTATGTCGAGAGCCACGAGAAGCTGCTGCACCTGATCGTGGTTCGCAACGACCTGGCCGCCTTCCAACACGTCCACCCGGTACTCGGCGGGGAAGGAACGTGGCGCGTGTCACTGAATCTCAGCCGAGCCGGCGACTACCGCGTGTTCGCGGACTTCACGCCCGCGGACGGCCCGGCCTTGACCCTCGGAGCCAATCTGCACGTCGCCGGACCCTACAACCCGCAACCGTTGCCCCCGCCGGTCGCAACCGCGGAGGTCGACGATTACACGGTGGCGCTGCGTGGTACACCCAAGGCCAATGAACCGTCGATGCTGACGTTGTCGGTCCGCCGCGACGGCAATGCGGTCGGCGATCTGCAGCCGTACCTCGGCGCGTACGGACATCTCGTCGCGGTGCGCGCGTCGGATCTGGCCTACCTGCATGTCCATCCGAACGGCGAGCCGGGCGACGGCGACAGCCTCGGGTCCAGACATCGGGTTCCACACGACGTTCCCAAGCGCAGGCGCTTACCGGCTGTTCCTCGACTTCCAGCACCGCGGCGTGGTGCGCACCGCCGAATTCACCGTGATGGTCGGCGGGCTGGCCAGACCCGCCCTGCCCCGCCGCCGGCAGCGGGCACGGCACTGACATGTCGGTAATCGAACTCGCGATCGACGGGATGACGTGCGCATCGTGCGCCAATCGAATCGAGAAGAAACTCAACAGGATCGACGGCGTCGCCGCGACGGTCAACTTCGCGACCGAAAAAGCGCGGGTCGAATACGGCGACGACGTCACCGCCGATCAACTCGTGGCGACGGTGGAGACGCCGGATATCAAGCGCATCTGCCCACGTCGGATCCCGCTGCAGTGGACGAGGACCCGACCGCTGCGCTTCGAACGCGGCTGCTGATCTGGCTGGCATTGACCGTGCCGGTGGTCGCGATGGCGATGGTGCCCGCGTGCTGCAGTTCACGTACTGGCAGTGGCTGTCGCTGGCGTTGGCGGCGCCCGTAGTGCTCTGGGGCGCATGGCCATTCCATCGGGCAGCGTGGGCGAACCTGCGGCACGGCACCGCCACGATGGACACGCTGATCTCGATGGGAACCCTGGCGGCGCTGGGCTGGTCGGTCTACGCGCTGTTCTGGGGCACGGCGGGCACCCCGGGCATGACGCACGCGTTCGAGCTGACGATCGGCCGCACCGACGGCAGCGGCAACATCTATCTCGAGGCCGCAGCGGGAGTCACCACCTTCATTCTCGCCGGGCGCTTCTTCGAGGCCCGGTCCAAGCGACGCGCGGGTGCGGCGCTGCGGGCGATGCTGGAACTCGGCGCCAAGGATGTCACAGTGCGGAGAAACGGTGCGGAGCAACGTATTCCGATCGATCAGCTGAACATCGGCGACGAGTTCGTGGTGCGCCCGGGCGAGAAGATCGCCACCGATGGTGTGGTCGTGGAGGGGCGTTCTGCGGTCGACGCGTCGCTGCTGACCGGCGAGTCGGTGCCGGTGGAAGTCGAACCGGGTTCCGACGTGGTCGGTGCGACCGTCAACGCCGACGGCCGACTGGTGGTGCGGGCGAACCGGATCGGCTCCGACACCGCACTGGCGCAGATAAGCCGGCTGGTCGAGGATGCCCAGAACGGGAAGGCGCAGGCCCAGCGATTGGCGGACCGGATCTCGGGCGTCTTCGTGCCGATCGTCATCGCGTTGTCCGTGGCGACGCTGGGGTTCTGGATCGGCACCGGCGGACCGGTCGCGGCGGCGTTCACCGCGGCGGTGGCGGTGCTGATCATCGCGTGTCCCGTGCGCGCTGGGCCTCGCGACGCCGACGGCGTTGATGGTCGGTACGGGCCGGGGTGCGCAACTGGGCATCTTGATCAAGGGGCCGGAGGTGCTGGAGTCCACAGAGCGGGTCGACACCATCCTGCTGGACAAGACGGGCACGGTGACCACCGGCACGATGACGCTGGTCGATGTGATCACCGCCGACGGCGAGCAGCCCGACGAGGTACTGCGACTCGCAGGTGCGCTCGAGGACGTCATCCGAACATCCCATTGCGAAGGCGATCGCGGCGGGCGCGCGGGACAAGGCTCGGGGAACTGCCTGCGGCAGTGACTTCACCAATCTTCGAGGGCTCGGTGTTCGAGGAGTCGTCGACGGCATCGACGTGGTGGTCGGCCGGCAGCGGCTGTTCGCGCGAGATGCCCGCAGGAACTCGCCGAGTCCATGCGCCGGGCGGAGTCCGAGGGCAGGACGGCGGTCGTGGTCGGCCGGGACGGCGCAGCCGTCGGTGTGCTGGTGGTCGCCGATGCGGTCAAACCGACGTCGGCCGACGCCGTCAAAGAGCTTCGCGCTCTGGGGCTTACACCGATCCTGCTCACCGGCGACAACGAGGCGACGGCCCGCACGGTTGCCGCGCAGGTGGGAATCGACGAGGTGATCGCCGGCGTGCTGCCTGCCGGAGAAGGTCGACGTGGTCAAGCGGCTGCAGGCCGACGGCAAGGTCGTGGCGATGGTCGGTGACGGCGTCAACGATGCGGCCGCGCTCGCCCAGGCCGACCTCGGTCTGGCGATGGGCAGCGGCGCGGACGTGGCAATCGAGGCAAGTGACCTGACCCTGGTCCGCGACGATCTGGGCACCGTCGGTGACGCGATCCGACTGTCTCGCAGGACACTGGCGACGATCAAGGGAAACCTGTTCTGGGCGTTCGCCTACAACGTCGCCGCGCTGCCGTTGGCGGCCGCCGGACTGCTCAACCCGATGATCGCCGGTGCCGCAATGGCTTTCAGCTCGGTCTTCGTCGTCAGCAACAGCCTGCGATTGCGCCGGTTCAAGCCGTCGCGCTAGTCAGCCGACCAGCTCCGGGTGGAACTTGGCCGCCATTCGGCGCAGTCCGTCGTTCCAGTCGACGGTCGCGGGCCCGATGAGTTCACGCATGAACGTGACGTCAAGAGGATTGCCGCGCAACGCCTGATCGCTCTCCTCGAACGTCGGCTCCGTGCCGACCAGCGAGCCCAGATACGTGCACCACTCCTGGATGCTGACGAACTGCTCGCTGGCCCAGTTGATGGTTGTCGCCGGAACCGAAGCCACCTCAAGGAGCTTCGGGATGGTGGCGATGATGTCGTCCTCGTGCATCAGGTTGTAGCGGGCCGGCCCACCTGGCGGAACGGGGATCGGAGAACCGCTGAGCATCATCTCCATGTGAAAGAACGGCCACCCGCCGTTGTCGCCGTACGGCACGTTGAGACGGGCGATGGTGCTGGGCATGCCGAGCGCACGTGCCATCGTGCGGACGACGACTTCACCGGCGATCTTGGAGATGGAATACGTTGGGAACAAGGGCTTGTGGTTGTCGCCGAGCACGGCGCGTTCAGGACGAGGGTCGTCGTCGGGTGGGTCGTAAACGGCCCCCGACGAACAGTGAAGGAAGGCCTTCGCGCTCGCGGCAGTGCGCCATCAGGAGCCCGACCGACTCGGCGTTGGCGGCGAGATCCTTGTCCCACCTACCGCTCTTGGCCACCGCCAGGTTGATGACGTAGTCGAAATCGGACGGGAGCCCGGTGAAGTCACCACTGGCCAGGTTGACCTTCTCGCAGCGCACTCCCGACTTCTCGAGGTCATCTCGCGCCGCGGCGTCGGTGAAGCGCGCGATGCCCCACACCTCGTTGTCGGCCGCCAGGGCCTTGGCGACTGGAACGGCGACCTGCCCGGTGGGGCCGGTGATGAGGATCTTTGAACCGCGCATCGGCTGATCGTAAGCGACCGCGCCGCGACTACAGCGTCGCGGTGACCGGCCCGACCAACAGGCAGTTGGGGTCTGTCGTGTAGTCGAAGATCGCGCCGCAACCCCGCCCCGTCGACTCATATGTCGCGCCGGGCTGATAGGGCTCATAGAACACCTGCGTCGGAACCGCTTCCCTGGAGTTCGTGCATTTTTCTGCCCCGCCCTGGATGGACAGGCATGCGATGCCGTACTTGGGCCTCCATGGCGCAAGGCAGCCGGCGGGGGTCAAGGTGGCGGTCACCTTGGCCACGCCGTTGACCTGGACGACCTGAGGCGGCGACAGCGTGTAGTTACAGGGACCCGGGTTCGGCGGCGGCTGAGCGTGCGCCCCGCCCGCGCTTGCAAGTCCGCCCAGCACGACGGTTGAGGCTCAACCCGATAACCAAGGCGGCCCGGTTCATTCCTGGATCGTAAACGAATTCGCCACCGTCTTCGGGCTGGTCTTCGCCTATACAGCTCAGTCGTCGGACAGCCTTGCCCGAAACACCTTGGTCTCCCCCTTGACGCCTTTGAAGTGGCGAGCGCCCGCGAACGACCACGCGAACCGGTCCGGCCTCACCGATCGCCTCGCGAGCGGGTTCGGCGACCAGCACCGAATCCGGCCGCGCAGCGCCGGTCACCCGGCTGGCTACGTTCACCGGACTGCCGAACCAGTCCCCCGCGCGGCTCACCGCGGACCCATACGACATACCCACCCGAATCTGCGGGAAGTCGTCGTGCTTCGTCGGCAACGGCGAGCAGATCCAACAAGGTGCGCAGCAGCGCTACCGGATCCGGGCTGACCAGCATCACCGCGTCACCGATCGTCTTTATGAACCGAACCGGCGGTGCCACGACATCGTGCGCCATGGAGGTGAGCCGGCTGGCCAGATTCTCCAGCTCTTCCGGAGGTACCGCTTCGCCGAGCCGCGTGAAACCAACGAGGTCTGCGAACGCCACAGCGACGCGGCGCGCGCCGGGCAGCGTGCCCGCGGCGCGTTCGGCGGCGCTGACCGCTTCGATCTCCAACGTGTGCCGCAACTGAACCCGCAGGACGTCTTCGCACAGCGGGCCTAGCAGCGGCGACACCTCCCGCACCAGCACCTCATAGGACTTCGCGAGGTCGAGTTCGGATGCCCCGGGTGACAGGACTGCTTCGAGCACGACTTCCCGCATGGCTTCTGCAGTCTGCGCGAGGCCATGCCCCAGCACTCTCGCCACGGCGGTCACCTGCTCGCGGCTCAAACCCATATCCAGGAAGATCTTCACGCGCGCGGCTGCCTCGATGTCGGCGCGCAGATGGATGGCCGCGTCCGGATCGTCGGCTCTCGGCAGGCCGAGCGCGGACTGCATCGCCTCGAGCAGTTCAAGATCAATGCCGACCTCGTCGCAGATCAGACGGGCCGGGACGTGCACGCCGTCGTTCCCGACGATCCGCCCCGCGGGCAACAGCATCGGCGAGACCTCACCGCGAATCTGGTCGACGGAGAAGCCTTCGCCCAGCAGCCACTCGATGAGTTCAGCCCGCTCAGTCCGGGCCTTGCCGTCGAGACCGTCGAGCAGCCCGGACGCCTCGATGTCGAAATCTTCGGCCACCGGCTCAAGGTATACCGCCCATCCGTGCGATATTCGGCCCCATGACCGCGCCACAGCTGCATGGGCTTCCACCGATCGTCGGCGAGGGGGCGCACACGTTGATCCTCGGCAACATGCTCAGCGTGATGTCTGTTGCATCGCAGCAGTACTACGGCAATCCCCGCAATGCGTTCTGGCGAATCACCGGTGAGCTCTTCGGGTTCGCCGCCGAGGATCCGTATGACGACCGGACCGCGGCGCTGATTGCCAACGGTGTCGCGGTGTGGGACGTGCTGAAATCATGCAGGCGCGCTGGCAGTCTGGACTCTGCGGTAGAGCCGGACAGTATGGTGCCCAATAACTTTGGCGAGCTGTTCATCGCACAACCAGGTATCACAAGGGTCATTTTCAACGGTGCGGCAGCCGAGAAGAACTTCAACCGCCTCGTCCGCGTCGCTCCGGATGTGCACTACCGGCGACTACCGTCGACGAGCCCAGCCCAGACAATGCGTTACGAGGACAAGCTGACCACCTGGCGCGAAGCAATAACCGCACGTCAATAACGGTCCCGCCGGCGACGACTGGCCCTATTCTCAGGTCAGCAGCAATGCAAGCAGGTGGGGTCGGATGACGGCGACGGTGATCTGCCGGGCGTGCGGCGCGCAACCACGCGCCGAAGCGCGATTCTGCGATGCCTGCGGAGCCCGCATCGAGGCACCGGCAGCCGAGTACAAGCAGGTCACGGTGTTGTTCGCCGATGTCGTGCGCTCGATGGACCTGGCTTCGACACTCGATGCCGAACGGCTGCGTGAGATCATGGCCGACTTGTTCGATCGCTCCGCCGCGATTGTGCGGCATTACGGCGGCACCGTGGACAAGTTCACCGGCGACGGAATCATGGCGGTATTCGGCGCCCCGATCAGTCTGGAGGATCACGCTTTTCGCGCCTGCCTGGCCGCGCTGGAAATTCAGAAGGACGTCGGCGCCACTCTTCAAGTTACGGATCGGCCTGAATTCGGGTCAGGTGATCGCAGGCGAAATCGGTTCCAGCACAGCGAGTTATACGACTATCGGCGAGCAGGTGGGCATGGCTCAGCGAATGGAAGTCGGCCGCGCCGTCCGGTGGAGTGATGCTCAGCGAGTCGACCGCCCGGCTGGTCGAGAACCTGGCCGCGCTGGGTGAGCCCGAGCGCGTACACGTCAAGAACGTCGATGAACCAGTACACGCACGACGACTGCTCGGATCGGCGAACACCATACCGCCGCCTTACCGAGTCGAGACTGGTTGGCCGCAACTGGGAACTCAACGCCGTCGAGCGCGCTGCTGGACGAGGTCCTCGGCGGGGTCGGCTGTGTGGTCGGCGTCGTCGGGCCGCCCGGCATCGGGAAGAGCCGGCTGGTTCGTGAAACCGTCACGACCGCCGCTGCGCGCGGTGTCGAGGTGTTCAGCACCTACTGCGAGTCCCACACCAGCGACATCCCGTTTCACGTTGTCGGACGATTCTTGCGCGCGGCGACGGGGGTCGACAAACTCGAAGCCGATGCCGCGCGGGAGCAGCTCCGAGCCGGACTCCCTACCGCCGACAGCGAAGACCTCATGCTCTTCGATGACCTGCTCGGGATTCGTGACCCCGAGGTCGCACTGCCCGAGATTGCCTCGGATGCACTGCGGCGACGTCTGACCGCGCTACTCAACGCCGCATCGCTCGCGCGGAGCGCGCCATCGGTCTACGTCGTCGAAGACGCGCACTGGATCGACGAGTCCAGCGAGTCGATGTTCGCCGAATTCTTCAAGATCATCCCGCAGACGCCGTCGCTGGTGCTGATCACTTATCGACCCGAGTATCACGGCCCCTTGTCTCGGGTTTCGGGTAGTCAAACCATCGGCCTACGGCCGCTCAATGATTCGCAGGTCGCCGAACTGACCGCGGAGCTATTGGGTCCCGGACACATCCGTCGCGAAGTTGGCGGGCATGATCGCGGTGCGCGCTGCCGGCAATCCATTCTTCGTGGAGGAAATGCTGCGAGACGCAGTCGAGCGCGGTGTGCTGGTCGGTAGTCCGGGTGGATATCAAATGCGCGGTGACGTCACCGAGGTTTATGTGCCGGCCACCTTGCAGGCCACCATCGCCGCGCGCATCGACCGTCTCGACGCCGCTGCCAAACTCACGCTGAACGCGGCCGCAGTCATCGGCTTGCGTTTCGACAATCGAATGCTCGCCGGACTCGTCGAAAACGCCGATGTCACCACGCTCGTCGACGCGGAGCTGCTTGATCAGGTGCGTTTCACGGAGCCAGCAGAATTCGCATTTCGGCATCCGCTGATCCGAGCTGTGGCCTACGAGTCTCAGCTCAAGTCCGACCGTGCGCGCCTGCATCGCCGGCTCGCTGAGATCGTCAAGGCGCAGAGACCTGGTGACGAAAGCGCAGCGCTGGTCGCCGAACATGCCGAGGCCGCGGGCGATTTACGCACCGCGTACGAATGGCATATGCGGGCGGGTAATTGGGGGCTGTTCCGCGACATCACCGCCGCGCGCACGAGTCTGGCTCAGAGCGCGTGAAGTCGCCGATCAGCTACCTGGTGATGATCCGGATCGGATGGCGTTGCGCATCGCGCCACGCACTCTGCTGTGTGGCACCTCCTATCGTGAAATGAACACCAAAGCTGAGGCGGATTTCGACGACTTCCGCAAGCTGTGTACAGCAGCCGGCGACGAGCGCTCACTTGTGGCAGGCATGGCAGGATTGGTAACGGCGCACAGCATGTTCGGAAGGCGTGAAGAGGCATCGCGACTCGCCACCGAACTGGTGCGACGTCTGGAGTCGCTAGACGATTCGACGTACACGATCGGCCTAATCTTCGGCGCGACGGGCATCAGATACGAGCGCGGCGAGCTAGCCGAAGTCATCCGGTTGTCGCAACGCGCCATCGACCTCGCAGATGAAGACCCTTCGCGGGGCAGTCTGCTCTTCGGATCTCCGCTCTGCTGTCCAATACGCGTTCCGCGGCGCAGCGCGCGCATGCATGAATATGCCCGGCTGGGAAGAAGATTTGCGAACGAGCAAGCACGATGGCACGCGGGGCGCATCCGGCCGTCATAGCGGCAATCGATTCGACATCCACTGTGACGTTTGTGTTTCACGGGATGCGAATCCCCGATGCCGCCGCAGTGCGAAGGTCCGGCGATCTGCTCTCGCTCGCCGAACAAACCGGCGAGGACTTTGCCTTTCAGATGGCTCGTACGATTCACGCACAAGTGCTGGCTCACCGAGGCGACTCCGAACGACAGGCTGGGCTCCAGATGTTGGCAGAGTTGCGTAAGACGGCAATCGATACAGGGTTCGGAAAGAGTTTCCTTCCCCTCATCGAGGTCGAAATCGCAAGGGCCTCTTTAGATTCAGGGAATCTCGATGCGGCTATCGCGTTGTCCCGCACAAACCTGGACATCTGCTTCGAAACCGGTTGGATGATGTGGATGGCCCCAGCCACGAGTGTTCTCGTCGAGGCACTGCTGAAGCGCGGCGGTGACGGTGACCTGGACGATGCTCGGAGGGCAGTCGACATTCTCGCTGGCGTGCCCACTGATCCTGGCTTCGCGTTGAACGAAACCCCGCTGTTGCGTATGCGTGCACTCCTGGCGCATGCCTCCGGCGATGAGGCGGCGTACCGCGACTATCGCGATCGCTACCGAACGCTGTCAACAGAACTCGGCTTCGAGGGTCACATGGCGATGGCCGAGGCCATGCCGTGAACGTATGCACTTCGTGCGCAACGGAGCTACCCGACAACGCCAAGTTCTGCCTCGAATGCGGCGCGGCGCTCACCGCGCGTCACGCCCCAGCCGAATACAAACAGGTCACAGTGTTGTTCGCAGACGTGGTCCGCTCGATGGACATCGCATCAGCTGAGGGCACAGAACGCCTGCGCGAGATAATGGCCGACTTGTTGGACCGCTCGACAGCGATCATCATCCGCTACGGCGGCACCGTCGACA
The DNA here is from genome assembly GCA_963720345.1 of uncultured Actinomycetota bacterium. Classification (GTDB taxonomy): domain Bacteria; phylum Actinomycetota; class Actinomycetes; order Mycobacteriales; family Mycobacteriaceae; genus Mycobacterium. The sequence continues at coordinate 19,606 of CAVRFN010000001.1, forward strand.
AGTTCACCGGTGACGGCATCATGGCGGTCTTCGGAGCGCCAACCACATTGGAAGACCATGCTTTTCGCGCTTGCCTCGCCGCCCTAGACATTCAGCAGGAAGTGGGTACGACGCTGCAACTGCGGATTGGCGTGAACTCAGGTCAGGTGATCGCAGGCGAAATCGGTTCTCATGCAGGCAGTTACACCGCAATTGGCGAGCAAGTTGGCATGGCCCAGAGGATGGAATCCGTTGCACCGCCAGGCGGTGTGATGCTCAGCGAGTCAACGGCACGGCTGGTGGAGGGCGCCGCAGGTCTCGGCGACGTGGAGCTGGTTCAGATAAAGGGAGCAGACGAGCCGGTTCCTGCGCGACGACTATTGGCGATCGGCGACCACCGGCCGTCACGCCGCACCGAATCGGTTCTGGTCGGACGAAGCTGGGAACTCAACACCCTCACCGCGATCTTTGACGAGGCCGTCGGAGGTGCGGGTTGCGTTGCGACCGTCGTCGGCCCGCCGGGTATCGGCAAAAGCCGGCTGATTCGGGAAGCCGCCGACGTGGCGGGTGCCCGCGGTGTCTCGGTGTACACCGCCTACTGCGAATCCCACGCCTCCGATATCCCGTTCTACGTGGCGGCACGGTTGCTCCGCGGAGCCATGGAGGTTGCAACTCTCGACGCCGATGCGGCGCGAGCTCGTTTACACGAACAGTTTCTCGACGCCGATCCGGACGACCTCGTCCTGCTCGATGACCTCTTGGGAATACGCGATGCCTCGGTGGTCCTGCCAGAAGTGGCACCCGACGCACGACGTCGGCGGCTGACCGCTTTGATCAACTCGGCATCACTGGCTAACCGCGAGCCAGCGATGTATGTCATCGAGGACGTGCACTGGATCGACGAGGCCAGCGAGTCATTGCTGGCCGACTTCCTCGCGGTCGTCCCCCAGATCCCAGCACTCACATTGCTCACCCATCGGCCCGAATACCGGGGCCGATTGAGCCAGATCCCAGGCGCGCAAACAGTCGCGCTGCGCCCACTTACTAATGCACAGACGGCAATGCTCGCTGGCCAACTGGTAGGCGCCGATCCGCAGCTCGGAGAGTTAGCGGTACGGGTGGCAGAACGCGCGGGCGGCAATCCATTCTTCGCCGAGGAAATGGTGCGCGATCTAGCGGAGCGCGGCGTGCTCAACGGTCAACCTGGCTCCTACGCGCTTCGCGGTGACGTAGACGACGCCGATGTCCCGGCCACTCTTCACGCCACCATCGGTGCCCGTATCGATCGTCTTGAACCCACCGCCAAGCGGACTCTGAACGCCGCGGCCGTCATCGGGTCGAGATTCGACGACGATCTGCTCGCCTGCCTGGTCGAAGACGCCGATGTAACACCGCTGATCGCCGCGGAACTTGTCGATCAGGTCGGGTTCCGGCCGCACCCGCAGTACGCGTTTCGCAACCCGCTGATACGCGCGGTTGCCATTGAGTCACAGCTCAAGTCCGACCGCTCCCAGCTACACACGCGCCTGGCCACCGTGATCGAGGCGCAGGGCTCTGCCGATGAGAACGCCGCATTGATTGCGGAGCATCTCGAGGCGGCCGGTGATTTGCCCGCCGCGTACGAGTGGCACATGCGAGCAGGCGCGTGGTCGAACCTCCGCGACGACGCCGCTGCCACGACCAGCTGGCGCCGGGCACGGCGCGTCGCGGACCTGCTGCCCGAGGCCCATCCGGATCGCATGACCATGCGCATCGCCCCGCGAACCCTGTTGTGCGCAACTGCGACTCGCGTTCTCGGCAGCGGCGCCGAGACCGGCTTCGAGGAGTTGCGCGACCTGTGTATCGCCGCTGGCGATCAGCGGTCACTGGCGATAGCCACGGCCGGGCACGCGTTGGATCAGTACTTCAACACTCGCCTCGCGGAGGCATCGCAGACAAGTTCGGAGCTTGTCCGGTTGCTCGAGTCCATCGGCGATCCGACGTTAACGGTCGCATTGCTGGGCGTCCCATTGTCCGCGAAGCAGCAGACCGGCGAAATGTCCGAGGTGCTGCGGTTGGCTGAACGCGGTATCGAGCTCGCCGGCGGCGACACCACCAAAGGGAAAATGATGATGGGTTCACCGCTGACCCTCATCCTCGCGATGCGGGGTATGGCACGGTGCTGCCTCGGAATCGCTGGCTGGAGAGACGACTTCGAACGAGCGGTCTCAATGGGCCGGACGGCAGAACCGATAACCCGAGCTGCTGCACTGTACTTCACCTACGTCGCCGCCATAATAAACCGGTTACTCGCTCCGACGGTTGCCGTTCTACGCGAAGCCGAGGGAGCGCTGGAGACCGCCGAGCAGTCGGGCGGGGATGTCGTGGTGGGGCAGGGCATCCAGTATCTGGGCGTTCTTCTCGTGCGGTTGGGGGGGAGTTCACGCGCGAGGGGCTTTCAGCTGTTGGATCAAGTTCGCACCATGGCCCTTGAGCAGCGCTACAACGCGGCAGTCGTCACACTCATCGATATCCTCCTCGCGGAGGAAAGGATGAGGATCGGCGACATCGCCGGCGCGATTTCGCTGTCCAGGCCAGCCGTAAACGAATTCTTCGATGCGGGTGATGCTTTGTGGGCAGGCTATGGCACCAATGTCTTGGTAGAAGCACTGCTTCGGCGGGAAAGCCCTACAGATCTGGAGAATGCGAAGGTCGCCGTAGACAGGTTGGCCGCTACACCGGTCGAGCCGGATCTCGTTGTGCACCGCATCTGGCTGTTACGCGCACAGGCTCTGCTGGCAAGGGCGTATGGAGACAACGCCGCGTATCAAGAACACCGGGACCGTTACCGAAAGATGGCCACAGAGCTCGGTTTTGAGGGTCACATCGCGATGGCTGTGGCGATGTCATGACCCCTCAACCGCCTGGCCCCCGCTTCGCCCACGATCCGCCGAGCGGCGGTGGGACGCCGTTCGATCCGCGTTTGGGCGGGTTCGGCGCGAGTTTTCGGCACAGCCGTGACCCGCTCTCAACACCACTGGCATAGATGCAAGGCGAAGGACTAGCTCACCATCGGCCGTCGCTGCGCCCACGGTCGCACCTTCTCGATCTGGGCGCTTAGTGACAACAGCGTGGCCTCGTCGAACGGCCGGCCGACGAGCTGGATCGATGTCGGTATTCCGTTCCCGTCGAACCCCCACGGCACGACGGCCGCCGGCTGGCCCGTCACGTTGAACAGCGCCTGAAACGGGACACGGGCCGCGACCAACGTCACCGTCGAGACTGCCCCGCGCCGCTGGTAGGCGCCGATTCGCGACGGGCCCAACGCCGTGCCCGGAGTGATGACGACGTCCACGTCGTCATAAATCGACCGAATACGTTCGGCCATTTGACTTTCCGCCGCCCTGATCCGAGTCATCCGCTCATCCGAGATCAACCGACCGATCCGGGCGAACTCCCGGGTGCGAGCCTCCAGTCGCTCCGGATGAGGCAATGAATGCACATCGTCGTAAGCCCCACGGAAGTACCGGGACAACGCGTGGGCCATCGCAGTCGATGGATAGTCGGGATCCCGCATGACGACCTGATGCCCAAGCTCACGCAGCAGCGCCACCGATTCCTCCACCGCCGCCCGCTGCTGGGTGCCCACTCGTGTCACCACTCCCAGCGGAACCTTTGTGCTCACCGCAATCCGAAGCGTGCCAGGATCTTTCGCTGCCGCGGCGACGAAGCCGGACTCGTCACCTGTCACATCGAGGAACAGCGCGGCGTCTTCAACTGTCCGCGCCATGGGGCCATTGACAACCAGTCCGTTCCAGGCGTCGTCGTGCGGTGACATCGGTACCCGATCCCGCTGCGGCTTGATCCCGAACAACCCGCACCACGTCGACGGAATACGGATCGACCCCATGCCGTCGGACCCCAACGCCATCGATGCCAGTCCCGCGGCCACCGCCGCGCCGCTGCCACCGCTGCTGCCGCCCGGGGTGTAATCGGTGTTCCACGGATTTCTCGTCGCACCGAACGCGACCGTTTCGGCGAACGACCACAGCGTCATCTCGGGCACGTTGGTCTTGCCGACGAAGACCGCGCCCGCCTCGCGGAGGCGCCGAATGACTTCGGCGTCGGCGGTGCGAGCGGGTCCGTGAGCTGAGGATCCGTACGTCGTGACCTCACCCGCGATGTCGACGTCGTCCTTGATTGCGATCGGCACACCGAGCAGCGGTAGCCGTTCCCCCGCGTCCAGGCGGGCCTGGGCGGCCGCCGCCTGCTCCCGAGCGCTGTCGGCGAGGACGACGCGATAGGACCGCAATTCGGGATCGAGGCGGGCGATGCGATCCAGGTATACATCGAGCAGCGCAGGTGCGGTGACCGTTCCATTGGCCAGCATGCGGGCCTGCTGCGCGGCGCCTGCGAAGGCGAGTTCGCGTTCGTCCATGTGGTCCTCCGTACTTGTCGCGCACCCAGCGACTCGGTGCGTGTCGATCAGGCTAACGTGGCGGAATGGCCTGTGTGTTCTGCGCTGTCGTCGCCGGCGAATCTCCTGCCATCAAGATCCATGAGGAGGAGGACTACCTGGCACTGCTGGATATCCGGCCCTTCACCCGGGGCCACACACTGGTCATCCCCAAACGGCATACGGTCGACCTGACCGATACGCCGCCGGAGACGGTCGCCGCGATGGTGACCATCGGACAGCGGATCGCACGCGCGGCGCGGCAGTCCGGTCTGCACGCCGACGGCAACAACGTCGTGATCAACGATGGCAAGGCCGCCTTTCAGAGCGTGCTCCACATTCACCTGCACGTACTGCCGCGCCAGAGCGGCGACAAGCTGTCCTTTGCGAAGGGCATGCTGTTGCGGCGCGACCCAGACCGGGAGGAATCCGGACGCCTTCTACGGGAAGCGTTGGCCAAACTCGAATCCACTGAGCAGGATTGACCCATGGCTTCACGTGTACAGCGCGCGACGCTCAAGGTGTTGAGCATCCACGACAAGATCTACCAGGCCAGCAACGGCTGGATCGGCCACCGCCTGCCCTTTGCTCCGCCGAACCTGTTGTTGCGCTCGATCGGAGCGAAAACAGGTGCGGCAAGGACGAACTCGCTGACCTACGCCAAAGACGGCGAGACCTATCTGATCGTCGCGTCCAACGCGGGCGCAAAAAGGTATCCGGCCTGGTACCACAATCTGAAGGCGAACCCCGAGGTCGAGATCAACGTGGGGCCCAAGCGGTTTCCGGTGACAGCGCGGATCGTGGGGCCAGAAGATGCCGACTACGCCAGACTCTTCCGGATCGCCGACGAGAACAACAGCGGCCGCTACACGGCCTATCAGAAGAAGACGACCCGACCGATCACCGTCATCACGCTCACGCCGAAAGCCTGACTAGAACAGCTCTTTGGACAGCAGTTCCAACGTCTTGTCCCGCGCGGGTGCGGTCGCGGGATCTGTCCCTCGGCGCGCCGACGCGGCCGGGTTGACCATGACCTCGTCGACACCGAACTCCTGCGCCAGCGCACGCATCTGCTCGGCCGCCTCCGTCGGTGATCCGACCACGGAACGACGCAGAACGGCTTCGGCGATGTGCTGTGCCTGCGGGCTGACCACCGCGGATTGGGCATCCTCGACGAGGTCGAGCGCTCCGAGCGGCTGACCAGTCCTCAGGCGCGCCATCATCTGCAGGTTGGGCAGTGCCAGAGCTACTGCCTCGTCGTGTGTTTCGGCCACCACCGCGTTGACGGTGAGGAACGTCAACGGTTCGGGCGCCAGTTCGCTCGGCCGGAACTCCGACCGGTATACGGCCAAAGCCTCGGCTGTGCCCTGGCCCGAGAAGTGGTGCGCGAACACGTACGGCAGCCCTTTCGCGGCGGCCAGGTGCGCCGAATACATCGACGAGCCCAGCAGCCAGAGCTTCGGCTCCGTCACCGCGGCCGGCGTCGCCTTCAGGACATAGCGCTGGTTCGGGATCGGCACCCGAACGCCGCGCGCACCCATCAGCGCAACGACGTCGTCGAGATACTCCGGAAACGCCTCGATATCCCGATCGTCGCGACCGGCGGCACCGCGCAGTGCCATCGACGTGACCGGGTCGGAGCCCGGAGCTCGGCCGATGCCGAGGTCGATACGTCCCGGGTGCGCGGCCTCCAATAACGCGAACTGCTCGGCGACGGCCAGCGGAGCGTGGTTGGGCAACATGACGCCACCCGAGCCGAGCCGGAGCCGGGTGGTGTGCGCGGCCAGATGGGCGATGACCACCGGTGGGCTGGTCGCCGCGACCGACGGCATGTTGTGGTGCTCGGCGATCCAGTAGCGGGTGTAACCGAGCCGGTCAGCGGTCTGCGCCAGGTGGGTCGAGGCCGCAAGGGCGTCCGAGGTGGACTGGTCGGTGCGTACCGGGACGAGGTCTAGGACGGAAAGCTGCATTGCAGCATCAACGCTACGTTGCGCCCGCACGTTCCCGGACAAGCGCACCTATTCGACGGCTGCTAGAGCCTTAGCCTGCCCGAACACGTCGTCCAGCATCTGTGGAGTGAGCCTTCCGGTGAACGTGTTCTGCTGGCTGGGGTGGAAGCAGCCAATGAGCGTGACCTCGCCGAGGTCGGCCGTCGCACCGTGGCCGAACTTCGGTGCCGGCGATCCGACGGCACCGCCGGCATTGCGAACCATCTCCAACGCGGCCCGCCATCCGAACCCGCCGAGCGCGATGATCACCCGCACGGAGGAACGCGTGAGCCGCCACTCAGCATCGAGCCACGGCGCGCATGCGACCCGCTCGGCCGGTGTCGGCGCATTTGCAGGCGGTGCGCAACGCACTGCGGCCGCGACACGAGTGTCGTTGAGCGCCAACCCGTCCGCAGCATCGACGCAGAGCGCCTGATTCGCGAGTCCTGCACGGTGTAGCCCGGCGAAGAGGAAGTCCCCGGAGCGATCGCCGGTGAAAACCCTGCCGGTGCGGTTACCACCGTGCGCCGCCGGCGCCAGTCCGACGATCATCACCCGCGGTCGCGGTGATCCCCACCCTGGTATCGGTCGTCCCCAGTACGGCTGGTCGGCGTAGGCCTTGCGCTTGACGACGGCGACGTCTTCGCGCCACTGCACCAGCCGGGGACAAGCCCGGCACACGGACACTTCGGCGTCCAGTTGTTCGAGCGTCTTCACCGCACGGGCCAGCCGTCTCACCTGCGCCGACGTTGCCGCGACAGCGGTCGAGGACGAGGCCGCGTCACCGGGCCACCCGGCACCCGGCGGTACCGGCGAGTCGAACAGTGTGCCGGTACGCGGATGGGCCAGCTTCACATGAACACTGTGCATGCGGGGCAAAATGGCGTGCCGAGCGACCCCCACCGCTGTTAGATTCCTCAAGATCACCATGACGAAAAGCAAGCGCGGCCCGCTCTACCTGATCCTGTTTTCCGCGCTGATGGCAGGCGCCGGCAACGGCATCTCAATCGTCGCATTCCCATGGCTTGTATTGCAGCGCAACGGCTCTGCCATTGAAGCATCGGTTGTCGCGATGGCCGGGACCCTGCCGTTGCTTGCGGCCACCCTGATCGCGGGCGCCGCGGTGGACTACCTCGGGCGCAGGCGAGTCTCGATGATCTCCGACACGTTGTCCGCGTTGTCGGTGGCGGCGGTGCCTGTGCTGGCACTGATCTACGGGGTCGACGTCATCAACGTCGCGGTGCTGGCCACCCTCGCCGCTCTCGGCGCCTTGTTCGATCCGGCAGGCATGACCGCCCGCGAGACGATGTTGCCGGAGGCAGCCGGTCGTGCGGGCTGGACGCTGGATCAGGCCAACAGCGTCTACGAGGCAATTTTCAACCTGGCCTACATCGTCGGCCCGGGCATCGGTGGCCTGCTGATCGCCACGCTCGGGGGCATCAACACCATGTGGGTGACGGCGACGGCGTTCGTCTTGTCGATCATCTCGATCAGCGTGCTGAAGTTGGAAGGCACCGGTAAACCCGACAAAGGTTCGCTGCCGGGGAACGCATGGGCGGGCATCGTCGAAGGACTGAAATTCGTCTGGCACAACCCGGTGCTGCGAGCATTGGCTTTTGTGGACCTGGCCGCCACCGGGCTCTACATGCCGATGGAATCGGTCCTTTTCCCAAAATATTTCACGGATCGCAATGAGCCCGCGCAGCTCGGTTGGGTACTGATGGCGCTGAGCATCGGCGGCCTGATCGGCGCGCTGGGATATGCGGTGCTGTCGAAGTACATGAGCCGCCGCACAACCATGCTGACTGCGGTTCTCACGCTCGGCCTGGCGATGACCGTGATCGCGTTTCTGCCCCCGTTGCCGATGATTCTCGTGCTGTGCGCTGTTGTCGGACTCGTGTACGGGCCGATCGCGCCGATCTACAACTACGTCATGCAGACGCGGGCACCGCAGCATCTGCGCGGCCGGGTGGTCGGGGTGATGGGATCGCTTGCCTACGCCGCAGGCCCTCTGGGATTGATCGTGGCGGGCCCGCTCGCCGACACCGCCGGCCTCCATGCCACGTTCCTGGCACTGTCGCTGCCGATGCTGCTGCTCGGTGTGGTGGCGATCTTCCTGCCCGGGCTGCGGGATCTCGATCGCCCGCCGCCCGCTGAACAGTCAGGCTGAGCAGACCTAGCGCGTCGCGGCGGGTCCCGCCCGGGCGATGCTCGCCAGTTCGTCACGGGAGCTCGCCCCGACCCGTTGACAGGCGCGATACACGTGACCCTCGACGCTGCGCACGGACATCACCAGTCGGTCGGCAATTTGACGGTTGGTCAGTCCTGCCAGGACGAGTTCGACGATCTCACGCTGACGCCCGGTCAACGGCTGGCTGGCCGGGCTGCGCAACGCCGGTGTGCAAAGGCCGCCGCACGCATCGCTGAGTTCCTTGGCCACCGCGGCGGCATAGAGACCGCGCTTACGCTGCTGGTCTGCCGTGAAGGCTACGGCCGCCTGCGCGGCGACATCGGCGGCGGCCGCGCGGTCGCCAATCGTCTGGTAGTCGCTCGACGCCGCCAATAGACCTTCGCCGTCGTTGTCGGCCAATGATTCCGTGTGCCGGGCAACAGCTTTGGCAAGCGGCAACCCGAACTCGTCGGCGAGCTCGCGGGCACGCACAATTCCAGAAGCGTCACCCCACTGCGCCGCCACCTGCAGACAGGCCAGTTCGTGCGTCGGCTGATTGCGTTCGCGCGCGCGAACCGCGGCCGATTGCACCGTTGCGGTCGCCTCGTTGATACAGCCGTTCGCGGCGAGCGACCACCCGGTCGCGATGCTCTGCGCGGTCTGCATGAACAGGTAGTCGGGCGGGACACAGGACTGCGCCTCGGCGATCGCTTCCTTGGCGGCCTCCGCCTCGCCGAGTTTCGCGTGTGCTTCGGCGAGCGAGAAGCAGGTGGCGGGTCGCAGACCGGATGTGCCACCGTGCCTTTCGGCACCCGCAAGCGCCTCGTGCAGGAGTTTCACGGCACCCCTGACGTCGCCACGCATCAGGTCGGCGACGCCCATCAGGGAGGCCAGGTTGGCGTAGGCGAGGCTCGGAGCCTCACGCGCGGAGTCGGCGAGCCGTCCAACCATCGCCAGACATTCGTCGATCCGGCCGGTCAGCCTGCATGCCCGGGCATAGACACTGCCGAACCAGAAGCGCATGTGAGACGCCTGGAATGACGTCGTGGAACGGTCGAGCGCGGCCTGCGCAACGGTTGAGAGTTCATCTCCTCGCCCCAGCGCACCCAGCGCCATTGTCAACGCGACCGACGCGATCATCGCGTGGAAATCCGACAGCAGGCCGGAATCCAGTGCCGCCATGGCCTTTTCGGCAGCAGCGTCACAACGTCCAGATGCGGCATCGACGCAGGCTTCTACCGCCGTCCGCGCTGCCGCATCGGTCGGCGACTCCTCACGGCCGGCCAGTTTTTCGAGAAGATCCGCGGCGTCGTTGCACCGGCCGAGCATCCAGATCAGGTTCGCGGCTCGCAGCGTGGCCCACTGATGCGCCGCTTCCGTGCCGTCATAATCGATCGCCTGCAAGACCTCCTCGGTGTCGGAACCGCGGCCGAGGAAGAACCAGTTCATCGCCCGCACCCCAAGGGCGTCGGGCGCTCCTGCAGACGCGGCCGCAGCAGCGAAGCGGTCAGCGAGCTCGAGATCCAGCAGAGTCATCGCGTACTGCGCGGCCTGGAGGCACAACTGCGGATCGGGGGGCAGATCGGACTCCAGCGCAAGCAAGGCGCGGCGCACTGTCGCCTGCGAATCGGCGTCCGGATCCTTTGCAAGCCGCTGCGCCAGGCGACCGCGGATCTTCGACAGGTACATCTCACCGGCGCGCGCCCGTCGGAGTTCGCCGTACAGCGGATGGGCCAGGCGGACCATGAGCTGACCGCCGGACCGCTCGATGGTGATCAGATGCATCTGCTCGGCGCTCTCGAGGTCTTCTCGTCCGACCAGATCGCACAGCAGGTCGACGGCCAAAGGTTCGCACTGCGACAAGGTGTCGACGACAAGCGCCACCTCCGGCGTGAGTTCGTGCAGTTGCCTGCCGACCATGTCGCTGATGCTCTGCGATACGGCGACGTCGCCGTCCCACATCCAGACACCGGAAATCATCCGCATCCGGCCCGCGGCCACTTGGTCCTTGACGAGCTGGTGCAGGAACAGCGCGTTCCCGCCGGTGAGTTTCCAGAACCGTCGCGCACTGCGCGCGTCGACGACGCCACCGAGGGCGACTTCGATCATGGCGCGCGTGGCGTCGACGGTCAGCGGCTCCAGGTCCAGGCGCGTGAGCAGGTCGTCCTTCCACAGTGCGGTGATCGCGTCGGGCGGTTTCGTGCCCGCACGCAACGTCACCACGAGGCGGGCGCCACGACTGTGGGCGAGCTGATGAACGACATGGGCGGATAGTCCGTCGAGCAGGTGCGCATCGTCGACGCCGATCAGGATCCGGCCCTGACGATGCTGAGCGACAAGGGAATTGATCACATGCCGCACGTTGGGCATGGGATCGGCGAGCGGATCGCTGATCAGTGCCGTGAAGGCGCCGAGCGGAAGCGCTTTCGCGGATTCGGTGCCGACGATCCAGTTCGTGCGTTCACCCGCGCTTTCCGCGCGCGTCAGCACTTCGCGTGCGAGCCGGGTTTTCCCGACGCCGGCCGCCCCCACGATCACTACCCCGGAACTCTTGCTGCCCCCGCTGAGCGCGCGACGAATCGTTGAGAGCTCGCCGTCGCGTCCCGCCAGCGGATCCCCGCTGATCACGGCGCGACTATAACCCGCGTCAATTCCACATGCTGGTATTTCGCGCCTTGTTAACGTCCTCAGACATCGCCTGGGCCAATTGGATACGACCCTCGAATTGGAGCGAGTTCGCCATGTCGCGGGAGCGGCGTCGACACCGCTCGGCGTTTCACATGCGATCGAGACGGGGTAACCCAAAAGACGATGTGACGCGCGACACAACCCGAGGTAACTCATGTACCAGCAAGTTCTTGATCCGGTCGCCGGCTCGCTCGCCTGGAGTGCGGTGGTCGCGGCGTTACCGCTCCTGCTGCTGTTCGTGTTGCTCGGCGCGTTGAAGATGACGGCCTGGGTGGCGTCGCTGATATCGCTGGCCGTCAGCATCGTGATCGCCGTAGTGGTCTACGGGATGCCCGTCGGACAGACCCTGCTGGCCGGCACCGAGGGCGCCGCATTCGGATTCTTCCCGATTCTCTGGATCGTGATCAACGCGATCTGGGTGTACCAGATGACTGTGGAGACCGGGCATTTCGACGTGTTGCGGCGATCATTCAGTCAGGTGAGTGACGACCAGAGAATCCAGGCCATCATCATCGCGTTCTCGTTCGGCGCGTTGATCGAGGCATTGGCCGGGTTCGGCACCCCGGTCGCGGTGACATCGGTGATGCTGATGGCGCTCGGCTTCAAGCCGCTGAAGGCGGCCGTGCTCGCGTTGGTCGCCAACACCGCCCCCGTTGCGTTCGGCGCCATGGCGACGCCGATCATCACGCTGGGCAAGGTCACCGAGCTCCCCGTCGACACGCTCGGCGCAATGGTGGGTCGACAGACCCCGATCCTGGCGCTGCTCGTACCGCTGGCTCTGGTCACCATCGTCGATGGCTGGCGCGGCATCCGGGAGACCTGGCCGGCGGCGGTGGTCTGCGGAGTGGTCTTCGCGTTGGCCCAGTACGCCACCTCGAACTTCCTGTCGGTGCCGTTGGCCGATGTCGTCGCATCGCTGCTGTCCGCCGCGGCGGTGGTCGTGCTGGTGCGAGTCTGGCGGCCAAGGCACGCCTATACCGAGCAGCCTGCGGCCGTCGCGGGCGGCGCTGCCGACCAACCGCCCGCCGATTTCGCCCAGCGGGTCGAGAACGCCGACGGCCGTCACGATTCGCGTGCCGATGTCATTCGGGCGTATGCGCCGTACGCGATCATCATCGGGGTCTTCGTCGTGTGTCAGATCTCTGCGGTGAAAAGCCTTCTCGACAAGGCGACGTTCTCCTTAAATTGGCCGGGACTGGACGTCGTCGATCCGGAGGGAGAGTCGTTGTCCCTCACGAAATTCAGCCTGAATCTGCTCACCACTCCGGGCACCCAGATGCTCATCGCCGGCATCCTGACAATGGTCGCGTTGAAGCTTTCCGCGTCACGGGCACTCAAGGCCTACGGGGTCACACTGCATCAGCTCCGCTGGGCAATCGTCACGGTCATGACGGTGCTGGCACTCGCCTTCGTGATGAACCTGTCCGGTCAGACGATCACCCTCGGCACGTGGATGGCCGCGGCGGGTGGAGCATTCGCAATCCTGTCCCCCATCCTCGGGTGGCTCGGCGTCGCCGTCACCGGCTCCGACACCTCTGCCAATTCCCTCTTCGGCGCACTACAGGTGACCGCGGCGAACCAGGCCGGGCTGTCCGATGTCCTGATGGCCGCGTCGAACAGCTCCGGCGGCGTGCTGGGCAAGATGATCTCGCCGCAGAACCTCGCCATTGCGGCAGCGGCCGTGGGCCTCGACGGCAAGGAGGGCGACATCTTCCGCCGGGTCGTGCTGTGGAGTCTGGGCTTCCTCTTGCTGATGTGCATCCTGTCGGGGTTGCAGGCCACCCCGGTGTTGTCGTGGATGGTCCCCTGATGCGCGCTCGTAGGATCGATCCGTGAGTGCGGAACTGCTGGCTGGCCTGATCGACGAGTTGCCCGACGGAACGGTTGTGACCGATCCCGACATCCTGGCGTCCTATCGGCAAGACCGCGCGTTCGATCCGAACGCGGGCACGCCGCTGGCGGTGTTGCGACCGCGGTGCACTGCTGACGTGCAGGCGACGCTGCGGTGGGCCACCGCCAACAAGATCGCGGTCGTGCCCCGCGGCATGGGGACCGGGCTTTCGGGCGGCGCAACCGCGCTCACCGGCGCCATCATCCTGACCACCGAAAAGATGCGCGACATCACCGTCGACCCGATCACCCGTACGGCCGTCGCGCAGCCCGGGCTGCTCAACGCCGAGGTCAAGGCGGCGGTCGCCGAGCACGGGCTGTGGTATCCACCCGACCCGTCGTCATTCGAGATCTGCAGCATCGGCGGCAACATCGCGACCAACGCCGGCGGACTGTGTTGCGTGAAGTACGGCGTCACCACGGACTATGTGCTCGGGCTCGAGGTCGTCCTGGCCGACGGCACCGCGGTGCGACTCGGCGGCCCTCGGCTCAAAGACGTCGCCGGGCTCTCACTGACCAAGCTGTTCGTCGGCAGTGAGGGCACGCTGGGCGTGATCACCGAGGTGACCCTGCGCCTACTACCACCTCAACAGGTGGCCAGCACTGTCGTCGCCACCTTCGACTCGGTCGAGGCCGCTGCACAATCCGTCGTCACCATCACCGGCAAGATGCGGCCGTCGATGCTGGAGTTCATGGATTCGACATCGATCAACGCCGTCGAGGACAAGCTTCGGATGGGGCTCGATCGGACCGCCGCCGCGATGATGGTGGCGGCGACCGACGATCGTGGCGCGACAGGCATCGAGGATGCCGAGTTCATGGCCGAGGTGTTCACGAAACACGGTGCGAAAGAGGTGTTTTCCACGTCGGATCCGGACGAGGGTGAGGCCTTCGTCGCGGCCCGCAGATTCTGCATTCCCGCCGTCGAGTTGAAGGGCTCGCTACTGCTCGAGGACGTCGGGGTCCCGCTGCCTGCTCTGGCCGAGCTCGTCAGCGGCGTGGCGAAGATCGCGGCGAACCACGATCTGTTGATCTCGGTGATCGCGCATGCCGGCGACGGCAATACCCACCCGCTCATCGTCTACGACCCCGCCGATGCCGCCATGAGCGAGCGCGCCCACCAAGCCTTCGGCGAGATCATGGACCTGGCCGTCGGCCTCGGCGGGACGATCACTGGCGAACACGGCGTCGGCCGGTTGAAGCGCCCTTGGCTCGAGGGCCAGATCGGCCCGGAGGCGATGGAACTCAACCGGCGCATCAAGGCGGCCCTTGACCCGGACAACATTCTGAACCCGGGCGCCGCCATCTGACTTGTGCACCGTTCGGAGCGCCCACCGCTCCTCGTCGTGCACAAATCGCTGTGCGCTATCTGCGACAGATCTGGAAATCTGCCGCTGTCTATTGACACGGCATAAGGTCTTGTCGTACCAATGAGACATGACGGCTACTCTGTCTCAGAGCTCACCGGTCCGTTTCCAGCTCGCCACAGCCGACACCTGGGCCAGTCCGTGGGAGATGTACCGGGCATTGCGTGACCACGACCCCGTGCACCACGTCATCCCCCCAGACAAGCCCGACCACGACTACTACGTGATGTCTCGGCACGCCGACATCTTCGCGGCCGCGCGTGACCATGAGACCTACTCGTCGGCGCAGGGCCTCACAGTCAACTACGGCGAACTCGAACTCATCGGTCTCGCCGACAACCCGCCGATGGTCATGCAGGATCCGCCGGTGCACACCGAGTTCCGCAGGTTGGTGTCGCGAGGCTTCACACCGCGCCAAGTCGAGGCGGTCGAGCCCAAGGTGCGGGAGTACGTAATAGAGCGCATCGAGGGGTTGCGCTCCAACGGGGGCGGCGACATCGTCGCCGAGCTCTTCAAGCCGCTGCCGTCGATGGTGGTCGCCCACTACCTCGGTGTACCCGAAGGCGACCGCGACAAGTTCGACGGCTGGACCGACGCGATCGTAGCGGCCAACACGGCCGAGGGCGGCATCAGTGGAGCGCTCGAGCATTTGGGTGATGCGCTGGGCGAGATGATGGCCTACTTCACCGCGCTGATCGAAAGGCGTCGCGTCGAGCCCGAGGATGACACGGTCTCCCATCTCGTGGCCGCAGGCGTCGGCGCCGATGGCGACATCGCGGGCGTGCTCTCGATTCTCGCGTTCACCTTCACGATGGTCACCGGCGGCAACGACACCACCACCGGCATGCTCGGCGGCTCCGTTCAGCTGCTGCACCAGCGGCCCGACCAGCGAAAGCTGCTGTCCGACAACCCCGATCTGATCCCGGATGCGATTGACGAGTTCCTGCGTCTCACCTCGCCGGTACAGATGCTGGGCCGGACGGTGGCCCGCGACGTCACAGTCGGCGACACCACCATCCCCGAGGGCCGCCGCGTGATGCTTCTCTACGGCTCGGCCAACCGTGATGAGCGCCAGTACGGCACCGACGCGGGCGAGCTGGATGTGACACGCAAGCCGCGCAACATCCTGACGTTCAGCCACGGCGCGCACCACTGCCTGGGCGCGGCAGCGGCCCGAATGCAGTCACGGGTCGCGCTGACCGAGCTGATGACACGTATCCCCAACTTCGAGGTCGACGAGGACGCAATCGTCTGGGCCGGAGGCAGTTACGTGCGTCGGCCGCTGTCGGTTCCGTTCACGGTGGCCACCTGATGGCCGGCGACTGGCTGGCCTCACGCCGGACCGAGGTGGCCGCCGACCGCATTCTCGACGCGGCGGGCGAGCTGTTCGCCGAAAAGGAGGCCGCGACGGTCGGCATGCACGAAATCGCCTCGGCCGCAGGGTGCTCCCGAGCGACGCTGTACCGGTACTTCGAGAACCGCGAAGCGCTCTACACCGCCTATGTGCATCGCGAGTCATACCGGCTCTACCGCGAGATGACGGATCAGCTCACTGCCCTGCAGGATCCGCGCGATCGGTTGATCGAGGGCATCGTCACGTCACTGCGCAACGTCCGTGAAAGCCCGGCGCTTTCATCATGGTTCGCCATGACACAGCGACCGATCGGCGGCGACATGGCCGAACAGTCCGAAGTCATCAGGGCGTTGACCGAGGCGTTCGTCATCTCGTTGGCGCCCGATGACCCGGAGGTTGTCGCGCACCGGGCCCGCTGGTTGGTGCGGGTGATCACCTCGCTGCTGGTCTTTCCCGGCCACGACGAGGCCGACGAGCGGGCGATGCTCGAAGAGTTCGTCGTTCCGA
>CAVRFN010000002.1:0-110717 GCA_963720345.1 uncultured Actinomycetota bacterium
CCCTATTCAGACTCGCTTTCGCTGCGGCTACCCCACCCGGGTTAACCTCGCGACATGTCCCTGACTCGCAGGCTCATTCTTCAAAAGGCACGCCATCACCCCACGACAAGTCGAGGGCTTTGACGGATTGTAGGCACACGGTTTCAGGTACTATTTCACTCCCCTCCCGGGGTACTTTTCACCATTCCCTCACGGTACTAATCCGCTATCGGTCACTGGGAAGTATTCAGGCTTACCGGGTGGTCCCGGCAGATTCACAGCAGATTCCACGGGCCCGCTGCTACTCGGGGACAGTTCCACGAAAGCCATGATGTTTTCGGTTACGGGGCTCTCACCCTCTACGGCAGGCCATCCCAGACCACTTCACCTAACACAACGGTTTATCACTTTCGCCCCCATCGGCGGATGAGAGAAGAAACGCCCCACAACACCGCACACACAACCCCCGCCGGGTATCACATGCACACGGTTTAGCCATCCTCCGCTTTCGCTCGCCACTACTCACGGAATCACACTTGTTTTCTCTTCCTACGGGTACTGAGATGTTTCACTTCCCCGCGTTCCCCCCCTACACCTATGTATTCAGTGCAGGGTGACACGACATCACTCGTGCCGGGTTTCCCCATTCGGACATCCTCGGATCCACGCTCGGTTGACAGCTCCCCGAGGCATAACGCAGCCTCCCACGTCCTTCATCGGCTCCCAGTGCCAAGGCATCCACCATGCGCCCTTAAACACTTACAACACAAAACAGTTAAATAATTCTCGGAAGAATCAAAAATTGCATTATCACCACACACAAAACAACACCAACCCCCACAAAGGAAGCCGGCGCCACTCTGTATGCGAGATGCTCGCAACCACTATCCACAAATCAAACACCACACCCCACCACCAAAGCAGGGCAACAACAACCAACCCCGAAACGTATCCGAGGCGCCACCCCCACTCACAGGGACGGCAACCTATCTCCGGTTTCCCCTACGGGACGAAGAGATAGCGGGCCTGTTGTCTCAAAGCCCAATAGTGTGTCTGACGATTCCATCACCGCATGATCCACCCAAAGCCGAATCCCGTTGCGGATCAACGTTTGTTGTGCACCAGACCCCCACCCACTACAGGCGAAAGGCCATCTCACGAATCGCCTGGCACACCGAACCCCCACACGATGTGGGCGGGACCAGGTCTCGTGGTGCTCCTTAGAAAGGAGGTGATCCAGCCGCACCTTCCGGTACGGCTACCTTGTTACGACTTCGTCCCAATCGCCGATCCCACCTTCGACGGCTCCCTCCCACAAGGGGTTAGGCCACCGGCTTCGGGTGTTACCGACTTTCATGACGTGACGGGCGGTGTGTACAAGGCCCGGGAACGTATTCACCGCAGCGTTGCTGATCTGCGATTACTAGCGACTCCGACTTCACGGGGTCGAGTTGCAGACCCCGATCCGAACTGAGACCGGCTTTGAAAGGATTCGCTCCACCTCACGGCATCGCAGCCCTTTGTACCGGCCATTGTAGCATGTGTGAAGCCCTGGACATAAGGGGCATGATGACTTGACGTCATCCCCACCTTCCTCCGAGTTGACCCCGGCAGTCTCTCACGAGTCCCCGCCATTACGCGCTGGCAACATAAGATAAGGGTTGCGCTCGTTGCGGGACTTAACCCAACATCTCACGACACGAGCTGACGACAGCCATGCACCACCTGCACACAGGCCACAAGGGAATACCTATCTCTAGGCACGTCCTGTGCATGTCAAACCCAGGTAAGGTTCTTCGCGTTGCATCGAATTAATCCACATGCTCCGCCGCTTGTGCGGGCCCCCGTCAATTTCTTTGAGTTTTAGCCTTGCGGCCGTACTCCCCAGGCGGGGTACTTAATGCGTTAGCTACGGCACGGATCCCAAGGAAGGAAACCCACACCTAGTACCCACCGTTTACGGCGTGGACTACCAGGGTATCTAATCCTGTTCGCTCCCCACGCTTTCGCTCCTCAGCGTCAGTTACTGCCCAGAGACCCGCCTTCGCCACCGGTGTTCCTCCTGATATCTGCGCATTCCACCGCTACACCAGGAATTCCAGTCTCCCCTGCAGTACTCAAGTCTGCCCGTATCGCCCGCACGCCCACAGTTGAGCTGTGAGTTTTCACGAACAACGCGACAAACCACCTACGAGCTCTTTACGCCCAGTAATTCCGGACAACGCTCGGACCCTACGTATTACCGCGGCTGCTGGCACGTAGTTGGCCGGTCCTTCTTCTACAGGTACCGTCACTTTCGCTTCGTCCCTGCTGAAAGAGGTTTACAACCCGAAGGCCGTCATCCCTCACGCGGCGTCGCTGCATCAGGCTTGCGCCCATTGTGCAATATTCCCCACTGCTGCCTCCCGTAGGAGTCTGGGCCGTATCTCAGTCCCAGTGTGGCCGGTCACCCTCTCAGGCCGGCTACCCGTCGTCGCCTTGGTAAGCCATAACCTCACCAACAAGCTGATAGGCCGCGGGCCCATCCCACACCGCAAAAGCTTTCCCCCACAAACCATGCAGTCCATGAGGTATATCCGGTATTAGACCCAGTTTCCCAGGCTTATCCCAAAGTGCAGGGCAGATCACCCACGTGTTACTCACCCGTTCGCCACTCGAGTACCCCGAAGGGCCTTTCCGTTCGACTTGCATGTGTTAAGCACGCCGCCAGCGTTCGTCCTGAGCCAGAATCAAACTCTCCAAACAAAAACAACCCACACCCAAAGGCACAGGTGAATTCGAATCAGAACAAGCCTGAAACCAACAAGACACCAAAAACTGGCATCAAAAAAACATCCACCCCTAAACGGGAAAAAGAGGTGAACAAAAACAAACAACAAACAAAAACCACCAAACACACTATTGAGTTCTCAAACAACACACCCGGTTTTCAGGCAACCCTGCCACTGTACTCCACATGGTCAGAGAGGTCAAACCTCGGTCCGCCAATCCATTTGGACTGGGGCCCTTGGCTTCTGGCTAAAGACTACGCCTCGTCCGGCTCAATCCCAAAAGCGGAGTCCCGAGCGTCTAGGCGATCCGCTCGATCTCCGCTCCGAGGCTGACCAGGTTCTCGACGAACAGCGGGTATCCGCGATCGATGTGGAACACGTCGTGGACCTCGGTGTCGCCGTCGGCGACCAGGCCGGCGAGGACCAAGCCCGGCGCCTGCACGGATGTCCGACGACCACACCGGTGCGCTGGACAGCTGCGGGATCCCCCGCACCACCGCGTGGTGCCCGTCGGTGCGCGCGTCGGCACCCAGCCGGATCATCTCCTCGACGAACCGGAACCGCGCCTCGAAGACGTTCTCGGTGATCATCGACGTGCCGTCGGCGATCGACGCCAATCCGATGGCCATCGGCTGCAGGTCCGTCGGGAAGCCGGGGAACGGCAGCGTCGCGACGTTGACCGCCTTGGGCCGCTCGTACTGGACGACCCGGAAGCCGTTGTCGTCCTGCGTGACGGTCGCGCCGGCGTCGTGAAGTTTGTGCAGCACCAATTGCAGGTGCTGCGGGGTCGACTCCGGTGACCGAGATGTCGCCGCGGGTCATCGCCGCGGCGATACCCCACGTCGCGGCGACGATGCGGTCGCCGATCACCCGGTGCTCGGTCGGATGCAGGCGGTCGACGCCGGTGATCGTCATCGTCGGCGTCCCGGCCCCCGAGATCTGCGCGCCCATCTGGTTGAGCATCGTGCACAGGTCGACGACGTCGGGCTCGCGCGCGGCGTTGTGAATGGTCGTCACGCCCTCGGCGACGACCGCGGCCATCAGGATGTTCTCGGTGGCACCCACCGAGGGGAACTCCAGCTGAATCTCTGCGCCCCGCAGGTGATCCGCTTCGGCGACGACGCAGCCGTGCTCGATGTTGCACCGCGCGCCCAGCTGACGCAGTCCGGCCTGATGCATGTCCAGGGGCCGCGATCCGATCGCGTCGCCACCCGGCAAGGCGACCTTGGCGCGCTTGCAGCGCCCGACCAGCGGACCGAGGACACACACCGACGCACGGAACTGCCGGACCGCCGCGAAATCGGCGTCGTACTTGGGTTCGTCGGGCGAGGTGATCCGCACGACGTCGCCGTCGAGCTCGACGGTCGCGCCGAGGCCGCGCAGCACCTCCGCCATCAGCGGCACATCGAGGATGTCGGGACAGTTCGTGATCGTGCTCGTGCCCTCAGCCAGCAGCGAAGCCGCCATCAGCTTCAGAACGCTGTTCTTCGCCCCCCCGACGGCAACTTCGCCCGCTAACCGGTTTCCACCGGTCACCACGAAACGCTCGCTCACGCCGGTCAGTGTAAACAGCGGCGTGAGCCGTGTCAGTTTCCCGAGCTTCAGGCCACCTTCTCCGGTACGGTTTGCACATGGCAGTTCATCTGACCCGCATCTATACGCGGACGGGCGATGACGGAACCACTGGACTCAGCGATTTCAGCAGGGTGTCAAAGAATGACGCCCGGCTCGCGGCATATGCCGACTGTGACGAAACCAATGCCGCCATCGGCGTGGCGGTGGCCTTGGGCAATCCCGGTGAGCAAATTCTCAAGGTCCTGCAGGCAGATTCAGAACGATCTCTTCGATGCAGGCGCTGACCTCTCCACGCCGGTCGTCGAGAACCCCGAACACCCGCCGCTGCGGATCTCGCAGAGCTACATCGACCGGTCTCGAGTCGTGGTGCGACGAATTCAACGAGCCGCTGCCCGCGTTGAATTCTTTTGTACTGCCCGGCGGTTCGCCGCTGTCTGCGCTACTGCATGTCGCCCGCACGGTGGCTCGGCGGGCCGAGCGGTCGGCGTGGCTGGCGGTCGACGCGCACGGTGATTCGATCAGCGTGCTGCCGGCGAAATACCTCAACCGGCTGTCGGACCTGCTGTTCATCCTGTCGCGGGTGGCCAACCCGGACGGCGACGTACTTTGGAAACCCGGCGGATGAGCGCTCGCGCGAAGACCAATAGACAAGGCCCCGCAACGGGTTAGGACGTACGGCGTCGCGCACGAGGCGACGGTCGCGACTCCACCCACGACAAGAACGCGGTCAGTGCCCCGCGATCCAATGCCACCTCATAGCCGCGCCGGCGTTCGGGGCCGGTGTCCCGCAGCTCGAGGACCACGATTTCGTCTGTCATGATGTCGAATTCGTCGCCTCGCGGCGCCACGGCGGGACACGACCTCCAAGCCACGGCGGCTCAATGTGCGATCCGGCCACCATCGAATACTCGACAGCCGGTAGAAGCCGGCTTCGCCACCGTGGTAACGCATTACGCCGTGGCGCCATCCGTGACCGCCGATCGCGGGAACATCACGCAGGATCGCGGCGGTACCGCCAACCTGCCGAAGTTTCCACAGCCGGTAGCACATCATCACGACGACCACCAGCAGCACACCAATCAGCGCGACCATGAAGAACATGGACACGCTCATCGGCTGCCTAGTCGATCTGGCCTAGAGCGCGTAGACGCGCTCTGCCCCATGCTGCGGTGCGCTCGTCCTCGGACTCTGAGTCCTGCTTCGCGCTGTCGGCGTTGATCTCTGACTCGAACTCCGCGTTCTCGACCAGGATCCGCACCGTCTCCTCGGTGACCGAGAGGAACCCGCCGTCGACCGCGATCCGCAGATCGTCTTCGCCTTCGCGTTCGACGCGCACCATCGCGTCGTCGACGAGCTGGGCCACCAACGGAATGTGATGCGGCAGGATGCCGATCTCACCGGCGGTGGTGCGGGTGAAAACGAAAGTGGCCTCACCCGACCAGAGCTCGCGCTCGACGGCGACGATCTCGACGGTCATTTCGGCCATGAGCTAGTCGTCCTCGCTCTTGGAATCGTCGGCCTTCGTCGCTCTTCTTGTCGTCCTTCTTCTCGTCCTTCTTCGACGAGCCGCCACTGCTGCCCTTGTCGATCTTCGCGCCCAGGCTTTCAGCCTTCTTCGCCAGATCGTCCAGACCGCCGATGAGGAAGAACGCCTGCTCCGGTAGGTGGTCGAAGTCGCCCTTGGAGAGCTTGTCGAATGCCTCGATGGTCTCCTTGAGCGGCACCGTCGAGCCCGGCTGCCCGGTGAACTGCTCGGCAGCCATCATGTTCTGGCTCAGGAAGCGCTCAATGCGGCGGGCACGGTATACCAGCTGCTTGTCCTCCTCGGACAGTTCGTCGACACCGAGGATGGCGATGATGTCCTGAAGGTCCTTGTAGCGCTGCAGGATTCGGATGACTTCCTGCGCCACACGGTAGTGCTCGTCACCGACCACAGCCGGGTCCAGGATCGTCGAGGACGACGCCAGCGGGTCCACCGCCGGGAAGATGCCCTTGGAGAACACTGCGCGGGAAAGCTCAGTGGTGGCATCCAGGTGGGCGAACGTCGTCGCCGGAGCGGGGTCGGTGTAGTCGTCGGCGGGCACGTACACGGCCTGCATCGAGGTGATGGAGTGACCACGCGTCGAGGTGATGCGCTCCTGGAGCTCACCCATCTCGTCGGCCAGGGTCGGCTGGTAACCCACCGCCGACGGCATACGGCCGAGCAGCGTGGAGACCTCGGAGCCGGCCTGCGTGAACCGGAAGATGTTGTCGATGAACAGGAGCACGTCCTGTTCCTTCTCGTCGCGGAAGTACTCCGCCATCGTCAGCGCGGACAGCGCGACGCGCATACGCGTGCCGGGCGGCTCGTCCATCTGACCGAACACCAACGCGGTGTCCTTGAGGACGTCGGCGTCGGCGAGCTCGACCCAGAGGTCGTTGCCCTCACGGGTGCGCTCCCCCACGCCGGCGAACACCGAGGTGCCGCCGAAGTTGCGGGCGATGCGGTTGATCATCTCCTGGATCAGCACCGTCTTACCCACGCCGGCACCGCCGAACAGCGCGATCTTGCCGCCACGCACGTACGGGGTCAGCAGGTCGACGACCTTGAGGCCGGTCTCGAGCATCTCGGTGCGGGGCTCGAGTTCGGCGAACGGCGGCGGCTTGCGGTGGATCGACCAGTGGTCGAAGTCCTCGCCGTAGCCGGGGTCGTCCAGGCAGGCGCCCAGCGCGTTGAACACGTGGCCCTTGACACCGTCGCCGACGGGCACCGAGATCGACTTACCGGAGTCGGTGACCTCGACGCCGCGTACCAGGCCGTCGGTGGGCTGCATCGAGATCGTCCGAACCAGGCTGTCGCCGAGGTGCTGTGCCACCTCGAGAGTCAGCGTCTTGGCCAGGTCCTTGTAGGTGATCTCGGCGTTCAGCGCGTTGAACAGCTCGGGTACCGAACCACGCGGGAACTCGACGTCCACGACGGGACCGGTGATGCGCACGACGCGCCCGGCGGTACCAGTCTTCGTTTCTGCGGTTGCAGTCATTTCCTCTTCGCTTCCTACGGGGCCTATTTGGCGTCGGCCAGCGCGTTGGCGCCGCCGACGATCTCGCTGATTTCTTGGGTGATCTGGGCCTGACGTTCGCGGTTGGCCATCAGGGTCAGGTCCTTGATCAGGTCGTCGGCGTTGTCCGAGGCCGACTTCATGGCGCGACGACGTGATGCGGACTCCGATGCCGCCGCTTCCAGCAACGCGGCGTACACACGGGTCGCGACGTAGCGCGGCAGCAGTGCGTCGAACAACGTCTCCGGATCGGGCTCGAAGGAGAACAGCGTGCGCGGGCCGTCGTCGTCGGGCTCGTCCTCGACGTACTCGACCACCATCGGTGCGATCCGGCGCGCCACCGCCGTACTGCGACAGCATCGACTTGAACTCCGTGAAGACGATGTGGAGTTCGTCGACGCCGAGGATGCCGTCCGCGCCGGCATCGTCGCCTTCGTCGTCGGCACCGGACATGAACGCCGTCACCAGGGTGTCGGCGATCTCACGCGCCTGGTCGTAGGTGGGCCGCTCCGAGAAACCGGTCCAGGACTCGGTCACCTCGCGCTGGCGGAAGTTGTAGTAGCCCAACGCCTTCCGGCCAATGGTGTAGACCACGGGATTCTTGCCCTCGTCACGCAGCAGCGCGAAGAGCTCCTCGGACTGCCGAAGCACGTTGGCGTTGTATGCGCCGCACAGCCCGCGGTCCGAGGAAACCACCAGAACGGCCGCGCGTTTCGGGTTCTCCCGGGCGACGAGCAGTGGGTGATCCAATGCGCTGGCACTCGCAAGCTCGGTGAGCATGTTGGTGATCTCGGTCGAGTACGGCCGAGCCGCTTGGACTCGGGCCTGCGCCTTGGCGATTCGCGATGTCGCGATCAGTTCCTGGGCTTTGGTGATCTTCTTGATCGAACCCGCGGAACGGATGCGTCCACGCAATTCGCGCAGTGTTGCAGCCATCTAGCTCTCCAGACCCCTTCTGGTCCTACTTCTTCGGCTTGCGGACCTTGACGGATTCCTTTTCGACGTCCTCTTCGTCCATCGCCTCGGAATCAGCCTCGTTCACCACGACCGAACTACCGTCGGTGGCCGAGAAACCCTTCTTGAACTCGTTGATGACGTCGTTCAGCTTCTCTTCGGTCTCTTCGGGGAGCTTCTTCGTCTCCCGAATCTCCTTCAGGATGTCGTCATGGGACGCCTTGACGTGTTCCAGGACCTCCTGCTCGAAGCGCGAGACATCTTCGACGGGAACCGAATCCAGGTGGCCCTTGGTGCCGAGGAAGATCGCGACGACCTGGTCCTCGACCGCATACGGCGTGTACTGCGGCTGCTTGAGCAACTCGACCAGGCGAGCACCTCGCTCCAGCTGGGCTTTGGATGCGGCGTCCAGGTCCGAGGCGAAGGCGGCGAAGGCCTCGAGTTCGCGGTACTGCGACAGCTCCAGACGCAGCGAGCCTGCGACCTCTTTCATGGCCTTGATCTGTGCGGCGCCACCGACGCGTGACACCGACACACCGACGTTGATGGCCGGGCGCACACCCTGGTTGAACAGGTCGGACTCCAGGAAGCACTGGCCGTCGGTGATCGAGATGACGTTGGTGGGGATGAACGCGGAGATGTCGTTGGCCTTGGTCTCGATGATCGGCAGCCCGGTCATCGATCCGCCACCCAGCTCGTCGGACAGCTTTGCGCAGCGCTCGAGGAGCCGCGAATGCAGGTAGAAGACATCGCCGGGGAAGGCCTCGCGACCGGGCGGGCGGCGCAGCAGCAGCGAGATCGCGCGGTACGCGTCGGCCTGCTTGGAGAGGTCGTCGAACACGATCAGAACGTGCTTGCCGTCGTACATCCACTCCTGGCCGATGGCCGATCCGGTGTACGGCGCAAGCCATTTGAAGCCAGCGGCGTCGGAAGCGGGCGCGGCGACGATGGTGGTGTACTCCATCGCGCCGCCGTCCTCGAGCGCCTGCTTGACCGAGGCGATCGTGGTGCCCTTCTGGCCGATCGCGACGTACACGCAGCGCACCTGCTGCTTCTCGTCACCCGTCTCCCAGTTCTGGCGCTGGTTGAGGATGGTGTCGACGCACACCGCGGTCTTGCCGGTCTTGCGGTCGCCGATGATCAGCTGGCGCTGGCCGCGGCCGATCGGGGTCTGGCTGTCGATGGCCTTGATGCCGGTCTGAAGCGGCTCGCTGACGCCCTGGCGTTGAACCACGGACGGGGCCTGCAGTTCCAGCACGCGGCGGGTGTCCGACTCGATGTCGCCCTGGCCGTCGATCGGCTGCCCGAGCGGGTTGATGACGCGACCGAGGAACGCGTCGCCGACCGGGACGGAGAGCACGTCGCCGGTGCGCTTGACCTGCTGGCCCTCTTCGATCTTCTCGAAGTCGCCGAGGATCACCGCGCCGACGCTGTGTTCGTCGAGGTTCAGCGCAACCCCGAGCACACCGCCGGGGAACTCGAGCAGCTCCTGGGTCATGACCGAGGGCAGGCCCTCGACGTGAGCGATACCGTCGCCCGCGTCGATGACGGTGCCGATCTCTTCGCGCTCGGTGTCGGCGGAAAACGAAGTTACGTAGTCCTCGACGGCGCTCTCGATGTCAGAAGCGGAGATTGTCAACTCTGCCATGGTTGTTCGTCTTCCTACCTTGCGTTAACGGGTGGTCTTCTGTTGTTCGATCAGGCTTGGTGTCGGTCAGTCCGGCAGCTGGCTCTCGGCGGCCGCCAGGCGAGACGCGATCGAGCCGTCGATCACCTCGTCGCCGACGGTGATGGAGAGTCCGCCGAGCAGGTCGGGGTCGACGTGCAACTGCACGGCGACGGGGTGCCCGTAGATACGGGTGAGCACCTCGGTCAGCCGCGTGCGCTGCGCGTCGGAGAGCTCGGCCGCCGCGGTGACGTGGGCAACGACCTCGCCTCGCCGCGCAACCGCCAGCTCGGCCAGGTCGATGACGGCCTCGTCGGCGCGTTCGCCGCGCAGCAGGCGCACGGTCTGCGCAAGCAGCGCCTTGGCCGTCGTGGTTGACGTCGTCGCCTTCGAGCACCTTGTCCAGCAAGGCGACTCGACCGTCCGCAGGAGTGGTGTAGTCGCTCAGCAGCGAGTTCAGCTTCGGCTGGGCATCGAGGATGCGGCCGAACCGGAACAGCTGATCCTCGACCTCGTCGACCTCATCGTTGACCTCGGCGAGCTTCAGCAGCGCCAGCCGCGCGATGTGTTCGATGCCTATCGAGAAGGTCGGCTTCGGCCGACCAGCGCTGAGAAACGGCCGTGCGCAACAGATCCAGGGTGTGATCGTCCACCTTGCCCGACAGCAGACGCTCGATCAGCGTCACCTTGGCCTGCGGGTTGTCGCTCGGTTCTGCGAGGTGCTTGGTCAAGCGCCGGCTGGTCCACGAGCAGCGTGACCACCGAGGCCAGTTCATCAGCGAGCGTGGTGAGTCCGGGTTCGCGCAGCCGCCCGGCGACGTTGTCGAACTCCTCCGTCAACGCAGCCATCGCCTGCCTGCTGGCGGAACGCAGCCTGGCCGATGCGCCGGTTTCGATCGCCACGCTCGACGGCGCCATGTCGTCGAGATCGTCGAGGAAGCGGTCGACGGTCGCCGCCTGGGCGGCAGGGTCGGCGACGTGCGTGCGCACAAGATCGGCTGCCTTCTGTACAGCTCCTTCACCGAGGCCGCTGCGAAGCTGCCGGATGAGCTGCTGGCGCATCAACTGAACCTGCTGTGCACCCTGAACCTTGATTCGTTCGGCATCGACACCCGCCTGCTCCTGCAACTGCGCGGCGATTCGCTCTGAATCCTGTCGTGCCTCGTCGGTCACCTTCGCCGATTGGGCCTCGGCATCCTCGACCGCCCTGGCGTGCATCGCGTCGGCGTCTTCGAGTTTCTTCGCCGCCTCGGCGCTCTCTGCGAGGGCGGTGCGGATCGCGTCCTGCTGCTTGTGCATCATGTCGCGCACCAGCGGAACGACCCACTTCATGAGAATGAAGACGATGACCGCGAAGCCGATCAGCTGGCCGATGAAAGTCGACATCTATTGCTTCCCACCTGGTTTCACGTCTACGCCGAGAATCTTGCTGGCAAGCGTGGCGGACAGGCTGTCGACAGACGAGTACAGCTCAGTCTGGGTTGCCGCGCCCTGCTGGGACAGCCGGTGTTCGGCGTCTTGCACGGTTTGGGCGACCTCGCCGCTTGCCTCGGCACGCTTCTCGTCGATGACCTTGCGGCCGGCCGTCCGAGCCTCGTCGCGGATGGCCGACGCTTCACCGCGCGCGCCCGCCATCTTCTCGTCGTAGTCGGCCTCAGCGGCCGCGAGTTGCTCGGCCGACTTGCGGTTGTCGGCCGTCGTCTTCGCCAGCATGGCTTCCCGTGCGGCGAGCACCTTGCCGACCGGGGGCACCACCCATTTCCAGATCACGGCGAGCGTGATCAGGAAGATGAGCAGCACCGCGAAGAAGGTGCCGTTGGGGACCAGAAAGTTGCTCTGTCCCCCACCGCCTTCTTCCGCGGCGAGGATCGTCGTGGTCAGTTCAGTCATGCTGTCGGACTACGACGCACCCGGCGTGGCGAAAACGAACAGCGCCATGAAGGCCAGGTTGATGAAGTAGGCCGCCTCGACCAGACCGACGGTGATGAAGAACGGCGTGAACAGCCGGCCCTGAGCCTCGGGCTGACGTGCGATGCCGGCGATCAGCGCGTTACCCGCGATGCCGTCACCGATACCGGCACCGATGGCGCCGCCACCCATGATCAATCCACCGCCGATCAGAGCGCCAGCCGTGATGAGGGCGTTTGGATCCATTTCCTTTATCCTCCTTGATAACTGGCGGCCTCCGCCAGAGTTCGTGGTCGTTGGTGCTACAAGATTCAGTTGTTTTCGGTCTACCGCTCAGTGATGGTCGTCTTCGAGTTCCATCGATTGGCTGAAGTACAGGATCGTCAGCAGCGAGAAGATGAACGCCTGGATGAGTCCGACGAACAGGTCGAACGTCTTCCAGATCGCGTTGGGCGCCCACTGGATGTACCAGGGGAACATTGCGATCAGCGCCACCAGGATGCCGCCGGCGAAGATGTTGCCGAAAAGTCGCAGTGCCAACGAGATCGGCTTTGCGAGTTCCTCGACGATGTTGATCGGCGCAAGGATCGCGACGTGACCCTTGATCACCCTGATCGGGTGACCGATGATGCCGCGCCGCCAGATACCGGCCGCGTGGTAGCAGACGAATACGAACAGGGCGAGCGCGAGTACGAAGTTGATGTCTGACGCCGGCGGCTTGTAGAGCTCGGCCGCGGCGCCGTCGGATCCGCCGTACTGCAACGGCAGCACCGCCAGCCAGTTGGAGACGAGGATGAAGACGAAGATCGCAATCGCCAGCGGGAGAACGAAAGGCGCGACCTTCATGCCGATGGCGCTCTCGATCTGATTGCGCATCTGGATGGTCAGTGCCTCCCAGAACAGCTGGACCCCGCCGGGAACGCCCGTCGACGTGACCTTGGCGCGCAGGACGAACGCAAGCGCGATGACGATCAGCGCGGTGATCCCGGTGGCCATGATGGTGTCGCCGTTGAAGGTCATGCCGAACAACTGGAACACCATCGTGTGATGGCCGACGTGGATGGCTGCGCCACCCTCTTCCTCGGCGGCGAGAATGATCTCCGACGTCCCTGTCGTAGCCCAGTTCATGAAACCCTGCTCAACCCTTCGAATCCGTGTCCACGAAATCCAGACCGTCGGTTCGGATCTTCTTCAGCACCGGAATGCTGGTGCTCATCACCAGCAGCGCCTGGAACACCGCGAGTCCGAACACCACGCCCAGACCGCCGTTGTTCTTGAAGAAGAACGCGATCCCCAGTGCGACGGCGGAGATCACCAGCAATCTGCTCGCCGAGTTCAGCGCCATCTTCTTCTTCAGCGGGTGATCCTCTGCGGTGATCGACTCCACCGCCCGCTTCACCAGGATGGCGTTGAGCAAACCGAGCACCAGTCCAACACCGAAGAAAACACCGAAGAACGGGTGGCCGGTGAACCAGGCTGCGGTGACCGCGATGGCGGTGAGCACAACGCAAACGATGAGCAGCCGCAGCGGCCGGAATGCAACCGACGGAAACACCAACGGCGCGTCTTGCGCTGGCGTCGTCACTGCTTCACCTCAATCTCGCGGTCAGAGGAAGTTTCCCGGACTGATCCCAATGTTTCTGTGAGTGGCGCCCCGAGCGTATCGGAGGGCATCGGGCTCACTGGAATCACCCTGGGGTCGCTCCCTTTGTCGGTCGTTGTTCCGCGCCAATCGGTGATTAGCCGATAGCCGGAGGCCGGCAACCCGCGAGGTTTTTTTCGGGTTCTACTTGAACCCTAACACATGGTGAGGGCCATAAAAGAGGTCTACTACTTTTCGTCGTACATTTCATCCAACTGGCCATCGCGGCGACGCAGAAGCGGGATCAGCGTGACCACGATCGCGACCAGAATCGCCGCCAGCATGACGGCACCCGTGTAGCGCGGATCGAAGAAAATGGTGCTGGCCGCACCCAGCGCGACGATGCCCACCCACAGGTAGATCAGCAGCACCACCCGCCGGTGCGAATGACCGATCTGCAGCAGCCGGTGGTGCAGGTGCATCTTGTCCGGACTGAAGGGGCTGCGGCCCGCACGCGTGCGTCGCACGATCGCCAGCAGCATGTCCAGAGCGGGCACGAACAACACCGCAACTACCAACAGGAACGGCGACAGCAACGCGAACACATCGCGGGCGCCGTATGCGGTCTGCGATATCGGCCCCGCCGCGGTGGTCGAGGCCGCGGCGAGCATCAGGCCGATCAGCATCGAACCCGAGTCGCCCATGAAGATCTTCGCGGGATGGAAGTTGTGGGGCAGGAAGCCCAGGCATGCGCCGGCGAGCACCACCGAGATCACCGCGGGCGGATAGAACAGGACATCGCCGCCGTGATCGCGCAGCAGCCCGATCGAGAAGATGCAGATGGCCGACGCGGTGATCAAGCCAAGGCCGGCGGCCAGGCCGTCGAGCCCGTCGACGAAGTTCATCGCGTTGACGATCGCGACGGTCAGCGCCAGCGTCAGCAGGATCGATGACACCTGGTCGAGCACGATGGTGCCGACGCCAGGGATGTAGAGGACGCTCCAGGCGACGCCCATCGTGACGAGCACGCTGGCCGCGGTGATCTGGCCCGCGAACTTCGTCAGCGCGTCCAGTCCCCATCTGTCGTCGATCAGACCGATGGCCATGATGAGCCCACCCGCGACGACGACCGCCGGCATGCCCGACGAGTAGACGAATCCACGGGTGAGCGCGGGAAGCTGCGATGCCAGCAGGACGGCGGACACCACGCCGATGTACATCGCCAGCCCGCCCATCCGGGGCGTCGGCTGCAGATGAACGTCTCGTTCGCGCGGATAGGCGACGGCGCCGAGCCTGCGGGCCAGTACGCGCACCCAGCCCGTCGCGAAGTAGGTGATGATCGCCGCGGTGAGTCCGACCAGCGCGAGCTCACGCAACGGGACACCGGCGCCGCGATCGCTGAGCGCCAGCAGGGCGTCTGCCGCGTAGACCACCGATGAACCGTATGTCACGTTGCCCCAGATCAATCCGTCAACGTCGAGGGGTCAACACCAAGGACCTTCGCCACCGCGTCGACGGTCACCGGACCCTGCCGCAGCACCCTTGGGTGTGCACCGGTGAGGTCGACGATCGTCGAGGCCGCCTGTTGTTCGGACGGTCCGGCATCGAGATACACCTCGACGAGATCGCCGAGTTGGTCTCGTGCGTCTTGCGCGGTGACGGCCGCCGGGCGACCCGAGATATTCGCGCTCGACACCGCCATCGGTCCCACCTCGCGCAGCAGCTCGATGGCCACCGGGTGCAGGGGCATGCGCACCATGACGGTGCCGTGCGCATCGCCGAGGTCCCATTGCAGCGACGGTGCCTGCCGAACCACGAGACTCAGGGCGCCCGGCCAGAATGCACGGATGAGCTCGCGGGCAGTGTGCGGGACGGAGTACACCAGGCCCTCGATCGTGTGCCAGGAGCCGACGAGCACCGGAACGGGCATGTCACGACCGCGACCCTTGGCCGAGAGCAGCGCCGACACGGCTTCGCCGTCGAAGGCGTCAGCGCCGATGCCGTAAACGGTGTCGGTGGGCAGAACGACCAGGCTGCCGCCCTTGAGCGCGCTGACGGCCGAGGCGATTCCGGTCGCCCGCGACTGCTCATCGAGGCAGTCGAACGTCTCCGTCATGAATCCAGCATCTCACCGGCTCCGGACCGCGGTGACGAACCGGGGTCGACCCGTCAGGTCGCGTCGCGCGGTGACGTCCTCGAATCGCCGTGTCCGGGTGAACGCTTCGACCGTCCGCGCCGAGGTGGTGTCATCGTGCTCGACCGCGCAGAACCCGCCCGCGCGAAGCCATCTGGCAGCCAGGTCGGCGATGGCGTCGATCACCGCCATCCCGTCCGGGCCGCCAAACAGCGCATGCGGTGGATCATGTTCGGCCACTTCGGGTTCCAAGACCGCACCGTCGGGAATGTAGGGCGGGTTGGCGACGAGGAGGTCCACACAGCCGTCGAGTTCAGGCAGCAGACCCGGTTCGGTGACGTCGGCACGGACCAGTTCGACGCCGGAGCCCGCAAGATTTCTGCCCGCGTACTCGAGCGCAGTCTCGGAATCGTCGACGGCGACGATGCGGGCGGTCGGGCCAGTTCTTCGACAGTGCGAACGCCAGCGCACCGCTACCGGTGCACAGATCGACTATCACCGGGTCCTGCGGTAGCCGTTGCGCGACTGACCATTCCAGCATCGCCTCGGTCTCGGGCCGCGGAATGAAGACACCCGGACCGACCTGCACGGTCACCGGGCCGAACGCCGCGGTCCCGACGATGTGTTGAAGCGGCTTTCGTTCGACGCGCTCGGCGACGAGTCCGTCATAGGTTTCGAAGAAGCCTGGCCCCGCGTCGAAGAATGGCAACCGTCCGCGGTCGACACCTGCGGCATGAGCCGCAAGGAGTTCCGCGTCGGCCCGTGGCGATCCGACTCCGGCCTTGGCCAACGCCGCCGCGGCGGCATCGATCGCCTGGCGGAGCACGGTCATGCGTTCTGGAGCCGGGACTGTTTGTCTGCGGCCGCCAGCGCATCGAACAGTGCATCGAGCTCACCGTCGAGGACCTGGTCGAGATTGTGCGCCTTGAAGTTGATCCGGTGATCGGCGATCCGGTTCTCCGGGAAGTTGTAGGTGCGGATCCGCTCGCTGCGGTCGACGGTGCGGATCTGGCTGGCTCGGTCGGCGGACGCGTCAGCGCTGGCCTGCTCCTCGGCCAAGGCCTGCAGCCGTGCCGCCAGCACCAACATGGCGCGGGCCTTGTTCTGCAGCTGGCTGCGTTCGTTCTGGCAGGTGACGACGATGCCGGTGGGCAGGTGGGTGATGCGCACCGCCGAGTCGGTGGTGTTGACGCCCTGACCGCCCTTGCCCGACGAGCGGTAGACGTCGATGCGCAGATCGGACTCGTCGATCTGGACTTCCTCGACCTCTTCGGGTTCGGGGTAGACGAGCACGCCCGCCGCCGAGGTGTGCACACGGCCCTGCGATTCGGTGACCGGAACCCGCTGCACGCGGTGCACGCCGCCCTCGAACTTGAGCCGCGACCACACGCCGTCGGCGGAGTCGCCCTTGCTGCTGATCGACAGCGTCGCGTCCTTGTAGCCGCCGAGATCCGAGAAGGTCTCGTCGAGAACCGTGACGGTCCAGCCGTGCCGCTCGGCGTAGCGGATGTACATGCGGGCCAGGTCGGCGGCGAAAAGTGCCGATTCCTCGCCACCCTCACCGGACTTGACCTCGAGCACGATGTCATCGGCGTCGTGCGGGTCACGGGGTGCCAGCAGATCGGTCAGTTGGGTGTCGAGCTGTTCGACGGTGGCCTCCAGCTCGGGCACTTCGGCGGCGAAAGACTCGTCGTCGGCGCCCAGCTCCCGTGCCGCCTCGAGGTCACCGCGGGCAGCCTCGAGCTTGCGGTAGGTCGCAACGATGGGCGACGACCTGGGCGAACCGTCGGCCGACCCGCCGGGCGGCGGTGGCATCCGCGTGCAGATTGGGATCGGAGAGTTGGCGCTCGAGGTCGGCATGTTCGGCGAGCAACGCTTCGATCACGGGTGCCGTGTCGGCCATGTCGTCCTCCTTACCCGCAGCGCATGCCAGCCGTCTCTCGCCAAACGCAAACCGACGCCCGGGCTGCGCTCGCGCGCAGCATCGGGCGTCGGAAAGACAGCTAGTTGTCGGCAGCCTTCTCGTGCCCGCGCCCTTGCGCTTGCCGTACCGCTTCTCGAAGCGGGCCACGCGGCCGCCGCTGTCGAGGATCTTCTGCTTGCCGGTATAGAAGGGATGGCACTGCGAGCAGACCTCGACGTGGATCTGGCCGCCCGTCTTGGTGCTGCGCGTGGTGAACGTGTTGACCGCAGCCGCAGTGCACCGTCGTGTCGGCATAGTCAGGGTGAATGCCTGATTTCATGGTTTCCTCTTCAATCGTGGGCCCGGGTCGCCCCTCCGTTGACCAGGAGGTATCGGCGTGAACCGGAACCGAGGGTGTCGGCGCCATTATGCCAGGTCAACCGCCAATGGCCTAAACGCGTGTGACAGGGCGGCTATTCCGGCTGGACTGCACCTGTCGCGCCGAGGGACCGTCGGAGCGGCTGAACAGATCTGCGGATCTGTCTACCGTGACACAATGCCCCGGTGACGACCGGCACTGCCACCAAGAACGTCCGCGATCGGTTGACCGATGCGGCGGAGGTCTGCATGCGCGCGAAAGGGATCCGCGCGACGACGGTGTCGGAGGTGGCCGAGGTCGCCGGGGTGTCGCGCGGCTGGCTGTATCGCCATTTCCCAGACAAGGTGACGCTGCTCGGTGCGGCGATCGTGCGCCTGAACGAGGCGTACTGGTCGGAAGCGCACGCGATGCTCGAGCAGGTCGAGGGCCTGGATCGCCAGATGGCGTTGGGCATCCGGCACGCCAGGACCGCGTATGACGACCCGGGCGCGCTGCTGATGAAGCTGCGAATCGAGGAGCCCGAGGAGTTCGCGGCCTGCGCAGGAGCGGGTGTGCAGGGACTGGTACCCGACCTCGCGGACTTCTGGTCGCCCTACCTCGTCGCGGCCCGCGATCGCGGCGAGATCCACCCGGACATCGACGTCGCCGAAGCCTCGGAATGGGTGGCGCGCGTACTCATTTCGCTCGCGACCGTGCCTGGCGACACGCTCGATCCCGAAAACGCCGACGCCGTGCTCATCCACGTGCGCCGCTACGTGATGCCGGGACTGCGGGCCGACCCCGCCGCGTGTCGCGGCGCTCTAGTCGTTGTCGTTGCCGCCGGGCGTGTTCTTGGAGACCTGTACCAGGAACTCGTAGTTGTTCTTGGTCTTGCGCAGCTGGCTCATCAGCAGGTCGATGGCCTGATGCGGGTCGAGGCCCGAAAGCACGCGGCGCAGCTTGTGCACCACCGCGAACTCGTCGGTCGAGAGCAGCAGCTCGTCCTTGCGGGTGCCCGACGGGTTGACGTCGACAGCCGGGAACACCCGTCGCTCGGCGATCTTGCGGTCGAGCTTGAGCTCGGCGTTGCCGGTGCCCTTGAACTCCTCGAAGATCACGGTGTCACCGGTCGAGCCGGTCTCCACCATCGCGGTGGCGATGATCGTCAGCGAGCCACCGAACTCGATGTTGCGGGCCGCGCCGAGGAACCGCTTGGGCGGATACAGCGCGGTCGAGTCGACACCACCGGACAGGATTCGGCCCGAGGCCGGCGACGCGTTGTTGTATGCGCGGCCGAGCCGGGTGATCGAGTCGAGCAGCACGACGACGTCCTTGCCCTGCTCGACGAGCCGCTTGGCGCGCTCGATCGCGAGCTCGGCAGCCTGGGTGTGGTCTGACGGCGGGCGGTCGAAGGTCGAGGCGATGACCTCACCCTTGACCGAGCGCTGCATGTCGGTGACCTCTTCCGGACGCTCGTCGACGAGCACGACCATCAGGTGGCACTCCGGGTTGTTCTTGGTGATCGCGTTGGCGATGTCCTGCATGATCGTGGTCTTACCGGCCTTCGGCGGCGACACGATCAGGGCGCGCTGGCCCTTGCCGATCGGCATGATCAGGTCGATCAGACGGGTCGTCAGCTTCTCGGTCGTGGTCTCCAGGCGCAGCCGCTGATTCGGGTACAGCGGGGTCAGCTTGGTGAACTCGTCCCGATTCTTGGCGTCTTCGACAGGTCCACCGTTGACGGTGTCCAGCCGAACGAGCGGATTGAACTTCTGCCGCGGATTCTGACCGCCGCCTTCGCCCTCTTTGGGCACCCGGACCGCCCCGGTCACCGCGTCGCCGCGGCGCAGACCGTTCTTGCGGACCATGTTCATGGACACGTACACGTCGTTGGGGCCGGCCAGGTAGCCCGATGTGCGGACGAACGCATAGTTGTCCAGCACGTCGAGGATTCCCGCCACGGGCTGCACGACATCGTCCTCGCGCAACTCGGTATCGCGGTCTTGACCGCCGCCGCCCTCGCCGCCGCGCTCACGGCGCCTGCGGTCGCGGAACCGGCGACCCCGGCGACCCCCACGGCCCTCGCCGTCGTCGTCGTCGTTCTGGTTGTTCCGGATTGTCGTTCTGGTTGTTGTTCGGTTCTGGTTCTGGTTGTTGCGGTTCTGCTGACCACCCTGCTGGTCGTCGCCGTCGGACTTGTCGTCGGACTTGCCGCGCTGCTGCCTGGCAGGCTGCTCCTCGGCGTCGGCCTTGGTCTCCTGGCCACCGCCCTGTGCGGGCTGGTCGGAGCCACCTGGGGCACCCGACTGACGGGAGGCGCCGCGACGCTCGCGGCGTGGGCGCTGCTGCTGGTCGGTCTGCTCGTCGGTCTCGGCCGCCGCGTCGGAAGCGGGCGCAGTGTCGGAGGCAGGCGCGGTGTCGGCGGCGCCAGAGTCGGCGGCTGCTTTCGAGGTCGCGCCGTTGGCTTCGCCACGACGCTCACGGATGGCGGTGACGAGTTCGCCCTTGCGCATTCCGGAGGCACCCTCGACCCCGATCTGCTTGGCAAGTGCCCGTAGCTCGGGCAGCACCATGGTCGACAGCGAGCCCGCACGATCGCCGGACGCTACGTCGGCCGTCGGCGCGGTTTCCGCGGTGGGCGTGCTGTTGGACGCTTCGTCAGCCGCGGGAGTCGAGATGTCTGAATTCACGGGGCTCGGCAGCTGTTCGTTTTCGCTGCTACCGCCAGCCGTGATCAGGTCCGTTTCGGTCACGGATTTCCTTTCTTTCCCTCGCTGATCGAGTCATGCGGGGGTTCGGTGCGTTCAGCTGATCCGCTGAACGCGGGGGTCCCACCTTTGCCTCTGCAACAGTGATCGCCGGGATTCGCCGCTAAGCGGCGAACCGTCAGTCCACGAGATGAGCACTTGAAAGAAGAGTGGTCGTCCTAGTGTCGACGCAGGCAGAGACGCTGCAATTGCTGGACGAGAGCGAGAATAACCCGCTTCCGTGCTGGAAGCAAGAATTGCACTGGTTCGCATGTGACTCCTGTTATTGATGCGTCCCAGCTCAGATCACGTCCGGACGGCAACACCCGACGTCCAGCGGACGCCCTCGCCAACCGTCATCTCGCTGACGGTGAACCCGTTCGCGGTGCCGTAATTCGAGGGCTTCTGCAGGCAATTCCGGATTGCGTACTCAATGCGATTACCGCAGGTCCAGCACCGGATAACACCGCTGCTACACCACAACGCCGAAGGATCTGCAGGTATTCCGCGGAACGGGGCATGGCGGCTGCTCGCTGCGGTTGATGCAGGACGTCCTCAGTGGCCTCCATCAGCAGATCCGGCCGCTGCAGTCAGTGCCACCACCAGCAGAGCGGCACGGCTCAGGTTGAACCGGGCATCGGTGTGGCTGACCTGATCTGGCAGCAGCACGCGCGTCTCGGCCGTCGAGGAGCGCTCCTCGGGGATCGCGGGGAACAGATGGATGTCGGGGTGCAGCCGCACCGGCACCGCCGAGTAGCGCGGCAACACGCCTTCATGTTCGGCCCACGACACCACTGCCCCACCGAGCACAGCCGCCGAAGCGTTGTCCGGGATGACCCTCGAACTCACTGGCCAGCTGGATCAACTCGGCGTCGTCGAGCGGCTTCGAACCCACCTGCGTCACAAGGCCGTTGACGACAGCGAGCCCTCCGACGACCGCCGCGGCCGACGAACCCAGCCCGCGGGAGTGCGGAATGTCGTTGCGGCAGCGCACTTTTAGTCCCGGCAACTCGCGCACCTGCACTCTGCAGCCCGTGCTCGATCGCGCGCACGACAAGGTGCGTCGAGTCCAGCGGAACCTGACCCGCACCCTGACCCTCGACCTCCACGACGAGGCCGGATTCGGTGGTCTCCACGACGATCTCGTCGTACAGGCTCAACGCGAGGCCCAGGCTGTCGAACCCTGGACCCAGGTTCGCGCTGGACGCCGCAACGACGGCGGTGGCCGTCAGTCCGGCCGGCAGAGTCTGCGTCACGACGAAGCCACCCGCTAGACCAAACCCAGCTTCTCGACGACGGCTGACGGGTCGACCGGTAGCGCAGTGACGGCCGGCATGCCTTTCAGCGCCGTGTCGGGGTCCTTGAGCCCGTTGCCCGTGACCGTGCACACGACGGTCGATCCCTTGGCGACCCAACCGTCCTCGATCGACTTGAGCAGTCCCGCGATGCTGGCTGCCGAGGCGGGCTCCACGAATACGCCCTCGGTGC
The DNA here is from genome assembly GCA_963720345.1 of uncultured Actinomycetota bacterium. Classification (GTDB taxonomy): domain Bacteria; phylum Actinomycetota; class Actinomycetes; order Mycobacteriales; family Mycobacteriaceae; genus Mycobacterium. The sequence continues at coordinate 22,104 of CAVRFN010000002.1, forward strand.
GCGCCACCAGGTGATAGGCGGCAAGAATCTCCTCGTCGGTGGCGGCGAGGAAGCGGCCGTCGGACTGCTGCTGCGCCTCGACCGCGGTCGTCCACGACGCGGGTGAGCCGATCCGGATCGCCGTCGCGATCGTCTCGGGCTCACTCACCGGCTCACCCAGCACGAGCGGCGCGGCACCTGCGGCCTGAGTGCCGAGCATGCGCGGCAATCGGTCGGACAGTCCGTCGCGGTGATACTCGGTGTAGCCCTTCCAGTACGCGGTGATGTTGCCCGCGTTTCCCACGGGCAACGAATGCACGTCGGGCGCGATGCCGAGGGCGTCGACGATCTCGAACGCGGCGGTCTTCTGCCCCTCGATGCGGAACGGGTTGACCGAGTTGACCAGAGATACGGTCGGAGTAGTCGGCGGTGAGCTTGCGCGCCAACTCCAGGCAATCGTCGAAGTTGCCGTCGATCTGAATGATCTTCGCGCCGTGCATGACCGCCTGGGCGAGCTTGCCCATCGCGATCTTGCCCTGCGGCATCAGCACCGCGCAGGTGATGCCCGCCCGGGCGGCATAGGCAGCGGCCGACGCCGAGGTGTTGCCGGTGGACGCGCAGAGCACGGCTTGCTGACCGCGGGCGACGGCCTCGGTCACCGCCATCGTCATGCCGCGATCCTTGAACGAACCCGTCGGGTTGAGGCCTTCGACCTTCAGATGCACCGTGCAGCCGGTGTACTCGGACAGCCGAGGTGCGGGCAGGAGCGGCGTACCGCCCTCGCGCAGCGTGATCGGCGTCCAGCTGTCCTCGACCGGGAGCCGATCGCGATACGCGGCGATCAACCCGGGCCAGGGCTGATGAACCGTCCCCCTCGCTGCGCTGGGGGTACCCCCAGTCTGAGGGGCGCTCATTCGCTCGTTCCTTCCAGCCGAAGCACGCTGTTGATGCCCTCCACGGCATCGAGGTCGGCCAGCGCCTCGACGGTTTCGGAAAGGGCGGCGTCGGTGGCCTGGTGCGTGACGACGACGATGCGCGCACCGCACCTCTGGCCTTCCTCGTCGACCATGCCCTCCTGGCGCACCTCGGCGATGCTGACCTCGCGCTTGCCGAATTCGGCTGCCACAGAGGACAGGACACCGGGCCGGTCGGCGACATTCATGCTCACGTAGTACCGGGTGGGGATGAACCCGATGGGTGAGATCGGGAGCTTGGCGTACTTGGACTCGCGCGGGCCGCGCCCACCCTGTACCCGGTTACGCGCGGCCATGACCAGGTCGCCCATCACCGCGGAGGCGGTCGGCGCGCCACCTGCACCCTGGCCGTAGAACATCAGCCGTCCCGCGGCCTCCGCCTCGACGACGACCGCGTTGAAGGCGCCGTTGACGGTGGCGAGCGGGTGAGTCAGAGGCACCAGTGCCGGATAAACGCGAGCCGAAACCCGCTGCTGCCCTTCGTCGGTGGTGAGCCGCTCGCAGATCGCGAGCAGTTTGATCGTGCAACCCAGCGCGCGCGCCGAGACGAAGTCCGCCGACGTGACCTTCGTGATGCCTTCGCGGTACACGTCGTCCGCGGTGACACGGGTGTGGAATGCGATCGAGGCGAGGATCGCGGCCTTGGCGGCGGCGTCGTATCCCTCGACATCGGCGGTCGGATCCGCTTCGGCGTAGCCCAGCGCGCTCGCATCGGCCAGCGCCGAGGAGTAATCGGCACCCGTGCTGTCCATCTCGGAAAGGATGTAGTTCGTCGTCCCGTTGACGATGCCCGCAACCCTGATCACGGTGTCGCCCGCGAGCGATTGGGTCAGCGGGCGGATGACGGGGATGGCACCGGCCACGGCCGCCTCGAAATACAGGTCGACGTGGGCGTGCTCGGCGGCCTGGGCCAGTTCACCGGTGGAGACGGCCATCAGCGCCTTGTTCGCGGTGACGACAGACTTGCCCTGCTCCAGCGCGGACAGAATGGCCTTGCGCGCGGGCTCGACCGGTCCCATCAGTTCGACGACGATGTCGACATCGTCGCGCGACACCAGCTCCTCGATGTCGTCGGTGAGCATGTCGATGGGCACGCCCCGGTCGTCGGCCACTCGGCGTACCCCGATGCCGCGCAACACCATCGGCGCACCGATCCGGGCGGCCAGGTCCTGGGCGCTCTCCTCGATGATGCGGACGACCTGACTGCCCACGTTGCCGAATCCCAAGACCGCTACGCCGATGGGCTTTTCGTCGGTGCTCATTGCTACCTCACTTCCAGACTGAGTAGATCGTCGATCGTCTCCCGGCGCAGTATCAGGCGGGCTTGCCCATCGCGCACGGCTACGACCGCAGGGCGGCCGATGAGGTTGTAACGGCTCGACATGGAATAGCAGTAGGCGCCAGTGGCAGCGACGCCCAGCAGGTCGCCCGGCTTGATGTCGTCGGGTACCCAGGTGTCACGAACGACGATATCGCCACTCTCGCAGTGCTTTCCGACGATACGCCCAGTGTCGACGAGCCTTCGCTGGCCCGGGAGATCAGGCGGACATCGTATTCCGCGCCGTACAACGATGTGCGGATGTTGTCGCTCATGCCGCCGTCGACGCTGACATAGCGGCGATACCTGTCGGATGCGACGGCCACATCCTTGACGGTGCCGACCCGATAGAGCGTGATGGTGCCAGGTCCGGCGATAGCGCGACCGGGCTCGACCACCAGTTTGGGAGTGGGCAGCCCGACCGCCGCCGACTCGTCGCGGACGATGACGCTCAGCTTGGCAGCCAGATCGGCGACCGGCGGCGGATCGTCCTGCGGCAGATACGAAATGCCGAGCCCACCGCCGAGGTCGACGATCGACATCTGCGACGTCTTCTCGACACCGAACTCGGCGACCACGTCGCGCAGAAGACCGATCACACGGTGCGCGGCGATCTCGAAACCCGCGACATCGAAGATCTGCGATCCGATGTGGCTGTGCAGGCCCACCAGACGCAGATGGTCGGTGGCGAAGACGCGCCGCACGGCAGCCATGGCCGCGCCGCTGGCCAGCGACAGCCCGAACTTCTGGTCTTCGTGGGCGGTCGAGATGAACTCGTGGGTGTGCGCCTCGACGCCGACGGTGACGCGCACCAGCACGTCCTGGACGACACCCGCCGCTCCAGCGATCTCGTCCAGGCGCTCGATCTCGACCATCGAGTCGAGCGACCACGTGTTCGATGCCGGCGTTGACGGCGGCGGTCAGTTCTTCGACTGATTTGTTGTTGCCGTGCAACGCAATTCGCTCGGCAGGGAAGCCGGCGTGCAGTGCGACGGCCATCTCGCCACCCGTCGCGACGTCGAGGGACAGCCCCTCTTCGGCGATCCAGCGCGCCACCTCGGAGCACATGAACGCCTTGGCGGCGTAGCGCACGTTCTCCCCGCCGCCGAATGCGGCGGCGATCTCGCGGCAGCGCGACCGGAAGTCGTCCTCGTCGATCACGAACGTCGGGGTGCCGAACTCGGCGGCGATGTCGGCGACCGATACTCCCGCGATCGACACCACGCCGTCGTCATGGCGAACCGTGTTGCGCGGCCAGACGTTCGGCGCGAGCAGCAAGACCTCCGCCGCCGACAACGGTCGCGGCGGCGCGCCACCGTGGTGGACTTCTTCGGCGTGCCGGGGACCGGCCGGGTGCGCGATCACATCCGCTCCGGAGCCGATGACGCCGAGGATGCCAAGACCGTTGGCGATGACCTGGCGGGTCGCATCGCACAGAGCCAGCCGCGCGGAATGCAGGTCATTCGGGGCTTCGTCGCCTTGCGGCAGCACGCGGCACGAGTCGTAGAACCGGTGGTAATCGCCGGCCAGGTCTTCGAGGTAGCGGGAAACGCGGTGCGGTTCACGCAGTTCCGCGGCGGTCTTCAGCACGCGGGGGAATTCGCCGATGTTGCGGATCAGCACGCCCTCCTTCTCGTGCGTCAGGAGCTCGAGGTGCTCAGTGCTTGCGGCCAGGCCCAGCTCGGCGGCGTTGCGGGCCAGTGCCGAGAGTCGGGCGTGCGCGTATTGCACGTAGTAGACCGGGTTTTCGTTGGATGCCGACGACCACAGCGCAAGGTCGATGTCGATGGGGCTGTCCACCGAGGACCGGATGAGCGAGTACCGGGCGGCATCGACGCCGATCGCGTCGACGAGGTCGTCGAGCGTGATCACCGTGCCCGCACGCTTACTCATCCGCACCGGTTGGCCGTCGCGGACCAGGTTGACCATCTGGCCGATCAGCACCTCGACGGTCGCGGGATCCTCGCCGAGCGAGGACGCAATCGCCTTGAGTCGGGCGATGTAGCCGTGGTGGTCGGCGCCGAGCATGTAGATGCACAGATCGAATCCGCGTTCGCGCTTGTCGAGGTAGTAGGCGATGTCGGCGGCGACGTAGGCGGGCGCTGCCGTCGCTCTTGATGACGACGCGGTCCTTGTCGTCGCCGAAGTCGGTGGTGCGCAGCCAGACTGCGCCGTCCTTCTCGTAGACCTTGCCGGCCTCGCGCAGCTTGGCGATCGCCTGCTCGACCCGGCCGGAGGTGTGCATCGAGTCTTCGTGGGTGAAGACGTCGAAGTCGGTGCCGAACTCGTGTAGCGAGGCCTTGATATGGGTGAACATCAGGTCGACGCCGATGGCGCGGAACGTCTCGCGCATCTCGCTCGTCGGGCAGGCCAAGCACATCCGGGTCCTTGGCAAGCACCTGGGCGGCAATGTCTTTGATGTAGTCGCCGGCATAGCCGTCGTCGGGCGTCGGCTCGCCCTTGGCCGCCGCGATCAACGAGTTGGTGAACCGGTCGATCTGGGCGCCGTGGTCGTTGAAGTAGTACTCGCGAACGACGCGCGCGCCCTGCGTCGACAGCAGTCGACCCAGCGCGTCGCCGACGGCGGCCCAGCGGGTGCCGCCGATGTGGATGGGCCCGGTGGGATTCGCCGAGACGAACTCGAGGTTGACGCTCTCGTTGAGCGCGTCCGAGTGGCCGTAGGCCTGCGCCGGCGTCGATCACGTTCTGGACGATCACGTTCTGAGCGGAGGCATCGAGGCGCAGATTGACGAAGCCGGGGCCCGCGACGTCGGCGGCGGCGATACCGTCGGCCTGCGCCAGCGCGGAGGCGAGCCAGCCGGCCAGCTCGCGCGGGTTCGCGCCGACCTTCTTGCCCAGCTGGAGGGCCAGATTGGTGGCGTAGTCGCCGTGGTCGGGGTTACGCGGGCGCTCGACGGTGACCGTGGCGGGTAGCGCTGCGGTGTCGAGGCCGTGCTCGGAGAGCACCGCGGCCGCGGTGGTCTTGAGCAGCTCTGCCAGGTCGGCGGGGGTCACGAGGGTCCATCCTATGGTCTGGCATGGTCAGGCCCCGAATCCGTTTCCGCTCGACTGCGATGCGTTAGGCTGTCGACGCCCATTGGCGCAGCTTCACCCATGTGCGCCCCCGTAGCTCAGGGGATAGAGCGTCTGCCTCCGGAGCAGAAGGCCGCAGGTTCGAATCCTGCCGGGGGCACCCTCTGACCAGCACAGATGCGTGTCCGCGCGAGATGCGCACACAACCCTAGGATCCCGCAAGTGTCGGCGCCGTTAGCCTCGATTGGCCGAGAGTGATGACGTGTCACTCTCGTCCCCCGGCCCCGCCGATCCGCTCCTAGCGGGCGGGGCCGTTTCATGCCTCCAGTCGGTGCGGTCCGTCGGGCGTGCGAGGGGTACGTCGCGGTGGACCTAGCTTGGAACGCAGAGTCTTCCCCCAATCGGTGGAGCGTCTCTCCCTCGGGAAAAGGGCCGATCAGGGACAGGCCGTGCAAGGGAACAGAAATACCTTGATGACCGTCCTTGTCATCGCTTCGCACCCACAGATAGGAACGTCCGTTGACCAGCATGATTCAACAAACGAATCCGTTGAACGATCACTACTCAGTTATCAGCCGCGACCGCGAAGGCCAGACTTCCCGCGTCGTGATCGCGTGTAGTTCTGCCGACGCGGCGGAGACACACCGCGAGCATTATCCCGGCGGCGCCATCATCAGCGTCGTCGCCCACTAACGGCGCCTCTTTGCACTGACCGCGGGAACCGATCCGACCTAGCTCGCATGGGGCTGTGATGTAAGCGCGATAACGCGTTCGACTGTCCGCAAAAGTGAAGGGCGACCAGTTGTGGTCGCCCTTTACTGCCGTTCTCTTGTCGGTGGGGCACCGATACGGTCGCCCATGAGCAACGCAGCGGGCCGTCGGTTGGGATTGTCACCGACGTCCAGAATCCCACGATCTGGCACTGACGTACCAGATCGACGAACCGCCCTGGCCCGAACTGGGCTCATAAATCTGTGCGGGCGCACTCGACGACGACCACCGCATCACGGTGCGACGTCCCGCAGTGCTCACACCAGAAGGAGCCCACCCTGCGCTCACAGCGCAGGCTTCTCGCGAGCCCCCCTCGCCTGGTTGCCCGGCGGAGATAAGACATTCGGGTCTGCGGACGTACGTCGGTTTGCATGCTGCACCGCCTTCAACGGAGACAGCTTGAGTACCCACATACGCGCTGTTCAAGCCCCAAAATGTGGGGAAAAAGCAGACAGGAAACGGCAACGCCTGAACGGCGATTTGCTGACACCGCCGTCGCCGCCAAAACCTCCACCAACACCAGCCCCACACCCCCCAAACGAACGGCCGACCAGCAGCAGTTTCGCCCTGCGGAATAGCCTCCGTGTGTGCAAACCGGAAGCGTGGAGGGCCTTCAATCCTTTGCTGCGAAGGGTCATGCCCCACCCCTGGGGTTACCATTCGCGGGCGTGTCGCACGCCGGCGGTGTGTCGGTGTGGTTGGAACGCTTCATGGCTGAATTCAGTCCGACGACTGCAGAGGCCCAATGAATGTCGCGGGGGATGTCGCGCCGTCCTGCCGCTGAACGGCGACATCGGGAATCCACGGGACTTCCAGCTGCGTTGTGGCGTCTGGTGGGGTCACCACGATCGAGGTGGGTTGCCAATAGTCTTCGGGGAGCGAGGGCTCCCCGATGGTCAGGATGCTGGTGGCGGACGCCCCGGGTTCGAGGGTAAAAGGCTGTGGATCGCCGGCCTGTCGCCGCAGGCTGAACACCGGGCCCCAAGTTGGGACGTCGGGGCCGACGAGGTCCACACCGGGGTAGCCCCGCAGCATGCATGACTGCTGGGAGATGTTCGTCAGAACTAGCTCAAGCTGATCCTGGCCAACGTATTCGGTCGTTGTCAGCGCACCGGTGCTCAGGCTCAACGAATCGGTTCCGCACCACGGCGCGGCGGCAGCTGTCGTACTCGCTGCTGCCGACAATGCCGAAGCAAGTCACGGTCGCGATGCAGGCCACCCACGCGGAGAATCTCGGAACCATCAGGCCGCCTCTCCCGGCGCCGCAGTCTCGACGCTGGTGGGAGAACTCTAGGCACCGAGCCAGCATCCTTATCGGCGTTCAACGATGTTCGCGGCGTACCGCCTCCATACCGGCGTGACTCTGGGGCTATGACCACTCCGCGAGGACGCGCATCTTGGCTGCCTTCACCGCCGCATCCCGTCGTAAGCGCTTGAGTTCCGGTGCAAAACTGTTGCGTTCGTTGTCCTGAAAGTTCAGCGGTAGATCCAGCGCGCTGATCAGCTTGGGTTCCAGGTACCACGGCTCCGGGTGCAGCACCCATGACACCGCGGCATTCTCGGCCATCCACTGGGTCAGGACTGCTTCGCCGCCTGCGAAGGTCTGTCGCTTTCCCGAGCCGATCCGGCGCAGCGCGAAGCCGAGCTGGTCGCCGAGCAGAACCCCGAGCGACTTGCGCAGCGTGGAACCGTCCGCGCTCGCATTGCCGGCACCGAAGTGATACCGGATGCGTTTACGAAGATCCTGCGGGCTGTGCGGCTTGCCCCCGGCCCGCGGTGGGCCGGGGCTGATTCCGACGTAGAGCAGGGCCCAGCCGTCCCTCTGTTCGCAGCCCGAGATATCGATGTCACCCGGGATGTCGCGGAACCACCATCCGTGGGCACCCGCTGCGCCGGGCACCGGACATGGATCGGCGAATATTTCATCACGCGTATACCGCTGAGCCGCAAGGAAATTCGCGACAGCGTTTGCGCTCCGCTTCGCGGACATCGACTCAGCCATGTACGTCAGCGTAGCCGTCGAGTGCTCTCGACCCACTCCACTGGATTCAGTCGGTGTGCTTCAGCGCTCCGACTTGGGTTCCGGGTTGGTTCGCGGGGCGTTGACGGGCGCGGTGGGCCCGGTCAACGCTGGCTCGTCGCTGCGCTACCGACGCGCTCGTTGCGGTCAATCAATGGCTCGGAGTTCTGAGTGATTGATTGACATACCGCCGGTAGGCAACCACATCCTAAAGGGGAATTTAGACACCGCGCTTAGCGCGAATTAATCGAGCCTGGCCTGCTAGAGCAATTTTGCGGAATCCGCCCCAGCCGATCTAGGCGTTATGTAACGATTCGTTATGTAACGGTTCGCGTTACCCAAGAAGCCTTAGAGAAAGAACGACCATGAAGCATTCCCTGAAGATCGCCGGATCGGTTGCTGGCGGATTAGCTGCAGCCGCCCTGATCTGTGCACCGCTGGCGTCCGCGAGTCCAGAGGACGCCTTCGTCGGCGCACTCACCGAACAGGGTGTCACCTGGCCAGGCGCCACCCCTGAGAACATGGTCGCCGCGGGCAAAGGCGTCTGCCAGGACTGGGCGGCCGGGGCCACCTTCGAGCAAGAGGTCAGCTCGCTGACCAACAATCTCAGCGCGGACGACGCGGCGTTCCTTATCGGTGCGGCGACGGGTGCGTTTTGCCCTGAGTACGAGTCGAAGGTGAGCTGACTCGCAATCCAAACTTGTGGATTAATGCCCCGGCGAATTCGCCGGGGCGTTTTCCGCGCACAGCGAGCGTGCCCTCAATGTTCTGTTTCTGATTACTAGTTTTGTTCGGCGGTAGTCCATCTCCCAGTACCTCTACGACCCGGGAAACGTCCTGTGGGAGGTGATGTACATCGAGATCCTGATCCTGGATGTGCTCTACGTGATCCTGCTGTCGAAAGCCCCGCGGTATCAACGCCACGAGGTGAAAATCTTTGCAGTGGGGCTGCGCTGAGCCGTTGCAGTCGAACCCCAAGATCGACACCAGAGTTGATTTATGGTGATTTGGCCCCCATTGTGCAGGTCCTGGGCCTGCAACAGGAGGTACGACGGCATCATGAAAGCTCGCGACATCACCCCCGTCAGGCTGACCGCAGTAGGTATGGCGCTCCTATGTGTGCTCGCGGCTGCAACAAGGGCGGCGACGACGCATCGTCGATGCCAATCCGGCGGAGCAGATCACCAAGCCCTTCGAAATCAACGTCACCTGCCCCTGACGGGCACTGATAATTGCAGAGATTTGACTTCCCCAGCCGATTAGCGATAGGCGGCGTCTCTCGGCGGGCGATGAGTTTTGCGGTCCTTGTCGGTCTGCCCTTCGACAGCAGCCTTCGACCAAGGAGTTCTCCCATGACCGTCACCTCTCATCACGCAGACCCCGCAGGCATCTCGCCGGAGCGTGCGGCGACTCGCCGGAGCCACAGAATCGGCGTTGCCATCAGCGCGCTCGTCGGGGCGTTCCTCGTGTTCGACGCGTTCGGCAAGCTCGCTGGCGTCCAGCAGGTCAAGGACGGCACACAGACACTCGGATTTCCCGTCGGCCAAGCGCTGGTCATGGGCGTCGTGTTGTCGGTCTGCGTGTTGGTCTACGCGATTCCGCGCACGGCTGTCCTAGGAGCCCTGGGCATCACGGCCTACCTCGGCGGAGCGGTGACCGCGAATATGCGAGTGGAAGCCCCGCTGTTCACGCACGTGTTGTTCGCGGTGTATCTCGGCGTGCTGATGTGGGCCGGACTCGCCCTGCGCCGTCCGCAACTGCTGACGATCGTCGGCCTGAAACGCTGAAAAGCCTTCGCGCAGAGCATGGCAGCTACACGGGCAGCCTTGTGCCGGTCTCACTCTCGGCGAATTCCCAGAGCTTTCGGGCGTCCTCGTAGTCACAGGCGTTCGCCGAGCGGCCACTGAGCGTCGGCCCGCCTTTGAAACCGAACCTTCCGTCAATGCCCACGTAACTGCCCGGGGGAATCGGCTCGCTGATGCAGTACAGCGTGGGCGCGGCGCCGGCGTCGATGTCGTTACCGACCACGTTCGCCACCGAGGTCACCACCGAATGGAATCCAGACATGAGCCGGGTGTCGGAGACGTTGGGCAGATTCGACGCCACCCAGCCCGGATGCGTCAGGAACGACGTCACCGGCGAACCCGCCTCCCGCAAGCGACGGTCTAACTCCAAGCCCCACAACATCACGGCCAGCTTCGAGCGGCCGTACGCCGGAAACGACGACCACTTCCGCGAGCGGAGGTGCGGATCATCGAACGCGATCGAGGCCGATTTGTGGGCATCGGAGCCGACATTGATGATCTTCGAACGCACCCGCTCGAACAGCAGGTTGGTCAACGCGAAGGGGCCAAGGAAGTTCGTGCCCATCGTCATCTCGTAGCCGTCGACGGTGTCACTTCGCTTCTGCGCGACCATGCCCGCGTTGTTGATCAGGATGTCCACGTCGCCGGTGAACAGATCGGGAAACGCCTGCACCGACGACTGGTCGGCGAGGTCGAGCTCGACGACTGCGGTGTCGCCGCCGATCTCCGTCGCGCGCTGAGCGCCAAGGTGCAGGTTGCGCACAGCCAGAATCACGTGCGCACCGGCGCGGGTCAGCGCACGCGCCGTCCCCAGGCCCACACCGTTGGTGGCGCCGGTAACGATGATGCGCTTACCACTCAAATCGCCGAGTCGGCTCGGCGCCCAGTTTGATGTCACGCTGTGACGATAGCCAGGGGTTGGGCGGGCGCAAACGTTGACATGACAGATTCCGCCTGGTTGTCTACCGCCGATGAGCGACGGCGCCCGCGAGATCGAGAATCTCGTATACACCTATGCCGAACGTCTGGACGCAGGCGACCTCGACGGCGTCGCCGCGCTGTTCGCCCACGGACGGATCTGCGGCATGGAGGACGGGCCGCCGGAAACCGTCTTCGCCGGCGCTTCCGGGGTCCGAGAGATGTACGAGATGGCAACGCGCCTCTACGAGGACGGCACACCAAAGACCAAACACTTCACCACGAATGTGCGCCTGGAGGTCGACGAGGCCACCGGAACAGCGCGCGGTAGCGCTTACTACTGCGTCACCCAGGCGACACCGGATCTGCCGCTCCAGATCATCGTGACCGGCCATTACCGCGATACCTTTCACAGAATCGACGGCATCTGGTGGTTCGACACCCGCATCATGTACGTCGACCAACTCGGCGATACCAGCCACCACCTGAAGTTCTGACCCGGTGGACGATCCCTTCGACGCGAGTGGTCTCGCGACGGCAGCGCAGCAGAAGGAGGGCCTTGACGATTGGGGGCCGCTGCCGTTCGAGGAGCCGCTGACCGTTCTGGCAGAGAGCTACCACGCGGCAGATCTGAACGACATCGGTGTGCACATCCTGCGCTCGGGCCTCGTGCACAGCCTGCGGATGAGGCTACGCGCGCAGGAGTGGATCCGGCGCCATCCGGAGATTGGTGAGGAGGTCATCGTCGCGCCGATCGTGGTGGTCGGCATGATGCGCAGCGGAACCACCCTGCTGCAACGACTTCTGGCCGCCGACAACCGATTTCACTGTGCGTACGGGTGGGAGGTCGTCGAGGTCGCCCCTAGGCTCGACTACGACTGGTCCGCCAAAGAGGACCCAAGGATCGTCGTGAGCGAGAAGCGCGAAGCGACGTCGCGTGAACTCGCCCCCGAGTTGTTCGCCATCCACCCGATGTATGCCCGTGAGCCCGAAGAGGAGATCGTCTTCCTGTCGGATGCGTTCTTGTCGCATGTGCCGGAGTCGGGTGCGCAGGTGCCCAGGTACCGAGAGTGGATTGACGGACAGGACTTCGCACCGGCGTACGCGTACCTGCACAGGATGTTGCAGTTTCTCCAGTGGCAGAAGCGGCAACGCGGTCTGACCGCGGAGCGATGGGTGCTCAAATCGCCTGCGCACCTTGGATATCTGGATACCCTGCGGCACCAATTCCCCGATCTGCACGTCGTGCACATGCACCGTGATCCACGGGAGACGATCCCGTCGGGCGCCAGCCTCAACGCGACGTTGCACGCGATGCACTCCGATGAGGTGGATCCCCATCGAATCGGGGCGCAGTGGCTGCAACGGATGGGCTGGACCAATGACCGTGCGATGGTCTCCCGCTCAGGTTGGAGCGACGAGTTCGAGCGTTGCACCGACATCGAGTTCACCGACGCGGTCGCCGATCCGATCGGGCAGGTGGCCCGTGTCTACGATGCGGTCGCTTCGACGCTGACGTCCGACACCGAATCGGCAATGGGCCGCTGGCTGGCAGAGCGTCCGCGCGAAGCCGCTCGCCCGCCCTACTCGGCGGGAGATTTCGGGCTGAGCGACAGCGAGATCGACCAACGGTTTGCCGACTACAACTCGCGTTTCCGCGCCGCGGCCACTTCGAGGAGGAACTGATGTCAGATTTCACAGGCGACCCGGTGGCGACGGAGTCGCAACACGAACAGGAGCTGGCCGCACTCGACCTGACCAACCACCCCACCGTCAAGGCTGCGTACCGCAGCGTCGCCGAGAAGTGGCTCAGTCGGGCCAAGGCGTCGGACGCGATGCGCGAACGGTTCGACGATGCGTTCGCCGAGGTGATGTTCTCGGCAGCGGTGTGGTCGTCCAATCAAGACAAACTCAGACCGAAGATCAGCTGCATCACGCGGATCGGACACCCGGTCGCAGATCGCCCCATCCCGGGATCACGTTGGGGTATAGACAATCCCGACAGTGTCTATCGGGTGATTCCCATCTCGGGCGACGAGCGCTATGAGATTCGCGGTCGCGTGGGCCCAAACCGGATGACGGAGAACTATTTCACGCTATGGGACCCCAACATGGGTACAGTGGCGGTGCTGAACGGCCGCACGATGCAGGTCGACAGCGACGGCTCGTTCGTGATTTCCGTCGATTCCGACCCCGCTGATGGGCGTCCCAACCATGTGCAGACGACACAGGAGGCGCACGAGTTCTACATCCGCGACGTGCTGCTCAACTGGGACCGCGATGACGCGAACCATCTGGCGGTGCAGCGGCTCGGCGCGCCGGCAGGTCCTTCTCAGCCGCCGCGCACACTCGACGAACAGGCTGACGCCACTGCGGCGATGATGGCGTACTTCGCCGACTTCACCGGCAAGCTCAGCCACGGGGTTTACAAGATGGCGCCCAACAACTTCAACCTCGCGTGGTCGGCCGATCGTGTCGGCGCGATGCGCAACCAGGTGTACGTGATGGGCCGCTTCGAGTTGAATCCCGGCGAGACGTTCGTGGTCGACGTCAGCGACGGTGGGGCCGAATACTTCACGGTGCCGCTGAGCAATATTTGGGGCACCACTCTGGACATCGTCGACCGCACGGGCAGTCTCAACAAGGCGCAATCAGTGCCAAATGAGGACGGCACCTACACCTACGTCATCTCCCCGATCGACCCCGGCGTCGCGAACTGGATCGACTCAGATGGTCTCCACGAAGCCATCCTGACGTTGCGCATGGCGGAGTTCGGCGGTGACGGGCCCAAGGAGGATCTCGGTGCGCGCGGACGGGTGGTGAAACTCGACGACCTCGAGAAGGAGGTGCCGTCACTGCGCCGGGTGTCCACAGCGGAGCGCGCGGCCGAACTGGCCGATCGCCGAGCGGCCTATCTGCGCCGACTGCCTGAAGGGACGAACTGACATGGGCCGCTGGTTGATTACCGGATGTTCGACGGGGATCGGACGAGAAATCGCCAGGGCCGCTCTGGAGGCGGGGCACTCTGTCGTGGTCACCGCACGGCGGACTGAGACGGTGGCCGATCTCGCCGACGCCTACGGTGACCGCGCCACCGTTGTCGCATTGGACGTCACCGACAAGGGCCAGATCGCGTCGGCGGTCGAAGCGGCCCAGGACGCGTTCGGCGGCATCGACGTCCTGGTCAACAACGCGGGCAACGGCTACCTGTCCGCGATCGAAGAGGGTGAGGACGACAAGGTCCGTAAGCTGTTCGACACCAACTACTTCGGTGTGGTCGACACGATCAAGGCAGTACTTCCCCAGATGCGTGACCGCCAGTCGGGGCACATCGTGAACATTTCGTCGATGACAGGTCTGGTCGCCAACCCGCCGAATGCGTACTACTCGTCGACGAAGTTCGCGCTCGAAGCACTGACCGAAGCGTTGGCGCAGGAGGTGAAACCGCTCGGTATCAAGGTGACCGCTATCGAGCCCGGCGCGTTCCGCACCGATTGGGCCGCCCGTTCGATGTGGGAATCCTCAACTCCGATCAGTGATTACGACGAGAACGTCGGCGCTCGCAAGACGATGATCAAGGAGTTCGCCAACCACCTACCGGGTGATCCACGCAAGGTCGCCGAGGCCGTGCTGATGGTGACCGATCTCGACGACCCACCGCTGCGACTCCTCCTTGGGCGCGACGTTCTCAAGGCGGTGCGCGACAAGCTTGCCGCGTTCTCCGCCTCCATCGACGAATGGGAATCTGTCACCAAAGACGTCAACTTCCCGAAGCAGTGATGGTGGGCAGCCTCGAGGGCAAGGTCGCCCTCATCACCGGTGCCGCGCGCGGGATGGGCCGTGCGCACGCGGTCAAACTCGCCGGAGAGGGTGCAGACGTCATAGCCATCGACATCTGTGCCGACTTCGAATCCACCGACTATCCGGGCGCGACCGCAGCGGACCTAGCCGAAACGGCAAGACTGGTCGAGTCCCAGGGGCGCCGGATCGTGGTTCGGGAGGCCGATGTTCGGGACGCCGACGCGATGGACGCTGTGGTGGTCGATGGATTGGCAGAATTCGGCCGCATCGACATCGTCCTTGCCAACGCGGGCATCATCCGGGTGACCGACTGCGAGCACCCGCGGCAGACGTTCAGAGACATCGTCGACGTGAACCTCGTCGGCGCCTGGAACACCGTCGACGCCGCGATTCCGGCGCTGATCTCCGGTGGCCGCGGTGGATCGATCGTGCTGACAAGCTCGACCCAGGGGATCAAGGCATCGGGCACCGATCGCGCGGGCCTGCAGGCCTACGCCGCATCCAAACGCGCCCTGGTTGCTCTGATGCAGGGCTGGGCGCTGCAGCTTGCACCGCACTCGATCCGCGTCAACACCATCCACCCCAGCGGTGTCGCCACTGGAATGATCATCAACGAGGCGACCATGACGCTGGCAGGCGCCAACGATCCCTGGCTTCTCGCCCAGCAGAACGCGCTGCCCATCGCGCTGCTGCAGCCGGAGGACGTCGCAGGAGCGGTGGCGTGGCTCGTGTCAGACGCCGGTCAGTTCATCACGGGCACGTCATGGCCGCTCGATGCGGGATTCACGCTGCGCAGTTAGCTGATTTCGTAGGTATCCGCCAACCGCATCCACTCGTAGGGCGGCTGTTGCGGCCAGCCGGCCGGTGACTCCTCCCAGGTCTCCTGCCGCCCATACGGCGTGAGATCGAGCAGGTCGAAAACCACCATGAACGGCTCTTCCCCACGGTTGAAGGTCTGCCAAGTGTGGAACACCCTGTCGCCGTCGCGCAGGAACACGCTCACCGACTGGCGCTCCTCGCCGTCGACCGTTGCACCGAAGTCCTCGTTGAACGTCGTGCCTGCCGACGACACCCACGGAAGCTTCCACCCCATCCGGTCGCGGAATGGCAGCAGCTTGGACAGCGCGGCGCGCGAAACCAGCACGAAGGACGTGTCCTTCGCGTGCAGGTGCGACAGCGGACCTATGTGGTCGGCCATCAACGAACACCCGTCGCACCCCTCGGTCCAATCGGTTCCGAACATGAAGTGCTGGACGATCAGCTGCCTACGCCCGTCGAACAGATCCAGCAGCGCCACCGCTCCGTGCTCGGAATCGAACGTGTAGGACTCGGTGATCTCCACCATCGGAAGGCGGCGCCGGGCGGCGCTCACGGAGTCCTTCAGCCGCATCAGTTCCTTTTCCCGAAGCAGCAGTTCGGCGCGCGCTTTCTCCCACTCGGAACGCGAAACGATCGGCGGCAGCGGATGGGTCGTCATGGATTCAGCTTTCCACGGTCCTACTGATACGTTCGGCGCGTGCGCACCAGGTTCGAGTTCGATTTCGTGACAACCGCAACGCCAGAACAAGTCGTCGAGCTGATGACAGATTTCTCCCCGAACCGTCCCCACCGATGGCCGGCGTCGTCTGTTGACGCGTTCGAGGTGTATCGAGTCGGCGATACCGATGCCGACATACGCGAAGGCCAGGACTTCCCGAAACTGTGGGCGAAATGGCACTACGACTGGTCGGAGCCGAACTCGGTGATTCTGACGATCATCGAAAGCGACGCCCTCGAAGCGGGCGGTTTCATGTCGCTCACGGCGGCGCACCGCGACGGCGGCAGCGCGGTGCACGGGGTGTGGCAACAGACGTCGAAAAGCGTCAGGGGCCTGCTGGCTGTCACCATGATGCGGTTCATTGGGCCGCGTTTTCTGTCGTCGTATTACAAGAAGGTCTACGACGGCCTCTGAAACTCCATGACCACGTCAGCGACGCGCCGGACCTGATCGATATCCGAACTCGTTGGGATCAAATGGATCTCGTCGGCGCCGATCGCCTCGAATCCGCGCAAAACCTCGACCAGCTCGGCTTCGGTGCCGGCCCAGCCGGTGGTCGGTGCCATCGCGTCGACGTATTCGGCCGGGATCCAGTTCATGTAGCGGCGCAGATGCGCGTGGACCTGCGCCCGCGCGTCATCCCCGGCGCCGATTGCGAACCAGAACGACGTGGCCAGGTGCGGACGTTGCTTGCCTGCCTGCGCCCATGCCGTCCGTGCGACGTCGAACAGCGCGTTCTCCTTCTCGACGTCGAGGTCCAGCGTCATACCCGCCAGCCCCTCGGCCCACGCCGCGGCACTGCGCACAGTCTTGGGACCGATGGTGCCGACCAGCAGTCGCGGTCCTGAAGCCTGCAGAGGCGGCGGCCCGACCGGAACGATGGAGTCGGTCACCTTCTCTCCCGCCCAGATACGTCGCATCACCGCGACGCTGTCGGCCATACCGCGCATCGTCTGGGTCGCGATGTCCGCGCCGACGGCGTGGTAATCCTCGTGCCTACCCCCGACACCCAGTCCGACGGTGAGCCGACCGCTGCTGAGCATGTCACCGGTGGCCAGCGCCTTGGCGAGCATGACGGGATCGTGCAGCTGAGGAACCACAACGGTCGTCACCAAGCGCACTCGGTCGGTCCACGCCGCCAACGCACCAAGCAGCGTCAGGGACTCGGGATTGTCGAATGCGATGCGCTCACCCCAGCACAGCGACGAAAACGGCCCATCGTCTATCGCCTGCGCCCACGCCCGGAGCGTTGCCGCGTCCAGGTTCGGCTCCATCACCGGCATCGTCATCCCGATCTGCACGATCGCGATTCTGGCACGATTGACTTCCATGGCGATCAACACCACGTCCATTGCGCACATCCGACTCACCGTCACCGACATCGAGCGGTCTCGGCAGTTCTACGAGAGCGTGTTCGGCTGGCCCATCACCCTCGAGCTGCCCGAGGGCGCCGATGAGACGACGCGGGAGATGCTGGGATTCCTATTCGGCGGCGTGATCTACGACCTCGGCAGCGCACTGGTTGGGCTGCGCCCCGTTGCCACCGAACGCTTCGACGAAGATCGCGCCGGCCTGGACCATCTCGCGTTCCGGGTCGGCAGCAAGGACGAATTGGATTCCGCGGCAGATCATCTCGATTTCCTGGGCATCGCCCATGAGCCGATAAAGGACATCGGCCCGGCCTACATCCTGGAGTTTCGCGACCCGGACAACATCGCGCTCGAGCTCAGTGCCTCGAAATAGCCACGCTCACCGCGTGAGACGGACGATCCCGCTGTAGGTGTTCCTGCCCGGCTTGCGCGGATCGGGCTGAGGTAGCCACGCCAGCGCCCGCATCCACCGCGCTAAGTCTCGCATGCTCTCACCAGTCGATTTCGGCGTGCGTCGTCAGACAGCTAGCCGAGAATCCGATCCGCCTCGCGCATGCCGCTCAGGTATGCGCCGTGGACGGTGGCGAAGAACTCCGGGTTAGTGGCTTCGCCGGCGAAAAGAAGCCGCTCACCTACTGGTTCGGCGAGGGCGTCCATGTCGTCGGGACTCGAGCCGACGGCGATGAAGCTGTACGAACCGCGTGCGAACGGGTCCGCGGCCCACCGGGTGACGAGTGATCCGGTCGGATTGGGCGCGTTCAGTGCCGTCACCACTTGGGCCACCGCGTCCTGATCGGTAAGAGACTCGCGTTCACGCGCTTCGCGACCGCCACGTAAGCCGACCAACAGCGGCGCATCGGCGAATGTCTCACCGTTGATCAGCATCGACACCGGCTGGTCGCTACCAACGAGCCCGATCACATCGGCGTCCGGCCAGAACGGTTGGTCGAACTTGAGTACCACCTTGTCGAGCAGACCGAAGCCGAGCCGTTCGATCGCCGCCTGCTTTTCCTCGGGAAGCGGCGGGTCGAATGCGATCGTGCCCGCCTTGAGCACACCCAGCGGAATCGTGATGATGACGCGGTCCGCGTCGACGGCACCCTGGGTCGTTTCGAGCCGCACCCCTGAGCCACTGTGAATGACTTTCCTGACCTCGGCACCCAGCTTGATCGTCAGCCCGCGCGCGAGGTGCTGTGCCAATTGCTGGTATCCGCCGGGCAGAATCAGATCGCCTCCGCCGAACTCGCCCTCGTTGCCTAACCACCTGAGCGAGAGTTCATCTGGATCGGCCGCATACTCGCCGACGATCTCGCTGGCCACAGCCCACTGAATGAGCGGATCGTTCATATCTGCGACTTCTGCCAGACCGTTGGCGACCGACTGGTCGTCCTCCGCGTCCTCGCTCAGCGGTGCAAGCTCTTTGGTGATTTCCTGCCAGCGCTTCAAGGTGGTCTGCACGACGTCGGAACTGAGTTCGCGACCGTCTTGGAATACGACGGGCCTGTCGAAGTCGGTCTCGACTCGTCGCGCGCCCGCCTCATCCGCGAGTTCGGTGAGCGGATTGTTCTCGGGGCCGTGAATCCATGCCCCACCGAGATCGATTGGCATTCCCAGCGAGGTATCCGTCCATGTGCGGCCGCCGATCCGGTCGCGGGCCTCCAGCACCGTGACGTCCATCCCCGCATCGGCGAGGCGCCGCGCGGCTGCCAGGCCCGACATACCTGCACCGACCACCACGATGCGTTCTTTCGGCGCGTCACCTTTGGGCGTGTCACCTTTGGGCTCGTCACTGTCGCTGCCGCATCCGGGCAGCAGTGTCGCGGCCGCGAGCACGCCCGCGCTCACGGTGAACTGACGCCGAGTCAGCTGCGACATGGTTCGGACAGTAGCTTGCCGGCGCCGATGCCACGGCGATACTGACGTCTACGTCAGTGTCGCGATGATGTCGGCCACTGAACCCGCCGTCACGTTGCGGAATCCCGTGCCCGCCCAGACGTTGACGCCGTGCGGATCGCCGGCGCGCACCGCCGCCGCCCGCACCGGGCTGGTCAGATAGTGGACCTCTGGGTAGCCGAACGGCGCCTCAGCCTCGTGCTCGTTGACGAACCGGTTTCGCAACCCACGTGCGTACCGACCGGAAAACGACCGGGTGACAACGGTTTCGGTGAACTGTGGATCCTTGAGTGCGGCACGGTGAACACCGCTGCTGCCCGCTTCGTCGGCCAGCAGGAATGCGGTGCCGAGTTGCGCTGCGACCGCACCGCCCTGCATTACGCGCCGGATGTCCTCCGAGGTGGACAGCCCGCCCGCCGCGATCACCGGAACATCGACTGCCGCCCTCAGCGCGGCCAAGAGTTGCTCGAGCGGTTCGGATGCAGGCTGCGCCGACGGGTCGAACGTCCCGCGATGTCCGCCTGCCGAAGGGCCCTGTGCCGCCAGCACATCGACGCCTGCCTCGACGGCCGCCTGCGCCTCCGCCAGTGTCGTCACGGTGCCGACAATCACGATGCCCGCATCGCGCAGCTTTTTGCATTCGTCCGTGCTCGGCACACCGAAGGTGAACGACGCCACTTCCGGCCGCAGATCGAACAACACCTCCAGCTTCGCGGCCCAAGCGTCGTCATCGAACCGGGGCGAGCCGAGCGCAGCACCGTAGCGCTCCGCCTCAGGGGCCAGCGCCGCGGCGTACGCCTCGATTGCGGCAGGCGTGCCCGCACTGGGCTGTGGCGCAAACAGATTGGCGCCGATGGGACCGGTCGCGAGTTGGCGCGCCGTGGTAACCCGTTCGGCGAATACTTCCGACGTCAGGTAGCCCCCGGGGACGAACCCGAGGCCGCCGGCGTTCGTTCCTGCGGCGGCCAGCTCAGGCGTCGACGGCCCACCGGCCATCGGCGCCACGATGATCGGGACTGTGAGGTCGCGAAGGTCGAACGCACCCATTACTTCACCGCCTTTGCGAACAGCAGGCAGTCCTGCGGCTCAGAGCTGATATTCGGTAGCAGGGTGTAACGCTTCAGAAGGCCTTCCAGGGCGAGCCCGCTCCGTTCCAGCACCCGTGCCGAAGCCGTGTTGTCGACGTAGCAGTACGCCGAGACGCGGTATACGGCCGGGTCGCTCTGGGCGGTGTCGAGGACGAGCCGCACCGCCTCCGACATGAACCCCTGTCCCCACCACTGACGGCCCAGGTAATAGCCGAAGTCGATGATGTGGGCTTGCGGGCGCCGCCAGCCGATGGCTCCTATCACTCCTCCATCTTCACCCAGGTCGATCAGCCGGTGGTCTCCCCGCCGACGTTCAGCACCTCGGTAATGACGCGTTGGGTCTCGCCGACATTCCGATGCGGGCGCCACGACATATACCGCGACACTTCAGGGTCGGAAGCAATCTCGAACAGCGGTCCTGCATCGTCGAGGGTGGGTGCCCGCAGCGTGACCCGGGGACCCGTCAGGACTTCGGCGTGCGTCATCCCTCCATCGTGCATCGTTGCAGTCCCGGCGCCGACGGTGGTTGACTGGATTCAATGGCGATCTCGTTCAACCACACCATCGTCGCCGCGAAAAGACCGCGAAGAATCGGCGCGTTTCTTCACCGAGCTCTTCGGCCTGCCAGCCGCCAAGGAGTTCGGTCCGTTCCTGGCCGTCGAACTCAATCACGGTGCCAGCCTCGACTACGCCCAGGTAGGCACCGACGAGGAGATCCGCCCGCAGCACTACGCATTCCTCGTGTCCGAAGACGAGTTCGACGCCATCTACGGGCGCATCCGCGACGCGGGGCCTGCAGCACTGGGCCGACCCACGGGCAGCCGGCCCGGCGAGATCAACCACAACGACGGCGGCCGCGGCGTGTACTTCCAGGATCCCGGCGGGCACTACCTGGAGATCATCACCCGGCCCTACGGATCCGGCGCGGACTGACCCGCGACGCCAGCAGCTCGACACCGTCGCCGCGCAGCTGCGGGCAGCATTCGCGGCCGGTTGCCCAGAACTGAGACCAGTTCGGCGGCGCGGCCCTCGACGAGCGGCCCCTTCTCGCCGTGTGTCCACTCGACGTCGGTGGCGCGCAGTCGCAGTCCCCGGCTGTTGCGGAACGCGGGCACGAACGGATTGGGCAGTGCCACTTGCGTGTTGAGCACCGCGATCACCGCGTCGCCGGGAATCTGCGGTGCACGGTCGAGTCGCGAACAGGATGTCGAGTTCATGGGTGATGTGATCGCCCAGCAGCAGCCGCGGCGGGAAGATGCGGCCGAGCCCGCGCGGGCCGGTACACCAGCTGCCCGAACTCGTCGAGCAGTTCGGCGGGACTGCGGGCTTCGGCGAGCGCGCATGCCATCGCGGTGTTGGCGCGGTCGAATGAGCCGCCGTGGCGCAGTATCTCGCGCAGTCGTCAGGCCGGCGCCCGAGCGGTAGCCGATGACGAGGTGTGCCAGCACTTCGTGGTTGGACCACTCGTCGCAGAGGCTGGGGTGCGCCCACTCGTCGGGGCCGAGTCCGGCGGCCAACGAACGGAAGCGCTCGTCGTTGCCGCGCAGCATTTCACGCACGGACATCGAGATGCTCCTGCAGGAAGGCGGTCTGGTCGGCGAGGACCTGGCTGACGAGCGGCGGATGGTAAATCGCGAAATGGTCCGAGTCGTAGTGCCGGGCAACGCCGCGAGGCGCCCTGCGAGCGGCCAGTTCGGCGTAACCGGGGTCCATCAGGTTCTCGCGATCACACACGCACACCAGCAGAGGCGCCATGACGTCGCGGGCGTGACGGAGCGCCGATGTGGTCACCATGGCCATCGCGTTCGCGGCAGCGATCCGGTTGTCGAACCGTCCACCTGGCGGCACAGTCGAGTTCCAGCCCTCCTCGGCGCCCTCGACCGTGACCATCGCGAACCCTCCCGGCGGTCCCACGATCGGTACGTAGCGGCGCCCGCGTCGCGTCGCGACGCGCAGGAGGTCTTCGGTGATCGCCGGCGCGAGACGTAGCGCCGCGAACAGCCCGAGTCGGCGGGCAGCACCTGGCCCGTGCACGATCGGGCATTGCACGACCGCGACGGCGACGTCGTCGCGCTCGGCCGCGACCCGGATCACGTTCATTGCACCGAGGCTGGTGCCCCACAGCCCGATCCGCGCGGCGTCGATATCGGCGCGGACGTCAAGGTGCGCGATGGCCGCGGCAACGTCCTGACATTGGTTTCGCGTCGAGATATGTTGCCGCGGTTGGCCGTCGGATGCTCCGGTGTGCCGGTAGTCGAATGCCAGAGTGGCGATGCCCGCCGCGGCGAAGTGTTGTTCGTACTGAGCCAGCATCATGTCGTGCGTCGCGCCCAGACCGTGCACCAGCACCACAGCCGGGTGCGGTCCGGCACCGGCAGGCAGCGTCAACCACGCCGCGCAGCGCGTCCCGCGCGAATCGAAGTCCACGCGTTGGGTCGGAATCGTCGCTGTCATCGTCAGCTCCTCATAGGTACGTTGTACGTATGGCTAGACTGCTTCACGTACGGCGTACTTGTCAAGGAGATCGAAAGATTGCGCGCACGGTTCACCACCGATGAGATCGCCACCGCGGCGTTGAGCATCGTTGACGACGCCGGCGTGAGCGCGTTGAGCATGCGCGCACTGGCCGCTGCGCTGGGCACCGGACCGATGACGGTGTACAACTACGTCCCCGACAAGGAGGGGCTGGAGGAACTGGTCGTCGCCGCGGTCGTCGCGGAGGTGCGGGTGCCCGAGCCGACCGCGGACTGGATCGACGATGTTTACGCGGTGGCCGAGGCGATGTGGCTGGGTATCCGCGCGCATCCCGCAGCCATTCCGCTCGTGCTGACGCGCCGCACGTCGTCGGCGACCGGATTCGCCGTAGCCGACGCGCTCATCGCCGCACTTGGCCGCGGGGGTCTCACCGATGCCGACCGCCTCGCCGCATTCCACGCGGTGTTCGCGCTGGTCGTCGGCGCGGCCCAGGCCGAACTCGCCGGGCCGTTCACGCGTGGCCGCGATGCCGGTGACGCCGCAGCGCGCATCGGATCGGCGGCGGGCGCGGCGCATCCCCAACGTGGAAGCGCTCTCGCACGTCGCCGAGGAGGTGTCGGTGGAAGAGGACTTCGCGCAGGGCCTGCGCATGCTGCTCGACGGGATCGCCGCGCGCGGAGACAAGCGCCGGAGACGCTAGTCCACCGAGTGGCCGCGCTTGGTCTCCTGGCCGCGATAGTCGTTGGCCAGCTTGCCGACATGCTCGGGCAGTGCGCCCGAGGCGACCTCGGCAAGGCTGGTCTGTTCGAGCACGGATCGCATGCTGGCACGCAGCGCCCTCCACACGTCGGTCAGCGAAGCGGTCGGCCCCGAATACGGCAGATCACCCAGCCCGATGTCGCGCACACTGGCCAACGGACCGTCGATGCATCGCAGCACATCGGCGATGCTGATCTCGGCGGCGGGCCGGGCCAGCGTGTAGCCGCCGTCGCGACCGCGGTGACTGCGCACGAGGCGATCGGTTCGCAGGTCAGAGAGGATGTCGACGAGGAACTGCGGGGGGATGCCCTGAGCCTTGGCCAGATCGTCGGTCTTCACCACGGCGCCCTCCTCCGCAGTGGCCAATTGCACCATCGCGCGGACGGCGTACTCCGCTTTGGCCGACATCCGCATAGGCAAAGTCAATCACGCGTAACCGCGAGCACCGCCTCGGCGAGCTCTGGGCGACACACCACAAGGTCGGGCAACAGTGGATCGCGCCGGTTGTACACCAGCGGCGAGCCGTCGATGCGCGACGTGTGCAGCCCTGCCGCTCGAGCGACCGCAACGGGAGCCGCGGAATCCCACTCGTACTGCCCGCCCGCATGCACGTACACATCGGACAGACCCTGAATCACGGACGCGACTTTGGCGCCCGCCGAGCCCATTTCGACCAGCACGCCCCCCAACGCGTCTCGCACCGCCAACGCCACAGCCGGAGGCCGGGTACGCGAAACCACCACGCGCGGCTGCTCCGGAGCGGGCGGCGGTGCGCTGACCGTCGGGGTCGCGAGCGTGATGCCTTGCGCCGGAAGGGCAACCGCGCCTGCGATCAATTCGCCCGATTGCCATAGGGCGACGTGCACCGCCCAGTCGTCGCGTCCCGACTCGGAAAACTCCCGGGTGCCATCGAGCGGGTCGACGATCCACACCCGGTCGGCGGACAGCCGAATCGGGTCGTCCGCACCTTCCTCTGACAGCACCGCATCGCCAGGACGCTCGGCGGCCAGCGCGGCCATCAAGAAGTCGTGGGACCGCTTGTCCCCCGCAGCTTTCCGCTCATCCTGGCTGGCCTCGGCCAGCTCGTCGCGGACTTCGAGCAGAAGCTTGCCCGCCTCTGTCGCCAGCCGCGCGGCGACTTCATGGTCGCTGCGGTCGGTCACTGCTTGCTTTCCAGCAGTTCGATCACCCGGTCGGCGAGTTCATCCGGCGTGCAGTCAGGAGTGAGCTGCAGATCGGGATTCTTTGGCCGTTGGTAGGGGCTGTCGATCCCGGTGAAGTGGGTGATCTCGCCGGCGCGCGCCTTGGCGTACAACCCCTTCGGGTCGCGTCTCTCGCAGTCCTCGAGCGGTGTATCGCAGAAGATCTCGAAGAAGTCGAGGCCCGCATCGGTGGTCACCTGGCGCGCCAGCGCACGGTGCTCCTCCAGCGGGCTGATGGCGGGCACCAGCACGACCTGACCGGAGTCGGCGAGGATGGCGGCGATGTGGGCCAGTCGGCGCTGGTTCTCGGCGCGGTCGGCCATCGAGAAGCCGAGGTCTGCGTTGAGCCCGTGCCGCAGGTTGTCGCCGTCGAGAACATAAGCGGGTACGCCCTTTTCGAGCAGCTTCTGCTCGACGAGCATGGCCACCGAGGACTTTCCAGATCCGGACAGCCCGGTGAACCAGACGGTCCTGCCCTTGGACAGCCGGTCCTCTGCCTTGCACAGCGATTCGTGGCGCACGGTGTTCGGACTCGAGGTGCGTGCCGCGACTTGCGGCAGGATCATGCCCGCCGCGATGGTGCCGTTGGTGTTCGGATCGATCAGGATGAACGAGCCCGTGGCCGCGTTGCGGCTGTACTCGTCGAGCAGCAACGGAACCTGCGTGCGCAGCGAGATGCGGCCCAGCTCATTGAGTTTGAGTGCCGTCGCCGTCTTGTCTCGGTGCAGCGTGTTGACGTCGAGGCGGTAGTCCAGCGCGGTCACCTTGACCCGGGTGGTGCGGGTCGTGTGTTTGATGACGTAGTCGCGGCCTGGTTCCAGCGACGTCTCGTCGGCCATCCAACACACCGTGGCGTCGAAATCCTGTGCCACCCTTGGCTGGTTGTTCGGGCGGGCGATCAGGTCGCCGCGCGAGATGTCGATGTCGTCGGCCAGGCTGACCGACACCGCCATCGGCGGGAAGGCTTCCGCTACCGGTCCGCCGGGCCCCTCGATCGTGGTGATGCGGCTCGTCTTTCCGGTGGGCAGAACGACGACCTCGTCTCCGGGGCGCATCACACCACCGGCGACGGTGCCGGCATAACTGCGGTGATCGGCGTGCTCGTGGGTCTGCGGCCTGATCACGTACTGCACGGGGAACCGCACGTCGACGAGGTTGCGATCGCCGGCGATATACACGTCCTCGAGGTGCGACAGCAGTGCGGGCCCGTCGTACCACGGCGTGACGTCGGATTTGGTTACCACGTTGTCGCCGTTGAGCGCTGACAACGGAATGGTCGTCACGTCGTGGATGTCGAGCCGCGCGGCGAACTCGTGGAAGTCGTCGCGGATCTTCTCGAAACGCTCCTGATCCCAGTCGACGAGGTCCATCTTGTTGACCGCGAGGACGATGTGCCGGATGCCGAGCAGCGAGGCCAGGAAGGCGTGCCTCCGCGACTGCTCGAGCAGGCCGTGGCGGGCGTCGACCAACACGATCGCCAGTTGGGCGGTCGACGTGCCGGTCACCATGTTGCGCGTGTACTGGATGTGGCCTGGCGTGTCGGCGATGATGAATTTCCGCTTGGACGTGGCGAAGTAGCGGTAGGCGACGTCGATCGTGATGCCCTGTTCACGTTCGGCGCGCAGGCCGTCCGTCACCAACGCCAGATCGGTGTAGTCGTGTCCGCGTTCCTTGGAGGTGCGCTCGACCGCGGCGAGCTGATCTTCCATGACGGCCTTGGAGTCGAACAGCAAGCGGCCGATGAGGGTCGACTTGCCGTCGTCGACGGAGCCGGCGGTCGCGATGCGCAGTAGCGTCGCCATCAGAAGTAGCCCTCTCGTTTACGGTCTTCCATGCCTGCTTCGGAGATGCGGTCGTCGGCGCGGGTGGCGCCGCGTTCGGTCAGGCGCGAGACCGCGGTCTCGGCGATCACCTCAGACACCGTTCCCGCAAGGGATTCCACGCAGCCGGTGCAGGTGACATCGCCGACGGTGCGGAACCGCACGGTCTTCTCGACGATCTCCTCGTCCTTGCGCGGCTGCAGGTACTTGTGCACGGCCAGCAGCATCCCGTCACGTTCGAAGACCTCCCGCTGATGGGCGTAGTAGATCGACGGCAGCTTGATCTTCTCGGCGCCGATGTAGGACCAGATGTCGAACTCGGTCCAGTTCGACAGCGGGAACACGCGGATGTGCTCGCCCTTGTGATGGCGACCGTTGTACAGGTTCCACAGCTCGGGCCGCTGCGCCTTGGGGTCCCACTGACCGAACTCGTCACGGAAGGAGAACACCCGTTCCTTCGCCCGCGCCTTCTCCTCGTCGCGGCGCGCACCACCGAACGCGGCGTCGAACTTGTTCTCCCGGATGGCGCGCAGCAGCGTGAACGTCTGCATGGGGTTGCGCGACGGGATGGTCTCCACGACGCGGCCCGCATCGATGTCGTCCTGAACCTTGGCGACCACGAGGCGCACGCCGGACTCGGCGACGAGGTCGTCGCGGGCCTGCAGCACCTCGTCGAAGTTGTGCCCGGTGTCGACGTGCATCACGGGGAACGGCAGCCGGCCCGGCCGGAACGCCTTGATCGCCAGGTGCAGCATGACGATGGAGTCCTTGCCGCCGGAGAACAGCAGCACCGGCTTCTCGAACTCCGCGGCCACCTCCCGGATGATGTGGATGGCTTCGGCCTCCAGCGAGCGCAGATGGCTCAGCTCGTATCGGCCCGCGTTGAGTTGCTCTGCGGTATCGGTCATCGATTTCCTCGTAAAGTTGGTAGAAATGACCAGCTTTATCTGCATAACCCGATATGAAACCAGGGTTGGCCTGCCATGTCAACGCTCGATTTTGCGGCGGGTCGCGGTGAGTGTGCGGATTCTCAAAGCCGGCGCGGCGCGTCGCGCACGAAACCGCACGTCCCCAGCTGCGCGTGGGCCCACGGGCGACTCGGCGACTACCCCGGAGGTAATTGATCCGGTGCAGATACTGGATACATGTCGACCGCTACCCCACCCCAGACCGGCGCCGAGGTCATGGCGCAGTTCATCCCCGCCTCCCCGTTCGTCGCCAAGCTCGGCATCGTCGCCGAAGTGCTCGACGGTGACGAAGTGCGGCTACGCCTGCCGTGGGACGAATCCAACGTCACGCTCGGCGACATGGTCCACGGTGGCGCCGTCGCGGCACTGGCCGATGTCGCGGTGATGGCCGCGGCATGGGCGGGCGCGGAGGTGCCGGACTCGCTGCGCGGCGTGACCACATCGATGTCCGTGCAGTTTCTCGCCCCGGCCCGCGCGACGGACCTGATCGCGATCGGCCGGGTGCTGCGGCGCGGCAAGACGCTGGTGAATTGCGACGTCGACGTCGTCACCCCGGACGGCGAGGCGGTCGCGAAGGCGATCGCCACCTACAAAGTCGGCTAGTCAGCCGTTCGGCGTGATGACGGCGCGTCCCGCGATCTTGCCGTCGTGCAGTAGGTGATAGGCCTCCGCTGCACTGTCCAGCGGGAAATGCTCGACCAGCATCTTGATCTTGCCGGCCTGAGCCAGCTCGATGACGTCGATCAGCTCGGGAATGGAGCCCCAGAACGGCGACGCGACAGAGCATTCCTTCGCCGGGCTGTTGAAGTTCACCGGGCAGGGCGGCATCGCCGAGTCCGACGATGGTGAGGTGTCCGAGCACCCGTGACACCTGTGCCGCCATCGTGAGCGTCGGGTTGACGCCGACGAAGTCGAGAACGACCTCGGCGCCCTGACCGCGGGTCATGTCCTTGATGCGCTTGACCGCATCGTCGCCCGAGACAAGGCCTCGTCGGCGCCCATCGTCTTGGCGATCTTCAGCTTGTCTTGCCGAAGTATCCACCGCGACAACGGTTGTCGCGGAGCACAGCGCCTTGAGCATCTGGATCGCCATCTGGCCGAGCCCGCCGGCCCCGATCACCACCGCCGTCGAACCCGGACCCAAAAGGTGCACCGAGCGCTTCACGGCGTGATAGCTCGTCAGGCCCGCGTCGGTGAGCGGTGCCGCCTCACGCGGATCGAGACTCGCCCAACGGGATCAGATAGCGCGTCGACGGGACAAGGAGGTACTCGGCCATGCCGCCGTCGGTGCCGCCAAGCCCGCCCGGGCTCGGCTTTCCCGGTGTCTGGCAGTAGTTCTCGATGCCCTGCCGGCAGTTCATGCAGAGGCCGCAACCCCATGGGCCGTACACGATGACGGGGTCACCTGGCGCGAAACCCGTTGCCCCGGGTCCCATCTTCTCGACCCAGCCGGCGTTCTCGTGGCCAAGCGTGAAGGGCAGCGTGAACGACCGCGACCCGGCGGGTGCCTCCAACAGGTGCAGATCCGAGTGGCACGCTCCGGCGCCGCCGACCTTGAGCAGCACCTCCCCCGGCCCCGGCTCTGGCACCGGTACGTCCCGAAGTTGGCCCGGCTGTTGCCATTCGACGAACTGGAAGGCCTTGATGTCGCAGCCTCAGTCCTTGATCCGGTCGAACTCGACCTCGAGATGCAGCGGACCGCGGAACACCTGGTTCACCCGGTAGGGCGGCGGGTCGACGACCAGTCGCGGGTTCTCCGACACGCCGCAGGAACGTCTCCAATGCGATGTTGACCTCCAGGCGCGCCAGCGGACCACCGACGCAGCTGTGCACTCCGCGGCCCCACCCACGTGCTGGTTGTCCGGGCGCTGGATGTCGAACTTCTCGGGTTCGGGGAACCGCTTGGGGTCGCGGTTGGCGGCGCCGTACAGCAGATGCACCGCCGAACCCGCGGGGATGACGGTCCCGCCGACCTCGATGTCGGCGGTGACGCTGCGGCTCGGGAAGAACTGGACGGCCGACTGCAGCCGCAGAACCTCTTCGATCGCCTTCGGGATCAGTTCCGGCTTCTCGCGCAGCAGGTCGATCGACTCGGGGTTGCGCAGCAGGCGTCAGGACACAGTGCGCGATGGTGTTGACCGTCGAATCGTGCCCGGCGATCAGCAGCAGCATGCGCGTTCGCCGCAGCCTCCTGGGCGTCATCGGCCCGTCCGGACCGTCCTTGTCGTTCACCAGCTTCGACAGCACGTTGTCCTGAGGTTCCGTCAGGAACCCCTGGATCAGGTCGGCCATGTACGCGGTGAGCGCGGCGGTGCTTTCCTTGCCCTTCTGCGCGCGCGCCCGCCCCTCTTCGGTGGCGGCGTCCGGCCCCATGTCCGCGCCCGCCATGAAGTCGAAGATCCAGCCGTGGAAGGTGGGTTCGTCCTTCAGCGGCACACCGAGGATCTTGCAGATCACCGCCACCGGCACCGGGTAGGCGTAGTCGTCGACGACGTCGAAGCGTGTTGCCGCCCTTGGCCTTCGCCTTGTCGAGCAAGTTCGTCGCACAGCGTCTGGATGTCGGCTGCCATGTTGGGGATGACGTCCGGGGAGTGCGGCGGCGCGAAGTGCCGCATCACCTGTCGTGCGCTGCTTGTCGTGCTTGGCCGGGTCGGACACGATCAGGCTCGGCTCCCGGCCGTAGGCCTCCATGTGCTCGGCGCCGACGTCGGGCGCATGAGCGGCGGGTTGGGCCGAGATCGGACTCTTCGACTGATGTCGGAGCTGACGTGCGGGTCGTGCGCGAGCTGCAGCAGCTCGCGGTATCCGGTGACGACGTAGACCTTGTCGGCGACCTGCACGACGGGCGTCTTCCGGAGCTCGTCGAAGAACCGGTATGGGTCGTGGCGGTTCTCGTACCTCATCGCCTCGGTCCAGGCGGTTTCTGCGGTTGTCATGGCGGCTCTCGTCCTGGGCGGGCTAGCGGGCTCTTGGGGCGGAACTCGGCGCCCCGCGACGTCGGATCATGGCCGGTGAGAACGACATCGGGAATCCCGGTCGGTTCGCGCGGATCGCGGAAGCGGGCCGACATCGGCTCCGCGTTCGCGGGCACGTCATAGCCCGGCGGCGGTGGCGGGAACGGCGCCGACCGCTCGATCATCGCTGCCGTAGTACTCCAGCCACTTGCCGTGGTTGAAGGTGATGGCTCCGACGATGCGGCCGTTCTTGCCGAAGGCGGCGGCGAAGCGGAGATCCTCGACCGAGCCCTGGGTGAACACGATCTCGTCGCCGAAGGAGCACACGCCGACAGCCCTTGATGTTCACGCCGAACTGGCCGGACCAGAACTGCGGCAGCGGCAGGTGTGGACGGCGGCCGGTCTCGAGGTTGACCATGTTGTGGCCGCGGTCTGGGCGCCCAGCACCGCGGCGTCCACGTGCTCGATCGCCATGAACTGGTACTCGTAGAGCACGTGCGGGGCCCGCGCGATGTCACCGGCGACGAAGATGTTGTCGGTCACCACGCCGTTGATGTCGAAGGCGCGGCAACCGGCGTCGCAAGCCACGCCCCAGAACCCGGTGGCGAGTTCGGCGCCTTCGAGCCATTCGATGTTGCGGACGGAACCCAGCGACGCGACCACCACGTCGACGTCGAGCGTGGTGCCATCGGAGAGCTTGGCCCGCCGGACGTGTCCGTCGGCGTCCCCTTCGAGGGCCTCCACCGCCACACCGGTGCGCAGGTCGACGCCGGCGTCGCGCTGCATCTTGGCGGCGATATCGCCGATCACCCCGCCGAGCGGCCCGACCAGCGGTGCGCTGGATCGCTCCGCGACCGTCACGTCCAGTCCGAGATCACGGCAGACCGAGGCCATCTCGGAGCCGATGAAGCCCGCGCCGACGATCAGCACCCGCTTCGGGCTTGGCCTTCAAAGCCGCCTGCAACTCGGCCGCGTCATCGCTGGTGCGCAGCGTGTAAAGGCCCTTCAGCTTCGCCTCTTCCGGGTTGAACCACGCGCGGGACCGGACGCCGGTGGCGATCAGCAATCGGTCGTAGGGCACCTTGTCGCCGTTGGCGAGCAACACTTCCCGGTTGTCACGATCCAGGCCGGTGGCCGCCACGCCCAGGCGCCAGTCGGCATCGATCGCCCGCAGCCGCGGCAGCTTGGTGTTGCCCGCGGGCACCCATCCCTTGAGCACCTGCTTGGACAGCGGCGGGCGGTCGTACGGCTCGTGCACTTCGTCGCCGATGAGCGTCAGCGAGCCGGTGAAGCCCTCGTCCCGCAACGCCTCCGCGGCGCGCAGCCCGGCCAGCGAGCGCCGACGATGACGATCCGGCCCTCCGCCTTGAAGGTCCGAACGAGATCGTCGATCAGCGGATGCGTCCTCATTTCGTCGTCCGGTCGGCGGGCGGATCCATCTCCGCGATGATCGCCTGCACCGGGCAGGACGCGACCGCCCGCGCGACCTGCTGACGTTGCGAGTCGTCGGGATTCGGGTCGTATGCGAGCGCTTCCTCACCCTGCAACTGGAGCACTTCCGGCGCCAGCGGGACGCATTGCGCGTATCCGAGACACCGGTTCAAATCCACGACAATGCGCATGCTTGTCGGCTCCTTCTCAACCGGCGCTGAGGGCTGGTCAGCGCAGCTCCCGAAACCTCAGGGAAGAGGGCCGACAGTACCGCTTACACGTCCGCAAGAGGGTCTGTATGGCCGATGCCTGTCCAGGCCGCCGGCCACGCCGTCAGGTTGGCGCGTTCGCGGGCTGGAACGCCCCGGACGCGTCAGCGTCGACTTCGGCGCGGATGACGTGCACGACGGCGTTGATCAGCGCCAGGTGGGTGAACGCCTGAGGGAAATTGCCCAGGTGCCGCCCGGTGCGCGGCTCGATCTCCTCGGCGTACAGATGCAGCGGGCTGGCGAATGACAGCAGCCGCTCGCACAGATGCTTGGCGCGGTGGAACTCGCCGATCTCGACCAGCGCCGACACCAGCCAGAACGAGCAGATCGTGAAAGTGCCTTCTTCGCCGGACAATCCGTCGTCGGTCTCCTCGACGCGATACCGCAGAACCAGCCCGTCTTCGGTGAGCTCGTCGGCGATGGCCAGCACCGTCGCGCGTATCCGCGGATCGTCGGCGGGCAGGAACCGGTTCAGCACGGCCAGCAGCAGCGAGGCGTCCAGCGCGTCGCTGCCATAGCTCTGGGTCAGCACCCCACGGGAGTCCACGCCGTTGGCCAGGATGTCGGCCTTGATCTCGTCGGCGATGGCGAGCCACCCCTTGGTGTGCTTCGTCCAGCCGTGAAGCTCGGCCAGCTTGGCCCCGCGGTCCAGCGCCACCCAGCACACGATCTTGCTCGAGGTGAAATGCTGCGGCTCGCCGCGCACCTCCCAGATCCCGCGGTCAGGCTCGCGCCAGTGCTTGATGGCCTCCTCGACCTGTTGTTTGAGCATCGGCCACAAGGTCTCCGGAACCTGCTCGCGGGACCTGGCGTGCAGATACACCGAGTCCAGCAATCGAACCCCAGATGTCGTGCTGCTTCTGGTCGTACGCGCCGTTGCCGATCCGCACCGGGCGCGCATTGTCGTAGCCGGACAGGTGGCGAAGCTCGTCCTCGACCAGGGTGCGTTCCCCGCCCACGCCGTACATCACCTGAAGTTCGTGGTGTTCAGCATTGTTCGCCCCGGATACGTCGGCGATGAACGAGAAGAAGTCGTCGGCTTCACGATCCAGGCCGAGGGTGTAGAGGCCCCACAGCGCGAACGTCGCATCCCGAATCCAGGTGTAGCGATAGTCCCAGTTACGTTCGCCCTGAGGGGTTTCCGGCAACGATGTGGTACTGGCCGCCAGCAGCGCTCCGGTCGGTGCGTACGTCAACCCCTTCAGCGTGAGCGCGCTGCGCTGCAGGTACGACCGCCACGGGTGGTCCGGGAATTTGCCGATGTTGATCCACTGCCGCCAGCACTCACTGGTCGTCCGCATCTGGTCGACGGCCTCGTCATAGGTCTGGGGCGCACGGATTCTTCGAGAAACTCAATGCGACGAAGACGTTTTCGCCCTCTTTCAGCCTCGTACGCGCCCGCGCCTGGCGGCCCTCCAGCCCGATGCGCAGGTTGGTCGTCAGCCGCAGCGTCGGGTGCGCGTCCGGATCGCGGTTGGCCCGCGCGACGGCTTCCCCGTAGCCAGTGGCCGAGTACTCCCAGTTCGCGCTGGACCGGTGGTAGTCGAACGACGGCTCGCAGTCCATCACCAGCTCGACCGTGCCGCTCACGCAGTCGCACGGTGCGCAGCAGGGTGTGCTCGGCGTCCCAGTCCATCGGTACGCGGCGATGCGTTCCAGACCGCGACTCGATGTCGCGCCATCGGCCCATCACCAGCGTGTCGCGGACGATCATCCAGCCGGTGTGGGTCTGCCAGGTGGTCTCCAGGATCAGGCTGCCCGGCAGGTAGCGCCTGGCGGACAGGCACCGAGACGCCGTAGGGACCCAGCCGGAAGTGCCCGGCGCCGCGATCCAGGATGGCTCCGAACACGCTCGGCGAATCGGGCCGTGGCACGCACAGCCATTCCACGGATCCGCTCGAGGAGATCAGGCAGGTGTTCTCGCAGTCGGAGAGAAACGCGTAGTCGGCGATCGGCGGAAAGGGGTTCCGCAAACTGCTCGACGACGTACGGGACCGGGGCGGTTTCGTTGAGCTGCACGGCGGCGCCGCTCTCGTCGGCGGGCGTCGTGTCCTGGAGGACCATCTCGACATCATCGACCCCAGCCCGCCGCGCGCAGGCGTTTACGCGCGCCCGACCGCCTGACAACCGACGCCGCGGGGCGGACCTCAGAGCGTGACTTCGTTGAGCTTGCCGGTGGCGACGTCGAAGACAAAGCCGCGCAGCGGATTCGTGCTTGTGTGACGAACGGGCTGGCCTCGATGCGGCGCAGCGACTGACGCACGTCCTCGTCGAGATCGACGAACGCCTCCGCCGCCCACTCCGGTTTGATGCCGGTGTCGTCCTGGATCTGCTGTTTGAATCCGTCGTCGGTGAAGGTGAGCATGCCGCAGTCGGTGTGGTGGATCAGGATGATCTCTTTGGTGCCGAGCAACCGCTGGCTGATGGCCAGCGAGCGGATCTCGTCGTCGGTGATCACGCCGCCGGCATTGCGGATGACGTGGGCCTCGCCGTCGCCGAGGCCGAGGATCCGGTAGACGTCGAGCCGGGCGTCCATGCACGCCACCACGGCGACATGCTTGCTCGGCGGCAGCGGCAGCGGGCCCGAGAAAGTGCTCGCGTAGGCCTCGTTGTTCTTCAGGTACTCGTCGGTCACAGACATCGTTCGACTGTATCGCCGCTCGGCTGGCGTCCGAGCCGAAGAGAATCAGCCCGATCGAATTGACGACGGCCGCCCTGCGCGGGGGACGCAGGGCGGCCGTCTGATCGAGGGGCTTCTAGAGCAACGGGATCCAGACTGGGCCAAGCCAGAAACCCCAGCCTCGATGTCCGGCGTCGAACACCGGATTCACCCATTGCCCCTGGTACTCGAATGGCCGGTGGTCGCGCACCGCCCCGTAGTAACCCGGTTGGTCCTGCCACGGAATGTCGGGCCTATTCGGCTGCTGTACCCATCCGTGTCCCGGGCCGGGTCCGCCCGGTCCCGGGAAAGGCGGCTGCGCCGACGCCATCGGAGCGCCGAGACCGAGGGCCGCCGCACCGAACCCACCCGCAAGGGTGGCACCGGCGATGAAGCGCTTGAGTGTCATGACTACTTCCTTCCTCTATCCCTCGGACGCATCAGTTACTGATCTGTGCGTCGAGGTCGTACACCGTCGTGCCCGCGACATCGATCGGTGTGAAGCTCTGCTTCACCCAGGCCGCGATGTCGTTTGAAGTGCCCGACTCCCGCCAGGGCGGACGGCCATCGTGGCTCCCGGCGATGAAGTACCGCACTTGATGGTTGGCGACGTAGTCCTGGAACTGCGCGAGTGTCGGCGAGTTGTCCGAGCCGGTGAATCCACCGATCGCCATGACCGAAGCGCCGGTCTTCAATTCGAGGCTGCTAGCCGTCATCGACCCGACAGTCGCTGCTGCCCAACGGTTGTCCGCGCCCTTGACGAGATTTTCGAGTACAGGATTGTCGACGGCACCGCGGTGCGGACCGTCAGGACCGTCCCGGTGGCGCCGATGTCGGCGTTACTGCTCGGACCCGCCATTGCCATCGGTCCACTGCTGTGTGCATTCGCCACCGTCTGGATGGAGTACGCAGCAGGCCCGAGAACACCGAAAAGCATTGCACCCGCGATCAAGAGGGCTGTCCAGCGGCCAAGACGGTGCGCCCCGACCACCAGGATCGACGCGACGACGATCGAGCCGACCAACGCCACCCAGCGCACGGCCGGCCACCACTCCGGCGCGCGGTCCATCAGGATGAAGGCCCATACGCCGGTGGCTGCCGACATGCTCGCCAACAGGATGCGCGGTCCCAGAGACTCCTTGCTACGCCACAGCTCTCGCACCGAGATACCGACCAGCGCCGCGATCGCCGGCGCCAGTGCGACGGTGTAATAGGGATGAATGATGCCGTCCATGAAGCTGAACACCGCGCCGGTCACGATCAGCCAGCCGCCCCACAGCAGCAGCGCGGCACGCAGCTTGTCTGTGCGGACGGCACGCCGGGTGAACCACAGTCCCGCGAGCAGACCGATCAGCGCGGCGGGCAACAGCCACGACGCCTGGGTGCCCATCGAATGGCCGAACAATCTGCCGAGGCCCGGTTCCCCACCGAACAACACGTTGTGCGCCCCGCCGAGGCCCTCGCCCGGACCGCCGGGCGGCCCACCGGACGGAGGCCCGTCGCCGCCACCACCGAGGACGCGGTCGATTCCGTTGTAGCCCAACGTCAGCTGCAGCAGGCTGTTGTCCGATGAGCCGCCGATGTAGGGCCGGGACTCGGCGGGCCACAGGTCGACGAGCAGCGAGGTACCAGCCGGCCGACACGACCATCGCGATGCCGCCGATGGCCAGCTTGCCGATGCGCTTCCAGATGCCGACCGGGGCCGCGACGAGGAACGCGAGCGCCAAGCCGGGGACGATCAGGAAAGCCTGCAGCAGCTTCGTCAGGAATGCGAAGCCAATCACGGTGCCCGCCAGGGCGATCCAGCGGGTGCTCGCGGTTTCGATGGCGCGCACCATGCAGTACGCGGCCACCACCAACAACAGCACCAGCAGCGCATCGGGGTTGTTGAACCGGAACATCAACGCCGCGACCGGAGTCAGCGCCAGCGCAGCGCCCGCGATCAGGCCCGCCCCCGGGCCGCTGCACCGGCGGACAGTCGCATACAGCGTCCCGACGGCACCGACCCCCATCAACGCCTGGGGCAAGAGCATCGTGAAGGCGCTGAAGCCGAAGATCCTGCCGGACAACACCATCAACCACAGTGACGCGGGCGGCTTGTCGACGGTGATCGCATTGCCCGCGTCCAGCGAGCCGAACAGCCAGGCCTTCCAGTCCTGCGTGCCCGCCTGCACAGCTGCTGCGTAGTAGTCGTTGGCCCAGCCGGATGACCCCAGTCCCCACAGGTAAAGCACCGCGGTGGCCGCCAGAAGGGCGAACAGCGCGGGTCGAACCCAGCGCGGCTGCGCGACGTTCGCGAGGGTCGTTGGGAGCCGGGGGTGGTGTGCGGTTGCACGTCAGCGGTGGCGGTCATCGATGAATTCCTTTCGGTCGGGAGTTTGTCAGAGGAGTTCAGCGGGCCCGGCGGGGGTGAAACACCCAGCCGCGCAGGAGGACGAACCGCGCAGCGGTGGCCATCAGGTTGGCCATCACCAGCACGACGAGCTCGATCAGGTGGTGTGGGTCGGCGACGACCAGGTGCAACACGGCCAGCGATCCGCTGGTGATCGCCAGCGCGATCGCGAACACGATGAGACCTTCGACGTGATGACGGGCCACGTTCGGCGCTGCCGCCAATACCGAACGTGAAGCGGCGGTTGGCCGCGGTATTGCCGATCGCGGTGAGCAGCAACGCGATCAGGTTCGCCGCCTGCGCGCCGAGCGAGCCCTGCATCAGTCATGAACAGCACGACGTACGCGGCCGACGACACCACGCCGATCGCGCCGAACCGCACCGCCTGCCGGAACAGTGAGCGCGGCGCGGCCGAACAGTCCGTGACGGACCCAGCTGTGCGGCGATCGCATTCACCGGAATCGGTTCCGTTGGCGAAGCTCCGCAGTAGCCGGCCGATGCCCTTGAGATCGGCCGCAGCGGTCGCGACGATGTCCACCCGGCTGTCCAGGGTCGTCCACCCAGTCCACCGGGATCTTCATGGATGCGCAGACCGCTACGTTCGGCCAGCACCAGCAGTTCGGTGTCGAAGAACCATCCGGTGTCGCTCGACGTGGGGCAGCAGGCAATCTGCGCCACGTCGGCGCGAATCGCCTTGAACCCGCACTGCGCATCGGAAAAGCCGGCCGCGAGAGCGGATTTCAGGATCAGGTTGTAGCAGCGGGAGATGACCTCGCGCTTGGCGCCTCGCAGCACCCGCGACCCGCGGCCCAGCCGGGTGCCGATCGCCAGGTCGGAATGACCCGACACCAGCGGAGCCACCAGCGGTGCGAGCGCGGCAAGATCGGTGGACAAGTCGACGTCCATGTAGACCAGCACCGGCGCGTCCGACGTCGACCACACGGCGTGCAACGCCCGGCCGCGCCCCTTCTCCGGCACCCGCACCACCCGGACGTCGCTCAGCTCGGCCGCGAGTTCGGCGGCGATCAGTGCGGTGTCGTCGATGCTCGCGTTGTCGGCGATGGTGATGCGGGCCGAGAACGGAAAGTGCTCGCGAAGGTGACGGTGCAGGCGGTGCACCGAGTCGGCGAGGGCGGATTGTTCGTTGTATACCGGCACCACCACGTCGAGCACGGGCACGCCTGCGTCGCGCGCGATCTCGGTGGCGTTCGGTCGGGGTTCGAATCTGCTCCGAGCAGAAGTGCCACGTTCGAGGGCGGTATCGGTCATGAAACCCATCGTCGAGGTGCAGGTTGTGCTGGCCGTTGGGCCAAGCTGTATGCCAGCTATGAATTCCTCGGCGGCTGGCTGAGGTCGTATACGACCGCGCGCTCGACGGCAAACGGGGTGTAGTGCGTCTCGACCCACCGCGCGATGTCGGCAGCCTCACGGCTGCCGCCGTTCGACGATCCTCGGCCGGTCATCATCCGACCGCCGATGAAGTAGTGGATCCGCCGCGTGGCGACATAGTTCTGGAACTCCTCGAGCGTCGGTGCGGGGTCGGTGCCGTTGAAACCCCCGACGGCCATCACCGGCGCGCCGCTCGCCAGCTGATAGCCCGCAGCGTTGTTCGAGCCGACGACCGCCGCGGCCCAGGTGTAGTCGTCGGCGTCGCGGGCCAATGTCGCCGACAGTGCGGGCCCGGGCTTGGGCGAGTCCAGCAGACCCGCCGGCGGCCCGGCCAGACCACCACCGAACGCGTGACGGGTCGGTCCGACGCTCGGTATCGCGCCAGTGTGCGTCGATACCGCGGTCGCGATCGAAAAGGCCGCGGGCGCGGCCAGACACGACGACAATCGCCAGCGCCGCGACTGACCGCGCGACCGTCGGCGCCAACCGGCCCGAGACCAACAGCAGCGCCGCCGCTGCTGCTCCCCCGACCGCGACACTCGCGCGCAGCCACGGCATCCACTGCGCGTGCCGGGACAACAACTCCGCGGCAAGGATGCTGGTGACGAGCACAGCGCCGGACAGCGCTGCGGCGGATCGGATGCCGAATCTGTTCTGCCACAGTAGTGTTGCGCCGATGCCGAGGCACGCACCGATCGCGGGTGCGAGCGCGACCGTGTAGTACGAGTGCA
Organism: uncultured Actinomycetota bacterium; assembly: GCA_963720345.1. Classification (GTDB taxonomy): domain Bacteria; phylum Actinomycetota; class Actinomycetes; order Mycobacteriales; family Mycobacteriaceae; genus Mycobacterium. Next base: position 61,660 of record CAVRFN010000002.1, read on the forward strand.
CGATGCCGTTGGCGAAGCTGAACACCACCACGGTGACGGCAAGCCAACCGCCCCAGACGATGAGGGCGGCGCGAGCCGGATCGGTACGGGGTGCGCGGCGCACGAGGATCACACCCGCCACGGCGCAGATCACCGCCGCGGGCAGCAGCCACGCGATGTCCGACCCCATCCCCCCGCCGAACAGCCGGTCCCAGCCGACGTCATGGTTGAGATTGCCAAGGCCGCCGGTTTCGTTACCCGTCAACCGGCCTAAGCCGTTGTAGCCCAGCGTCAATTCGATGATGCTGTTGTGCTGCGAACCGCCGATGTATGGCCGTGAGGACGCAGGCCAGAGTTCGACGAGCGCGAGATACCACCCTCCGGATACCACCACGGCCGCGCCCGCAATGAGCAGGTCGCCGAGACGGCGCTTCAGCGGGCGGTGCCCGGCGACGGCGTAAGCCGCCGCGAATCCAGGCAGAACCAGGAACGCCTGCAGCATCTTGGCGAGGAAGCCGAATCCCACCGCAGCGCCCGCGGCCACCAACCACCAACGGCTGGCGTCCTTTTCACACGCCCGCTGCACGCAATATGCGGCAGCGACCAGCAGCAGCACCAATAGCGCATCGGGGTTGTTGAACCGGAAGATCAGCGCCGCGACGGGCGTCACCGCGAGCACCGCGCCGGCCAACAGTCCCGCGCCGGGACCGGCGACACGGCGGACAGCGGCGTACAGCAGGGCCACGGCCGCGACCCCTTCGAGCGCCTGGGGCACCAGCACGCTCCACTGATTCAGACCGAAGAGCCGAACCGACAGGTCGATCACCCACAGCGCCGCGGGGGTTTTGTCCACGGTGATCGCGTTCGCGGCATCGCTGGATCCGAACAGCATCGCCGTCCAGTTGCTCGCGCCTGCCTGCGCCGCCGCCGTATAGAAGGCGTTCGCCCACCCGCTGGCCGACAGGTTCCAGAGATAGAGCACCGCCGTCGCTACGAGCAGCACGGCAAGTTGGACCCGCGACGCAGACAGTGAGAAAGGCTCGCTTTTCCCGGCGTGTCGGGACCTTCTGCGTTCCCCAGCTGGCGCGGGGGCCCTGCTCGCGGGCAGAAACCAGGGTGCTCGTCACTGAGACGATCCTGTCCGGCCCGGCTATGGCCCGGATTGGCTCGCGCTGTGGCTCATCTGTGAATCGCCCGGCAAGGTCACGGTGAAGACCGTCGATCCAGGGCCGCTGCGGACGTCGATGGCGCCGCGGTGCGCCTTGACGACGGCCGCGACGATCGCCAGCCCCAGCCCGGTGCTGCCGCCGCGCCGGGAGCGCGATGTGTCGCCCCGGGCGAATCGCTCGAAGATCTCGGGCTGCAGCCACTCCGGGATGCCCGGGGCCGTCGTCGGCCACCGTCAGCACTGCGCCTCCGCCCGTGGATCGCGCCAACGACGTCGTGACGGACGTGCCCGGCGGTGTGTGGGTGCGTGCGTTGGCGAGCAGGTTCGCCAGCACCTGATGCAGGCGCGCTTCGTCGCCGGTGACGACGACGGGCTCGTCGGGCAGGTCGAGTGACCACTGATGGTCGGGTCCGGCGATGTGGGCGTCGCTGACGGTGTCGACGACCAATCGCGAAAGGTCCACCGCCTCCTGCTGCAACGGCCGCCCGGTGTCCAGGCGGGCCAGCAACAGCATGTCCTCGACGAGCTGGGTCATCCGCTCCGTCTCGGACTCGACGCGGTTCATCGCATGCGCAACATCGTCGGGGACGTCACCGCGCTTGCGCTGTGCCAGTTCGGTATATCCGCGGATCGCCGCGAGCGGCGTGCGCAGTTCGTGACTTGCATCCGCGACGAACTGCCGCACCCTGGTCTCGCTGGCGTGCCGGGCGGACAACGCGTCGGAGATGCGGTCGAGCATCCGGTTCAGCGCGGACCCCAGTTGCCCGATCTCGGTGTGCGCGCCCGCCGGATCCACCTCGACGATCGGCGTGGGCAGCCGGACCTCGCCGCGGTCGAGTTCCAGGTCGGCCACCTGCCGTGCCGCCGCGGAAACCGTTGAAAGCGGCGCGAGTTGGCGCCGGATGATCAGGATCCCCGCCGTCGTCCCGCCGATCAGCGCCATGACACCCACCACGCTGAAGATGACGGCGACGGTGAGTAGGGTGTCGTCGACCTCGGATGTGGGCAGGCCGGTGACAATCGTCTCGCCGGGTCCGTGCGCGCGCATCGCGATCACGCGGTAGCGGCCGAGACCGTCGAGCTGAACCGTCGTGGGCGCGTCATGAGGCTCGATACGGGCCAGTTGTTGTGCTGCGGTGGAACTGATCTGGCTGCGAGTGCCGTCGGCGGTGATGACACCGGCGTCGACGGGCGTGCCGCGCGAGATCACCGCGCCGACCGTTCGCGCGGCCTGACCGGGCGCGTTGAGGAAGGCCGGGCCGGGTCCCATTTCGTCGCGGATGATCATCCGTCGCGGGAAACCCGGCGGCCCGGGAAATCCGGGCGGGGGCGGACCGAATTCGAACAGACCCGCAGAACGCCTGCCGGTCTCGGCCAGCCGGTCGTCGAGCTGGTTGGTCAGAAAGTGTTGCAGCGCAATCATTGTGCCGATACCTATGCCGGCGCACACCAAGGCCAGCAGAAGTATTTGAGACACGAGCAGCCGCGTTCGAAGCGACCACGTGCGCGGTGAACGCAACCGCGTCCGACCCACCGATTCAGCGTGCGGGTTTGAGGACATATCCGGCACCGCGCAGTGTATGGATCATCGGTTCGCGCCCGATGTCGATCTTCTTGCGCAGATACGAGACGTACAGCTCCACGATGTTGGACCGTCCGCCGAAGTCGTAACTCCATACCCGGTCCAGGATCTGGGCCTTGCTCAGTACGCGTTTGGAGTTGCGCATCATGAACCGCAGCAGCTCGAACTCGGTTGCGGTCAAGGTGATCAACTCGCCCGCGCGGGTCACTTCGTGACTGTCCTCGTCGAGGACCAGATCCCCGACAACGATCTGTGCACCGCCCGACTCGCTGGTGACCCCCGTGCGTCGCAGCAGGGCGCGCAAGCGAAGCACCACCTCTTCGAGGCTGAACGGCTTCGTGACGTAGTCATCACCGCCTGCGGTCAGACCGGCGATCCGGTCCTCGACCGAATCTTTGGCGGTCAGCAGCAGCAGCGGCAGCCCCGGAATCTGCTCGCGCAGTTTGTGCAGCACATCCAGCCCACTCATGTCCGGCAGCATGACGTCGAGCACGACCACATCGGGTGGGGTCTGGCGGGCCAGTGCGATGGCGCTCGCTCCGTCGCCCGCAGTGGCGATCTCCCAGCCCTCATACCGAAGTGCCATGGACACCAACTCGGCGAGTACCGGTTCGTCATCGACGACCAGCACATGGATCGGGTTACCGTCGGCCCTGCGCATGATGACGCGCGCCGGCTCCTGGTCGTTGACCGCCGAACCATTGGGACTCACACGTCCATTATCGGCGGGGCTGTGGGCAATCACTGTGCGTTCTCTATGTGCCAGCTGTGAATTTCCCGGTGTCGATCGTCCGGCCAGCACCGTCGACACAGAAACAAGTTCCGGCAGCCCTAGCCGGGCCACCGGAACCTGATCCGGACTATCAGTTCGGAAACATGGGCTGCGTGGCCGAAACGTCGGGGACCACGACCGTCGTTTCGCTGACGACGACCTCCGACGTCGCCGGCCCTGGCGGCGGTCGTCTTGAGCAGCACTCGTGCCGCTGGAGACGCCGAAAACGCCCATCGCGACCAGAGCGCCGGCACCCAAGGCCGCCGAACCCAACTTGACCTGCTTCGAATTCACCTTGACCACTCCCATTCGGTTTCAGGCGAGCCGCAACGATCGAGCTACACGGCCCATCGGAACAGTGCGCAACGGGGTCGTCGCTGACCCCTCATTCACGTTGGGTAACCGATGTGGACAGAGCCGAAACGAATTACTTCGGCGGCCTCCTGCTCGGACAGCAGCGGCGCCGGGGCCCTTCGCAATGGGCTTGGCCGCGGCGACCGGCGAGCTGACGCTCATCGATGCCGATTTCGCCACCGCGTATCCGTCATGCTCGTGGGCCACCATCAGGCCGACCGCGGCCATCGCGAGGAGCGCGCTGCCGCCGATCATGGCTGCGCACAGCCTCAGATCGGCCCGGGATTTGCTCCTGTGCTGTTTATCCACGTGTCTAGCTCCCTCTGGTGTTGCCGGCCGCCCCTTCGGCGTGGCCACCGTCGAAACTGCAGGTAACTACCACTGAACGCGCCGCATCTGGACACCCGCTGTGCGCCACATGTGAGTTGTCCCGAGGTCGGCCGCCTCGATCTCATAACCTGTGCGCATGCAGCCCACGTACGGACCGGCCGAATGACGCGCTTCCTCGCGCAGCGGCTGCTCAACTACGTCGTGCTGCTGGCGCTGGCGTCGTTCGTGGTTTTCTCTTTGGCCGCCTGGCAGTTCGACCCCCTCGAGAATCTCCTGAGCCGCAACCCGCGTCCTCCGGAGGCGGTGATCGAAGCAAAAAGGGTCGAGCTCAATCTCGACAAGCCGATCGTGGTCCAGTACGGACTGTGGGCCTCCGGTGTCCTCCACGGCGATTTCGGCACCACAGTCGGCGGCCAGCCGGTCAGCGACGAGCTGTGGCGGCGCATCGGAGTCAGCCTGCGGCTGCTAGTCCTCGGTTCGGTGATCGGCACCGTCGCCGGAGTGACCATCGGCGCATGGGGCGCGATTCGTCAGTATCGGCTGAGCGACCGCGTCATCACCGCCCTGTCGCTGCTGGTGATCAGCACTCCGTCTTTTGTGATGGCCACCCTGTTGATCCTGTCGGCGTTGGGAGTCAACTCCGCGCTGGGCGTCCAACTGTTCGAGTTCACCGGCGAGACATCACCGGATGCGGTCGGCGGCCCATGGAACCAGTTCGTCGATCGTCTCCAGCATCTGGTGCTGCCGACTCTCACGCTCGCGCTGGGGGGCATGGCCGGTTACAGCCGCTATCAACGCAACGCGATGCTCGACGTGCTCGGGCAGGACTTCATCCGCACCGCCCGCGCCAAGGGGTTGACCCGCCGCAGAGCGCTGTTCAAACACGGGCTACGCACCGCACTCATCCCGATGGCGACGATGTTCGCCTACAGCTTCGCCGGTTTGTTCACCGGAGCGGTGTTCGTCGAAAAGATCTTTGGGTGGCACGGCATGGGTGAATGGTTCATCCAGGGCCTCAACACCCAGGACATCAATATCATCGCCGCCATCGCCGTGTTCGCGGGTGTCACGGTCCTATTGGCAGGCCTGCTCTCAGACGTCATCTACGCCGCGCTTGACCCGAGAGTGCGGGTGACATGACGCGAACCCGTCAACACCGATTTTTCGACGACCGCGAAATCCGGCGTCGACGTCGCATCCTTCGCATCGAGGCGCACGCTCGTGCTGCGACGGTTCCTGCGCAACAAGCCCGCTGTGGTGTCGATGGCCATACTCGTACTGCTGTTCGTCGGCTGCTATGCGCTGCCTGCCGTTACTGCCTTACAGCTACAGCGATCTGGACTATTTCGCACTGCAGCAGCCACCCAGCACCAGCCACTGGTTCGGCACCAACGGGCTCGGCCAGGACCTACTGGCTCAGACGCTGCGCGGAATGCAGAAATCCATGCTCATCGGAGTCTTCGTGGCATTCATCTCGACCATCATCGCAGCCACCGTGGGGACCATCGCCGGCTACTTCGGTGGCTGGCGCGATCGCACCCTGATGTGGGTTGTCGACCTCATGCTGGTGGTGCCCAGCTTCCTGCTCATCACGATCGTCGTGCAGCGCACCAAAGGCGACACCGTGTGGATGATCGTTCTGCTGTCCGTGTTCAGCTGGATGATCAGCTCCCGCATCGTGCGGGGAATGACGATGAGCCTGCGAGAACGCGAATTCGTTGTGGCAGCACGATATATGGGTGTGCGCGATGCGCGGAACATCATTCGCCACATCCTTCCGAATGTGGCATCGATCATCATCATCGACACCGCGCTCAACGTTGGCATAGCGATCCTGGCCGAGACCGGGCTGAGTTACCTGGGTTTCGGCGTGCAGCCACCTGACGTCTCGCTGGGAACTCTCATCGCCGGCGGCACACCGTCGGCGACGACGTTCCCGTGGCTCTTCCTGTTCCCCGCAGGCGTGCTGGTCTTGATCATCTTCTGTGCCAACCTCGTCGGCGATGGCCTGCGCGACGCGCTCGACCCCGGCAGCCGGGCATTGAGGCGAAAGGCCCGCAAGTGAGCCTTCTCGAGGTGAGTAACCTGACTGTCGCCTTCCCGACCGACTCTGACATCGTGAATGCGGTGCGGGGGATGAACTTTCGCGTCGACCCCCGAGAGGTCGTCGCCCTCGTCGGCGAATCGGGTGCCGGTAAGTCCGCGAGTGCGATGGCCGTCGTTGGTCTGCTGCCCGAATACGCCGCGGTGTCCGGTTCGGTGCGGCTGCACGGCGACGAGCTCATCGGACTTTCCGATCAAAAGATGTCGGAGATTCGCGGGAAGACCATCGGAACGGTGTTCCAGGACCCGATGTCGGCACTGACGCCGGTGTACACCGTCGGCGATCAGATCGCCGAAGCCATCGAGATTCATCAACGCGGCACCACACGGCGTGCGGCTCGGGCACGGGCGATCGAACTCCTGGATCTGGTCGGCATCGCTCAGCCCGAACGGCGGTCGCGAGCCTTCCCCCACGAACTGTCCGGTGGCGAGCGGCAGCGCGTCGTCATCGCCATCGCGATCGCCAACGATCCCGATCTGCTGATCTGCGATGAGCCCACCACCGCACTGGATGTCACTGTGCAGGCCCAAATCCTCGACGTGCTGAAAACCGCGCGCGACGTGACCGGCGCAGGCGTTCTGATCATCACCCACGACCTCGGGGTGGTCGCCGAGTTCGCCGACCGCGCACTGGTGATGTACGCCGGAAAACCAGTCGAGGTGGCGCCAGTCGACGAGTTGTACCGCGACCGCCGAATGCCTTACACCGCTGGGCTACTCGGCTCCGTGCCCCGACTCGAAGCCCACCAGGGCGCACGGCTGGTACCGATACCCGGCGCTCCGCCGTCGATGGCCGCGTTGCCGCCCGGGTGCCCGTTCGAGCCCCGCTGCCCGCTTGCCATCGACGACTGTCGCACCGCCGAACCGGATCTGCTGGAGATAGCGCCAAACCACCGGGCCGCCTGCATTCGAACCGAAGAGGTCGCCGGCCGCAGCGCCGCCGATATCTACGGCGTGTCCACCGCCTCACCTGACGCGCAGCCCGATGCCGATCCACCCGTCGTGCTGCGAGTCCGGGATTTGGTCAAGACCTACAAGCTCACCAAGGGCGTCGTCTTCCGCAGGCAGATCGGTGAGGTGCGCGCGGTCGACGGCATCGGCTTCGAACTGCCACAGGGGCGCACGCTGGCGATCGTCGGCGAATCGGGATCGGGCAAGTCCACCACGCTGCATCAGATCCTGGAATTGACCGCGCCACAGTCGGGTTCGATCGAAGTGCTCGGCACCGACGTCGCGACTCTGCAATCTCGATCCCGCCAGGCCCTGCGCGGTGATCTGCAGGTGGTGTTTCAGGACCCGGTGGCCTCACTGGACCCTCGGCTTCCAGTGTTCGACGTCTTGGCAGAACCGTTGCAGGCTAACGGGTTCGACAAGACTCGAATCGACGACAGGGTGGCCGAGCTGCTCGGCATCGTCGGCTTGCGACGGGAGGACGCCACCCGATACCCGGCAGAGTTCTCCGGTGGCCAGAAACAGCGCATCGGTATTGCGCGGGCGTTGGCCACCCAACCCAAGATCCTCGCGCTCGATGAGCCCGTTTCGGCGCTCGACGTGTCGATCCAGGCAGGCATCATCAACCTTCTGTTGGATTTGCAGCAGCGGTTCGGGCTGTCCTATCTCTTCGTCTCGCACGACCTGTCGGTGGTCAAGCACCTCGCTCATCGCGTCGCCGTGATGTACAAGGGCACCATCGTCGAACAGGGTGACGGCGACCAGGTGTTCAGCAACCCGCAACACGAGTACACCCGCCGGTTACTTGCAGCGGTTCCGCAACCAGAGGTGAATCGCCGCTAGAGTCGGTTCGCATGAAGACCCGACGCTTCGCTCAGGCCTGGGGAATGGCAACTGTGATCGCTGCGCTGACCCTGACCGCCTGCTCCGGCAGCAACCAGGAGGCGCCGTCGGCGGGCGGTTCTGCAGAAGTCGGCAGTACCAACGACATCAATCCGCAGGACGTCGCGAACCTGCGGCAGGGCGGCAACCTACGGCTGGCGCTCAACGACTTCCCGCCGAACTTCAACTCGCTTCACATCGACGGCAACACCGGCGACGTCGGCTCGCTCGTGCGGCCCACCATGCCGCGCGCGTTCCGCATCGCCGCCGACGGCTCGGCCACAGTCAACACCGACTACTTCACCAATATCGAGCTGACCAGCACCGACCCGCAGGTCGTCACGTACACGATCAACCCCAAGGCGGTCTGGAGCGATGGCACCCCGATCACCTGGGAGGACCTCCAGTCCCAGATCAACGCCACCAGCGGCAAGGACAAGGGGTTCGCGATCGCGGCCACCAACGGCAGCGACCGGGTAGAGAAGGTCGAACGCGGCGTCGACGATCGTCAGGCCGTCATCACTTTCGCCAAGCACTGGTCCGACTGGCGGGGCATGTTCGCCGGCAGCACCGTGCTGCTGCCGAAGGCTTCGACGGCCACCCCGGAAGCCTTCAACCGCGCGCAACTCAACGGGCCGGGGCCGTCGGCAGGGCCGTTCGTCATCTCCAACCTCGACCGCGGCGCCAAGCGGATCACGTTGACGCGCAACCCCAAATGGTGGGGTGAAACACCGCTACTGGACAGCATCACCTACCTCGTGCTCGACGATGCGGCCCGGATTCCCGCGATGCAGAACAACACGATCGACGCCACCGGCCTTGCCACGCTCGACGAGATGGAGATCGCGCGACGCACCCAGGGCATCACCATCCGCCGCGCCCCCGGGCTCGGCTGGTATCACTTCACTTTCAACGGGTCCCCGGGCAGAATCCTGGCCGATCCGGCACTGAGACGCGCCGTCGCACGGGGGATCGATCGCAACACCATCGCCGCGGTGACCCAGCGCGGGCTCGCCGATAACCCCGTGCCGCTGAACAATCACATTTATCGTCGCCGGCCAAGAGGGCTACCAGGACAACAGCGGCGTCGTCGCCTTCGACCCCGAGAAGGCCAAGCAGGAACTCGATGACCTGGGCTGGCGGATGAACGGACAGTTCCGCGAAAAGGGCGGTAAACAACTGGTCATCCGCGATGTGCTCTTCGACTCGCTCGGGACACGGCAGTACGCCCAGATCGCGCAGAACAATCTCGCCCAGATCGGCGTCAAGCTGGATCTCGACATCAGGCCTGCGCAGGGCTTTTTCACCGACTACGTCACGGTCGGTAACTTCGATATCGCCCAATTCTCCTGGAGCGGCGACGCATTCCCATTGGCGAGCCTGACTCAGATCTACCGCACAGGCGCGGAGAGCAACTTCGGAAAGATCAGCAGCCCGGAGATCGACGCAAAAATCGAAGAGACGGTCGGCGAACTGGATCCGGCGAAGGCGCGAGCGCTCGCCAACGAGCTCGACAAGCTGCTGTTCGAAGAGGTTTTCAGCCTTCCCCTGACTCAGTCGACCGGAAACATCGCGGCGCGAAGCAATTTGGCGAACTTCGGCGCGTTCGGCCTGGCCGATGCGGACTACTCGAAGATCGGCTTCATGAAGTAGCCCTGCGCACGGCTCGGGGAACCACCGCGGGCACCGCCGACTCCAGGGTCGCCGCCGCCTCGATACCCCAGATCAATGCCCGGACCCCCAACCCGGCCGGTTTCGAGTCCAGGTCGGCCTCACGTTCGGGCAGCGTCTCGAACGTGCCGTCGTAGACGGCCCCGACGATGTCCAGGGCCGCGCTTTCACGCAGATCGACGATGCTGTGGCCCGCGGTCGGAAGGTTGACCAGCACCGAGTTCGGGATCAGCGAGGTGACCCGCTCTGCCACCGTCGGTGGGGTGATCAGGTCGCGACCTCCGGAGATCACCACTGTGAGCCAGGTGAACTTCGGCATCTCGGCGACCAGGTCGAACGGTTCGGCATCGAATTCTGTTGTGCCCGTCTCAGCTTCGCGATATGCCACCGCGGGGTCGAACGGCTTGCCGTCGGGTGTCGCCCCATAGTTGAGCTCGCGGTACGCGATGCGGTTGACGAGGTCGGGCTCGTTTCGGTACGGCGCCTTGCGCTCCAGCACGAGCCGGGTGGCCTGGGCCATGCCCGACCACAGCCAGTGCTTGCCCGTCAGGAGCAGGTCCAGTTGGCGCCGCAGCAGTATGGGCCCGGCGAGGCCGTAGACGGTGATCGCCAGCTGGGTGGCCGCGGGCGTCAACTGGTCGTCGCCGACCAGGCGTCGCACCTTGGGCGCCAGATCAGCGGTTTCGGGGTCGTCGCCGTTCCAGAGCAGCCGACGGGCCGCCTCGCGGACCGCATCGATGTCCTGCGCGGACAGCACGGGTGAGTCGAGGACCATCGCATGCACCCGATGGGGATGGCGCACGCCGAAACCGGCGGCGACATAGGTGCCGTAGGAGGTGCCATAGATGACTGCTTTGTCGACGCCCGCGTCGTCGAGTACCGCCGCCACATCGTCGACGACCTGGCCGATCGTCAACGCCTCCGGTGGGAGGTCAGCACCGCGATCGTCGTGGCGTGACAGGCCTACACCGCGGTGCTCGATCATGATCACGTCCAGGCCTTCGGCCGCGGCGCGACGACGAAAGCCCCTGTACAGCGCGACGGACGCCGCGCCCGGACCGCCAGGGATCACGACCAGCGGATGTGCGCTCTTGCGTCCGGCCCGCACGTAGTACAGGTCGAACTCGTCATCGGCACCGTTTGCACCGCACCGCACCGGCCGCCGGACTGCGCGAACACCGGGAAGCGCCGCGAGTTTGTCGTGCGCGCGCCGGCGTCTGGCGTTCATGGTCATCGTGATCCATTGTGCCCGTCGCGGGCCGAGGTTCTATAGAGTCGCGGAACGAATCGATCACCCCCGACGGAGCCGAGGCAGCGTGCGAACTGAAGAGTTCTTCGAGCGGGCGACGCAGGCGTTCGAGGTGCTGGGCGTTCTGTCGATGGTCGTGGGATTTGTGTTCGCGTTCGCGCTGTCGATAGTCGCCTGGACGCGCACCAAGAACGGTGGTCGCGCGTTCAAGACGTTGCGGGAATCACTGGGTGGAGCAATTCTTCTCGGCCTCGAACTGCTTGTCGCGGCCGACATCGTCAAGACCGTCACGTCGACGCCGTCACTGACCGACGCCGCCGTTCTCGGGATGATCGTCCTGATCCGGACGGTGTTGAGTTTCACGATCGAGATCGAAATCGACGGCGTCCCACCGTGGCGCAAGGCACTGACCACCGGGCCGGAAGTACTGGCCAATGCGGCTCGCAAGGCGATGTACGCGCCGAACCCGACTCCCCCGTCGCCTAACTGGAGCGGATGAGGTCTGCGGCCTTCTCGCCGATCAGCACGCTGGGCGCGTGGGTGTGCCCGCGGATGATCGTCGGCATCACCGATGCGTCGGCGACCCGCAGCCCCTCGACGCCGCGGACCCGCAACTGCGGGTCAACCACACTGGCATCGTCGCCACCCATCCGGCAGGTGCCCACAGGGTGATAGAGAGTATGCGACAGCGAGTTCAGCGCCCGGTCCAATGTTTCGTCGTCGAGGATGGTGGCATTCAGCGGTCTGGCGATCGAACCGATGACGCCGTTCAGCGCAGGCGATTTCGCGATCGTTGCGCAGATCCGCAGGCCGGCCATCAAGGCGTCGCGGTCCGCGCCGGCGGAGTCGGTCAGATAGCGCGGATCGATGATCGGCTTTTCCTTCGGATCTGAGGACCGCAGCGTGATGGTGCCGGTGCTGTACGGCTTGAGCAGGATGGGACCCATGACGACCGCATGGCCCGGATACGGGTCGCCGAGCCCCTCCTCGAAGTACGGTGCGGGAGCGAAGATCAGCTCCAGATCAGGTAATTCGAGGTCCGCGCGGCTCCTCACGAACCCGTACGCCTCACCGACGTTGGAGGTGAGCATGCCGCGCCTGCGGATGAAGTAGTTCAGCAGTTCCAGCGGCTTCTCCGCTGCGAACAGCGTGTCGTTGGGCACATTGAATCCCAACGGCACCACCAGGTGATCGAGCAGATTGCCACCGACGCCTGGAGACTGAGCGACCACATCGATACCGTGCTCGTTGAGTTGGTCGCGGTCACCGATTCCCGACAGCATCAGCAGCTGCGGACTGTTGATCGCGCCACCGCACAGCACCACCTCACGCCGCGCCCGGACCACCTGCCTGCTTCCGCCTTTGTGGTACTCGACGCCGACGGCGCGGCGCCCGTCGAAGATCACCTTCGTCGCAGCGGCCTCGGTCAGCAGAGTCAAGTTCGGGCGCTTGAGCGCGGGCCGCAAGTAGGCATCGGCGGTGCTCCACCTGGCACCGCGGCGCTGCGTGACGCGGGTTTCGCAGAAGCCCTCCGGCTCAGCTTGATTGGGCTCCTCAACTCGATATCCGCATTCCTGCACGGCCTTCAGCCACGCAGCGGTGGACGAACGCGGGCTGCGCTGACGCGCGATCGACAGCGGGCCGCTCTCGACGCGGGACAGGTACGGTTCGAGGTGGGCGTAGTCCCACTGATCACCGGCGGCGGCACCCCACTCATCGTAATCAGCGGCGAAGCCGCGCACCCACATCATCGCGTTCATCGACGACGAGCCACCGAGCATTCTGCCTCGCGGCCAATAGATCTCGCGTCCGTCTAGCTCTTTCTGTGGCTCCGTCCGGTAGTCCCAGTCCAAGGCGCTGCGCATCAGATTGGCGAAGCCCGCGGGGATGTGGATGAATTTATCCTTGTCCTTCGGCCCGGCTTCGAGCACCACGACCGAAGCGGACGGATCCGCACTGAGGCGATTGGCCACCACCGATCCGGCAGAGCCCGTTCCCACAACGATGTAGTCGGCGTCCACCCGCCGGAGTCTAAGAGTCCTGGGCGCGATGCGGGCGGGCTCGCGCAGATTGGGAAGATTAGGTGGACAGTGCGATGTGATGGGCGCCGTCGACGCAGGCGTAACGCTGCGGGCTGCACGTCAGCACGATCACTTGCCCGTCACCGCCGACCGCGTTGAACACCGCGCCCATCTTCACCAGGCGATCGGCGTCGGTGAATCCCAGCGCGTCGTCGATCACCACCGGGACGGTGTCTTCCTTGGCCACCAGCGCCGCGCCGGCCAATCGGGCAACGATGCCCAGCTGCTCCTTCGCCCCGCCGGACAACGACTCATAGGGGACCGTGCGGCCCGACAGCGTACGGCTGCAGATCTTGAGGTCACTGTCGATCTCGACCTCGAAACTGCTGCCGAAGACCAGGCGACCGAGCCGTTCCACCTCGCTGCGGAACGGGTCGACATAGCGCAATCGAGTGGCGTCACGGTGCCGCGTGATCACCGAACGCAGCAGCTCCGCGGCTCGGGCGCGACGTTGCACCCGCAGGTACTCCGCCTCGGCGTGCTCGCGTTCGGTTTCCGCCGCGTCCAGTTGCGCCTTGCGGCCTTCGGTGCCGTATACCTTCAGCTGCGTCGTCACCTCTCGCAACGACTCGGCCACCTCGTCGTGGCTACGACCCACGGCATCGGCACAACGGGTGGCTTCGCCGAGCGCGGCAGCGACTTGGTCGGGAGCCGCGCCCGCCAGCTCGTCACTGAGCCCGGCGACGAGGACGTTCGCGCGGCGCAGCTCTTCCGAGTGTGCCGCGGCCTTGGCGCTCAACTCTTCGTCGGTGGTCGTCGCCCGCTGTCGCACCAGCTCGTCCCGCGCCTTCGCGACCTGCCCCTGCTCGGTGGCAAGTTTGTCCCGCAACAGCGCGACGCGGGTTTCCCGCTCGCCCAACAGTTTTACTGCCGCCTCGGCAACCTTGCGGTGTTTGTCGCAGTCCGCGATGGCTTTCGTCAACGGCGGCCGTCGCCGCATCGAGTTCGGCACGCGCAGCGCCCGCATCGGTTCCGAACAGGTCAGCGGTGGCGGGTTGAACGGGCCGTCAACTCGGCCAACCGGGTCCGCAGCTGGTCAACCGATGCGTCACCAGTCAGTGCCTCGACGCGGGCACCCAGCCGATCCCGCGTTGTCATCAAATGTTGGCGCCGCTGATCGAGAGTGCGGGCTGCGGCGACATCGGCGACACCGTTTTTCATCAGCGCGGCCGCCAGAACCTCTTGGGCGGCATCCAGTTTGGCCTGTGTCTCCGACGCTGGTGTGCCCGGCGCCAGGCGCGCGGTCAGTACACCCGGGACTTCGATGTCGGTCTGCGCGCTGACACTCGTCGACCATGACTCGCCCGCCGCGAGCGCGCGCGATTCGCCGTCCAGGCGCACCTCGATGTCATCGAGTGCGACCAGTTCGACGTGAGCCGATACCAGCTCGACCTGACCCCGTGCCACCTCGACCGCTGCGTTCGCGGTCTCGATGGCCCGCATTCCCTCGCCCGTCAGCGCGATGCCCGCGAGCTCGGCATCGGTGCCGTCCAGATCGCGTTGTGCCCCAGCGATCTTGGCCAGCAGCGACGACAACCGGTCGGCTTCGTCGCGGGCAGCCAGCTGATCCACACTTCGGCGTGCCGCTTCGGCGCGAGCCTGGGCGGTGGCCATCGCCTTGCGCGCCTGCTCGGCCATGGCGTCGGCCGCCTGCTGCACCTCGGCGGCGGTGGTCAGCGCCTCGGCCGCTTCGATGGACGAGGCTTCGAGCTCGACGATCGCGGCGGCGCGCTCATCGATCCCCTCGACCAACTTGCGCCGGTCGCTCACCGCCGCATCCGAGGTGGTGCGGACGGCATCCGCGGCGGCAGCAACCTGCTGGGCCTGTTTGAGCTGGCCGGCCAGCGCGGCGACGGCATCGGCAGCGGCCCGGGCCGTCACGAGCTGCTTCGAAGCGTCTGTGCGCTCGGCGGTCAGCTGGGCCAACTCTGCGGTGAGCACCGCATGCCGCCGGACCGCGTCATCGACCTCTGCGATAGCGGCCGCGCTTCGGGCCAGCTCCTCGTCGGCGGCGCGCAGCCGGCTCGTCGCGGCGGCCCACTGCCCGGTGGGACGGCCGGTTCGGGTGAAGTAGCCGAGGTACTCGGCTTCGATCCGGTCGACCAGCAGCGTGTCGGTGCCGCTGGCGGCCGACGGCGAAGTGTCCGGCAGCGCGACGGCCTCACCGGCGGCGACGTCGAGCGCACGCGACAGCGCATCACACCCGGACAGGTCGACCGCCGCCGTGGATGCCGACTGCAATACGCGCTGGGCCTGCCACAGGCACGTGTCGACGGTCTCGTCCAGCATGGCCCGGACCCGGTCGTGCGCCTCGTCGCCCGTCAGCTGTTCGCGCCGTGGCGCCAGCACGGTCAATTCGGTCTCGCACCGCTTGTGGAACCGCTTTCGATAGACGAACCGGTAAGGGCCGGTGGAGATTTCGGCAGTGATTTCCGCGCCGACATCGGCGTGCGTCGGCTTGACCTGCTTGATCTCCTTCTTCGATGACCGGTCCTTAGCCTCCAGAAGTAGGTCCAGTGCCTCGATCATCGACGATTTGCCGATTTCGTTGGCGCCACTGACCACCACCACGCCACGGTCGGGAAACTCGACCTCGCGGTGCGTGATGCCGCGGTAATTGGTCAAGACCATGCGGTGCAGCTTCATGCCACACCCCTGTCGGCCAGGCGCAGCAGCAGAGCAAGTGCGGCACGTGCGTCGTCGCCGTCGTCGCCGTCGGATCGTGCAGCGGTGACCAACTCGTCGACTGCGGCTGCTGCGAATCCGCCGATTCCGAGGTCGTCGAACTCGCCGTCGGCGGGTGTCACCGCGATGTCGGACTGCTTGTCCCACAGGCTAAGTGCCGCGAAGAGGCGTGAGTATTTATCCAGGCACGCATCGAGCGCCGCCTTGTCGGTCACCGTCAGTGAGCCGGTCAGTCCGATTCGCACCACGGTGCGTTCCTTCTCCGGCATCAGGTCCAGGTTGAGGTCCAGGTCGGCGATGTCCCGGCTGCCGTCAACGGAACGGCGAAGCGTCACGAACCGCCACCGGCCGACCTTGTGGGGTTCGACCCGCACGGGCACGCCGGGCTCAGCCTCGTCGAGGTCGACGACCAGCACATGACCGGAATCGGACTCGATGTCGTCGTAGTTGGTGACCTCCGGCGAGCCCGAGTACCAGATCCGGCCGGTGGAGCCGACCTGCATACGAGAGTGCTTGTCCCCTAACGCCACATAATGCACAGCGCCGCGGGCGACGGCGGCCTCCAATGGCGCTAGCCGTATCAGCGAGGGCCGGTCCTTATCGGGAACGAAGATGTCGACGCCGCCATGGCCGACGACGATGCGGGCCACTCCGTCGGCAGGCAGGTCGGCGAGCACGGAGGCGACTGGATCTGCGCACGGCGCTTTGGACGTCCACGGCGCCGCCACCAGTTGCATGCCGGGCCGCACCTCGTGCACACCGGGGCGGTCGAGGACCGTCACGTTGTGCGGGCACTCGGCGACGAACAGCGGGCTGGTGTAAATCGACGACGCATCAAGCGGATCGTGATTGCCCGGCAGCAGATACACCGGCACGCCGATGCCGCGCATCGCCTCCAGCGACTGGCTGACGTCCTTGGGTGCGAGTTGGTTGTGCTCGAAGACGTCGCCCGCCACGACCACGAACTCGGCACCGGTGTCTGCGGCCAGTTTGTTCAGCCCGGCGACGGCATCACGACGCGCGGCCGAATAGCGCGGCTGCGCCTCGCCGTTGAGGAAGTAGCGGGTCATGCCGAGCTGCCAGTCTGCGGTGTGTATGAATCGCATCTCGGACCATCCCCCTTCTACTCTCGCGCGGCCGAACCTCTGTCTTTGCCAGGCATCGCGAGTGTAGGTCCGGCCGCCGACAAGTCCGGTGAGGCGCGGCGCGCCCGGGGGCTGTTCATCGACGGGATTCGAGCAGCGACTGGCCCAGATATCCGGTGGGTGTCAGGACACCGGGCAGGATCGCGAAAGTGGCCGATCCGATGGTGGTGATCCATTGGTTGAGCGCGTCGGCGGCCGCCAGCCGCTCTTGTACCGGGACGAACTGGCGCGCGGGGTCACGCTGATAGGACGCGAAGATGAGCCCGCTGTCGGTGGTGCGACCCTCACCGGGTTGATCGCCGCGCCTGTCGTCATTCGGATTCTGTTGTCAGGCATATGCCTTCGCCTCCTCTGCGTCGTCGGTGTCGTCAGTGTCGTCGGCGGCGTCGGTGTCGTCGTTAACCTCGGGTTCGCGCGTTTGGCGCCGCCCGGCGAGAACGGCTTCCACCCCGAGTACGACGAGAAGCGATATGCCGAACACCGGAAACAGCATGCCGAGAACAACAGCGGCGACGGCCACCGCGACCGCTGCGCGCCTTGGCGTGTTGGCACGGGTGCCGGCGGTGATTGGACCCGGTAATCCGCTACGACCCGAAGGGCGGCGATTCCACCACATCAGCAGCCCGGTCAGCGCACTGACGAGCACTCCCAGGCACGCGATGGTCGCCAAGATTCGGGTGAGCAATCCGAATTGGTTGCCCATGTGCATCGCGATACCGAAACTCGTCAACCGCGAGAGCGCTCCCTCATGTTCGGCGGTGGCGTTGGTGATCGTCCGCCCGGTGAACTGATTGAGATACAGGGTGCGCTGCTCCGAAAGCTTCTGCGGCCACGCGTTGACCACGGTGTAGCTGCCGTACAGCGTTTCTACCGTTCTCGGTCGCGTCCGAAGGCGGGATGATCGCGTAACCCGGAACCATGTGTTCGCCCTTGGCGAGTCTGTCGACGTCATCGAACGACAATCGGGCGGGCACCGGAACGTCTATCGCGGAGGCGTAGACCGGATCATCGGTCGCCGCCCACGCGATGCGCCGGCCCAGCCGGTCGTAATCGCCCATTGTCGCGGGCGTCGAGGGCGCATCAATTTCGGTCGAGGGGGCGATGGTGTCCGAAACAGCGCGCCAGTTCTCACCCCAATACCGCGACCACGTCAAACCCGAGAGCACGTAGCAGATGAGGACGACCGCGATCACCACGCCGGTGAGCGCATGCAGATCGCGCCACCGGATCCGGCCACCCTTGCGCCACCGGATCCTCAGCAGCGGCTTTGTCGCCTCGATCGCCCTCGGCCACCACAGAAATATCCCGCTGGCCATCAGCACGAGGATCCATACGGCCGTGAGCTCCATCCAGAGATTTCCGACCCCGACTGCAATCGTGGCGTCGGGATAGGCCGACGGCGAGATCAGGTGTCCGAGTGACGGCAGGTGCACCTGCGGCCCGTCGTTGCCGAACAGTCGGTGCAACTGATTCGCCCACCCGACGAGGCCGGACAGCTCACTGCGCTGTCCCAGATACCGCCCCGTGTACGGGTCGACGAAGACCTGGGTGAGGTTGGCTTCACCGGCGGGAAGCGAGAGGGCATCCGGAGGCAGAAAGTCGACCCGTGTCGACTGGCCTGCCCCGGCGGGTGGCGTCACGGCGTCGAGGGTGTAGTCCTGACCAACGTTCTGCTCGGCGACGGCGATCTGGTCATCGAGCGAAACCGTCTCAGACCCTTCGGCGACGACGTACAGATCGCGATTCAGCCAATCGTTGAGCGGCTGGGCGTAGAGGATCACCAGCCCAGAACACGCCAGCAGCACCAATGCCGGTGCGGCGAAAAGGCCCACCCAGAAATGCAGTCTCCAGATGCGCCTCAGCACAGCCGCGTCAGCGCGGCGCTTCACGGTGGTCGGCGTGCTCATCGGTCATTCCAGAGCAGAATGAGAGGTGTCTTGAACACCTAGTTCACTTCCTTCGATCGGTCAAGCAAGAAGAGGGAAATCTGTTGCAGCGCACGCATTCAGCGCTGACACAACAGATGACTTCAGCGAGACCTCACCCGAGGCTTCGCTGGTGTGTGAAGAGTTCGACCGCTATGCGGCCAGCGCGGCGTGCCGTGGGGGCGCGCGCATGCCGAGACCGGAACAACGCAGCACCGACTGTGCGACAAAGTCACTGGTCGCCAGTGGCAACAACCGTGCAGCAGGCCTCGAGGCGGCAATCGCGAACAGTCGCAGCCAGCACAGCACCGACTCGCATACGACGTAGAGGTATTCGACCGAGTTGATCGCGACGCCGAGGATCACCGCGGCCGCGAGGTGCGCGGCGGCCATCGATGGCGTGACTCCCAGCGTGTCGCTGTGATGGTGTGCCGCCGACGCCATCAACGTGAGGTGACCGAGCGACTGCGCGACGGTGAGCGCACCGATCACACCGAGCAGGCGACCGCGGCCGGCTTTCGAGCGGCGCGGCGGACAGCACGGCGCCGACGATTGCGCACACCAGCATCGCGGCGATCAGCCGACCGCCCTGGGGTACGACTCCGCCCGCAGCGGCGTGAGCACCGACCGTGACCACAGCCGAGCACGCCCCCACCAGGGCACCGCGCACCCAGCGCGCCCGTGACTTCGGCGTACTCACGTCGCGTACCCTACCGCTGCTGCTACTACATAACCTAGTAGACCCGGTGATCGCACCACATCTACGGTGAGACGGTGAGCGACTCCTACCGCACGCTGTTGCTGCTTCGCCACGCCAAGTCGGACTATCCGCCGGGGGTGGCCGACCACGATCGGCCGCTCGCGCCGCGCGGTATCCGGGAGGCCGCACTGGCCGGCGACTGGCTGCGTGCCCATGCGCCCGCGGTGGATGCGGTGCTGTGCTCGACGGCCACCCGCACCCGCGAAACTCTGGAACGGACTCGCATCGATGCGCCCACGGAGTTCGTCGACCGTCTCTACGACGCCACGCCCGGTGCGGTGATCGACGAAATCAACGGGGTCATCGTCACGATTCGACTGCTCCGCAAAAACGTGGCCACCCTGCTGGTCATCGGGCACGAGCCGACGATGTCCGCCTTGTCACTCGGATTGGCGACCGCGGACGGCAGCAACAGTGCTGCGGCCGAACGCATCTCGAGAAGTTTCCGACCTCGTCGATCGCGGTCCTGCGTACCGGCGAAGACTGGAGTCAGCTCACGCTGAACAGCGCCACGTTGGTCACGTTTCACGTGCCTCGGTAGTCCCCGGCTCAGGCCCGGGTGGCCAGCGTCAGTTCCATCAGCTTGAGCGCCATCGCGCAGGCGTCGCTGCCCGGGCTCTGCGGGTTGACCCACCACCCGACCACGCCTACCGCGTCGCTGGCGACCCCACAGGCACCGTTCGGATCGTTCGGGCGCATCACGATGGATTCGATACCGGCCACTGACTTGCTCTCGACCTGGTACTCGAGTTGGTCGGCCACTTCGCGTTCGTTGGCCAGACTGCCCTGCTCGAACCAGAACCGGGTGATGTCGACCAGTCCCGTCGGGTTGGCCGCCTGCCAGCGGCACACGGCACCGACGAACGTGCTCTGGATGTCCAGCGGATCCGCCTTGACCGTCTCGGCGAGGATGTCCTCGGTCAGGACGTCGCATTCCTTCTGCAGGTTCGGGTACTGGCGTTCGGAGTCGTTGTTGCGCGGCCCGACGCCGGAGCCCGATTTGGTCGCGGTTCCCTCAACGGTGCTCGTGCACCCTGCCAGCACCGACAGCGCGGCCAGCGCCGCGATCAGAGCGCCTGCGGCGCGACGGCGTTGATGGGGATGTCCAGTTCTCATTTGGAGTTCACAATCGACTGGCGGGTGAGTTCCTTGGCCACATCGCAGGGGTCCGGGAACGGCTTGTCGTTGTAGCTGATCGACCATTCGATGAAGTCGTCCTGGAACCCGATGCCGATCTCGCACAGGTTCGTTCCGAGAATCGGGTCGTCACCGGTCGCGATGAAACCGTCGTGCCCCTCGATGTTGATGTCCTCCACGCTGGCGCGCGTCAGCTCCTCGGTCTTGCGTTCACGCCCGATCGGGCTCCCCCGAAACCACGTGAAGGAGAAGTGCGGCCCCAGGATGCTGCCGCCGGACAACCACTGGCACCCCACCGAGGTCTTCGCGGTGTTCACCAGTCCGGGCACCCGCGTCTGCGAGATCACCTCCTGGTCGCTGATCCCGCCGCACTCGGGAAAGAACGGGCCGTGGGTCGCGTTGGCCGGCGCCGAGGTCTGCGGCACCTCCGGGTGTTCGTCGGCTCCGAATCCGAGCAGGCGGCAAACACCGGAATCATCACCGCAGCCGCCACGGCCAACGCCTTGGCGTTTCGGCTCGTCCGAGCCGCGCGCGTCGTGGGAGTCACGCCATGCACTGTAGCGGCAGGTCAGAAGGTCAACCACCGACATGCCGGTTGACCTGGTTATTTATCCAATTCTCAGGCGATGCTGCCGATCCGGACCGACAGCACGTATCCGCCCGTGTGCGACAGTAACTCCCATGTTGTGGGCGCTGCTGCGACAGTATGCGCGGCCATATCGGTGGCTGCTTGCGATCGTGGCGCTGTTCCAGTTGATCAGCACCCTGGCTTCGCTGTACCTGCCGACGGTCAACGCGGCGATCATCGACGAAGGCGTCGCCAAGGGCGATCTGCGAATCATCGTCGAATTGGGCGGCGTGATGCTCGCGGTCACCGCGCTGCAGGTGCTCTGCGCAATCGGCGCGGTGTACTTCGGGTCGCGGGCAGGCACGGGGTTCGGCCGCGACCTTCGATCGGCGATCTTCAACCACGTCACCGGGTTCTCGGCCGAGGAGACCGCACGGTTCGGCGCGGCGTCACTGCTCACCAGGACCACGAACGACGTCCAGCAGATACAACTGCTCGTGCAACTGACCTGCACCATGCTGATCACCGCGCCGATCATGTCGATCGGCGGCATCTTCATGGCGGTGCATCAGGACGCCGGCCTGTCGTGGCTGCTGTTGGTCAGTGTGCCGATCCTGGCCGCCGCCAACTACTGGATCGTGTCGCATCTACTGCCGATATTTCGGCGCATGCAACGCTTGATCGACGGCATCAACCGGGTCATGCGTGAACAACTCGCCGGCATCAGGGTGATCCGCGCGTTCGCCCGGGAATCGTTCGAGCGCAGCCGATTCGAGCAGGCCAACGTGGCCGTCGCGGACACCGCGGTCGAAGCGGGGCGCTGGCAGGCATTGATGCTGCCCTCGACCACACTGGTCATCAACATCTCCAGCGTCGCGCTGATCTGGTTCGGCGGTTTGCGGATCGACGCCGGCCAGATGCAGGTCGGGTCGCTGATCGCGTTCCTCTCCTACTTCATGCAGATCCTGATGGCGGTGCTGCTTGCGACGTTCATCCTGGTCATCATCCCCCGCGCGTCCGTATGCGCCGAACGCATCTCAGAAGTGCTGGCCACCGAACCGCAGATCACCAGCCCGCAGGATCCGGTACGGCCTGCGGCCATCGACGGCGAGATCCGGCTGGACGGTGCGTCCTTCAGCTATCCCGGGCGCCGAGCGCCCTGTGCTGCAGGATATTTCGTTGATCGCGCGGCCGGGGACGACGACGGCGATCGTCGGATCAACAGGTTCCGGCAAGTCGACGTTGGTGGCGCTGATCTGCCGGCTGTATGACGTGACCGTCCGGATCGGTGCGCATGGACGGTAGTCGACGTGCGCGACTTCGATCCCGAACAGCTGTGGGCGGCGATCGGTGTGGTGCCACAGCGTGGATATCTGTTCTCCGGCACCGTCGCCGACAATCTGCGCTACGGCAAGGCAGATGCGACCGAGGACGAGATGTGGCACGCGCTGAAGGTGGCGGCCGCCGATGACTTCGTGCGCGCCCACCCCGACGGACTGGCCATGCGCGTCGCGCAGGGCGGCATCAATTTCTCGGGTGGACAGCGGCAGCGGCTGGCCATCGCGCGTGCGGTCATCCGCCGGCCCGCCGTCTACCTCTTCGACGATGCCTTCTCCGCGCTCGACGTGCGAACCGATGCACGGGTGCGCGCCGCGCTTCGGGAGGAGTCGGCGGATTCGACGGTCGTGATTGTTTCCCAGCGCATTTCGACGGTTGCCCAGGCGGATCAGATCATCGTCATCGACGACGGTCGCGTCCTCGGGGTCGGCACCCACGAGACGCTGCTGACAGAATGCCCCGAGTACGCGGAGTTCGCCGACTCGCAGGCGCTGGAGTCGGGAGCGCGTCATGACGGGAGCGATGGGGCGCCCGATCCGCGGCGCGGTGCAGGCGCCGACCGAACGGTCGCGCGACTTCAAGGGTTCGGCGATCCGGTTGGTCAAGCAGCTGACTCCACAGCGGGCGACTGGCCGCGACGGTCATCCTGCTTGGCGTCGGTGGTATCGCGATCGGCGTCGTCGGGCCGCGCATCCTCGGGCACGCCACCGACCTGTTGTTCAACGGCGTGATCGGCCGTCAGCTGCCCGCCGGCCTGACGAAGGAGCAGGCGGTCGACGGCGGCCCGTGCGCGCGGCGACAACACCTTCGCCGACCTGCTGTCCGGGATGAACGTCGTACCGGGGCAGGGAGTGGACTTCGCCGCCATCGGCCGCACGCTTCTGCTGGCGCTGGGCCTGTACCTGGTTGCCGCGCTGCTGATCTGGCTGCAGGCCAGGCTGCTCAACGTCGCGGTGCAGCGCACGATGGTCGACCCTGCGCTCCGATGTCGAGGACAAGGTGCACCGGATGCCGTTGTCCTACTTCGACTCCCGCCAGCGCGGGGAGGTGCTCAGCCGGGTCACCAACGACGTCGACAACATCCAGACATCGCTGTCGATGACAATCAGCCAGCTGATGACATCGGTGCTGACGGTGTTCGCAGTGCTGGTGATGATGTTGACCATCTCGCCACTGCTGACGCTGCTCACCGTGGTCACCGTGCCGCTGTCGCTATGGGCGACGCGGGTGATCGCGCGGCGTTCTCAGCGCATGTTCGTCGCGCAGTGGGCCAACACCGGGCGGCTCAACGCGCACATCGAGGAGACGTACAGCGGCTTCACCATCGTCAAGACCTTCGGTCATCGCGCCCACGCCCAGGAACAGTTCGGCGAGTTCAACGACGACGTGTATCAGACCAGCTTTGGGGCGCAGTTCTTTTCGGGTCTGGTGTCGCCCGCGACGGTGTTCATCGGCAACATCAGCTACGTCGCGGTGGCGGTGGTCGGCGGACATTCAGGTCGCGACGGGTCAGATCACCCTCGGCAGCATCCAGGCGTTCATCCAGTACGTCCGCCAGTTCAACCAGCCGCTGACCCAGGTCGCCGGCATGTACAACACGCTGCAATCCGGCGTGGCCAGCGCGGAGCGGGTGTTCGAGCTGCTCGACGCGGAGGAGGAGTCTGCCGAGCCGGCGCCGATGCCTTATTCACCGGACGGGGCGCCCCGGCCGCGTCGAGTTCAGAAACGTCAACTTCAGCTATCGCGCCGGCACACCCGTCATCGAGGACCTGTCGCTGGTCGCCGAACCGGGAAGCACCGTGGCGATCGTCGGGCCGACGGGCGCGGGCAAGACGACGTTGGTGAATCTGCTGATGCGGTTCTACGAGGTCGATTCCGGCCAGATCCTCGTCGACGGCGTGGACATCGCGACCGTGAGCCGCCAATCGCTGCGATCCCGCATCGGGATGGTGCTGCAGGACACCTGGCTGTTCGGCGGCACCATCTACGACAACATCGCCTACGGCAGGCCGGATGCCAGCGAGGACGAGGTGATCGAGGCCGCCAAGGCCGCCTACGTCGACCGGTTCGTGCACCATCTGCCCGACGGATATCAGACCTGGGTCAGAGACGACGGCGGAAACATCAGCGCGGGCGAGAAGCAGCTCATCACGATCGCCCGCGCGGCACTGTCCGGCCCGCAGCTGTTGGTGCTCGACGAGGCGACGAGTTCGGTCGACACCCGGACCGAGCTGCTGATCCAACAGGCCATGGCCGAGCTGCGCCGCGACCGGACGAGTTTCATCATCGCGCACCGGCTTTCGACGATCCGCGATGCCGACGTCATCGTCGTCCTCGAAGCCGGCCGCATCGTCGAACAAGGCAGCCACGCCGAGCTGATGGCTAAGCGTGGCGCTTATTGGTCTATGACACAGGCCTAGCCGCCGTAGTCTCGAAAGCGATGAGCACGACCGTGTACACCTTCTGCAGATACTGCTCGGCGGCCTGCGGTATCGAAGTCACGGTCGAGGACAACAGGGTGACCAAGATATCGCCGGACAAGCAGAACCCGCACAGCTGGCAGGACTTCTGCGCCAAGGGCAGAACGGCGAATCAGCTCGTCGAGCATCCGCGCAGGATCGTGGCGCCGATGCGCCGGGTCGGCGACTCCGGTATGTCGAAGCCAGTTGGGACGAGGCGATCACCGACATCGCCGCCCGGATGACCGCGCTGATCGACGCCGACGGTCCCGACGCGATCGGCCTGTACTACGGGAACCCGGCGGGCTACTCGTCGTCGAACGTGCTGTTCATGATCGCCTGGCTCGATGCCGTCGGAACCCAGAACCGTTACGCCGTCGGCTCGGTCGACCAGAACGCGATGCACGTCGTCGCCGACGCGATGTACGGATCGATTCTGATGGCGCCCGTGTCCGACGTCGACAACTGCGACTACTTCCTGCTGGTCGGCGCCAATCCGGCGGTCAGCGCATGGAACTGGCTGGAGACGGTGCCCGGCGGCTGGAAACGCACACTGGAGCGGCAGCGGCACGGCGCCAAGATCGTCGTCGTCGACCCGCTGCGGACCGAGACCGCGGACAAGGCGGATCTGCACCTGGCGGTGCGGCCGGGACAGGACTGGGCGCTGCTGCTCGGCCATGGTCAAGGTCATCCTCGACGAGGGGCTCGAACACGCCGCGGACTGCCGCGATCTCGCGACCGGGGTGGACGAGCTCCGCGCTCTCGTCGCCGACGCCGACCTCGACGAGCTGGCCGCGCGCTGCGACATCCCGCGCGACGGTGATCGAGCGAGTGGCAAGGGATTTCGCGACCGCGCCGCGCGCGATGGTGGTCACCCGCACCGGCGTGTCGCTGCACGTCACCGGCACCATCGGCGAGTGGCTGGGCCATGTCCTCAATGTGATCACGGGCCGGATGGACCGGCCGGGGGGACGCAGGTTCGAGCCCGGCTACGTCGACGCGCTGAAGTTGTCCGGCATGGCCAAGCCGCCGGCGCACAAGAGCCGCCTGCGCGGCACGCGACCTGGTCGCCGGTGCCCACGCACTCGCGGAACTGCCCGACGAGATCACCACACCGGGGCCCGGACAGATTCGGGCGATGGTGATCAACTGCGGCAACCCCGTGGTGTCCGGACCGCACGGCGCCAAGCTCGACGCGGCGCTCGCCCAACTGGACCTGTTGGTCGCGATCGACTTGGTACAGCGGGAAAGTCACCGCCACGCGCACTGGCTGTTGCCCGCCGTGCACTGGCTGGAGCGCGACGACCTGATGGCGTTGACCAGCAACCTTCACGACGAACCGTACGTGCAGTACGGACGGCGCGCCGTCGATCCGCCACCGGGGGCGCGCGAGGAATGGCGCATCTTCGTCGATCTCGCGATCGCGATGCGCAAGCCGCTGTTCGGCGCAAAGGGCATGAACGGCTTCATGAAGGCCACCCGCGCTCTGGCCACGGATCACCCGCAGGCCGGGCCTCGAGTTCACCCCGCAGTGGCTGAACCGCCTGCTCGTCGCCACCAGCCGAAAGGTCAACGGGCGCAAGGTCAGTTGGCGCGAGCTGATGACCAACCCGCACGGTCTGGTGCTCGGGCCACGCGAGTTCGGCCATTTCCGCGACGCGCTGCGAACCGACGACAAGAAGGTGCACGCCGCGCCGCCGCGAGTTCGTGGCCCGCACGCGTGAACTGCTCGCCGAGCCGGTGCCGCACGCGCCGTCGGGGATATCCGTTCCAGCTGGCGAACCGGCGCAATCGGCACTCGATGAACTCCTGGCTCAACGAGCTTCCCGGCCTGCATCCGTCGGGTAAGCGAAACGATGTGGTCATCAATCCCGAGGACGCCGCGGCGCTCGGGATCGCGGACGGCGACGCGGTGCGGGTGTTCTCCGCGGTCGGCGAGATCGAACTGGCCGCGTCGGTCAGCGACCGGCCCCGCCGCGGAGTGGTGATCGTCGATCACGGTTGGGGCTCAAGGATCTTCGACCCGCGGCGGTGGCGGTGTCCCGGAGTCCTACGGCGCCAACCGAAACCTGCTCGTCGACAACGCGTCCGTCGATCCGCTGTCGCAGACCTCGCCGTTGAGCTCGTCGTACGTCGGCGTCGAGCGCGTCTAGACCTGCGGGCCCTCGGCACGCAGATCGTCGACGTTGCGCATCGCGTCGCGCAGCTTGCCCAGCCACTCGTCGGCATGCTCGCCGACCAGCTTGACCGACCATGCCAGCGCATCGGACCGGGAACGGGCCACGCCGGCGTCGACCAGTGTGTCGAGCACCTGGCGCTCCGGCTGCCGCAGCCGCGTCATCACCGGTACGGCGATGTGGGTGAACAGGATTCGTTCCGAGGCGCCGTCTGGCCCGACCTCTACGCCCCACGCCACCTTGCGTCCGTAGCGGTCCTCGGCTTCGTCGGCGATGCGCATGCGCTCGGATCGCGTCTCCTCGCGGAAGCGCGCGACTCTGCCGGACGCGTGGGCTTCGCTTCTTCCTTCACCGTCGCCGCCCTCGAGTTCGGGGAGGCGGCCGATGACGGTGATCTCTTCGCGGTCGACGACGACCGTCGGGTCGCCGGCGAACCAGCCTTCGGGCAGCCGCCCGGCGAACCAGTCGGCCGCGTCGCTTGCGTCGGGTTGCTCGGCCTGCTGCCAGCCGCCGGGGCGGCCGGACCGTCTGGCCATGAGATGATGATGTCGCATGATTACATGCTTACACCGTTACAACGCCTGATGGGACGGCTTTCTCCGCAAGCGAACAGCGGTGCCTCGCGGTGCTACTTGCGGTTCATGAGCAGCACGGCGCCGCCGCCCACGACCGCACCGATGAACAGCAGGACGGCCAGGGTCGGACTGACCAGCCACCACACCAGACCCAGCCCGATGATCACCGGGGAGGCGACGAACAGCACCATGCCCGGGTGCTGCTTGATGACCGCGAGGGCGCTCTGCGCGCGTACCCGGTCAATTTCCTTTGCCATGCCATCAGGATGCCAGCGGTTGGCCTACTTTTGTCGCCATGACAGGACCCAATAACGGAAGCTGGCGGCCCGACCCCGAAGGACGTTACGAGCACCGCTGGTGGGACGGCCAGCAGTGGACGGATCAGGTTTCTCACCAGGGGCAGGTCGGCCGGGCACCGCTGGGCGGCGCCGCCCCCGGCGCACCTGCAGCCGCAGCACCAGGCCGGGCCACCCCAGGCGGCCGTCAGTCGGGCGGGCAGCCTGCAGGCGACGGCTTCGCGGGTATCAGCGGCGATCTGGTCGACGGCCGGTTCAGCGAGAAGGAAGCCAAGCCGATCGCGAACCAGAACTCGAAGCTGCTGCGCGTGCGCCTCGGCGAACCGTTCATGGCACGCCAGGGAGCGATGGTGGCCTATCAGGGCAATGTGGACTTCGCCTTCGAGGGTGGCGGCGCGTCGAAGTTCATCAAGAAGGCGCTGACGGGCGAGGGACTGCCGCTGATGCGGTGCCAGGGTCAGGGCGACGTGTTCCTGGCCGAGCGCGCCTACGACGTACATCTGCTGAACCTGAACAACTCCGGCTTGTCGATCAGCGGAAAGAACGTGCTGGCCTTCTCCGCGAGCCTCGACTGGAACATCGAGCGCGTCAAGGGCGGCAGCATCGCGACGGGCGGGCTGTTCAACACGACGTTGCGCGGCACCGGTTGGGTGGCGCTGACCACCGACGGCCCACCGGTGGTCCTCAACGCGGCAGAGGCACCGACCTTCGCCGACACCAACGCGGTGGTGGCGTGGTCGGCGAACCTGCAGACCCAGCTGAAGACGAGCTTCAAGGCCGGCGCGTTGATCGGCCGCGGCTCGGGTGAGGCGGTTCAGGTGTCGTTCTACGGCCAGGGATTCGTCATCGTCCAGCCGTCGGAGGGCATCCCGCCGGTCGCCGAGCGGCGCACTGAGCGCATGCCGCCGCCGAGGCGACTCCGAGTCACAGCTCCAGCAGCACCGTCACGGGGCCGTCGTTGACGAGCTCGACCTGCATATGCGCCCCGAACACGCCCGCTTGCCACCTGTGCGCCGAGTTCGCGCAGGGCGTCGGCGAACGCCGTCACCAGCGGTTCGGCCACCGCCCGCGGGGCGGCGGCGTTCCAGGCGGGCCGGCGGCCCTTGGCGGTGTTCGCATAGAGCGTGAACTGACTGACGACGAGGATCGGCGCGCCGACGTCGCTCGCCGACTTCTCGTCGTCGAGAATGCGCAGCTGCCAGAGCTTTTCGGCCATCCGCTGCGCCTTCGACGTGTCGTCATCGTGCGTGACGCCGACCAGCGCGACCAGACCCTGGCCCGCGGGACGCACCGCTCCGACCACCTCACCGTCGACCCGAACCGCCGCCGACGTCACCCGCTGCACCAGAACGCGCATGGTCGCCGATGTTGCCAGGTGCCGAGCGTCGTTTGCATACCCTATGGGGGTATGGTACCTATGGAGTCATGAGCACGACTACGGTCACCGTAACCGGTATGAGCTGCGGACATTGCGCCACGTCGGTGCGCGAGGAAATCACCGAGATCCCCGGCGTCCGAGCGGTCGATGTGGACCTCGTCAGCGGCAACGTCACCATCGACAGTGACAGCGCGGTCGAGACGGCCGCGATCAGGACTGCCGTCGAGGACGCCGGCTACCAGCTGGCCGGCTGATGAAGACGGGACAGAAGGTCACCGCGTTCATCGTCGGTCTGGCGGCGGTGTTCGCCATCTCGGTCTGGATCGGCAACGCCGTCGGCCCGCAAGAAGCGACGATGACGGCCGCCCAGGAGCTGCCTGGCGGCCTGCAGTCGACACAGGACGGCTACACGCTCGCATTGGACAACTCGATCGCGACCGCCGGCCCCAATGTGCCGCTGAAGTTTCGCATCCTGAGTCCGACCGGAGCGCCGGTGAAGCGGTACGTCGAGACCCACGAGAAGCTGCTGCATCTGATCGTCGTGCGCAATGACCTTGCGGACTTCCAGCACGTCCACCCGACCCTCGACGCGGAAGGCACGTGGAGCGTGACGTTGAACCTCGCCCGCGCCGGTGACTACCGCGTCTTCGCCGACTTCATGCCCACGGGCGGACCGGCGTTGACGTTGGGAGCCAACCTCCACGTCGCGGGCCCCTACGACCCCCAACCACTGCCCCCGGCATCGCAGACCGCGCGAGGTCGACGAATTCACGGTGACGCTCAGCGGGACGCCGAAGGCCAATGAAGCGTCCATGCTGACGCTCTCGGTCAGCCGGGACGGTAAGCCCGTCGACGACCTGCAGCCCTACCTCGGCGCGTACGGCCATCTTGTCGCGGTGCGCGCGTCCGATCTCGCCTACCTGCATGTCCATCCGATGGGTGAGCCCGGCGACGGCACGACAGCCGTCGGGTCCGGAGATCGGCTTCCACACGACGTTCCCCAGCGCGGGCGCCTACCGGCTGTTCCTGGATTTCCAGCATCACGGCGTGGTGCGTACCGCCGCGTTCACCGTGAACGTCAGCGAGGCGGCGCAGACATCGGCACCTGCCCCGGCCGGCGGCGGCGGTCATCAGCACTGACATGTCAGTCGTCGAACTCTCGGTCGACGGCATGACGTGCGCGTCGTGCGCCAACCGAATCGAGAAGAAGCTCAACAAGATCGACGGTGTCACCGCGACGGTCAATTTCGCGACCGAGAAGGCTCGGGTCGAGTTCGGTGATGACGTCACCGCCGACCAACTCGTGGCGACGGTGCAGGACGCCGGATATCAGGCACATCTGCCCACGTCGGATCCCGTTGCGGTGGACGATGATCCGACCGCTGCCCTTCGAACGCGGCTCCTGATCTGTCTGGCACTGACCGTGCCGGTGGTCGCGATGGCGATGGTGCCCGCGCTGGCAGTTCACCTACTGGCAGTGGCTGTCGCTGGCGTTGGCGGTGCCGGTAGTGCTGTGGGGCGCATGGCCATTCCATCGGGCGGCGTGGTCGAACCTGCGGCACGGTACCGCCACCATGGACACGCTGATCTCGATGGGAACCCTGGCTGCGCTCGGCTGGTCGGTGTACGCGCTGTTCTGGGGCACCGCGGGCACACCGGGCATGACGCATGCGTTCGAGTTGACGATCGGCCGCACCGACGGCAGCGGCAACATCTATCTCGAGGCCGCGGCGGGAGTCACCACCTTCATTCTTGCCGGGCGCTATTTCGAGGCCCGGTCCAAGCGACGCGCGGGTGCAGCGCTGCGGGCAATGCTGGAACTCGGCGCCAAGGATGTGACGGTCCGGAGAAACGGTGCTGAGCAACGTATCCCGATCGATCAGCTGAACATCGGCGACGAGTTCGTGGTGCGCCCTGGCGAGAAGATCGCCACCGATGGCGTGGTCGTGGAGGGGCGTTCCGCGGTCGACGCGTCGCTGCTGACCGGAGAGTCGGTGCCGGTCGACGTCGAACCGGGTTCCGACGTGGTCGGTGCGACCGTCAACGCCGACGGCCGCCTGGTGGTGCGGGCGACCCGGGTCGGCTCCGACACCGCACTGGCACAGATAAGCCGACTGGTCGAGGATGCCCAGAACGGGAAGGCGCAAGCCCAGCGTTTGGCGGACCGAATCTCCGGCGTCTTCGTGCCGATCGTCATCGCGTTGTCCGTTGCGACGCTGGGGTTCTGGATCGGCACGGGCGGACCGGTCGCGGCGGCGTTCACAGCGGCGGTCGCGGTGCTGATCATCGCGTGTCCCTGCGCGCTGGGCCTCGCCACGCCGACGGCGTTGATGGTCGGTACGGGCCGGGGTGCGCAGCTGGGCATCTTGATCAAGGGACCGGAGGTCCTGGAGTCCACAGATCAGGTCGACACCATCCTGCTGGACAAGACGGGCACGGTGACCACCGGCACGATGACCCTGGTCGAGGTGATCACCGCCGACGGCGAGGACACGGACCAGGTTCTGCGACTCGCAGGTGCGCTCGAGGAGCCGTCCGAACATCCGATTGCCAAGGCAATCGCGGCCGGCGCGCGGGAAAAGGTCGCCGAATTACCTGCGGCAGCGGACTTCACCAATCTCCAAGGGCTGGGTGTTCGAGGCGTCGTCGATGGCGTCGACGTGGTGGTCGGCCGGCAGCGGCTGTTCACGCAGATGCCCGAGGAACTCGACGAGGCCATGCGTCGCGCGGAGGCCGAAGGTAAGACGGCAGTGGTGGTCGGCCGGGACGGCGCAGCCGTCGGTGTACTGGTGGTTGCCGATGCGGTCAAACCGACCTCCGCCGATGCCGTCAAAGAGCTTCGCGCCCTGGGGCTTACGCCGATCCTGCTCACCGGCGACAACGAGGCGACGGCTCGCACGGTTGCCGCACACGTGGGAATCGACGAGGTCATCGCCGGTGTGCTGCCTGCCGAGAAGGTCGACGTGGTCAAGCGCCTGCAGGCCGACGGCAAGGTCGTGGCGATGGTCGGTGACGGCGTCAACGATGCGGCCGCGCTCGCCCAGGCCGACCTCGGTCTGGCGATGGGCAGCGGTGCGGACGTGGCGATCGAGGCCAGTGACCTGACGCTGGTCCGCAACGACCTGCGCACCGTCGGTGACGCTATCCGGCTGTCACGCAGGACGCTGGCGACGATCAAGGGCAACTTGTTCTGGGCGTTCGCCTACAACGTCGCCGCGCTGCCGTTGGCGGCCGCCGGTCTACTCAACCCGATGATCGCCGGTGCCGCAATGGCTTTCAGCTCCGTCTTCGTCGTCAGCAACAGCCTGCGATTGCGCCGGTTCAAGCCGTCGCGATAGTCAGCTGACCAGCTCCGGGTGGAATTTGGTCGCCATTCGACGGAGTCCGTCCTTCCAGTCGACGGTCGCGGGCCCGATGAGTTCGCGCATGAACGTGACGTCCAGCGGATTGCCGCGCAACGCCCGATCGCTTTCCTCGAACGTCGGCTCCGTGCCGACCAGCGAGCCCAGATACGTGCACCACTCCTGGATGCTGACGAATTGCTCGCTGGCCCAGTTGATGGTGGTCGCCGGAACCGAAGCCACCTCAAGGAGTTTCGGGATGGTGGCGATGATGTCGTCCTCGTGCATCAGGTTGTAGCGGGCCGGCCCACCGGGCGGAACCGGGATCGCGGAACCGCCGAGCATCATCTCCATGTGAAAGAGCGGCCACCCGCCGTTGTCGCCGTACGGCACGTTGAGACGGGCGATGGTGCTGGGAATGCCGAGCGCACGCGCCATCGTGCGGACGACGACTTCACCGGCGATCTTGGAGATGGAATACGTTGGGAACATTGGCTTGTGGTTGTCGCCGAGCACGGCACGTTCAGGACGGGGGTCGTCGTCGGGCGGGTCGTAGACGGCCCCCGACGAACAGTGCAGGAAGGCCTTCGCCCCGCGGCAGTGCGCCATGAGGAGCCCGACCGACTCTGCATTGGCGGCGAGATCCTTGTCCCACCTACCGCTCTTGGCCACCGCGAGGTTGATGACATAGTCGAAATCGGACGGAATCCCGGTGAAGTCGCCACTGGCCAGGTTGACCGTCTCGCACCGCACACCCGACTTCTCGAGGTCATCGCGCGCCGCGGCGTCGGTGAAGCGGGCGATGCCCCACACCTCGTTGTCGGCCGCGAGGGCCTTGGCGACTGGAACGGCGACCTGCCCGGTGGGGCCGGTGATGAGGATCTTTGAACCGCGCATCGGCTGATCGTAAGCGACCGCGCCGCGACTACAGCGTCGCGGTGACCGGCCCGACCAACAGGCAGTTGGGGTCGGTCGTGTAGTCGAATATCGCGCCGCAGCCCCGGCCCGACGACTCGTAGGTCTTGCCCGGCTGATACGGCTCGAAAAAGACCTGTGCCGGAATCGCATCTCTGGACTGCGTGCATCGATCGGCCTCGCCCACGATGGACAGGCAGGCGATCGCGTACTTGGGCTGCCACGGGGCCAGACAGCCGGCAGGGGTCACTGTGGCCGTCACCTTCGCGACGCCGTCGACCTGGATCACCTGCGGCGGCGACACCGTGAAATTGCACGGACCGGGCAGTATCGGAGGCTGGGCCTGCGCGCCGCCTGCGCCTGCCATTGCGGCGGCCAGCACCACCGCTGAGGTCAGCCCGATAACGGCCCGGTTCATTCCTGGATCGTAAACCTAAAAGAACCTGACGCCGCCGCCTTCGGGCTGGTCTTCGCTAGTACCAGCGTCAGTCGTCGGACACCCTCGCCCGGAACACCTTGGTCTCCCCCTTGACGCCTTTGAAGTGGCGGGCGCCCGCGAACGACCACGCGAACCGGTCCGCCTCACCGATCGCCTCGCGAGCGGGTTCGGCGACCAGCACCGAATCCGGCCGCGCAGCACCGGTCACCCGGCTGGCCACGTTCACCGGACTGCCGAACCAGTCCCCCGCGCGACTCACCGCAGACCCGTACGACATGCCCACCCGGATCTGCGGGAAGTCGTCGTGCTTCGCGGCAGCGGCGAGCAGATCCAACGTGGTGCGCAGCAGCGCTACCGGGTCCGGGCTGACCAGCATCACCGCGTCACCGATCGTCTTGATGAACCGAACCGGCGGTGCCACGACATCGTGCGCCATGGAGGTGAGCCGGCTGGCCAGATTCTCCAGTTCCTCCGGGGGTACCGCTTCG
Organism: uncultured Actinomycetota bacterium; assembly: GCA_963720345.1. Lineage (GTDB taxonomy): Bacteria > Actinomycetota > Actinomycetes > Mycobacteriales > Mycobacteriaceae > Mycobacterium. The sequence continues at coordinate 96,408 of CAVRFN010000002.1, forward strand.
CCGAGCTTCGTGAAACCGACGAGGTCTGCGAACGCCACAGCGACGCGGCGCGCGCCAGGCAGCGTGCCTGCGGCGCGTTCGGCCGCGCTGACCGCTTCGATCTCCAACGTGTGGCGCAACTGGACCCGCAGGACGTCTTCGCACAGCGGGCCCGAGCAGCGGCGACACCTCCCGCACCAGCACCTCATAGGACTTCGCGAGCTCGAGTTCGGAGGCCCCCGGCGACAGGACTGCCTCGAGCACGACCTCCCGCATGGCTTCTGCAGTCTGCGCGAGGCCATGCCCCAGCACTCTGGCCACGGCGATCACCTGCTCGCGGCTCAGGCCCATATCCAGGAAGATCTTCACGCGCGCGGCCGCCTCGATGTCGGCGCGCAGATGAATGGCCGCGTCCGGATCGTCGGCTCTCGGCAGGCCGAGCGCGGACTGCATCGCCTCCAGCAGCTCCAGATCGATGCCGACCTCGTCGCAGATCTGACGGGCCGGGACATGCACACCGTCGTTGCCGACGATCCGCCCCGCGGGCAGCAGCATCGGCGAGACCTCGCCGCGAATCTGGTCGACGGTGAAGCCTTCGCTCAGCAGCCACTCGATGAGTTCAGCCCGCTCGGTGCGGGCCTTGCCCTCGAGACCGTCGAGCAGCCCGGACGCCTCGATGTCGAAGTCTTCGGCCACCGGCTCAACGTATACCGCCGCCGCCGTGCGATATTCGGCCTCATGACCGCGCCACTGGTGCATGGGCTTGACCCGATCGTCGGCGACGGGGCGCACACGTTGATCCTCGGCAACATGCTCAGCGTGATGTCTGTTGCGTCCCAGCAGTACTACGGCAATCCCCGCAATGCGTTCTGGCGGATCACCGGTGAGCTCTTCGGATTCGCCGCCGACGATCCGTACGACGACCGGACCGCGGCGCTGTTGCCAACGGCATCGCGGTGTGGGACGTGCTGAAATCATGTCGACGCGCAGGCAGTCTGGATTCGGCGGTAGAGCCGGACAGCATGGTGCCCAACAACTTTGGCGAGCTGTTCGATCGCACAGCCCGGTATCACCCGGGTCTTCTTCAACGGTGCGGCCGCGGAGAAGAACTTCAACCGACTCGTCCGTGTCGCTCGGCCGCTCCGGACGTGCACTATCGGCGGCTCCCGTCGACGAGTCCCGCCCAGACGATGCGTTACGAGGACAAGCTGGCCGCCTGGCGCGACGCCATCACCGCAGCGCTAGGACACCGGGGGTCGGCGATCCGCCCACGGTCGCGCCTTCTCGATCTGCGCGCTCAGCGACAGCAGCGTCGCCTCGTCAAACGGCCGGCCCACCAACTGGATCGATGTCGGTATGCCGTTGCCGTCGAAGCCCCACGGCACGACGGCCGCCGGCTGACCCGTCGACATTGAACACCGCCTGGAACGGCACCCGCGCCGCGACCAAGCGTCAGCGTCGAGACCGCACCGCGCCGCTGGTAGGCGCCGATGCGCGACGGCCCCAACGCCGTGCCCGGCGTGATGACGACGTCCACGTCGTCATAGATCGACATGGATGCGTTCGGCGACGTTCGCTCTCTGCCGCCCTGATGCGATTCATCCGCTCATCGGAGATCAATCCACCGATCCGCGCGAAGTTTCGGGTACGCGGTTCCAGTCGCTCGGGCCGCGGCAGCGTCTGGACATCGTCGTAGGCACCACGGAAGTACCGGGACAACGCATGGGCTATCGCGGTCGTTGGATAGTCGGGATCCCGCACGACGACCTGATGCCCGAGCTCGCGCAGCAGCGCTGCCGCATCCTCCACCGCCGCCCGCTGCTGGGCGCCCACTCGCGTCACCACTCCCGCAGGGACCTTGGTGCTCAACGCAATCCGCAGCCGGCCAGGCTCTTTCGCCGCGGCGGCGACGAAGCCGGACTCGTCGCTCGTCACATCGAGGAAGAGTGCGGCGTCCTCGACCGTTCGCGCGATCGGGCCGTTGACGATCAAGCCGTTCCATGCGTCGTCGTGGGGCGCCAGCGGCACCCGATCCCGCTGCGGCTTGATCCCGAACAGCCCACACCACGTCGACGGGATCCGGATCGACCCCATGCCGTCGGACCCCAACGCCATCGATGCGAGTCCCGCGGCGACCGCCGCGCCGCTGCCGCTGCTGCTGCCGCCCGGGCGCGTAGTCGGTGTTCCACGGATTGCGCGTCGCACCGAACGTGAGCGTCTCGGCGAACGACCACACCGTCATCTCGGGCACGGCGGTCTTGCCGACGATGACCGCGCCCGCCTCGCGCAGTCGCCGAACCACTTCGGCGTCGGCGGTGCGAGCGGGTCCGTGGGCCGACGTCCCGCACGTCGTGACCTCACCCGCGACGTCGACGTCGTCCTTGATGGCGATCGGCACACCGAGCAGCGGCAGCCGTTCACCTGCGTCCAGGCGGGCCTGGGCGGCGGCCGCCTGCTCCCGAGCGCTGTCGGCCAGCACGACGCGATAGGACCGCAGTTCGGGGTCGAGGCGGGCGATGCGTTCCAGGTACACATCGAGCAGCGCCGGTGCGGTGATGGTGCCGTCTGCCAGCAGCCGTGCCTGCTGCGCGGCGCCTGCGAAGGCGAGTTCACGATCGTCCATGCGATACCTCCGTCGGACAGGCTACGAGCCGTGCCGAGCTCGAGCAGTCGAACCGCTAACGTGGCGGAATGTCCTGTGTGTTCTGCGCTGTCGTCGCCGGCGAGGCTCCCGCCATCAAGATCTACGAGGACGACGACTATCTGGCACTCCTCGACATCCGGCCCTTCACCCGGGGCCACACGCTGGTGATCCCCAAGCAGCACTCCGTCGACCTGACCGACACGCCGCCGGAAACGGTCGCCGCCATGGTGACCATCGGCCAGCGGATCGCACGGGCGGCCCGGCAGTCCGGTCTGCACGCCGACGGCAACAACGTCGTCATCAACGACGGCAAAGCCGCCTTTCAGAGCGTGTTCCACATCCACCTGCACGTCCTGCCCCGGCAGAGCGGCGACAAGCTGTCCTTCGCGAAAGGCATGCTGCTGCGGCGCGACCCGGACCGCGAGGAATCCGGCCGCCTCCTTCGGGAAGCGCTGGCGAAACTCGACTCCGCTGCGCAGGATTGACCCATGGCTTCACGCATTCAGCGAGCGGTGTTGAAGGTACTGAGCATCCACGACATGGTGTATCAGGGCACCAACGGCTGGATCGGCCACCGCCTGCCCGTTTGCGCCGCCGAACCTGTTGTTGCGCTCGATCGGAGCGAAAACGGGTGCGGCAAGGACGAACTCGCTGACCTACGCGAGGGACGGCGGCGAACTATCTGATCGTCGCATCCAACGCCGGCGCGAAGCGCTATCCGGCCTGGTACCACAACCTCAAGGCGCATCCCGAGGTCGAGATCAACGTGGGCCGCAAGCGATTTCCGGTCACAGCGCGCGTCGTGGGACCCGACGACGCCGACTACGCCCGACTCTTTCGGATCGCCGACGAGAACAACAGCGGCCGTTACACCGCCTATCAGAAGAAGACGACGCGACCGATCTCCGTCATCGAGCTGACCCCGGCATAGCGCTTTAGAACAATTCCTTGGCCAGCAATTCCAGTGTCGATTTCCCGCGCGGGCGCGGTCGCCGGATCGGTGCCGCGCCGCGCCGAGGCGGCTGGGTTGACCATGACCTCGTCGACGCCGAATTCATCGGCCAGCGCACGTATCTGATCGGCCGCATCGGTCGGTGACCCGACGACGGAACGACGCAGGACGGCTTCGGCGATGCTCTGTGCCTGCGGGCTGATCACCGCGGACTGGGCATCCTCGACGAGATCCAGCGCTCCGAGCGGCTGACCGGTCCGCAGGCGCGCCATCATCTGCAGGTTCGGCAGTGCCAAAGCCATTGCCTCGTCGTGCGTTTCGGCAACTATCGCGTTGACCGTGAGGAACGTCAGAGGCTCGGGCGTCAGCTCACTGGGCCGGAACTCCGACCGGTACACCGCCAGCGCCTCGGCTGTGCCCTGGCCCGAGAAGTGGTGTGCGAACACGTACGGCAGGCCCTTGGCGGCGGCCAGGTGCGCCGAGTACATCGACGAGCCCAGCAGCCACAGCTTCGGCTCTGAAACCGCGGCAGGAGTCGCCTTGAGGACGTAACGCTGGTTCGGGATCGGCACCCGCACACCGTGTGCGCTCATCAGCGCGACGACGTCATCGAGATACTCGGGAAAAGCCTCGATATCGCGATCGTCGCGGCCGGCGGCACCCCGCAGCGCCATGGATGTGACCGGGTCGGAACCGGGCGCCCGGCCGATACCGAGGTCGATCCGCCCCGGGTGTGCAGCCTCCAACAGCGCGAATTGCTCGGCGACGGCCAGCGGTGCGTGGTTGGGCAACATGACGCCACCGGAGCCCAGCCGCAGCTGTGTGGTGTGCGCCGCCAGATGGGCGATGACCACCGGTGGGCTGGTCGCCGCGACCGATGGCATGTTGTGGTGCTCGGCGATCCAGTAGCGGGTGTACCCCAGCCGATCAGCCGCCTGCGCCAGGCGGGTAGAGGCCGCCAACGCATCCGATGTGGACTGGTCGGTGCGTACCGGGACGAGGTCTAGGACAGAAAGCCGCATTGCAGCATCAACGCTACGTGGCCCCTGCGCGTTCCCGACCAGCACATCTATTCGACGGATCGCCAGAGCCTTGGCCTGCCCGAACACGTCGTCGAGCATCTGCGGAGTGAGCCTTCCTGTGAACGTGTTCTGCTGGCTGGGGTGGTAGCAGCCGATGAGCGTGACGTCGCCGAGGTCGGCCGTCGCACCGTGACCGAATTTCGGTGCCGGCGACCCGACGGCCCCGCCGGCAGTGCGCACCATGTCCAGCGCGGCCCGCCACCCGATTCCTCCGAGCGCGATGATCACCCGCACAGAGGAATGCGTGAGCCGCCACTCGGCGTCGAGCCACGGTGCGCACGCGACCCGCTCCGCCGGGGTCGGCGCGTTGGCGGGCGGTGCGCAACGCACAGCAGCGACGACACGAGTGTCGTTCAGCGCCAACCCGTCCGCGGCGTCGACACAGAGTGCCTGGTTCGCCAACCCGGCGCGGTGCAGCCCGGCGAAGAGGAAGTCCCCCGACCGATCGCCGGTGAAAACCCTGCCGGTGCGGTTGCCGCCGTGCGCCGCCGGCGCCAGCCCCACGATCATCACCCGCGGCCGCGGCGACCCCCACCCGGGTATCGGCCGCCCCCAATACGGTTGGTCGGCGTAGGACTTGCGCTTGACGACCGCGACTTCTTCCCGCCACGCCACAAGCCGGGGACACGCTCGACACACCGATACCTCGGCGTCCAGCTGCTCGACCGTCGTCACCTCAGCGGCCAGCCGGACAACCTGCCTCGGTGTCGCTGCGACGGCGGTCGCGGGCGAGGCCTCATCCCCGGGCCATCCGGCACCCGGTGGTACCGGCGAGTCGAACAGCACGCCGGTACGCGGATGGGCCAGCTTCACCTTCACATGACCACTGTGCATGCGGTGCATATCGGAATGCCGGGCGGCCCTCGCCGCTGCTAGATTCGTCCCGATCCTTATGACGAACACCAAGCGCGGCCCGCTGTACCTGATTCTGTTCGCCGCGCTGATGGCAGGCGCCGGTAACGGCATCACGATCGTGGCATTCCCGTGGCTTGTGTTGCAGCGCACCGGCTCTGCCCTCGAAGCGTCGGTCGTGGCGATGGCGGGACCCTGCCGCTGCTGGCGGCCACCCTGATCGCAGGCGCCGCGGTGGACTATCTCGGACGTAGGCGCGTCTCGATGATCGCCGACACGTTGTCGGCGTTGTCGGTGGCGGCGGTACCTGTGCTGACGCTGACTTTCGGCGTCGACGTCATCAACGTCGCGGTGCTTGCGGCTCTGGCCGCCCTCGGCGCGTTCTTCGATCCGGCGGGAATGACCGCACGCGAGACGATGCTGCCCGAGGCGGCCGGTCGTGCGGGCTGGACCCTGGACCACGCGAACAGCGTCTACGAGGCGATCTTCAACCTCGCCTACATCGTCGGCCCTGGCATCGGCGGTCTGCTGATCGCCACCCTCGGGGGCGTCAACACCATGTGGGTGACTGCATCGGCGTTCGGGCTCTCGATCATCGCAATCAGCCTGTTGAAGCTGGAAGGCACCGGTAAACCCGAGCAAGGAGTCGCTCCCGGAGAACGTCTGGGCTGGCATCGTCGAGGGCCTGCGATTCGTCTGGCACAACCCGGTGCTGCGCGCATTGGCCATCGTGGACCTGGCGGCCACCGGCCTGTACATGCCGATGGAAAGCGTTCTCTTCCCGAAGTACTTCACCGACCGCAACGAGCCCGCGCAGCTGGGTTGGGTGCTGATGGCGCTGAGCGTCGGCGGTCTGATCGGCGCGTTGGGCTATGCGGTGCTGTCGAAGTACATGAGCCGACGGACGACCATGCTGACCGCGGTCATCACCCTCGGCGTGGCGATGACCGTCATCGCATTCCTGCCCCCGTTGCCGCTCATCCTCGTGCTGTGCGCCGTCGTCGGACTCGTGTACGGGCCGATCGCGCCGATCTACAACTACGTGATGCAGACGAGGGCGCCAAAACATCTCCGCGGCCGGGTGGTCGGGGTGATGGGATCGCTGGCCTACGCCGCGGGGCCGCTCGGGCTTGATCGTTGCGGGCCCACTCGCCGACGCGGCCGGCCTGCATGCGACCTTCTTGGCGCTGGCGCTGCCGATGCTGCTTCTCGGCGTCGTCGCGATCTTCCTGCCTGCGCTGCGGGATCTGGATCGCCCGCCGCCCGCCGAAGTCGTCAAGCTGAGCGGACCTAGCGCGCCGCGGCCGGGCCCTGCGCGAGCGATGCGGCCAGTTCCTCACGGGAGCTGGCCCCGACCCGTTGACAGGCGCGGTACACGTGGCCCTCGACGCTGCGTACGGACATCACCAGCCGGTCGGCGATCTGACGGTTGGACAGGCCCGCCAGGACGAGTTCGACGATCTCACGCTGACGCCCGGTCAAGGGCTGGCTCGCCGGGCTGCGCAACGCCGGTGTGCACAGCCCGCCGCACGCGTCGCTGAGTTCCTTCGCCACCGCGGCGGCGTACAGACCGCGCTTGCGCTGCTGGTCTGCCGGTGAAGGCGACGGCCGCCTGCGCGGCGACATCGGCAGCGGCCGCGCGGTCACCTATCGCCCGGTATTCGCCCGACGCCGCCAGCAGACCTTCGCCATCGTCGGCGGCCAGCGATTCCGTATGCCGGGCAACGGCTTTGGCCAGCGGCAGATCCAAGCTCGTCGGCGAGCTCGCGGGCGCGCACCGCTCCGGCGGCGTCGCCCCACTGCGCCGCCACCTGCAGACAGGCCAGTTCGTGAGTCGGCTGATTGCGTTCGCGCGCCCTGACGCGCGGCCGACTTCACAGTGGCGATCGCCTCGTTGACGCAGCCGTTCGCGGCCAGCGACCACCCGGTGGCGACGCTCAGCGCGGTCTGCATGAACAGATAGTCGGGCGGGACACAGGACTGCGCCTCGGCGATCGCTTCCTTGGCGGCCTCCGCCTCGCCGAGTTTCGCGTGCGCCTCGGCAAGCAGAAAGCAGGTGGCGGGGCGCAGACCGGTTGTGACACCGTGCCTTTCGACACCGGCGAGCGCCTCATGCAGAAGTTTCACGGCGGCCCTGACGTCGCCGCGCATGAGTTCGGCGACGCCCATCAGGGATGCGAGGTTGGCGTAGGCCAGGCTCGGAACCTCACGTGCCGAGTCGGCAAGCCGCGCAACCATCGCGACGCATTCGTCGATCCGGCCGGTCAGCCTGCATGCCCGGGCGTAGACGCTGCCGAACCAGAACCGCATGTGTGACGCCTGGAACGATGTGATGGCACGGTCGAGGGCGGCCTGTGCCACGGTGGTGAGGTCGTCGCCTCGGCCCAGTGCGCCCAGCGCCATGGTCAACGCGACCGACGCCATCATCGCGTGGTAGTCCGACAGCAAGCCGGAATCCAGTGCCGCTGAGGCCTTTTCCGCAGCAGCGTCGCACCGGGCGGACGACCGCGTCGACGCATGCTTGCACCGCCACCCGCGCAGCCATGTCCGCAGGCGATTCCGGGCCGATCGCCAGCTCCTCGAGCAGAGCCGCGGCGTCGTTGCACCGGCCGAGCATCCAGATCAGGTTCGCGGCGCCGCAGGGTGGCCCACTGGTTGGCCCCTTCGGCGCCGTCTTCGCCGATCGCGCACAAGACTTCCTCGGTCTGGGGGCCGCGGCCGAGAAGCAGCAGGTTCATCGCCCGCACCGCCGAGTGCGTCGGGCGCTCCTGCCGATGCTGCCGCGGTGGCGAAGCGATCGGCCAGTTCGAGGTCGAGCAGAGTCATCGCGATACTGCGCGGCCTGCAGGCACAGTTGCGGATCCGGGGGCAGGTCGGACTCCAGCGCAAGCAAGGCCCGGCGCACGGTCGCCTGCGAATCCGCGTCCGCGTCCTTTGCCAGCCGCTGCGCCAGTTGGCCGCGGATCTTCGACAGGTACATTTCGCCTGCCGCGGCCCGCCGGAGTTCGCCGTACAGCGGATGGGCCATGCGGGCCATGAGTTGATCGCCGGAACGCTCGATGGTGATCAGCTGCATCTGCTCGGCACTCTCGACGTCGCGTCGCCCCACCAGATCGCACAGGACGTCGACGGCCAGCGGTTCGCACTGCGACAAGGTGTCGACGACGAGGGCCACCTCTTCGGTGAGTTCGTGCAGTTGCCTGCCGACCATGTCGCTGATGCTCTGCGATACCGCGACGTCGCCGTCCCACATCCAGACACCGGCAATCATCCGCATCCGGCCCGCGGCCACTTGGTCCTTGACGAGCTGGTGCAGGAACAGCGCGTTTCCGCCCGTGAGCTTCCAGAAGCGGCGCGCACTGCGGGCGTCCACGACGCCGCCAAGGGCGGTCTCGATCATGGCGCGCGTCGCGTCGATGGTCAGCGGCTCCAGGTCGAGGCGGGTGAGCAGGCCGTCTTTCCACAGGGCGGTGATGGCGTCGGGTGGTTTCGTGCCTGCCCGCAACGTCACCACGAGGCGCGCGCCCCGGCTGTGGGCCAGTTGATGAACGACGTGTGCGGACAGTCCGTCGAGAAGGTGTGCGTCGTCGACGCCGATCAGGATCCGGCCCTGACGCTGTTGGGCGACAAAGGAATTGATCACGTGCCGCACATTTGGCATGGGATCGGCGATCGCATCGCTGATCAGAGCGGTGAAGGCGCCCGAGTGGTAGTGCCCTCGCGGATTCGGTGCCGACGATCCAGTTCGTGCGCTCCCCCGCGCTCTCGGCGCGCGTCAGCACTTCGCGTGCGAGCCGGGTCTTGCCGACGCCCGCGGCCCCCACGATCACTACGCCGGAATTCTTGCTGCCCCCGCTGAGCGCGCGACGAATCGTTGAGAGCTCGCCGTCGCGTCCCGCCAGCGGATCCCCGCTGATCACGGCGCGACTATAACGCGCGTCAATTTCATATGCGGGTATTTCGATATCTGTTTACAGCACGGCGATTCTCCGCGGTTACAGATGCGGTCTCCACGGGTAACCCCGACCTAGATGTGATGCGCACCACAATCGAGGTCAAACCATGTACCAGCAAGTTCTCGATCCGATCGCCGACTCGCTCGCCTGGAGTGCGGTGGTCGCGGCGCTACCGCTCCTGCTGCTGTTCGTGATGCTCGGCGCGCTGAAGATGACGGCCTGGGTGGCGTCGCTGATATCGCTGGCTGTCAGCATCGTGATCGCCGTCATGGTCTACGGCATGCCCATCGGGCAGACCTTGCTGGCCGGCACCGAGGGCGCCGCGTTCGGGTTCTTCCCGATTCTGTGGATCGTCATCAACGCGATCTGGGTGTACCAGATGACCGTGGAGACCGGCCATTTCGACGTGTTGCGGCGATCATTCAGCCAGGTGAGTGACGACCAGAGGATCCAGGCCATCATCATCGCGTTCTCGTTCGGCGCGTTGATCGAGGCACTGGCGGGATTCGGCACCCCGGTCGCGGTGACATCGGTGATGCTGATGGCGCTCGGCTTCAAGCCGCTGAAGGCCGCGGTGCTCGCCTTGGTCGCCAACACCGCACCCGTCGCGTTCGGCGCCATGGCGACGCCGATCATCACCCTGGGCAAGGTCACCGAACTGCCCGTCGACACGCTGGGCGCGATGGTGGGTCGACAGACCCCGATTCTGGCGCTGCTCGTACCGCTGGCGCTCGTCGCCATCGTCGACGGCTGGCGCGGCATCCGGGAGACCTGGCCGGCCGCCGTGGTCTGCGGCGTGGTGTTCGCGGTGGCCCAGTACGCCACCTCGAACTTCCTGTCCGTGCCGCTGGCCGATGTGGTCGCGTCGCTGGTGTCCGCCGCCGCGGTGGTCGGCTCTGGTGCGGGTCTGGCGACCGAGGCACGCCTATACCGAGCAGCCGGCAGCCGTCGCGGGCGGCGCGGCCGACGAACCGTCCGCCGATTTCGCCCAGCGGGTCTCCAACGCCGACGGCCGGCACGATTCGCGTGCCGACGTCATCCGGGCGTATGCGCCGTACGCGATCATCATCGCGGTCTTCGTCGTGTGTCAGATCTCCGCGGTGAAAAAGCTGCTCGACAAGGCAACGTTCGCCTTCAACTGGCCCGGACTCGACGTCGTCGACCCGAACGGCGAGTCGTTGTCGCCTCACGAAATTCAGCCTGAACCTGCTGACGACTCCTGGCACCCAGATGCTCGTCGCCGGCATCCTCACGATGGTCGCGTTGAAGCTTTCCGCGCCACGGGCACTCAAGGCCTACGGGGTGACACTGCATCAGCTGCGCTGGGCGATCGTGACGGTCATGACGGTGCTGGCACTGGCCTTCGTGATGAACCTGTCCGGTCAGACGATCACCCTCGGCACCTGGATGGCCGCGGCGGGTGGGGCATTCGCGCTGCTGTCCCCCATCCTTGGTTGGCTCGGGGTCGCGGTCACCGGCTCGGACACCTCTGCCAATTCCCTCTTCGGCGCGTTACAGGTGACCGCTGCGAACCAGGCCGGACTGTCCGACATCCTGATGGCCGCGTCGAACAGTTCTGGCGGCGTGCTCGGCAAGATGATCTCGCCGCAGAACCTTGCCATCGCGGCAGCGGCGGTGGGCCTCGACGGCAAGGAGGGTGACATCTTCCGCCGGGTGGTGCTGTGGAGCCTGGGCTTCCTCTTCCTGATGTGCATCATCTCGGGGTTGCAGGCCTCACCTGTGTTGTCTTGGATGGTCCCGTGACGCGACGCTCGTAGCATCGATCCGTGAGCGCGGACGTGCTGGCTGACCTGATCGCCGAACTTCCCGACGGCACGGTCGTCACCGATCCCGACATCCTGGCGTCCTACCGGCAGGACCGCGCCGTCGATCCGAACGCGGGCACCCCGCTGGCGGTGGTCCGGCCGCGCTCGCACCGAGGAAGTGCAGGCGCGTGATGCGATGGGCCACCGCCCACAAGGTCGCGGTGGTGCCCCGCGGCATGGGCACCGGACTGTCCGGCGGGGCAACCGCGCTCGACGGCGCGCATCGTGCTGTCCACCGAGAAGATGCGCGACATCACCGTCGACCCGGTCACCCGCACGGCCGTCGTCCAACCCGGCCTGCTCAACGCCGAGGTCAAGAAGGCGGTCGCCGAGCACGGGCTGTGGTATCCGCCGGATCCGTCGTCGTTCGAGATCTGCAGCATCGGCGGCAACATCGCCACCAACGCCGGCGGACTGTGCTGCGTGAAGTACGGCGTCACCACCGACTACGTGCTCGGGCTGCAGGTGGTGCTGGCCGACGGCACCGCGGTGCGACTCGGCGGGCCGCGGTTGAAGGACGTCGCGGGGCTGGCGCTGACGAAGCTGTTCGTCGGCAGCGAGGGCACGCTCGGGGTCATCACCGAGGTGACCCTGCGACTGCTGCCGCCGCAGCACGGTGGCCAGCACCGTCGTCGCCACCTTCGACGACGTGGAGGCCGCCGCGCAATGCCGTCGTCACCATCACCGGCAAGATCCGGCCGTCGATGCTGGAGTTCATGGACTCGGCGTCGCATCAACGCCGTCGAGGACAAGCTCAGGATGGGGCTGGACCGCGACGGCCGCCGCGATGATGGTCGCCGCCTCCGACGACCGCGGGCCGCGGGCGCGAGGACGCCGAGTTCATGGCCGAGGTGTTCACCGAAACCGGTGCGACGGAAGTGTTCTCGACCTCCGATCCGGACGAGGGCGAAGCGTTCGTCGCGGCGCGCCGGTTCGCATCCCCGCGGTGGAGGGAAGGGCTCGCTGCTGCTCGAGGATGTCGGCGTGCCGCTGCCCGCGCTGGCCGATCTGGTCGGCGGGCGTCGAGAAGATCGCCGCGCAGCACCACGATCTGTTGATCTCGGTGATCGCGCACGCCGGCGACGGCAACACCCACCCGCTGATCGTGTTCGACCCCGCCGACGCCGCGATGGCCGAGCGCGCCCAGCAGGCGTTCGGCGAGATCATGGACCTGGCCGTCGGTCTCGGCGGCACGATCACCGGCGAGCACGGCGTCGGCCGGTTGAAGCGGCCGTGGCTGGAGGGTCAGATGGGCCCCGAGGCGATGGAACTCAACCGGCGCATCAAGGCGGCCCTCGACCCGGACAACATCCTCAATCCCGGCGCCGCGATCTAGCGCCGTCGCGCATGAATCTGTGTGCGTTATCTGCGACAAATCGGGCAATCTGCTGCTGCCTATTGACACGATCCTGCGGTTGTCGTACCAATGAGACATGACAGCGACTCTGTCTCAGAGCTCACCCGGTCCGTTTCCAGCTCGCCACCGCCGACACCTGGGCCAGCCCATGGGCGCATGTACCGGGCGCTACGTGACCACGATCCCGTGCACCACGTCGTCCCCGACGACAACCCGACCACGACTACTACGTGATGTCACGGCACGCCGACATCTTCGCGGCGGCGCGCGACCACGAGACCTTCTCGTCGGCACAGGGCCTCACGGTCAACTACGGCGAACTCGAACTCATCGGTTTGGCCGACAACCCGCCGATGGTCATGCAGGACCCGCCGGTGCACACCGAGTTCCGCAGGCTGGTGTCGCGAGGATTCACGCCGCGCCAAGTCGAGGCGGTCGAGCCCAAGGTGCGCGACTACGTCGTAGACCGAATCGAGCGGATCCGCGCCAACGGTGGCGGCGACATCGTCGCCGAACTGTTCAAGCCGCTGCCGTCGATGGTGGTCGCGCACTACCTCGGTGTGCCGGAGTCCGACCGCGACAAGTTCGACGGCTGGACCGAGGCGATCGTCGCAGCCAACACCGCCGAGGGCGGCGTCGGCGGGGCGCTGGGCACCCTCGGTGACGCGCTCGGAGAGATGATGGCGTACTTCACCGCGCTGATCGAAAAGCGACGCGTCGAGCCCGAGGACGACACGGTCTCCCATCTCGTTGCCGCCGGCGTCGGCGCGGACGGCGACATCGCGGGCGTGCTGTCGATTCTGGCCTTCACCTTCACGATGGTCACCGGCGGGAACGACACCACGACCGGCATGCTGGGCGGTTCCGTGCAACTGCTGCACCAGCGGCCCGACCAGCGAAAGCTGCTGGCCGACAACCCCGATCTGATCCCCGACTCGTCGACGAGTTCCTGCGCCTGACCTCGCCGGTACAGATGCTCGGCCGGACGGTGACCCGCGACGTCACGGTCGGAGACACCACCATCCCCGAGGGGCGCCGCGTGATGCTCCTCTACGGATCGGCCAACCGCGACGAACGTCAGTACGGCGACGATGCCGGCGAACTCGACGTGACGCGCAAACCGCGCAACATCCTGACCTTCAGCCACGGCGCTCATCACTGTCTCGGCGCCGCGGCCGCCAGGATGCAATCGCGGGTCGCACTGACCGAGCTGATGACACGGATGCCCGACTTCGAGGTCGACGAGGACGGAATCATCTGGGCCGGAGGCAGTTACGTGCGTCGACCATTGTCGGTTCCCCTCACGGTGAAAGTCTGATGCCCGGCGACTGGCTGGCCGCACAGCGGACCGAGGTCGCCGCCGACCGGATTCTGGATGCCGCCGGCGAGTTGTTCGCCGCAGAAGGAGGCGGCCACCGTCGGCATGCACGAAATCGCCTCGGCCGCAGGTTGTTCCCGCGCCACCCTGTACCGGTATTTCGAGAACCGGGACGCGCTCTATACATCCTATGTGCATCGTGAGAGCTACCGGCTCTACCGCGAGATGACCGATCAGGTCGACTTCGGTGGCCGATCCGCGCGAGCGACTGATCGAGGGCATGATGGTGTCGCTGCGTAACGTCCGCGAAAGCCCGGCGCTGGCATCGTGGTTCGCCATGACAC
>CAVRFN010000003.1:0-160461 GCA_963720345.1 uncultured Actinomycetota bacterium
TCATGTTGGGCGAGCGAGCCGCCACCTACCCTCCCGGCGCACCACCAAACCGGCCAGCTCGAGCACCGCAAGCGGGCCCAACACTTGCATCGGCGGTAAGCCGGCGGCCACCGCGACCTCGTCGGCGGTGCGGGAGCCTCGGGCAGGAAGCGCGTCGTATACCCGCTTGTCGGTGTCGGCCAGCCCGTCGAGCACAGACACCGGGCGCTGCTCATCGGGAGCGAGTTCGCCCATGTGGCCGATCAATTCGACCAACTCCTCGGCGCGGGTGACCACATGGGCGCCGGCCCGCAACAGGGCGTGGCATCCCACCGACACCGACGACGTCACCGGACCCGGCACGGCGCACACCGAGCGGCCGAGCGCACGGGCCCAGGCCGCGGTGTTGGCCGCACCGCTGCGAGCACCTGCCTCGACGACAACAGTGGCACCGGCAAGGGCGGCGACCAACCGGTTACGGGTCAGAAAGCGGTGCCGAGCGGGGCGTTCGCCGGGTGGATACTCGCTGATCAAGAGACCCTGATCGCGAACGCGTCGCAACATCGCGGCATGCGCTGCCGGGTATGGCACATCGACTCCGCCTGCGAGTACCGCGACCGTCAATCCGTCGGCCGCCAGCGCGGCGCGGTGAGCGGCGCCGTCGATCCCGAATGCACCGCCCGATACGACCGCCGCATCGCGTGTCGCCAAACCCGCGGCGAGATCAGCCGCAACGAACTCACCGTATGCGGTGGCAGCCCTGGTACCGACAATGGCGGCGGCACGGTCGGAAACCTCATCGAGGGACGCAGGCCCGACGGCCCACAGCACCATCGGTTCGTGTGCCTGTGGCCGCAGCCGGTCGGCCACGCCGCAAAACGAGTTGAATGCCAACAGCGGCCACTCGGCATCTTCCGCGGTAATCAGCCGTCCACCCATCCGGTCCAGCACATCTAAATCTTCTGCTGCACAATCGATCTGACGTCTCGCCTCGACACGCCTGGCAATGACGTCATCGACCTCGCCGACCCGCACGCGTTCAGCCGCCTCCACCGGGCCAGCCCGTCTCGCCAACGCCTTCAACTCGGGGCACGGTGGCTCCGCGACGCGCGACAGATAGGCCCACGCACGTGCGATCTCGTCATTCATCGCGCTCCCCCGTTCTGTCGAAAGCTCAACGCAGTGCTGACGTCTTCCAACCCGGGCGACGTTCGTCCCGCCAAGTCGGCAAGCGTCCAAGCAACCCGCAAACTGCGAACGGCGCCACGCATGCTGATCTGCTTTCGGTCGAGAGCATCGCTCAGCGGTTTCATCACTGCCTTGGCAAGCCGGAACTCCTTGCGCAGCAAGGAACCGCTCACTTCGGCATTGGTGCGGATCCCGTGCGGTCGCCACCGCCCGGCAGCAGCCTCGCGCGCTGTCGCGACCCGCTCGCACACTGCGGCGGTCGGCTCGCCTTCCTGCTGGGCGAATGCACCGGCGCGCTCCGAGTGCATCTCGACAACCAGGTCAACCCGGTCGAGCAGTGGCCCCGACAGCTTGCCGAGGTAGCGCCGCTTGACCTGCCCCGGACAGATGCAGTCCCGCGGATCCGCCGGCGCGCACGGACACGGGTTGGCGGCCAGCACCAATTGGAAGCGAGCCGGGTAGCGCGCCACGCCGTCGCGGCGGGCCAGCCGAATCTCACCGTCCTCCAAGGGAGTTCGCAACGCCTCCATGACACTGACGCCGATCTCGGCGCACTCGTCGAGGAATAGCACGCCACGGTGGGCACGGCTGACCGCACCGGGCCGGGCCATTCCGCTGCCGCCACCGACCATCGCCGCGACGGTTGAGGTGTGATGCGGCGCCACGAACGGTGGCCGGGTAATCAATGGCGTGCTGCCCGAAAGCAAGCCCGCGACCGAGTGGATCGCCGTCACCTCGAGCGCCTCACTTTCGCTCAGCTCAGGCAACAATCCCGGAAGCCGCTGCGCCAGCATCGTTTTCCCAACACCCGGCGGGCCGGTCAGCATCAAGTGATGTGCACCGGCGGCGGCGACCTCGACCGCGTACCGGGCCTGCGTCTGACCGATCACGTCGGCCAGGTCGGCGACAGGCTCCGGCGCAGGGCAGGGCCTTTCGATGCTGTCCTCGAGTTGCGCATTGCCCTCGACCCAGGACTTCAGTTGGCCGAGAGTCCGCACTCCCCTGACATCGATGCCATCCACCAGGGCCGCCTCAGCCAGGTTGTCGACGGGCACGACGACAGTGGGCCACCCCTCCCGCTTGGCGGCCAGTACGGCGGGCAGCACCCCCTTTACGGGCCGCACCCGGCCGTCGAGCGCCAACTCACCGAGCAGGACCGTCTTTTTCAACCGCGCCCACTCCGCCTTGCTCTGAGCGGACAGCACCGCCAAGGCCAGAGCGATGTCGTAGACAGAACCCACCTTCGGCAGGGTGGCGGGTGAGAGCGCCAGCGTCAGCCGTGCTTGCGGCCACTCGTTGCCGCAGTTGGTGATCGCCGCGCGAACCCGGTCCCGCGACTCCTGCAATGCGGCGTCGGGCAGCCCGACCAGGTACACACCGGGTAGGCCCGACGCAATGTCGGCTTCGATCTCCACGATGTGCCCGTCGAGACCGCGAACCGCCACCGAGAATGCTCGCCCCAGCGCCATCAGCCCACTCCCCGCAGGTGAGTGATCTCGGGGATGGGCCGCCGCCCGATGCGCACACCGATGACGTCGATGCGTACGTCGGACCATCGAGCGTCCTGCCGAGCCAGCCACAGCCCGGCCAGTCGCCGCAGCCGACGCACCTTCTCCGGTGTGACGGCCTGTTCGACGCCCCCAAACCGGTCGCTGGTGCGAGTCTTCACCTCAACGAACACCACGATGCGCCCAGCATCGTCGGCCGCGATCACGTCGAGTTCGCCATAACGGCAACGCCAGTTGCGGTGGAGCACCCGCAGCCCCAACGACTGCAGATGCTCGACCGCCAAACGTTCTCCGAGTGCGCCGATCTCGGCGCGGGTCCACGAAGTCTTCGAAAACGTCATAGCCACACCGTGCGAAACGACCCCGACATTCAGCGGTCATCAGAGCGCATTCATCCCCAACCGCCGACTTGTCCACAGCCGCGTAGTTTCGCCACCGTCAAAAAGCGGGTACAGGACGGCATGACCAACAACACAATGCACGGCGCGGCGGATCGTGCGACCGACAGCGACGCGTTCGAATACACCGCACGCGCGGGCTTCGTCACCAGCGGCGTGCTGCATCTGCTCGTTGCGTACATCATCATCCGTATCGCCTTTGGGTCCGGCGGCAATGCCGATCAGTCCGGCGCCCTGGCGGCGCTGGCCAGCCAGACCGGCGGCGCTGTGATCCTCTGGGTGGCCGCGGTCGGCCTTGTCGCACTTGGGCTGTGGCGAGTGGCTGAAGCGATCGTCGGCTCGAAGCCCGGCGAGGGCTCCGGGCCCAACCAGGACGACACCCCGGCATGGAAACGCGCCAAGTCCCTCGGGCTGGCGATCGTGAATTTCGCCATCGCGCTGTCCGCGGCGCGCTTCGCGATGGGAAGCGGTCAACAGAGCAGTCAGCAGAACAGCGGAATGAGCGCGCAGTTGATGCAATCCGGCTGGGGCAAGGCGCTTCTCATCGCGGTCGCGCTCGGCCTCATCGGCGTGGGTGGCTATCACGTCTACAAGGGCGCGTCCAAGAAGTTCTTGAAGGATCTGCGGGTGTCGGGCGGCACTGGCATCAATGCCGTCGGCATCGGCGGCTACGTGGCCAAGGGCCTGGTGCTGGCCGGCGCGGGTGTGCTCGTCATTGTGGCGACGCTGCAGGCCGATCCGTCGAAGGCGTCGGGCATCGATGCGGCGGTCAAGGCTCTGGGCAATGCCCCGTTCGGCAAGTTCCTGCTCATCGTGGCCGCACTCGGCATCGCCGCGTTCGGCGCATACAGCTTCGTGCGCGCACGCTTCGGACGCATGTGACGTGCGGTCAGCCACCGCTTCCGTACAGTCGCGCGACATCGGGACTGTCCAACCATCCCGAGTACGTCGGCCGCGATGGCCACCCCTGCGGTGAGTCCAGCCACTCCTCCTGCCGCCCCCACGGAAGGATGTCCTTCAACGGGAAGGTGTAGCTGAGCTGCTCCACACCGCGACCGTTCGTGTGCCAGGTGCGGTAGACCGTATCGCCGTCACGCAGGAAGACATTGAAGGCGAACCCCTGGTTGGGGGCCGCGTCGACGTCGGCGCCGAACGAACTCTCCGACGAGGAGTACCACTCCATCCGGTTGCCGACTTTGTCCCGGTAGGCCAGCGCCTCGTCGATGGGACCGTTGGTGACGATGACGAACCGGGCGTCGTAGTTGTCGAGGAAGTCGAGTCGGGTGTACTGCGACGTGAGGCTCGTGCAGCCACCGCACTGCCATTCCGCGCCGTCGTCCCACATGTGGTTGTAGACGATGAGCTGGGATCGGCCGTCGAAGATATCGACGAGACGAATGGGTCCGTCCGCTCCGATCAACGTGTAGTCATCCATCTGGACCATCGGCAGTCGCCGGCGCTCCGCCGCGATCGCATCGAGCTCCCGCGTCGCCGCCTTCTCCCGGCGCCGCAGATCATCCAGTGCCGCGCGCCATGTCTGAACATCGACCACCGGGGGCTTCCCCGCTGCCGTTGTCGACTCAGTCGTCATCGCGTCTCCCTTTGATGTGCCAGATCCCGTCGACGTATCGACTCCCGACGCCACCGAAACTCATCGGCGATCCGCAGCGGCGATCAGGCTCCGGACATCGTGTCGAACAGCGTCGCGAGCTGACCCGGGCTGACCGCGATACCGCACTGATTACGCAGGTCCTGCAGTGGCGCAGCGATCCGCCGGAGGTCGAGGAACTCGCCGGGGTTGGACGTGAAGTAACCCCGCACATTGGTGCGCGCCACATCAGGTGGCTCCGTGGCGGCGGCAGTCAACACGTTGTTAGCACCTGGATGGCCAGCGAGGTAGCCGCCCGCCTCGGCCAGCACACCACCCGCGACGGTGCTGAGCCCGCTGGCGGTGCAGTCGGCGGCGGTAGCCGCCGGCGCGGTGATGACGGCCGCGGAGACCCCGGCCGCACACGCGGCGGCCATTCCGATGACGCGCGGATGTCGGCGGTGGGCTGACTTCTTCATTCGGTGTCCTCAAGGTCGGGGCCGACGGATCAGGTCGCCGCCGACTTCAGAGCTAACGTACCCGCGGCATGGGTGTCGAGAAACTCGCTCTGAGCATGAAAAACGGTCTATAGCCCGCACCGGAGCGAAGCAGGGCAGGGTATGTTCATTTAGGTAAACCTCAGCTAAAAGCGCCGGGTTGGCGCGGGAAGGACCGCCTGAATGCGCCCCCGTTGGAGCCGGATCGCCGCACTCGTTTCGACCGTTGCTGTCGTGCTCGCAGCGACGTCATGCTCGAGTTCGAGCGAGAGCGACGAGCTGCTGATCTACAACGCGCAGCACGAGTCGCTGACCAAAGAGTGGATCGACGCATTCACCAAAGAGACCGGTATCAAGGTCACGTATCGCCAGGGCGGCGATACCGAGCTCGGCAACCAGCTCGTGGCCGAGGGCGATGCGTCACCCGCCGACGTGTTCTTGACCGAGAACTCACCGGCGATGGCTGCGGTCGAAAAGGCCGGACTGTTCGCCGATCTCGACTCCGCCACCCTCGATCAGGTTCCGGAGCAGTACCGCCCGGCCACTGGCAAGTGGACCGGTGTGGCAGCGCGCAGCACCGTGTTTGTCTACAACACGTCCAAGCTGACCCCCGAGCAATTGCCGAAATCGCTGCTGGACCTGCAGGCGCCCGAGTGGAAGGGCCGGTGGGGCGCACCCCCGACGAAGGCCGACTTCCAAGCCATCGTCGCAGCGCTGCTGCAGCTCAAAGGTGAGGCCGAGACCGCGAAGTGGCTGGCGGCGATGAAGTCCGGCGCGACTCTGTACAGCGACAACATCGCCACGCTGAAGGCGGTCAACGCAGGCGAGGTCGACGGCGGCGTGATCTACCACTACTACTGGTTCCGCGATCAGTCGAAAACCAAAGAGATGAGCGCCAACACGGCGCTGCACTACTTCAAGAACGAGGACCCGGGCGCCTTCGTGAGCCTGTCCGGCGGTGGCGTCCTCGAATCCAGCAAGAAGAAGGACGAGGCCCAGCAGTTCATCAAGTTCATCACCGGCAAGACGGGCCAGGAAGTACTGGAGAAGGGCACCTCGTTCGAGTATCCGGTCGCCAGCGAAGTGCCCGCCAATCCCGCTTTGCCACCGTTGGACACGCTGCAGGCACCGGCGGTGGATCCGTCGACGCTGAACTCCCAGCAGGTGACGGACCTGATGACGAAGGCGGGCTTGTTGTAGGTGACTGCCGCTCCCCCCGTTCCGGTACCCGCTGCGGAGTCCTCGCAGTCTGAGGCGACCGCGCGGCCCGGTCCGCTGGTCTCGGCGACGGTCGCGATTCTGGTCGCAGCCACGTGCATTCCACTTGGCTACGTGGTGTGGGGCACGGTGTCGGTCGGGTGGACACGCGCTTACGAACTGGTAGTCCGGCCGCGGGTCGGCGAGCTGCTGATCAACACCGTCGCACTGGTCTTCATCACGGTGCCGCTCTGCGTGCTGATCGGTGTCGGCCTCGCCTGGCTGACGGAACGAACCGACCTTCCGGGCCGCGGCTTCTGGCGTCCGTTGTTCGTTGCGCCGCTGGCTGTTCCGGCGTTCGTCAACAGTTACGCCTGGGTGGGTGTGATCCCCTCGATCCACGGGCTGTCGGCCGGAGTCCTGATCACCACGCTGTCGTATTTCCCGTTCATGTATCTGCCCGTCGCGGCGACCCTGCGTCGGCTCGATCCCGCCGTGGAAGAGTCCGCCCGTACCCTCGGGTCGAATTCGGTAGGCGTGTTCTTCCGCGTCGTGCTGCCGCAGCTGCGACTGGCAGTCCTCGGTGGCGGACTGCTCGTCGGAGTGCATCTGCTCTCGGAATTCGGCGCATTCGCGATGATCCGCTTCGACACATTCACCGTCGCGATCTTCCAGCAGTTCCAGGTCACCTTCGACGGTGCGGCGGGCAGCATGCTCGCTGGCGTGTTGGTCCTGCTTTGCCTTGCACTGCTCATCGCGGAGGCGGCCGCGCGCGGCAAGATCCGCTTCGCCAGGATCGGCTCGGGTGCCCCGCAGGCCGCCACCCCGAACCGACTGGGCCACAGCACAATTCCCGCACTGGCCGCGCTCACCGCGCTGGCGGTCCTGTCGCTCGGCGTTCCGGTCTGGACGTTGCTTCGCTGGCTGTGGATCGGCGGCGCCGAGGTGTGGGACTTCGCCGAGCTCGGCAACTCGCTTGCCCAGACCATCGGGCTGGCCGGTACGGCCGCGATCATCACGACGGTGCTGGCCTTCCCTGTCGCGTGGGTCGCGGTGCGGTCCAGCGGCCTGTTGGCTCGCGCAGTCGAGGGCGCCAATTATGTCACCAGTTCACTGCCCGGCATCGTCACCGCGCTCGCGCTTGTCACCGTCGCCATTCACTACGTCCGACCGCTGTACCAGAGTGTGCCGCTGATCGTATTCGCCTACGTCCTGCTGTTCATGCCACGCGCACTGGTAAACGTTCGGGCTGGCCTGGCCCAGGTTCCACCGAGCCTGGAGGAAGCCTCGCGGTCGCTGGGCGCGTCGCCGTCGGCGACGTTCTTCCGCGTGACACTGCGGCTCACCGCGCCTGCCGCGGCGGCGGGTGCATCGCTGGTATTCGTCGCGGTGGCAACCGAATTGACCGCGACGCTCCTGCTGGCACCGACCGGCACCCGAACGCTGTCGATGATGTTCTGGTCGTGGAGTAGCGAGCTCGACTATGCGGCCGCCGCGCCCTACGCAATGGTGTTGGTGCTGCTGGCCATACCTGTGACCGTCCTGCTCTTCCGTCAGTCGATGAAGGTGGCCGCGCTGTGACCGAAGCAATGGTCGACATCCGAGGACTCGCGAAGTCGTTCAACGGCCACGTCGTGCTCGACCACATCGATCTGCAGCTGGAGCAGGGCAGCATGACCGCAGTCGTCGGCGCCTCCGGCTGCGGAAAGACGACGCTGCTGCGGCTCATCGCCGGCTTCGAGACGCCGGGCGACGGCACGATCACCATCGGCGGCCGCCAGATCGCAAGTCCCGGACCGGGCGGTGGCACCGCACCTGCGCAACGTCGGCTACGTCGCGCAGGACGGCGCATTGTTTCCCCACCTGACCGTCGGGCAGAACATCGCCTACGGCATTCGCGGCGAAGGCCGCGACAAGGTGAGCAGCCGCGTCAACGAATTACTCGAAACCGTATCGCTCGACCAATCATTCGCGACGCGTCGCCCGCATCAGCTCTCGGGCGGTCAGCAGCAGCGTGTCGCGCTGGCCCGCGCACTTGCCCGGCAGCCGGTGCTGATGTTGCTCGACGAACCATTCAGCGCGCTGGACACCGGATTACGCGCGTCCACCCGAAAGGTGGTCGTCGGGTTGCTCGCCGACGCCGGCATCACATCGCTGCTCGTGACCCACGACCAGGAGGAGGCGCTGTCGATCGCCGACCAGGTCGCGGTGATGCGCGAAGGACGCTTCACTCAGGTCGGCTCACCTCAGCTGGTGTACCGGCAGCCCAATGACCGCTTCACGGCCGAGTTCCTCGGCGACAGCATCACGCTGCCGTGCGTGGTCGCATCCGGGATGGCCGACTGCGCCATCGGTCGGGTGGCGGTGCACGCCGAGGACGGTCCCGGAACATTGTTGCTGCGGCCCGAACAGCTTGTGGCGAAAGTGGTTTCGGACAGTGGCGAGTTGAACGGCGTCGGTAAGGTGCTTGCCGTCGAATTTCTCGGTCACGACGTGCTGTTGACCATCGATCCTGCGGGCGACATCGAACCGATCGTCGTACGCCAGGCCAGCCTCGAACCGCCGTCGATCGACGCGAAGGTGCGTATCGAGGTGGTGGGCTCCGGAGTCGTGTTCACGTGAGTGCGCTCATCGAGCATCTGCGCGGCCACGGCGAACGTGTCGCGGTGCTCACCGACACCGCGCAGCTGACCTACCGCGAACTTGCGGATAGGGTCGCCGAAGCCGCACAGGCACTGGCCGGACCACGTCGCCTGGTGCTTCTCGAAACCCGCAACGACATCCCTACGCTGGTGCACTATCTCGGCGCCCTGGCGGCCGAGCACGTGGTGCTGCCCGTCGATGCGCGGCGCGACCACACCGCGATCGAAGAGACCTACGCGCCCGACATCGTCATCGACGATCGCGGGATCCACCACCGCCATCTCGACGAGCGCCCGCTGCACGACGACCTCGCGTTGCTGATGTCGACGTCGGGCAGCACGGGCTCTCCGAAGCTGGTCCGGCTGTCGCACACGAATCTCGTCGCCAACGCCACGGTGATCGCCGAATATCTCGACATCCGCGAAACCGACAGGGCCGCAACAACACTGCCGATGTCGTACTGCTACGGACTTTCGGTGATCCATAGCCACCTGCTCGTGGGCGCCGGCCTGATCCTCACCGACCGCTCGGTGGTCGACGAGGAGTTCTGGGAGCTTTTCCGCCGGCACCGCGGAACGTCATTCGCGGGGGTGCCCTACACCTTCGAACTACTCGAGAGCGTCGGCTTCGACGCCGCGGATCTGCCCCACCTGCGGTACGTGACCCAGGCCGGCGGCAGAATGCCACCCGAGCGCGTGCACAGATTCGCCGAACTCGCGCAGGAGACGGGCTTCGAGCTGTTCGTGATGTACGGCGCAACCGAGGCGACAGCCCGGATGTCCTACCTGCCACCAGAACTCGCGCTGTCCCGGCCCAATACGATCGGCCGTCCGATCCGCGGCGGATCATTCACGATCGAGCCACTGGACGGATGGGCCGACGACGACGTCGGCGAGCTGGTCTACCGCGGCCCCAACGTGATGATGGGTTACGCGCACGGGGCCGACGACCTGGCGCTCGGCAAGACGGTCGAGACGCTGCGTACGGGCGACATCGCCAGACTGTGCCCCGACGGACTGTACGAGGTAGTCGGCCGCAACAGTCGATTCGTCAAGATGTACGGCCTGCGCATCGATCTCCAGCAGGTCGAGGCCGCGTTGCGCGCCCGAGGCATGCCGGCATTCTGCACCAGCGATGACGACATCATCGTGGTCGCCGCCGCAGGCAAGCACGACGACCGCGAAGTCCAGCGAGCGGCGGCCGAGGCGGCGGGGGTTCCCGCGGGTGCCGTGCGCGCGGTCAGCGTCGAGGAACTGCCGCTGCTGCCGTCGGGTAAGCCCGACTACCAGACGGTGCGCCGGTTGGCGCGCGGACCGACCGATCAGCCGCAGTCCACGGACTTGCACGGGTTGTTCGCCAATGTGTTGCAGGTCGACGCCGCGACCCTCGATCCTGATGCCAGCTTCGTCGACCTCGGCGGCAACTCGCTGTCCTACGTCACGATGACAGTGCGGTTGGAGCGGGCGATCGGCCAGCTGCCTCCGGATTGGCAGCGGATGTCGATTCGGCAGCTGGAAGGAATCTCGAAGCCGGCACGCCGTAGTTGGCTGGCGACCCTGGAAACCAGCGTCGCGCTCCGGGCCGCGGCGATCGTGCTCATCGTCGGATCGCATGCCGAGCTGTTCGAGTTGTGGGGCGGCGCGCACATTCTGCTTGGCGTCGCCGGGTACAACTTCGGCCGCTTCTGCCTCACGCCGGTTCCGCGCAACGACCGGGTGCGGCATCTGGGCAACACCATCGCGTGGATCGCGGTGCCGTCGGTGTTGTGGGTCGTGATCGCACTACTGCTGACCGACCACTACACGTGGACCAATCTATTGCTGGCCAACAAGTTTCTCGGTCCCCACGACAGCATGACCGCGGGCCGGCTGTGGTTCGTAGAGGTATTGGTGTGGACACTCGTGGTCCTGGCGCTGGTGTTCTGGCTACCGCTTATGGATCGTCTCGAACGCCGTCTTCCGTTCACCGTCGCCGTCGTATTCCTCGTCATCGGTCTGGCGCTGCGGTACGACATCCTCGGGCTGAACCTCGGCCGCGACGCGTGGTTCACCATGCTGGCCTTCTGGTTCTTCGCGATCGGCTGGGCGGCGTCGAAATCGACGACGACGCTGCAACGCGTCGCGGTGTCCGTCGTCCTGATCGTCAGCCTGCACGGCTATTTCGACACCACACTGCGCGATGTGATGGTGATGGCCGGTCTACTCCTGCTCATCTGGGTGCCGACGATCCGTTGTCCGTCGGCGCTCACGGTGGCAGTCGGGGTGCTCGCGGAGGCGTCGCTCTACACCTATCTAGTCCACTACCAGGTCTACGCGCTTTTCGGTGGCCACCCCGCCATCGGCGTCCTCGCCTCACTGGCAGTGGGGGTGCTGCTCACCTATGTGGTGACAGTGCTGCGCCGCTGGCTGCGGGGGCGGTTCAGTTCGCTGCGCCCGGATGCATCAACCCGAAGCGGACTGTCAGCCAAATCTGAAATCTCTTGTGTCACTTTGGTTTCAGTTGTCACAACGGCGGACAGGCTTGTCGGTGGTCGAATGTATGTTCGAATCATGTTGGCGACTCCGGTTGCACGGTGGCGATGTCGCCGCGCTGCGGGCCGCGACGAATCGCTGGCCGCTGAGACCTATGGTGACCGTTGGAGATGCTGACCCACCGCGCACGACGTTGGCGGGCCGAGCGACGCATGGTGCTTACGAAGACTGACCGGTGGTGCCAACGAGAATGGTGGGGGCTACTGGGGGGATCGTGATCACTAAGAGACGAACGTAGGCCGGCCCAGTCGGCAACGGGCACTGACCCGGCTGCAGGTCGCGGATGACCTAAAAGGTAGTCCCTACCTCCCAAGGTTTTTCGGGGCGTGGTAATTCGGCAAATTCCGGTAAGGCGGCGTCCAGGCATTCCTTGCGAAGCCGACGTCGGCGAACCTGGCCGGAACTTCGTGTTCGTCAACTGGTGGGCAACTCGCTTCCGAGGCCAGCGCGTCTGCGTGGCCCGCAACTAGGAGCTCTCTGAGCCTTCTAAGTCCCGTGACGTCTACCGATGCCAACTCCTCAACGAGTTCGGAATAATCGGGGTCGGCGCTAGGCGTTCGATCGTCGAAAAGGTGGCGTAGGAATGCCTTTAGCGTGCTTCGGTTTAGCCGCAGGTCATCGATTACTGCCGCTGAGGGTGAAACGGTGACGTCCTGCGGAGTCTGGTCAGTCGCTTCTGCGACGGCCATCTGAGCGACGACGTCTTGCTGCGTCGATGTCTGCCGAAGCCGTTGGAATGTCCTGTCGGCAAGATGGAAGAGCCCGACCAAAGCGCTGAAGTCGGCGCGAGATTCGTCAGGAATGCTATTGACGCCCTTGTACGCGAGGTAGAGCTCGATCACCGCCCATGCGTCTTGCAAGATCGTGCGAACTTGAATCTCGAACACTATTGGCTTTATGTCGTCGTAGTGTGGGCCGCAGTATTCGGCTTTGATTTTGCAGTCGTAGTGGACGGAGCGATAGCCGAATTGGTTCGGTGGCGTGTTCTCGGTCTTGTCTTCGTAGCTAACGACTTCGAACTTCTCGCTGATGAACCCATCGACCGTTGGTAGGTCATCGAGAAAGAGACAGACGACGCGAGCGCCGACGATGTCGCGCATCTGATTGAACGGATCGGAGTAACGCTTGCGCTCAATCTTGTCCCGAAAGCTCTTGCGCTTCTTGACCCTGCTCCTAAGGTCATGCACCCTGAACAGGTCCGGCGAGGATGCCATTTCCTGCTCGTCGCCGGCCGTCACGAACACCGTATGTAGTTCCTTTTCGATTTCCAATCTAAGGTCCTCGAAAATCTGTTGACGCTCGTCAAACGTTGTCAGCCAGTGCTCTAGTTGTTGGTCCGGCGATTCCCCCTCCACTCGGCAAGTATGGCTGCCAACGTCGAGGGGGCGCAGCTGTTCTGCCCACGCAGGGGAGAGCAGCCGCGCGAAATCCGCTAGTTGCTCGGTAGCCCCAGTTTCACCCCGCCGGAGAACATCGAATCGTGCAGCTCCAACATCGTGAATCGCGAGTCTGGCGGCACGTCGAACGGCAGCTTGACCTGAATCGAGTTGCCCGGGTTTATCTCTCCCATGATGCTGACGCCGTGTTCATGTATGTGCCGGCCGCGGAACTGACCTCATATGCGCGGCAAGCGGGGTCGATCAATTTCTGGTTCGCCCCAAAGTAGTTCTGAGGCTCGGTGCCAATGTTGGTGACTGACAACGTCACGATGACGAACACGCCTTGCGTAGTTTCGGTCAGGTACGGATTGCCCGTAGCGTCGCTAACAGTCTTCGCAGACGCGAGGTCGAGAACACGGAATTCGAACTTGCCGTCGCGTACAGCCGATCCAGCCGGGGCCACTGTGGGGGTGGTTGGCGCGATTGGCGTCGGCTGGAACGTTGGCGCACCTGCGCTGTTAGAGCCGGTGTTAGGGGGTGCTGATTGTGACGGCTTATTGTCTTTCGAGGCGTTCCCGAGGATGCCAACCACAATGAGCAACGCGACTGCTCCGATGCCGCCCACGACGAGAAAGATGTTGCGTGCCGTAGTGGCACACCGGCTGCGCTCGCACAGATGGACACTGCGGCGGCGTTGTCTGTGCGGGCGCGTAGTGGGCTGTCCACCGCGTGCCGTCGAAGTAACGCTGTCCCCCACCGCTCGGATCTGGGTACCACCCTGCTGGCGTCGTCATACGTCCCCACCTCTGAAAATGCTGCGGTGAGGAGGTTATCGACCGGTCGCCAAGATCACACGGGTTTGCTCGGCATGTGTCGACCCGCCCTCCGAGTAGCGAATGGCGGTTCCCAGGAAGCGATAGGTCAGACGGCTGCCCTCCCACCTCCGCAGATAAACCATTGAAAGTGAGCCTGCTTACTTCTCACATCGGCACTGATCGCTTGCACTGCCAGCATTCAAACATCGGAGAACGCTTCGGAATGTTCGTCACGGCGTTGCACCTGGCGCATTGGACGGCCAGCATCCCTTTGGGGGCTTGAGGAGGACCGGGGCTGCAACAGCTGCTGCGATGATGCCGAATACCCCGAAGAAAAACCCCAACACGGCATATAGAGTTTTCTTCCCCATTGTTCTTGCGCTACGCAATGCTCTCGGCGATGGCCGCGCAGACGATGCAATAGATGACCAGCGGAGCTAGAACACAACGGGCTACCCACCTCGATATTCACCCACAAAACCCCAGTTTCGTAGGATAACCGCTGGTCGGACCCGCGAGGAGGTAACCTCGCACATCAGTAACGCCGCTCGGGTGAGCATAGGCAAGAGTCGCCCCGAATCCGAACTCAGAAACCTGAAGTGGCACCGCGCGGACGATGCGGCGTGCAAAAGTCCAAATTTCTGCGGTAGCCCCTGCGATACTCGGCCTGATTTAAGGGGGTGGAACTTTGGCGCGTTGGATCGCCCTGGTGGTGGCTATTGCCATCGGAACCTGCCTCGGCATCTTTCTATTTCTGTTCGTGGTTGCGACTTTGATCGGCTACCAATTGAAGGACTTCGACTTCGACCAGGACGGCCCGGAACCTTCACGTCGACGACGACCGACACCAACGCCGACGCGGACATACCCAACCACAACGTGGACGTACCGACGAGTCGTGGACGTACCCGACGCCATAACTCCGAATTTCGATCATCCGCCGGGCTACGAAATCGTAAATCTGGTCTGGCATTCGTCGGTCGGCGGCCACGCCCACCCACTGGCACGCCATCATTAGGTGGCGACGAGAGATCCACCGGAAGGAATTTCGGTTCAAGCCTTGAGCACCACACTTCCGACCCCAAGCACTTGCACGGAAGTACAGATTCCTCGCCGCGCGGATCACGCGATCGTCCTCCACCTCCGATTCGACGGCGGTGGCGATTTTCTCCAACTTCGCGCGATTCCGCTTCAATGCACGATCTACATGTTTCAGCGCCGGGAGATTGTAGGACTTGCTGTTATTGCATTTAGTGCATGACACAACAAGATTCGCGACCCCGTCGATTGGGCTGATCGACCACGGCAGCACATGATCGACCTGACCGCCGGTCGGCAGCGGAATCTTGCAGTAGAAGCACTTCGCTGGGAATTCTTCCTTTAGCAGTTTCCCGACCCGGCCAAGCGGGAGGCGTTGCCGACCAAAAAGCTGTCCCTTGATGTTGAGTGCTTCCTTGAACAAGTCATCGTTCTTGCGCCACACCATGTCAACCCACAGATATTCGATGGCGGGTTTAAGGAGCCGCGAGAGTAGAGCGAGAGTCAGCGGCAACGCCGGGTTTCAAAGCGACCACTGTTGCGTGGCGGTCGATGGCCTCTCGTCGTAGAGAAAGTCTTGAGCATCGGTGTGCGACGAGCCGCTGAGGTGCTGAAGTTTGGGTAGTGGCTGTTCGATTAGGACTCGCCGCACGGCGCGGCGTGTCTTTTCATATTTGTCCTTGTCACGAATCTGCGCAGCTTTCGCGGAGGGACACCGCTTCTTACTGAGGCTGTCAGCATGGTCGCGAAGTGCCCTGACCTCTTTCAAAATCGTTGCGGATTCACTTGATTGGTGCAGGACCTGACCATCTTCATCGGGCTGGACTTGACGCCAGTACATTTCGATGACGCGGTCGGCAAGGTCATCGATAGGCACATCGATAGCCGCGCAAGAATCGTCAAGCGGCGCGTTCTCTTCGCAATAGTCGATGAGAGCCGACAGGGTAGCCAACTTGTAAGTGGCCGTGCGCCTGCCGGTGCGCAGTATCGCCATCACCCATTTGCCGAACTCAAGTGGGTCGATGTGCGCTGCGTGGTCATATGGCTTAACCGGACCTAACGATGCTCGCGCCGCGATACCAGGGTTCGGCAGCGCAGGGAGGGAGCGTGCATGCGTCCTCGCGTCGGCGCGAATAGCTTGGAGTGTTGCCCAGTACGGATGCCGCTTGTTCCATGTTGATTGAGCGGAAGGTCCGTCGTCTGCAGCAGGTGGTCGTCGAGCAGCGACGCGTCGGAGAGGGGCAGCCAGGACACAAAGGCGTTCTTGTCCATCCAGCGGGAGAGGTCCCGTTGCTAACTCCGAAGTGCAGACGGTTGCTGGAACCGTAGCGTCTGAGTTCCAAGCCCAGGCGTGCGGCCAGCAGGCATCCGAGAGGGTTAGGCGAAGCGTGGACCCTGCGGCGTTGCCGGTGTAGTGCGTGCGGATGCGGGAATGCAGGACTTGCCTGCTTGGATACTTGCTGACCGTTGGTTGGCGGTTTCTTCGGGCTGATACCGGCGTAAAGAAGCGTCAGCGCGTCCCTGGTTTCGCAGTTCGCGGTGTCGATGTCGGCGGGTAGCTCGCGGAAAAAACCACCCAGCCATACACGCCCGCCTCCTTCGGAACCGGAAATGGAGGGGCGAGTACCTCGCGGCGGCTGTGGATATTCGCAGCGAGATAGTTGGTCACGTCGTCCGGAGTCGGCACAGGCCGAATAATCGCACACCGCTAAGAAAAATCGAACGGCTACTGGGATGTGAACCTGTCTTGGTTGCACGCCATCAGGACAGAGAGTCTAGCGGGCCATGATAGTGCCGCACGCACGCCTTGTAAGCCTTGTAACCGCTGACGCCGGACGCGAGGATCGTGGTGGTGCCGTCGGGCAGCTTCACCGATGCTTCCCAGTAGTCGCCACTACCGCTGATCACATACCGCTGGCCACGGTCGCCATCTGACCATGCCGGTGCATTGTTGTTGTGATCGCGTGGTCTCGTTTGGGTCGAGAGTAAATTCCGCCGGAACGATTTCCGTCGCGGTCTTCCTGCCATCGTTGGTTCCATCCCGCCGCCGCCGCGTCACTTACCCTAGTAAGCAGGGCGCAGCCGCGACGGCCTTACTGTTGTCATTCGCCTTTGCATCACCCGCAGTTTTGCCCCATTGCAGGCGCAGTTGCCGCCGCCTAAAGAGGGCCACCATCGACGCATGGGTCTCCCAGAAATTGCCCGAGGGAGTTAGCGTTCGGCTGATCGGCGGCGGTCAACTCGCCGGGCGTGCCGGTGGCACGCTGACACCGCAGCCGCGCTGGCTAAGACGCACACGGACAGCAAGATAGATGATTTCGGCTGGATCAGGTGCAGGCCGCTGACCTCAAGGTTGCCCCGCTGTTGGGGCGCTGATTTCGATGGCCGGCATGGCGCTGGGCTACTGGGCGTAAGTGTCTACACGGGCGGCTGTGTAACGCGACACCGACCTATGGCACGATCCGCACCGCTCCTGCCTGCAGCCTTATCCCTAGGTTTCGTATGTATAGATAAATTTGGTGAGCTGTTAGGTCTGTCAGACGCGTATGAACCGACCTTCTGGATATTCCGTGATGTATATACGCCCTGCTGCATCAGTTGCCTGTCAACTCTCGGCGGGCGTCTGACTCGTCGAAGGCTTCAACCTCGATTTCGTCCGTCATGGCAGTCCTCCTCGCTGTCCCCCGGCCAACGTGCCTCAGCATGATCGCCACCGGAAGACAAATGGCGCGAATGCGCGCCGGTTCACAGGCGACTGTCAGCGACTTCAAATGAGCTCCACCTTCGCACTAACAGCTCATTCAAATTTTCAATCAGATGGCTACCATCCCTGTTCAGACGACCAACATGCCGCCGCCGACCCCCATGGGTAATGCCTGTACGACCTATGCACAACGCATCATGCTCATCGCCCGCGACGGCGGCTGCACCAAACCCAGCTGCCCAGTCCCGGCCTACGGCGCCCAGGTCCATCACGCACTAACGCGACTGGGCTGATGGCGGCAACACCAACATCAACGAGCATGACCCTGGCCTGCGGACCCGACAACCGCCTCGTCGACACCGACGGCGGCTGGACCACCACCATCAACGACCGCGGCGACGTCGAATGGGCCCCACCACCAAACCTCGACACCGGCCAAACCCGCATCAACTACTACCACCGCCCCGAACTCCTCCTCCGCCCACCAGAGGAGCCCGACGAAAACCCAGAACGCGGACCATAACGGTCGGTCTGTCATAGGGAGCGTGCCGACGACGACGATCCCGGTCGCTCGTCGACGCTCAATCCCGCTCGGCGATAAGACCTTCCTGCGCCAGCGTCGCCGCGATGACCCCGTCGGCGCGGATCAGGCTGCCGGTCACGACGCCGCGTCCCCGCGCGGCGGCGGGTGAGGTCGTCTCCAGCAGGTTCCACTCGTCGGCCCGCACGGGTCGGTGAAACCAGATCGACGAATCGGTGGTGCCGCTGCGATGCGTGCGCGCCTTCATCGAATGCCCGTGTACCTGTAGCGCCGGATCGATCATGTACACATCGGTGACGAACACTGCGACCAAGGTGTGTACCAGCGGGTCGTCGGGCAACACAGCCGTTGTCCGCCACCAGAATCGGCGGACAAAGTCATCACCGGTTCCCTCGTCGGCGATCCTGATATCGAGCTCGTCCAGCGGCATCGACGGCGCTGGACCCGCCGGGCCGGTCGGCTCAAGATCCTTGGGGTCGTGCGGCGTCGACGAACGTGCGCCGTGTTCGGGGCCGGGCAGTTCGATGGCGAAGGACACCGTGGCGGCGGTCAGCAGCCGGCCGTTCTGCCGGGCATCGACGCGGCGAGCGGCCGCGGTCCGGCCGTCGAAAACCTTTGTCACGGTGTACTCGACCGGCTCACCGGCTTCACCACCGCGCAGGAATTGCAGATGCATGTTGGTCGGCGGCCGATCGGCGTCCACGGTCCGGCACGCCGCCGCGAGGCTCTGTGCCATGAACTGGCCGCCATACGAACGCTTTCCTTCCGGACCACTGGCCGGGCCGATCCACGTGTCCTCGGTGTCGCCCGGCCGCAGGTCGAGCAGCCCCAGTAGCTTGCTCATTTCACCGTGCCCGCGTCTGTGAGCCCAGCGATGTCGTCCGCGCTCAGCCCGAGCCACTCCCCGAGCACCGCCGCGGTGTCGTCGCCGAGTGCCGGAGCGACCTCCGCGGCTGGATAGACACCTCCGATCGACATGGGCAGCCCCGGTGCCAGGTACTCGCCGATGCGCGGCTGGTCGAGCGCGGTGAACATCGGATTGTTGGTCACCCGGTCGCCGCGCGCCGCCTCGTCGAAGGTGCGGTACCGGTCCCACAACACGGAACTCGCCGACAGGGCATCGGTGACTTCCTGCGCGGTGTGCTGCGAGAACCACTCATTGAAGAGCCCGAACAGCGCGCTGCGGTGCTCGTAGCGCTGCCCCTCGTCGGTCAGGTCGGCTCCCAGCGTCTCCGCGAGTGCAGCAACGGCTTTCGTCGTTCCGGTGAGTTCGGTCAGATCCCGGAAGTGCCGGCCGGTAAGGGCGACGATCATGAATGACGCGCCGTCGCTGCTGGTGAAGTCCTGGCCGTACTGGCCGTACACCGAGTTGCCGATCCGCTGGCGTGCGGTGCCGTTGATCATCACTTCGGTGAAGAAGCCGAGATTGCCTGCCGTGGCCAGCGCGACGTTCTCCAGCGGAATACTGATCCGCTGCCCCTGCCCGGTGGCGTCGCGGTGCCGCAGGGCCGTGACCACGGCCAGTGCCGTGTAGATCCCGCAGGTGACATCCCATGCGGGCAGCACGTGGTTGACCGGAGTGGCGAGCTCGGCAGGGCCGGTCACCATCGGAAAGCCGATGGCGGCGTTGACCGTGTAGTCCACTCCGGTGCCGCCGTCCGCACGCCCCGACACCTCGACGTGAATGAGGTCGGGCCGCAGCCTCGTCAGGGCTTCATAGGAATGCCATTGTCGCCCAGCGACATTGGTGATCAATACACCGCTGCCGGCGATCAACCGCTGCACCAGATCCCGACCGTCGGGCGAGCGCATGTCTGCGGCGACCGAGCGCTTGCCCTTGTTGAGCCCCGCCCAGTAGATGCTCTCACCGTCATCGGTCAGCGGCCACCGGCGGTAGTCGGCCGCTCCCCCGATCGGGTCGACGCGGATCACCTCGGCGCCCATTTGGGCAAGCGTCATCCCGGCCAGTGGCACCGCAACGAAGCTGGAGATCTCGACAATGCGCACCCCGGCCAGCGGCCGGGTCGGGTCCGAACTCACCCGGTCAAGCTATCAAGCGCCGCCTTTGTCACCTCCAGACGGGAAGTTGGGACAGTTTCGGCGGGCCGCCTACGAGCGGACGAGTTTGATCGCCGCCGCCTCGACCGTGTCCTCCGACAGCAGGACATGCAGCGCAGCGTCACCGAGTGGGATGAAGCTGTCGTTGCCCGCGACCCGCCCAAGTGGGCCCGCGAAGCCATGCTTGACCAGGGTGGCCAGCACGCCCTCGCCGACCCCGCCGGTCTCGCGGGTTTCGTCGACGATGAGCACTCGCCCGCTGGCTCCGGCTTCCCGAAGCATGTCCTCCACCGGTAGCGGCGCCAACCATCGCAGGTCGACGACGCGGACTTGGATATCCACCGACGCAAGTCTGCGCGCGACCCGCAGACTCATTCGCAGCCCGTTGCCGAACGTCAGAATCGTCAGATCGGTGCCGTCGCCGTACGTTCGTGCCCGGCCGACCGCCACGCCGGACTCCGGGTACGGAGCGAGCCAGCCGCCGTCGTTGTCGTCGTAGAGATCTCGGGTGTGGTACAGCGCGATGGGCTCGAGAAAGAGGCACACCGCACCGGCTTCCCGCGCCGCCGCGGCGCAGGTGTGCAGCATCGCAGCGGCGTCATCCGGACGCGCGGGTGAGGCGATGACCACACCGGGGATGTCGCGCATCGCGGCGATCGAGTTGTCGTTGTGAAAGTGCCCGCCGAAGCCCTTCTGGTATCCGTAGGCGGCTACCCGGACGACCATGGGGTTGCGGTACTGGCGGTTGGAGAAGAACTGCAATGTCGCCGCCTCGCCGCGGATCTGGTCGGCGGCGTTGTGAAAGTAAGCGAGGTACTGGATTTCGGGAATCGGCAACAGACCCGAGACGCCCGCTCCGAGCGCAAGCCCGAGGATCGATTGCTCGTCGAGCAGAGTGTCGAACACTCGCGCCGAACTGGTCGCCGACAGCAGTCCGCGCGTGACGCCGTACACCCCGCCTTTACGGGCCACGTCTTCGCCAAAGATCATCGCTTCGGGATAGCGGTCCAGAATGTCGTGCAGCGCACGGTTGATCGCCGTCGCCACCGTCATCGGCGCATCCGTCTCATCGGACTTGACCGATGCGACCAGTGACGCGGGTACGGCGTCCTTGATATCCTCGTCCATTCTGCGCAGCGGTTCCATCACTGCGTGCGCACTGTCGAGCTGGGGAAGCTCGCTGATCTGGTCGGCGAGTTCGATCACGTTGGCGCGCTTGGCTTCATAGCGTTCGAGCACGTCGTTAGGTGTCAGTACGCCGGTGTCGATCAACAGTTTTGCGGTGCACAGCACCGGATCCCGGTCGTATTCCGCAAAGATCTCGGCGGGCCGCCGGTAGGACGGCTCATAGTCCGACCCGGCGTGGCCCATCAGCCGCACCGTCCGCACGTGCAGGAACGCCGGGCGCCGACGGGTCCGCACCCAGTCTGCGGCCGCGGTCGCAGCATCGAAGGTCGCGGCCA
Organism: uncultured Actinomycetota bacterium; assembly: GCA_963720345.1. GTDB lineage: Bacteria > Actinomycetota > Actinomycetes > Mycobacteriales > Mycobacteriaceae > Mycobacterium. The sequence continues at coordinate 21,528 of CAVRFN010000003.1, forward strand.
CATCCGACCCGTCCGCCGCGAAGTACGCCAAACCGTCGCGGTCGCCATACATCTGCTCGATCCAGCCGCGCGGTGTCGGCACGCTGATACCGATCCCGTTGTCCTCGCAGACGAGCAGCAGCGGCATCGGAACACCTTGATACGCGGCGTGCAGAGCGGCATTGATCGCCCCGACAGCAGTGGAATGGTTCACCGATGCATCGCCGAAGCTGCACACCGTGATCGCATCCTCAGGCCACGCGCACGCCACACCCAGCTTCTTGGCGCGCGCGATGGAGAACGCGACGCCGACTGCCCGCGGAAGGTGCGAAGCGATGGTCGACGTCTGCGGAATGATGTGCAGGTCGTAACGACCGAACACCTTGTGCCGTCCGCCTGCAATCGGTTCATCGGTCGCCGCAACGAAGCCGAGCAGCACGTCGCGCACCGCCTCGCGGCCCTCGACAAGGGCAGCGCGGGCGAGGTAGAAGGCGCCCGACCGATAATGCAGCAGCGCCGGATCCGTGGGCCGCAGCGCCGCTGCCACCGCGGCGTTGCCTTCATGGCCGGATGATCCAATGGTGTAGTAGCCCTTGCCCTGCGATCGCAGGTAGCGGGCGGCCAGGTCGAGATGGCGGCTGTCCAGCGCGACGTCGAACAGCGCCAGGCACACTTGTGCGGTCAGCGATGACCCGTCCCGAATGGGTTCGTCATCTCCGCGGCTGCGCGCCGACGCGTTCATCGCCGAGATCGTCGCGGTGAAGTAGTCGTCGATGGGTTCGGCCACTGGTCTCCTGCGCTAGGGGTTTATTGTCGTGCGGGCCAATGCGTTTCGTACGAATTCGATTGTCTTCGCCGCGCCGCTGTGGTCCTGATCCTGGTCGGGGTCGTAGATCGCCAAGCTGGCACCCACGCAGTGCGCCGGCGAGCCGAACAGCGATACGACCAGATCGGTGAGCTGATCCCACGTCAGGCCCCCGGGTTCGTCCTCGACGTCCGGCAGCCCCTGTGCCGGAAACTCGACGGGGTCGAGCACGTCGAGATCGATGTGCAGCCACCACCGGTCGACGTGACCGGCGAGTTCCGCGACGGCGGCGCGGCCAGCACCCGCAGGGTCGTCGGCGACCTCCGCCAGCGGCGCAACCCACACCCCGCTGTCGGCGAGTGTGCCGACGTTGAAACGCCGTCTCCAGGCGTCGTCTCTGGGACCGAGGACGACGAGTTGCTCGGGCCGTAGAGCAGGCAGTCGGTCGCCGAGATCCCCGGCCAGAAGTCGTCCGGTCAACCCCAGCAGCAGCCCGATCTCGGTGTTGGCGGCCTCGCCGTCCTCGGAGACGTCGAGCGGCATGGTGTCCTCGTGTCCGTCGACGAACACCAGCCCGATGTTGCCGACGTGATCACGAAGGCCGGTCACGATGCCGAACAGCGACGAACAATCGCCGCCGTAGACGACCGGGAATCGACCTGCCGCGACCGCCTCTCCGACACGGATGTTCAGCGCATCGGTCATGGCGAGCAGCGCGGGCTCGTTGAGCAGGCTGGTCGACGCACCGCGCGCGGGATCCGGCTCGGGCAATTCGAGGTTGTGGTCGATGACATGGTGATGGTCGAAGGCGTCGGCCAAGCCTGCGTTGTGGAGCACCTGCGCGGCCCTGGCCTGGTTGCCGAGTCGGCCGTAGCCGTCGAAGGGCACCCCGATCAGTTCGATGTCGGCCATCGCACTCACCCCTCGATGATCATGGCGCTGTCGTCGTGGCCGGTCAACAGGACGCCGCCGTTGCCGTGGATGATCACACCCCGAACATACGTGGAATACGGTGTGGCACCGTCGAAGATCTCGTTCTTGACCTCTTCGGCGAGAATCGAGCGGCCGTTATCGTCGGTCCACCGGTAGCAGTGCCGGTACTCCGTCTGCCCCTGTCCCAGATCCTCTGACGAGTACTCCAACCCGATGCCGTCGGGTTTGGCGATGCCCAGTGCTGCCAATACCGCGTCCGGTCCCGAACCGTGCAGTTCGACCCTACGGGTGGATTCGGGTCGGACGCTGACGTCGTCGCCGTCGGCGAAGCGCACCAGCCGCCATCCGTCGTCGACGCCGCGAAGCACGATCCGCTCACCGCCGGGAAGGAGTTCGGCCACCAACACATTCGCGTCGACGAAAACGGCGCTCGCGCCGGAAACATCGCCGAGACCCGCGGCTCGTCGTTGCAGAGCCGGTAGATCGCACGGCCGCACGCCCCCGCTCAGTCCGTCGTCGACCAGCCTGCGCACCGCGACGGTTGCTCGCCGCGGTCCCTCATCTGGCGCAGCGACGTGACGACCTCCGGTGCAAGCTCGACGGGAATCACACGAGGTCGATTGCCTCGGCGATCGATGGCAGCACGCGACTCGGCCGGAACGGATACCGCTCGATGTCCTCGACCGTGGTCGAACCGGTGAGCACCAGGATGGTCTCCAGCCCGGCTTCGATACCTGCGACGACGTCGGTGTCCATCCGATCACCGACCATCACGGTGTTCTCCGAGTGCGCCTCGATCCGATTGAGCGCGCTGCGAAACATCATCGGGTTCGGCTTGCCGACGAAGTACGGTTCGCGCCCGGTGGCCTTGGTGATCATCGCGGCCACCGAACCGGTGGCAGGCATCGGACCCTCTGCCGACGGCCCGGTGGCGTCGGGGTTGGTGGCGATGAACCGCGCGCCACCGATGATCAGCCGGATCGCCCTGGTGATCGCCGTGAACGAATACGTGCGCGTCTCACCGAGCACGACGAAGTCGGGTTCGATATCGGTGAGCGTGTAGCCCACGGCGTGCAGCGCAGTGGTCAGGCCGGCCTCGCCGATGACGTAAGCCGACCCGCCGGGCAACTGGTCGGCCAGGAACGCGGCCGTGGCCAGCGCGGACGTCCAGATCGATGCCTCGGGCACAGTCAGGCCGGATCGCAGGAGCCGGGCCGACAAGTCCCGTGGTGTGAAGATCGAGTTGTTGGTCAGGACGAGGAACGGGCGATCCTTGTCGACCAACCTCTGCAGGAACTCGGCAGCGCCGGGAAGGGCGTGTTCCTCGCGGACGAGCACGCCGTCCATGTCGGTGAGCCAGCACTGCGGTGTGGAGCGCACGGGTCCAGTGTGTCAGGCTGGACTCAGCCGGCGGCGATTCCGGCGCTTCTGGGACTAGCCCATCGGCAACTCGGGCATCTGCACGTCGCACCGATCCCGGAAGTCGGCGGCCGCCTGCCTGACCGCACGGAGCTCGTCGCGGACTCGTGGGTTCGCGTCGAAGTACGCCTGGATATCAGCTCCCATCTGATCGCGGTCCTTGCCCTTGAGGCTCGTGAAGAATGCGTTCACGTCCGGATGGGTGAACAGATATGAGGATGTACCCGCCGATACGCCGGCATTGACGCCGGCAAGGTCGGCGGCCGTGCAGTTCGGCGGATCAGCGGCGGCCGTCGCCGCGCTGCCGAATAGCATTGCGCCCGCGATCATGCCGGCACCTATGACACTGCGTGAGAACATGTGAAACTCCTTGCTCGAATGGACAATTGGATTTCTGCGGCGATGCTCAGCGCGCGACCAGGACGGCCTCCGCCACCGCCGCCGCCGGGACGGCCGCCGGACCGCCAGGACGGTCTGGGCGATCCGGGCGATCTGGATTGAGGTCGATGTCGACGCCCCAGTCGTCGCTGCAATACCAGGGGTCGGCGCAGTAGCCGGGATAGGCCGGACCCGCCTAGCGGGCCGCCGCGCCGGACCGCCGCGCACGTCCCCCTGCGCACAGATGGTGGTGCCACCGGAGCTAGTGCAGTCCGCTAACGCCGGCGGTGCACCGGCGAGGGCTATCGGAACTGACGCCGAAGCCAACCCCATGATCAAGTACCGCACAAACAATTTCACGGCTCCTCCTTTCCGCGAGTGAAAGGATCCGTATGCCCGCAGAATACGGTCAAGACCCCATCTCACCACGGGATTCGCAATAGTGCAGTACCAATGACTGCCGAACGCGAGCGTCAGGGTCGGCTAACTTCCGCCTTCCGTAGGCAAAGGCGCTGCCTCTAGCTAACTTTGGGCACTTCCGTACCATTCCGTATGCCCGTCATTACCCGTGAGTCAGGTCGCTAGCTCTGCGAAAAGTCGTGCGGGCCAACCACTCAGTGCTAATGTCCGCCTTATCCGGTTCGAGAAAAGGGGCGGAAATGTCAGGAAGACGGCGATCACCGAGCTGATGCGGATCGCGTGGCGCACCGTCGGGCGCGATCATCACCCGGGTCTGGGCCGATGTCGAGCGCCGGCATCGACCGCGTTCGCCGGGCTGCGCCGGATCGGGATCGACGAGATCTCCTACAAGCGCGGCCACCGGTACCTGACCGTGGTGGTCGACCACGACACGCGGCCGGCTGGTGTGGGCCGCGCCGGGCCGGGACACGGCCGACCCTGGCATGCCTTCTTCGACGCCCTGGAGCCTCCGGCGACGGGTCGATGCGCCCAGATCACCCATGTCACCGCCGACGGCGCGGACTGGATCGCCGACGTGGTCGCCGACCGATGCCCGAACGCGGTGCGCTGCGCCGACCCGTTCCACGTCGTGCGGCTGGGCCACCGAGGCCCTCGACGAGGTCCGCCGCGAGGCCTGGAACGACGCGCGCCGCGGCCGGTCACACCGCGATCCGCGGCTGGGCCGACGGCCGACCCGCCAACGCGCCACCGGGCCCGCGAAGGCGCTGAAGCACGCCCGGTACGCGCTGTGGAAGAACCCGGAGAACCTCACCGACCGCCAGCAGGCGAAGCTGGCCTGGATCGCCAAGACCGACCCCCGGCTCACCGGGCCTACCTGCTCAAGGAAGGGCTCCGGATCGTGTTCAAGCTCGCCCGCCGACGAAGCCGCCGAGGCGCTCGGACCGGTGGATCGGCTGGGCCCGCCGCTGCCGGATCGACGCGTTCGTCGACCTGCAACGCCGCATCGTGAACACACCGCGCCTCAGATCCTGGCCGCGATCGAGCACGGCCTGTCCAACGGACGGATCGAATCGGTCAACAGATGAGGTGTGGTCGAAGCCGGCCGCAAGGCCATCCCCAAAGAGGGGTACTTCGAACTCGAGCGGGGCCGCTACGGCCCGATCTTTCCCAGGACGCCCGCCTGTTACGGCTTCTCGATCATCGCGAAGGTCAAGGAAGGCCGCGAGGAAGCCATCCGCGCCCACGGCAAGAAGATCGAGGAGAGCGATCGCGGCCAGCCCGGAGCTCCTCGCGCCGTTGCGACTGCATTACCTCCGCTGGCTGCTCTTCGATATCGGGCGAGGCCTGAACTTCCAGTACCAAGGCATCTTCGACACCGACTTCGACAAGTACACCGAGGACGCCGTCGACTGTTCGGCGCGACCGGCATCAAGACGGTGTTCACCAATCTCGAAGGGTTTCCCGAGGATTGGAAGGAGAACCCGGACGCATTCGTGAAGTTCGTCCGCGAGCATCAGTGCCCCAGCTTCCTGGAGTACGGCGAGTATCCCTACGTCACGGCCGACGAGATCAAGAAGGCGCTCCGCCTGAAGGCCGCCTTCTCGGACATGCTCGACCAGATGCAGTAACTCATGACGTCGGATGATCCGATGGCAACGGTGAACTTGTACATCGGCGCTTTCAACGAAGGTGACGTGCAGGCGATGTCATCCGCATTCGCCGATCCGGCGGCGATTCTCGACGGTATGGCGCCACACCTGTGGTTAGGGCCGACAGCCGCAGAAGACTGGTATCGAGACGTGCTGATCGAGGGTCAACGACACGGCGCTTCGGACTATGCCGTCACTCTCGGCGAGCCGGTGCACAACGATGTGTCCGGCGACAGCGCGTATATCGTTGTGCCCGCAACTATGACGTTCAACGTCCAAGGTAGGCAGGTCACGCAGACCGGCTCGTTCTTCACCGTCGCACTTCGCAAGCTCTCCGACCAGTGGCGGATTGCGGCCTGGGCGTGGGCAAAAGGAAAGCAGTAGCTGACGTGCTCGAACTCGACGACATTCAGCACATCCTGCTCACCCGAACGCCGGCAATCACCGGGCGGTATGAATTCCTGACGTTCGACACGCAGGCCGGTGGCCGAGCCTGGCTGTCGGAACTGCTCGACCTCGTGCAATCCGCGGCCGACGCAACCGCCACCATGGACGAGAGCCGACGGTGGATCACGTTGGCGTTCACGTGGACCGGCCTGCGCGCGCTCGGTGTGCCCGAGGAGTCTCTGGCCACCTTTCCCGAAGAGTTCCGCGAAGGGATGGCGTCTCGCGCCGACATACTCGGAGACACCGGACCGAATCATCCTGACAATTGGGTGGGCGGCCTCGCGGGCGACGATGTGCACGCCATCGCGATCCTGTTCGCCCGCGACGACGAGCAATCCCGCCAATCCATCGAGAACCATGACAAGTTGCTCGCACGCACCGACGGAGTCCGCAGCCTGTCGTTCCTCGACCTGAACGCATCGCCGCCGTTCAACTACGCCCACGATCACTTCGGCTTCCGTGACAGGCTGTCGCAGCCGGTCATGGAGGGCTCGGGCGAGGAGCCCACCCCCGGGTCGGGGGCCCTGCTGAAGCCGGGCGAGTTCATCCTCGGCTACCCGGATGAAGACGGGCCTGTCGCGAACCTGCCACAGCCCGAAACGCTGTCTCGCAACGGCAGTTTCATGGCCTATCGTCGCCTGCGCGAACACGTGGCAGAGTTTCGCGGCTATCTCCGCGAGAACTCCGAAACTCCGGACGGCGAGGAGTTGCTCGCTGCCAAGTTCATGGGTCGCTGGCGCAGCGGGGCGCCCCTGGTGCTGGCACCCGACAAAGATGACCCCGAGCTGGGCGCGGACCCGACGCGGAACAACGACTACAACTACAAGGAGATGGACCCCTTCGGTTACGCATGCCCGTTGGGTGCCCATGCGCGACGGCTCAATCCTCGTGACACCGCGCACAACATGAACCGTCGCAGGATGATCCGGCGCGGTGCCACCTACGGTCCCGCGCTCCCGGAGGGGGCACCCGACGACGGCGTCGACCGCGGCATTGCCGCGTTCATCATCTGCGCTGACCTCATTCGCCAGTTCGAGTTCGCGCAGAACGTCTGGATCAATGACAAGGCGTTCCATGAGCTCGGCAACGAGCACGACCCCATCTGCGGCACCCAGGACGGCACACTGGATTTCACCGTTCCCAAACGGCCGATCCGCAAGGTGCACAAGGGCATACCTGCCTTCACCACCCTCACAGGTGGTGCCTACTTCTTCCTTCCCGGCATCAATGCCCTGCGCTACCTGACGACGCTCGGCGGAAAGTAGAGCCCATCATGAGCACCCCCGTTGCGGCCCGTACCTACAACCAGAGCCACATTGCGCGGAATCACGATGGACGGCGAAGGATCGGCATCTACTGGACGTGGAGCTATCCGTGGGAGGCTCAACGCGACCCGGGCGAGATGTACAACCGTTTCTCAACGATGACGGAGGTCCGAAACGCGTTGTGGCCCAGCTACGAAACCACCGAGTACGACAAATCCCACTTCCTGCAGGGCATCGCCGGGACGCTGGAACTATTCCACCGTTCGACGCTGGCCTTCCAGGAGCTCGCGGGTGAGGTGACGGGCCACCCGGTCGCAGTGTTCCAACGCATCGACCAGGCCGGCTACAAGCTGCCGATCGACGAGCGAGTTCTCGCTGACACCGATACCTTGATGGTCTTCGGGCTCGACCACATCCTGTCCGAGCAGGAGGCGGCACCCGAGGAGATCGCCGCGATCAAGGAGTGGTTGAAGCGTGAGGGCACCTGCCTGCTGCTGGCGCCGCACCACGATGTGGGCTTCACCGACGACTTCACTCAACGGCAAATGGAGTTCCAGCACCACGGCGACCCATTGGTGCCCCGCCAACAGCGATTCGGTCAGTACACGCGGTCTCTCATGAAGGCCCTCGATGTGCCCGTCCACAACACGTGGGGGCTGCGGCCCGCCGTCGTCGAAGGCACCAAAGAGATCGCACCGCTAACAGGGTTCCGTGATGTGGACACCGCGCGACTCCTCGACAACGTCACCACCTTCAACTTCCACCCGCACCTCCCCCACTACGAACTGACCGCACCCGAAAGCGACGCACTGCGGGTGCTCGGACGCCAGCGCGTGGACCCGAACCGCCCGCATCCGTTCACCGCTGCGGGCAATACCGAGTTCAACGCGCTCATCTGGATGCCTCCGAGCGGACAGCGCGCCGGCGACATCGTGCTGATCGATTCGACGCACTTCACCACGCTCTTCGGGGGGACCGACAGTCTGCGCAACCTGTGGCACAACCTCGCCACCATGAAATAGCACCATCTCGCGTTGACGGGCGAACAAGTGGTGTCGCCTTCGTGGATCGCCGACACCTTCGACGGCGGCATCGATTCGCGGGACGCGTTCGCCCAGAGTCCCGACGACAACCGGATGCCGGGCGGCATGTACCGCAACCAGTGCTGGTTCCCGTATCCCGGCAACAATGTGTTGTTGTGCTTGGGGATTCACGGTCAGATGATCTACGTCAACCGCGCGGCCGGTCTCGTGGCCGCCAAGCTGTCGAGCTGGCCGCTCCCCCAGGACGCCACGAAGCTGTTCCCGACCATCGCCGCGTTCGACGAGATCGCCGCCCAGCTCTCGTGACGCGTTAGTCCCCTGATAAACCGGTTGTCGCCGTAGAGTTGGGGCGATGGCGACACGGCGCGGCCGGCCGACACAGGCCGAGGCGAAGAAGCTCGACCTCGCAGTCCGCGAGGCCGCGGTCGCGACATTCCTCGAAATGGGTTACGCCGGAGCCAGTATGGAGGCCATCGCCCGGGCGGCGGGTATCACCAAGCGGTCACTTTATGCGCGCTATCCCGACAAGCGGGCGGTGTTCGCCGACGTGATCCCCTGGGCGCTGGCGCGTTACACCGACAACGGGGCGATAGACGAGATAGACCACGACGACCTCGAGACCGCGCTGCAGGCGGTCGGACGGGCCGCGTTGGCACGCGCGACACATCCAGAGAACGTGCGGCTCAAGCGCATCGCGTTCAACGAGGCCGCGCAGTTCCCTGAGTTCAACGTCTCCGCCGAGTCGATGATGTGGGCAGGCCGCCAGCGTGCGGTCACCGACTTGTTGAGGCGTTACGAGGAACGCGGGACCATCAAGGTCGACGATCTCGAACTGGCGGCCGAGCACTTCCTCGCGATGGTCGAGGCGGTGCCCGCCAGGATGGCGGACTTCGGGGTGTTCCGGTCAAAGAAACAGCAGGAGCGTCACCTCCAGTTCGCGGTGCGATTGTTCCTTCGCGGCGTCATGCCCCGATAGCCTGCGAGATCGACTGGCTCACCAGATAACCGTCGAGCCCTTCGCGACCGAACTCGCGGCCGAAGCCGCTGGCCTTCACACCTCCGTAGGGTGCAAGTGGATCCATGATGTACCCCTCGTTCACCCCGAACGACCCCGCTCGGACACGCGAGGCGATCGCCTGTCCGTGGTCCGGATCCGCGGTAAACACCGCGCCGGCGAGCCCGTAGTCGGAGTCGTTCGCGATCGCCACGGCTTCGACCTCGTCCTCGTAGGAGATCACTGTGAGCACAGGCCCGAAAATCTCCTCGCGGGCGATCCGCATGTCGTTGAGAGCGTCGGCGAACAGGGTCGGTCGCACATACCAGCCGCGGTCAACCCCGTCGGGCATGGAACTGCCGCCGAGCACCAGGCGCGCACCCTGCCGTTGACCGTCCTCGATGTACTCGCGGACCCGTGCCTGCTGGCGCTGGGCGACCAGCGGACCGATCTCCGTGGCTGAATCCGACGGATCGCCCACCGATAGAGCTGCCAGCTCAGCTTCGAGCGCTCCCACGAATTCATTTGCGCGAGAGGCAGGTACGAGCACCCGGCTGAGTGCGTTGCACACCTGCCCACTGTTGGCGAGGCTGGCCATCCGGATCGCCGTGGCCGTGGCTGCGGGGTCGGCATCTCCCAGGACGATGGCCGCGGACTTTCCGCCCAGCTCGAGGGTGACCTGCTTGAGTCCCTCCGCGCAGGCCATCGCCACCTGACGACCGGCGCCCGTCGAACCCGTGAAGGACACCTTCTCCACGCCGGGATGCACCACCAGATGGGCACCCGTCTCGCGGTCCCCGGTGACGACGTTGACCACCCCGGGCGGCAAGTCCGCGGCCGCCACGATCTCGGCGAAGAGCAACGCGTCCAGCGCCGCCTCCGGCGCCGGCTTGACCACGACGGTGCACCCGGCGAGCAATGCGGGGATGACCTTGCCGACGATCAGGAACTGGGGCATGTTCCATGGCACGATCGCTGCGGCCACCCCGACTGGTCGTCTGGAAACACGAATGTCTTTGCCGTAGAAGCCCGGCCGCGACTCATTCCACGGGTATTCGCCCGCCACCTTGGTGAAGGCCGCCATGGCCATCAGCGGCAACTGCGCCTGAACACGCTTGGCGAACGCGATCGGCGCTCCGATCTCGGTCGAGATCAGCTCGGCCATCTCGGCGCGACGCTCCTTGTACACACCCGCGAGCCTCTGGACGGCCGCGATGCGTTCGGTCGGATCGAGCCGCGGCCAGGGGCCATCGTCGAAGGCGGCACGGGCGGCCGCAACCGCGCGGTCAACATCGGCGGGTGCGGCCGCGGGCGCCTGCCCGATCACCTGCTCGGTGTGCGGTGAGACGACCTCGATGACGGCATCGGTGCTCGACGAAGTCCACTGACCGTCGATGAACAGCTCTGTCCTGCGGTGCATAGTTCTCCCTCGAGCTAGGTGCAGCGGCCGCCGTTTACGCCGACGATCTGCCCCGTGATGTAGCTCGCCTCGTCGGAGACGAGAAACGAGCAGGTGGCGGCGATGTCCTCGGGCCTGCCGATCCGGCGCACCGGAATCCTCGCGGCGATGTCGTCGATGGATCCGCCCAGCAGGCCCTTCTCCTCGGCTGCGCGCAGCATCGGGGTGTCGATCGACCCGGGAGGCACCACATTCGCGGTGATACCGCACGGACCATATTCCAGCGCAAGGGATTTCGTCATCCCGTTGACTGCCGACTTTGCCGCGACGTAGGCCGATTGGTAGGGCGACCCGGAGTGGGTGCTCGACGACGAAATGTTCACGATGCGGCCCCAGCCTGCTTCCAGCATGTCGGGCAGCGTGGCCTGGGTGACATGGAAGACACCGTTGAGATTGACGTCGATGACCTTCGACCACTCCGCGGGCGTGAGGTTGGTGAACCGCCGGAACGAGGTCATGCCGGCGGCGTTCACCAGGATGGTGATCGGCCCGAGCGCGCTTCGGACAGCATCGAGAGCTGTGTCGATCGCGGTGCGATCGGTGACGTCGGCGATGTAGCTGAAGTCGGTGTCAGATTCGGTGATGTCGATGGTGGCCACATGGTTACCGTCCGCCCGCAGGCGATCGGCGATGGCCCGGCCGATGCCCGAGGCACCACCCGTCACGAGAGCTGTCTTCACGCCCAGGCCTCCTGACCTTTGATGTGCGTCCGCCGGAGCATGCGGTCCGACGACGGGTCGTAAGGCTGTGCGCGATGCAGTACCGCGGTGTTGTCCCACAGCACCGCATCGCCGACGCTCCACTCGTGGGCATAGCAGAACCGGGTCTGCGTCGCCCACGCCAGCAGCTCGTCGAGCAACGCGCGGCTCTCGTCGGCGGGCATGCCGACGATGTGGTCGGCGGTCGCCCCGATCACCAGCGATCTTCGGCCGTCGCGGCGCTGCCAGACCAGCGAGCTCTCATGGCTGGGCACCCCGCGCCAAATGGCCAGTTCGTCTTCGCTGGGGTCGGGGTTGACCTTGCGCTGAGCCGCCTCGAAGCTGTGCACGACCCGCAGCCCGTCATAGCGCTTTCGTTCATGGGCGGGCAGGTTTTCGTATGCGGCATAGGTATTCGCGAACTCGGTGCCGCCGCCTTCTGCAGACAACCGCCGACCGGTCAGCATCGTGGCACGCGACGGCACGTCGCTGGTGGTGTCGTCGAGGTGCCAGTGAAAGGCTCCCTTGAGGTACTCGGCGAGCCGGTTGACCTTCTTGTCCATCGAGATCGTGGACAGCTCCTTGCCGCCGGGCACGCCGCCCGCGCCGCCGAACTTCCTGCTGAACGCGAGCTGGGTGTCATCGTCGAAATGCGCACCGCGGATGAGCAACACACCACGCCACTTCAGCGCTTCCCGGCACGCGGCGATGACCGAGTCGTCGAGCAGGTTGTCGGTGTCGGTGACGCCGACGAGTTCTGCGCCAAGCTCCGCGCTCAGCGCGATGGTTTCGGCCACCTAGTAAATATACAAAACCGTATACTTATCTGGCAATAGGGAGTACCCTCTCGGCTGTGGACAGGCAACCGTTCCGCTTCGCGATCCAGGCGACGAACGCCACGGGATCGCGGGAGTGGCGCGAATTCGCCCGCACGGTAGAACAACTGGGCTACTCGACGCTCTTTCTGGCCGACCACTACCTCGGCCCCGGCCCGGCTCAGCAGGCGGCGCGCACCCCACGCCAGGACCTCGCTCCCATTGCGGCCATCGCCGCCGCTGCCGCCCACACCACGACGTTGCGCGTCGGGTGCCGGGTGTTCTGCATCGACTATCACGTGCCCGCCGTGCTCGCGAAGGAGGTGGCAACGCTCGATCTGCTTTCCGACGGCCGCCTCGAACTCGGTATCGGGGCCGGCTGGAGTGGCGTCGAGTACGAAGCGATGGGGCTGCACTTCGACACCCCTGGGCGCCGGATTGCGAAGCTCAAGGAGGTCATCGCGCTGGTGAAGGCACACTGCGCCGGTGCCGAACTCGCATGCGAGGGCACGTACGTAAACGTCCACGGCTACCAGGGCACCCCGCAGACCGTGCAACGCCCGCACCCGCCGATCATGATCGGCGGTGGCGGAAAGCGGGTGCTGACCTTCGCGGGGCGTGAGGCCGACGTCGTCAGCATCAACACCGTGCCGTTCACGGCGCGCAACGACGACGGCTTGACACCGCAGGAGGAGGCCGTCCGGCGGTTCGAATACGTGCGCGCCGCGGCAGGCACACGGATCGGTGACTTGGACATCGAGAGCTCTCCGTTCTTCGTCGCGGTCATCGACTCCACCGCCGACACCGAAGACGCGTACCAGCGCATGGCGACGAAGACGGGCATGGCACTCGAGGTCCTGCGCGACCACCCCAACGTGTTGGTCGGCCCGCCGGACGCCATCGCGGAGACCTTGGAAGAACGCCGAGAGGCGCTGGGCACCAACTACATAACCGTCCAGCAGTGGCAGGCCGAGAGATTTGCGCCCGTCGTGGCGCGTTTGACGGGTACGTGACGACCGACAGGAGGACAATGGCCAAACGATCGAGATTCACCGAATATCAGAACAGTTATGCCAACTACAAGTTCGAACTGACCGACGACGGCATTCTGTTCATGCAATGCCACACCGACGGCGACAGCCTGGTGTGGAGTTGGCGGGCCCATGACGAAATGTCGGATGCCTTCGCCGACATCGCAGGCGACCGCGAGATCAAGGTGCTGATCCACACGGGTACCGGCGAGAACTACAACGCGAACTGGGGCCGGATGCCAAACGGGGACCGTGTCGAGACTCCCGTCTACCAGCTGATGCCGGACACTCGCGGGCTGCTGAAACTCGACGAGAAGGCCTGGTATGCCCGTCATCTCATCACCAACGTGCTCGATGTCGACGTCCCGATGATCAGCGCCGTCAACGGCCCGTGCAATATGCACTCCGAGATCCCGCTGATGGGCGACATCGTGCTGGCCTCCGAGGACGCCTACTTCCAGGACGCATCGCACTTTCCCCGGGGCCAGGTGCCCGGCGACGGTCAGCATGTGATCTGGAGTTACCTGGCGGGTCACACTCGCGCGCGCTACTTCTTGTTGACCGGCTTGAAACTCGGTGCGCAGGAAGCCAAGGAGTGGGGCGTCGTCAACGAGGTGCTGCCAAAGGACAAGCTGCTGGACCGCGCCTGGGAGCTCGCGCGCGAACTCGTCAAGCGGCCGCCGCTGACGTTGCGGTACTCGCGGCAGCTGTTCACCAATCCTCTCAAGCGGGCGTTCCTCGACGAACTCGGCCACGGCCTGGCCCGCGAGACATACGCGCAGCGCGCCTTTTTCCCGTTCGGTGGCGAAATGGAACCGCTCGATCGGCCTTGGGACCAGCAGCCCTGGTCCACGGCAAACGGACAACCTGTCGACGAAGGAGCACGGCAATGACCAGCATTCAGCAGAAGCTCGCCACCGGCCGCGGCAAGTTCACCACCGACTACCCCGACCTCGGCACGGCACCGGTCAACTACGAGGACTCCATCTCGGAAGAGTTCTTCGCCGCCGAGCGCAAGGCCGTCTTCGAGCGGAGCTGGTTGTGCGTCGGACGCATGGAACGCCTGCCGCGCAAGGGTTCCTACTTCACCCGCGAACTGCCCGGCCGGCTCGCATCGATCGTCATCACCCGCGATCTCGACGACAACGTCTACGCGTTCCACAACGTATGCGCCCATCGTGGCAACAAGGTGGTGTGGCAGGAACACCCGCAGGAGGAGTCCGCGGGCAGTTGCCGGGCGTTCGCCTGCAAGTACCACGGGTGGCGGTACGGACTCAACGGGGTGGTCAACCACATCACCAACGAGGAGGAGTTCTTCGACCTCGACAAGTCGAAACTCCGGATGCCACCCGTGCATTGCGAAGTCTGGGCGGGATTCATCTTCATCAACCTCGCGGAGGATCCGGTACCGCTGCGGACGTTCCTCGGCGAGGGACTGCTCGGCATGGAGGCCTACCCGTTCCACCTGATGACGCAGCACTATGGATTCTCGACTCAGATCAAAGGCAACTGGAAGCTTGCCGTCGACTCCGTGTGCGAGTGGTACCACCCGCCGTATGTGCACGGACGCTTCATCGACCCCGACGTGTCGAAGGCCGAGAAGATGGTGCCGCCGGTCGACTCTTACCACTACGACCTGTTCCGGCCGCACATGCTCACCTCGGTGCCGGGGCCGCCGATCCTGCCGCCGCGTGCGCCGGGAAGCGCCGGCGAGCCGCGCCAGGATCAGCGATGGGTCTACAAGCTGTTCCGGGCCGGGCTTTTCGGGCCTGACGATGTACCGGATATCGGTCCACTGCCCGGCTTCCTCAATCGCGGTGAAATCGCATCGTGGGGTAACGATCAGTTCTGGGTTTTCCCGAACATCTCGATCCAGATCTGGGCGCGCAACTACTACATCACCTACACGTACTGGCCCGAGACGGTCGACACCCACATCTACGAGATCGATCTGTACTTCGTGCCTCCGGCCAACGCGCACGAACGGCTCGCGCAGGAGGTGGTGGTTGACAGCACGATCGAGTTCGCGATGCAGGACGTCAACACCATCGAGGCCACGCACTCTGCGCTCAAGACCCGTGCGCAGAACACCTTCCATCTCAGCGACCAGGAGCTACTCATCCGGCAGTTCCACACGGTCATCCGAGACACCGTGGCCGCATACCAATCCGGCGAGAACAGGGAGGCATGATGGGAAACCAACTGCCGGAGGGCTTCTCCGAAATCGAGCAATGGGTCGACGACTGGGCGTTGCCGACCAGGGCCGAGCGGTACCGCGCGCGACTGGACCGGCCATATGACGATCTGGTCGCGTTCTACGACGGGATGGCTCCGCACGCAGAACGCGCCATCGCATACCTCGACGCGCGCGACATCGACGGCCTGAGTTCCGAGGACAAGCGGCTGATGAACCTGCTGTTCTCGATGATCCTGGTGTCGTATGCGGTGAACATCTTCAAACAGAACCGGATCCCTGATTCGGGTGCCGCATTCTTCGAGATGGTCGCCGAACCGGCCCTGTGAGCACACCGGCGAGCGATGGGCCCACGCCCGAAGGGCAGGGGACGACGGGAGACCCAACCGGGCCGCTTTCCGGTCTGCGGGTGGTCGACGCCGCCACGCTGGCAGCCGGGCCATTGGTGGCGACCGCACTCGGCGAGTTCGGCGCCGACGTCATCAAGGTGGAACAGCCGGGCGTCGGTGACCCCCTGCGCACCTGGGGAGCCCGGCGCGGCGACTTCGGGCTGGTTTGGAAAAGCGTGAGCCGCAACAAGAAATGCGTCACAGCGAATCTGCGCACAAGCGAGGGCCGCGCCCTGTTACATGGGCTGCTCGAGGTCAGCGACGTGCTGGTGATCAATACCAGACCGAGCACGCTGACGCGGTGGGGGCTGGATTACGAGTCACTGCACGCGCGGCATCCGCGGCTGGTGATGTTGCATGTCACGGGTTATGGCGGCGGCGGTCCGGCCAGTGACCGGCCAGGTTTCGGCACCCTGGCCGAAGCGATGAGCGGTTTCGCGTACGTGACCGGTCAAGCAGATGGGCCGCCGACGTTGCCGCCCTTCATGCTCGCGGACGGCGTCGCCGCCCAGTCCGCGACCTATGCCGTGATGATGGCGCTCTACCACCGCGACGTCCATGGCGCCGACGGACAACTCGTCGACGTCAGCCTGATCGAACCGCTGGCCCGGCTCGTCGAGCAGGCGACGCTGGCGTACGACCAGCTGGGCCAGATCCAGGGCCGGACCGGAAACCGCGCCGACGCCAGCGCGCCGCGGAACGCCTACCGCACGTCCGATGATCGCTGGCTCGCGATCTCGAGTGCATCGTCGAGCGTCGCCGCACGCCTATACCGCGCCATCGACAGACACGACCTTGCCGACCGTCCCGAGTATGTCGATCCGATTCCGCGCCAGGCTCGCGCCGACGAGATCGACGCGCTCGTCAGCGCCTGGATCCGCGCCCATACGCTCGACGACGCGATGAAGGTGTTCCTCGCCGAGGATGTCACGGCCGCACCGATTTACGACGCCCAACAACTCCTCGCCGACGAGCACCTGCGAGTTCGCGGAACCTTCCTGCCGATCGACGATCCAGACGTCGGCACCATGACCGTGCAGGCGCCGGTGGCACGTCTGAGCGAGACGCCGGGGCGCGTCGAACATCTCGGACGGGCACTGGGCGCGGACAACGAGACGGTGTATCGCGACCAACTCGGTCTCGACGCCGACCGCCTTGCCGAGCTGCGTGCCGCCGGCACCATCTGAACCGGAAACGGAGCACCCATGTCCCCACCGTCCCGGCCCCGCCGCAGCGAGCTCGCGACGCCGGCGAGCAACGAGCATATGTGCGAAGTCGCCGCACAGGCAGGCGCCGACCTCGTGTTCCTCGACCTCGAGGACGCCTGCGCACCCTCCGCCAAGGAATCGGCGCGCGCTACCGCAGTTGGCGCCCTGACCGAGCTCGACTGGGGCGACACCGTGCGGGCGATTCGGATCAACGGGCTCGACACACAGTGGTGTCACGACGACATCGTCGAAGTCGTCTCCGGAGCCCGCGATGCGCTCGACGTGATCATCATCCCGAAAGTGCTTAGTGCCCGCGATGTTTGGTGGGTCGATGTCCTCCTGACCCAGCTGGAGGCAAAGCTCGGACTGACGCGGCCCATCGCGTTGGAGGCGCTGATCGAGGAGGCCGAGGGACTGCTCAACGCTCAACAAATCGCCTGCGCCAGCGACCGGCTCGAAGCGATCATCTTCGGGGCGGGCGATCTCTCGGCGTCGCTGCGTGCCCGGGTCGACGGAAACTTTCAGCCCGCGGGCGACTACCCCGGCGACTACTGGCACGCGGTGCGAGTGCAGGTGCTGGCCGCCGCCCGCGCCGCGGGCATCGCCGCGATCGACGCGCCATATCCGGGATACCAAGATGCGGACGGCTACCGGCGGGCGGCCACGCAGGCGAGCATGCTGGGTTACGACGGCAAATGGGCGATACACCCCGACCAGGTGCCCATCGCCAACGCCGTCTTCACCCCCACCGACGAGGAAGTCGCCGAGGCGCGCGCCATCATGGACGACTATCGGCGGGCCGAGTCCGACGGCGTCGGGGCGGTGGGCCGAAACGGGAAGCTCGTCGACGCAGCTCTGATGCGGCATGCCGCCAACGTGCTGCGGCGCGCGGTACCGCGGGTCGAGTAGTTACGCGGTCTTGACGGGCAACTGTGCCCAGCCCCGCACGCTGGATGTCCGCGCGCGGGTCGCGTTGTCGTAGTCGACCTCCCAGTCCGGCCACCGCTTCAGGACCTCTTCGAAGGCCACCCGCCCCTCCAGCCGCGCCAACGCCGACCCGAGGCAGAAGTGCAGTCCCTGACCGAAGCTCAAATGCCCACCCGTGCGGTGGATGTCGTAGCGGTCCGGATCGGCGAACTTGGCCGCGTCACGATTGGCCGATCCGTTCAGCAACAACATGTAGGAGCCCTCGGTCACGGTGTGCCCGTACAGCTCGACGTCGCGCGCAACGTAGCGCGCCTGCACCGGCGACGGCGGCTCATAGCGCAGCGTCTCCTCCACCGCCGAGGCGATCAGCGACGGATCGGCGACGAGTTCGTGTCGTTGGTCAGGGTGGTCGCCGAGGAGTTGGCCCATGAATCCGATCAGCCGCGCCGTCGTCTCGTTGCCCGCGCCGGCGATCATCGCGGTGTAGGCGAGAACCTCGGTGCGCTCGAGTGCTCGGCGCGTCCCGTCCTGCTCCTCGACCTCCGCGTTGAGCAATTCGGTCATCAGGTCGTCGGACGGGTGCGTCGAGCGCCATTCGATGTATTCGGCGAACATCGCGATCGCATCCTGGAAGATGGTGGGACTCACGTCACCGGACCCGTCTGCGACGGTGATGCTCTTGTCGTTGAGATCGCGGATCTGTTGTTGTCCGTCTTCGGGTATTCCCAATAGGTAGCCGATGGTGCGCATCGGCATCATGGCACCGAGATCGCGGACGAAGTCGAAACCGTCTGCATCTCTGAGCGGATCGAGTTCGTGCGCGCAGAACCCGCGCACCATTTCCTCGACGGCCAGCATCCTTCGGGGTGTGAACACGCGCGACAGCAGGCGGCGGTGCAAATCGTGAAGCGGCGGATCCTCGAACAGCAGAATCCCCGGCGGCACCTCGATACCGCTGAACAAGATGTCGGCGGTCGTTCCCCGTCCCGACCGGTACGTCTCCCAATCCGGCAGCGCACGCGCGACGTCGTCGTAGCGACTCACCGCGTAGAAGTTGTACTTCTCGTTGTAATACAGCGGCGCTTCTTCCCGCATCCGCGCCCACACCGGGTACGGATCGTCGTCGATACCGTAATCGAACGGGTCGTAGTACAAGTCGACAACGTCTTGTCTGCTCACTGCCTGCCTTCTATCTGGGCTGGTTCGGTACGCCGGGGAACAGCTGTACATTGGGCCCCGACGTGACATAACCCATCTGCTTCGTTACGAGATGGGGCGCGAAAACGGCGCCGTACAACACGTTTCCGATGACGATGACGGCGATTACCGACACAATCGCCGATTGATACTTGACCTTCGATACCTTGTCGGCCCACATCTCGATGACATTTCGTCCCTGCGAATTCGTCCGGCCGAGCAGATACGTGAAGACCATCATCTGAATGCCCATCGCGATGGCGTCATAGATGGGGTACTGGTGCAGCGTCCCCTCGAAGAGCCCGAGACCGGGAATCACGTAGGCGTAGTGGAAGACGCCGAGGCGGGCACCGAGCCCCGCGTTGAACACCAGGGCCCAGCAGAAGCCGACGATCAGCCCGGTCGTGAGCAGCGTGAGAGGTGCACGCCAGTTGAACCGCGCGCTGAGGCGCCGCCCGAGCGCGGCACCGGTGACGGCGGGGATGCAGAAGTAGCCGATGTATCCCAGGGGCACCGACGAGGGCAGTCCGCCCCATGTCATGTTCAACGGCCACCAGGACGGCATCCGGGGAAGCGCAGGCGGGAACTGCGCGTACATCGCCCAGTCGTAGGGCGCCTCGATCCAGGAGAAGGAAATCGCCGAGATGCACAGGAGAAGCAGGGGGTGCAGATGGCGACGGCGGACGCTCAGATAGATGCCGGCGAGCACGAACAGGATGCCGCTGAGCCAGCCGAACGCGTTGGCCGCGACCAGCAGCGGTGTCATCTCGGTGTTCACCGGTTCTGCTCGTCACCCGCGCTGCCGCGCGCCTCGGGATCGAAGTACAGGACCAGCCCGTAAATGAGGATGATCAGCCCGAACAGTGTGCCGAGCATGATGAATTGACCCACAGGCATGTCCCTTCCACACGATCCCCCGATAAGTAATAGTGGACACTATTACAACAGATGGGTCAAGGGCGGCTATCGTGAGACCTTCGTCAGCCGCTGAAGCGCGGACCTAGGAGTGAGAGACCGTGCCCCAGCGACGTCCGGCCAAGAAGCAAACGGCCACCGACTCCGTGCGGCGCCCCCGCGGCGAGGCGCGGCGACTACTGCTCGACGCGGCACGAGAACTGTTCGCGCGCCAGGATTACCGCGGCACCACGACCCGCGAGATCGCCGAGGCCGCCGGTGTCACCGAGTATCTGCTCTTCCGCCATTTCGGCTCGAAGGCCGGATTGTTCCGCGAAGCGCTCGTGCTGCCGTTCACGAACTTCGTCGATGATTTCGGCAAGACGTGGCAGGCCGTCGTCCCCGAGGAGACCGACGAGGAAGAGCTCTCCAGGCAGTTCGTCGGCCGACTGTACGACGTGCTGGTGCAGCACCAAGGTCTGCTGCTGACGCTCGTCGCATCAGACGGGCTGAGCGAGGAAGAGGTCGAGAGCGCGGGCATCGCCGACATCCGGCGGGCCCTCACGGTTCTCGGACAGATCAGCGCCGAAGGCATGAGCCTCCGTGGAATGCGGTCAAGCCAGCCAGACCTGCCTGCGCACTCGACCGTCGCGATGATCGTGGGCATGGTCGCGTTGCGCTCGACCTTCTACGGCGCCGAGCAGCCACCTCGGGAGGCGATCGTCGACGAACTCGTGCAGGCGATACTGCACGGCTTCCTGCACCGCCCGTAGTTTCGCTCGCCGTTCCCGGCTCCGCGGCGATGGTCAGCGCCGTGCGTGTGGAACAAATAATTGTTCTGCTGTACGGTCGAGGTAGACCTACTGCGAGGAGCCTTTGATGCACGACGCCGGTTCGCGCGCCGAGCAGCAATTCCCTGGTTGGGACGCCGATTTCACCCGACGCATGATCGACGCGGCGCGGCCCGTCGGAAAGACATGGTTTCGGTGGGAGGTTAACGGACTCGACTCGTTTCCGCCCGACGGCGGCGCGCTGGTCGTGTCGAACCATTCCGGCGGCATCATGACGACGGACACGTTGATCTTCTCGACGGCGTTCTACGACCGGTTCGGATACGACCGACCGGTGCTGACCCTCGGCCACAATGCGCTGTTCACCGGCCCGGTCGGCGACTGGGTGACCCGTATCGGCCTGATTCCCGCAGACCGCGGCGTCGCAGCAGATGCGTTGACATCGGGAGGCGTCGTTCTGGTGTTTCCCGGCGGAATCTATGACGCATACCGTCCCACGTTCAGCGAAAACGTCATCGACTTCAAGGGACGCACCGGATACGTGCGGACCGCGTTGGAAGCCGGAAAGCCGATCGTGCCGGTGGTCTCGACCGGCGGCCAAGAGAGCCAGCTGTTTCTGACTCGCGGCACCTGGCTGGCGAAGCGGCTGGGACTCAACAGGTTTCGATCGGACATCCTGCCTATCACCGTCGGCTTTCCGTTCGGTCTCAGCGCGGTTGTTCCGATCAACATTCCGCTGCCCACCAAGATCGTCACCCAGGTCCTGGCCCCGATCGATGTCGCCGAACAGTTCGGACAGGATCCCGACATCGCTGCTGTAGATGCTCACGTCCGGTCCGTGATGCAGACCGCCCTGGATGGCCTCGCTCGTAAGCGCCGGCTACCTGTGCTGGGGTGACGGGTCCGCGTCAAAGCCGCATGAGCTGCGCATCTCGTTGAATGCCTTCACCATTGCCTCGGTCGCCTCATGGGTGTCCTCGAGCGTCTGGTCGTCGGCGATGACCGAGATGTTGAGTTGATCCACGTAGCTCCACACGGTGATGTTCATGCCACAGCCGGGCGCCAACGGACCAACGGAGTAGATCTCATCCACGCGTGCCCCGTCGAAGCGCCCATACTCGCGGGGACCGGCGACATTCGAGATGGGGATGTTCATCAGCCGTCGCTGCGTGTCATGTTCGGCAACCCACTGCAGAACGGGCGTGGCGACGCTCGGCGGGATGTAGTTCATCAACCGTCCGTAGAGCTCCTGCCCGAACAGATCCTGCTTCTCCTTGGCCATCGCAGTGGCCTTCGAGATCAATCTCAGGCGCTCCGCCGGGTTGTCGAGATGTACGGGGAGCGATACCGCCAGGCCGCCTATCTCGTTGCCGGTGATCCGTTCGGCCGACCGGTCGGTGCTGACGGGCACGGAGGCGACAATCGGTCCGGCCGCCTTGCCGTCGTAGCGCAGTGACAATTCCCGCAGCGCCCCGGCCGACATCGCCAGAACGAGATCGTTGATCGTGACTTGGAAGTGTTTGGCCACCCGCTTGACGTCGTGCAACGGAATCGTGGCGCTCGCGAACGTCCGCACTGGCGAGACGACATGGTTGAGAAATGTCGCGGGAGCGCGCATGAGACGGGCGAAGTCGTCATGCTCGCCGCGTTCACTCGGGCGTCGTCGCACACGGCGGAAACCGGCCGCGGCATCACGAATCACCCGGGGCAACTCGACGAACTGCTGGAAGTGATCGCGTCCAGCCACCCGCAATAATTCTCGAGACGACGGCGGCGTGCAGATCTCGATCTCGTCGGTCACCGGGTCCCGGGTGGACTTGATCAGATCCATCGCGAGGGCGAGGAGATTGGCTGAGGCGACGCCATCGGCCAGCGCGTGGTGGATCTTGCCGATCAACGCGACTCGGCCACCCTCGAGCCCCTCTGCGAAGTGAAACTCCCACAACGGGTGGTCCCGATCGAGAGGAGTGCTCGCGACTTCGCCCACGACACTGTCGAGCTCTCGGCGTCCACCTGGCGAGGCGACTCGCACTCGCCGTAAGTGATAGTCCAGATCGACGTCACAGTTTTCAAGCCACATTGGATGATGCATCCGCCACGGAATGTCGACCAGCTTGTAGCGCAGCGGTTCCAGCAGATGCAGGCGCCGCGCGAACGTCGTGCGGAATCTGTCGAAACCGAACTCGATGCCCTGATCGGCGGCGTCGACGATCGCGATCTTGAGGGTGTGGGTGTGCACGTTGGGCGTCTCGCTGTAGAGCAGAAGGGCGTCCATGCCGTTGAGCCGCTTCACATGCCCCGCCCCCTATTGCGCCGGATCCCGACGGTGGATCTCAGAGCACAGCGCCCTGTTGTTTGTACTGCTCGATCTTCTCCCAAGCGATGCCGGCTTCGAGCAGGATCTCCTCGGTGTGCTGGCCGTGTTCCGGTGCGCCCGTCGGCCGGACGTGATGCTCGTCGAACTGAACCGGATTGGTGGGCACGACGAACGGCGCCCCGTTCATGGCATTCACCTCGGGGATATAGCCGTTGGCGACGACTGCGGAGTCGTAGCGAAGTTCACTGGGCTTCTGTAGCACGCTCCACGCGCCCGACAACGGTGCGAGGATCTCGCGCCACTCGTCTACCGAACGTGCAGCGAACTCTTCGTCCAGGATGTCGATGAGCTCGCCGCGGTTCTCGAACCGCGCATGTCCCTCGGCAAACCGTTTGTCAGCCAGCAGGTCTGATCGGCCGATCACCGTCATGAACTCGGGATAGAACTTATCGCCCTGCAACATCATCAGCGTGATGTAGCGGTCGTCCTTTGTCTTGTACGTTCCCACCAGTGGGTTGGGCAGCTCGCGATGGGTGAAATTGGGCATCGGATCTCCGCCGTACAGCATCGAAGCGGTGACCCCGGGACTCATCGTCCATGCGGCAAGCCCGAGCAGCGATACGTCGACGATAGAGGTCTCACCAGTGGCTTTCCTCTTGTACAGCGCAGTCGAGATGCCGCCGGCGATGGTCAACCCGCCGATCAAGTCGCCGAAAGCCGGGGTCTGCATGACCGGCTCGGGCAGATCCCGGGTGAACGCGTCACAGATGCCGCCGCGCGACCAGAAGGACACCCCGTCGTAGCCCGCCTTGTTCGCATCCGGTCCTTGTGGGCCGTAACCCGAGCCGCGCACATAGATGATGTCGGGATTGACGGCGCGGATGTCATCGACGTCGATCCGGAATCGCTTGCGCCTGTTGGGCAGATAGCTGGTGAGGAAGACGTCACATGACTTCGCGAGTTCGAGGACGACCTCCTGCCCGCCCGCGGTGGTCATGTCGATACCGATCGACTTCTTGCCGCGGTTGGGCACCTCGATCATGTAGTTCACGCCGTCGGTGCCGCCGGGTATCAAGCCCATGGTCACCAACCCGCGCTGCGGATCGCCGCCCTCTCGCGGCTCGATCTTGATGACCTCCGCTCCCCACTCGGCCAGTACCGCGCCGGCAGCGGGCACGAAAGTCCATGCAGCCGCCTCCAATACGCGGATGCCGGCCAACGGTTTGTCGCTCATGACGCCACCAATCCGAATTTGCGGTATGCCGCGCGGATATCGTCGCGGGCCTGGTCGGGAAGTTCTACCTGCGGTGGCCGCGATTCCGGGTAGGACCCGATGGGGAGGCCGAGCACCGATGCCGCGTATTTGTAGGCGCCTCCCCAGTGCGTGAAGTAGTCGGGCCGTCCCGGGTAGCGGGTGAACCATCCACGCATGTCGAGCTCGAACTGGTCCAGCCCGGACTCCTGCGCGTAGTCCATTGCTTCGAGCAGCTTGTCGTTCCAGACCAGGTCCCAGTACTCGGAGAAGGCGCGCTTCTCCGGGGTTTCGAACAGGTAGCCCGCCGTGCCCAATTGGCCCGGTCCCACGATGCCCGCCTTGAGCCAGCCGGCCCGGTACACCGTCGTATCGCATTCCCAGATCACCAATTCGGGCGCCAACTCATGGAGCATTCTGCTCTGGTGCGGCCTGAATGACCCTTCCTTCGTCGCGCACACCGCCGGTATCTCCTCGACGATTCGCGCGGCCTCCTGAGCACTGAGCACGTAGCCCGAGCTTGGCGAATTGAACAACCCGAGCGCGATATCGGTGCGATCGGAGATATAGCGGAAGTAGTTCAAAACTCCCTCGCCGCCGTGCAACTCCATCATGGGCGTCTGTATGTAGACGACGTCGGCGCCGCTGTCCTGCGCATGCCGGGTCAGCTCGAGACACTCCTTGGCCGACAACGCGGCGGTGCATGCCTGGACGACGACATCCGGGTTGATCGCACGCGACTCTTGCACCGCGACCTCGAGCAGCTTCTTGCGTTCCTCAGTGGTCAACGACCAGAACTCGGCCAACCCGCTGGTGACCCACAGCATCGGATGACCGAGCGCGCCGACGCAGTATCGCACCAGCGTGCGGTACGCGTCCCAGTCGATGTCGTCGCCGTCCTTCCCGCTGAACGGGGTGTAGAGCGAGTTACCGATCCCATGCAGCGCAGTGCGTGCCCATTGGCGAGCATCCTTGGCGTTGGCCATCATTCACCCGCCGATTAGGCGAGTACATCGAAGATCGCCGCCGCGGTCGTGACGGGTTTGTCGTCGTTGCCCTCGTCGTGCAGGAGCATGCGCACGCCGACCCGACCTCCTCCGCTGGTGTGCGCCGTGCCTTCCACGCGGAACGGGCCGACCTTGCCCCGCGACATGAACATCACATGCCAGCTCACGACTTGCACCTTCCTGGTGCCGGCCGCCGCTGCCGCGAGGTCGATGGCCGCGGTCTCGAGCACGACGTGCTGCGGCCCGATGTGCAGCGCGGCATCCGGAGAGGCGAGTTCGACGCTCAGCGAGCGGCAGTACCCAATGTCCGTCGGGCCGTTTCGAGGCCCCGAACGCCTCCCACAGCGGGGGCAGGTCGTGCAGAATCCTCGATCACCAGCTCGGTTCCCGAAACGTCCATCTTGTCCAGGCCTTCCGGCGGGATTCCGATGACCGCGCCCTGCCCCTCGTTGAAGGCGATCACCCTGTCCGGGTTGTCGGCGTCGACGATCTTGCAGCGGCCGTAGCCCATCGTCCGGCCCTGATGGATGTTTCCGGATTCGACGATTTCGACTCGCTTGACATCGAATCCGGGATCGACGATCTGCACCGATGCGATCACCGGGTTCGGCACGGCGACCATGTCGGTCTGGCAGCCTTCCGGCGACGAGATCGCCAACGGCGCCACCATGATTCCGCCGGCTTCGTTGCGCATATCGCGCCGTATCGTCACCGTATCGTCGCTTTCCCCGATGTTCATCGAGGAATGATTGCGGCCGATGTAGCGGTAGCTCAGCAACCCGGTCCAACGTCGGTAGAGCTCATCGCGGTATGCGTCGGCGTCACCCATGAACTCCCGGATGTCTCGCAACTGTTCGGTCACGTTCGGTTTCCTTCCTGCTTGTTGCGTCTGACCTGATTGAAGGGCACACCGCGGTCGGCGGCGTACTCCCGCGGAAAGTTCAGGACGCGTTCGGCGATCACGTTGCGCGCCATTTCCGTCGTGCCACCGCCGATGTTGATGATCTGACGGCCGAGATATCGAACGCCGATATCGAGACCCTCGTCGCCGCCGACGACTGAGGCCGTATTGGCGATCGCCAGCGCGGTGTCGGTGTCGAGATTGTGCGAATCAGCTAGGGAGGCACGCGCGATCGCGCCGGCCGTGAGCGGCAGCGAACCGTCCGCCACCGAATGAAAAATATGCTCGCTGAGCTGCTGGTTGACCATCCGGTGCGCGAGCGCGCGGCCGGCCAGCTGCCTGGCACGATCGCTATCGGCCTGGCCGGTCATCTCGAGCAGACGCACGAGATCCACCGAAAGATCCTGTGAGGCTTCGAGTCCCGCTCCCACGGTGAACTCTGAGCCGTCACCCATCGTGCGACGCTCATGATAGAGCTGGCGGGTGGCGACCTCCCACCCCTTACCGGGCTCACCCACGACAGCGTCGTCACCGAGCTCGACGTCGTCGAAGAACTCTTCGCAGAAGTCGACGGTGCCGTCGACCTGTTTGATTCGATTCATCGTGACGCCGGGACTGTGGATGGGCACCAGGAACATGGTGAGCCCCTCGTGCTTCGGCACATTCCAGTCCGTGCGCGCCAGGCAGAGTCCGTAGTCCGCGGCGAACGCGAATGTGCTCCACGTCTTGGCCCCATTGAGCACCCACGAGTCGCCTCGTCGCTCCGCGCGGGTGATGACGCCGGCCAAATCCGAGCCGCCGCTGGGTTCCGAGAGCAGCTGCACCAATACCTCGTCACCGCGCAACGCCGCCGATATGTGATTGCGCTTCTGTTCTTCGCTGCCCACGTCGAGCAGGGTCGCGCAGCAGATCGCAAAACACGGGATGTTGAGCATGACGGGCATCTCGTAGCCGGTGCAGGCGGCGTCGAATGCCTTCTTGTACTCGTAACCGAGTCCGAGGCCGCCGTATTCGCGCGGAAAGCAGATGCCCGCGAGTCCACCTTCGTGGAGTCGGCGCTGTAACTCACGGGCGCGTTGCCATGCGGCGTCGGTGTCGCGTGCGAGTACGGGAGGATCGTCCACATCGATCGCCGGCATGTTCTCGGCGAGCCACGATCGCGCTCTGCAATCGAACTCGGCGACGGACTCAGTGGCCACACGAACCCACGAATCGCCCTGTGGCCCATGGCGCGTTGACGGACTCAATCGTCATCCGCCACCTCCTCGAACGCCGGCTACGTCGCCGTGCTGTACGACTACACAGACGCGTTCTGGGCGACTGTACAACCCGGACTGGGCGACTGTACAGTCCAAGTCCTCGAGTAGCTTCGGACGTAAGGGTGCCGCCGAATGACGAGCGTGACCGGCACGGCGCGGAAGGTGAACGCCGACGATCCCGTGAACCGCAAGGCGTTGCTCGATGCGGCCGAGAGGCTCATGCTCGAGGAGGGATACGCCGCCGTCACGACCCGGCGCGTCGCGGCGAGGGCCGGTCTCAAACCCCAGCTTGTGCACTACTACTTCGAATCGATGGATCAGCTCCTGCTGGACCTCGTCCGCCGTGCCACCGCCCATGGTCGAGACACCCTTGCCCGGGCGCTCGCCTCCCCTACCCCTATCCGGCGGCTTTGGGAGTGGAGTACCGATACCGAAGCGACCGCGCTGCAGATCGAGATGATGGCCCTCGGCAATCACCGAAAGGCCATCCGCGCAGAACTCGCGGACGGTGCGCGTCGACTACGACGTATGCAGGTCGATGCGCTGTCGGAGGCATTGGAGCGATCCGGCATCGTCGACGACGTCGTGCGCGCCGACGCGTTGATGATGGTTCTGACGAGCGTCTCACGCGTGCTGGTGATGGAGAAGTCTCTCGGTGTGACATCCGGCCACAGAAATGTGCGCGCACTCGTCGAGCACTATCTGGATCAGCTGGAAAGTAGGCCCTGACCAGGCGCGACGGCTGATGTACGCCCGCGGGTCTTGCCTACTGACGACCATCCCATATAGTGTTCGGAACAAATGTTTGGGTGCCGGGTGTCCGGTGAGTTCAGGAGGTCCGGATGCCGGGTCGGCTCGAAGGAAAAGTTGCTTTCATCACCGGCGCAGCGCGCGGGCAGGGACGCGCCCACGCGATCGCGATGGCCCGGGAGGGCGCCGACATCATCGCCGTCGACATCTGCCGCGACATTCCGTCCAATCCCTATCCGCTGGCCACCCCCGACGATTTGGCGGAGACCGAACGATCGGTGAAGGAAATCGGTCGCCGGGTCATCGCGCGTGTTGGTGATGTCCGTGAGCGCCACGAGCTTCGCGAAGCGGTCGAAGCCGGACTGGCGGATCTCGGCAAGGTCGACATCGTCGTCGCGAACGCCGGCATCCTGCCGATGGCCATGGGACGCCCGCACGATGCGATGTCGTTCGTCGATGCAAGCGACGTCGACCTTCTCGGCGTGATGAACACCGTCGCGGTTACAGTTCCCCACTTATCCGATGGCGCGTCGGTCATCATCACCGGGTCGACCGCGGGCATGATCCGTGGCACCACCGACAACCCGAACATGGGCCCCGGCGGCCGGGGTTACGGATGGAGCAAGCGAGTTCTCATCGAGTACGTCGAGGAGATGTCGATGGCGCTGGCGAACCGCATGATCCGGGTCAACGCCATCCACCCCACCAACTGCAACACACATCTCTTGCAGAACGACGGTATGTACAGCATGTTCCGTCCCGACCTCACCGAACAAGGTAAGCAGGCCACCCGCGAGGACGCCGAACCGCTGTTCACGATCTTCCAGGCCATGCCGATTCCGTACATCGAACCCGACGATATGGCCAACCTCGGCGTCTTCCTGGCCAGTGAAGAGAGCCGCTACATCACCGGACAGCAGATCCGGGTCGACGGTGGCTCACTGCTCAAGTGGCCCAACGGGCCCGGCGGCTAGGCCCGACTAGACAGCCGTATAGCTCCCTCACCCGGGTCCGGTATACCCTGACCCGATGGCCACCGCCGAACCGTCGACACCACGCCTGAGCGCGGTGCCGCGGAGCGCAGCGCAGACGCGCACCCTCGAGGCCGCGCTGAAGTTGTTCGCGGAGTACGGCGTTGGCGCCACCTCCTACCAGATGATCGCCGACGAAGTCGGCGTCACCAAGGGCGCGATCTACCATCAGTTCAAGACCAAGGACGAGATCACCATCGCCGTCGCGGAGATGGAGCTCGCGAAATTGGAGGACGCGCTTCACGCCGCAGAAGCTGAGGACGACCCGGATCGCGGCCGCGAGCTCTTGCTGAACCGGATCATCGATCATGCGGTCGAACATCGACGCGGCGCCAACACTTTTCAGTTCGACCCGGTGCTCGTCCGACTGCTGTCGGGCCATCAGCCGTTCCAGCAGTTCGTCGAGCGGTTGTACGGAATGCTGGTCGGCCAGGGCACCGGACCGAACGCGATGGTTCGGCTTGCGGCGTTGACATGCGTCGTCGGGGGGACTGTGGCGCACCCGGCGGTGGCCGCGGTGGATGACGCGACCCTGCGGACCGAGATGCTGCATGTGGTGCGCCAACTCATCGGATTGCCTGCGGCGCCCACAACCCGATCTCGGCGGGCAGGCGGATCGCGCGCACCGCGGTCCGCGTCGGCCTGATCACAAACCCCTCTTGACACTGCTAGACGAACGTCTAGGCTTTTGACCTATACGATCGTCTAGTCGTAGTGGAGGAATGCATGTCGTCGTGGAGTGAGAAATTCATCGATGCCTTCAACACCCACGAGGTCGCGCCGATGGTCGAGCTCTGCGCCCCCAACATCAAGTGGGAGGACGTTTCTGGCCATATCGATTACGACGGGCTCGACGGGGTGAAGAACATGATCGAACTCACCATGATGGCGATTCCCGACTGCAGGTTCACCCACCACGGCGGGATTGAAAACGGGAACCAGTACTCCGTCGAGTGGACCATATCGGGCACCATCTTCGGCCAGGAGTTCGCGTGCCGCGGCGCATCGGTCGGCGAGTTCGACGACGAGGGCCGGATCGTGCACAACCGCGATTACTGGGACTCACGCTCGTTTCCCGAGATGCCCGCGGGTCCGGAGAACCCCGACCTGGCCGAGCTGCAAGCAGAGCACTCGTAAGCGATAGGAGAACGCCATGGTTCCCGAAAAGCTCATCACAGCCGATTGTCACATCACGCCGCCACTGTCGATCGTCGACGAGTTGCCGGAGCATTACCGGGAGTACTTCCCACGCATCGAAAAAGACGAGAACGGCAAGGACGTCTACAAACTCGGCCACATCGTGTCCTTGTCGATGATGACCGGCGACAACTCCGACATCCGGGCGGATGCGACGGGCGCCGAGGGGAACGTCGTCACCGAGGCCCATCTCAGCTTGGACGCTGCGGAACAACTGGCCGATCTGGAGCGCGACGGTGTCTACGGTGCGGTGCTGATCGGCCGGATCGCCGATATGCCCAACGGGATCCCCGCGGATGCCGATGTCGCCTACTGCAAGGTGGCCAACGACTGGCTGGCCGACCACTGGGGCCCGTACCTCGATCGGGTCGCGCCCGGAATCCATCTGCCGTTCAAGGATGTTGCGGCCTCGGTCGCCGAACTGGAACGAGCCGCCGGCATGGGCTTGCGCCCGGCCTTGCTCCCGGACGGCATCTTCGAGCGCCCGTACTACATGGAGGAATGGGAGCCGCTCTGGGAAGCCGCGGACAGCCTGCGAATACCGATCACCATGCACGTCGGCGGCCTGCGCCAACCACTGGTCGGGCCCGGTCTGATGGCTTACCCGGGACGGCAGGACAACACCGAAATGACTTCTGAGGGAAGTGCAGGTGTGTTGCCCAGCGCCATGAACTCCATCAGTAGCTGGGTACCGCGCGGATCAACCGTCAACTCCCACAAGGTATGTAACGGTCGATCGGCTTCCAGTGCTCGGCGCTGACTTTTCAGCGTTGCCCCAGACTCTCGGACAGCCAGGTAGAGGTCGTCCATGGTCGGGAAGTAGTCGGGCCGCCACGGCCTAGCCTTCGCCCCGCGCCCGCGACACCGCCACCGACGCATGTTCCAGGTAGTGCCACGCAAGCTCCGGTGGCATGCCACCGCACAGGGGGTGCAGTTGCAGGCTGGCCCCGCTGCGGATCTGGGCAATGGCATCGTTGGTCGTCATAACCACGTATGGACCTCCCGCCGAACGCAGCTCATCCACGGTGTCGGCACGCGTGATGCTGGCCACCGACTCGTCGCCATGCCGGTACGCCGCGGCCATGCGAGCGTCGTGCAGGAGGTAAGAACCGATCTCGGCCCAGGCCGCCTCGACGTCATCCGCGACGAAAACCGCTGTGGGGCTGCGGCCATCGGGAAACTGTGCGGGCCCAGGTTCATGTCCGTGCGCGCGTGACTCCGTTTCGAAAGTCTCCTGCAGGCCCGGTTCGTTGGTGTAGGCGATGAAGCCGAGCCCATGACGCGCCGCGCGTTTGGCGGCCGCGGCGGTGCCGCCGGCGATCATGATGCGGGGACCCCCGGTGGTGGCGGGTGCGGGCGTGACATGTACGCACCGTCCGTCGACGTTGACGGGATCGCCTGCGAGCAGTCGAAGCAACAGGTCCAGGTTCTCGTCCGCGATCTTGCCGCGAAGCCTGGAATCCACTCCGACGTGTTCGTATTCCTCTGGGCGGTGGCCTATTCCAAAGACATAGTGCACTCTGCCCTTGCTGAGGTTGTCCAGTACAGCCATATCCTCGGCGAGACGCACCGGGTGATACAGCGGCAGTACGGCTGCGGCTATCAGGATGTTGAGCACCTTGGTTCTGGCGGCGATCCCCGATGCGAGTACCAGCGGTGACGGCAAGTGTCCGTCGGACAGTCGCATGGTGCTCACTGAGCACCGCCATGATCGCACCGCGTGTCTCGGCCCATGCGCACATCTCGAGCGCAGCGGTGTACAACTCGGGTGTCGGCGCGCCCGATGCCGGGGTGCGCATGTCGAAGCGCATCGTGAACATCGGCGGCCCCTAAAGGTCAGGCGTCGGGTATCGGGTCGAACTCGACATGCAGGGCAGTGAGCCCGCGCATGATGAAAGTCGGCTCATAATCGTACTTTCTGCCGTCGGCCGGTCCGTGCATCTCCGCCGATATGCGGATGTTGGCCATCCGATCCAGAATCCGGTTCATGGCGATGCGCGCCTCGGAGCGGGCCAACGGCGAACCCGGGCAGGAGTGCGGTCCGCGCCCGAACGCCACATGCTCGCGCACATTGCTGCGATCGTGCTTGAACTCGTGTGGATCCTCGAACTTCCGCGGGTCGCGGTTGCTGGCGCCGGGAAGCATCATCAGGATCGTGCCCGCCGGGACATCGACGTCGCCGATCTTCGTGCTTGTGCGCGCCAAGCGGAAGTGGCTCTTGACGGGACTCTCCGTCCGCAGGCACTCCTCGAGGAATGCGGGGATCTGCGCGCGGTTTTCACGCAGCGACTGCTGAATGTCGG
Source organism: uncultured Actinomycetota bacterium (assembly GCA_963720345.1). Taxonomy (GTDB): domain Bacteria; phylum Actinomycetota; class Actinomycetes; order Mycobacteriales; family Mycobacteriaceae; genus Mycobacterium. Next base: position 54,480 of record CAVRFN010000003.1, read on the forward strand.
GACGCTCACCCATCACCCGCATTGCCGTACTGACCAGCTTGGTCGTCGTGTCGGTGCCGGCCGCGAACAGGAACGTGGCCAGCTTGACGACCTCGTCGACGTCGGGCAACGACCCGTCCGGATAGGTCGCTGCTGCGAGCTCGGTCAGCACATCCTGCCGCGGTTCGCGCCGCCGGTCGGTGATGTAGAGGTGAACTTGTCATCCAGCCATGCCAACGGATTGTGCGCGACGGTCTCACCCTCGCCGCCGTCGACCTCGCCGAGAGGTTCGGCGCCCATCATCTGTTTGAACTCGTGATGGTCCTCGGCAGGCACGCCGAGCAGGTCGGCGATCACGAACAGTGCAAGGGCTTGGCGAAATCCTCCATGAACTCGCACGAGCCGCGGTCGACGATCTTGTCGAGCTGCTGGTCGACAAGGCGCCACATGAAGTCTTCGTTCTCGCTCAGTCGCTTCGGGGTGATCAGCTTGCTCGAGCAGGCCCCGCGTTTTCTGGTGAGCTTCGGCGTCCATCGTCACGACATGTTCGGCCATTGGGATTGCGGCGCGGTGCTCCTCGATCTGAGCACTGATGTCGTCGCCTTCTGGCGTGAACGGCAACGGCGGGAACGGGCCCGCCACGGCGACACACGATGACATCGCGGAGTCCTTGTAGGCGGCGAGCGCCTCCGCGTGCCCGGTGACGGCCACCACGCCGTACGGCGTCGCCTGCTGCACGGGGCACTTGCCCCGGAGATGGTCGTAGTACGGATACGGGTCGGGGACCAGCGACATGTCGGTGAAGTAGTCGACCGAATCGAAATCACTCATTGCGCCTCAACTTCCTGCCAGCTCTGCCTAACAGAACAAACATTAGGTTACACACCACACGTTCCACCACCCACTCACAGCTGAGCTGCAGCGGCATCGGCGACCCGTCCCTGTTGTACGTCCATGACGCGGTCGAGGTTGTTTGCGATGTCCTCGATGCTGATCGCTTGTTCGTAAATGCCGTTTGCGACCACCGCGGCCATCCGTGCGACGTTGCCCATACCTGCTTGCAAGACCTCACCGTTCAACGCGCAGGACTCGTGGGCCAGATAGGCTGCGGCGGGCGAGCATAGATCCGGGGGCATGCTCGCGTTGATCTGGTCCATCAGCTCAGCGCTGAACGACATCTGTGCGGCAACCTTGCTCGACTGCTCAGCCGACATCCGTGTATATGCCCTAGGCGCAACGGCATTGACGCGTATACCGTGGGCCACCCCTTCGGTGGCGAGGTTGCGGGTCAGCCCGAACACCGCGCCCTTCGCTGCGCCGTAACTGGTCAGCTCCGCCAATCCGCCCAGCATGGCTTCGGATACGGTGTTGACGATCCGCCCGTAACCCGATTGCACCATGTGCGGCCACGCCGCCTTGATGACGAATAGCGTTCCGTAGAAGTGCACGTCGAGCATCCGGCGAAAATGGTCGACCGATAGGGCCTCGAAGGAGGCGGGATCGGAGATGCCCGCGTTGTTGACGACTGCGTCCAGCCGTCCCCATTCCCGCAGTGCGGCGTCGACGATCTCGCCGGCACCCTCTTCGGACGTGACCGACTCATGGCACGCCAGTGCAGCCCCGCCCACATCGGTGATCTCGCGTACGACATCGTCTGCCGGAGTGCGCGACGAACCTGCACCACCGATGCCCGCGCCGTTGTCTACGACCAGCACACGTGCGCCTCGCGCGGCCAGCAGCAGCGCATGGCACCGGCCGATGCCGCGCCCGGCACCGGTGACGATGACGACCCGGTCGTCGAATCGCAGCTCGGTCAACAGGTTTCTACTGCGGGTCGAACAGCACCGGCAGAGACGTCGGCGAGCGGAACACCATGCCGCGGATGTGCGGGTCGTCGCCGTCGGGTTCATTCGCAGATTGGGCAACCGGTCGAGCAGGAGATTTATCGCCGTGCGCATCTCGAGCCGCGCCAGGTGCATGCCGAGGCACACGTGCACCCCGTGACCCCAGCTGATGGGCACTTTGGCCTGCCGGAAGATGTCGAATCGGTCGGGGTCGGGATAGCGGTCCTCCTGCCGGTTGGCCGCACCGAGCATCGGCATCACCGAGCAGCCCTGCGGAATCTGCACTCCGCCGAGTTCGGTGTCGCGCGTCGTGACCCTGGTGATGTTCAACAGCGGGGCGTCCCATCGCACCCCCTCCTCGATCGCCTGCGGAATCAGCGACCGGTCGGCACGAATCGCGTCGAGCTGATCCGGGTTGGTCAACAGCCCGAACAACAGGTTGCCCAGCGACCGGTACGTCGTCTCCACCCCGGCGGGCAAGAGCAGTCGAATGAACGAGTAGATGTCCTCGTCCTCGAGCTTGTGCCCGTCGATCTCCGCGGCCGCGAGGGCGCTGATCAGGTCCTCGCGCGGTTCCGCCCGGCGGGCTTCGCAGGATCGGAGTGAAGTAGTCGATCAGCGCCTGCGACGCCGCCTTGCCGCGTTCCGGGTTGACGGTGAAGCTCAGCATCGAGATAGACCATCGCTGGAACTGCGGGAAGTCCTCCTCCGGCAGACCGAGCAACGCGGCGATGATCCGCGTCGGATACGGGAAGGTGAACGACTTGACCAGAGTCCGTCTTGCCGTCCGCGGCGAATCCGTCGATCAGTTCGTTGCCGATGCGCCCGACGATTTCGTCCTCCCAGCGCGCGAGCGCCTTCTGGGTGAACGCCTTCGTCACCAGCGACCGGAGCCGTGCCGTGCACCGGCTCGTCCATGCCAAGCATCACCCCGTGGCCGAGGACGTCGCCGAAGATCTGGATGACGGCGTTGGACGAGAAGGTCTCGTTGTCACGCAACATCGTCTGGATGTCCTCGTGGCGGTACACGATGAAGACCGGCTTACCCTCCTCGCCGGGCATCGCAGACATGTCGATCCGCTGGATCGGCGTCTCATGGCGCTGTTTGGCCAGCTCCGGGTAGGGGTCGCGGACGTTGCCCGAGACGACGTCGTCGAATGCCCCGAAGTCGTCGAGGTCGTCGAACAGATCTGACATGCTGCTCCCATCAAGTGGCTGGGTATGCCACGGATTTCACTTCTGTGTACTGGCTGAATCCCACTAGGCCGTTCTGGCGTCCGACCCCGCTGTCCTTGTAACCGCCGAACGGCGTATCCGCGCCGTATCCCGCGGTGCCGTTGAGGCCGATGAATCCGGCGCGCAGCCGGCGCGCGACCGCAAGCGAATGGTCCAGCGAACTCGACATCACATTGCCCGCCAGGCCGTACACGCTGTCGTTGGCGATCCGGATCGCGTCTTCTTCGTCCTCGTAGGGAATGACGACGAGCACGGGTCCGAAGATCTCTTCCTGGGCGATCGTCATCGAGTTGTCGACATCGGTGAAAAGCGTTGGGGTGACCCAGAATCCCTTGTCGAATTCCTTCGGCGGCTCAGGGCTTCCGACGAGCATCGTCGCGCCCTCGTCGACACCCTTCTGGATATAGCCGAGAATGCGCTCCTGCTGCTTGGCGGAGATCACCGGACCGCAGATGGTGCCGGGATCCTGCGGATCACCCGCCTTGATGTTCTCGTAGATGGCCTTCAGAATCGCCACACCCTCGTCGTATCGGGAGCGCGGCAACAGCATCCGGGTCGGTGCGGCGCAGCCCTGGCCCGGCGTGCATCAGCGGGCCGATGCCGATCAGGCAGGCGGTGTTGAAGTCGGCGTCCTCCAACACGATCGTCGCCGACTTGCCGCCGAGTTCGAGGAACAGCCGCTTCATCGTCGCGGCGCCCTTTTCCATGATCCGCTTGCCCACGACGGTCGAACCGGTGAACGAGATCATGTCGACCTTCGGTGAGAGCGTGAGCTCTTCGCCGACGAAGTGATCCGATGCGGTCACGACGCTGACCACACCCGCTGGGATGTCGGTCTTCTCGGCGATCAGCCGGCCCAGCCGAGTGGCATTGAACGGGGTGTTCGGGTGCGGGTTTGAGCACCACGGTGTTGCCCGTGGCCAGCGCCTGCCCGAGCTTGTTGATGGTGACTTCGAACGGGAAGTTCCACGGGACGATCGCGCCGACCACGCCGACGGGCTCGTGCCACACCTTCCGCCTGGTGTTGACGCCGGTCACGGACACGACCTTGTCGCCGAGATCGGTTTCCCACTCGAAGGAGTCGATCAGCCTGGCGGGGTATTTGAGGCCGTCCTCGAGCGGAGCATCCAGATGCGGGCCGTGCGTCACCGCGCGCGGGGCGCCGACCTCGAGGATGAGTTCCTCGCGCAGCTCCTCGAGCTCGCTCTCGATCGCGTCGTGCAACTGCAAGAGGCAGCGCTTGCGCAGTTCGCGATTGGTCGACCAGTCGGTCTCGTCGAACGACCGCCGGGCCGCGTCGATCGCCCGGTTCATGTCGGCCTTCGATGCGTCGGCGACCTCGCCGAGCACGTCTTCGTTGGCCGGGTTGATGTTGGTGAAGGTCCCCGCCTCACCGTCGACGAGCTTGCCGTCGATCATCATCCTCGACTCGAACGTCACCTTCGTTGCCTCAGTCATTGCTCCCACTCTCGTCAGGTGCGGGCTTTGCCGGCGAAAGCCGCATCGCCAGCGACGCTAACCGAGTCAGGACCGGCTGCGGAAGGACCTTGGCGGCGAACACCATCGCCCGTTGCGCCGTCGTCAGCGGGTAGGCCCCGTCCCGCATCGAGCCCTGTCGGGGAATGCCCAGCACCAGTCGCGACATGTGGTGCATGCCGGGGGCCGGCAGCAGTCTGTTGGATACCAACAACATCGACGCATCGGGGCCCACCCCGCGGCGGCGGAAGGGCCCGCGGTCCGCCAGTGCCTTCACCAGACCGTCGGTGAACCGCTCGGGTGCGCGGGCGAACTTCATCGCGAACCGGCCGCGGCTGTTCATCGTCTGGTGCAGTCGGGCATAGGGCCCAGCGAAGTCACGGTCGTCGGTGGTGCCCGCATCGGTGATGATGTCGGTGTCGTAGGTACCGGTGACCAGGACCGTCACGCCGAGCCCGAACGGCGCGATCTCGGCGGCCAACGATTCGCCCCAGCGTTCCATCGCGCCTTTGCTCGCCGAATACGGTGCGGTACCCGGCTGCCCTCGCACCCCTGCCGTGCTGCCGACGAGCACGATACGGCCCTGTCCTGCCGCGCGCATCGACGGCAGCAGCGCCTGCGTCAGCGCGACCGGGCCCATCACGTGCGTGGCGAACATCCGTTGCCACAGGTCGATATCCGTCTCCTCCACCATTCCGGCGGAGGAGATGCCCGCGTTGTGCACCAGTGCATAGGGCGCGCCGACACGCTCTTCGATTGCCTTGGCGGCGGCCGAGATCGAGGCCGAATCCATCAGGTCGAGCTGGACGCCGATCAGCCGATCGTCGTCTTCGCTCGCTCCCGTTGCCTCGCGCAGCAGCGGCATTCCCCTGTCAGGGCGTGCGCATGGCGGCGACCACCCGCCAGCCCTCCCGGTAGAGGCGCGCGGCCGAGGCGAGCCCAAGACCGCGTGCCGCGCCGGTGATGACGACAGTGCGCGGCTCAGTCATTGCGCGTTCTCGCGAGCGCACACGCGACCGTCGCTCTTGCGACCCAACTCGACGTCGGTGTTGCCGGCCGACGGTCGCCTGCTGCCAGGTGGACCACTTGCCGACCGAGTACGGTCCTTCGGCCCCGTTCGCCCGGTAATACCCTTGCGGGTCATAGACCTTCGCCTCGGGATACGGCCACGGGCACGCGACCGACGTCGCCAGCCCGCTGGCCTTGATCGCCCAGAACCAGCCGCCGTAGGCGAAGTACGACACGTTGATGATCGCGAACATCACGAGGAACATGCCGAGTACCGGCTTCTTCGGGAACAGCTTGGCCTTCGCAGCGAGCTTCTCCGCCACCGACTTTCCCGTGTCGTCGCGGTAGACGAGGATGGCCGCCGGGATCATCACGAAGGTCACCGACAGCGACTCCCAGATCAGCGGGAACTGGAAGGTGTCGCCTGGCGAACAATGTGCCGAACGGGATCGCCTGCGAGTAGATGTACAGCCCCGTGCGCACCAGGCTGATCTCCAGAATGGCGTCGAAGATGAAGCCGATCACCAGCACCAGCGCACCCAGGCTGAGCAGCGGATGCCGGCTGACGAACGCTTCCGGCCCGCACTTGGCCTGCAACTTGCGAAGAATCCAGATCGCCGGGAAGTACGGGCCGAAGTAGAACGTCACGTATCCGAACACGATGAAGGGTTCGACGGTCGGCGACATCATGATCAGCGGCCAGGACTCGGGCCAGTGCATCAACGCCGGGTTGTACACCGCGTACGGCGACCAGTTCATGATCGGGTCCTGCCAGACGATCAGCGTCGTCACCAGGACCATCATCAGCACCGGGCTGCCGGGGTTCTTCCGCCAGCCGCGGATGAAGACGATGGTCAGCACCACGACCATGATCAGGGCGCCGACCTGCGGGATGACCTGCCAGTGGTCGAATCCCGTCAGGAACTCGACCGGACGGGGCCGCCCCTCGACATTCGGGTTGGCCACGCGCGGGTCGACGGCGACACGGCCGACGGCGAGGAACAACCCGAGGAAGCCGAGCCACGCGAGCAGAGCGATCACTCGGCCCCAATTCGGGCCGGTGCGTGCCGGTTTCGGCGAGTCGTCCGTAGTGTCGGGCGGGATGGATCCTGGGTGGTCATCGATCAGCCTTCCTCTCCGAAGCGGTCGACCAGATGCGAGTTGATGCCGTCGGCATCCAGCGTGCGGGCGACCAGGTAGCCGGCACCCATCCACGCGCGGCGGGTCCACTTCCCGAACGACACGCGGGTGCCGGGGGCGCCTGACGCGGCGGGCATCATCTTGACCCGTTCAAGCGCTTCCTTGACTCCGCGCGGGCTGAGCGGATGGGCGTCGGTGAAGGCGCGCACCAGCGTCGCGGCGACGTCGTGGTTCACGACCGTCACACAGAACTCGGGGCGACTGCCGTTGTACTTCTTGGCGTAGCGGTCCAGGAAATCCTGACCGACCTTGTTTCCCTCGTCGTACTGATCGACCCCGATCCAGCCCATGAACGCGTTCCACATGATCGGGTTCACCCACGCGTTCTGGAACGCCGTGGTGGTGAAGCGCGGCGGGTCCCAGTCCAATGCTTCCAGTGCGGGATTGACGAAGACGATTCCGAAGCCGAAGCCGAGATGCACGATCGCCTCGGCCTTCGCCTCATGCAGAGTGCGCACGGCTTCGTTGACGTCCTGAGCGGTCTGGGCGATCGCGGCCTCGGCGACGATGCGAATGCCCTTGCGGCGGCATGCACTCCGCAGGTTCTTCAGATAGCTCTCGCCGATGAGGCTCTGCTCGACCAGCACACCGATCTCGGTCAGTCCGCGTTTCGCGATCAGGTCGGCCACGAAGATCGGTTCGTCGGTCATCGATCCCTGAGGGAAGGCGAACGTCCACTCGCCCAGCCAGTCGTCGGTTCCGGTGACGCTGATCGCCGGCACCTTGAAGCGCTCTTCGATCGCCTCACGCATCGGCACGCAGTTGTCGGTGATGTTGGGGCCGAACACGACGAGGCAGCCCTCGTCGACCAGTTCGCCGTAGGCGTCGATCACCGCCTTGACCGAACCCTTCGGCAGGCCCTCGACCTCGCGGTAGATCATCTGCACCGGCCGGTCCATCAGCCCCTGCTCGACCGCCTCTTCGAAGATCAGGTCGAAGGACTGGGTGAAGGAGGCGAACAGGTCCTCGGGGAAGCCCGGCGGCAGGGTGAAGTCCATCAGATAGCCGACCTTGATCGGCTCAGCGGTGCTTTCGTAGGACATCTGACCTCTCCTGGGAGTCGACCTAATATTTGTTCAGACCCTAGCGGGGGCGCTCAGCAGCGTCAATCAACGTCGGACAGCCGCCCAGGTAGACGTCGATCATCTCGTTGAGACCGCGGCTCACCGACGCGTCGTCGGTGAGCGGTCCGGCGATCGCGGCCTTGGCCGCCTCGCGGATGGTCAGGCCCTCGACGATCAGCCGGCCCGCCGCGATGAGCACCCGCGTCGACGCGACCTCGCGCAGTCCCCCGGTCTCCAGACGCCGGATCGCCTGGCCGAATTTCACCAGCTCGGCGGCCGTCGCGTGGTCCACGCCCGATTCGTGCGCGACGATGCCCTCTTCGACCTCGGGCGCGGGGAACCCGAACTCGATGGCGACCATCCGTTGCCGCGTGGAGTCCTTGAGGTCCTTCAGGACGCTCTGGTAGCCGGGGTTGTAGGACACGACGAGGCCGAATCCCGGTGCCGCGTCGAGGGTGATGCCGAGGCGCTCGATGGGCAGTTGTCGCCGGTAGTCGGCGAGCGGGTGCAGCACGACCGTGGTGTCCTGACGGGCTTCGACGACCTCGTCGAGGTAGCAGATCGCGCCCTCGCGCACCGCGTGGGTCAGCGGCCCGTCGACCCAGACCGTCTCGTCGCCGCGCAGCAGATACCGGCCGACCAGATCGGCTGTGGTGAGGTCGTCGTGGCAGGCCACGGTGATCAGCGGGCGGCCGAGATCGTGCGCCATCGCCTCGACGAAGCGGGTCTTGCCGCAGCCGGTCGGGCCCTTCAGGACCAGCGACAGGCCCTGGCGATAGGCCGCCTTGAACACGGCCTCCTCGTTGCCCACCGGCCGGTAGTACGGGCGCGACGCATCGGCCTGCGGCACGGCGCCATTCTGGTACGCGACCCCGGGCTCGGTGCCCATAGCGCCCCTTTCGTCACCCGCGTCTTTGCGGTGCATGAAGCCTAGCCGGAACAGATGTTTGTTTCAAGCAGAGTCGGCTAGTGCAGCGCGCTCGAACTGTCACGACACCCGCCGCCGTACTTCCGCGGAACGGACGGCCGACCGAAAGAGCGGGCCGACGACGCCCGCCAGTTGCTCGGGCCGGGCGATGGTCGCGTGCGCGGTGCTTCCGAATACCTTTCTTCAGCGATCGCGACGTCGGTGCCCGCTCCCACGGTCAGGCACACGCAGCCGGTCCCCCGGCGGCGAGCCTCCGTCAGCGCGCGGCGCGCATCGGCCGCACCGTAGGCACGCTCGTAGCCGTGGTCGTAGGCCAGACCGTCGGACACCACGACCAGCAGCCGCCGCGACGTCCCGCCCCGCGCCTCCAGGACGGCCGAACCGTGCCGGATCGCCGCGCCGAGTCGCGAATACGCGCCCGGCTCGAGACTGTTCAAGCCGCCGGATCACGCCGGCATCGAGATGGTCGTCGAATCGCTTGACGGGCACCATGTTCACCGCTGCCCGGCCCTGCGAGTAGTAGGCGTACAGCGCCACACGATCGCCAAGGTCGTGCAGCGCGACGGTGAGGTTGGCGACGACCGCCCGCTGTTGCTGATGGACCGTGCGCCCGACGCGTTCCCGGCTCGGCGGTCGAACCCGAGACATCCAGCAGCAGCAGTACCGACAAGTCACGCCGCCGCCGCAGGCTGTCGAGATAGACGGCCTCGTCGGGCACCGACCCCGCCCTCACCTCGACGCGCGCCTCGACTGCCGCGTCGATGTCGATGTCGTCGCCTTGGGGCTGCCGATGCCGACGATGCAGGCCCATGCCGAGCCGAGCGAGCGGACGCCGCACCCCGATCGCGCCGTCGATGGCCTGCGGTCGCCGACGCCTTGATCCGCGGCTCGACCTCGCGCACGGTGCACCAGTCCGGCCGATAGCTCTTGCGGTCGGCGTCCCACTCCGGGTACTTGAAGCCGTCGCGTCTTGACGTCGGCGACGTCCTCCGTCGATGCCGTCGCCGTCGACGACACCGCGAACGCACCGCGGTTGGCCGAGTTGGTGCGATGGGTCGGCGAGTCCGCGCCTGGCGGCCCGCCGCCGTCGCTTCCCGTCTTGCGTGCCGACGACAGCATCTTCTTCAGCCATTTGCCGATGAATCCGCCCCCGCCGACGGGACTGGTGAACAGGTCGGGATCGTCGGTGTCGTCGACCTCGCCGTCATCGAGTTCCTCGAGCGCCTCCTTGCTCTCGCGCCGCGGCACGTGAGCGGCCGTTTCGTGGTCCACCTGTTCGGCGGCCCGACTGCCGGCCGCCAAGACCTTCCTGGCGCGAATGACACCGAACCCCGCCGGCGGATCATCGAGCGCGTCCTTACCCGACGCGATGGACAGCGACGATGCGGGTGAGTCGCTGCGGCTCGCGATTTCGGGATCGGCCAGCGAAGTCAGCACGCCCGGCAGCACGTCAGCGTTGGCGGCCAGTGCACGGTGCCCCTCGACGGCCAGGTAGCGCTTGGCCAACTTGGGATGCCGGACCAGTGCGCCGACGATGTCGGGGGCCAGGCTGCCCGCCGCGATCAGTGACGCGTGCACCGCCACCGATTCCAGGTTCTCGCGTGACGCGTGCGGACGGGTCGACGAAGACGGTCTGCCCGTCGGTCCACGACGGCTCGCCCGGGTCGAGCGGCGCCACCGCGACGGGTCGGCCGGCGAGTGCGGACGCCAACATGCCCAGCGCCTGCAGGCGATCGCCGTCGGCGTCGTTCGCCACGGCGACCTCCCGACCGCGTCAACCGTTGACCAAATATCTGTTCCACCGTAAAGTCCGGTCCAACTGGAGTCAATCAATTCGGTCGCCCGTTCCCTGCCCATCCTCCACTGCCCTGGAGACTCCGAATCAGTAAGGAGTGCAGCGTGATCGACTTCGAAGGCCAAGTCGCGATCGTGACCGGCGCCGGCCGCGGGCTCGGCAGGCTGTACGCCCTCGACCTGGCGCGGCGGGGCGCGGCGGTGGTGGTCAACGATCTCGGGCGGCACCATGCGCGGCGACGGTGCGGACACCAGCGTGGCCGATCAGGTGGTCGACGAGATCAGCCAGCGCGGGCGGACGGGCGGTCGCGTCGCACGACTCGGTCGACAGCCCCGAGGGCGGCCAGGCGATCGTCGACGCCGCGGTCGACACCTTCGGGCGACTCGACGCCGTCGTCAGCAATGCCGGCATCTTCAACAGCATCCCGTTCGACGAGCTCTCCCCCGACGACTGGCGCCAGATGCTGCGGGTGCACCTCGACGGCGGTTTCTACCTGAGCCAGCCCGCGTACAAGGTGATGGCGAAACAGAACTACGGCCGGTTCGTCTTCATCTCGTCGTCGGCGGGCAATTTCGGCCAGCCGATGGAAGCCCACTACGCGGCCGCCAAGACCGGCCTCGTCGGGCTGTCCAACGTCATCGCCATCGAGGGTGCGGCGCACGGAATTCTCTCCAATACCGTTCTTCCCACCGGCTTTTCGCGGATGGTCACCGAAACCGTCGGCGACGAGAAGTTCCTGGCCGAGTCGGGCTTCATGCGCGCCATCCGGGCCGAACTGGTCGTGCCGCTCGTGGTCGTTCCTCGCCAGCCGCGCCTGCGACTTCACCCACCGCAACTACTCGGCGTGCGCGGGGCGCTACGCACGCGTGTTCATCGGGCTCGGCGAGGGCTGGCTGGCCGACGCCGAAACCGAACCGACCGCCGAGGACATCCTGGCGCACCTCGACGAGGTATCGGCGACCGACAAGTTCATCGTGCCCGACTCGATCGTCGACGAAGTGCTCGAGGTGTGCGACCGCCTCGGCATCAGCGCGATGCCCGACAACGCCGACGTCGCATTTCCGGAACCCACAAAGAAATAAGGAGTGTGCCCATGGACATGAACGATATGGTCCTCGTCTCGGTGGACGATCATATGGTCGAGCCTCCTGGCCTGTTCGACAAGCACATACCGGCCAGGTACAAGGATGACGTTCCCAAGCTGATCCAACGCGAGGACGGCACCGACGCATGGGTTTTCGAGGGCGCGGAGGCCACCAACGTCGGCCTCAATGCTGTCGCTGGGCGTCCTCCAGACGAGTACGGCGCCGAGCCGACGAAACTTTCCGAGATCCGCGAGGGCTGTTACAACATCGACGAGCGCATCCGGGACATGAACGCCAACGGGGTGGCCGCAGCACTGAACTTTCCGTCATTTCCGCAGTTCTGTGGTCAGTACTTCGCCCGCGCGAAAGACAAGGATCTCGGGCTCGCAGTGTTGCGCGCGTACAACGACTGGCATATCGACGAATGGTGCGGAGCATATCCAGGGCGAATGATTCCTCAAGCGCTGCCGCCGATCTGGGACCCGCAGCTGATGGCCGAGGAGGTGCGGCGCGTTGCGAGGAAGGGTTGCCACGCCGTTTCGTTCTCGGAGAACCCAACGAAGATCGAGTACCCGTCTCTGCACGATCCGCATTGGGATCCGTTCTGGCAGGCCTGCAGCGACGAGGGCACCATCGTCAATCTGCACATCGGTTCCTCCTCCAGCGTGGTGATCACATCAATCGATGCGCCGGTGGACACCATGATCACGCTTCAACCGATGAGCATCGTGCAAGCCGCGGCGGATCTGGTCTGGTCGCCGATGCTGCGCAGATTCCCCGATCTGCGGTTCGCGCTGTCGGAGGGCGGAATCGGCTGGGTACCTTACTTCTTGGAGCGGGTCGACCGTGTCTACAAGACGCACCGCGCGTGGACGCACCAGGACTTCGGGGACAAGACGCCCAGCCAGGTCTTCCTGGAACGAGTCGCGCTCTGTTTCATCGACGACGAGTTCGGGGTCGCCAACCGCGACAAGCTGAATATGGACATGGTGACGTGGGAGTGCGACTACCCGCATTCGGACTCCACCTGGCCACTGGCCCCGGAAACTCTCGACATCTACCTCGACGGTGTTCCCGATGACGAGACCAACAAGATCACCCACGAGAATGCCTTGCGGCTGTACAACTTCGATATGTTCAAACACATTCCGAAGGAGGAGTTGACCGTTGGTGCCCTGCGCGCCCAAGCCGCCGACGTCGACCTCGGCTTCCGGTCCTCAGAGAGGCTGAAGAAGGCGGGCACCGATACCGTGACCGTGCTCGACCTCGCGTCGAAGATCGCGACGTAGTCGAGGCGTTCGTGGACATCGACGAACTGCTCACCGACGACGAGATCCGCACGCAAGGCACTGGACCTGAGACGCGCCCGTCGACCTGGACGAGATCCGCGACTGCCTGCGGATCGGACTGCAGGCCCGAACGGATCCAATCAGCAGTCGTGGCGATGGATGGTCGTCACCGAACAGTCGCTGCGCGACAAGATCGCCGAGCTGTACCGCGCGGCCTACCTGGGCAAGGTGGGCGGGCAGCTGATCGCCGGCTTCATGCCATCGGGGACTCCCGAGGCCAAGTTGATGTCGTCCACGGAGTGGCTGGTCGAGAACCTGGCAAGGTGCCCGCGCTGGTGATCCCATGCTACGAGCCGACGATCCCGAGAGCCGACGGCGACGAATCCTTCTATCTGGCAACCCTTTACGGGTCGATCTTCCCCGCCGTCTGGAACTTTCAGCTGGCGCTGCATTCGCGTGGCTACGGCACGTGCATCACGACACTGCACCTGCACCACGAGCAGGAAGTTCGCGAACTGCTCGGGATACCCGAACGTTCGTCCAGGGCTGTCTGCTTCCCGTCGCGACGGCTGCGCAACGGTACACGCGTTCGCGCCGACGCCGCGCCGCGATCATGGACGAGGTCGTCGGCCTCAACGGATGGGGGAGTGCAATGACCACGCGACGCCGAACTGCAGGAACGGATCGCCCGCCTCGAGGACTCGCGCCGAGATCCGGGACTGCATGGAGCGGTATGCGCGCGGGATGGACCGGCGCGATCGCGAGATACTTCGGTCGGCGTACCACGACGGCGCCGTCGACGATCACGTCGGATTCATCGGCGAGGTCGACGACTTCATCGACTGGGCCTTCGCGCTACCACTCCACGCAGACCCGCTACCAGCACTACCTGCTCAACCACACCGTCGAACTCGACGGCGACGAGGCGCACGCCGAGACCTACTACCTGTTCGTCGGCACCGACCGCGAGCCCGCGAACCACATGACGCTGTCTCGGGCGGTCGCTACGTGGATCGACTGGAACGACGCGACGGACGGTGGGCGATCGTCGACCGGGTATGTGTCGTCGAGTGGAATGCGGAGTCGACGTCGTTCATCACCGACGAGGTGATCGCGATGATGGCCGGACTCCATGAAGGTGGCCACGCACGACACGACGGATCCCTCCTATGACCGTCCGCTGGTCGCATCGCGGCCGCAGCAGCGTGAGCCCTCGTCGCAGCACAGACCTCCGAATGCGGCATCCCCGCAGTTCGAGCGCCGGTCGGTAGGATCGATCTCCAGTTGTCGGACGTCCGACGACGACCAGGAAAGGTACGGAGTTAGCGATGGCCGACGCCGACGCCGTGAGGCGGAGTTCCAAACGCAGCCGGCCCGCGGGCAAGAAGGGTCAGCGCACCGCGAAGCTCACCGCCGTCACCGACGAACCGTCGGTCGATGCGACGCGGCGCACCGAGATTCTCAAGACGGCGAACTCTGTCATCGCCACGACGGGCCTGCGGACGCTCGCTGCAGCAGATCGCCGACGCCGCGGGCATCCTCGCGGGCAGCCTCTACCACCACTTCGACTCGAAGGAAGCCATCCTCGTCGAGCTGATCAGGCGCTATCACGCAGACCTGGACCGCGTCGGCGAGATGGCCTTGGAACGTCTCGACGAGCCGGATCCCCGCCCCGTCGCCGAACAGATCACCGAGCTTGGATGTGAGATCGCCCGCTGCGCGGTCGAGCATCGGGCGGCGCTGCAGATGTCGTTCTACGAGGGTCCGAGCTCCGACCCCGAGCTGATGGAATTGACAAAGCGCCCGCCGTCGAAGATCCAGGCCGCGATGTTGCAGGCGCTTCGAGCCGGCCGCTGGAGCGGATACATCCGATCCGACCTCGACCTTCCCACCCTGGCCGACCGCGTGTGCCAGAGCATGTTGCACGTCGGCCTCGACGTCATCCGGCACAAGGCCTCGACGGACGAACTGGCCACGCTGAAAAGCCAGATCGCTCTCGAGGGTCTCGCGGTCGACCTGCCCACCGATGCGGACCTGGACAAGTCGAACGCGTTCGCCGCCGCCGAAGACGTGATCGAGAGTTGGGTCGACACCGAGGACGACAGCGATCTCAAGGCGGCTCACGTGCGGGCGGTGGCACGGTCCGAGTTCGGTCGCCGCGGGTACGAGATGACGACCATTCGCGACATCGCGTCGGCCGCGGGACTGGGTACCGGCACGGTGTACCGCGTCATCGGCTCGAAAGACGAGCTGCTGATGTCGATCATGCTGGAATTCGGACACAAGGTCGGCGGCGCGTGGACGGACATCGTGCGAACGGATTCCACCACGGTCGAGAAGCTTGATGCGTTGAGCTGGCTGAACATCAACGCGCTCGACCAGTTTCCCGACGAGTTCCGGATTCAACTGGCGTGGTTACGTCATACGCCACCGGATACCTCCAATCCCGCGTGGTCGTTCACGACCCGGATTCGGCAGATGAAAGCCCTACTCTCCGAGGGTATTCGCGCCGGAGAGATACGGAACGACAGTCCCGCTGCCGATGCTGCTGGCCCGGTGCATCATCGGCGAGCAGTGGATTCCGGAGAACATCCTTCAACAGATCGGCACGCGAAACGCGTTGATCCTGGCCCGAGACACCACCTTGCGGGGCATCAGCGTCCGCGGCAAGTGTCGTGCAAAGTCGGCTATCGGATCACGAACAGATCTTCGATGCCGTGGCCGCCGAGCGACGCCGCATCGCCGATCTGATCGACACCCTCGACGAGGATGCGCTGGCACCCCGAGCCTGTGCGCGGGATGGGACGTCAAGACGGTCGCCGCCCATCTCGTCAGCGTCTTCGCCGACAGCTTCTGGACATTTCAGTGGGCCGCACTTCGGCACGGCGGATTCAATCGTGCGATCGACGAGCTGGCACGCCGTCGGGCCCGCGAGATCCGGCGGCCGAGATCGCACGGACTCTCCGTCAGCGGGCCGACCACCGGCTGAGTCCGCCTGTCACCGGGCCACTTTCCGGACTTGACGGACGTATTGGTGCACACCGGGGATATCCGTATCCCGCTCGGCCTCGAGTTTCGGCCCGACGACGAGCAGGTGACGTTGGGCGCTCGGACTTCCTGACCGGTCCGCGCCCCTCGGATTCGTTCCGCGCGGCCGCCTACGTGGAATCGCACTGCACAGCACGGATACTCGGAAGACCTGGGGTTCGGGATCCGAGATCCAGGGGCCCGCAGCGCTGTTGATGATGGCTGCCGCCGGTCGCGGTCGGCACCCTCGAAATGGTCGACGGCCCGGCGTTGACCTGCTCCGGAAGCGGTTGACCTAGGCATCGCCGAAACGGTCGACCAGACGGGAGTTCACACCGTCGGCTTCCAGTCCCTGGCCACCAAATATCCGGAGCCCATCCAGCCCCGCCGCGTCCAGTTTCCGAACGAGATCCGGGTGCCGGGTGCGCCCGAAGCCGCAGGCACCGACTTGACCCGTTCGAGCGCCTCCTTGACTCCGCGCGGACTCAGCGGATGCGGCGTCGACGATCGCGTGCAGCATGGCGACCGCGACGTCGCGGTTGACCACGGGCACACACCATTCCGGTCGCCGGCCGGTTCTCTCCTTCGAACTCGTCGAGGAAGCGCTGGCCCACCGGATTGCCCTCGTCGTACTGATCGATGCCGGTCCAGCCCATGAACGCATTCCACATCACGGGATTGATCCACGCGTTCTCGAAGGCGGTGCCCGCGAATCGCGGCGGGTCCCAATCAAGCTCTGCCAGTGCGGGATTGACTAGCACGATCCCGAACCCGAACCCCGCGTGCACGATCGCCTGCGCCTTAGCGTCGTACAGCGTACGCACGGCCTTGCTGACATCCTGGGCGGTCTGAGCGATCGACGCCTCGGCGACGATCCTGATACCGCGCTGCCGGCACGCCTTGCCGGAAATTCGCCACGTACGCCTCCCCCACCAGACGACTGCTCCATGAGCACTCCCACGTCGGTGTGGCCGCCCTTGACCAGCAGGTCGGCCCAGAAGATCGGTTCGTCGAAATGGGATCCCATGGGAAACGAGAAGAACCACTCTCCCAGCGCTTCATCCGATCCGGTCACGCTGATCGCGGGAACCCGGAATCGCTCGTTCAATGCATCCTTGATCGCGACCGCGTTGTCGCCGATGTGCGGACCGAAGATCACCAGGCAGCCCTCGTCGACCAGCTCCTCGTAGGCGTCGATCACCGCTTTCACGGTGCCCTTGGGCAGCCCTTCGACCTCCCGGTAGACAACTTCGACCGGGCCGGTCGATGATGCCCCGCGCCATGGCGTCTTCGAAGACCATGTCGAATGGAATGGTGAGGTCGTCGCGGTAATGCTGCGGAAAGTCGTCGGACAACTTGAAGTCCATCAGGTAGCCGATCTTGATCGGCTCGGCTGTGCTCTCGTACGACATGAACGTCCCTTCTCAACCCGTGACCACCGGCAGCCGGCCCCACCCACGGACGCTGGACGTGTGTGCCATCGCCGCATCGTGATAGTCGATATCCCACTCCGGCCACCGCGTCAGCATCTCTTCGAGCGCCACCCTCGCCTGCATTCGGGCCAGCGACGACCCGAGGCAGAAGTGCAATCCCTGACCGAACGACAGATGGGGTCCTGTTCGGTGGATGTCGAAACTCTCGCCGTCAGGGAAGTGCCGCTCGTCACGGTTGGCTGAACCGTTGAGCAGCAACATGACTGAGCCCTCTGCGACCGTCTGCCCGTGAACGTCGATGTCTCGAGCCACATGTCGTGCCTGAACCGGCGACGGCGCCTCGTAGCGCAACACCTCCTCGATTGCCCGGGGGATCAACGAGATGTCCTCGACGAGTTCGCGCCGCTGCTCGGGGTGTTGGGCCAGCAGCTGACCGATGAAGCCGATCAGCCGGGTCGTGGTTTCGTTGCCCGCCCCGGCGATCATGCTCGTATAGGTCAGCACCTCGATACGCGTCAGCGGCCGAAGTTCTCCGTCCTCTTCGATCTCCGCGTTGAGCAGCTGTGTCATCAAGTCGTCGGACGGGTGCTCGGCCCGCCATTCGATGTATTCGGCGAACAACTGATACGCATTCTCGAAGGTCGCGGCCGACACAGACTGAAAGCTGCCTTCTTTCAACCCGATCGATGCATCGGTGTTGTCCCGAATCTGCTGCTGCCCCTCTTCGGGGATGCCCAGCAGATAACCGATGGTCCGCATCGGGATCAGGGCCGCGAAGTCTGTGATCAAGTCGAAGCGCGACGCGCCTGCCAGAGCATCGAGCGCACGGACGCAGTACTGACGAGTCAGGGGCTCGATGGCCTCCATCCGACGCGGCGTGAAAACCTTTGACAGCAATCGCCGATGCAGATCATGCAGCGGCGGGTCCTCGAAAAGGATCACCCCGGGCGGCACGTCGACGCCGCTCATGATGATGTCGATCGTGGTGCCCTTGCCCGACCGGTAAGTGTCCCAGTTGTGAAGGTCCCGCGAGACGTCCTCGTAGCGGCTCAACGCGTAGAAGTTGTATTTCTCGTTGTGATACAGCGGCGCCTCATCCCTCATCCGCCGCCAGATCGGATATGGGTCGTCGTCGATATCGAAGTCGAACGGGTCGTAGTACAGATCGGTGGTTTTCGCGCCGGTCATCATGGTCGGTCTCCTCAAGTCAATCGAATGCGTGGCGCGGCAACGTGTTCGGTAAATCAAGCGAGCTCAGTAGGCCCGCGGGCGCGTCGACCACATACGGAATCGCGTTGACCACCCGCATCGCGGTGGCGGCCATCGCCGCGTGACCGGCGGCATGCCCTTCCGCCGCGCCGACGTTCATCGCGCAGTGGATGTCGGGGTCACCCTCGATGTCCACGCGATAGGTCGCATCGAACTCCGATGCGAGCCAATCGGGCGCGACGTCGCGCGCCATCCGGATGATGTGCTCGACGACGATCGCTTCCCGGCCGTTGACCACTCCGGCCGCCCTAGTGCTCACCGCACCGCACGTACCCGCCTTGATCGTGCCGAACGCCACCTCGATGTCCCTGTCGGTGAGTCGCCGGTCGAGAGTCCCGCGGACCTCATCGACTTCGACGCCCAGCCCCGCCGCCATCAGATGGATCGGTGCTCGCCAAGCCATCTCGATGAACCCGGGGGTCTTCAGCAGCGGTTCGAAGTCGAGCGGATGGCCGAAACCCATACCGTTCATCATCACGTCGGCCACCGGGTAGTGGTCGTTCAGCGCGACCTCGGTGACCTTGAGGCACCGGATCTTCTTGGACTGTGTGGCCAGCAGCAGTGCCAGCTGGTCTGAGCCGAACCCGGGAAAGATGCCGGATGCGTAGAACGACACATCGGCCGCCTCGGCCGCCGCCTGCATCTGGTCGCGCCACTCGGGCGAGTAGTAGGAGGGTGGGTACACCAGGCTGGTCGAGGACGTCGACACCACGTTGATGCCCGCTGCGAGCAGCTTCAGATAGTCGGGTACCGCACCCGCGTCGCGCTCAGGACCGCTGGCGGCGTAGACCACGCAATCGGGTTTCAGCGCGATGAGCGCATCGGCGTCGTTGGTGGCAATAACCCCGATCGGCTCGATTCCGGCGAGGACGCCCGCATCCTGTCCGACCTTCTCCTCGGAGTGCACCCACACGCCGACGAGTTCAAGGTCGGGCCTGCGCCGAATCGCGTCTATCGCAATCGATCCCACGCCTCCCGTCGACCAGACCACGGTTCTCAGCCGGGATGTCACACGTCCTCCTCTCGCTCGGGCACGCTCGGACGGACTCTAACCTAAATTTTGTTCCATACAGCTTTAATAGTGATTACTATTCTAATGCGATCGATCAGTCGCTAGGCGTAACCCTCGAGGAGTTGGAAATGGCAGAGAGCAAGTATCGCGTCGTGGTCTGGGCGACGGGCGGCATCGGCTCCATTGCGATCCGCGCGATTCATCAGCGTCCGGATCTCGAGCTCGTCGGGGTCTGGGTGCACTCGCCCGAAAAAGACGGCATGGACGCGGGCGATCTCGCCAATGGCGAGCCGATCGGGTTGGCGGTCACCACCGACGCCGAGGCGTTGGTCGCCCTGAAGCCCGACTGCGTGATCTACGCCGCGAGCGGTCCTGAGCGGGACGCAACGGCGATTCCCGATTACGTCAAACTGCTCAGCGCCGGGCTCAACGTGGTGACCACGAGCACGACGCGACTGGTCAACCCACACGCGTACGAGCCCGCCGAATGGCGAGATCAACTGGCGACCGCGGCGAAGGCGGGCCAGGCGTCGCTCTACGCCTCGGGTATCGAACCCGGCTTCGCCGCCGATTACCTTCCGCTGGTGCTGTCCACGCAGTCGTCACAGATCGAGAAGATCCACGCCTACGAGATCGGTCTGTACGACGACTACGGAGTGCCCGACATCATGAGTGATGCGATGGGATTCGGCCGTCCTCTCGACTACGAGCCGTGGATCGCCATACCGGGCGCCATCGAAGGCGAATGGCAAGGCCAGATCCGGATGGTCGCTGATGCGCTCGGGGTCGAGGTTCAGGAAATGCGGTCGACATTCGACCGCGCGGTGACGGAGCGGACGCTCGAAGTCGCCATGGGCACGGTCGAGGCCGGCACCTGCGGGGCATTGCGGATGCAGGCGATCGGTGTCGTCGACGGACGTGAGGCCATCGTCATCGAACACGTCACCCGATTGGCTCCTGACGTCGCACCGCACTGGCCGACACTCCCGAATGCCCTCGGCTATCGCGTGGTCATCACCGGCACACCGGACATCGACTGCACGTTCGACGTGACACTTCGTGATCGCAAGAAGGCCGGGATCGAAAGCATGACGTCCGGGGCGGGAGCGATGGTGGCCACGGCCATGCGCGTCGTGAACGCCGTGCCTTACGTAGTCGAAGCACAGCCGGGTCTACTCAGCTCCGTCGACCTGCCTCTCACCATTCCGAAGGGCGCCTTCAACCCTGGCGGATGACCTTCGCGCGTGATCGCACGCGAGGGCGCTACTCCGGCAGCCGCAGCTCGGGTTTCTCGACCTCTTCGATGTTCACGTCCTTGAAGGTGATGACCCGAACCTGTTTGACGAAGCGAGCGGGCCGGTACATGTCCCACACCCAGGCGTCACCCAGCCTCAGCTCGAAGTAGACCTCGCCCTCGGAGTTGCGGGGCACCAGCTCGACGCTGTTGGCAAGGTAGAAGCGCCGCTCCGTCTCGACGACGTAGCTGAACTGCCCGACGATGTCCTTGTATTCGCGGTAGAGCGAGAGCTCCATCTCGGTTTCGTACTTTTCGAGATCTTCGGCACTCATCAGCTCAGCCGTCCTTCATATCCGCACTCATCGCAATTCCAATCCTCCCCTACCCGAATCGGCTCTGCTGTTCGGGTTCGGTGTCGAGTTCGACGTCGGGCACCAACACGGTGCCCATCTCTGTGCCCACTTCTGTGCCAATTTCACCGTCCACCGTCACCAGCCGGCGCACATTGATGAACGAGTACCGGTGCTGGCTGCACGGACCCAGCTCGGCGAGAGCCGCGCTGTGCGCCGGAGTGCTGTATCCCTTGTGCTCGGCGAAGCCGTAACCCGGATGCTCGGACTCCATCTTGACCATCAGCCTGTCACGACTCACCTTCGCCAGCACGCTTGCCGCAGCGATGCACGCCGCCGCCGCGTCGCCACCGACCACGGGCAGCGAAGGAGCCGGTAGGCCCGGCACCCGGAATCCGTCGGATAGCACGTATCCCGGCCGCACCGACAGGCCCGCCACGGCACGTCGCATGCCCTCGATGTTGGCCACGTGTACGCCACGGCGATCGACCTCCGCCGAGGGAATGAAGACCACGTGATAGGCCAGTGCGTACCTGCGGATCAGCGGAAACAGCCGCTCGCGCTCCTTCTCATTGAGCTTCTTGGAGTCGTCGAGTGCCGCCAGACTCTCGAGCCGGTTGGGTCCGAGCACACATGCCGCCACCACGAGCGGCCCCGCGCAGGCTCCGCGCCCGACCTCGTCCACGCCCGCGACGGGTCCCAGCCCGCCCCGGTACAGCGCGGACTCCAACGTGCGCAAGCCAGAGGATTTCCGGATCACCGTTCGTGGAGGCCATGTCGCCGGCAAATGCAACTCCTATTGGGTCTGCGGGTTCACCTGGGGATCTACCGAGCCGACGCCACCCCATCGCGCGGGCGGCCAGGCGATGAACCGTGCTTTTCCAATCACATTGTCTATCGGCACCGTGCCCGCTTCCGGGTCACCCGTGCACAACAATCCGCGTTGGGCGTCGGTGGGGGTACTCGTGCAGTGCGCGCGCGAATCCGCGGAATGGGTGCGGTTGTCGCCCATCACCCACACCTTGCCGTCAGGGACGGTCACCGGCCCGAACTCATTGCCCAAACACGCGGCATAGGGATTCGTGGGTTCGACATTCATCGTGGCGAAGTCCAGGTACGGCTCGTCGAGGCGCTTGCCGTTGACCGTCAGCCCCGTATTCGTCCGGCATTCGACGGTCTGGCCTTCGACTGCGATCACGCGCTTGACGAGGTCGTTTTCGTCCGGCGGGACAAACCCGATGAAGGACAGTCCGTTCTGTACCCAGCGCACCACGGCGTTGTCGGATCGGATCGACTTGTATCCGACGTTCCAGTTCGGTGGACCCTTGAAGACGACGACGTCGCCGGGTTCGGGCGATCCGAACCGATACGACATTTTGTCGACCATGATCCGGTCGCCGGTGCAGCCGGGGCACCCGTGCAGCGTGGGCTCCATCGACTCCGACGGGATGAGATACGGGCGCGCGACGAACGTCAGCATGACGTAGTACAGGACCAGCGCGATGGAGATCAGGATCGCGAATTCGCGCAGCGCGCCGTGCTTCTTTTTCGGCTCGTCGGCGTCGTCGTCCGCATCGGAGTCCTCGGGCGTGCCCTCGGCGAGCTCGTCAGGTTCGGCGGATCCACTCACCGGATCAGGGTAGCCAGCGCGCTGCTCATCGCCGCGCTCATCGGCTGCCACGCGTCAGCACCCGGCGTGTCGGCCGAATACGCCGGTCAGCGCTTTTCCTTGATCTTCGCCTTCTTGCCGCGCAGCTCGCGCAGGTAGTACAGCTTGGCGCGGCGCACGTCACCGCGGGTGACGACGTCGATGTGGTCGATGTTGGGCGAATGCACGGGGAACGTCCGCTCGACGCCTACGCCGTAGCTTTCCTTGCGCACGGTGAACGTCTCGCGGATTCCACCGCCCTGCCGACGCAGGACGACGCCCTTGAAGACCTGGATACGTTCCTTGGAGCCCTCGATGACCTTCACGTGCACGTTCACGGTGTCGCCGGGGCTGAAGTCCGGGATGTCGTCGCGTAGCGACGCCTGATCGACGAAGTCCAGCGTGTTCATCGGTGACACTTCCTTGCTGTTGGCGGCTGCGGGCGCCGCGAATCAATCGCGTCGCCGAGCCGATCTTTCGGGTATCGGGGTGTATCTCGCAGCGGGCGGAGAGACTGAAGGTCCCCGACCGGCACAGACAACTGCTCAATTGTGCCAGATAGGCCCCGATCCAGCGAAATCCGGTGATGAAACGACCCGGCACGCGGCGACGGCCTGGCTGCGCGCCACGGGCCGCTGGCGGTTACGCTGCATCACACAGGGTATGGCGGTGAAGTGAGCCCGAATCCCTATCCATCCAGGCGCCGAGGGAGGGTCATGCGACGCGGGCCGTCGAAGCTGGTCACGACAGTCGCGGTTGTCAGCGCCGCGATGCTCGCCGGCTGCGGGTGTGAGGCGAGGGTTTACGGAACTCCTCCGGAGTCCGCACTGACCGTCGTCGTACCGCAGGGCAGCATGGCTCCCCTGCCCGAGGCCCCGCTCGACGAACCCCCCGCCAGCTTCGCCGGGCTGGACGACCGCATCCAGCAGGCGGTCGCCGATTCGGCGGGTGCCGACATCTCAGTCGTGGTGTTGGATCGCAGCACCGGCCAGATGGCTTCGGGCGGGGACGCTGTGCCGTTCCCCATCGCCTCGGTGGTGAAGCTGTTCATCGCCGACGACCTGTTGCTGCAGGAATCCCAAGGGAAGACGCAGCTGTCGTCCGCTGATCGCAGCGCGCTCGACGTCATGCTGAGATCGTCCGACGACAGTGCGGCCGAGACCTTCTGGAACCGCAGCGGTGGCAGCGACATCATCACCCGCGTCGTGGGCCGGTACGGCCTTACGAGCACGACGAAGCCGTACAACGGTAAGTGGGACCTCACGCTGAGCACCCCAGGCGACCTGGTCCGGTACTACGACAAGCTGCTGGACGGCAGCGGCGGGCTACCGCCCGAGCAGGCCAACGTCATCATGGCCAACCTCGCGCAGTCGACGGCGAGGGGGATCGACGGCTACCCGCAGCGTTTCGGCATTCCCGATGGGCTCTACGCAGAGCCCGTCGCCGTCAAACAGGGGTGGTTCTGCTGTTGGAGCGGTGCCAACCAATTGCATATGTCCACCGGCGTGATCGGCCATGAGCGACGCTACGTGATGGCGATCGTATCGCTGGATCCCACAGGCGACGCGGCCGCGCGCGAGCACGTCACCCAGGCCGTCAAGACGATGTTCCCCGGCGGCCGCATCTAGCTCGCCTACAAACGCGGCCAACGGCGCCAGAAGTTGTCGGCAACCGGTTACCGTTAGCTCTTCGCAATGTGGATAGCAACGCGGAAGGGCGGCATTCCCGATGGCAGATGATGACGATCGCTCCTCCTTGCAGCTTTCCCGCCGCGCGATGCTCGGCAGCCTGGGCGTCGGTGTCGCCGCGATAGCCACCGCGCCGCAGGCACAAGCGCAGCTCGACGAGGGTTACGAGGCGATGCTGATGAAGTGCATCGACCCGCGATTCACCACCAACGCGTGGAACTTCATGACCGACCGCGGCTGGCAGAACAACTACAGCGAGTTCGCCTTCGCCGGCGGTCCGGTCGGCGTGGTGGCGCCGGTCTTCGCGGGCTGGCACCAGACGTTCTGGGAGAACCTCGCCATCTCAGTGGACTTGCACTGGGTAAAGCGCGTCGTCGGGATGACGCACCGGGACTGCGGCGCAGCCGCGGTCGCCTACGGCGATCGGGTCAAGACGGACAGGGCCTACGAAACCGAGGTGTTGTCCGCAGCACTGCGGGAGTTCCGCACCCAAGTGCAGCAGCGCGAGCCGGAGCTCACCGTCGAACTCGGCATCATGGAGTTCGACGGCAGCGTGCAATACGTCAACTGAGCGCGTTCAGTCCAAGAGATCGGGTCGCCGGTCGCGGGTGCGCTGCAGGCCCTGTTCGCGTCGCCAGGCCGCGATCCTGGCATGGTCACCGGACAGCAGGATCTCCGGCACGTCGAGCCCACGCCAGCTCTGCGGCCGGGTGTAGCTCGGCCCCTCCAGCACCCCGTCAGAGTGTGAATCATCTTGGTGGGAAGCCGGATTGCCGAGTACGTCGGGCAGTAGGCGGACGACCGCTTCGATCATGACCAGCGCCGCGGACTCACCGCCGGGCAACACGTAGTCGCCGATCGACACTTCCTCGACGCGCATCCGCCGAGCCGCATCGTCGGCGACCCGTTGATCGATGCCTTCGTATCGGCCGCAGGCGAAGACAAGATGCCTCTCGTTGCTCCACCGTTCGGCGTCGGCCTGGGTAAACAGCCGCCCCGCCGGTGTCGGCACCACCAGAAGCGTTTCGTCGGAGCATATTTCGTCGAGTGCTTCGCCCCAGACCGGCGCCTTCATCACCATGCCCGGTCCGCCGCCGTAGGGTGCGTCATCGACTGAGCGGTGGACATCGTGGGTCCAGCGTCGCAGATCGTGCACACCGAGCTGCGAAGATCCCGGCCTCAATCGCCTTGCCCGGCAGAGCTTGTCGCAGCGGGTCGAGATACTCCGGAAAAACGGTCACCACATCTATTTGCAGCATCGTCATTCCAGCTCCAGCAGACCCTCGGGCGGGTCGATCTCGATGACCTGATCGGCCAACGACACCGATGTCACGATGGCGCCGACGAACGGGACGAGCACCTCACGGTCTGTCGGTTCGCACCGAGAGCAGCTCTCCGGCCGCGGTGTGCAGCACCTCGGCGACCGTGCCCACCTCGTCTCCTGCGGTCGTGCGCACCCGCAGCCCCTCCAGCTGATGGTCGTAGAACTCGTCGGGGTCCTCGATGGGCGGCAGATCCGCGGAATCGACGAGGAACAGGGCGCCGCGCAACGCATCAGCGCCGTCGCGGTCGGCGACCCCGTCCAGCCGGACCAGCAGTCGCCCGCCGTGCGGGCGCGCGGAGTCGACGATCAGCTGGCGTTCGGCTCCGCCCTTGGCGCGGGCGCGCAGGCTGGTTCCGGGCGCGAAGCGGGTTTCGGGGTCGTCGGTACGAACGTCGACGACGACCTCGCCGGTGACCCCGTGCGCCTTGACGACCCGCCCGACAACCAGGTCCATATCGATCTAACTACTGGTCGGTGTCCACCACGTCGACGCGGATCCCTCGACCACCGATGCCTGCCACCAGCGTGCGCAGGGCGGTCGCGGTGCGTCCGCCGCGGCCGATGACCTTGCCGAGGTCTTCAGGATGGACGTGCACCTCGACGGTGCGCCCGCGGCGACTGGTCACCATATCGACCCGAACATCGTCGGGATTGTCCACAATCCCGCGGACCAGGTGCTCGACGGCGTCGACGACGACTGAGCTCACAGTCGCGCTCAGCTCTCGGACGACTCGGGTGCGGCCTCGGCCGGCGTGGCCTCGGCACCCTCGGCGGCGGCCTCGGCCTTGGCCGGTGCAGCCTCGGCCTGGCCGGTGCAGCCTCGGCGGCGGTGTCGTCAGCCGCCTTCTCAGCCTTCTGCGGCGGCCTTCTTGGCGGGCGCCTTCTTCTTCTTGGCCTGGGTGGCCTCGCCCGACGGTCCGCCGTCGGCTTCGGCCAGCGCCGCGTTGAAGAGGTCCAGCTTGCTGGGCTTGGGTTCCTTGACCTTCAGCGTGCCCTCGGTGCCGGGCAGACCCTTGAACTTCTGCCAGTCGCCGGTGATCTTCAGCAGCTGCAGCACGGGCTCGGTGGGCTGGGCGCCGACGCCGAGCCAGTACTGGGCGCGCTCCGAGTCGATCTCGATGAAGCTCGGATCTTCCTTCGGGTGGTACCGGCCGATGACCTCGATGGCGCGGCCGTCGCGGCGGTTGCGCGCGTCGGCGACGGCGATGCGGTACTGGGGATTGCGGATCTTGCCGAAACGGGCAGCTTGATTTTGACAGCCATGGTTGGTGCGATTTCTCCTGTGATTGCCACGCTGCAATTCAGCGACGCGGGCGGGATGCCTGGTCCGGTTTTGCCTTACGTGTGTGACCGCCACACAGCCGGAGTTGCGTGGCAGACAGCCGCCCATTGTGCCAGAACAGGCGCCTATCAGTGAAAATCACGGTCGGCGGCCGCGACGAATCTTTACAACTTTGGCCGACAGTGTCACGCTCGCGGGATGAACGACGCGGCCAGCACCCTGCTCGAGATCGAGGCCATCAAGCAATTGAAGGCACGTTACTGCCGCTTCCTGGACACCAAGGACTGGCAGGCGTGGCGCGGTATCTTCGCCGATGACTTCCACAGCGACACCTCGCCGTCGGGCGGCAAGGTGATCGACGGCGCCGACGAGTTCGTCGCGTTCGTGCGCAAGAACCTGAACACCCAGCCCACCGTGCATCAGGTCCACGCACCCGAGATCGAGCTGACGTCCCCGACGACCGCCACGCGGCATCTGGGCGCTCAACGACATCGTGCGGTTGGCGCCCGGGCTGAACCTCGACGGCTGGGGGCACTATCACGAGACCTACGAGAAGATCGACGGCCAGTGGCGCATCACGAGTTCGACACTGACCCGCCTGCGCACCGATTTTTTCAATCCGCTGTTCTCCGTGCGCATTTCGGACCGGCTGACCCGAGCGGCCGCCAAGCTGGGGCGGCGCTAGCCCCGGGGCAGACGTTCCGGGACGGACTTCTCGTTCACGCTGCCATCGTCGAGATCGACACTATGGTCGTCGAGAAACGCGCTGCGAGGCACAGTCACAGCCCTGATGTCGAAATCGACCGCACAGGCGAATCGAGCACATTCCCCCGCGATGGCCGGTACTACAGCAGCTTGTCGAAACACTTCTCCTCGACGCGCTTGTTCATGCGCCAACCCTCGGCCGTGCGGATGAACTCGTCGACGTACCAGAGCCCGCAAAGCAGGACCTGGTCGTTCTCTCCCGCACGAACACCATCGGGTTGAAGCAGAAGGTTCTCGAGGACGCGTTGTCACCGTCGATGCGCACATCGAAGTTGCCGAGCATGTGGTGCGTAGGCCTGGAAGATTTCGGCAGCGTCTCCTTCAGCCACGCCTTGACCTCGGGAAAGCGGCCGTCGATTCCACCCATCTCCCGATAGTCGATGTACGCATCCGGGGTGAAGACCCGATCGAGATCGTCGAATTGTCTTCGGTCGATCGCCGTCGAGTAGTCGATCAGCAGCTGCTGTATCTCGAAACGATCCGATATCTCTTCCAGGCTCAACATGCGTCGATTGAACACGATCACGCCGCGGCGATAGGCTCAGCCGTCATGCGGAAGTTTCTTGTCTGCATCGCAACCACGCTGTGCTTGGTTGCCGGGGGGACCGCGGTGGCGTCAGCCGTGCCGGCCGGCGTCATCCAGCCATCGGGTTCGGTGCCAATACCCGAAGGGCCGGCCCAGGCCTGGATCCTCGCCGACATGGACAGCGGCGAGGTTCTGGCCGCCCGCGATGAGTACGGCCAGTACGCGCCTGCCAGCACCATCAAGGTTCTGCTCGCGTTGACAGTGCTCGACGAGGTCCCGCTCGACACCACGATCGTCGCCAACGAAGCCGACACCAAGGTCGAATGCAATTGCGCAGGCGTGACGCCCGGCATGACCTACACCGCACGCCAGCTGCTGGAGGCGTTGCTGCTGGTGTCGGGCAACGATGCCGCCAACACCCTGGCGAGCATGCTCGGCGGTCAGGACGTCGCCGTGATGAAGATGAACGGCAAGGCGGCACTGCTGGGCGCATACGGCACCAACGCCGGCTCACCGTCGGGTCTCGACGGCCCCGGTATCGACATGTGGACCTCGCCGCACGACCTCGCGGTCATCTTCCGCGCCGCCATGGCCAACCCGGTGTTCGCGCAGATCACCGCCCAGCCGACCGCCGTCTTTCCGACGAAGACCGGCGACAAGGTGCTGGTCAACCAGGACGAGCTGCTCAAGCGCTATCCCGGCGCGATCGGCGGCAAGACCGGCTTCACCGACATCGCACAGAAGACGTTCGTCGGCGCTGCCCAACGCAACGGCAGGCGGCTGGTCATCGCGCTGATGTTCGGCATGGACAAGCCCGGGCAGCCGACGTACTGGGATCAAGCAGCCAGCCTGCTTGATTGGGGCTTTGCGCTCGACAGGAATGCCACCGTCGGCGCTCTGTAGCCGATGCAAAGTTGCTGAATCGCAACGCGTTCGAGACCGCGAATCCGAACGCGCCGGTTACGCTCGGCGTCCGTGCGAAAGTTGTTGGCCGCGTTGGCGATCACGTCGATCACTCTGTGTTCGGCCAATGCCGTCGCGGCAGCCCAGCCGGCTGCTGAGCCGGTCGGCGCCGTCGCACTGCCGGACGGACCGGCGCAGGCATGGTTGCTTGCAGATCTGGACACGGGCGCAATTCTGGCCTCCCGCAACCCAAATGAGCCGCATGCGCCCGCGAGCACCATCAAGCCGCTGCTGGCGATGGTGGTACTCGACCACCTGCGCCCGAACAACTTCGCACGCGCCAATTCGTCGCACACCGAGGTCGAATGCTCCTGCGTGGGATTGAAGCCCGGCCAGCCGTACACCGTCCAGCAGCTGCTGGAGGCGCTACTGATGGTGTCGGGCAACGACGCCGCCAACATGCTGGCCGACATGCTCGGCGGACAAGGCGTCGCGATCCCCGCAATGAACCGCAAGGCGGCCGCCGTTGGTGCGCGTTCGACCAAGGCCTCGTCGCCGTCGGGTCTCGACGGTGCCGGGATGGGAATCCATCACCACACCTCACGACCTCGCGGTGATCTACCGCGCGGCGCTGACCTATCCACTGATCGCGCAGATCATGCGGCAGGAGTCCGCACAGTTCCCCGGCAAGACGCTGACCAACCAGAACGAACTGCTGACCCGCTACCCCGGCGCATTCGCGGGCAAGACGGGGTTCACCAACCTCGCCCGCCACACCTACGTCGCCGCCGCGCAGCGCGGCAACCGCCGGCTCGTTGTGGTGGAGATGTACGGCAACGGCGATCTGTACGGTCAGGCGATCAGCCTGTTCGACTGGGGCTTCAGCCAGCCTCCGGCCCGATAGGCGCGATAGGGAGGCCCCCGCAGCACTTCGCTTCCAAGTAAGGTCACCCTAAATTTGGGCGAGACCGAGGGGAAGCGATCGTGACTGGCCGCCAGTTTTCACTGATCGTCGGCTATGGCACCGATATGGGCAACGCCGAGGACGCGGCGATGACGTTCACCGAGACACTCGAAACCGTCGGCATCGAGGCCGAGGCCATCGAGCTCAACCAGATCGACGTCGCCGAATTGCAGACGGCCACGCACTTCATCGTGGTCACATCGACCTTCGGCGACGGCGAGTTCCCCGACAACGCCACCCTGTTCTGGGAAGCGATCAGCGGTGAGACGGAGCGACTCGAACACCTCAGTTTCGCGGTGCTGGCGCTCGGCGACACCTCCTACGACCTGTTCTGCCACGCGGGCAAAGTGCTCGACGAGCGACTCGAGGAGCTCGGCGCGACCCGGCTGGCCGACCGCGTCGACATCGACGGCTTCTACGAACAGCCGGCCAAAGCGTGGTCGACCGACGTCGTCAAGCTGCTGGCCGCCGAGCGGACCGGCCCTGCGCCGACTGTCAGCCGTCGAGCACTCCCGAGACGCAAGGACGCCGAAGCGCCGCCGAGCCGGGAGCGCAACCATCCCGTCGACGTCCGACTGGTCGTCAACGAACTGCTCACCGCACCGGAGTCCGACAAGGAGGTCCGCCACTACGAGCTGGACCTCGCGGACACCGGAATCGCTTACAAGGCAGGCGATTCCATCGCCGTGCATGCGAGCAACGATCCCGTGCTCGTCGAGGCGATTCTGACGCAGCTCGGTGTCGGAGGCCGACTACGCCGTCGCCGGACACGACGAGCCGCTCGGCGTCCTGCTCACGGACAAGTCTGGAGATCCGGACGCCGTCGCGAGCACTGAGGACGTTGGTGGCAGGCCGGACCAGTGACGAACAGGCAGCGGCTGCGCTGCGCAGCGAAGCGGTGACGGCGCCCGGTTCGTGGCTCTACGGCAAGGACGTCCTCGACCTGATCACGCTGGGCGGGCTGGGCGCCGACGAGGTCGTCGACACGCTGCGCCCGTTCAATTCCGCGACTACTCAATCGCGTCGAGCCCGCTGCCACATTCCGACCGCGTGCATCTGACCGTCGCGACCGTGCGCTACAGCGCCGAGGACCGCACGCACGGCGGTGTCGCGTCGACGTTCCTCGCCGAGCGCGGCGACACGGTGCGCGTGCACCTGCGCCCGAACAACCATTTCCGCCTGCCTGCCGACGACGTGCCGATCATCATGATCGGCCCGGGAACTGGCATCGCACCCTTCCGGGCCTTCCTTCAGGAGCGCCACGCGAACAAGGCACCGGGACGGTCATGGCTGTTCTTCGGGGACAGGCGACGGGCCACCGACTTCCTCTACGGCGACGAGTTGCAGGGCTTCGTGGACTCGGGCACGCTCACCCGATTCGACCTCGCGTTCTCCCGCGACGGTGCCGACGGCCTCCCGAAAACGTATGTGCAGCACCGCATGCGGGAGCAGGCAGCGGAGTTCTTCGACTGGCTTCAGGCCGGGGCACACGTCTATGTCTGTGGTGACGCGGAGCGAATGGCCAAGGACGTCGACGCGACTTTGCACGACATCGTCGCCCGATCCGGTGGAATGGATGCCGCCGCGGCCCACGCATACGTCAACGACCTCATCAAGTCACATCGGTACCTGCGCGACGTCTACTAGCGGTAGGCCATGCCCCGAAGGATCACCAGATCCGGATTGTTGACGACGCTTGCGCCCCGCCGGGGATCGTCCTTGTAGCAGACCAGGTCGGCCGAAGCCCCGTGCTCAATACCCGGGCGGCCCAACCACTCCCGGGCGCTCCAGCACGCCGCGCCCAACGCCTCGGTCGGACTCATCCCGATGCCCTTGAGCGCGTCGATCTCGTCGGCGATCCGGCCGTGGGCCACCATGCTGCCCGCATCGGTGCCCGCATAGATCGGCACGCCCGCTTCCCGCGCGGCGGCGATGCGCGACGGGCACGTCTCGTGGAGGTCTCGCATGTGACGGGCGTAGGCCGGGAATTTGGACTGCGCCGTCGGCGATTCCGGGAAAATTCTCGATGTTGATCAGCGTGGGCACCAGCGCGGTGCCGTACTCGACCATCAGCTCGATGGTGTCGTCGGTCAGCCCGGTGCCGTGCTCGATGCAGTCGATGCCGGCCTTGATCAGCCCGGGCAGTGCGTCCTCACTGAACACGTGTGCCGTGACGCGGGCGCCGTTCTCGTGGGCGGCCTCGATCGCCGCCTTCAACACGTCGTCGGACCACAGCGGCGCCAGGTCTCCGACCTCGCGGTCGATCCAGTCGCCGACGAGCTTCACCCAGCCGTCGCCGAACCGCGCCTGCTCGGCGACGGCATCGGGCAGCTGGGACTCGTCCTCCATTTCGATCGCGAACCCGCGCTGATAGCGCTTGGGCCTGGCGAGGTGGCGGCCCGCCCGGATGATCCGCGGCAGGTCGTCGTGGTCGTCGAGGCTGCGGGTGTCGCAAGGTGACCCCGCGTCGCGCAGCAGCAGCGCGCCCACGTCGCGTTCGGTCTCAGCCTGCGTGATCGCCTCGTCGAGATCGGTCGGCTCCATGCGACGCCGAGCCCGACGTGGCAGTGCGCATCGACGAGGCCGGGCAGGATCCATCCGCCGTCGAAAACGGTCTCAGCGTCCTTCACCGGTTCGGCACTCAGCGTGCCGTCGACGATCCACCACTCCGCCGGCTGTTCGTCGGGCAGCCCGAGGCCTTTGATATGCAGGGGCCGTGAAGCCGTCACCTTAGTTCTGGCCCGGGAACTTCAGCTTCGACAGGTCGATATTGGCGAGGCCAGGAGGCAGCTCGTCGAGACCCTTGGGCATATCGGACAGGTCGGGGAACCCGGCGGGCATTCCCGCGGCGCCCAGTGGATTGCGCACCTTCGGCGGCGTCGGACCCCGGCCCCCCTTCTTGCCCTTCTTCTTGTTCTTCGCCGACTTGCGGGTCGACGATCCCTTGCGGCCGAAGGGCATGCCCATCTGGCCCGCCATCGACGACATCATCTTGCGAGCCTCGAAGAACCGCTCGACGAGCTGATTGACCTCGCCGACCGTCACACCGGATCCGTTGGCGATGCGCAATCGGCGCGAGCCGTTGATGATCTTGGGATCCGCACGCTCGGCGGGCGTCATGCCGCGGATGATCGCCTGCAGCCGATCCAGCGACTTGTCGTCGACGGCGGCCAGCGCGTCCTTCATCTGACCCGCGCCGGGCAGCATGCCCAGCAGGTTGCCGATCGGGCCCATCTTGCGGATCGCCAGCATCTGCTCGAGGAAGTCCTCCAGCGTCAGCTCGCCGCTGCCGATCTTCGCGGCCGCTTCCTCGGCCTTCTCGGCGTCGAACACCTGCTCGGCCTGCTCGATGAGCGAGAGCACGTCGCCCATGCCCAGGATGCGGCTCGCCATCCGGTCGGGGTGGAAGACGTCGAAGTCCTCGAGCTTCTCACCGCTCGACGCGAACAGGATCGGTACGCCGGTGATCTCGCGCACCGACAGCGCCGCACCGCCGCGGGCGTCGCCGTCGAGCTTGGTCAGCACCACGCCGGTGAAGCCGACGCCCTCACGGAACGCCTCGGCGGTGTTGACGGCGTCCTGGCCGATCATCGCGTCGAGCACGAAGATCACTTCGTCTGGGTCGACGGCGTCGCGGATCGCGCCGGCCTGCCGCATCAGCTCTTCGTCGATGCCAAGGCGGCCGGCGGTGTCGACGATGACGACGTCGTGGTGCTTGGCCTTGGCTTCGGCGATGCCCGCCGATGCCACCGCGACGGGGTCGCCCGGAGCCGAGTCGTCGGACCCCTCGACCGGTGCCGGGATGCGGGGCGAAGACGTCGACACCCGCGCGTTGGCCGACGATCTGGAGCTGGTTGACGGCACCGGGACGCTGCAGGTCGCACGCCACCAGTAGCGGGGCGTTGCCTTGCCCCTTGAGCCATTTTGCGAGCTTGCCGGCGAGCGTGGTCTTACCCGAGCCCTGAAGGCCGGCGAGCATGATCACCGTCGGCGGGGTCTTGGCGAACGCCAGCTGGCGCGTCTCGCCGCCGAGGATGGTGATCAGTTCCTCGTTGACGATCTTGACGACCTGCTGGGCGGGGTTCAGCGCGCCCGACACCTCGGCGCCCTTGGCGCGTTCCTTGATGCGTGCGACGAAGTCGCGCACCACCGGCAACGACACATCGGCTTCGAGCAATGCCAGCCGAATCTCGCGGGTCGTCGCATCGATGTCGGCGTCAGACAACCGCCCCTTACCGCGCAGCCCCT
The DNA here is from genome assembly GCA_963720345.1 of uncultured Actinomycetota bacterium. Taxonomy (GTDB): domain Bacteria; phylum Actinomycetota; class Actinomycetes; order Mycobacteriales; family Mycobacteriaceae; genus Mycobacterium. Next base: position 89,060 of record CAVRFN010000003.1, read on the forward strand.
GTAGGGCGCCGGTCAACCGGTCGGACAGCGATTCAAACACGCGGTCCAGCCTAACTTCTCCCACGGGGCACCCCGGTCAGCCGGGTGCTCCAGGCAGCTCAGATGCCGGCAAGGCCGAGCACTCTCGATGCCTGCGCCCCTACGAGACGTCGTCGAGCGAACCGATCATCACCGCGAAATATACGACGACGAGGATCACGGAGAGCACCAGCAGCACCGTCCCGGCGTAGCCGATCACCAGGCCTGCGATGGCTAGTCCCCGGCCGTCGTCACCGCTCCTCTTGATCTGTGACAGCGCCAGATGCCCGAACACGATGCCAAGGGGCGCAAGCACCAACGAGGACACCAGCGCCGCGATGGCCATCGAGTTGGTCTGCTGCACAAGCGGATACGCCGGCGGACCGAGGTTCTGGACAGGTACTCGGGCCCCGGCCGCTGCGCCCGACGCCGATGACGAACCCATCGCGTCGAAACCCCAGCAGATCAGGCAACCCAGCAGGAAGGCGCCGATCCACACCGCCCAGTATGCAATCCATGCGGTGCCGACAGCCCTGTACAACAAGCCCGACGAGTACAGCACGGTGATGAGAACCGCCACCACCAGCGTCGGGGCGAGGCCGATCGCCCACTTCGGGGTTTGGCGGCGCGCGATGCCCCATGCGGCGACGAATCCGACGAGCGTGACGGCCGTCAGGATCCGGTCGACCCATTCCACGGCACCCGTATACGAAGCGAACGAAGTGACTGCCGAACCGCCTACGTCGAGGACCGTCGCCGCGATGCCCATGATCACCGCGGGCAATCGTCGCGCGGCGGTTCGCGCAAAGACCGCGACAACCGCCACGAAGTAGCCCCCGAGCACCGCCGTCCATGCCAGGCTCCAGAGCTTCAAGATATCCACCGACCAGTCCAGGTCAGAGGCCAACGCACGCAGGTACCAGATCACCACCGTGGGAAGCACCAGAGCCGCGCTCACCAGTGCTTGCGTGGTGGTCGACCCGCGTGTGGCAATACCCTGATCCCCGGCGGTCATGGGCCGACTATGGCTGTCGGCGTTCGCCGAACCCGGGACGGGTGAACCGATCTAACTGGCCTCCGAAACCGGCTTCACGGGCGCAGGTGCAGGCAGGACGGCATACAAGTCGCGCTCGAGTCCCTCGCGCACGGCGTCGGTGTCCCCAGCCGCGGAGATGCCGAACAGGTCGACGACCGACGAACCGAGGGTGGTGACCTTCGCCCACGCAATGTCGACGTCATCGCGTTCGAAGACCGCCGTCAGCCTGGCCAGCAGGCCCGCGCGATCGGTACTGCGGATTTGCACCACCAACTCACCAGGGGCGGCTCCGTCAGACCACAGGATTCGCGGCGGGGCGATCACATGATTGATCGGGACCGCATCGGCCACCTCCCCGGCGCGTGCCGTTCCGTACTGCGCAGCGTCGCGATCGCGCTTGTCCAGCGACGCGAGCGCGTCGAGGTCGCCCTCGAGAGCGAGGATCCACTGCTGTCGCAGCAGCTCAGCAGCCGGCGGGGAACCGAAGTGGGGCGACACGACGAACGTGTTGATCGCCGAACCCGCATGCCCGTTGACCGACGCCGAATGCACCCGCAGCGAGTTCAGCGCCAGCACACCCGCGGCCTTGGACAACAATCCCCGGCGATCCGGCGCGATCATGGTGACGTTGTAAATGTGGGGACTGTCGGCAGGCGTGATCTCGACGTGGATGCCGACCTCGGTGGCCAGCGAAAGATACCGCGGATCAATGGGATCGGGCTGCGGCAGTGGTTCACCGGCCATCACCAGGCGGCAGCGGTGCACGAGATCGCCGATGAGGGAGGCCTTCCAGTCACCCCATACCCCCGGACCGGTCGCCAGTGAGTCCGCTTCAGCCAGCGCGTGCAGCAATTCGAGCACGACGAGGTCACCATCGAGCGCGTCGACCACCAACGCGATGGTGTTGGGGTCCTGTAAATCGCGCCGTGTGGCGGTGTGCGGCAGCAGCAGATGGTGGCGCACCACCTTGGACAGGATCTCGACGTCCGAGGGCCACAGGCCTAGGCGCGTGCCGATCTGGACCGCCAGATCGGCACCGATCACGCTGTGGTCGCCACCGCGGCCCTTACCGATGTCATGGCACAGCGCGCCAAGGACCAACAGGTCGGGTCGAGACACCCTGGTAGTGAATGCGCTTGCCCGCGAAACGGTTTCGACGAGATGGCGGTCGACCGTCCAGATATGTACGACGTCGCGTGGTGGAAGGTCGCGCACCGCACCCCATTCCGGAAAGAGGCGGCCCCACAGACCGGTTCGGTCAAGCGCCTCGATGGTGGCCACGGCCGTCGGGCCTGCGGCCAGCATGACCAGCAGGTCCTTGAGCGCTTGGCGGGGCCACGGGGTACGCAGTTCCGGCGCGTTCTCGGCGAGACGGGCCAGGGTGGACGCCGCCATCGGCAACCCGGTGTTGGCCGAGGCGGCTGCCACCCGCAAGATCAGGCCGGGATCACGTTCGGGCCGTGCGTCGCGTGCGAGGATGACCTCGCCGGCGAATTCGATCACGCCTTCGTCGAGGGGACGGCGCGTGGGCCTCCGAAACGCCGCGAGTCCACGTTTCGGCAGCGCATTGCCGGCGGTGCGAATACCGGCGTCGACATAAAAGCTGATGGTGCGGGCTGCGTCGGAAAGCATTCGGGCCAACTCGAATCGGTCACCGATCTTCAATGCGGCGCCGATCTCGTCGGCGTGCTGGGCGAGCAGCAGATCGCGACCGCGCCCGGCGACCCGATGCAGCTCGGTGCGCACATTCAGCAACGTCATGTGCGCCTCCCCCAGTGTCTCGGTGGGCGACGCCAGAGATCGGCTGGGATAGACATCGGCGAGCTGGGCGATCGCCAGTGCGTTGAGCAGTTGAACGTCGCGCAGGCCACCGCGTCCGCATTTGAGATCGGGCTCTGCGCGGTGCGCAATCTCGCCACTACGCTGCCACCGCGCCCGGGTGTGCTCGACAAGTTCGTCGAAGCGCGAAGCGACTCCGGTACGCCACTGTCGCCTGGCTCCCCCGATCAGCAGAGTTGAAAGGTCCGAATCACCCGCGATGTGCCGCGCTTCGAGCATGGCCAGTCCGGCGGAGATATCGTCGCCGGCGACGGTCAGCGCCTCGGGCACCGTGCGAACACTGTGGTCGATACGAATGTTCGCATCCCACAACGGATACCACAGCAACTCGGCGACCTGGCCGACGACATCGTGAGGCATGTTGTCATGCAACAGCGTGAGATCGAGATCCGAGTACGGCACCAATTCGCCGCGGCCCAGCCCACCGGTCGCGACGATGGCGAAGCCGCTGGTCGGCGTGATGCCGATCTCGGTTGCCTTTGTGGTGAGCCAGAATTCGTGTAGATCGAGCAGCGCATCCCGCAGCGCAGCCGAATCCAGTTGCCGGGCATCGTTGGTCAGCAGTTGCTCGGCGGCAGCGGAAAGGTCGGTGGCGGGACGTGACGAGCCCGCCGCCGGAGCCACCCATCGGGGCGGCCCGGCGGCGGAATCTCGTCTCTGCTCTGTCATTTCGTGTCCTCCCCCGGCCTAAAACCTGTAAACGCTCACGGTGCAACGGCCGGGCGACGACTTCTCATCACTTCAGACTGATCAAAGGGCATCCGTTCCACGCTCGCCGGTGCGGACCCGCACGACCGTGTCAACTGGACTGACCCATACCTTGCCGTCGCCGATCTTTCCGGTGCGTGCGGCCTGGACGATCACGTCCACCACCTTGTCCACGGCGGAATCATCGACCACGACCTCGACTCGAACCTTGGGCACGAAGTCGACGGAGTACTCAGCGCCGCGATACACCTCGGTATGACCCTTCTGGCGACCGTAGCCCTGGACTTCGCTGACGGTCATTCCGAGAATTCCGGTCTGCTCGAGTCCGGTCTTGACGTCTTCGAGCGTGAACGGCTTGATGATCGCAGTAATCAGCTTCATATCCCCTTATTCCTCTCCGCCGTGACGTCCGAGAACCGAACCGCCACTGACAGCTGCAAAGTCGTAACCGCTTTCCGCGTGTTCGCTTTCGTCGGCACCCGCAGCCTCTTTTTCGTCGCTGAGTCGCAGCCCCACCGTGAATTTCACGATGAAAGCCAAGATAGCCGTCCCGATCGCACTGTAGAGCAGAACCGCACCAGCTCCGGCGGCTTGCCGCCACAGCTGGTCGAATCCACCGCCGTAGAACAGACCGGCAACGCCTGCACCGGCCTCGGGAGCGGCCACCAATCCGATCAGCAGTGTGCCGACGATGCCGCCCACCAAGTGCACACCGACCACGTCGAGCGAGTCGTCATAGCCCAGTTTGTATTTCAGGCCGACAGCCAATGCGCAGAGCGACCCTGCGACCACACCGACGACAAGTGCACCGACGACGTTGACCGAGGAACACGATGGCGTGATGGCAACCAGACCGGCTACCACGCCCGAGGCTGCGCCCAGCGATGTCGCCTTCCCGTCGCGAATACGCTCCGTGAGCAACCACGCGAGCATCGCCGCCGCCGTGGCAACCGTCGTGGTGACGAACGTCGAACCGGCAAGGCCGCCGGAGGCGCCGGCCGAGCCGGCGTTGAAGCCGTACCAGCCGAACCACAGCAGGCCTGCACCCAGCATCACGAACGGCAGATTGTGCGGCCGCATCGGCGTAGTCGGCCAACCCCTGCGCTTACCGAGAATCAGGACGAGCACAAGCGCCGCGGTGCCTGCGTTGATGTGGACCGCGGTGCCGCCGGCGAAGTCGATCGCCGCCAGTTTGTTGGCAATCCATCCGCCGGTCTCCGCGGTGCCGCCGTCGAACGAGAACACCCAGTGAGCGACCGGGAAGTACACGAAGGTGACCCATAGGCCTGCGAACAGCAGCCATGCGCCGAACTTGATGCGGTCGGCGACCGCACCGGAGATCAGCGCGACGGTGATGATCGCGAACATCAACTGGAACGCGACGAACACCGATGCCGGCATCGTGAACACCAGAGGGATGAGGGTCTCCTCCACCGCTTCGACAGCCTCAACCCCGGGGGCGGCGGCGATCGCCTCGACCGCGGGCGCGGCGTTACCTCCGATGAGGCCCTTGAGTCCGAAGAACTGCGTCGGGTCGCCAAACAGATTCGACACGTCGTTGCCGAATGCCATCGAGTAGCCGTATAGCACCCACAGCACCGTCACCAACCCCATGGCGCTGAAGCTCATCATGATCATGTTGAGCACGCCCTTGGCCCGCACCATGCCTCCGTAGAAGAAGGCCAGGCCCGGCGTCATCAACAAGACAAGCGCTGCGCTTGCCAGCATCCACGCGGTATCACCGGTGTCCGGTATACCGAGTGTCGGGAATCCATCCACTCGCAGTTTCCTCCTTCGACATGCCACGGCCGCAACGCTTTACGACCATTGACCTGGTCCAAGACTTTGCTGAGTGGTTGTTTCGTCCAGAGCGCCGCGGTGTTTCACTCGTGTGAACGGATGGGCAGTCGACGTTTCGTCGGTGTTACGTCACGCGTTTTCCAGCGGTGTTTGTTAACCCAACAGCGCATCGACGTACGCGGCGGGCTCGAATGGCGCAAGGTCGTCGGGGCCCTCGCCAAGACCGACAAGTTTGACGGGCACACCCAGCTCTTGCTGTACGCGGAACACGATCCCGCCCTTGGCGGTGCCGTCGAGTTTGGTGAGCACCACGCCGGTGATGTCGACGACTTCGGCAAACACGCGAGCCTGTGGCAGACCGTTCTGGCCGATCGTGGCGTCGAGTACCAGCAGTACCTCGTCGACCTCGGCGCGCCGGCTCACCACCCGCTTGATCTTGCCCAGTTCGTCCATCAGGCCGGTTTTGGTGTGCAGGCGCCCTGCGGTGTCGATGACGACGACGTCGGCGCCTGCCTCGACACCGGCGTCCACGGCGTCGAACGCCACCGACGCCGGGTCGGCGCCCTCGGGGCCGCGCACCACCTGGGCACCGACGCGAGACGCCCAACTCTGTAACTGGTCGGCGGCCGCGGCACGGAAGGTGTCGGCTGCTCCCAGCACGACGCGGCGGCCGTCGGCCACCAGCACCCGCGCCAGCTTGCCGACGGTCGTCGTCTTGCCGGTGCCATTGACGCCGACGACCAGCAGCACCGACGGCTTGTCGGCGTGCGGGAGCGCCTTGATGGAGCGGTCCAGGTCGGGCCGCAACTCGTCGATCAGTACGTCGCGCAGGACCTCACGCGCATCGGCCTCGGTACGCACGCGACTGCTGGCCATCCGTGAACGCAGCGCCGCGACGACCGATTCGGTCGCGACGGGGCCCAGATCGGCGATCAGGAGAGTGTCCTCGACGTCCTGCCAGGAGTCTTCGTCGAGGTCTCCTCCACCGAGCAGGCCGAGCATGCTTCGGCCCAGCGTGTTCTGCGACTTGGCGAGCCGACCGCGCAGCTTCTCCAGCCGCCCTTCCGCCGGGGCGATCTCGTCGAGCGCGGGCGCCGCAGGTTCCGAGGGTGGGGCCGGCTGTGCTGGGAACTCGAGGACTTCTGGGGCTGCGTCGACTTCTTCGACGACCGGCGGCTCGGGGAGCTGTACGTCTGAGATGGCCCGCTTCGGTGCGTCCCGCGGGATGCTGGCATCATCGCCGACGGCGGGCAGCCCGCTGGTGTCGATCCGTTCGACCGGCTCAGCGGGCGCTGACTGCGAGAACGTGATGTTTGACGAGGCTGTATAGCCACCAGAGCGGTCGACAGGAGTCGCAGTGTCTGTAGACGACAAGCTGACACGTCGGCGCCGGTATCGCACCAGGCCCACGACCAGCGCGGCGATGAGCAGATACGGCGATGACCGCGATCGCGATCCACAAACCAATTTCGACAGATCCTGTCACGACGCCATTGTCTCAGGGCGGTTAGCCGGTGACGCCGGACCCCGGCGGCATGGAAACCCGCAAACGTCGACACATCGACGTGTGTCTGAGCGAGGCCGTCGACTTCCAGACGGTGACCACCGGCTTGGAGCGCTATCAGTTGCCCTACAACGCGCTCACGCAGACCGACCTCGGGTCCATCGAACTGGCGACAGATTTCCTGGGCACCCGCTTGCGCGCTCCGGTGCTCATCGGTGCGATGACCGGCGGCGTCGAGCTGTCCGGCACCATCAATCGCAACCTGGCCGGTGCGGCCCAGCAGCTCGGCATCGGCATGATGCTGGGATCGCAGCGCATCATGCTCGACAACGATTCGGCCTCGGCGACCTTCCGCGTCCGCGACATAGCGCCCGACGTTCTACTGATCGGCAACATCGGACTCACCCAACTCACGGCGCAGACAGTGCCCGCGCTGGTCGAGGCGTTGGATCAGGTCAACGCCAATGCCCTTGCAGTGCATACCAATCCGCTGCAGGAAGCCATGCAACACAAGGGCGATACCGACTTCTCGGGTTCGATCGCACGCCTGCATGACATCGCGGGATCCATCGGCTATCCGGTGATACTCAAGGAGGTCGGCCACGGTATCGGGGCCAGGGCGGCCGCGGAACTCGTGGACTGCCCGATCGCGGCGGTTGATGTCGCCGGCGCCGGCGGCACGTCCTGGGCGCGCGTCGAGCAGTTTGTTCGGTACGGCGAGATCCGCTACCCGGCGCTTGCCGAGTGGGGCGTTCCGACCGCACAGGCACTTCTGGAAGTGCGGCGTGCGCTACCCGGCGTTCCGCTGGTCGCTTCTGGCGGCATCCGTACCGGGATGGACGCGGCCAAGGCGCTCGCGCTCGGCGCCGATGTGGTGTCGGTTGCTCGGCCTCTTCTGGCGCCGGCGATCGAATCGTCTGCCGCCGTGACGGATTGGCTGCAACGCTTCATCGATGAACTGCTGATCTGCCTGCACGGTAGCGGCGCATCCGACCTCGCCGAACTCCGCGAGGGCGGCGTCACCCCGCTGTGATCTCGGTGCGCTGAGTCGTCGCTGAGCGAACGTCAGCGCACCGAAATCGCAGTTAGGTGGCGGCGCCCACCAGTTCCTGGCCGCGCATGCGCTGGCTGATCACCGCGGTGATGCCGTCGTCACGCATCGTCACGCCGTAGAGCGCGTCGGCGATCTCCATCGTCGGCTTCTGGTGCGTGATGACGAGCAGCTGCGACTGGCTGCGCAGCTGTTCGAACAGACCGAGCAGACGGCGCAGGTTCACGTCGTCGAGTGCGGCCTCCACCTCGTCCATGACATAGAACGGCGACGGCCGCGCACGGAAGATGGCCACCAGCATCGCGACAGCGGTCAGCGACTTCTCGCCGCCGGACAGCAGCGAGAGGCGCTTGATCTTCTTGCCCGGCGGGCGGGCCTCGACCTCGATGCCGGTGGTGAGCATGTCGTCGGGGTTGGTCAGCAGCAGTCGGCCCTCGCCACCGGGGAACAGCGCCGAGAACACTTCTCGGAACTCACGTTCCACGTCGGTGTATGCCTCGGCGAACACCTGAAGGATGCGTGCGTCGACATCGTCGATGACGTCGAGCAGATCCTTGCGCGCAGCTTTGACGTCCTCAAGTTGTGTGGACAGGAAGTTGTAGCGCTCTTCCAGCGCAGCGAACTCCTCCAGCGCCAACGGGTTTACTCGGCCCAGTTCGTTGAGTTCGCGCTCGGCCTTCTTGGCGCGGCGCTCCTGGGTAGGCCGGTCGAACGGCATGGGCGCGGGAGCCGTCACCTGTTCTCCGCGTTCGCGGGCCTGCTCGTATTCGGCCATCTCCAGCTCCGACGGGGCGAGCGAAACGTCGGGGCCGTACTCGGCGACGAGATCGGCGGCAGCCATTCCGAAGGTCTCGAGGACGTGTTCCTCGAGCTGTTCGATACGAAGTGCCGCTTGGGCTTTGGCGATCTCGTCGCGGTGCAAGGCGTCGGTGAGTGCGGTGATCTTGGCGCTCAGTTCGTTGACCTCTTCGCGCGCCTTCGCCAATGCACCCGCCCGGTGTTGACGCTCGGCGGCCACGTCGTCGCGCGCCCGGGACGCAATCGCTCACCGCGGCGCTGAGTCGCTGTGCGACGAGACGGCCAGACTCCGCCACGGCCGCCGCAACCGCTGCGGCGTGCACGCGCGCCTCACGTATGCGCTTAGCACGCAGCCGGGCGTCGCGCTCGGCGGCAGCGGCCCGGCGCAGCGAATCCGCTTGACCACGAACGGCGTTGGCACGCTCTTCGGCCGTGCGCACAGTCAGGCGGGCCTCGACCTCGGCCGCGCGGGCGGCCTCGGCTGCTGCCGTCGACTCGTGCCGGTCGACGGGTTCGGATTCGAACGTCGGCTCCTGCTGGGCGTTGTGCAGCCGCTGCTCGAGTTCGGCAAGCTCCTGGATGGTCTGAGTGCGACCGGTCTCGAGCTCGTTGCGCTGGTGGATGAGCCGCTGCCACTCGTCGTCGGTGGCGCGGGCGTCCTGGCCGAGTCGGCCGAGTTGCTCGTAGACCGCCGAGATGGCCGCGTCGGACTCGTTGAGCGCGGCCAGCGCCTGCTCGGCGGCGTCCTGCCGGTTGGCCTGCTCTTCCAGTGCACCGGCCAGCGCGGCCGACAGTTCGCCCGTCTGCTTCTCCGCCGCTGCCAGTTCGCTCCTGGCCTTCTCGACCTCCGACGCGATCTCCAGCGTGCTCGGCTTACGGTCGGAACCGCCACTGACCCATCCCGCGCCGACCAGGTCGCCGTCGGCGGTGACCGCCTTCAGTTGCGGGCGCCCCGCGACCATGTCCAGTGCGGCGGAGAGGTCGCGGACCACCGCTACGCCCGACAGCATCGCGGTGATTGCGCCTTGCAGCCGTTGGGGCATGTCGACGAGATCCAGCGCCCACAGCGCGCCTTCGGGAGGCGGGCCTGCATTGGGCGCGGCGTGCGCCGGCCAGTCGCCCAGGACGATGGCCGCACGGCCCCCGTCGGACTCCTTCAGCGCGGCCACGGCCGACCGTGCCGCACCGGAGTTCTCGGCGGCGAGGGCATCTGCGGCCGAACCCAGCACCGCGGCGATCGCCGCCTCATAGCCCGGGCGCACCTTGACCAGATTGGCGATTGATCCGAAAAGTCCTGTGCCACCGTGGTTCTTCTGGAGCCACGCCGCGCCGTCCTTGCGGTCGAGTCCGACGGAGAGCGCCTCGATTCGGGCACGCAACGACGCCACCTGCCGTTCAGCGCCGCGCTCGCCGGCCTGTAACTCCGCGACCCGTTCGTCGGCGAGCCGCAGCGCGGTCACCGTGCGGTCGTGGTGGTCGTCGAGACCGACCTCACCAGCATCGAGTTCACCGACGCGTCCCTGCACAATCTCGAACTCGGCCTGTGTCTGCTGGGCTTTAGCCGCGGCGTCCTCGATGCCACTGGTCAGCCGCGCGACGGTCTCGTCGATCGACTCGACGCGGGTACGCATCGTGTCGACCTGGCCGGCCAGCCGGGCCACACCTTCACGGCGGTCGGCCTCTGCGCGGACGGAAGCCATATGGGCGCGCTCAGCTTCGGCGGCGACGCTTTCCCGCTCGCTGAGTTCGGCGCGGGCGGCTTCCAGACGCGTTCGTGATTCCGCTAGTTCCTCGAGCAGCTGGCGCTCCTGGGTGGCGACCTCTTCGGCCTTGGCCTCCAGCTCGTCGGGATCGGGGCCGGTTGAGGTTTCGGGCTCGGTGTCCAAATGCTGCGCCCGCTCACTGGCGATGCGCACGGTGGCGCTGACGCGTTCGGCCAACGCCGACAGCGAAAACCAGGTCTGCTGAGCAGATTCCGCGCGCTCGCTGAGGCTGCCGACCGCGGCCTCGTGGGCGTTCAACTCGACGGTCCTGGCCTCGAGGCGGGTGGCCAGATCGTCGTGTTCGCGACGCAGCGTCGTCTCGGTCTGGTTGGTGTTCTCGAACTCGGCCTTCCTGGTGACCAGGTCATCGGCGGCCAACCGCAGCCGGGCGTCACGCAGGTCAGCCTGGATCGTCTGGGCCCGACGCGCCATCTCGGCCTGCCTGCCGAGCGGTTTGAGCTGACGGCGCAACTCGGTCGTCAGGTCCGTCAGCCGCGCCAGGTTGGCCGACATCGAGTCGAGCTTGCGGACGGCCTTTTCCTTGCGCTTGCGGTGCTTGAGGACGCCTGCGGCCTCCTCGATGAACGCGCGCCGATCCTCGGGACGGGATTCGAGGATCTCGGAGAGCTTGCCCTGGCCGACGATGACGTGCATCTCGCGGCCGATGCCGGAGTCGGACAGCAGCTCCTGCACATCCATCAAACGGCAACTGGCGCCGTTGATTTCGTACTCGCTGCCGCCGTCGCGGAACATCCGTCTGGTGATCGACACCTCGGAGTATTCGATCGGCAAGGAGTTGTCCGAGTTGTCGATCGTGACTGTGACTTCGGCTCGACCCAACGGCGGACGCGAGGACGTGCCGGCGAAGATGACGTCTTCCATCTTGCCGCCACGCAGAGTCTTGGCACCCTGTTCGCCCATCACCCAGGTAAGCGCGTCGACCACATTCGACTTGCCGGACCCATTGGGACCGACGACGCAGGTGATGCCTGGCTCGAAGCGCAGAGTCGTCGGCGAAGCAAACGACTTGAAGCCCTTCAGGGTCAGACTCTTGAGGTGCACGACGTGCCACACTACCGTCGCTCAGGCTAACGCTCGGTGAACCCCGATAGCGTTTCGCCCACTTCTGACCAATCGGCGATGACTTTGTCGACTTGACCGGGTGTAGCGCCGCCTTGCAGCAGGTCAAGCAGCTTTTCGCAGGCCTTCCGCGAGCCCTGTGCGACCACCTGGACACGCCCATCGGGCCTGTTCGACGCGAATCCGGTGAGCCCCAGTTCCAATGCGCGCGAGCGGGTCCACCAGCGGAAGCCCACCCCCTGGACGTGGCCGTGCACCCACGCGGTGAGTCGTACCTCAGCTAACTCCTGCATCATTGACCTCAAACGTCACTTTGGCACCAGTCTTCAGCGTGCGGCCCACGGTGCAGACCTGGTCGATGGCCCGCTCGACAACGGTGAGTACCCGCGCCCTCTCGTCATCAGACAGACCGGACAGGTCGAGTTCCATGCGCTCCTCGAGCAGTGGATAGCGCTCCTGCTCACGATCGGCAGGGCCGGAAACCTTGATGGTGGCCGCGTAGTCCTCGCCGAGCCGACGCTGCAACGGCGCGTCGCTGGCCATCCCGCTGCAGGCGGCCAAGGCGATCTTCATCAGCTCGCCCGGGGTGAAGACGCCCTCGACGTCTTCATTGCCCACGAGTACCTCAGCGCCTCGCGTGCTGCGCCCGGTGAAGCTGCGCACCCCGGTGCGTTCAACCCACAGTTCGGTCATGCCGTTTCCTTCGTCTTGGTCGAAATCCACGTTTTGCAGGGAAAGTGCGAGTGCCGACCTGCAAAACGTCGATATCGACGAAATCAATCCCGCCGGACCCGTGGGCGCGGTTGGCATTTCGGACAGTAGAACGACGAGCGGTTCATGAACTTCTCCCGCCGCATCACCGCGCCGCACCGCCGGCATGGCTCCCCCTCGCGGCCATAGGCGTCCAGCGAGCGCTCGAAATAGCCGGATTCGCCGTTGACGTTCACATACAGCGAGTCGAACGATGTTCCGCCCTGGCCGAGCGCCTCGGTCATCACCTCGGTTGCGGCGTCGAGCACCTCCCCCAGCTTGCGCCCGCGTCAGTGACGATGCCAGCCGGGAGCCGTTCACACGTGCCCGCCACAACGCCTCGTCGGCATAGATATTGCCGATGCCCGATACCACCGTCTGGTCGAGCAACTGCCGCTTGATCTCGGAGTGCTTGCGCCGCAACACCGTAACGACGCCTTCGCGATTGAACTTCGGGTCCAGCGGCGTCGCGAGCCACGTGCGCGACGGGCAACGGGACATCCGTGCCGTCGACGGTGACGACATCGGCGAGCATCCAGCCGCCGAACGTACGCTGGTCCACGAAACTCAGCGCGGTGCCGTCGTCGAGCAGCACCGCAATCCGCAGATGGTCATCCCGCGGCAGCGGCCCGAGCAGCATCTGCCCGCTCATACCGAGATGGACGACCAGCGCCGAGCCGTCATCGAGCGTCAGCCACAGGTATTTCCCGCGTCGACCCGTGCCGACGATCCGCGAATCGAGCAGCCGCGCCGTCAGATCGGCGGGTCCGGCCTCGTGACGGCGCACCGCGCGCAAATGGTGTACCCGGACAGCGCTGATGGTCTTGTCGACGACGTGTGCGTCCAACCCCCGACGAACGACTTCGACTTCGGGAAGCTCAGGCATCTTCGTCAGGAGACGAGGTGAGCGCGGTCCACGCCGCCGCGGCCGCCTTGAGTTCGGCCTCCTTCTTCGTGCGTCCGACTCCCCTGCCGTACTCCGCGCCCGCGATGATCACCATCGCGGTGAATTCCTTGTCATGGTCGGGACCCGTCGAAGTCACCGAATACGACGGCGCACCCATGCCCCGCGATGCGGTGAGCTCCTGCAGACTGCTCTTCCAGTCCAGCCCAGCGCCCAGGGTCGGCGCCGTGTCCAGCAGCGAGGCGAACAGCCGGAGTATCACCTCCCGCGCGGTGGGGGCGCCATGCTCCAAATAGATTGCGCCGAGCAGGGATTCGACGCCGTCGGCGAGGATGCTGGCCTTGCCGGCACCGCCGGAGTTCTCCTCCCCCTTGCCCAACAGCAAGTAGGCGCCCAACCCATCGTCCGACAGCTGACGACCGACCTCGGCCAGCGCGTGGGTGTTGACGATGCTCGCCCGCAGCTTGGCCAGATCGCCCTCGTTGCGATCGGGGTGACGATGGTAGAGCTCCTCGGTGATGGTCAGTCCGAGCACGGCGTCGCCGAGGAACTCCAAGCGCTCATTGGTGGGCAGTCCGCCGTTCTCGTAGGAGTAACTGCGGTGAGTGAGTGAGATGGTGAGCAGTTCTTCGGGCAGGTCGACTCCCAACGCCTTGAGCAGCGGCGCGCGATCAGTCACGGCTTTCCTCGTCGAACATGCCGGAGAGCTTGGCCCAGCGTGGATCGATCTTGTCGTGCTGGTGTCCTGGTTCGGCCGTGGCCAGCGGTACTCCGCAGTCAGGACACAGGCCGACGCAGTCGGGTCCACACAGCGGCACGAACGGCAACGCCAGCCCGACGGCATCGATGATCGGCTGCTCGAGGTCGACGGTGTCGTCCACGACGCGGCCGACCTCGTCGGCCTCGGTGGTCTCGTCGGTGGCGCTATCGGGGTAGGCGAACAGTTCGGTGATAGAGATGTCGACGTGCCCGGTGATCGGCGACAGACAGCGCGCACACTCACCCGCCGTGGGGGCGGACATCGTGCCGGAGACCAGAGCTCCCTCCGACACGGATTCGATCCGCAGATCAAGGTCCAGCGGGGCGCCCGCGTCGATGGCGATCAGGTCCAGCCCGATACGCATCGGGCTCGGGACGGTCTCCGAAACCGTCATCATCGACCCGGGTCTGCGCCCCAGCCTGGAGATATTCAGCACAAGCGGCGATCTCGACGCGCGCCGCGCCGCCGCCTTCGCATGCGTCGCCATAAGTGTCGATCTTACGGCGACCGTCTCAGGGCCTATCGAGCTGCGTAGTCGTGCGTCCCCGCGGCGGTCCGCAGTTGATGTCGACCGCGACCCACCGACCGCAGAGTTCCGTTGAGGAAGTCCTCGAATTCAGCCAGCTTGCTGTCGACATAGATATCGCATTCGCCGCGCAACCGGTCTGCCTCGGCGTGCGCCGAGTCGATGAGGCGGGTGGCCTCCAACGTCGCGGTTTGGACGATCTCTGTCTGCGAAACCAGTCGCTGCTGCTCTTTGATGCCTTCCTGAACGGCCTTCTCGTAAGCGAGGTTGCCGTTCTCGATGAGCCGGTCCGCCTCGTTCTTGGCGCGGCCCGTGCTGGTCTCGTACTCCCGCTTGGCGGTGGCTGCGAGACGACTCGACTCCTCGCGGGCCTCTCCAACCATGCGCTCGCTGTGCTGGCGGGCCTCCCCGACCATGCGGTCAGCCTGCGACTTGGCGTCGGCGAGCAGCCGGTCGGCCTCGGCGCGGGCATGGTTGACCAGGGAATCCGCCTCGGCCGTCGCCGAGGACACCATCGAGCCGGAATGCTCCTTGGCCTCGAGCAGCAACGAGTCGCGAGCGTCCAGCACATCCTGGGCGTCATCGAGTTCGCCGGGGATGGCGTCCTTGATGTCGTCGATCAGCTCGAGGACATCTCCGCGAGGCACGACGCAGCCTGCGGTCATCGGCACGCCGCGCGCTTCTTCGACAATCGCGCCCAACTCATCGAGCGCTTCAAATACTCGGTACACGGCAACACCCTCCAGGCGTAGTTGACAGTTACCAGTGTGCCTGGTGTTACTGCTGTGACTCAGCTACCGCACGGTGTGTCGCGTCTTAGC
Organism: uncultured Actinomycetota bacterium; assembly: GCA_963720345.1. Lineage (GTDB taxonomy): Bacteria > Actinomycetota > Actinomycetes > Mycobacteriales > Mycobacteriaceae > Mycobacterium. The sequence goes on from CAVRFN010000003.1 coordinate 104,418, forward strand.
TGCTACTTGCTGTGTCACCGCTTCCCCAGGCCGCGGGCCCGTCTGCATTGCTTCACGGACATTATGTCAATACGCCCGGATCGCTGCATGCCCCGAGTTGTCAGCAAACAGCGTGACTAACGGACCGCTGCAGCGATCGCGTCGCGCGCCCGGTCGAGCATCGAAGCGAACGGGCCGACCATGAAGTTGGCCTTGGCGCTCTCCACACCCGCGTGCGGGCGGGTCGGGGCGATCGCCTCCGCGGCCAGTACTGCCTTGGCCATCCGGCCGCGATCGTCCGCCGTGAGATTGCGTTCGAGCTTGGTGAACTCGTCGGACTCCTCGTGCTCGGCGTGCTCGATGACGGCGTCACGGAACACCGTGAGCTCGGCGATGAATTCCGGGGAATCGATGTCCATGCCCTCGAGATTGCCGACAGCATCTCCTTGGCCTTGTGCTCCTCTTTCAGGCGAGCGTCGACGATCTCGTCGCCGTTGGTCGCCTCGTGGCGGACCCGCGGGTGGACCACCATCTCCTCGGCGGTCTCGTGCACGGCGAGCAATTGGCGCAGTTCGACGAACGCCGTCTCACGCGCCTTGGTGTCCGAAGCGCTGAGCACCTCGTCGAACATGTCCTTGATCAGGTTGTGCTGGTCCTTCAGGAATCTCACGACGTCGTCGGTGGACTGCACGAATGTCTCAACCACGGCAAATCTCCAATGCTTATGCGGAATGGATGGGCGCGGGGGGCTGTGCGCCACGTTTTGCCTACCCCTTGAGCGAGCCGGCTAACCCTTGAGCTTGGCCTGTAACCGCACGTTGACCGGCTCGGGCAGCAGCTCGGAGACGTCGCCGCCGAGCATCGCGACCTCCTTCGCCAGCGAGGACGACACGAACGAATAGGTCGGCGTCGTGGCGACAAAGAAGGTGTCAACACCCGCGATGTGCTTGTTCATCTGCGCCATCTGCAGCTCGTATTCGAAGTCGGTTCCCGTGCGCAGGCCTTTGACGATCGCGGTCAATCCGCGCTTCTTGACGAAGTCGACTACCAGGCCTTCGCCGGACTCCGCGCGCAGATTCGGCAAGTGCGTCGTGGATTCCTCGATCATCGCGATGCGCTCGTCGAGGCTGAACATCCCCTTTTTGTTCGGGTTGACCAGCACCGCGACGACGACCTCGTCGAATTGGGCCGCCGCGCGCTCGAAGATATCGATATGCCCCAGCGTTACCGGGTCGAAGGAACCCGGGCATACGGCGCCGCTCATGGGGAACGACGCTACAGGCAGCTCAGGCCCTCACGGAGGCGACATCCAATTACGGAGGCGCCACGGCGGCGACATCGAAATCGGCAAGTTCCAGCCGGGTGTCGCCGTACGTCCGGGACGGCCATACCTGCCAGCCATCGGGCCATGTCAGCATCGGACACGATGCCGCGCGTTCGATGACGGCCACGGTCCCGGTGGCTGTCCATCCGCCATCGTCAGCGCGGCGAGGACGGATTCGATCTCGCCGGCGTCCACGTCGTAGGGCGGGTCGGCGAGCACCAAGTCGACGGACTGCGCACTGCCGGCCAGCACCGCCGCGACCGCGCCTCGCCGCACTGTCGCCCCTTTCACGCCGAGCGCGGCGATGTTCTTGTCGATGACGTCTGCGGCACGCTGGTCGGATTCGACGAACACCACTGACGAGGCTCCGCGCGACAGCGCCTCCAGACCCAACGCTCCCGAGCCGGCGTAGAGATCGAGTACCGACAACCCGTCGAGATCGATACGCGCCGTCAGCAGATTGAACAGCGATTCCCGGACCCGATCGGTGGTGGGGCGGGTTCCGGTGCGCGGCACCGTGATTCGCCGTCCACCCAGGGTGCCGGCGACGATGCGGGTCAGCTGACCACCACCAGCAGATCGCCGCCTTCGACCTGTGCGGTCGCCGAAACCGCGACGCGGCCGACCTCGCCGGCCTTGGGCGCGGTGATCGCGGCTTCCATCTTCATGGCCTCGATGGTGGCGATGGTCTGTCCCGCGTCGACCTTGTCGCCGGCGGACACACCGACGGTCACCACGCCGGCGAAGGGAGCGGCGACGTGGTCGGGGTTGGACCGGTCGGCCTTCTCCGCGGTGGGTACCTCGCTGGCGATGCTGTTGTCACGCACCACCACCGGCCGCAACTGACCGTTGAATATGCACATCACGGTGCGCATGCCGCGTTCATCGGGATCGGAGATCGCCTCCAACCCGATCAACAGTTCCACACCGCGCTCGAGCCTCACCCGATGCTCGTCGCCATGGCGCAGACCGTAGAAGAATTGATTGGCCGACAGGCTGGAGGTATCACCGTACAAATCCCGATGGGCCTCGAATTCCTTTGTCGGTCCGGGAAATAGCAGCCGGTTCAACGTGGCTTGCCGTGTCACACCCGGATGCGCCAACGCCGACTCGTCCTCGGCGGAGAGCTCTTCGGTTGGCCTGGCCGGCGAGCGTCCCGCAAGCGCTTTGGTGCGCAAAGGTTCCGGCCAGCCGCCCGGCGGGTCGCCGAGTTCGCCGCGCAGGAATCCGATCACCGAGTCGGGAATGTCGAACCGTGCTGGATCCGAGGCGAATTCGTCGGCGCTGATTCCGGCGCCCAGCAGTGCGAGCGCGAGGTCGCCTACCACCTTGCTCGACGGTGTCACCTTTACCAGCCTGCCCAGGATGCGATCAGCGGCAGCGTAGTTGGCCTCGATCTCCTCGAAGCGGTCCCCGAATCCGAGCGCGATGGCCTGCTGGCGCAGGTTCGACAGCTGACCGCCCGGGATTTCGTGGCGATACACCCGCCCCGTCGGGGTTGTCGGGCCAGACGCCGCAACATCAAAGGGCGCGTACACCTTTCGCAGCGCCTCCAAGTACGGCTCCAGATCGCATACCGCGGACAGCGACAGGCCGGTGTCGTACTCAGTGTGCGCGGCCGCGGCGACGATCGAGCTCAGCGCGGGCTGGCTCGTCGGAGCCCGCCAGCGGCGCCGACGCACCGTCGACCGCGTTGGCGCCGGCCTGCCATGCCGCCACATAGGTGGCCAGCTGGCCTCCGGGGGTGTCATGGGTGTGCACGTGCACCGGCAGGTCGAAGCGGCTGCGCAACGCACCGACCAGCACAGTGGCGGCGTGCGGGCGCAGCAGTCCGGCCATGTCCTTGATCGCCAGCACGTGCGCACCGGCGTCGACGATCTGCTCGGCCAGTTTGAGGTAGTAGTCCAGTGTGTAGAGGTTCTCGCTCGGGTCGGTCAGGTCACCGGTGTAGCTCATCGCCACCTCGGCGATCGACGTGCCGGTTTCGCGCACCGCATCGATGGCAGGCCGCATCGACTCGACATTGTTCAGCGCGTCGAAGATGCGGTAGATGTCGATACCCGTCGCGGTCGCTTCCTCGACGAAGGCCTTCGTGACGGTCTCCGGGTAGGGCGTGTAGCCCACGGTGTTGCGCCCGCGTAGCAGCATCTGCAGGCAGATGTTGGGCATCGCCTCACGCAGCGCGGCGAGCCGCTCCCACGGGATCCTCCTTCAAGAATCGAAGCGCCACATCGTATGTCGCGCCGCCCCAGCACTCCACAGACAGCAGTTGCGGGGTCATCCGCGCGATGTAGGGCGCCGCCATGAGCAGGCCGGTGGTCCTCAGCCTGGTCGCCAACAGCGATTGGTGGGCGTCGCGGAACGTCGTATCCGTGACACCGACGGCCTTCGATTCGCGCATCCAGGCCGGCGAACCCTTCGGGACCGAGTTCGGTCAGTCGCTGCTTCGATCCCGGCGGTGGCGGCGACGACAGATCGACGTCGGGCAACTTGTCGTGTGGATAGACCGTCGACGGCCGCGGTCCGTGCGGCTGGTTGACCGTGACGTCGGCCAGGTAGTTGAGGATCTTGGTGCCGCGATCGGCCGGGGTGTGCGATGTCAGCAGGTACGGGCGGTCGTCGATGAACGACGTGGTGATCCGGCCCGCACGGAAGTCCGGATCGTTGACGACGGCCAGCAGGAACGGGATGTTCGTCGACACACCGCGCACGCGGAATTCGGCCAGCGCGCGGCGCGACCGAGCGACCGCCGTCGCGTAATCACGTCCGCGGCACGTCAGCTTGACCAGAAGAGAGTCGAAATGCGCACCGATCTCGGCGCCCAAATGCGTTGCGCCATCGAGGCGGATGCCCGCGCCACCCGGTGACCGGTAGCTCGTGATGCGCCCGGTGTCGGGGCGAAACCCGTTGGCGGGGTCCTCGGTGGTGATGCGGCACTGCATGGCGGCACCGCGAATCTGCAGGGTGTCCTGGCTCAGTCCGAGGTCCTCGAGCGTCTCCCCGTCGGCGATGCGTAGCTGACTTGCCACGAGGTCGACGTCGGTGATCTCCTCGGTGACCGTGTGCTCGACCTGGATGCGCGGATTCATCTCGATGAACACGTAATGGCCGCGCTCATCGAGCAGGAACTCCACCGTGCCCGCATACGTGTAGTCGATCTGACGCGCGAACGCGACCGCATCAGCACACATCTTGTCCCGCAACTCGGCGGGAAGGTTTGGCGCAGGCGCCAATTCGATGACCTTCTGATGGCGGCGCTGCATGCTGCAGTCACGCTCGAACAGATGCATCACGGCACCGTGCTTATCGGCCAGGATCTGCACCTCGATGTGGCGAGGGTTGAGCACCGCCTGCTCGAGATAGACCATCGGATCGCCGAACGCCGACTCGGCCTCGCGGCTGGCCGCCTCGATCGCCTCGGGCAGCGCCGACGCATCGCTCACCCGCCGCATACCGCGCCCGCCGCCGCCGGACACCGCCTTGACGAACAACGGGAATTCCAGGCCTCCGCCGAGGCCGCCACCAACTCCTCGACCGACGACGACGGCGCCGAGGAGTTCAGCACCGGCAGGCCGGCATCGCGCGCCGCCGCAATGGCCCTGGCCTTATTTCCCGTCAGCTCAAGGATTTCGGCACTGGGACCGATGAACGTGATACCCGCATCCGCGCACGCCGCGGCCAGCTGCGGATTCTCCGAGAGAAAGCCGTAACCCGGGTAGACCGCATCGGCACCTGCCTGCTGCGCGACGCGGATGATCTCGTCGACCGACAGGTAGGCGCGCACCGGATGGCCCGTGTCACCGATCTGATACGACTCATCGGCCTTCAACCGGTGCTGGGAGTTGCGGTCCTCATGCGCGTAGACCGCGATGGTGGTGATACCCATCTCGTAGGCTGCCCGGAAAGCCCGGATCGCGATCTCACCGCGATTGGCCACCAGGACTTTAGATATCACGCGCTACCCCCGTCGTGTTCTAGAGGAGCGTGGACCAGTAATCCCAGAAGCGCACCAGGATCAGCAGGATCAGGCCGGTGAACCACAGCGCCACCAAGCGACCAGCGCCACGTATGGAGCGCGCGCACAACACCGTTCGACGTCGCAGGCGCAGCTGCGATCGACGTCGCGACGACGAGCAGCGGAATCGTCACGGCCCACACCACCATGCAGTACGGGCACAGCGCGCCGATGCTGTACAGGCTCTGCCACGCCAGCCAATGCACGAATACGGTGCCGAGCAAGGTGCCGATCGCCAGGCCCACCCAATACCAGCGCGGCAGATCGACTCTGGCGATCGCGAGCACACCCGTCACCAGGACGACGGTGAACGCCACGATGCCGATGAGCGAGTTGGGGAAGCCGAAGACCGACGCCTGCGGGGTGATCATCACCGAACCGCACGACAGCACCGGGTTGATGCTGCAGGACGGCACATAGTCGGGGTTGATCAGTATCTCGATCTTCTCGATCGTCAGCGTCACCGCGGCGGCAAGGCCGAGCACCCCGGCGATCAGCACCCAGATCGCGCTGGGCCTACCGACTGCGACACCCGCCGACTGCGCCGAAGCGGGTTCGCTCGGCTCGACCGTGCTGGGTGTGGTGACGGTCATGGCGCGGGTGCGGGTGCGGGGGGCGGAGGCGCGATCGGGGGGTGGGCTCAGCGGCGGGCGGCGGTACGCCGCCGTCGAAGGCGGGAATGTTGCCGACGATCTCCTCGATCTTGGCGATCAATGCTTCAGGGGTGGTCGGGCTGTAATCCTCGCCGTTGATGCGAATCGTCGGCGTCGAATTGACCTTGGTGGCCGCGGCGAGTCCCGACACCATGTCGGCGTAGGTCTCTTTGTTGATGCACTCGGGGACCTGGCCCGCAGCGCCGGCCTGGCGCGCGATTTCGGCCAACCGGGCGTTATCGGGGAACGGGCCGACGCCCTCCTGGGGCTGCTGGGCGTACAGCGCGGCGTGGAACCGGCGGAATGCGTCGGTCGAGTCGCCTGCGACGCAGTACGCGGCGTTGCCCGCTCGCGTGGAGTACCCGTCGCCCTGACGGTCCAGGATCGAAACCATGTAGTAGTCGGCTGCGACAGCGCCGGAATCGATCAGCTTGGAAACCGTGGGACCGAACTGCTGCTCGAAGTTGCGGCATGCCGGGCACAGGAAATCCTCGTACAGCGACAGCACGGCCTTGGGCTCGTCGGTGCCGTCCTTCTTGATCAACTCGGCCGATGTGACCCGGATCGATCCGCCTCGCCCGCGGTCGGCTTTTCGTCCGCCGACATCACGATGTAGAGCACGAGCGCCACGGCGAAGATCACCACGATCGCGGTCAGGCCGATCTGAACCGCCAGGTTGCGCTTGCGGTCGGAGGCCTTCAGGTCGTATTTCGGTTTCGAAGCCACGCGCTAAGAGTACCGGCGGCCCTTCGGAGGTCTTTCACGTGCGGGCCAGATGGGCCCGCAACGCCGAGATCGATTCCGCCATGGCGGTCGCGCTGCCACCGCCCACCGGGAAGAAGTTGGCGAAGGCGTGGATCAGCGACCCGAACTCTCGGTAGTCGACCGTGCACGCCCGCCGCGCGCAGAGCGTCCGCGTACTGCCTGCCTTCGTCGCGAAGCGGGTCGAAACCGGCCGTCAGCACCAGCGCAGGCGGTAGTCCGGACAGGTCGTCGGCCAGCAGCGGCGATACCCGCGGGTCGGTCGCGTCGACGTCCGCGCCGTCGAGGTACTTCTCGAGCGCCGAACTGCAGATCGCCCCCGGTGAGAAAGAACCCGTCGCCGAACAACGTTCGCGACCGCGTCTGGGCGCCCCAGTCGGTGACCGGGTAGAACAGCAACTGCACCGCTGGCAGCCGAACGCCCTCGTCACGGGCACGCAGCGAGACCAGCGCGGCGAGGTTGCCACCGGCACTGTCGCCTCCTACCGCCACTCGCTCGGGGTCGGCCCCCAACTCTGCAGCGTGGTCGAGCGCCCATTTGAACGCGGTGAACGCGTCGTCGACACTTGCGGGCGCTTTGTGCTCCGGCGCCAGCCGATAGTCGACCGACAACACATGCAGGCCGCCCTCCCGGCAGATCTGCCTGCACAGCGTCGTCATGCGTGTCGAGATCGCCGAGCACCATTGCGCCGCCGTGATAGAAGACCAGCAGCGGCGCGCCGTCGCCGTCGATCGGCCGGTAATGGCGCGCAGGGATCGCCCCGTCCGGGCCGGGTATGACGAGGTTCGTCACCGAGGCGACGGGGATGTCCTGTTTGAAGCCGTCCGTGAACATCCTCAACAGCGCACGAGCTGTCGGGACGTCGTGATCCAGGATCAGACGTCCGAGGCCCATCGCGTTCTGGCCGAAGAGCATGAACTGCAGCGTGGTGTCCAGGGTGTTGCCGTCGATGACGACCGAACGCCCACCAAGCAGCAGCCGTTTGACGGGCCGCGGGATGCGGGGAAGCGCGCGCAACGTCGTGCCGCCGATCTTCACCAACCGGGCCTTGCGACCTGTCGGCTGTCCGACGGGCGACGCCTGCAACTGGCAGACTCGAAGTCATGGCTTCTCCCTCGATCACGCTGAATGACGGTAACCCGATCCCTCAGGTCGGACTCGGTGTTTTCCAGACACCTCCGGATGAGACCGAACGCGCGGTGAGCACGGCCTTCGAGGCAGGCTACCGCCACGTCGACACGGCGGCGGCGTACCGGAATGAGCGCGGAGTCGGCCAGGCGCTCGCGAAATCGGGTCTGCCACGCGAGGAGGTGTACATCACCACCAAGCTGTGGAACTCCGATCAGGGCTACGACTCCACGCTGAAGGCCTTCGACCGCAGCATGGAGAAGCTGGGCTTGATCGGATCGGACGCCTACCTGGATCTCTATCTGATCCACTGGCCGTTGCCTGCGAAGAACACGTTCGTGGACACGTTCAAGGCGTTCTCCCGGCTGCGTGACGAGGGCCGCGTCCGGTCGATCGGCGTCAGCAACTTCGAGCCTGAGCACCTGCGAATCCTGGTGGACGCCACCGGAATCGTCCCGGCCGTCAACCAGGTGGAACTGCATCCGCTGTTTCCGCAGGAAGAGTTGCGTCGAGGTGCACGCCCAGACTGGGCGTCGCCACCGAGGCGTGGGCTCCGCTCGGGCAGGGTGCTCTGCTGGACAACCCGAAGGTGACCGAGGTCGCCGAACGGCATGGGAAAACGCCGGCACAGGTACTGATTAGGTGGCATATCCAACTCGGCAATATAGTCATCCCGAAATCGGTGACCCCCGAGCGAATTGTGAGTAATTTCGACGTGTTCGATCTTGAACTGAGCGAGCAGGACATGGCGTCCATTTCCTCGCTGGGCGACGGAACACGGTTGGGTCCCGATCCACGGACCTTCGATTTCACAGGTTAGGTGACATGACCCAATCGCCCGCTGCGATCCCTGTCGTCACGCTCAACGACGGGAACACCCTTCCGGTGATCGGTCTCGGCGTCGGCGAATTGTCGGAGTCCGAGACCGAACAGTCGGTGAGCGCCGCCCTGGAGGCCGGTTATCGGTTGATCGACACCGCATCGGCCTACGGGAACGAAGCCGCGGTCGGCCGTGCGATCGCCTCGTCGGGGATTCCGCGCGAGGAGGTGTTCGTCACCACCAAGCTGGCCACCAGCGATCAGGGCTTCCAGGCGTCGCAGGACGCTTTGAAGGCGAGCCTGGAACGGCTCGGCCTCGAATACGTCGATCTCTACCTCATCCACTGGCCGGCCGGCAACCCAGGTAAGTACGTCGACAGCTGGGGTGGTCTGATGAAGCGGAAGGAATTGGGCGACACCAAGTCGATCGGTTTGGCGAATTTCCACGCCGAGGACCTCTCCAACGTCATCGACCTGTCGTTCTTCACGCCCGGCGGTCAATCAGATCGAATTGCACCCGCTGCTGAACCAGGCCGAGTTGCGTGCGACCAACGCCGAATACGGCATCGTCACCGAGGCCTACGGCCCGCTGGGCGTCGGAGCCCTGTTGGACAACGCGACCATCGGATCCGTGGCGCAGGCACATGGCAAGACGCCGGCCCAGGTGCTCATCAGGTGGAGCATTCAGCTCGGCAACATCGTCATTCCGCGCTCGTCGTCACCGGAGCGGATCAAGTCGAATATCGACGTGTTCGACTTCGAGCTGAGCGACGACGACATGGCCACCCTCAACGGGCTGAACGACGGCACCCGCTTCCGGCCGGACCCCGAAACATACACGGGCACTTAGCCTTTTCTGCGCGAGCTGGGCCCAGCTCGCAGACGAACTCAGCCGGTCGGGCAGGTTGCGGCAGCATCGCGAAGCGCCGTCGCCGAAGGCGCGTCGATCGGAAGCGCGTAGCCGCGCAGCACCGCGATGAACTGCATGGCGTACTGACAGCGGAATGCGGTGTTCGGCGGCATCCAGGTCGCCGGCTCGTGGTCGCCCTTGTCCTGGTTGGCCCCTCCGGCGACGGCGATGAGATTGGCGGGGTCGTTGGCGAATCGCAGCCGCATGTCGTCTGTCCAGAACCGGGCACCGAGATCCCACGCCAAAGCCAGCGGCACGATGTGGTCGATCTGCACCGCCGCGCCGGTCTGCTCGCCGCGGGTGAAGGCGACCTCTGCGTTGGTATACGGATCGTGCAGCAGCCCCGTCGCCACCGCGGTGGGGCATCGCTTGATCGACACGTAGGACTTGTCGACGAGGTCTCGGTCGAGGATGTCGTTGCGGGTGTCGCAGCCGTTGTGGCCGCCGGGTGCGGGGTTGTCGTCGGTCCAGCTGTCGCCGAACGCATCCCGCCGATAGTCGTAGCCGCGGATGCGCAGCGGCATCAGCGCGATACCGGCGAGCACGTCGACTCCGGGTGCGACGGTCGGGATGTCGGCGCTGGCGATGAACTGCGATCGGTTGATCGACGAGTTGGTGACCTGAACGGCGACGAGCACTGCGATTCCGACGATCGCAAGGAGCAACAGTAGCCGCTTGCGGTTCACGCCTTTTCCAGATACTCGACGCGGTCGGTATCGACGAATGGCGCTGCCAGCACCGCCATCCCGGGGTCGTCCGGATTCTTCGCGTAGTGCGAATCGCAGAAGTCGCGTGCGGTCAGAATGAGATCGAGATGCTCGAACAGCGACAGGAACCGCAACGTGATGGGGCGCCCGGATTGGCTGTAGCCCAGCACATCACCCTCGCGCCGCTCCACGAGGTCGAGGTCGGCGAGTTTGAACCCGTCGAGTGTCGAGGCGACCGCCTTGAGGCGATCCCCCGCCTTCGAGCTCTCCGGCAATTGGGTGACGAGCAGGCACAGGCTTGGATGTTCGCCTCGACCGATGCGGCCGCGCAGCTGGTGAAGCTGGCTGATGCCGAACCGGTCGCCGTCCATCACCAGCATCACCGTCGCGTTGGGAACATCGACGCCAACCTCGATCACGGTGGTGCACACCAGGACATCGATGTCTCCCGCGCGGAACGCGGCCATCACGGCGTCCTTCTCGTCGGCGGAAAGCCGACCGTGCATGAGCCCGAGCCGCAGTCCCGACAGAGGTCCGCGACGTAGCCGCTCGAACAGTTCGACGACGGTCGTTGCGGGTGGGCCCTGTTCCTTGTCCTGGTCGCGTTTCTTGCCTCTGCCTTTCTTGCCGCTCTTGTCGTCTTCGTCGATGCGGGATGCGACGACGTAGGCCTGCCGTCCGGCGGCCACTTCCTCGGTGATCCGTTGCCACGCACGGTTGAGCCAGGCCGGGTGTTCCTTGAGGAAGATCGTGTTGGTGGTGATCGGTTGACGGCCCCGCGGCAGTTCGCGCAGCGTCGACGTCTCGAGGTCGCCGAAGTGGGTCAGCGCGACGGTGCGCGGGATGGGCGTCGCGGTCATCACGAGCAGATGCGGCGTGACACCCTCGGGCGCCTTGGCCCGCAGGCGATCTCGCTGTTCCACTCCGAACCGGTGCTGTTCGTCGACGACAACCATGCCGAGGCGATGAAATTCGACGGCATCCTGCAGCAGCGCGTGCGTCCCGATGACGATGCCCGCTTCACCGGCGGCGACTTCGTCGCGCACCTGCTTCTTCTGCTGCGGCGACATCGACCCCGTCAGCAGCGCGATCCGCGTCGCCTTGCTCGGCGCCACCGAGTTGTCCCGCCATCGCCAGCGGTCCGAGGACGTCGCGGATCGATCGGGCATGTTGGGCGGCAAGGACTTCCGTCGGGGCCAGGAGCGCACATTGATACCCGGCATCGACCATCTGCAGCATCGCGAGCACCGAGACGATGGTCTTGCCGGACCCGACCTCGCCCTGCAGCATCCGATTCATCGGCCGACTCGCCGCCAACTCAGCGGTCAGCACCTCGAGGACATCCTTTTGGCCTTCGGTCAGTTCGAACGGCATCTGATTGCGCATCGCCGCGACCAGACCGCCGTCAGTCGTGGGCGCGACGGGGCCGGCCTCGCTCAACTCGCCGAATCTCCGCTGCGCCAACGCCCATTGCAGCCCGATGGCCTCGTCATAGGTCAGACGCGTGATCGCGGCGTCGCGTTCCGCCGCCTTCTCCGCGGTGTGGATCGCGCGCAGCGCTTCGTCCTCGCCGATCAGATTGTGTTCCCGCAGAAACGATTCCGGCAGTGGTTCGTCGATCGGGTCCAGCACGTCGAGCACCTGGCGCACACACGCGTAGATGTCCCAGCTCTGCACCTTGCTGTTGGCCGGATAGATCGGGAAGAAGTCACGGTCGAAGACGGAGAGCAGCTTGTTCTCGTCGGCCGTCCCTTCTGCCTCGGCAATCGCCTTGAGCGATCTCGTTCCGGCGACCCTGCCGTCGTCATGGATCACCAGGAACGCCGGATGGGTCAGCTGCAAGGTGCCTTTGAAATAGCCGACCTCACCGGACAACATCACCCGCTGGCCCTCTGCGAGCGGTCTTCTTGATGAACTTGACGTTGAAGAAGGTCGCGGTCACCTTCGGCTTGCGGTCGCCGATCGTGACGACCATGTACTCGCGCTTCGGCGGCCGGTTCGTCAACCGGAGGTCCACCTTGGTGATGCGGTCGACGAACGTGACGTGTTCGCCTTCCTCGAGATCCTCGCCTTCATCGGCCGTTGTCATCTCGTCGCTGTACTTGCGCGGGTAGTGGCGCAGCAGGTCGTTGACCGTGCGGATGCCGAAGTGCTCCTCCAGCGGATCCGCGGACTTTCTTGCCGATGACGAAGTCGAGCCGGTCGGTGAGCTTGGCCACGGCTACTCGACCCCGATCAGCAGAGCGTCGCCGCGGTGGTCGGTGTGGTACGTGACGAGTTCGGCGCCGAGGTGTTCGCGATGGACGTGATCTGCCAACGCGTCGCCGACCCTCTGCGTCGACGCCTGCACCGGTGAGCACCGTGACGAGTTCACCGCCCGCTGCCAACAGCAGGTCGATCAGCCCGGCGCCGGCCGCGGTGAGGTCCTTCCCCACGATCAGCACCTCGTCGCCCGCGATGCCCAGCCCGTCGCCGGGCTCGCAGGTGCCCGCCCAGGTGAGCGCCTCCTCGGTGGCGACCCGCACCGACCCGTGCCGCGCACCGGCCGCGGCGCGCGCCATCGTGTAGCCGTCGTCGACGGCCTGCCGATCTGCCTCGTGCATGGCCAGGGCGGCGAGACCCTGCACCATCGACGCCGTCGGCACCGGCACCACGTCGATACCCCAGCCGATGGCGGCGGTGCAGCCTGCGACGAGTTCTTCGGCGGCGACGTACCCGTTCGGCAGCACCATGATCTGCGCCGCGCCCGTGTTGACCAACGCGTGGAGCAGGTCTTTGGCGCTGACGGGTCCGTTCGCGCTCGAGTCGCAGCACCTGCGCGCCCTCGCCCGCGAACAGTTCTTCGGCGCCTGAACCGTCGACGACCGCGAGCACCGCCCGCTCCCGGGCCCATCCTCCCGACGGCCGCGTACCCGCCGCTCCGGTGAGGGACGTGATCTGGATGCGGCTCAGGGTGCCCAGCGACAGGGCCGCTTCGACCGCGGCTCCGGCATCGTCGGCGTGCACATGCACGGAGTACTGGCCTGCGCCGGCCGTGGTCGCGATCGCCACCGATTCCCCCAGCCGGTCAAGGCTTCGGCGGAGCGTCTCCACCCCGGCGGCGTCGCAGCCGCTGAGCAGGTACATCACCTCGAATTGAGGTGTCACCGACGTCGCCGTGGCGGCGACGTGGTCATGCGGTGGAGACGGCACATATTCCTCGCGGTGCCGGACATGCCCGGTCAGCGTGGCGCTCATCGCGTCCAGCAGTACCAGCAGCCCGCGACCGCCGGCGTCCACCACGCCGGCCTCGGCCAGAACGTCGAGTTGCCCCGTGGTCTTGTCGAGTGCGACAGCCGCGGCGTCGGCGGCCGCAGCCACCACAGTCGGCGATCCCGGAGTGGTCGGCACCCGCGTCCTCGGCTGCGTCCGCGGCATCCTGCAGCACCGAGACGATCGTGCCGGGAACGGCTTCACCCATCGAGCTGACGACCAGGCCGACCGAATGCCGCAATGCGGCTCCGAACAGGGCGCCGCCGATGTCGGCGAGCACCCCGCTCCGGTCGGCGGCCGCCGATGCGGTGACGTCGGCGAGGCCGCGCAGGATCTGGGACAGGATGACGCCGGAGTTCCCCCGCGCGCCCTGCAGAGCGCCGCGAGCCAGCGCGGCGGCGACCTCGACCACGTCGTCGGACGCTGTCAGAGCATCGGCCTGCGCCCATGCCGCACGCATGGTGAACAGCATGTTTGTGCCGGTGTCAGCGTCGGCGACCGGGAACACGTTGAGGCGGTTGATCTCGTCGGTGTGGGTGATGAGGTCGCCGACGGCGGTGTACGCCCAGTCCCGCAAAGCGGAGGCGTCAAGCCGCCGATCCGACATGCCCACCTCCAGCCCGATGTGCGCGGCACCCCGCTGGCTCGAGGTGTCGCCGTGGGCGCAAGCCTATCCGACTCGAGCTGACAGCCCCTCGGAGAACATTCGCGCCTGTGGAGACCATTTTGGTGATCCCCGGCGCTGCCGGTATCCTGGTCAGGTTGTCGGGTCGAACCGCCGCCGGTCGCGGCGGAACCCCAGACCCCCAAGTACTGATCCGAGGAGTTCTACATATGGCTGCCGTGTGCGATATCTGCGGGAAGGGCCCCGGCTTCGGCAAGTCGGTGTCGCACTCCCATCGCCGGACCAGCCGTCGGTGGGATCCGAACATCCAGACCGTGCGCGCCGTGACCAACCCGGGCGGCAACAAGAAGCGCGTCAACGTGTGCACGTCGTGCATCAAGGCCGGAAAGGTCTCGCGCGGCTGACGCGCTGACGTTTTCAATCGCCGCCGAACCCTGGGATCGCATAGTCCCCAGTCCCCAGCTGCGCGTGGGCCCGTGCGCGTGGCCCAACTGTGCGGTTTTCTGCGCGACACACCGTCGCGGCGTAAGAATCCGCACACTCACGCGGGAAACCTAGGGAAGGCGCCAGTCGATCGGGTCGGCGCCCATCTTCTCCAGCAGCTCGTTGGCGCGGCTGAACGGTCGCGAACCGAAGAAGCCGCGCGACGCCGACAGCGGCGACGGATGCGGGGACTCGATCGCCACGCAATCGGCGCCGTCGAGCATCGGCTTCAACGTTGACGCGTCGCGGCCCCACAGCACCGCGACCAGCGGTTGCTGCCGCGCGACCAGGGCCCGGATCGCACACTCGGTCACCGCCTCCCAGCCCTTGCCCCGGTGCGACGCCGGAGTTCCCGGCCGGACGGTGAGCACCCTGTTCAGCAGCATCACGCCGCGCTCGGCCCACGGCGTCAGATCGCCCGTCGCGGGCGCGGGATGCCCAAGGTCATCGGTGTACTCGGTGAAGATGTTGGCCAGGCTGCGCGGCAACGGCCGCACGTCGGGCGCCACCGAGAAGCTCAGTCCGACGGCGTGACCCGGTGTCGGATACGGGTCCTGGCCGACGATGAGAACCCGTACTTGTTCGAACGGGAAAGTGAAGGCACGCAACACATTCTGACCTGCGGGCAGATAGCGTTGGCCCGCCGCGAGCTCCGCGCGCAGGAACTCCCCCATCTGGGCGACCTGAGGCTCGCGCGGGTTCCAGCGCGCGCGCCCAGCCGTCCTCGACGAGTTCATTCAGCGGTCGTGCGGTCATCGAGGGTCAACTTAGCGTGCGCTCGTGCGCTCAGAACGACTGCCAGCCCGGATCTCCGTGCCACGGCTCGCCGTCCACCAGGACCCGCGCCGGGCCATCGAGCACCCGTCCGATCACCCGCCAGCCGGCCGGCGGCGATCCCGGGAACGTCGCGACCAGCGCATGGTCCTCGCCTCCGCCGAGCACCCAGTCCCACGGATCGACCGCCACGGCGGCACCCGCCGCGGCGAGGGGATCGCGGTCTGCGCCCAGCGCATCCGACGACAGATCGATGCCGACACCCGACGCGCGCGCGATATGCCCGAGGTCGGCCACCAGGCCGTCGGAGACATCGGTCATCGACGTCGCACCCGCATCCGCGGCGACGCGGCCCTGCCCGTACGGCGGCTCTGGCACCAGATGCCGACGACGCAGCGCGTCGAAGTCCTCAATACCGTTGAGCAACAACGCATATCCGGCGGCAGACCAGCCGACGCTCGCCGATCGACGGCGACCGTGTCACCGGCACGGGCACCGTCGAGACGAACCGGCCTCGCGGCCGCCGAGATCACCCAGCGCGGTCACCGAGATCACCCACTGCGGCGCCGTCACCAGATCGCCGCCCACGATGCCTGCGCCGAGCAGCCGCGCCTCGTGCCACATGCCGTCGGCCAGCTCGACCACCTGCGCAGCCGGCGTGTCACCGGGCGCCCCGAACGCGACGACGAACGCGGTGGCGCGTCGCACCCATCGCCTCGATGTCCGCCGCGTTCTGTGCGATCGCCTTGCGCCCGACGTCGTGTGGCGTCGACCAGTCCAGCCGGAAATGGCGCCCCTCGACCAGCATGTCCGTGGACACCACCGTGGCGCCGTCGCGGGCCGACACCACCGCGGCGTCGTCACCCGGCCCCAACGTCACCACGTCCGGCTGCTCGCGGCCGGCAACCAGCCGGTCGATCACGGCGAACTCGCCAACCCCGGCAAGCGTCTCGGGGGGCTCATCGCTCGCCATGTCGCCTCCCCTGAGCTGCGGTACGTTTGGTCCCTGCGGCGTGGAGTCTATGCAGCCAGAAGGGAGGACAGCCGGGTGGTCGAGGCTTTCATGCTGATCCAGACCGAGGTGGGCCGCGCCGAAGTCATCGCCAAGCAGCTCGCGGGCTTACCCGGCGTGTTGTCCGCCGAGTACGTCACCGGGCCCTACGACGTGGTGGTGCGAATCGGCGCGCAAAGCCTGGACGAACTGCAGGCCAGCGTGGTTCCCAGCGTCCAGCAGGTCGCCGGCATCACCCGCACGCTGACCTGCCCGATCGCCGAACGGGGTGCGCCCATAGAGTTTGGGCGTGGACGCCGAAACCCGCGACGGCCCACCCCGGGCGCTGATGATCGCGGCGATCGTGGTGGCGGTCGGCGCCATCGTCGCGATTCTGGTCGTCGCGGCATTGCGCCAGAGCCCTGCCGCCGAACAACCCGTCGCGATCGTCTCGGTGCCTGCGCCGCAGGCCGACAGCGCGGATTGCCGGGCATTGGTCGACGCGCTGCCCGAACAACTCGGCGACTTCCAGCGCGCGGCCGCGGCCGATCCCGCACCGCCGGGAGCCGCGGCGTGGCGTACGGCCCCCGACGCGAGGCGGTGATCCTGCGGTGCGGTCTGGACCGGCCCGCGGAGTTCGTCCTCGGCAGCCCTCTGCAAGTCGTCGATGCGGTGTCGTGGTTCGAGATCGTCGACCAAGGACGCAGCACATGGTTCGCCGTGGATCGCCCGGTCTATGTCGCGTTGACGCTGCCTGCGGGCTCGGGTCCGACGCCGATTCAGGAGATCTCGACGGCTGATCGCGAAGTCGTTGCCCGCCAAGGCGGTTGACCCAGCGCCCGTTGGCTAGCGCAGGCCCGTGCCGCGCTTTCGTGCGGTTTCGACCATGGTGGCCAACAGCGTCGGATAGTCGACACCGCTGGCCGCCCACATCCTCGGATACATCGAGATGGTGGTGAATCCCGGCATCGTGTTGATCTCGTTGATGACCGGACCGTCCTCGGTGAGGAAGAAGTCGACGCGGGCCAGACCCTGGCAGTCGATGGCCTGGAATGCCCGAATCGCTAACTGGCGCACCTCATCTGCGATGCTGTCGTCGACCTTGGCGGGCACGTCGAGCTCCGCGGCGTCCTCGAGATACTTCGTCGCGAAATCGTAGAACGAATCCTCGCGGCCGCGGACACCCGCCACCCGGATCTCGCCGACGGTGCTGGCTTCGACCCGGCCGTCGGGGAATTCCAGCACGCCGCACTCCAATTCGCGTCCGATGACCGCCGCTTCGACGATCACCTTGGGATCGTGGCGCCGGGCCAGCTCGATCGCCGCGGGCAGCTGATCCCAGGCCGTCACGCGGCTCACGCCGATCGACGATCCGCCGCGGGCGGGCTTGACGAACACCGGCAGCCCGAGTCGTTCGCGGTCCTCCAAGGACAGCGTCTCCTGCCGCGGCCGCAGCACGACGTGGTCGCCGATGGGCAGACCCTCGGCCGCCAACAGCTTCTTGGTGAACTCCTTGTCCATGCCCGACGCGCTGGCGAGCACACCCGCACCGACGTAGGGCACGCCGGCCAGCTCGAGCAGTCCCTGAATGGTGCCGTCTTCGCCGTACGGGCCGTGCAGCACCGGGAACACGACATCGACCGCGGCCAGCACCTCCGGAGCGCCCTGGCCGAGCGACAGCAGCTCACCGCCCCGCCCCGGATCTGCGGCGAGGGCCAGCTCCTTGCCGGATGCCCCGGTGACCTGCGGCAACCGTCCGTCGGCGATGGCAAGGGTGTCGGGCTCGGCGTCGGTGAGCATCCACGCCCCCTCGGGGGTGATGCCGACAGCGACCACCTCGAAGCGCTCCGGATCGAGATTGCGCAGGATGCTGCCTGCGGAAACGCAGGAGATTGCGTGCTCAGAGCTGCGCCCGCCGTAGACGACGGCGACGCGGATGCGTCCGGTCGCTCCGGGCTCGTTGCGGGCAGTCACAACCTAGAGAGGCTACCGTCCAGCCTCGATGCAGGCCGCGCCAATACGTTGACCTGCAGTTTCACCCAAGGCCTGGTCGAAATCGGCGATCAGGTCGTCGGTGTCCTCGATCCCCAGCGAGATGCGGGCGAACCCGTCGCGGACCGGATCGCCCCAGCGGGCCCGGCGGTCGACCGAGGTGTGGATGCCCCCGAAGCTCGTCGACGCGACAAGCAGCGCGCTGCGACTCGACGAGCGCGTGCACGGCGTCGCGCATCGTCCAACTCGATACGCGACCAGCCCACCGAACCGCTTCATCTGCTGCGTCGCGATCTGATGCGAGGGATCGTCGGGCAGACCCGGATAGCGGACCGAGCTGCACCGCCGGATGGGCCCGCAGCATCACCGCGAGCGCCTGGGCGTTCTGGCACTGCCGTTCGAACCGCAGGCCCGCGGTGCCGAGGCTTCGCAGCACCAGCCACGCCTCGAACGGCCCGAGGATCGGCGCCTGCGAGCAGGCGTTCCTGTTCCACCGCGGCCATCAGCTCGGGGTGGCTGCCCGCGACGTATCCCGCGATCAGATCGCTGTGTCCCGACAGCGCTTTGGTCGCGCTGGCCACCACGAGGTCGGCGCCCAAGGACAGCGGTTGCTGGCCCAAGCGGCGTCGCAGTGGTGTTGTCGACGACGAGCGTCGAACCCCTGCGTCCGGCAGTCCATCGCCAACCGGTGCAGGTCGACGACATCGAGACCGGGATTGGCCGGCGTCTCCGCGAGCACCACGTCGGCGTCCGCCGCTGCGGCACACATCGCGGCGCTCGCCGCCTCGACGACCGTGATCCCTTGTGGTGCAAGGTATTCCTTGGCATAGCGGCGAACTTGGTTGTAGCCGTCGGCAGGCACCACCAGTTTCATGCCCGGCTTCGCGAGCACCCGCAGCACCGAGGTGATCGCGGCCATCCCGGAGCCGAATGTCAACGCCGCCGCGGCTCCTTCGAGTTCGGCCAGCGCCGATTCCAGTTGCCGCCAGGTCGGATTCGAATACCGCCCATACTTGTCCAGTGGCTCAGTCTCGTCAGGCGATAGATGATATGTCGACGCGGGCACCGGCAGGCGGCGCCACCGGGCTGCCCGGAATCGGTTCCGAACCAACGGCTTTGACGCTGCGGGTGGAGTCGCCGTATCGGCCGTCCATCGTCCTACTCCGGTTTGGTACTGCGTCCGAGCAGCAGCGCCACCGCCTCATAGACCGACGCGCCCTTGTGGCAGACCCGATGTCACGGCGTCGGTGAGCGGCATCTCGACGTCGTAGCTCTCCGCCAGAGCCAAAACGGACTGGCACGACGCCACGCCCTCGGCGATATGTCCGCCCGCTGCGCGCAGTGCCGACTCCATGGTGCCGCCCTTGCCCAGCCGTTCGCCGAACGAGCGGTTGCGGGAGTGCCGTGACGTGCACGTGGCGATGAGGTCGCCGACGCCCGCGAGGCCGGCCAGCGTTGCCGGCTTGGCGCCCAACGCGATTCCGAGTCGCATGATCTCGGCAAGCCCGCGGGTGATGATCGCTGCCGCGGTGTTCTCCCCCAGCCCCACTCCCGCAGCCATGCCCGAGGCCAGCGCGATGACGTTCTTGCACGCGCCGCCGACTTCGGCGCCGATGACATCGGCGTTGGTGTAGGGGCGGAAGTATCCGGTCGAGAACGCGCGCTGCAGTGTCACCGCCCGCCCGGAGTCGTTGCAGGCGACGACGGTGGCGGCCGGCTGTTCGTCGGCGATCTCGCTGGCCAGGTTCGGCCCCGAGATCACCGCGACACGCGACGGGTCCGCCCCGGTGACCTGGACGATCACCTGGCTCATCCGCATCAAGGTGTCCAGCTCGATGCCCTTGGCCAGGCTCACCAGCGTCGCGTCGTCGCCGATCAGTGGTGCCCACTGCACGAGGTTGGCGCGCAATGTCTGGGCGGGCACGGCCAGCAGTACGGTGCACGCGCCGGTCAGCGCTTCGGCCGGGTCGCTGGTCGCGCGGATCGTCTCCGGCAGTTCGGCGTCGCCGAGATAGAGAGGGGTTGCGATGTGTGTCGTTGATCTCGTCGGCCAGTTCGGGGCGACGGGCCCACAGCCGGACGTCGTTGCCCGCGTCTGCCAGGACCTTGGCCAGTGCCGTTCCCCATGCTCCGGCCCCCAGCACCGCCGCGTCGACCACGCCTTCACCCTAGCGCGGCATGGGCTCTGCTGGCAGGATGACGCTCATGGGCGGGTCATCGGAGGCCGATGTCGGGCTGGTGATCGCGGTCAAACGGCTGACCGCCGCCAAGACCCGGCTGGCGCCGGTTTTCTCGGCGGCCACGCGCGAGGGTGTCGTGCTGGCGATGTTGATCGACACCATCACGGCCGCACTCGGCGGTGCCGGCGGTGCAGTCGATCACCGTGGTGACACCGGACGACGTCGCCGGCGACGCCGCCCGGCAGCTCGGTGCGCGGGTGCTCGCCGACCCGACGCCACCGGGCCATCGGAATCCGCTGAACAACGCCATTGCCGCCGCGGAGGAAGCGGTGCGCGGCGAGACGTCGAACATCGTTGTGCTGCAGGGTGATCTACCCGCACTTGCAATCCCAGGAACTGGGCGAGGCCATCGCGGCCGCGCGCGCGTACCCTCGCAGCTTCGTCGGGGATCGGCACGGCACGGGCACATCGGCGTTGATCGCCCTCGGCGTCGCGCTGGATCCGCAGTTCGGCCCAGATTCGGCTCAGCGCCATCGCCATTCGGGCGCCATCGAGTTGACCGGCGCCTGGCCTGGCCTGCGCTGCGACATCGACACACCCGACGACCTGCTGGTGGCACGTCGCCTCGGGGTCGGCACGACAACGGCGCAGGCCATCGCCGGTGCGAGATAACAGTTCGCCCATCGGTGGCAGCGCGACTGCTCAATAGGGAATCATCTGAGGAATGACGGAAGCCGATACCGAGATCCTCGCCACCGACTCCGGGTCGACGGCCGGAGCCGCGCAGCCGGCGACTCCAGATACCGCACCCGCTCGGCCGGGTGCACGCGCAGTCAGGAGATTCAGCGCCCGAGGCCCCGCCCGCGGCGACGTCGCAAGCGGTCGACAACGCGCTGCCCGAGGACCGCTACCTCAACCGCGAGCTGAGCTGGCTCGACTTCAACGCGCGGGTACTCGCGCTCGCGGCCGACCCGTCCCTGCCGCTGCTGGAGCGGGCGAAGTTCCTTGCGATCTTCGCGTCGAACCTCGACGAGTTCTACATGGTTCGGGTGGCGGGACTGAAACGGCGCGACGAGATGGGGCTGTCGGTGCGGTCTGCCGACGGCCTGTCGCCGCGCGAGCAACTGCGCCGGATCAACGAGCGCACCCAGCAGATCTCCAGCAGGCACGCCCACGTGTTCCTCGACGCGGTGCGGCCCGCACTCGCCGACGAGGGCATCGTGATCGTCACATGGGCCGAAGTCGACGAGGACGAGCGCGCACGGCTGTCGACGTACTTCCACGAGCAGGTGTTCCCGGTGCTGACACCGCTGGCGGTCGACCCGGCACACCCCTTCCCCTTCGTCAGCGGGCTGAGCCTGAACCTTGCCGTCACCGTCCGGAAGCCCGAGGACGGCGGGCAGCACTTCGCGCGAATCAAGGTGCCCGACAACGTCGACCGCTTCGTCGAGTTGGCCCGCCGCGAAGGCTCGCTCCGATGTCGTGCGGTTCCTCCCGATGGAGGAACTGATCGCCGCGTTCCTGCCGGTGCTGTTCCCCGGTCTGGAGATCGTCGAGCATCACGCGTTCCGCATCACCCGCAACGCGGACTTCGAGGTCGAAGAGGACCGTGACGAAGATCTGTTGCAGGCGCTGGAGCGAGAACTCGCGCGGCGGCGCTTCGGTTCTCCCGGTTCGCCTCGAGGTGTCCGACGACATGACCGAGAGCATGCTCGAATTGCTTCTGCGCGAACTCGACGTGGACACCGGCGATGTCATCGAGGTGCCGGGTCTACTCGACCTGTCGTCGCTCTGGCAGATCTACGACCAGGATCGTCCCGCGCTCAAGGACCGTCCGTTCGTGCCGGCGACGCCCCCTGCGTTCGGCGAGCGGGAAACCCCCAAGAGCATCTTCTCGACGTTGCGCGACGGCGACGTGCTGGTGCACCACCCCTACGATTCGTTTTCCACCACGGTGCAACGCTTCATCGAGCAGGCCGCCGCGGATCCCAACGTGCTGGCCATCAAGCAGACGCTCTACCGGACATCGGGCGATTCGCCGATCGTCAACGCGCTCATCGACGCCGCCGCGGCAGGCAAACAGGTTGTCGCGCTGGTGGAGATCAAGGCGCGCTTCGACGAACAGGCCAACATCAAATGGGCCCGTGCCCTGGAGCGGGCGGGCGTGCACGTGGTCTACGGACTGGTCGGGTTGAAGACCCACTGCAAGACCTGCCTCGTCGTGCGCCGCGAAGGATCCACGATCCGGCGCTACTGCCACATCGGCACCGGCAACTACAACAGCAAGACCGCGCGCCTCTACGAGGACGTCGGCCTGCTGACGGCCGCGCCGGACATCGGCGCGGACCTCACCGATTTGTTCAACTCGCTGACCGGTTACTCGCGCAAAGAGTCATACCGCAACCTGTTGGTCGCGCCCTACGGCGTCCGCAAGGGCATCATCGAGCGAATCGAACGGAGATCGCCGCCAAGCAGTCCGGCGCCGAACGCAGGCATTCGGCTGAAGGCCAACGCATTGGTCGACGAGCAGGTGATCGATGCGCTCTATCGGGCGTCGCAGGCGGGTGTCCGCGTCGAGGTCGTGGTTCGCGGCATCTGCGCATTGCGTCCGGGCGTGGCCGGATACTCCGAAAACATCTCGGTGCGCTCGATTCTGGGCCGGTTCCTCGAGCACTCGCGGATTATTCACTTCCGCGCCATCGACGAGTTCTGGATCGGAAGCGCCGACATGATGCATCGTAATCTCGATCGACGAGTCGAGGTGATGGCTCAGGTCAAGGATCCGAGGCTGGCTTCGCAACTGAACGACGTCTTCGATTCCGCCCTTGACCCGGCCACCCGGTGCTGGGAGTTGGACATGGACGGTAAGTGGACGGCGTCGCCACAGAGGGCGAGACGGTCCGCGACCACCAGGTGTCGTTGATGGAACGCCACCGACACCCTTGAGATCCGTCGGCGGTGAGCTCTCCAGGGCCCGAATGACCAGCAGGAGTTGACGTGCCGAGGGACAACCCACCCCGCGATGTTCCGGCGAGCAAGGCTGTGTTTGCCGCAGGCGCGGTGCTGTGGCGGCCCGGTGATGATGCCGCCGCGCCGGAGGTCGCAATCATTCACCGTCCCCGATACGACGATTGGTCACTTCCCAAGGGCAAGGTCGACCCCGGCGAAACCGAACCCGTGACCGCCGTGCGCGAGGTCGCCGAGGAGACCGGTTACGCGGCGCATCTCGGTCGACGGCTCGCCGCGGTGAGCTATCCCGTGGAGCAGGCATCAAGAAGGTGCGGTACTGGACGGCGCGCGCCATCGGCGGCGAATTCAGCCCCAACGACGAAGTCGACGAACTCAAATGGCTTCCCGTCGCCGAAGCCGTCAAGGCGGCTCGGCTACCCGCACGACCGAAAGGTGCTACGCCGCTTCAAGAAGCTGCCGGCCGACACGAAGACGGTGCTGATCGTCCGGCACGGCACCGCGGGCAGCAAGTCCCGCTACAAGGGTGACGACCGGAAACGTCCGTTGGACAAGCACGGCCGGGCCCAGGCCGAGTCGCTCGTCGGACAGCTGCTGGCTTTCGGTGCCGACGAGCTCTACGCCGCCGACCGAACACGCTGCCATCAGACGCTCGAACCGTTGGCCGAGGAGCTCGGCGTCACCATCGACAGCGAACCGCTGCTGACCGAGGAAGCGTATGCGGAAAACCGGAAAGCCGCCCGGAACCGCTTCCTCGAGATCGCCGCGGCCACCGACGGCACGCCGGTGATCTGCACGCAGGGCAAGGTGATTCCGGATCTCATCGCGTGGTGGTGTGAGCGCGACGGGGTGCGCCCGGACAAGTCGCGCAATCGCAAGGGCAGCACGTGGGTGATGTCATTGTTCGACGGACATCTGGTCGCCGCCGACCACATCGGCAGTCCGCTCGCCGTCAAGAAATGAAATCTGCGGGCGGCGGACCGCTGCGGAGCCGCTAGACCTCGCGACACACAAACACGCCGTGGGTCGCGATGACCCACGGCGTGTTCGAGGCTGAACTTACCTGCGGCCCTTCTTGGCCGGAGCGCGCTTCGCGGCCTTCTTGGCCGCGGGAACGCTTCACAGCCTTCTTGGCTGCAGTGCGCTTCACGGCCTTCTTGGCTGCGGCCTGCTTGACGGTCTTCTTGGCTGCTGCCTTCTTGACGGTCTTCTTGGCTGCGGCACGCTTCACGGCCTTCTTGGCTGCGGTGCGCTTCACGGCCTTCTTGGCTGCGGTGCGCTTCACGGCCTTCTTGACTGCGGCACGCTTCACCGCCTTCTTGACTGCCTTCTTGGCCGCGGCTTTCTTCACGGCCTTGCGGGCACCGCCCGCGGTCACGCCACGCTTCACTGCTGGTCCTTCCGCCGGGAGGCGCTGTGCCCCAGAAACAACCGCTTTGAATTGTGCGCCGGGCCGAAATGCCGGCACGGAGGTTGGCTTAACTTTCACGGTCTCGCCGGTGCGCGGGTTGCGCGCAACACGAGCCGCACGACGGCGCTGTTCGAAAACGCCGAAGCCGGTAATGGTGACGCTGTCACCCTTATGAACCGCACGCACGATGGTGTCAACGACATTCTCCACCGCTGCGGTTGCTGACCGACGATCCGAGCCCATTTTCTCCGTGAGTACGTCGATGAGCTCTGCTTTGTTCATGCAAAACCTCCGGAAACCAGTGGCCCACTTTGGGCCGACTAGAGGACACGGTAAACCCATTCGCTACTGATTTCCAAGAGCCACGCGCAATTTCAGGAGAATCTAGCGAACTTTCTTGCCCCCCTTGGGCTCCTGCCGGGGGCCCGGATAACCGGTTCGAGTGGTGGTGATTTCGGCTCGCGGAGCCATTTCGTCACGGCTGCAGAGTGCGCGGTTTCCAGCTCGGTCGACGCGCTTCATACGAATCGATCTCATCGCATTTCCGCAGCGTAATGCCTATATCGTCGAGTCCTTCGAGAAGTCGCCAGGCGGTGTAATCGTCAATGTTGAACGGCACCATGACCGTTCCCGCGACGACGTTCCGATCTTGAAGATTCACAGTGATTTCCATGCCGGGATGCTCCTCGATGAGCTTCCACAACAGTTCGACATCATCTTGGGCGACTTCTGCCGCCAAGAGGCCCGCCTTGCCCGCGTTGCCCCGAAAAATGTCGGCGAAGCGAGACGAGATGACGACTCTGAATCCGTAGTCCATGAGCGCCCAGACGGCATGCTCTCGCGACGAACCGGTGCCGAAATCGGGACCCGCAACCAACACCGACCCTTTGTCGAACGGGGAAAGATTCAGTACGAACGTCGGGTCGTTACGCCATGCCGCGAACAAGCCGTCCTCGAAACCTGTTCGGGTTACCCGCTTCAAATAGACCGCCGGGATGATTTGGTCGGTGTCGACATTGGATCGCCGAAGTGGAACGCCGATGCCGGTGTGAGTACGAAATGGTTCCATGACGGTCTCCTCTACTGAGTCAGATCGGCCGGCGAGGACAACGTGCCGCGCACGGCGGTGGCCGCGGCGACCGCAGGCGACACCAAATGTGTGCGGCCACCCTTGCCCTGCCGCCCTTCGAAATTTCGGTTCGATGTCGATGCGCAGCGCTGGCCCGGGCGACAGTTGATCTGGATTCATTCCAAGACACATCGAGCAGCCGGCCTGCCGCCACTCCGCGCCAGCGGCGGTGAAGATCTCGCCGAGACCCTCGGATTCGGCCTGCGCGCGCACTCGCATCGACCCGGGCACGACGAGCATCCGCACGCCGTCTGCGACCTTGCGGCCTTTCAGACACGTCGGCGACCACCCGCAGATCCTCGATGCGCCCGTTCGTGCACGAACCGACGAAGACGGTGTCGACCGGGATGTCACGCATCGCCGTTCCGGGCCGAAGATCCATGTACGCCAACGCTTTTTCGGCAGATTGACGTTCTCCGTCATCGAACATCAGCTCGGGGTCTGGCACCGCCGCCGACAGCGGCACCCCCTGCCCGGGGTTGGTTCCCCACGTCACGAACGGGCTCAAGGTCGAGGCGTCGATGTAGACCTCGGCGTCGAACTCGGCGCCCTCGTCGGTGCGCAGTTCCCTCCACGCCGCGACGGCGGCATCCCAGTCGGCGCCCTGCGGCGCGTGCGGGCGACCGCGCAAGTACTCGAAGGTTGTCTCGTCGGGCGCGACCATGCCCGCGCGTGCGCCCGCCTCGATGCTCATGTTGCAGATCGGTCATGCGACCTTCCATCGACAGCGATTCGATGACATTGCCGCGGTATTCGATGACGTAGCCCTGTCCTCCACCGGTACCGATCTTCGCGATCACCGCGAGGATGATGTCTTTTGCACTCACACCGGCCGGCAGCTCGCCCGTCGACGTTGACCGCCATCGTCTTGAACGGCCGCAGCGGCAGCGACTGCGTCGCGAGCACGTGCTCGACCTCCGAAGTACCGATGCCCATCGCAAGCGCGCCGAACGCGCCATGCGTCGAGGTATGGCTGTCCCCGCACACCACCGTCATGCCGGGCTGCGTCAGTCCCAACTGCGGACCGATGATGTGAACGATGCCTTGCTCGGCGTCACCCATCGAGTGCAACCGGATGCCGAACTCTTCACAGTTGCGACGCAGCGTTTCGACCTGAATGCGTGACACCGGATCGGCGATCGGTTTGTCGATGTCGACCGTCGGCACGTTGTGGTCCTCGGTGGCGATGGTCAGATCTGGCCTACGGACCGGGCGGTTGTTGAGCCGAAGGCCGTCGAACGCCTGCGGGCTGGTCACCTCATGCACCAGGTGCAGGTCGATGTAGATGAGGTCGGGTTCGCGCGCGGCGCCTTCACCCGGACCGAGGGCGACGACATGGTCGTCCCACACTTTTTCGGCGAGTGTGCGTGGCTTTTCTTGCGGCTGCCATCTTGACTTTCTCACATTCTGGGAAGCTAGTATCTCCCTGTGAGACAGGATAGCGGCATCGGCGTGCTGGACAAAGCGGTGGGCGTGCTGCATGCGGTCGCCGATTCGCCGTGCGGACTCGCCGAGCTGTGCGAGCGCACCGGCCTGCCGCGGGCCACCGCGCACCGGCTCGCCGCAGGCCTGGAAGTACACCGGCTGTTGATCCGCAACGGAGACGGCCAATGGCGGCTCGGGCCCGCGCTTACCGAATTGGCCGGACAGATCAACGACCCGCTGTTGGCCGCGGGCGCAGTGGTGCTGCCGCGGCTACGCGAGATCACCGGAGAAAGCGTGCAGATCTATCGCCGCGAAGGCAGCGCGCGGATCTGTATCGCGGCCCTGGAACCACCTGCCGGGCTTCGCGATACCGTTCCGGTCGGCGCGCGACTGCCGATGACGGCGGGCTCGGGGGCCAAGGTGCTGCTGGCTTACGCCGACGCCGCCACGCAACAGGCAGTGCTGCCGACGGCGAAATTCACCGATCGGACGCTAGCCGAGGTGAAGAAACGCGGTTGGGCGCAGAGCGCCGCCGAACGCGAGCCCGGAGTGGCGAGTGTGTCGGCGCCGGTGCGCGACGCTCACGGCGCGGTGATCGCCGCTGTGTCGGTGTCCGGCCCGATCGATCGAATGGGACGGCGTCCTGGGGCGAGATGGGCCGCGGATCTATTGGCGGCGGCCGATGCGCTCACGCGCCGGCTGTAGAAAAGAAGCTTTGCCGCAAGGCACTCAATCGCCTCGGCACGAAGCAAGCTGGCGTGCCTCTCGGCTCACTCGCTTGTACCCCCGATGGGATTCGAACCCACGCTACCGCCGTGAGAGGGCGGCGTCCTAGGCCGCTAGACGACGGGGGCCAGAACATTTCCGGAGAGCCAGCATAGCCCAGGAGATAATGCCGACCTAATCACTGAAATGGCTGGGGTACCAGGACTCGAACCTAGAATGGCGGTACCAGAAACCGCTGTGTTGCCAATTACACCATACCCCATTGGGCGCCCGTAACCGCAGGTCACAAGCCTTTTCGACCCTGCTAAGCATGCGGCGCTGCCGCCGCGCGTTGTATTCGGGCCGACGTGCAGACTACCAAAGATTCGCGGCCGCACTTTTCACGCCTGGGCCGCGACGGCGGCGGCATGGTCACGGCCCGCTCGCAGCCGGTCGCAGACTGCGGTCTCGACCCAGCAGCTCGAGCGATTCGAACAGCGGTGGGCTGACCGACGCCCCGGTGGCGGCGACGCGGATCGGACCGAACGCCTTGCGCGGCTTGAGCTCGAGATTCTCCAACAACGCGACCTTCAGCGCGCTTTCGATCTCGGTGGTGGTCCACTCCCCGACCTTCTCGAGCGCGCCGAGCGCAGCGTCGAGAACCGCCACGGCGTCGGGGCGCAATTCCTTGGCTGCGGACTTCTCGTCGAGGGCGAATTCGCTGTCGTTGAGGAACTTCAGCAGGTCCCACGCGTCCCCGAGCACAACAATTCGGGTCTGAACGAGTCGAGCGGCCTCCGCGAATTGCGCGTCATCGAGCCGCGTGTCGTACTCGTGGTCGGCGAAGTAGGCGGCCAGCCGAGCGGTGAAATCTTCCTCGCTCAACAGCCGGATGTGTTCGGCGTTGAGTGCGTCGGCCTTCTTCTGGTCGAACCGTGCGGGGTTCGAGTTGACGTCGACGACGTCGAAGGCAGCCACCATCTCGTCGAGGCTGAATACGTCGTGGTCCTCGGCGATACCCCAACCCAGCAGCGCCAGGTAGTTCAGCAGACCCTCGGGAATGAAGCCGCGCTCGCGGTGGATGAACAGGTTCGACTGCGGGTCGCGCTTGGACAGCTTCTTGTTGCCGTCCCCGAGAACGCTTGGCAGGTGGGCGAACTCGGGGACCGTTCGGCGACACCGATTCGAATCAGCGCCTGATACAGCGCGATCTGGCGCGGTGTGGACGGCAAGCAGATCCTCGCCGCGCAAAACGTGGGTGATCTTCATCAGACGCGTCGTCGACCGGATTGACCAAGGTGTACAACGGATCTCCGCTTGCGCGAGTCAGCGCGAAATCGGGAACCACGCCCGCCGCGAACGTGGTGTCCCCGCGGACGAGGTCGTGCCAGGTGATGTCCTCGGCGGGCATCCGCAGTCGAAGCACCGGCCTGCGGCCTTCGTCGATGAACGCGGCGCGCTGCGCATCGGTGAGTTCGCGGTCGTAGTTGTCGTAGCCCAGCTTGGGGTTTCGGCCCGCGGCGACATGGCGGGCTTCCACTTCCTCCGCGGTCGAGAATGCCTCGTAGGCCTCACCGGATTCCTGCAGACGCGCCAGCACGTCACGGTAGATCTCACTGCGTTCCGACTGCCGGTACGGCGCGTAGGGGCCACCGATGTCGGGACCCTCGTCGTAGTTCAGCCCCAACCAACTCAGTGCGTCCAGCAGCGCCAGATAGCTTTCCTCGCTGTCCCGTTCGGCATCGGTGTCCTCCAGGCGGAACACGAACGCCCCGCCGCAATGGCGGGCGTAGGCCCAATTGAACAGCGCCGTGCGGATCAGGCCCACATGCGGCGTGCCGGTCGGTGACGGGCAGAACCGCACCCGCATACCGGAAGCTGGCATGCATCATGACTTTCCTTTGCGCACAACCGGATTCGATCAGGGTTCCGATGCCTTCGATGGTGATGTTGACGGTGTCGCCGTCCTCGATCGGGCCAACTCCCTCGGGCGTGCCGGTCAGGATGAGATCGCCGGGCAGCAGCGTCATCACCGCCGAAATCCATTCCACGATCGCGCCGACGTCGTGAATCATCAGCGACGTCCGGCTGTGCTGTTTGGTTTCCCCGTTGACCTCGGTGCGAAGCTCCAAGTCGGCGGGATCGAGATCGGTGACGATCCACGGTCCGATCGGACAGAACGTGTCGTGACCCTTGGCGCGGGTCCACTGGCCGTCTTTCTTCTGCTGGTCGCGCGCCGACACGTCGTTACCGATCGTGTACCCCAGGATGTTCTCCGCGGCGCGGGCGGCGGGAACGTCCTTGCAGGGTCGGCCGATGACGACGGCCGAGTTCGCCCTCGAAGTGCACCGGGTTGGCGTCGGACGGCAACGCAATGGGCACATTCGGGCCGACGATCGCGGTGTTGGGCTTCATGAACATCACCGGGTCCGGGAAGTCTCCCCCTCCCATCTCGGCGACGTGGGCCGCGTAGTTCTTCCCGATGCACACCACCTTGCTGGCCAAGATGGGCGCAAGCAGCCGCACGTCGGCCAGCGGCCAATGCCCGCCCAGTGAAGGTCGGTGTGCCGAAGGGGTGCTCGGCGATTTCTCTGACGACCGCCTGAGTCGGGTCATCGGGCGGACCCTCGATGCTGACGAAGGCGACCCCGTCGGGGCTGGCGATACGTCCAAGGCGCATTACACTCAGCCTAGTGGCCGCGATCCTCGGTGCTGCGGCCCGCTCCCGCCGCGGATGCGTCTCAAATAATGAGATCGAAATTCAGATATATGAGACGGCCATGCGAACATTGGCTCGATGTCCGCCGAGACGATCAGCACCGCGCGGCGCTGGTCGATGCTCGTCATCGCACTGACCGCGACGACGAGCGCCAACGTATTCATCAACGGTGCGGCGTTCCTCATTCCGAGCCTGCAGCGCGAGCGCGGACTCGATCTCGCGGCCGCGGGCCTGCTGTCAGTCGATGCCGAGCTTCGGCCTGGTGCTCACGCTCATCGCGTGGGGCTACATCGTCGACCGGGTCGGCGAACGCATCGTGTTGACGCTCGGGTCGGTGCTCATCGCCGCAGCCGCGTTCGCGGCCGCATCCGTCGACTCATTGTTCGCCATCGGTGTGTTCCTGCTCCTCGGCGGGATGGCGGCCGCAAGCAGCAATTCGGCCAGCGGCCGGTTGGTGGTCGGCTGGTTCCCGCCGGATCAACGCGGGTTGGTCATGGGTATCCGCCAAACCGCGACACCGCTCGGGAGTCGGCTTGGGCGCCTTGGTGATTCCACGAGTCGCCGAAGTCCACAGCATCTCGGCGGCGCTCTTGTTCCCGGCGATGGTGTGCGCCGATTTCCGCGGTCGTGTGCGCGGTCGGCCGTGATCGATCCGCCACGGCCGCCACGCTCCGAGGCCCCGGCCGAGCACCTGGCGAATCCCGTACCGCGGCATCGACGGTGTTGACCCGCATCCACGCCGTCTCCGTACTGCTCGTGGTGCCCCAGTCCGTGCTGTGGACGTTCGCGCTGGTCTGGTTGATGACGGACCGCGGGTGGTCGGCAGCATCGGCGGGCGCCCTGATCACGGTGACTCAGGTATTGCGGCGCAGGCGGTCGAATCGCTGCCGGCCGTTGGTCGGATGTGACGGGCTTCGCGACTGCGACCGATCCGCACCATCGCGCTCGGCTGCCGCCGTCGCGATGGGGCTGCTGGCGCTGACCGACTGGCTCAGCTCACCTGTCAGCGTGGCGATGATGGTCGTCGCTTCGGTGATCACCGTGTCGGACAACGGGTTAGCGTTCACCGCCATCGCCGAGATCGCCGGACCGTTCTGGAGTGGGCGAGCCCTGGGTGTGCAGAACACCAGTCAGCAGTTGGCCGCCGCCGCTGCCGCGCCGCTCTTCGGCGCATTGATCGGGGTCGCCGGTTATCCCGTGGCGTTCGCCGCGTGCGCTCTGCTGCCGCTCGTCGCGATACCGCTCGTGCCGGTTGAAGCGGGTGATCAAGCGGCGGCGTAGAGCCGTCGGCGGTAGGACGCCGTCATCCGCGGGCTTAGAAAACGCACCAACAGACGCGGCACCAACGGCACACCAGACATGAACGTCAGCCGTTCGTCGGGGGTTGCATAGTCCAATACAAGGCCGCGCCAGCACCATCGCCAGTCTTGGGTGACTCGTCAGGAAGGCTACTTGCGCGCTTGACCGTGGCTCCCCACTCGTCCTGGCTGAGGTGTCTTCGATCATCGGGCACTGCGTTGAATTCTTCGTCATCGAGATGTTCGACAACGAC
Organism: uncultured Actinomycetota bacterium; assembly: GCA_963720345.1. GTDB lineage: Bacteria > Actinomycetota > Actinomycetes > Mycobacteriales > Mycobacteriaceae > Mycobacterium. The sequence goes on from CAVRFN010000003.1 coordinate 136,921, forward strand.
GACCTCGAGATCGGCGACGGCGGCCAGCAATTGTTTCGCCGTCGGCCCGCAGGAGCGCTCACCCACAACGAGAGGGCAGATGTCGCCCGCTCGACCGCCGCGGCAATACCGTTGTGCTGATACTCCATCCGTTCAACATCGTCCGACTCGAAGGCGGAACTCGATTGTGACCAGATAGCGGCCAGACCATCTCGTCCTCGCCGAACTGTGTCGTGGGCAGTTGATTGTCAGAGCTCGCAAGTCGGATTATGGAGGAAATCGATTAGGAGTTGTGATGACCACGATTGAGACAACACGCCTCGTACGCCACGCTCATCAACGTGTTCACCGTCGAGCCCGAACGGGCCGCCGAACTCGCCGAACTACTGCAGAGGTCCACTGACGAGGTGATGCGGCATCTCGGTGGCTTCCGCTCGGCCAACATTCACGTCAGCACTGACGGCACTCGCGTCGTCAACTACGCCCAGTGGGAAAGCGCGGAAGCGTATAAGGCGATGACTCGCCGATCCCAAGGCTCGGCGACCATATGGTCGCGGCCGCCGAACTGGCGACGAGTTTCGATCCCCACCTGTACACCGTGGAGTCCGTGCACGAACGCTAGCTTTCGAAATTGTCCTGTGCGCTCTGCGCCTCTCGCGGCATCACCACCAGCGCGGCGGCCAAGAAACACAGTGCGCCGATGAACGTGCCCAGGTTGGCCAGCACGGCATCCGCGGTAACCCCGGTTTCGCTGACAAACGCACCGAGCGCGGATACCGCGAAGGCCACGCAACCGATCAAGTTGATCCACTCGCTCTGCCAGTCGCGGGATTTCAGTTCGACGATCCCGACGACGGCTGTCACCGCGACCACGCCGAGCACCCCGCTGATCAGAAATGCCAGGGATCCGATCGCATCCGGCGTCCACACCAGGCGCCGCTCCGGCTTGACCGCATGTGCCCACAACGCGGAACCGGTGCTGATGTTGAACAGGATCGTCCCGGCGAACTGAGTGGCCGCCGAAAGCCACCCGATCCGCATGGCGGGGCCGGACAGCACCAATTGCATCCAGCCCGCGGTGGTGAAGAACCAGGAGCCGAGGAAGCACAACAGGTTGGCGACCCCGGCGCCCGCCACGGCGGACAACCCCGGAATCGTTGCGATCGCGAACAACAACGAACCGATCGCGAACAGCCAGCACTGCCGCCGCAGCGTCGCCATATTGCGACTCAGAGAAGCGAGACGATTCGGTCGCCGATCTCGCTGGTGGACCGCGACTCGTCGCCCCGCGTCGCCAGATGTTGCTCGACGGCCTTGTCGACGCGTGCGGCCGCATCGAGTTCACCCTCGTGAGAAAGCAACAGCGCCACCGACATGATGGCCGCGGTCGGATCGGCGATACCCTGTCCCGCGATGTCGGGTGCGCTGCCGTGCACGGGTTCGAACATCGATGGATTCGTCCGCGTCGCGTCGATGTTGCCGCTCGCCGCCAATCCGATGCCACCGCATACCGCGGCGGCCAGGTCGGTGACGATGTCGCCGAACAGGTTGTCGGTGACGATGACGTCGAATCGGCCCGGGTCGGTGACGAGGTGGATGGTCGCGGAGTCGACGTGCTGATAGGCGATCTCGACATCGGGGTACTCGGTGCCGACCTCCTGCACGGTGCGCCACCACAGTGCGCCCGCATAGGTCAGGACGTTGTTCTTGTGCACCAGGGTCAACTGCTTGCGGCGCCGTGCGGCGCGGCCGAATGCGTCATGCACGACCCGTCGCACGCCGAACGCGGTGTTGACGCTGACTTCGGTGGCGATTTCGTGCGGTGTGCCCACGCGGATCGCTCCGCCCGTTCCCGTATACGGGCCTTCGGTACCTTCGCGGACCACGACGAAGTCGATGTCCGGGTTTCCGGCCAGCGGACTGCTCACTCCCGGATAGAGCCGGGCGGGGCGCAGGTTGATGTGGTGGTCGAGTTCGAACCGGATCCTCAGCAGCAGACCACGTTCCAGCAGGCCGCTGGGCACCGACGGATCGCCGATCGCGCCGAGCAGGATCGCGTCGTGCGCGCGAAGCTCGTCGAGCACGGATTCGGGCAGTACTTCGCCGGTGGCGTGGTACCGCCGCGCCCCGAGGTCGTAGTTGCTCTTGTCGACGCCGGGCAGAACAGCGTCGAGCACCTTGACCGCCTCGTCGACGACCTCTGGGCCGATGCCGTCGCCGGCGATGATCGCCAGTTTCACGTGCAGGTCCACCACTTCCAGCAGCTTGGCGCCGACGGCCTCGGTGATCGCGGCACGGACGTCCTCGGGAACATCGCGGTCGATGCGCAGCAGGATCGTCGCGCCCGGCCCCTCCGCGTCCTCGCTGAGTTGGGCGGCGTGAATGTTGATGTCGGCGGTGCCGAGGAGCGTGCCGATCTTGCCCAGCGTGCCCGGCTGGTCGATGTAGTTGACGATCAGGTAGACGCCCTCAGCGCGCAGATCGAAGTTGCGGCCGTTGATCTGGACGATCTTCTCCACCAACTGCGGACCCGACAGCGTGCCGGAAACGTTGGCGACCGAGCCGTCGGAGTAGACCGCACGGACGTCGACGACGCTGCGGTGGTTCGGGCTCTCGGTAGCGGTGCTGATGTCGGCCTCGACACCGCGCTCGGCGGCAAGCGCCGGCGCGTTGACGAACGTCACCGGGTCTTCGATCACCGCGCTGAACAATCCGCGCAGCGCCGAAAGCCGAAGTATGTCAACATCTTCGGAGGCCAGCTCGCCGCGGACCTGAATCGACAGCGACACAGGCAGTTCGGCGGACAGCACACCGACCAGCAGCCCCAGCTTGCGAACCAGATCCAGCCACGGCGCGACCTCCTCGCCGACGACCCCTCCGCCGACGTTCACCGCGTCGGGCACGAACTCACCGGCCAGCGCCAGCTTCACACTCTCGGCGACATCGGTGCCCGCCCGGTCCTGCGCCTCGGCCGTCGACGCGCCGAGGTGTGGCGTGACCACCACCTGCGGCAAATCGAAAAGCGGGCTGTCCGTGCACGGTTCGGTGGAGAACACGTCGAGACCGGCGCCACGTACATGGCCGCTGGCGATGGCATCGGCCAGCGCGGCCTCGTCGATCAGCCCACCGCGCGCGGCGTTGACGATGATGACGCCCGGCTTGGTTTTGGCCAGGTCTCCTTGCCGATGAGGCCCGCCGTCTCCTTGGTCTTGGGCAGGTGCACCGAGATGAAGTCGGCGCGGCCCAACAGTTCGTCGAGGGTGAGCAGTTCGATACCCAGTTGGGCGGCACGGGCCGCCGACACGTACGGGTCGTACGCGACGACGTGCGTACCGAAGGCGGCCAGTCGCTGGGCCACCAATTGTCCGATCCGCCCGAGGCCGACGACCCCGACGGTCTTACCGAAGATCTCGGTGCCGGAGAACGCCGAGCGCTTCCAGGTGTGCTCGCGCAGCGTCGCATCGGCGGCGGGGATCTGCCGGGCCGCCGAAAGCAGGAGAGCCAGCGCATGCTCGGCGGCACTGTGGATGTTCGAGGTCGGTGCGTTGACCACGAGGACACCGCGGGCGGTGGCGGCATCCACGTCGACGTTGTCCAGGCCAACGCCGGCGCGGGCGACGATCTTGAGCTTCGGCGCCGCGGCGAGCACCTCGGCGTCCACGGTCGTCGCCGAGCGCACCAGTAGTGCGTCGGCCTCGGGCACCGCGGCCAGTAGCTTCTCTCGGTCCGGACCATCGACCCAGCGCACTTCTACCTGGTCACCCAGTGCGGCGACGGTCGACTCCGCCAGCTTGTCAGCGATCAATACAACGGGCAGGCTCACGCGGTCAGCCTAATGGGCTGTAATTGGGTGGTGGACGTCACCGTGGTCGGCAGCGGGCCCAACGGCCTGGCCGCCGCCGTCATCTGTGCCCGGGCCGGTCTGTCGGTGCAGGTTTTCGAAGCCCAGCCGACGTTGGGAGGCGGCGCGCGGACCCTGGCCGACCCCGAGTTCGGCGACGTTTTCCACGACGTCTGCTCTGCTGTGCATCCGCTGGCACTCGCATCGCCGTTCCTGGCGGAGTTCGATCTGCCCGCCCGCGGTGTGACCTTGAAGGTGCCCGCCGTCTCGTACGCCAATCCACTTCCGGGCAGGCCGACGGCGGTCGGATATCACGACCTCGACCGCACCTGCGCAGAGCTGCTCCACGGCGATTCGTGGCGCCGACTATTGGGCCCGCTCACCGACCGTGACGCCGGTGTCGTCAACTTTCTCCTCGGCGACAAGCGTTCGATTCCACGCGATCCGATCGCCGCGGCGTTCATCGCTCGCAACATGCTCGAGCAGGGCACCCCGCTGTGGGGCAAGCTCGCCGGCGAAGATGCCCGCGCGTTGTTCACCGGCGTTGCCGCACATGCCATCAACCGGATGCCGTCGTTCGTCACCACCGGTGCCGGGCTGATGCTGGCGACGCTCGCACACACCGTCGGCTGGGCCGATCCCGGTGGGCGGCAGCCAGGCCATCCCCGACGCGTTGATCGCCGACCTGCGCGCTCACGGCGGCACCGTCACGGCGGGCGAAGAAATCACCGAACCACCCGGCGGCGTCGTGCTTTTCGATACCGCCCCGACAGCGCTGCTGTCCATCTACCGGGAAAAAGTTCCCGGCCCGATACGCAAAAGCGTTGCAACGCTACCGGTTTGGACCCGGCGTGGCCAAAGTGGATTTCGTACTCTCTGGCGAGATTCCCTGGACTGACCCGCGCGCGGCCGAGGCTCCGACACTGCACATGGGTGGCAGCCGGGAGCAGATGGCGCTTGCCGAAAAGGAAATCGCGGCGGGTAGGCATGCCGAATGGCCGATGGTGCTCGCCGCCCTCCCCCACCTGGCCGACCCGAACCGTATTGATGCGCAGGGACGCAGGCCGCTGTGGACGTACGCGCACGTGCCGCACGGCTCGACCGTCGACCAGGCCGAAACGGTGACGAGGGTTTTCGAGCGATTCGCACCCGGCTTCCGCGACGTCGTCGTCGCGGTGCGGTCGGTATCCGCTTCGCGGTTGTCCGACCACAACGCCAACCTCGTCGGCGGTGACATCGGCGTCGGTGGCAACACACTGATGCACGCACTGACCGGACCGACGCCGCGATTGAACCCGTGGAGCACACCGATCCCGAAGGTGTATCTGTGCTCGTCTGCGACTCCGCCTGGCGGCGGCGTGCACGGTATGGCGGGGCTCTACGCGGCACGCACGGTGCTGCGCCGCGAGTTCGGGATCAAGACGTTGCCACGCCTCTCTCCGTAGCTGGTTTTGCGTCGATTCGTCCGGGTAACCCCGCGATATGAGTTCGCAGTTTCACAAGGGCGACAAGGTCCAATGGAGCAGTCACGGCACCACCGTCACCGGGACCGTCGAGGAGAAGATCACCGGCGACACCAAAACGGCCGGACGGACGGTACGCGCTTCTGAGGATGAGCCGCAGTATCGGGTGCGCAGCGAAAAAACTGGACGCGACGCGGTGCACAAACCCGACGCGTTGCGCCGACCGAAGTAGGTCTACCCAGCGGGCGCGAAGAAGTCGACGGCCGCGCGAAGGCTATCCAGTCGCGGTGCGTGCAGCTCCTCGAGCACCGCATCCCAGCCGGGGCCGCCGACACTGACCGACGCATGTGCGGCCACGTCATTGACCGTGCGGACGTCAGCGGTGTCCTCCGTCTGCGACCACAACAGCGTGGCTACCGGGCGCCCTTGGCGTTGGACCGCATCCATGATCGCTGTGCGCGGGACGTCGGCGCCGAGCATCAGCGCACCGCGTCCATGCTCCACGAGTGCAGCGCGTAGGGCTTCCAGTGCAAGAGCGTGTGTTTCGCGCGACGTGCACGCGAGAATGATCGAGGGAGTTTCTTCGGGTGCAGCGATGGGGAAACGCTGCAGAGATCGCGACACCGTCCAGGACAGCGCATGTTCGACGTCGATGCAGCCCTCTCCTTGGCCCTGCCGCAGCGCAATGGCATCGAATGCCGGACGTACCAGTTGATCCCACGTGTCGAGCACACCGAAGTGACGCAGGTGACGATCGAGCAGCAGGCCCGCTGTGAACACATCGAAATCGAAGGCGGCGACAAGCAGCGCGGGGGAATCACCACGCGCCGGCCGCACTGAGTCGATCGCCGTCCGCGCCGCACTGCGAGGGCTGGCGCCCTCGACGATCAATTCGTACATCCGACGTGCAACCGCGATATCGGTCTCGCTGTAGAGGCGATGCCGACCCGGACTGTGTTCGGGCGGACCCACGCCGTAGCGCTGATTCCAGCTGCGCAGCGTGGCGGTGGGCACGCCAAGTCGCTCAGCGACGACGCGGACCGTGTACAGGGGTTCGTCCGCGTCGGTGCTCTCGGCCTTCTTAGAAGTGGTCAACCTCGACAGGATATGACCTCGGGCCGGAAATACCACCATTCAATGCAGGATCGATGCAAACTTTCCACAGACTGGTGTCTCGCTTCACATATCGGGTATCCGTCCCCCCGTGACCGAGCCCGAAGTGCACAAGCCCCGGCGGCCGGCGGGTGTCGACGATGCGACGGTCGAGGCCGTCGGCGCCGTGTCCGAGGCGTTGGAATGCGTGGAGCGAGCACGCGGCCACTTGTACTCGTTCCATCAGCTGATGGGTCACGGCGACCTTCTGCTCGGAGAGGCGTGCAACAAACTGCGTGAAGCCGGCCACGAGGCGGTGGCCGACCGACTCGACGCCGAGGTCGTCGGCCGCAACGTTCTCAACGGGCGCTGGACTTTCCAGATCGTCGAGGAGTTCGACGACAACTACTGGTCGGTGTTTCGCGACCACGAACGACGCGTGCGTGACGAACTGCAGCAGGGTGCGCGCCACGTGTTCGAGGCGGAGATGAAGGAGCGTCGCCGCACCCACGGCAAGGCGGGTCACGAAAGCCGACCGTAGCGTGGGTTGCGGTCGTTGCCACGAAAGCGCCTACAACCGATTACGGTTTGCCAATGGCCGATCGTGAAGAGTTGTCGTGGGACCAGTTCGGCGCCGCCACACGGCAACTCGCCTCCGCCGTCGTCGCGGACGGTTTCGCACCCGATCTGATCCTCGCTGTCGCGCGCGGCGGGTTGTTCGTCGCCGGTGCGCTCGGCTACGCGCTCGAGGTCAAGAACGTGCACATGATGAACGTCGAGTACTACACCGGCGTGGACGAACGCCTGGATGCGCCGGTACTGCTGCCTCCATTACCCGACGTCGCCGACCTGGGTGGTGCCCGGATGCTGATCGCCGACGACGTGGCAGACACCGGGGCGACGCTGCGTTTCGTCCGCGACTTCTGCGCCGAGCACGTTGCCGAGGTCCGGTGCGCGGTCGTCTATCAGAAGCCGCAATCGGAAATCGATTGCGAATACGTCTGGCGCCGGACCGATCTCTGGATCGAATTTCCATGGACGCCATAGCTGTTGTGTGCAGTCCTAGACTTGCGCCATGAGCAAGCTTTCCGTCATCTATTACTCCGCGACCGGGCACGGGGCGGCGATGGCCAAGCGGGTAGGCGCCGCGGCCGAAGCCGCAGGTGCCCAGGTGCGCATCCGCCATGTCGCCGAGACACGCGATCCGGCGTCATTCGCACAAAATCCCGCTTGGACGGCCCACTACGAGGCGACCAAGGATCTGCCCGTGGCGACCGGCGACGACATCGTCTGGGCGGACGCGGTGATCTTCGGCTCGCCCACGCGATTCGGTTCGGTCGCATCGCAGCTGCGCGCCTTCCTCGACTCGCTTGGCGGCATCTGGTCGGAGGGCAAGCTCGCCGACAAGGTCTATGCCGCATTCACGTCGACCAACACCATCCACGGCGGCCAGGAGACGACAATCCTCTCGCTGTACATCACGCTGATGCACTTCGGCGGCATCATCGTGCCGCCCGGATACACCGACCCGCTGAAGTACGTCGACGGAAACCCCTACGGCGCGAGTCTCACCGCGGATCACGGCAACATCAATGAGTTCGACGGCGCAACGAACGACGCGCTCGACCATTTGGCCAAGCGCGTCGTCGGTATCGCTGATCGACTCACCTCATAGCGATTTCGGTGCGCAAACCGTCGCGGTCGGCGCGACCGTTTGCGCACCGAAATCACAGTTAGGCGGTCTCGGTGATGGGCCGGTCGACCCAGCTCATCAAGTCACGCAGCTTCTTGCCGGTCACCTCGATGGGATGCTCGGCGTTCTCCTTACGCAGCCGCTCGAGTTCCTTGTTGCCGCCCTCGACGTTCGCGACGAGTTTCTTGACGAAGGTGCCGTCCTGGATCTCGCCGAGGATCTGCTTCATGCGCTTCTTCGTGTCAGCGTCGATCACCCGCGGCCCGGACAGGTAGCCGCCGAACTCCGCGGTGTCAGACACCGAGTAGTTCATCCGCGCGATGCCACCCTCGTACATCAGGTCGACGATCAGCTTGAGTTCGTGCAGCACCTCGAAGTACGCCAACTCGGGCTCGTAGCCCGCCTCGACCATCACGTCGAACCCGGTCTTGACGAGTTCCTCTGTGCCACCGCACAACACGGCCTGCTCGCCGAACAGGTCGGTCTCGGTCTCGTCCTTGAACGTCGTCTTGATGACGCCTGCGCGGGTACCACCGATGCCCTTGGCGTAGGACAGCGCGAGCGCCTGGCCCTCACCCTTGGGGTCCTGGTCGACCGCGATCAGGCACGGCACACCCTTACCGTCGACGAACTGACGGCGCACCAGGTGACCCGGCCCCTTCGGGGCCACCATGCCGATGGTGACGTTGGCCGGCGGCTTGATCAAATCGAAGTGAATGTTGAGGCCGTGGCCGAAGAACAGCGCGTTGCCGTCCTCTAGATTGGGCTCGATATCGTTCTTGAAGATGTCGGCCTGGGCGGTGTCGGGCGCCAGCAGCATGATCACGTCGGCCCACTTGGCGACCTCGGCCGGCGTATCCACGTCGAGTCCCTGCTCGGTGACCTTCGCGCGGGACTTCGATCCCTCTTTGAGGCCGACCTTCACCTGCGCGCCGGAGTCGCGCAGGCTGAGCGAGTGGGCGTGGCCCTGGCTGCCGTAGCCAATGACGCCGACCTTGCGGCCCTGGATGATCGACAGGTCCGCGTCGTCGTCGTAGAACATCTCAACTGGCATTCGTGAATTTCCTTCTCTTCGACTCTTCTAATTGATTTGGGATTCGGGACTACTTGGCCGTGCCGATGCCACGCGGACCGCGCGACAGCGACACCACACCGGACTGCACGAGCTCGCGGATTCCGTATGGCTCCAACACCCGCAGCAGCGCCTCGAGCTTCTCCGGGGTGCCGGTGGCCTCGACGGTCAGCGACTCCGTCGAGACGTCAACGACCTTGGCGCGGAAAAGATTCACCGCCTCGATGACCTGACTGCGGGTGGTCGCGTCGGCGCGCACCTTGATCAGCGCCAACTCGCGGGAGACCGAGTTGTCCTCGTCCTGCTCGACGATCTTGATCACGTTGATGAGCTTGTTGAGCTGCTTGGTGATCTGCTCGAGCGGCGAGTCCTCGACGCTGACCACGATCGTCATCCGGGACATGTCCTTCTGCTCGGTCGCGCCGACCGCGAGCGACTGAATGTTGAAGCCGCGCCGCGAGAACAGCGACGCAACGCGCGCCAGCACGCCGGGCTTGTCCTCGACGAGCACCGATAAGCGTATGGGTGGTGACGGTCATCAGGCATGCCCCTCTTCGGGATCGTCGAACAGCGGCCGGATGCCGCGCGCGGCCTGGATCTCGTCGTTGCTGGTGCCCGCGGCCACCATCGGCCACACCTGCGCGTCGGCGCCGACGATGAAGTCGATGACCACCGGACGGTCGTTGATCTCGCGGGCCTGCTTGATGACGGCCTCGACGTCTTCGGCACGCTCACAACGCAATCCGACGCAGCCGAGCGCCTCGGCCAGCTTGACGAAGTCCGGGATCCGGCGCGAGTGCGTGCCCAGATCGGTTTGGCTGTACCGCTCTTCGTAGAACAGCGTCTGCCACTGCCGCACCATGCCCAGATTGCCGTTGTTGATGATGGCCACCTTGATCGGCGCGCCCTCGACCGCACAGGTGGCCAGCTCCTGGTTGGTCATCTGGAAGCAGCCGTCGCCGTCGATGGCCCACACCTCGGCGTCGGGGCGGCCGAACTTGGCGCCCATCGCGGCCGGGACCGCGTAGCCCATGGTGCCCAGACCGCCCGAATTCAGCCAGGTCTTCGGCTTCTCGTACTTGATGAACTGCGCGGCCCACATCTGGTGCTGCCCAACACCGGCGACGTACACCGCGTCCGGACCCGCCATCTTGCCCAGCGTCTCGATGACGTACTCGGGCGACAGGCTGCCGTCGCTCTGCGCGCCGTAGCTCAGCGGATAGGTCGACCTGCACGCCGCGCAGGTACTCCCACCAGTTGTCGATCGTTGATCGAGCCGAGCTGCCGTCGCGTCGCAAGCACGTCGATCAGGTCGGTGATCACGGCTTTGACGTCGCCCACGATCGGCACGTCGGCGTGGCGGTTCTTGCCGATCTCGGCCGGGTCGATGTCGGCATGGATGACCTTGGCTTCTGGCGCAAAGGAATCCAGCTTGCCCGTCACCCGGTCGTCGAAGCGCGTGCCCAGCGCGATCAGCAGATCGCTGCGTCTGCAGGGCGGCCACCGCGGCCACGGTGCCGTGCATTCCGGGCATGCCCATGTTCTGCGGGTGGCTGTCGGGGAACGCGCCACGGGCCATCAGCGTGGTGACGACGGGGATCCCGGTCAGCTCGGCCAGATTCAGCAGCTCCGCGGTGGCCTCGCCGCGGATCACGCCGCCACCGACGTACAGCACCGGCTTGCGGGCCGCGGCGATCAGCTTGGCGGCCTCGCGAACCTGGCGGCTGTGCGGCTTGGTGTTCGGCTTGTAGCCGGGCAGGTCGATCTGCGGCGGCCAGCTGAACGTGCATTGCCCCTGCAGCACGTCCTTCGGAATGTCGACGAGCACCGGGCCCGGGCGGCCGGACCGCGCGATGTGGAACGCCTCGGCCATCACCCGGGCGATGTCGTCGCCGTCGCGGACCAGGAAGTTGTGCTTGGTGATCGGCATCGTGATGCCGGAGATGTCGGCTTCCTGGAAGGCGTCGGTGCCGATCAGGCGCGCGGCCGACCTGGCCGGTGATCGCGACCACCGGGATCGAGTCCATGTGGGCGTCGGCGAGTGGAGTGACCAGGTTCGTGGCACCCGGACCCGAAGTCGCCATGCACACGCCGACCCTGCCGGTGGCGTGCGCATACCCGCTGGCGGCGTGCCCTGCGCCCTGCTCATGGCGCACCAGGACGTGACGCAGCTTCTGCGAGTCGAAAAGCGGGTCGTAGACCGGCAACACGGCACCGCCGGGGATACCGAAGATGATGTCGACGTCGAGTTCCTCCAGCGACCGGATTACGGCCTGCGCTCCGGTGAGCTGATGCGGCGCAATGCGTTTGGGCGGAGCCGAGCCGGGCTTGGGCGCGGCATGTGTCCCGTTTGGCGCGGTCTCCGACTGCTCGGGCGGTCGCGTGGTGGGTGCGCTCACGATCTTCTCTCTCTGTTCCGGGTGGTTTCTAGGATCTCAAATCGGTGGTGGGGCAAGAAAAAACCCCCGTCAGCTGGGCTGCTGTACGAGGGTCGCGCGTCGATGCTGTTGGCTATGCCCAGGAGAGGGCAAGCGCGGCATCAACGCGCTTCCCAATTACTACGAGCAATCCCGGGGCCTGCATAACAGTCGACGGTAGCCTCCGCACTGGTCACGGGTCAAATTCCGGGCATCCGCTCGGGGTGGTCGAATTCCCGGCACCCCCGCACACAGTGCAAAAATGGCGATGTGAGTGCTGACGCCGCCGATCAGAAGCCCGTCGTCATCCGGATCTCTCCGATGGCGCATTTCGCGGTCGGATTTCTCGCGCTGGGCCTGCTGGCGGTGGTTCTCGCCGGGCCGCCCTGGGTCGCGCTGCTCCTCGTCATCCCGATCATGCTGTCGGTAGCTGGTGGCCAGGTACCGGACAGTCGCCGACAGCAAGACCGTGACCGCGCGTTCACTTCTGAGCAGCGAGACCGTCGACTGGGATGACATCGACGGCCTGCGGTTCGGCAGGTCCTCCTGGGCGACCGCGCACCTCAAGGATGGCAGCGAGCTGCAACTTCCTGCGGTGACGTTCGCGACATTGCCCCAGCTCACCGAGGTGAGCGCGGGCCGAGTGCCCAATCCGTACGCGTAGTTCTGCGGGTCTGCTACCCCAGCGGGTTGCCGCCGTTGAGCAGCACCCACAACGCGACGCCGGCGCCGACACCGAGCAGCAGCCCGATGAACGAGCCGACGAACGGGCGTCGGGCCCAGCCCCGTCCGGCATCGAATCCGTATCGGCCGGGACCGGTCAGGATGAGCGCCGCGACCGCGCACGCCAGGAACACCTTGTACTCATGGCCGTCGGTGAGGAACAGCGCCAGCCTGGCCTCTTCGTGAGCCGCCATTGCCTCCGCCAGCAGGCCGGTCACCAGGTATGCCAGTGCACCGGCCGCAGCCACCGGGGTGAACAGACCAAGCACCAGAAGCAGGCCCGCGGCGATCTGACCGACCGTCGTGACGTAGGTGAGTATGTCGGCGTATTTGAAGCCCATCGTGGTCAGCGAATCGCCCCAACCGTCCAGACCGGGGCCGCCCAACAAGCCGAATGCCTTCTGCAGTCCGTGCCCGATCAGGATCGCGCCGATACCGAGACGCAGGACGAGAAGACCGAGGTCCTGGGTGCCCCGACGGTCTGCAGCGTGGCTCTGGGCGTCGATATCCGGTCCGTACTCGGCCGGTTCCGCTCCGTAAGAGGTCATGGCGTGCCGACCACCCGGCTGGACGTAGGGCAGCGGTTCGGGCTCGTTGAGCAGCCCGAAGCCGGCCGTCTCGGTCTCGGACCGGCCGGCGTCGTACGACGGGATCGCAGTGGTTTCGAAATCGCCCGCGTAGTTCGCGGACGGAAGATCGTCTTCGGGGTCGACCAGGCTTGCCGACATGGGGCGACCGGCCGCGTCGTCGGGCCGCTGCCACGCGCTTGGGTCGTGGGGATGACTGGTCACGACTGCCAGGGTAAGTGCTATTCACCTGTGAACCGAGGATTGGCGCGGCGCTTTCGGCGCCCTATTCGCGGGCCTTCCCACAGGCCGGGCGGCGGCATGTGCGTGGCGCGCACTCGCCGAACAATCCGTAACCTGGCTCGCATGAGACTGCGCCGGCCGATGCGGGCTGTGTTCGCCGTGGTGTGCGCGGCGTTGCTCGTCGGGTCCGGCTGTGCACGATTCGACGACGCACAATCGCAGCCGTTCACCACGGAACCGGAAATGACACCCGGGCCGACGTCGACGCCTCCGCCCCCGCCGCCGCTACCGCCCAAGCCGTTCCCCAAAGAGTGCCCGGCTCCTGGGGTGATGCAGGGCTGCCTGGAAAGCACCAGCGGCCTGATCATGCTGCCCGACAGCCAGTCGGCGCTGGTGGCCGAGCGGACGACCGGCGCGGTGAAAGAGGTGTCGGTGCGCGCCGAACCCAAGGTCAAAGTCGTCCTGCCCGTCGACGGCAGCGGCGACGGCGGACTCATGGACATCGTGTTGTCGCCGACCTACGTCCAGGACCGTCTGATGTACGCCTACGTGAGCACTCCGACCGACAACCGGGTCATCCGCATCGCCGACGGCGACATTCCCAAGCCGATTCTGGTCGGCATCCCCAAGGGCGCCACCGGCAACACGGGTTCGCTGATCTTCACCAGCCCGACCACGCTGCAGGTGCAGACCGGCGACGCCGGCAACCCCGCTGAGGCGGGGGATCCCCAATCGCTGGCCGGCAAGTTACTGCGTATCGAGCAGCCGACGACGGTCGACCAGGCGCCGACCACGACCGCGCTGTCGGGCCTTGGCGCAGGCGGCGGGACGTGCATCGACCCCTCGGACGAGTCGCTGTACGTCACCGATCGCACCCCGACCGGTGACCGCCTGCAGCGCATCACCAAGGATTCCAAGGTGTCCACGGTGTGGACGTGGCCCGATCGCCCAGGCGTCGCCGGGTGCGCGGCACTCGACGGCACCGTGCTGGTGAACCTCGTGAACACCAAGCAGTCCGTCGCCGTTCGTCTCGCTCCGGACACCGGCGCCGTCACCGGTGATCCCGAAGTGGTCCGCCAGGATCTGCACGGACATGCATGGGGGATGGCGGTGTCACCCGACGGCAACATCTGGGCCGCGACCGTCAACAAGACGGCAGGCGATGCCGAGAAGTTGGACGATGTCGTCTTCCCGCTGTTCCCGCAGGGCGGCGGCTTCCCGCGCACCAACGCCGACAACACCTGACATCGCTGACACACAGCGCCGAACGTTCCTTACCGCTCGAAAAATCACCAAAATTTTTGGCGGTAAGGAACGTTCGGCAAACGCCTCTGACGGACGGACTGATCTAGCTGCAGGCGGCGAGCACCAGCTCCCGTACGCGCGCCGCGTCGGCCTGGCCCTTGGTGGCCTTCATCACGGCGCCGACGATGGCACCCGCGGCCTGCACCTTGCCGCCGCGGATCTTTTCCGCGACATCGGGATTGGCGGCCAGGGCTTCGTCGACGGCAGCCTGTATCAGCGAGTCGTCACGCACGACGGCCAAACCGCGATCGGTCATCACCTGTTCGGGCTCGCCTTCCCCGGCCAATACGCCCTCGATGACCTGGCGGGCCAGCTTGTTCGACAGCTTGCCCTCGTCGACCAGCTTCACCACGGCAGCGACCTGCGCTGGGGTGATTGGGAGCGTCTCCAGTTCGGTGCCGGACTCATTGGCCTTCTGCACCAGGAAGTTTCCCCACCACGCCCGCGCAGCTTCGCTGGATGCGCCGTGCTCGACCGTCGCGGCCACCAGATCGATCGCGCCGTTGTTGACCAGGTCGCGCATCACCTCGTCGGAAATGCCCCAGTCCTGCTGAATCCGGTTGCGGGTCAACCACGGTAACTCGGGAATGGTGCCGCGCAGCCGTTCGACGAGTTCCGCGCTCGGCGCCACCGGTTCGAGGTCGGGCTCCGGAAAATACCGGTAGTCCTGTGCAGTCTCCTTGCTGCGACCCGCCGTGGTGTGGCCGTCCTCGTGGAAGTGGCGGGTCTCCTGTGTGATCGTGCCGCCCGCGTCGAGAATCGCTGCCTGGCGACGCATCTCGTAGCGCACCGCAACTTCGACGCTCTTGAGTGAGTTCACGTTCTTGGTCTCGGTGCGTGTGCCGAACTCCGTTGCGCCCTTGGGCTTCAGCGACAGGTTGGAGTCGCAACGCATCGAGCCCTGGTCCATTCGGACGTCGGAAACTCCCAAGGCACGCAACAGATCCCGCAGCGCAGTCACATACGCTCTGGCGATCTCCGGTGCCCGGTCGCCGGTGCCCTCGATCGGCCTGGTGACGATCTCGATCAGCGGCACCCCCGCCCGGTTGTAATCGAGCAGCGACGTCGTCGCGCCCTCGATACGGCCGGTGTCGCTTCCGAGGTGCGTGAGCTTGCCGGTGTCCTCCTCCATATGCGCGCGTTCTATCTCCACGCGCCAGGTGGTGCCGTCCTCGAGTGGCACGTCGAGGTAACCGTCGACCGCGATCGGCTCGTCGTACTGGCTGATCTGGTAGTTCTTCGGCTGGTCCGGGTAGAAGTAGTTTTTCCTGGCGAACCGGCCCCACGGTGCGATGTCGCAGTTCAGCGCCAACCCGATCCGGATGGCGGACTCGACCGCGGACTGGTTGAGCACCGGCAGAGAGCCGGGCAGGCCCAGACACACGGGGCACACCTGCGTGTTCGGTTCGCCGCCGAATTCGTTGGTGCACCCGCAGAACATCTTGGTGGCAGTGGAGAGCTCGACGTGGACTTCCATGCCCATCACTGGTTCGTAGCGGGCGATGACCTCGTCGTAGTCAAGGAGCTCAGAAGCGGCGACAGTCATGATTCTGATCGTAGTGGGGTCGGCCTAAGCGAGTTTCGGGTGCACGCCCGGGGTCAGCCCGACAGCGGCGGACATTTGTTGCAGGTGCCGAAGCACGGCCTTGCGCTCGGTGGCCGTCAATGTTGCGGTGATCTCGGTCTCTTGCGCACGTCCCTGCGCGTCCAGCGATGGCAGCCCAGCCCGAGAACTCAGCCGAAGAACTCGGCGGCGTCGTCGTAGCGGCTCTGCGGCACCAGCTTGAGCTGGCGCACCGCATCGGCGAGCGGCACCCGGCCGATCTCCTGGCCTCGCAGCGACACCATCATCCCGTACTCCCCCGCGTGTGCGGCATCCGCGGCGTTCACCCCGAAGCGGGTCGCCAGGATCCGGTCATACGGCGTCGGGGTGCCGCCACGCTGGACATGTCCGAGCACGGTGACCCGGACTTCCTTTCTGATCCGCTTCTCCACTTCGACGGCCAGCTGTTGAGCGACGCCGGTGAACTTCTCGTGCCCGAACTCGTCCATGCCGCCTTCGCGCATCGGCATCGAGCCCTCGGCGGGTTTGGCGCCTTCGGCCACCACGCAGATGAAGTGAGCGTCGCCGCGTACAAAGCGCTGCTTGATCAGCCGGCACACTTCTTCGACGTCGAACGGCTGCTCGGGGATCAGCGTCATGTGGGCACCTGAGGCAAGCCCGGCGTTCAGCGCGATCCACCCGGCATGACGGCCCATCACCTCGACCAGCATCACCCGCTGATGCGACTCAGCAGTGCTGTGCAATCGGTCGATGGCCTCGCTCGCCACGCCAAGCGCGGTGTCGTGACCGAATGTCACGTCAGTGCAGTCGATGTCGTTGTCGATCGTCTTGGGCACGCCGACCACCGGGACGTTCTCCTCGGACAGCCAATGCGCGGCGGTGAGTGTGCCCTCTCCACCGATCGGGATCAGCACGTCGATGCCGTTGTCGTCGAGGGTCTGCATTATCTGCGGCAGGCCGGCCCTCAGTTTGTCGGGATGCACCCGGGCGGTGCCCAGCATGGTGCCGCCCTTGGCCAGCAGGCGGTCGTTGCGGTCATCATTCTTCAGCTGGATGCGGCGGTCTTCCAGCAGGCCACGCCAGCCGTCCAGGAATCCGACGACCGACGAGTGGTACCGCGAGTCGCAGGTGCGGACGACAGCGCGGATCACCGCGTTCAGCCCGGGACAGTCGCCCCCGCCGGTGAGAACTCCGATACGCATGTGCCTATCCTCCCCCGTCAGACCGCTGTTGGCAGCGGACCTCGCGCAACTTCATAGGCGGCGCCCACCCGATAAAGCCGGTCGTCGGCCAGCGCGGGCGCCATGATCTGCAGCCCGACCGGCAGGTTGTCGTCTGCCGACAGGCCCGATGGCACCGACATTCCGCAATGGCCGGCCAGGTTCAGCGGCAGCGTGCACAAGTCGAACAGGTACATCGCCAACGGATCGTCGACCTTCTCCCCCAGCGGGAACGCGGTCGTCGGGGTCGTCGGCGAGATCAGCACGTCGACCTTCCGGTAGGCCTCGTCAAGATCGCGCGCGATCAGTGTCCGCACCTTCTGCGCCTGGTTGTAATACGCGTCGTAGTAACCGGCCGACAGTGCATAGGTGCCGATCATGATGCGGCGCTTCACTTCTGGGCCGAAGCCCGCGGCGCGGGTCAGCGCCATCACTTCCTCGGCACTGTGCGTTCCGTCGTCGCCGACGCGCAACCCGTACCGCATCGCATCGAACCGCGCGAGATTCGACGAGACCTCCGAGGGCAGGATCAGGTAATACGCGGGCAGTGAGTAGTCGAAGTGCGGGCAGTCGACCTCGCTGATCTCGGCGCCCAGCGCGGTGAGCTGTTCGACGGCGGCATTGAACGACGTCAACACGCCGTCCTGGTATCCGTCACCGCGCAACTGCTTAACGACGCCGATCCGCACGCCCTTCAGATCCCCCGCTGCGCCGGTCCTGGCCGCCGCGACCACATCGGGCACCGCGGCGTCGACCGACGTCGAGTCCTTCGGGTCGTGACCAGCGATCACCTGGTGCAGCAGCGCGGTGTCCAGCACCGTCCGCGCACACGGCCCGCCCTGATCCAGCGACGACGCGCACGCGATCAGTCCATATCGCGACACCGTGCCGTAGGTCGGCTTCACACCAACCGTCGCGGTCAAGGCCGCGGGCTGACGGATCGACCCGCCGGTGTCAGACCCGATGGCCAGCGGTGCCTGGAACGCCGCCAAAGCTGCGGCACTGCCGCCCCCCGAACCACCCGGCACGCGGTCGGTGTTCCAGGGGTTGCGGGTCGGACCGTAGGCGGAGTTCTCGGTCGAGCTGCCCATTGCGAACTCGTCCATGTTCGTCTTGCCCAGAATCGGGATGCCGGCCGCGCGCAGCCGCGCGGTGACCGTCGCGTCGTACGGCGACGTCCAACCCTCGAGAATCTTCGACCCGCAGGTGGTCGGCATATCGGTGGTAGTGAACACGTCCTTGAGCGCCAGCGGCACACCCGCCAGCGGCGACGGCAGCGTCTCGCCCGCGGCGACCAAATCGTCCACCCGCGCCGCCTCGGCCAGCACCTTCTCTTCCGCGACGTGCAGAAACGCGTGGTATTCGCCATCGGTCGCCGCGATCTGGTCCAGGCAGGCGCGCGTCGCCTCGGCCGACGACACCTCCTTGGCCGCGATCTTGGCGCCGAGCGTGGCCGCGTCGAGCCGAATCAGCTCGCTACCGCTCATTCGGCCTCCCCCAGAATCCGGGGCACGCCGAACCGGCCGTCGACCGCCTTGGGCGCCTCGGCCAGCGCTTCCTCCTGGGTCAGGCACGGCTCGACCTCGTCGGGGCGGAACACGTTGACGTCCTTGAGCGGATTGCCGGTCGGGTCGACGCCGGCGACGTCGACGGCTTGGATCTGGCTGACGTGACTGAGGATGGCGTCCAACTGTCCGGCCAAGCTGTCCAGCTCGTCCTCAGCCAGGGCTAGGCGAGCCAGGCGCGCCAGATGGGCTACCTCGTCTCGAGAGATCTGTGACACGACTGCAAAGCCTAGTCATCGGCTGTTATCGCGTTGAAAACCGCCGGGTTGCGATCCCACAGGAGTGCGAAGGCGTCAGGGATTCTCACCTCTGTGAGGTGGGGAGACGTCCGTGCTCGCGCGCGCTGCGTTCCAACCGCAGCTGCTCCTCACGCAGAAGGCGGCTGACATTGCGGAGGTCGCGGATCTGTTCCTCGACGCGAGCACGCTTGTCGGCGACGAGTCGGGCGCCGTCAGCGCAGTCAAGGCCACGGGCGCGCAGGCCTTCGAGTATCTGACGAATTTCGGCCAGGCTGAACCCGAGCGACTGCATGCTTCGAAGTAGTCGAACCTGTTTGGTCAGCGACTGCGGATAGTCCCGGTAGTTGTTGTTCCCGCGAGGTATTTCGCCGAGCAATCCCTCGCGCTCGTAATAGCGCAAAGCGTGTCGCCCTACGCCGGTTGCGGCCTCTAAATCGCTGATACGCATAGCAACTCGCTTGACTATAGACCTAACTCGATACTTTAACATCCGGCCATCGTCCTGAAAGGAGCGTGACATGTACCTACTGGCGGATGCGGCCATCGACATCGCGTGCCCGTGCACAGAAGCATTCGATTACACCTGCGACCTCGAGAACTTCGCCGAGTGGTTTCCCGGTGTAACTCAGCGTCGTCGCACACAATGACGTGCCGTTCTCCGAGAGCGGGCGCGAGTACCGCGAGACGGTTGTTGTTCCGTTGCGTGGCCGCCGGGCGGTGCCAATCCGCGTCGTCGACGTAGAGCCGCCGCAGTGGCTCATCACAGAAGGTGACCTGTCGATCGTGATGCCGCGCATGGAAATACGCATCACCGAGCCGTCGCCTGAGGTATGCACCGTGCAGTGGCGCATGCTCAGCCGTAACAGCAATATCTTGGCCCGCCTTGTGGTGCTGCCCCTCGCACGCAATGTGATGGCCAAGCGCGCTTCAACGGGTCTCGACCGGCTCAAGGAGCTCCTCGAGCGGGATCGCACCGACAAGCCTGACTAAGCATCACGGCAAGTCGTAGTTCGGTAACGACCCCCCGCGGGCCGTGCGAGCTGGCGAAAGACCGCATTCAGCCCTGATGGGCGTCAGATACCGGAATGCTGAGCCGCACGGCCTGTGAAACAGTGTTGCGCGTGCCTTCGTATCTGCTGCGGGTCCAGCTGGAGGACCGACCGGGCAGCCTCGGCTCGTTAGCCGTCGCGCTCGGCTCCGTTGGCGCCGACATCCTGTCGCTAGATGTCGTCGAACGCGGCACCGGCTATGCCGTCGACGATCTGGTGGTCGAACTGCCCCAGGGCGCAATGCCCGACATGCTCATCACCGCCGCCGAGCAGATCAAAGGGGTCTATGTCGACGCCATTCGGCCGCACACCGGCCTGCTGGAGGCGCACCGCGAACTCGAGCTGATCGACCACATCGCCGCGGCACCGGCGAAGAAGAAACTGCAGGTCCTCGCCGATGAGGCGCCACGCGTTCTGCGCGTCGGATGGTGCACCGTGGTTAGGCTGACCGAATCCGGCCCTCAGCGCATCGTCGGAAGCCATGGAGCTCCCGAGACACAGGCCGCCGAGACTCCCTGGCTGCCAATCGATCACGCAGAAGCGCTGGACGGCGGCGCTGAGTGGGTACCTCAGATTTGGCGCGACATGGACACCACGCTGGCCGCCGCCCCACTCAGCGATCCCGGCACCGCTGTGGTGCTGGGTCGGCCCGGCGGTCCGCTTTTCCGGCCATCGGAGGTTGCGCGACTGGGATACCTGGCCGGCATCGTCGCGACGATTCTGCGCTGAATCAGGCTCCCGCGGGCACCGGATAGCGATCGTTGACGTCGGCGTTGCTGTCCTTTCGCGCACAGTGCGCGCAGCAGAAGATCGCCTCGGGTGTCTCAATGCCGTGGCCCAGAATTCGGCAACCGCAATGCGCGCACTCCGGCGCCAATTGAGCCGCCGCGCATTCGATGCTGTCGAACGTCGCACTCTTGTCGTCGCCCCAGGTCACCGTGAACGCCTTGTCGTAGTCATTGCCACAGGTAGCGCAGATCGCCATCACAAACTCCTTCGCAGTCACCAGTCGGGTGCCCGGTGCCCCGTGGCAACAAACGCGGCAAGCGGCTTAGACGCCGTCGGGTCCGTTCTCCAGCAGCCGGGTGAAGCCGTCCTCGTCGAGAACGGGGACGCCGAGTTCGACGGCCTTGTCGAATTTCGAGCCGGGCGAATCGCCGGCCACGACGTAGGCCGTCTTCTTCGACACCGAGCTGGCGGCCTTTCCGCCGCGCGCGACGATGGCTTCCTTCGCATCGTCGCGGGAGTACCCGGTCAGCGACCCGGTGACGACGATCGACAGTCCCTCGAGGGTGCGCTCGATGCTGGCGTCGCGTTCGTCGGCCATCCGCACACCGGCCGCCCGCCACTTGTCGACGATCGCGCGGTGCCAATCGACGGTGAACCACTCGGTGACCGCGGCCGCGATCGTCGGGCCCACTCCTTCGACGACCGCCAGTTCCTCCTCCGACGCGGCCATGATCGCGTCCAACGTGCCGTACTCGGTGGCCAGTGCGCGGGCGGCGGTCGGACCGACGTGACGGATGGACAACGCGACCAGCACCCGCCACAGCGGTTTTGACTTCGCGTCGTGCAGGTTCACCAGTAGCCGCTTGCCGTTGGCCGACAGGTTGCCGTCCTTGGTCTTGAACAGGTCTGTCCGCAACAGATCGGGGCTGCCGATGGTGAACAGGTCGCCTTCGTCGGTGATGACGCCGGCCTGCAGGAGCGCGACAGCCGCCTCATAGCCGAGGCCCTCGATGTCGAACGCGCCGCGCCCCGCGACGTGGAACACGCGCTCCCGCAACTGTGCCGGGCACGACCGCGTATTCGGACAGCGAATGTCGGCGTCACCCTCCTTCGCCGGGGCGAGGGTGGTGCCGCATTCGGGACACTTTGTGGGCATGACGAATTCGCGTTCGGAGCCGTCACGCAGATCCACGACCGGCCCGAGCACCTCGGGAATGACGTCGCCGGCCTTGCGAATCACGACGGTGTCGCCGATCAGCACGCCCTTGCGTACGACCTCCGAGGCGTTGTGCAGCGTGGCCTGGCTGACGGTGGAGCCCGCGACCTTGACGGGCTCCATGAAGGCGAACGGGGTGACCCGGCCGGTGCGGCCCACGTTGACCTTGATGTCGAGCAGCTTGGTGGTCGCCTCCTCCGGCGGGTACTTGTAGGCGATCGCCCACCGCGGCGCACGTGAGGTGGAACCGAGCCGCCGTTGCAACGCGATCTCGTCGACTTTGACTACCACACCGTCGATTTCGTGCTCGACATCGTGTCGGTGCTCGCCCCAGTACGCGATGTGCTCGGTGACGGCGTCGATGCCTTGGACCCTGCGCGGTGTGATCGGACACCGGTAGCCCCCACGCCTTGAGCGCGCGATAGGCATCGTGCAGGGTCTTGGGGCTGAAGCCTTCGGCGTGTCCGAGACCGTGGCAGATCATCCGTAGCTTGCGGCGTGCGGTGACGGCCGGATTCTTCTGGCGCAGCGAGCCGGCGGCGCTGTTTCGGGGATTGGCGAACGGCGGCTTGCCCTCTGCGACCAGGCCGGCGTTGAGGTCCTCGAAGTCGGCGACCCGGAAGAACACCTCGCCGCGCACCTCAAGGACTTTCGGAACCGGGAATTCTTTGGTGCCGGTGAGCTTTTCGGGAATGTCGTCGATGGTCCGCGCATTCAGCGTGACGTCCTCGCCGGTGCGGCCGTCGCCCCGGGTGGCGCCGCGCTCCAGCCGCCCGTCGCGATACACCAGCGCCAGCGCCACCCCGTCGATCTTGAGCTCGCAGAGGTAATGCGCGTCGTCGCCGATTTCGCCCTTCGTGCGCGCAGCCCACGCCGCGAGCTCGTCCGGGGTGAACACGTTGTCCAGCGACAGCATCCGCTCGAGGTGGTCTGCGGAGGTGAAGTCGGTGGCGAAGCCGGCGCCGCCGACCAGTTGCGTCGGCGAATCGGGGGTTCGCAGCTCCGGGTTCGCGTCTTCGAGCCCCTGCAGTTCACGCAGAAGCTTGTCGAACTCCGCGTCCGAGATGACCGGGGCGTCTCGCACGTAATAGCGGAATTGATGACCCCGCACCTCGTCGGCCAGCTCTTGCCAGCGGCGCCGCAGGTCGGCGTCGGGTGCCTCCTCGGCCTGTTCGGCCAGCGTGGTCTTCGGGTCAGGGGTCGCCTTCGGGCTCACCCTGGCAGGCTAGCCGAGGCCCCCGACACACCCGGACACGTCGTGCCGAGCGGATACCCTGGCCGCATGCCGCATCCGGTGATGTTCCGCGATGACGACCCGGTGCTGGCGAAGGTACGCACCCTCGCCCTCGGATTCCCCGAGGCGTTCGAGAAGGTGTCGCACGGCAGACCCTCGTTCTTCGTCTCGAAGATGTTCCTGATGTACGGCGGCAGCGTCAAACCGGCGACCAAGGGCGCCGACTACGTCCAGTACCCGCACTCGATCATGGTCAAGGTCGACGAGAGCGACCGCCGAGCCCTAGAGCAGGATCGCCGGTTCTTCTTCCCCGCCTACCTGGGCCCATCGG
>CAVRFN010000004.1:0-210619 GCA_963720345.1 uncultured Actinomycetota bacterium
CCGTTGGCCCAGGTGTCGAGGTCAAGGCCAGCGGCGGCATCCGCACGACCGCCGACGCGGTGTCCATGCTCGACGCCGGTGCGACCCGGCTGGGACTGTCTGGAACCCGGTCAGTACTCGATGGACTGGAGGGGACGGCAAGAGGAGTTGATGCAAACTAAACAATGTTGCTGATGTCCCTTCGAGAGTGTGCCAAAACTGTTCGAAGGCGTATCCTTCTTAGCTATTTCGCAGGTGACACGCATAGGATGTACTACATGACAATGCAGAAGCCTTTGCTTCGTCGAGTCTCCACAGTTGCGGGGAATCGCTGCCGCCGCCGCGGTGGGCTTCTTCACGCGGACGTCGACGACCACCACGACCACCACGACGACGCCGTCGTCCAGCGCAACGGTTGAGCCGACGGAGAACGCCCCCCGCCTCGAGCCGGGCGGGCCGAACCCGTTCTCGCCGAGCGTCGTTGCGCCACCACCGGCCACGCAGGCTCCCGGGCACCACAGCCTGCCGGGTCATCACTGAGACGGTGCGCCGGATCCCGGCGCTTGCGGTAGCGGCACTGATCGCCACAACTGGCATCAGCGCAGGCTGCGCGCGTCATACTCCGGCCACGATCACGGGACCCTATGCGTCGCTGCTGGCGAGTTCGACTGATCTGGGGCCGTCGCATTCAGGCGACGCGCAGCTGACCGTCACGCTCGCGGATCCGGCACAGGCCCAGGCGCTGACTCAATGGGCCGGCGAGAAAGGCCTGTGGGTGCGCGGGCGGACCGCCGATGGGTGGGCAGTCGTCGAGGGTGCCGCCACGGACGTGGCGCGGGCTTTCAGCGTACCCATCCACGATTACCTTGGCCTCCAAGGCCAGGTGTTCTATGCGTCCACGCAGCAGCCGTCGGTACCGGATCCGCTGCGCGGAGTCGTGTCGAGGTCGGCCGGATCAATGGCTTCACACCGCACCGCATGGCGAGCCCCGGGTTCCTGCCGCTCGATGTGCGATGGGGCGGATTGACACCCGACGGATTGTTGCAGGCCTACAACGCCGATCCCCTTGCCGAACAGGGCTTTACGGGCAAGGGTGCGACGATCGTGTTCTTCGCCTTCGACAGCGCCGATCAGGAGGATCTGGACCGCTTCGCCGACACCTCCGGCCTGCCTCGCTTCACCCCCGTGATCGTGGGTGGGAAGCCGGAGGAGCAGCACGGCGAAACTGCGATGGATCTGCAAGTGGCACACGCGATTGCGCCGGATGCACGCCTCGTCGTCGTCAACGCCCGGCCCACCGTGCAGGGCGACGGCGCCTTCGAGAAGATCAGCAAGATGTTCGAAGAAGCCGATCGCCAGTTCCCCGGCGCGGTGTGGAGCCTGTCGATCGGGTGGGGCTGCGACAAGCTGTTCACCGCCGCGGATCTGGCACCGGTACAGGCTGCCCTTACCGCGGCGCAGCGGCGCGGCACTTCGGCGTTCGACGCGAGCGGGGACACCGCCGGCCTGGAGTGCAAAGGCGGCGAAAGCTGGTCAGCCCCACCGGGACCTGATGACATCGGGCTGGACGCGGTTTCGTCGATACCGAACATGACCGTCGTCGGCGGCACCACCCTGTCGACGAGCCCCCGCGGACAGTGGGTGGGCGAACGTCCGTGGATCGATTCGCCGTTGTCCCAGGGCTCGAGCGGCGGAGTGTCGACGTTGTTCGACCGTCCGCAGTGGCAGAGCGATCTGAGGGTCGAACGGGATACCGAGCGTCGCCGCCTGTCGCCCGATGTCGCCGCGGTCGCGGATCCGTTCACGGGGGTCAGGTTCATCTACAAACAAACCGAGGTGATCGGCGGCGGAACGTCCCAGTCGGCGCCTATTTGGGCCGCGCTCACCGTGCTGATGAACCAGTTCCTCGTCGCCAACGACGGTGATCCGCTCGGGAACGCGAACCCCGTGCTGTACGACGTGGCGGCCGGTTCGTATCTTCCTGGCTTCCGCCAGGTGAGCTCTGGCGGCAACGCAGTCGACTTCTCTCAGCCCGGCTACGACCTCGTGACCGGGCTCGGGAGCCCGAACGTCTACAACCTCGCCCGCAACATTCTCGCGCTCCAGAAGGGGGTGGCGCCTCGGTGAGCAGCCCGGGTGGTATGTCCACCATGGTCTGTCAGGCGTGCGAAACAGAAGTGCCCGACGGGGCGTTCTGCGGACGCTGCGGCGTGCCGCCAGGTGGCGGACGGCGGCGCTTACGGATCGGCGCGTACGCGGCGGCGCCGAACGAACACACCCTGCTGCCGTCCATCGCAAGTTCTCTCTTCCCGCAATTGCCGCGTCGGGCGCGCAAGCCGTTTCGGGTGGGACTGGCACTGCTTTTCATCGCGCTGACTACCTTCACCCTGCTGCGGTGGCAGGCACCGTTGATCACTGTCGGCGCCCTCGGCCTGCCGATCCTGTTCCTGATGTACCTGCGCGAGTCCGAGACTGACGACGATCAGCCGCGCAGCACGTTGGTGCTGACGGCCGTGATGGCGATCTTCCTCGGCGTCGCCTGGGCCTTCGAGACCGACTCGCTCGTCGTCGACGCCTACGCCTACACGCTCACTGAGGGCTATGGGGACAAACTGACGCCGTCTTTCGCGTTGTACGTACTGGCGTTCCCCGTCAGTTACGCGGTGCTGATGCTGATCCCGTTGTTTGTGATTCGGCTGGTGCGCCCAGGAATCCGGGAGTCGTTGGACGGGTTCGTGATTGGGGCGCTGGGAGCGATCAGTTTTACCGCAGCGGCGACTCTGACCCAGCTGGCGCCGCAGTTCCAGACGGGCATCACGGCCGTCGACAGGACAGTGGAGACTCTTGTCATCCAAGGCGGAATCCAGCTCATCGCCGTGCCGTTGACATCGGCGGCGCTGGGCGGATTGGTCGGTGTGACACTGTGGTTCCGCGGCCGAATCTTCACCGTAGCCAGTGTGCTTGCGACACTTGGCATGTTCGCCGCGATGGGGCTGATGGACCTCCTGGAGGCCCCGTTGTTTCTGCAGTTGGGGCTGTACCTTCTGATCGCTGCGCTCGCCCTGATTGCGCTGAGGGTCGGTATTCAGTCGGCCCTGATGCACGAAGAGCTCGACCCGGCGGATCCGCGTGGGCGCCTGACCTGCCCACACTGCGACCACATTGTCCCGGATATGGCGTACTGCCCGAACTGCGGAGTCGCCGCCCGTGCGGCGTCGCGGAAGTCGCGCAAAACGCGACTTGATGCACCGGATGACGACACCGCACTGATACGCGGCACCTCCTCCAGGCGGCTGCTGACGGTGCTGGGCGTCGGTTCGGTTGTCGCGGCGGCAGTGGGAGCCACCGTCGCGGTGATAGCCACCCCCGTCGAAGCCCCGTACCAGTGTCCGCCCGACTGTGGACGTCCACCGATCGCCGAGGCGATCGAGTCCTACCCGCGTTTCGTCTCCCAAGACGGCGCGTTCTCGGTGCAATACCCCGGTTCGGGAACGGCTTACGAAGTGACGCTCAACCCGGACGGCGTCCAACTCAAATTCGTCGGCGGAGACACCGGCATCGTGGAGCTGTTCGGGCTACCTGCCGAAGGCCGAACGCCGAAGCAGATCGTGGAATACCTGATCGGCCAGAAGTTTCCGAACGCGACCACCGCTTACGAGATTCCCAACGCCATGGTCGGATACGAGCCCGGGTACGGCGTCGTCGTCGACGAATACTCACAGGAGGCTCGCGGCGCATTCACCCGACTGCGGATCCTCGTGATGGTCGCGGTCAGGAACGACTACGCGTTGCTCGCCGCAGCGATCGGGCCGTACCACGAATTCACCCGGGAATTCGGCCCCGGCCACCCATCTGGCGTCAATCTCCAACTCGCCATGGATATGGGCAAGTACGTCAACAGCTTTCGGTGGAACGACCCGACGGGCTGACCGTCAGATACTGGAGAAGCAGGAGTCGTCCTCGCTCTTGGGGATCGAAGCGTTCTGGGTCGAGAACTGGGTCTCGACACCGTTGTCGGTGACCTCCACCGAGTCGGCCTTGATGTTCATCGGCAACTCATTCGTCAGCTGGGAGGTGAGGGAGTCGAGCGCAGGCTGGATCGTCTCGCGCGGCAAGGTGAAGCCGAGTCCCGTCAACTCCGTCACCTCTAGCGTGAGGGCGCCGTTTTTGACCGCAGGCTTGGTGATGATGTTGCCGAGCGCTGCCTCCAACTCGACCGTGCCGTCGGACGGGTTGGTCGTGACGCCGGAGATCAACGAGCCGACGAGTGGGATGGCGTTCTGAATGGACTGTGTCATCCCGGCGGCTGTCCAGTCGATCTTCGCGACGAGCGACCCGATCGAGCCACCTGAGTCCGCGGTGTCCTGCAACCGCACGTCCTTGACGGTCACGTCGGCTTTCATGCCGCTCAAATCCCGGATCTGATTACCCGCGGTTTCGATGTGGATGTTCGTGTAGTGGCCGGACATGTGCTGCATCAGAAACGGCGGCGTGAAGCCGAATGACACGTCGGCTTTGTCCTCTACGAGACATTCGACGGCGGCGGCAACCTTGGTCTGGCCCTCGTTGCGTGCGTACAACTCGATGCCGATCAGCGCGGCTGCGACCACCGCCACGACGATGACGATGGTCAGGACGATCGACAGCGGATCGCGAAGGAACCCCTTCCGCTTCTTAGGCGGCGTCGTCTCTTCCTGTTGCGGGGCCGACGCTTGCTGCGGCGGTGGACCGGGGGGTGGAGGAGGCGCGGCGTAGCCCGGCGGCGGCCCTTGCGGTGGCCGTTGCGCTGGCCCTTGCGGATATTGCTGCGGACCCTGCGGGTACTGCGGTGGGCCCTGTGGCCGCTGCGGCGGCGGTCCCTGCGGTTGGTTGCGGCGGTCCCAGGGGTCTGTCATCTCCGCGATTCTGCCTTACGCCATGGCTGATCTGTGCGGTTGTGCAGTACCGCGATGGTTTCGCGCGCTTTCCGGCCTGCTTCGAGGTCGATATCGGTGACAATCAAGGCCGGATCGTCACCGGCTGATTCGACGACTTCTCCCAGCGGCGACGCGACGACGCTGCCGCCCACCCCGGTGGGTCCGAGTTCGGCGATTTCGTCACCGGGATAGGCCTGATCGACTGCGGCGATGAAGCCGCTGGTGTCGATCGCCCGGGCGCGGGCCAGCAGCGTCCACTGCTCGAGCTTGCCGGGGCCGGTGCCCCATGACGCGTGGACGGTGATGAGTTGTGCTCCGCGGCGCGCCAATTCGACGTAGAGCTCGGGGAATCGGACGTCATAGCACAGTGAGAGGCCGACTTTCACGGGTTCCGGGTCGCCATCGACCGTGATCACCACCGGCTGCCGGCCCGGTGCCACGGTGTTCGACTCGGTGAACCCGAAGGCGTCGTAGAGGTGAATCTTGTCGTAGTGCGCGTCGACTCCGGGCCCCGTCGCGATCAGGGTGTTGGTCACCCGCGCCCGCCCCTCGCGCGAACCGGCGGGGACGAACATTCCGGCGACGACGACGATGCCTGCGCGTTCGGCGATCTGTCGCACTCCCGTCGCCCACGCGCCGTCCAGCGGTTCGGCGATCTCCGCCAACGGGACACCGAAGCGGCACATCGTTGCCTCGGGAAACAGGACCAGCCGTGCGCCGGCGTCGGCAGCGCGTCGCGTGTAGTCCTCGACCAGGTCGAGGTTCGCCGCAGGTTCGGTAACACTGCGGATCTGTGCCAGGGCCACGCGCATGGTGACCAGCCTAGGACGTGCGGGCGGGCAGGGTCAGTGCGGATTCGGGGCCACGGTCGACCACGGCACGGTGAGCACGCCGTCACGCATCCGTCGCCGCGGTGGTTCGACAGGGAAGCCGTTATCGCGCAGTAGATCCAGCATTGCGCGCCAACGGATCCGCGGGCCGAAGACGCCGTGTCCCGCCACACTGGCCCAGGCACGGTCGGCCGCCGTCAGCAGCGTGTGGATGAGCTGGCCGTCGACGTTGTGATGGATCAATACCTTGGGCAGCCGCTCGGCGAGATCGGACGGGCGAGCGATGGAGAACGGGTCACAGGCCAGCGTGAGGCTGAGCGGACCGTCGACGTCGAGCATCACCCAGCAGCAGAGCCGGCCGAGCTCGTCGCATGTGCCGTCGACGATGAGGCCACCGGGAGCCAACTGATGTTGCATGGTCGACCACGCCTCGGCCACCGCATCGACCGGATACTGGCGCAGCACATTGAACGCTCGCACCAAAACCGGGCGGCGCCCGGCCAACTCGAAACCGCCCAGCGCGAATTCGACTGTGTCGCCGCCCGCCGCTCGCGCCGCCTCGACCCGGTCCGGATGGATTTCGAGGCCGATGACCCGAACGTCGCTGCGCACCATCCTGAGCCGCTCGGCCAGCTCCAGGGTTGTCACAGGCAGCGCGCCGTAGCCGAGGTCGACCACCAACGGATCGGTGGCGGACAGCAGTGCGGCGCGCACCCGTCGCGAATGCACCAGCCAGCGGTCGCTGCGTCGCAGTCGGTTGTAGCCGGTGGTGCCTCGTGTGAGCTGTCCAATGGGGGCAGCCATGAATGCAACTTTAGGCCGGTTGAGGACATACGCCCCGCACCACGCCGCAGGACGGGGTTACCGGGGGCAAGAGCATCAATAGCAGCAGGTGAGCTGCCCGACCCGCTGGCCCGGTTGAAGTTCTTCATCACGTCGACATTGGAGCGGCTCAACGGCGACTCTCACGACGCCGCGATATCGAAGTTCGTGGTGTCGACGCGTTGGCGGCTGCACAAACAGTTTCCAAAGGAGCTCGCCGAGGCCGAGCGGCCGTTCCTCGATCTGGTGCGCAACGAGGTGACCGCTGCAATCGAGGCTGGCTTGCTCAATCCGCCTGACCCTGAATGGGATTCGTGGTTCGTCACCGAACTGGTCCGCTCGGTGTATCACTACTATGCATTCGCGGCGCACGCCGATGGTGAGATCGACGTCGTCAAGGAACGGCTGTGGCGGTTCTGCCTGACCGCGCTGGGCGGTGCGATCGACCCCAAATGAGGGTCTAGGCGTTCTCGGCGATCCACACCGTGGTGAAGCGCTGTTCCTGGATCAGCAGCTCGACGAGCTGGCTGCCGATGAAGTTCTCGATCTTGCCGCCCACGAGCGGGATGTCGACCTGAACGGTGGCATTGAACTCGAGTCGCGAACCGGTGCCGGGATTTGCAGAGGCCAAAACGGCGCTGCCACTCAAATTCGCGGGTGCACCTTCGATCGTGAGTTTGATGGTGGCCGCCGCCTCGCCGTCGCGGATCGGCGACCACATCTCTTCGCGGATGAATGACAGGTCGCCCCGGTGGAACTGTTGCACCACGCCCGGTAACCGGTTGGAGAAGATCTTCCAGGTCGTCACGATGTCGATGCCGCCGTCCTCGCCGAGGACCAGCCTATCCAGCGAGTAGGCGTCCGCACCGGACTCCGTCAACCGTGCGAGCCAGTACCGCTTATCGCGGAATGCGCGGTGGACCTGTTCGACACTGCCCTCGTATTCGGTGGCCATGTCGAATGAACGCGGCATAGCTGGCACGCTACCGTTACCGCCCGTGGTCAGTTCGCTCATAGGCGGCGCGTCCGTCTCCAAGTCGGTGCCGCTGGCGCCGCTGACCACTCTGCGCGTCGGGCCCGTCGCGCGCCGACTGATCACCTGCGACACCACGCAGAAGGTCGTCGACGCGACCCGCGCCCTCGGCCCCGACAGCGACGCGCTGGTACTGGCCGGCGGATCCAACGTCGTGCTGGCCGACGACATGACCGACCTCACCGTCGTCCTGCTCGCCAACACCGAGATCACCGTCGAGGACAACGTCGTGCGCGCGGAGGCCGGCGCGGCGTGGGATGACGTGGTCGTGACGTCGCTGGCGCACGGGCTAGGCGGGCTGGAATGCCTTTCGGGCATCCCGGGTTCCGCCGGTGCGACACCGGTGCAGAACGTCGGCGCGTACGGCGCCGAGGTCGCCGACACCATCCGACGGGTACGCCTTCTGGACCGCCGTACCGGCGAGGACCGGTGGGTGCCACCGTCTGCCCTGCAGTTCGGCTACCGCACCAGCATCCTCAAACACTCGTCAGCAGCGACCGTGCTCGAGGTGGAGTTCAAATTGAACCCCGACGGGCTCAGCGCGCCGGTGCGCTACGGAGAACTGGCCAATGCGCTTGGCGCAGAACCGGATTCGCGGGTCGATGCGACCCGCGTGCGGGAAGCGGTGTTGGCACTGCGGGCCCGCAAGGGCATGGTGCTCGACGAAGCCGACCACGACACCTGGAGCGTCGGGTCGTTTTTCACCAACCCCGTCGTCGCCCCCGAAGTGTTCGAGCGGCTACAGAGCCGTGTCGACGGCGACGTGCCCAACTATCCGGCGCCCGACGGCGTCAAATTGGCCGCGGGCTGGCTCGTGGAGCGCGCGGGTTTCGGGAAGGGTTATCCCGGCGACGGTGCCCCGGCGCGGCTGTCGACCAAGCACGCCCTGGCTGTGACCAATCGGGGCGGCGCGACGACGGCCGACCTGATTGCGCTGGCCAGGGCGGTACGCGACGGTGTCAGAACGACATTCAGGATCGAACTCACACCCGAGCCGATTCTGCTTGGGGCGGTTCTCTAGGTACCCTGGATCCACGTGAGCCCAGCCGATCGGATGCCGTCGATAAGTCGTCGGCGCGCCTTGACCGCATTCGCGGTCGGAGTCATCGCGCCGGGCGCCTTGGCTGCCTGTTCGAATCGCTCGGCGCCCTCAGTCGGTGAGGCGATCGCACCTCCCACTCCGTCGTTGAAGTTCCAACCGGCCGACTCCACCGCTGACGTGGTGCCGACCGCGCCCATCGGCGTCGAGGTCAGCGACGGCTGGTTCCAGCGAGTCGCGCTGAAGAATCCAGAAGGCAAGGTCGTGGCGGGCGCACTCAACCGCGATCGCACGGCTTTCAACGTCACCGAGCCGCTCGGCTACGGCGTCGAATACAGCTGGGGCGGCTCGGTGGTCGGCCGCGACGGCAAAGCCGTCCCGGTCTCGGGCAATTTCACCACCGTCAACCCGAGCACCCAGGTCAACGGCCAGTTCCAGCTCTCCGACGGTCAGGTCGTGGGTGTCGCGGCGCCGATCATCATCCAGTTCGACGCGTCGATCAGCGACAAGGCGTCCGTCGAGAAGGCGGTCAAAGTCACCACCGAACCGCCGGTCGAGGGCAGCTGGGCATGGCTGCCGGACGAGGTCGGGGGTTCGCGAATGCACTGGCGCACCCGCGACTACTACCCGGCAGGCACGAAGGTGCACGTCGACGCGAAGCTCTACGGCATCCCGTTCGGCGACGGCGCCTTCGGCGCGCAGGATTCGACGCTGTCGTTCGAGATCGGCCGACGCCAGTTGGTCATCGCCGAGGCGTCGTCGCACCGCATCCAGGTGCTCGACGCGCAGGGCGCCGTGATCATGGACTTCCCGTGTAGCTACGGCGAGGGAGACGTGGACCGCAACGTCACCCGCAGCGGCATCCACGTCGTCACCGAGAAGTACGAAGACTTCTACATGACCAACCCCGCGGCCGGCTACGCCAACATCCGGGAGCGGTTCGCCGTTCGGATCTCCAACAACGGCGAGTTCATCCACGCCAACCCGGCCAGTTCGGGCGCCCAGGGCAACACCAATGTGACCAACGGCTGCATCAACCTGTCGACCGAGGACGCCCAGCAGTACTTCAACAGCGCGATCTACGGCGACCCGGTCGAGGTCACCGGGACACGGCTCCAGCTGTCCTACGCCGACGGAGACATCTGGGACTGGGCTATCCCGTGGAACGAGTGGGTATCGATGTCCGCCCTATCCGACGAAGCCTCACCCGCAGGGATCCCCAGCACCGCGCCGGCCACCCCGTCGGGCGCACCGGAACCTGCCACCGGAGGCCGACCCGGCGGCTAGCGGGCAATCTCGTGGACGGCAAAGGTCAGGGGTGACCGGCCCCGCCCATGCCCATTCCGCCCATAGCCCGCACCGCCTATGTGCGGCCCGCCCATACCCATGCCACCTATGTGCGGCGTTGCCGCCATGTGCGCTGCTGTGTCGTCGATGGGCATCATGTCGTCAATGTGGGGCCCGAGCGTAAACGTGTCGAAGGGCGCCGTGGGGTCCATCGGCGGTGGAGCAATCGGCGCCATCGGCGGCGGCGCGATGGGCGCTAGGGGCGGCGGCGCGATGGGCGGCGGTGGAGGAGGCGCCAGGGGCGGGGGCGCGATGGGCGGCGCAGGCGGCGGCGGTGGTGGTGGTGGTGAGGCGGCGGTGGCGGTGGCGGCGGGAGGAACGGGCTCCCGACACAGGCGGCATCGCCGGGGAACGAGACGCAGGCGGGATCATTTGGGCCGGTTGGCGGGCCCGCAAGCGGCGAACCCGGCGGCGCTGGTGGGGCATACGGCCCGCCGGCACATATCGGGTTGGTCGGCTGCTGGATGCACTTGGGATCAGATGGACCCGTTGGGCCTTGCGCGTTCGCCGGAACGGCTGCACCTAGCGCGACCATTGCGGTAAATGCGCCGGCCACAACGATGTTCGTCGTCGTGCGGAAACGGGTGGCTGTCGTGCCGCTCATGTATCGCTCCTTCGGCGCTGGCCGTGCGGTCCGCTACGTCGGTTGCTGCATCACCTGATACCGAGGCATATTCGCACATCTGCGGTCCGCGCACCGAAGAATCTGGTTTGCCATAATTATCGCGAGCGTCGATGACGTCGGCGGCTAGGTCTGGCGGTTGAAGCGGGATCCACTGGCTCCGGTCACCTGGTCGCGCGGCCTGACCACGATCAGATCCAGGTCGACGTGGGCCGGGCGGCTGGCGACGAATCCGATCACCTCGGCGATGTCCTCCGCGACCAGCGGGGTGACGCCTTCGTAGACCTTGGCGGCGCGCTCCTCATCGCCTTCGAACCGCCGCAGCGAGAAGTCGGTCTTCACCATGCCCGGCGCGACTTCGGTGAGCCGCACCGGTTTTCCGAGCAGCTCGCTGCGCAACGTGCGGTGCAGCACGCCCTGGGCATGTTTGGCCGAGGTGTAGCCGCCTGAGGGGCCGCCACCGTTGTCGTAGATCTCCACGGCCGCGATCGAGGTGACCGTGACGATCAGCCCGTCGCCGGAGTCGATCAGCTTGGGCAGCAGTGCGCGGGTGACCAGCAGTGTGCCGAGCACATTGGCCTCCCACATCCACCGCCAGTGCTCGATGTCGGCTTCTGCCACCGGCTCGAGTCCGCGCGCGCCGCCGGCGTTGTTCACCAGCACATCGACCCTGTTCAGGCTGTCGGCCAGGGCGTTGACGGCCTCAGTATTAGTGACGTCGGTCACAATTGCGGTGCCACCGATCTCGTCTGCCAAGGCCTCGATCGGCTCGGCGCGCCGCGCCGCGCAAACCACATGAAAGCCAAGGGCTGCAAGGGTTCTCGCGGTCGCCGCACCGATGCCGGCGCTGGCGCCGGTGACCACCGCGACCCGCTTTTCGGTCTCTGGTGTCGTCATAGGCCCAACATTAGTTGGCGTGCTAAATTCTCGATGTGTCCAGGAGTCAGGCTGCCCGCATCACGCGGCACTGTTGTTGTTGCGCACTTCGCCGCTCCTGATTCTGCTGTCCTGATGACAGTCGCCGGGTGTGGCACAGACCCCCCAGCCGACTTCTCAAAAAGGACAATCCCGTGCGCACTGCCACCCCCACTCTTCATAAGCCCTCCACAGCCGCTCACGCCAAGCGCGCGCTACTGGCACGCCACCACGTCGTCGCACCATCGCTGCGGGTAGCCGAGGCCGCGGCGGGGTCCGTCTTCGGCGCCGCCCGGCTGCGCGGTCCGATTGCACGTGACGTCATCGCCCAGGTCACCCAGCTCAGCATCGCGACGGTCAACCGTCAGGTCACCGCGCTGCTCGACGCAGGCGTGCTGCGGGAACGCGCCGATCTGGCGGTCTCCGGAGCCATCGGGCGCCCGCGCGTCCCGGTCGAGGTCAACCACGAGCCCTACCTGACCCTGGGCATCCACATCGGTGCGCGCACGACCAGCATCGTGGCCACCGATCTGTTCGGCCGCACGCTCGATGTAGTCGAGACGCCGACACCGCGGGGGCCGCAGGCCGCCGCACTGGCATCGCTGGCGGCCAGTGCCCGCCGCTATCTGAGCCGTTGGCACCGTCGCCGCGCGCTGTGGGTGGGAGTCGCCGCGGGTGGTGTCGTCGACAGTGCGACGGGCTACCTCGACCATCCGAGGCTGGGCTGGTCGGACGCTCCCGTCGGCCCAGTGCTCGCCGAAGCGCTCGGCCTGCCGGTGTCGGTGGCCTCCCATGTTGATGCGATGGCCGGTGCGGAACTCCTGCTCGGGGGTCGGCGGCTGCCGGTGTCCGAGATCGCAGGCGCAGCTCCGGCGTCCGTCTCGACGAGCCTCTACGTTTACGCCCGCGAGACCGTCGGCTACGCGCTGTCCATCGGCGGGCGAGTGCATTCGCCCACCAGCGGGCCAGGAACCATCGCCGCGCTGCCCGCCGAATCCAAGCTGCTGGGCGGCACCGGCCAACTGGAGTCCACCGTGAGTGACGAGGCGGTGCTGATTGCCGCTCGCAAGGCGCGCATCATCGCCTCCGACGGGCCCGCGTCGACGATGCAGGCGGTGCTTCGCGCGGCCCGGCAGGGCAATGAGCAGGCGCAGGCCCTACTCGCCGAGCGGGCCAGAGTGCTCGGCCAGGCGGTCGCCCTGCTGCGCGACATGCTCAACCCCGATGACCTTGTGGTCGGCGGGCAGGCGTTCACCGAGTATCCCGAGGGCATGGAACTGGTCGAGGCCGCGTATGCGGAACGCTCGGTGATGCCGGCGCGTCAGATCAGGGTGACGGCCTTCGGCAATCGGGTGCAGGAGGCCGGTGCCGGCGTGGTGTCCCTCGTTGGGCTCTATGCCGATCCGATCGGCGCGATGAAGCGGGCCCTGAACCGGCGACCCGAAGTGAGTGCGTAACGGGCCCGCACCCCGCCACGGTGTAGACATGTCTGTGTGCGCCACGCCACGGATCTGACCGGTTCTGCGGTTCCGCGACGAGTAGCCGTCTTGTCGGTGCACACGTCGCCACTGGCGCAGCCGGGTACCGGCGACGCGGGCGGGATGAACGTCTACGTCCTGCAGAGCGCACTTCAGATGGCCCGGCGCGGGGTCGAGGTGGAGATCTTCACTCGCGCCACCTCGTCGGCCGACGCACCCGTTGTGCAGGTTGCGCCCGGGGTGCTTGTCCGCAACGTCGTGGCCGGCCCGTTCGAGGGTCTGGACAAGTACGACCTGCCCACCCAGTTGTGCGCGTTCACCGCAGGGGTCCTGCGGGCCGAGGCCACGCACGAGCCCGGGTACTACGACGTCGTGCATTCGCACTACTGGCTGTCGGGCCAGGTGGGCTGGCTGGCTCGGGATCGTTGGGCGGTGCCTCTCGTACACACGGCGCACACCCTGGCCGCGGTGAAGAATGCGGCGCTGGCCGACGGCGACTCACCCGAGCCGCCGCTGCGCGCGGTCGGCGAGCAGCAGGTGGTCGATGAGGCCGACCGTCTGATCGTCAACACCGAAACCGAAGCGCACCAACTTGTTTCGCTTCACCATGCCGATCCGGAGCGCATCGACATCGTCCACCCCGGCGTCGACCTTGAACTGTTCACGCCCGGCGACCGGTCCGCCGCCCGCGCCGCCCTCGGGCTAGGCGTCGACGAGCAGGTGCTGGCATTCGTAGGACGGATCCAGCCGCTGAAGGCGCCCGACGTGCTGTTGCGCGCCGCGGCCCGGCTGACCGACCGGTTCGGCCGGCTACGGGTACTGGTGGCGGGCGGACCGTCCGGCAGCGGGCTGGCCGCACCCGAAGTGCTGATTCAGTTGGCCGAAGAACTGGGTATCACCGCACATGTGACATTCCTGCCGCCGCAGTCGCGCGATCAACTCGTCGACGTCTACCGGGCCGCCGATCTGGTCGCCGTGCCGAGCTATTCGGAATCGTTCGGACTCGTCGCCATCGAGGCGCAGGCCTGCGGCACCCCCGTCGTGGCCGCCGCCGTCGGCGGGCTGCCTGTCGCGGTGCGCGACGGGGCCACCGGCACGCTGGTCGACGGCCACGACGTCGATGACTGGGCGCAGGCCATCGGGGCACTGCTGGACAAAGGCCCCGAAACGATGCGCGCGGCCGCCGTCGAGCACGCCGCCACGTTCTCGTGGGCCCGCACCGTCGACGCGCTGCTCAACAGCTATGGACGCGCGATCACCGACTACCGCGCACGTCAGCGCCTGGATGTGACCGCGCGGCGCAGTGTCCGGCGCTTCACGATCCGCCGCGGGGTCCGTGCGTGACCCCCGAGGAAGTCATCGAACAAGCCTGTAAGGAGAACGGCCTCGTCTGCAGCCGCCACGAAGGCGTGCGCGGCGGGTTGGGTGGCATCATCGTCGAGCTGCCGGGCGAGCGGCGGCTGAAGACCAACACCATCTTGTCCATCGGCGAACACTCGGTTCGCGTCGAGGCGTTCGTCTGCCGCAAGCCCGACGAGAACCACGAGGGTGTCTACCGTTTCCTGCTGAAACGGAACCGCCGTCTCTACGGCGTCGCCTACACGCTCGACAACGTCGGCGACATCTATCTCGTCGGCCGCATGGCATTGGAATCGGTGACTTCCGACGAGATCGACCGGATCCTCGGCCAGGTGCTCGAGGCCGTCGACTCGGACTTCAATACGTTGCTGGAGTTGGGTTTTCGCTCGTCCATCCAGAAAGAGTGGGAGTGGCGGGTGTCGCGCGGCGAGTCGCTGAAGAACCTGCAGGCCTTCGCCCACTTGATCGACGAGGACGACCAGTCCGCCTCGGGATAGTCTCTTCGGCATGGGAGATTCCACGCTGATCCTGCTTCGTCACGGCGAGAGCGAATGGAACGCGAAGAACCTGTTCACCGGATGGGTCGACGTCGACCTCACCGAAAAGGGCAGGGCCGAAGCGACGCGCGCGGGCGAGCTGATCAAGGAACTCGATCGCCAGCCCGACGTCCTGTACACATCGCTGCTGCGTCGGGCGATCACCACCGCAAACCTGGCGCTGGACAAGGCCGATCTTCACTGGATCCCGGTCCACCGCGACTGGCGGCTGAACGAGCGGCACTACGGCGCCCTGCAGGGCCTGGACAAGGCCGAGACCAAGGAAAAATACGGCGAAGAGCAGTTCATGAAGTGGCGCCGCAGTTACGACACCCCGCCGCCGCCCATCGAGCCTGGCAGCACCTACAGCCAAGACGGCGAAGCCCGTTACGCAGGCATTCCGGGCGGGCCGCCGCTCACCGAATGCCTCAAGGATGTCGTCGAGCGGTTCGTGCCCTACTACACCGAAACCATCGAAAAAGATCTTCGGGCCGGCAAGACCGTGCTGATCGCCGCCCACGGCAACTCGCTGCGCGCGCTGGTGAAGTATCTGGACGGAATGTCGGACGAAGACGTGGTCAGCCTCAACATCCCCACCGGCATCCCCCTTCGCTACGATCTGGACTCCGACCTCAAGCCGACGGTTGCCGGAGGCACCTACCTGGACCCCGAGGCGGCAGCGGCGGGCGCGGCGGCAGTTGCTGCGCAGGGCGCGAAGTAAGCCGCGAAACAGTGCGATCCGGCAAACGGCGGGTTAACAGCGGAAAGCCGGGGTCCGAATTTCGGAGATTCCTTTTGTGACTTGTCCCTATTTGGCCGCACGCTGCTGGGATGACGTTCACCGGGTGCGTACGATTTTCGCGTGAGTGTGGTATCGACGGTGCTTCTGGTGGGACTCGTCGCACTGCTCACCCTGGTGATCGGTGCGGCGCTCGGGGCCCGTCTGGCTCCCCGCCTGATGGAGCGCAGGCAGCGGCGGGCCGTCGCGCAATCCGGCATCACCGTTTCGCAGATGCTCGCCCACATCGTGTCGCAGTCGCCGGTGGGGATCGTGGTGGTCGACACCTACCGTGACGTGGTCTATCACAACGATCGGGCCCGGGAACTGGGTCTGGTCCGTGACCGCCTGCTCGACGACCGCGCCTGGCTTGCCGCAGAACGCACGCTTGCGACGGGTGATGACGGCGAGGTCGATCTCTCCCCGCGGAAGCGGGCCCATCCGGGCCGTTCGGGTCTTTCGGTGCGCGGGCACGTCCGCCTGCTGACCGAGCAGGATCGCCGATTCGCCGTCGTCTACGTCGACGATCAGTCCGAGCACGCCCGAATGGAAGCCACCCGCCGCGACTTCGTCGCGAATGTCAGCCACGAACTCAAGACGCCGGTCGGCGCGACGGGCGTGCTCGCCGAGGCAGTACTGGCCTCGGCTGACGAGCCCGAGACGGTGCGCCGGTTCGCTGAGAAGATGATCGTCGAGTCCAACCGGCTGGGCAACATGGTCGGAGAGCTGATCGAGCTGTCGCGATTGCAGGGCGCCGAACCGCTACCCGACCTCGAATCCGTCGACGTCGACACGGTGGTGGCCGAGGCGCTGTCGCGCTACAAGGTGGCCGCCGACAACGCCGACATCGCGATCACCACCGATGCGCCGACGGGATACCGCGTGCTGGGGGACCAGACGCTGCTTGGTCACCGCGATCGCCAACCTGGTGTCCAACGCGATCGCGTACTCACCCCACGGTTCGGCGGTGTCGATCAGCAGGCGTCGTCGCGGCGACAACATCGAGATCGCCGTCACCGACCGAGGTATCGGCATCGCCCGCACCGATCAGGAGCGGGTGTTCGAACGGTTCTTCCGCGTCGACAAGGCGCGGTCCCGGGCCACCGGCGGCACCGGGCTCGGATTGGCGATCGTCAAACACGTCGCCGCCAATCACAACGGATCCATCCGGCTGTGGAGTCAGCAAGGAACGGGATCGACGTTCACCCTGTCGATTCCGGCGTACCCCCAGGGTGACGATGACCTAGAAGTGCACGTCGAACGAGAGGACTAGCAAGCAGATGACCAGCGTGTTGATCGTGGAGGACGAGGAGTCCTTGGCTGATCCCCTGGCCTTTCTCCTGCGCAAGGAGGGCTTCGAGGCCACCGTGGTGGCCGACGGGCCGTCGGCCCTGGCTGAGTTCGAGCGGGCCGGTGCTGACATCGTCCTGCTGGACCTGATGCTTCCGGGGATGAGCGGCACCGATGTATGTAAGCAATTGCGTTCGCGCTCAAGCGTTCCCGTCATCATGGTGACGGCGCGTGACAGCGAGATCGACAAGGTGGTGGGGCTCGAGCTCGGGGCCGACGACTACGTCACGAAGCCGTACTCCGCCCGGGAACTGATCGCCCGTATCCGCGCGGTGCTGCGTCGCGGCAACGACAACGACGACGCGGGGATCGGCGATGGTGTACTCGAGGCCGGCCCGGTGCGCATGGATGTCGAGCGGCACGTCGTGTCGGTCAACGGCGATCTGATCACCTTGCCGCTCAAGGAGTTCGACCTGCTCGAGTATCTGATGCGCAACAGCGGTCGGGTGCTCACGCGTGGTCAGCTCATCGACCGCGTCTGGGGTGCCGACTACGTCGGCGACACGAAAACCCTTGACGTGCACGTGAAGCGGCTGAGGTCGAAGATCGAGTCCGACCCCGCCAACCCGGTGCACCTGGTCACCGTCCGCGGCCTGGGCTACAAACTCGAGGGCTGATCACCCGGCGGCTCAGCCGGTGACGCCGCCCATGATCTCGAACACTTCAAAGGTGTTGACACCGGCGGTGACTGACGGGTCCTTCTCGGCGATGGCCAGCACCTCGGCGCGGTCGGCGGCGCGCAGCACGCCCAGACCCCACACCCCTTCGGGGTCGGCGACGGGACCGTAGACCACCACCCGGCCGTCGCGCAGCAGCTGCTGCCAGTACTCCTGGTGGGCGGCCATCGCCTGCTGTTCGGTTGGCGTCATGGTCTGCGCGAAATCCGCCCGCGGGGGCGTCAGCCGGAAGAAGAACAGGCTCATTCGGCGGCGCGCGTCGCGGGGTGCACGGCGATCAGCCCTAAAGCGCTGCGTCGCTTACACATTGCGGCCAGCTCGGCGTAGGCCTTCTCGCCGAGCAGTTCGGTGAGTTCCGGGCCGTAGGACTCCCACACCTGCTTCTTGCCGACGTGCGCGTTCGGGTCGCCCGTGCAGTACCAGTGCAGATCCGCGCCGCCCTCGCCCCAGCCGCGGCGGTCGTACTCGGTGATCCACGTCTTGAGCACCTCGGTGCCGTCCGGCCGTTCCACCCATTCCTGGGTGCGGCGGATCGGCAGCTGCCAGCAGACCTCGGGCTTCAGGGTCAGCGGTTCGACGCCGATCTTGAGCGCCTTGCGTGTGCAGGGCGCAGCCGATGCCCCCGGGGAAGCCGGGACGGTTCAGAAAGATGCAGGCGCCCTTGTACTTCCGGGTGCGCAGATTGGGCTTGTCGTCGTACTCGTCCATCTCGAGGTAGCCCTTTTTGCCGAGCCCCTTGTCCCGGAACTGCCAGTCCTCGTCGGTCAGCAGTTTGACGGCCTCATCGAGTTGGGCGATGTCGTTCTTGTCGGACATGAACGCGCCGTGCGAGCAGCATCCGTCATCGGGTCGGTTTTCCACCGTGCCCTGACAGGCGGGCGTGCCGAACACGCACGTCCACCGCGACAGCAGCCACGTCATGTCGGCCGCGATCAGATGCTCAGGGTTGT
The DNA here is from genome assembly GCA_963720345.1 of uncultured Actinomycetota bacterium. Lineage (GTDB taxonomy): Bacteria > Actinomycetota > Actinomycetes > Mycobacteriales > Mycobacteriaceae > Mycobacterium. Next base: position 18,632 of record CAVRFN010000004.1, read on the forward strand.
CGGGGTCATAGAACTCGACCCACTCACGGGCAAAGTCGAGTTCAACCTCACCGGGATGCGATGCGCTCACAGTATTCAACGGTAAACCCATTACGTTGTATGGGTGCGATTAGGCGTGCTGGATGTCGGCAGCAATACCGTCCATCTTTTGGTGGTGGACGCGCGTCGTGGCGGCCATCCGACGCCCATGAGTTCCACGAAGGCCTCGCTGCGCCTCGCCGAGGCGATCGACGGCCACGGCAAGCTCACCCGCAAGGGCGCCGACAAATTGATCGGCACCCTCGACGAGTTCTCCAAGATCGCCGCGAGCTCGGGCTGCGCCGAGCTGATGGCATTCGCCACCTCGGCCGTGCGCGACGCCAAGAACTCCGAAGAACTGCTCGCCAGGGTGCACGCCGAGACCGGGGTAGCACTGCAGGTGCTCAGCGGGGTCGACGAATCCAGGCTGACGTTCCTGGCCGTGCGTCGCTGGTACGGCTGGAGCGCCGGCCGCATCATCAACATCGACATCGGCGGCGGCTCCTTGGAGTTGTCGAACGGTGTCGACGAGGAGCCCGAGGTGGCGCTCTCGCTGCCGTTCGGCGCGGGCAGGCTGACTCGCGAGTGGCTACCCGACGATCCGCCCGGCCGGCGCCGCGTCGCGATGCTGCGCGACTGGCTGGCGACCGAGCTGGCCGACGCAGGCGCCGAGATGCTCAAGGCAGGCAACCCAGACCTGGCGGTGGCGACGTCCAAGACGTTCCGTTCGCTGGCCCGCCTCACCGGCGCCGCCCCCTCCGGGGCAGGTCCGAGGGTCAAGCGGACGCTCACAGCGACCGGCTTAAGGCAGCTCATAGCATTCATCTCTAGGATGACCGCGGCTGACCGTGCGGAGTTGGAAGGGGTGAGTGCCGAGCGGGCGCCGCAGATCGTGGCCGGTGCCTTGGTAGCTGAGGCGAGCATGAAGGCTCTCGATGTCGAAAGCGTAGATATCTGCCCTTGGGCATTGCGAGAAGGGCTGATTCTGCGGAAACTCGACAGCGAGGCTGATGGAACAGCCTTGGTGGAGACATCCGTACAGCGACGCTGACCAGCAGGGCGGAAGCTCACACGGCGCCGAAACCAGGGGCCCAGAGGCGAGAGACGATGACAGGACCAGAAGACAGCCAGAGGCACGCGACCGATCTCGGTCGCGGAGTTGCTGGCGCGCAATGGCACCATCGGTGCCCCTCCGCACGGTGGTCGACGCAGGCGCCGTCGCGGCGACACCGACTCGATCTCCGTCGCCGAGTTGACCGGCGAGATCCCGATCGTCACCGACCGCGACATCACCGACGAGGTCGTGGCCGACGACCGGTCGAGGCCGACGAGGTTGAGGCCGACGAGGTCGTCGAGGAGCCTGAGACCCAGCCCCGCGAGGCCCACGCCGACGCCGAGCCCATCGAGCTGAACAGCCCCGCGACCAGCAACGGTGTGGTCGAACATCAGGAGAGCCGAAACCGAATCGGTCGACGAGGATAGCGACGACACGACCAACGACGAGTCGGATGACGACTACGCCGACGCAGTTTCCGACTACGCCGCCCATATCCAACAGCGAGAAACCGACGTCGATGTGGACTTTTTCGCGCCGCCGCGTCGTTCGAGCTACGCGCCGCCTCGATTCGACGCGCTCGGCGGAGACGCCGAGGAGATGAGCCCCGACCCGGATCCGGTCGAGGACGACACCGCCCTGGACTGGTCCGAGGCCGACGCCGAGGTCAACGATGACGACGACATCGACGCCTCGGATACGGTCGGCGACCTCGAGGATGACGCCAAGGATCCCGACAGCACGCGTCCTTATCTGCGAACCACCACGGGCACCTTGTTCGGCGGCCAGACCGTCGCCGACGACCTGGCCCGCGGCGGCACATCGCCGGGTCTGGCGGACATCGAAACCGACGACGCCGCCGAAACGGCCCAGCCGAAAGCCATGTCGTCGTTCATGCACGGCGTGTGGATCGTGGGGCAATGTGTCCTGGCGGTCGCATTCGGCGCCGGCTTGTTCGTCGCTTTCGACCAGCTGTGGAAGTGGAACAACATCGTCGCGCTGGTGCTGTCCGTCTTGGTGATTCTCGGCCTGGTGGTTGGGGTGCGGGTGGTGCGCAAGACCGAGGACATCGGCAGCACGCTGATCGCGGTCGCTGTGGGAGCGCTGGTCACGTTGGGCCCGTTGGCGCTGCTGCAGTCGGGTTGACGGCGACTACTGCCGCCGAATAGACAACGTGCGCCCCGCAATCAAGGTCGGTCTGTCGACGGCCTCGGTATACCCGCTGAGGACCGAGGCCGCCTTCGAGTACGCCGCGACACTCGGCTACGACGGCGTCGAGCTGATGGTGTGGGCCGAGACGGTCTCCCAGGACATCGATGCCATCGTCGAGCTGTCCGAGCGCTACGAGATGCCTGTGCTTTCGGTGCATGCACCTTGCCTGTTGATCTCACAGCGGGTGTGGGGCGCAAATCCGATTCCGAAACTGGAGCGCAGCGTGCGAGCGGCAGAACAGCTCGGCGCTCAGACAGTGGTGGTCCATCCGCCGTTCCGGTGGCAGCGCAGGTACGCCGAAGGATTCAGCGACCAGGTCGCCGAACTCGAGGCGTCCAGCGATGTGTTGGTGGCGGTGGAGAACATGTTTCCGTTCCGCGCCGACCGGTTCTTCGGTGCGGGCCAGACGTCGATCGAGCGCATGCGCAAGCGCGGGGGTAAGCCGGGACCGGGCATCTCGGCGTTCGCGCCGTCATATGACCCGCTGGACGGTAACCACGCCCACTACACGCTCGACCTGTCGCACACCGCGACCGCAGGCACCGACGCGCTCGACATGGCGCACAGGATGGGTGAGGGCCTGGTGCACCTGCATCTGTGCGACGGCAGCGGCGCGTCGGCGGACGAACATCTGGTGCCTGGCCGTGGCACCCAGCCGACCGTCGAGGTCTGCGAGATGCTGGCGGCAAGCAACTTCTCCGGTCATGTGATCCTCGAGGTGACCACGTCGGGGGCGCGGTCGGCCGGTGAGCGCGAGGCGCTGCTGGCCGAGTCGCTGCAGTTCGCCCGCGCAAACCTGCTGCGCTGATCGAGGTAAGGAAGCACATGGCGAGCTCAACTCTGTTCACCGACGCCATGGTGCTGACCAGTGCCGGCGATGGTGTGTACGACGGTGAGCTGAACGAGCATTGGACGATCGGCGAGAAGGTACACGGCGGGGCGATGCTGGCGTTGTGCGCGAACGCGGCGCGGACTGAGCATTCCGGGGGCGTAGAACCGATCGCGATCTCGGGGAACTTCCTGTGGGCGCCTGATCCCGGGCCAATGCGGGTGCACACCACCGTGCGCAAGCGCGGTCGTCGCGTCAGCCTGATCGACGTCGAGCTGAGCCAAGGCGACCGTACGGCGGTGCGCGCCTCGGTCACGCTCGGCGAACCGGAGCACCACGTGCCTCCACTGTTGTCGGTCAACCCCGTCATCCCGTTGATGCAGCCGGAACCGCCGCCCGGGCTCGAGCCGATCGGACCTGGCCACCGGATGGCCGACATCGTCCATCTTGCGCACGGCTGTGACATTCGACCATCACTGACCACCATGGAACCGCGATCGGACGGCGGTCCGCCGGTCATCGAGTACTGGGTGCGGCCGAAGGGGGTCGCTCCCGACGTGCTTTTCGCCCTGCTGTGCGGCGATGTGTCGGCTCCGGTGACATTCGGGGTCAACCGGTTCGGCTGGGCGCCCACCGTGCAACTCACGGCCTATCTGCGGGCATTGCCCGCCGACGGCTGGCTGCGTGTGCTGTGTACGACGGTGCAGATCGGCCAGGACTGGTTCGACGAGGACCACATCGTCGTCGACTGCGAGGGTCACATCGTCGTGCAGAGCCGCCAACTCGCGATGGTGCCGCCCCCGCAGTAACCGCCCGCGCCGTCTGCAATGCTTTCCCGCATGGCCAGAATCGGGATCATTGGCGGCGGAAGTATGGGTGAGGCGCTGCTGTCGGGCATGCTGCGCGCCGGTCGGCAGGTCAAGGACCTGGTGGTCGCCGAGAAGGACCCCGCCCGCGCGAAGTACCTATCCGAGAAGTATTCGGTGCTGGTCACGACGGTGGGTGACGCGGTCGACACCGCGACGTACGTCATTGTCGCGGTGAAGCCGTTCGATGTCGAAGGTCTGGTCGCTGAGATCGCCGACGCCGCGGCCAGGGCCGAAACCGATACCGCCGAAAAGGTTTTCGTGACCGTTGCAGCCGGTGTCACGGCGGCCTTCTACGAGAACAAGTTGCCGGCGGGGTCACCTGTCGTCCGGGTGATGCCCAACGCCCCGGTCGTCGTCGGCGGAGGGGTGAGTGCGTTGGCGCCGGGCCGCTTCGCGACCGCGGAGCACCTCAAGGAGGTGTCGGCGATCTTCGATGCGGTCGGCGGTGTCCTCACCGTGCCCGAGTCGCAGCTCGACGCCGTCACCGCCGTGTCTGGGTCGGGCCCGGCCTACTTCTTCCTCATGGTCGAAGCCTTGGTGGATGCAGGTGTGGCGGCCGGCCTGCCGCGGTCGGTCTCGACCGATCTTGTCGTGCAAACAATGGCGGGTTCGGCCGCGATGCTGCTGGAGCGGCTCGATGAGGCCCAGCCATCCGGGGATGTGGCGCTGGGCACGGCGATCGACACCACGGCAGCGCAGCTGCGCGCGACAGTTACCTCGCCCGGGGGTACCACCGCCGCTGGTCTGCGAGAACTCGAAAGAGGCGGTTTGCGGGCAGCCGTCGCGTCGGCGGTGGAAGCCGCAAAAACACGGTCTGAGCAGCTAGGAATTACATCTCAGTAATTCAATCAATTCAAATTGATTAGCCCACACCCGTCGCAGTAACCCCATACGCCACGCTATTCTCCTCGTGTAAGCACGGGTTGGTGCCAGCGGTGGGGAAGCTGCAGGAACTGCTCGTGCCTGAACTGAATGGGTTGCGATGACGTCTATGAACGGGCCATCGGGTCGTGATTCGGCGAGCGGCAAGCGAGACAGCGGCGCGTCCGACGGCCAGCCGCCTCGTGCTCAATTTCTCACCGTCGCGGAAGTGGCGAGTCTGATGCGGGTAAGCAAGATGACCGTATATCGATTGGTACACAACGGAGAGCTGCCCGCCGTACGTGTCGGCCGCTCGTTCCGTGTGCACGCCAAGGCCGTGCACGACATGCTCGAAAGCTCGTACTTCGACGCAGGCTGATTGTTTGGCTCTCGTCGCCCTGCGCCGCTGGATGACCGTCACGCGCTTTTCGTTTACCTGGGCCGCCCAGGTAAGGTGGCTGGTCGAGTCGTGGGTGCACAGAAGTGCATATATACATCTAGGTAGCGGAGTTCATGGGTTCAGTCATTAAGAAGCGGCGTAAGCGTATGTCGAAGAAGAAGCACCGCAAGCTGCTTCGTCGCACCAGGGTTCAGCGCAGAAAACTCGGCAAGTAGTTCTGTCGTTACGTCGCTAGGCTGACCGGATGGATTCTGAGGGTCGTTCATCAGACGACACCGTCCACTACCCCAAGGTCGTGCTGGTCACCGGCGCATGCCGGTTCCTCGGCGGGTATCTGACGGCTCGGTTGGCCCAGAACCCGTTGATCAATCACGTCATCGCCGTCGACGCGATCGCGCCGAGCAAGGACATGCTCCGCCGGATGGGCCGCGCCGAATTCGTTCGCGCAGATATCCGCAACCCCTTCATCGCCAAGGTCATCCGCAACGGGGACGTCGATACCGTCGTGCATGCCGCCGCGGCGTCCTACGCGCCGCGTGCCGGGGGGAAGGCCGCGCTCAAGGAACTCAACGTGATGGGCGCGATCCAACTGTTCGCCGCCTGCCAGAAGGCGCCGACGGTGCGGCGTGTGATCGTGAAGTCGACGTCGGAGGTCTACGGCTCGCACCCGCACGACCCCGTTCTGTTCACCGAGGACAGCAGCGCGCGGCGGCCACCGGGCGACGGCTTCGCCCGCGACAGCATCGACATCGAGGGCTACGCGCGCGGGCTTGGTCGGCGCCGTCCCGACATCACGGTCACCGTCCTGCGGCTGGCCAACATGATCGGTCCCGCGATGGATACCGCGCTTTCGCGCTATCTCGCCGGGCCGGTGGTGCCGACGGTCATCGGTCACGACGCCCGGCTGCAGCTGTTGCACGAACAGGACGCCCTCGGCGCGCTGGAGCGCGCCACGATGGCCGGCAAGCCGGGCGCGTTCAACATCGGTGCTGCGGGAATCATGATGATGAGCCAGGCCATCCGCCGTTCGGGCCGGGTGCCGCTGCCGGTACCGCGATCGGCGCTCTCGGCCGTGGATTCGCTATGGCGCGCGACTCGCTACACTGAGGTCGATCGAGAACAGCTCGACTACTTGAGTTACGGCCGGGTCATGGATACGACACGAATGCGTAATGACCTTGGCTACAGCCCGAAGTGGACAACCGTGGAAGCGTTCGACGACTACGTTCGGGGTCGCGGGTTGACTCCGATCATCGACCCTAAAATGGGTACGCTCAATGGAGAGCCGTTGCCGTGTCTGCGGCGCAGCGGTGGGGAAGATAACAGCAACAGTTCGTGTCGGGTGGGGGAGAAGGTATCAAGGTGGCGGGCGAGTCAAAGGCCAAAGTCATTCCGCTGCACTCAAATTCGGGCCGATCGGCGGCCCAGCGGCGGGCTGCTGCGGCGCGTGCGGACAGTTCGCGCCGACATCCGTCGCTGCATTCCGACGGCGGCACCCACGCCTCTGCTGAGCAGATTGCCGCTGTCGTTCGCGAAATCGATCAGGTCCGTGGCGCTGCGTTAGGCACGGCCGGCGCCGACGACACACCGACCGAACTCGCCAAACGTATCGGCGCAGGCGCTGAATTCATTCGTAAGCGGATGATGGGCGACTACACCGTCGACGAGTTCGGCTTCGACTCCCACCTCAACAACGCAATCTTCCTGCCTTTGCTGCGAGTGTTTTTCAAGTCGTGGTTCCGGGTCGAGGTCAGCGGCATCGAGAATTTACCCGAGACCGGTGCCGCGTTGGTGGTCGCCAATCATGCCGGGGTGTTGCCCTTCGACGGGCTGATGACATCGGTGGCTGTTCACGACAACCACCCGACGAATCGCGACCTGCGACTGCTGGCCGCCGACATGGTGTTCGACATGCCCGTGCTGGGCCAGGCCGCGCGCAAGGCCGGTCACACCATGGCCTGCACGTCCGACGCGCACCGGCTGTTGGCCGCCGGCGAGCTGACCGCCGTCTTCCCCGAGGGCTACAAGGGTCTGGGCAAGCACTTCAAGGACCGCTACAAGCTGCAGCGGTTCGGGCGCGGTGGGTTCGTCTCAGCCGCCCTGCGGACCAAGGCGCCGATCGTGCCGTGTTCGATCGTCGGCTCCGAAGAGATTTATCCGATGATGGCCGACATCAAGCTGTTGGCCCGCCTGCTCGGGCTGCCGTATTTCCCCGTCACCCCGCTGTTCCCGCTGGCCGGACCTGTCGGTTTGGTGCCCCTGCCGTCGAAGTGGCACATCCAGTTCGGCGAACCGATCTACACGGCTGATTACGACGAAGCAGCGGCCGACGATCCGATGATCACCTTCGAGCTGACCGACCACGTGCGCGAGACCATCCAGCAGACGCTCTACCAGTTGCTGGCCAACAGGCGAAACCCGTTCTTCGGATAGAGATTTCGCCTCGCCCGAACGCGATCCCGCTCCGCTTCTCGCTTAGCTGTTCTTATTGCTTTGCCCAGCAATCATTTTGGCGACGGCCGCATCGCGCGCAGCGGCGATTTGTGCGGTGACTTCATCGGCCTCGCCCTCGTGCTCGGCCTCGCCGAGGATGGTCACGACGCTGGTGAGCACGGGGTTGCCATCGTCGTCGGTGACCTCGCCGCGGATCTCGGTGAGAATGGCGCCGTGCGACTCGATGACCGAATCGAGGTATGAGTCGAACCACAGCTTGTCTCCGGAGACGATCGGCTTGTGGAAGATCAGCTTCTGGTCGCGGTGCAGCACCCGCTCCATGTTGACCGGCACGTCGAACTGATTGAAGATCTCGTTCTGCACGCGTCGGCCTGCCACCGCGACGAACGTCAGTGACGCGATGAGGTCGTCATGGCCGCATTCCTTGGCGGCGTCCTCGGTGTAGTGCGCCGGATGCTCGTCCTTGACGGCCCGGGCGAACTCACGGATCTTCTCCCGACCGACTTCGAAGTAGTCGGGGTACCGGTAGTGGGTTCCGATGATCTCTTCAGCGATAGCCATAGCGTTCTCTTCGTCTCTTGATTTGCGGCGCGAGCCTATCAGCGCTGGTGCGCGCACCGTGATTTCTCAGTGGCCGTCCTGGCGCCGCGACACGATTGCCGCCAACGCGCCGCCGGCGGCGCCCAACGCCAGAGCCGACGGCACTCCGATCCGCGCGGCCTTGCGTGCGGTGCGGAAATCGCGGATCTCCCACCCGCGCTCTCGCGCGAGATCACGCAGGTCGGCGTCCGGATTGATCGCGACGGCCGTACCGACCAGCGACAGCATCGGCACGTCATTGAAGCTGTCCGAATATGCCGTGCAACGCTTCAGGTTGAGGCCTTCGCGGATGGCCAACGCCCGCACTGCGTGCGCTTTGCCCGCGCCGTGCAGGATGTCGCCGACGAGCCGGCCGGTGAACACGCCGTCGACCGACTCGGCGACCGTGCCGAGCGCGCCGGTCAGTCCCAGTCGCTTCGCGATGGTGGCCGCCAGCTCATACGGCGTCGCAGTGACCAGCCACACCTGTTGACCGGCGTCGAGGTGCATCTGCGTCAAGGCGCGCGTGCCCGGCCAGATCTTGTCGGCGATGATCTGGTCGTAGATCTCCTCGCCCAGGGCCATCAATTCGGCGGTCGACCGGCCCTCGATGAACGCGAGTGCCTTGCGCTTACCCTCGGCGACGTCATCGCTGTTCTCACGGCCGAGTAGCTGAAACTTGGCCTGCGCGTAAGCGAATCGGCCGAGGTCGCCGTAGGTGAAGTACTTGCGGGCGGCCAGTCCGCGCGCGAAGTGCACCAGGGACGACCCGTGCACGAGTGTGTTGTCGACGTCGAAGAAGGCCGCCGCGGTCAAATCGGGCGGCGGCGCGGCTGGTGTGCTGGCCTCGCCCAGGTCGAAGACCGCCGCACCCGCGCTGGCCTCGCCTGCTAGCTGCTGATCATCGGCGTCTGCACCCGCGGAAGGCTCGATGACGTCGGAGTCGGACACGAATTCAGCCTAAGTCACGGTGCGGCGATACTTGCGTGATGGACAGGCGGGTGGAGTTGCTCACACGTGCGGGCTGCACGATCTGCAGCCGGGCCGCGAGCCGGCTTGCCGAGCTCGCCGACGAGCTGGGCTTCGCGTTGACGATCACCGATGTCGACGCCGCCGCGGCCACCGGCGACTCGGCGCTGCGGGCGGAGTTCGGCGATCGGCTGCCGGTGGTGCTGCTCGATGGGGCCGAGCACAGCTACTGGGACGTCGATGAGCCCAGGTTGCGGGCCGATCTGAGGGATCGATAAAGACGTGCAAATTTGGTAGACCAGCTGGTCAACGACTACCTTGGATGACGTGGTGATGAAGCCGTGAGCGTGCTGCTTTTCGGAGTTTCGCACCGCAGCGCGCCGGTGTCAGTCCTGGAGCAGTTGAGCACCGACGAGGCCGAACAAGCCAAGATCGTCGAGAAGGTCCTGCAGTCGTCGTTGGTGACTGAGGCGATGGTGCTGTCCACCTGCAACCGCGTCGAGGTCTACGCAGTCGTGGAGGCCTTCCACGGCGGGCTCTCGGTGATCGGGCAGGTGCTCTCGGAGCACTCCGGCATGGGTCTGGGCGATCTCACCAAATACGCCTATGTGCGCTATGCCGAAGCGGCCGTCGAGCACCTGTTTGCGGTGGCCAGCGGCTTGGATTCCGCGGTGATCGGCGAGCAGCAGGTGCTCGGGCAGGTGCGTCGTGCGTACGCCACCGCCGAGGCGAACCACACAGTCGGCCGCACGCTGCACGAACTGTCCCAACGCGCCCTTTCGGTCGGCAAGCGGGTGCATTCCGAGACCGGAATCGACGCCGCGGGCGCATCGGTGGTGTCGGTGGCGCTCGACATGGCCGAAGCCAGGCTCGGCTCGTTGGCAGGCCGCAGCGCGGTCGTCATCGGCGCGGGCTCGATGGGCTCGCTGTCGGCTAAGTACCTGGTCAAGGCGGGTGTCGAGCGCATCCACATCGTGAACAGGTCGCTGCCGCGCGCGAAGCGGCTCGCCGAGAAGGTTCGCGAGCTCGGCGTCGTGGCCGAGGCGTTCCCGTTCGACCATCTGACTCCGACGCTGACCGACGCCGACGTCGTCGTGAGTTGTACCGGCGCCGTTCGTCCGGTGGTGTCGCTGGCTGACGTGCATCGAGGGCTGGCGCACGGCCAAACGCCCAAGCAGCAGGTCATCTGCGACCTTGGCATGCCCCGCAACGTCGACCCTGCGGTCGCCGGTCTCCCCGACGTCTACGTGGTCGATATGGACCGCATCCAGCGTGAGCCTTCGGCGCGCGCCGCGGCGTCGGACACCGAGGCCGCCCGCACCATCGTCGCCGCTGAGGTGGCCAACTACCTGTCCGGACAACGGATGGCCGAGGTCACCCCCACCGTCACCGCGCTGCGCCAGCGGGCAGCCGATGTGGTCGAGGCCGAGCTGTTGCGGCTGGACAACCGGCTGCCCGGGCTCGAGGCGGCCCATCGTGACGAGGTCGCCAAGACCGTGCGACGGGTGGTCGACAAACTGCTGCACGCCCCGACTGTGCGGGTCAAGCAGCTGGCCAGTGCGCCGGGCGGCGACAGCTACGCCGAGGCGCTGCGCGAGCTCTTCGAGCTCGACCAACAGGCCGTCGATGCCGTCGCAGCGAGCGAATTGCCTTTACTTGCAACCGATCTCGACAAGGCCGAGTAGAGCTTGACCGTAATCCGGATAGGCACCCGGGGCAGCCTGTTGGCGACCACCCAGGCCGGTCTCATCAAAGACGCGCTCGAGGCCAGAGGCCACGCCGCAGAGTTGGTCATCATCTCGACAGAGGGTGATCGTTCCGACGCGCCGGTCGCCGATATCGGTATCGGCGTGTTCACCGCCGCCCTGCGGGAGGCCATCCACGACGGTCGGGTGGACATGGCGGTGCACTCCTACAAGGATTTGCCGACCGCGCCGGACGATCGATTCAAGATCGCTGCGATACCCCCGCGAGAGGACGCTCGCGACGCCCTGGTGGCCCGCGATGGCCTGGTGCTGGGGGAGTTGCCTGCCGGGTCGGTCATCGGCACCTCGAGCCCGCGACGGGCGGCGCAGCTTAGAGCATTGGGTCTCGGTTTGGAAATTCGCCCCCTACGAGGCAACCTTGACACCAGGTTGAACAGGGTTAGCAATGGTGATCTCGACGGCATCGTCGTCGCCCGTGCGGGTCTGGCCCGCATCGGACGACTGGCCGATGTCACCGAGACTCTGGAGCCGGTGCAGATGCTGCCAGCGCCGGCTCAGGGTGCGCTTGCGGTCGAGTGCCGCGCAGGCGACACCGAGCTCGCCGCGCTGCTGTCGGAGTTGGACGACGCCGACACTCGCGTCGCAGTCACCGCCGAGCGGGCCCTGCTCGCCGCACTGGAGGCGGGTTGTTCCGCACCGGTGGGCGCGATCGCCGACGTGGTCGAGTCCATCGATGAGGACGGCCGCGTCTTCGAAGAGGTGTCGTTGCGCGGATGCGTGGCGACGCTGGACGGATCCGACGTGATCCGTGCGTCCGGAGTCGGGATGACCGATCGGGCACGAGAGCTGGGGCTCTCGGTGGCCGAGGAGTTGTTCGAACTCGGGGCGCGCGAGCTCATGGCGGAACGCGATGAGCATCGAGAGGTGAGTGATAGATGACAGCCCAAGGGAGCGGGCGAGGGCGCAAGCCGAAGCCGGGCCGCATCACGTTCGTCGGTTCGGGTCCGGGTGACCCCGGCCTACTGACGACGCGGGCCCGCACCGTGCTAGGCAACGCCGCCCTGGTGTTCACCGACCCCGACGTGCCCGAAGCGGTACTCGCCCTTGCGGGTTCCGATCTGCCGGCGCCGTCGGGACCTGAACCTGCCGAGCCGCCGCAAGCCAATACGGACGGCGATGGGCCCGATGCCGACGCGAGTGCGGCCCCGTCGGCGCCGATTGTCCCCAACTTGCGTGGGGGCCCAGGCGGCCCCGATATCCGGCCCGCGCTGGGTGATCCGACCGAGGTCGCCAAGACGCTGGCGACCGAGGCCCGCACCGGTGTCGATGTCGTGCGTCTGGTGACGGGCGATCCACTTTCGGTGGACGCGGTGATCACCGAGGTGACGGCGCTGGCGAAGACGCATCTGGATTTCGAGATCGTGCCGGGCCTGCCCGATACCACCGCGGTGCCCACGTATGCCGGGCTGCCGCTGGGGTCGGCGCACACCGTCGCCGACGTCCGTGGCGATGTCGACTGGGAGTCGCTGGCCGCGGCACCGGGTCCGCTGATCCTGCACGCCACCGCATCTCATCTGCCCGATGCGGCGCGCACGCTGATCGAATACGGGCTGGCCGAGAACACCCAGACCGTGGTGACCGCGAACGGCACGACGTGCCAACAGCGTTCGATCGAGACGACGCTCGCCGGGCTGCTGGACAAGGCCACCCTGCTCGGCGCGGTACTGACGGCCTGCCGGCCGGCCCGTTGGCCGGACCTCTGGTGGTCACGATCGGAAAGACCGTCGCCAACCGTTCCAAGCTGAACTGGTGGGAGAGTCGCGCGCTGTACGGCTGGACCGTGCTGGTGCCGCGCACCAAGGACCAGGCCGGCGAGATGAGCGAAAAGCTGGTGTCCCACGGCGCATTGCCGATCGAGGTGCCGACCATCGCCGTCGAGCCGCCGCGCAGCCCAGCGCAGATGGAGCGTGCGGTCAAGGGTCTCGTCGACGGCCGGTTCCAGTGGGTGGTGTTCACCTCCACCAACGCGGTGCGTGCGGTGTGGGAGAAGTTCAACGAGTTCGGCCTTGACGCCCGCGCATTCTCCGGAGTGAAGATCGCCTGCGTCGGTCAGGCGACCGCGGATCGGGTGCGGGCCTTCGGTATCAATCCCGAACTGGTGCCGGTGGGCGAGCAGTCCTCGATCGGCCTGCTCGACGAGTTCCCGCCGTACGACGACGTTTTCGATCCGGTGAACCGGGTGCTTCTGCCGCGCGCCGACATCGCGACCGAGACCTTGGCCGAGGGTCTGCGTGAACGCGGCTGGGAGATCGAGGATGTCACCGCGTACCGCACGGTGCGCGCGGCACCGCCGCCGGCGCAGACGCGCGAGATGATCAAGACCGGCGGCTTCGACGCGGTGTGCTTCACCTCGAGCTCGACAGTGCGCAATCTCGTCGGCATCGCGGGCAAGCCGCACGCGCGCACGATCGTGGCATGCATCGGGCCCAAGACCGCTGAAACCGCAGCGGAATTCGGCCTGCGCGTCGACGTGCAGCCGGAGGTCGCCGCAGTCGGTCCACTGGTCGAGGCGCTCGCCGAGCACGCTGCCCGGTTGCGTGCCGAAGGTGCGCTGCCGCCGCCGCGTAAGAAGAGTCGTCGCCGCTAACGCAAACGCAGAAGGATGGCATTGCATGTCCTATCCGAGTCACCGTCCCCGTCGGCTCCGGTCGACCCCTGCTCTGCGTCGGCTGGTAGCGCAAACCTCGCTGGAGCCAAGGCATCTGGTGCTGCCGATGTTCGTCGCCGACGGCATCGACGAGCCGCGCGCCATCAGCCTCGATGCCCGGAGTCGTGCAGCACACCCGTGACTCGTTGCGCAGGGCCGCGGCCGAGGCGGTGACCGCCGGCGTGGGCGGTCTGATGCTGTTCGGCGTGCCACGCGACGAGGACAAGGACGCCGTCGCGGTGTCGATCGGGGTATCCGAGGACGGCATCCTCAACGTCGCGCTGCGGGATCTGGCCAAGGACCTCGGTGAGGACACGGTGCTGATGGCCGACACCTGTCTCGACGAGTTCACCGACCACGGCCACTGCGGCGTACTAGACGCCACCGGCAGGGTGGACAACGACGCCACCAACCTCCGATACATCGAACTTGCTGTGGCACAGGCGGATTCCGGTGCTCACGTCGTCGGTCCCAGCGGCATGATGGACGGTCAGGTCGCGGCTATCCGAGACGGTCTGGATGCGGCCGGGCACACCGACACGGTGATCCTGGCGTATGCCGCCAAATTCGCATCGGGCTTCTACGGTCCGTTCCGTGAGGCGGTCGCATCCAGCCTGAGTGGCGATCGACGCACCTACCAGCAGGATCCGGGCAACGCCCGCGAAGCGCTCCACGAGGTCGAACTCGACATCGACGAGGGCGCCGACATCGTGATGGTCAAGCCCGCGATGGCCTATCTCGATCTGGTTCGTGCGGCGGCCGACATCTCGCCGGTACCGGTGGCCGCCTACCAGGTCTCCGGTGAGTACGCCATGATCTGCGCCGCGGCTGCCAATGGCTGGATCGATCTGCAGACCGTGGCGCTCGAGACGTTGATCGGCATCCGCAGGGCTGGTGCCGATATCGTCCTGACGTACTGGGCGGCCGACGTCGCCGCCTGGCTGGCGTGACCGAGTCGGTCGAGCCGAAAGCCCGGCCGGAGGACGTCGACACCGGGTTTTGGCTGTGGGTGTCTTCACTACCGCTGCTGGTTGCCGGCCACATCGTCGACCTGGTCGCCACCGCGAACCATCGGCTGCCTACCGCCGTACTCGCGATGTCGGTGCTTTTCGTGGTGATCCTGGCGGCGGTCGTGCTGACGTTCCAGATCCTGATGCGCCACGGTTATCGCTGGGCCCGCACGTTGCTGACCGGCGGTGGTGTCGCGACCGTCGTTTACGTCGCGACCAATCTGTTCACGGTCGAACGGCCCACCGCCGCGGCGGTGATTTACGCGGTCAGCGGCATCCTCGGATCGGTTCTGATCGCCGGTGGTGTGTTCCTGTTGCACCGCAAAGACGCCCACGCATTCTTCACGCGGTGAAGCGTTAGGCTGGCCCGACCATGACAGCTCCACAGCCGCGACCGCGTGTCGTCTCCGCCGGATTCTGGTGCTGGGCGGCCGCCGCGGTGCTGCTGGTGGCGTTCGGCCTGCTGCTTGCGTTCTCACCGGACAGCCTGCCGACGCTGTTCCGCGGGATGGGGGCACTGTTCGCCGCTACGGGTCTTGGGCTGGGTTTTCTGGCCGGGCGGGCCCGCCTCGGCGATGAGCGCTTCCGGCGCGCCGCCCTGGCGCTGTCGCTGGCGATCGTGGTCGTACTTGCCCTCTTTGCGCTGTACAGCCGAGGGCCGGTATGGCTGCTCCTGATGATTCTGACCATGGTCGGTGCTGTTCTGATGATGAGGCCGCCTGCGCTGGAGTGGTTCGCCGACGAGGAATCGAAATGACGGACACTCAGTACGCCGCCCCAGGTCCTGTTCTACGAGCCGGGTGCCACCTGGTGGTGGATCCTGGCAGGCCCCGCCGCTGGGATCGCCATGGCGTTGATCCAGCTTTCGGCCGGGTACGGCATCCAGTGGATGGTGCCTGGCATCTTCTTCGTTCTCGTGACGGGATTTCTGTGGATCCAGATCAAGGCGGCCCGAATTCACACCTCGGTCGAACTGACGCCGGATCATCTGCGCCAAGGCGAAGAACGCATCAGCATCGACGACATCGTGCGGATCTATCCCGAGGCCAGCGGCGCCGAGACGCAGAAATGGCAGTCGTCGCGCGCACTCGGTGAACTCACCGGCGTGCCGCGCGGGCGCAAGGGCATCGGCCTCAAGCTGACCAACGACCGCTCCGCCCAGGCCTGGGCACGCAAGCACCACCGCTTGCGCACCGAGCTGACCCGGGTGGTCGAGGAACGCATCCCGCCCGAGCCGGCGTCGTGAACGGGCCCGTGCTGTGAAAGGACTCCGTGGCGCCGTCATCGAACTGGTGCTGGCGCTGGCCGCCGCGATCGGTTGTGTTCTGAGCTGGCTGGCCGCGGTCACGACGGTGGAGGTCGCCCCGATCATCGAGGGGGAGCCGCTGACCACATCGTTGGTCTACATCCCGCCCCTGCTCACGTTGTCGCTGCTGCTGGCGACAGTGGCGGGCGTGCTGACCGTACTGGGGGTGGCGCGGTTGCGGCGCGCTAGGCGCGGTCGAGTGGATAGTGCAGCGCAGCGCCTGCCAGCGGCCGAGTCTGAGCCAGTGGTCCGTCCGTAACGCGCCGTCCCCGTCGGTGAAGACGTGGAAAGTCTCCCGAAGCGGAGGCGCGGCGGCGTACCAGTCGTCGCTGAATCGAGCGTCCGCGTGACAAGCGGCATCCGGTCAGGCCAGCTTGTCCAGCTCGTCGAGCGCATCGCCGGTGTACACCGCGAGACGTTGTAGATGTGGCAGGGCATCGCGGCATCCGATGAACCCGAAGTTCATCGTGTCGGCGTAGCTCTCCAGCGTGATGTTCAGTGCCATCCCATGCATCGGTATGGACACGGGGTACGTGGCTTCCAGCCGGCTTCCGTTGAGATACAACGTCTCTCGTGGTCCTGGGACGTTACTGACGCACAAGTTGAACGTGAAAGGCAGCGGTCCCCTGACACCGGTCATGGCGCTGGCGAGTTGAAGCGCCGTCGGCGCCATCAGGCCTGCGGTGTAGGCCAGCACCTCGGTCTGTGACATGTCCTGCAGTTGCCGCTTCGCCGCCTTCGTCGATGCGGTGATCGCCTTCAGTCGGTCGACCGGATCTTCGATATCCGTGCCCATGGTGGCCAATATCGTCCCGACCGCGTTACCGCCGCCGACATCGTCCTTCGGTCGGATGTTGACCGGGAGGAACGCGATCAGGGGTTTGGAGGGCAACTCGCCGAGTTCGTCGAGAAAGGCGCGAAGTCCCCCGCCGATGATGGCCAGGGCGACGTCGTTGACGGTGGCGCCATGCTTGGTGCCGATGCTCTTCAGGCGTTCGAAGGAGTAGACCTGCGTGGCGAACCGGCGATTGCGACTGATGTGTTTGTTCAGGATCGAATGCGGGGCTTGGAAGGAGTTGGCGATATCACCGTATTCATCGTCGCTGCGGATTTGAGTGTTGTACAACGCTTTTCCGACGTTGAGTAGCGATTGCGCCCCTCCGACGGCACCGCCGAGCAGGCTCACGATTGGATTGCGCGACTCTTTGGGCGCCTCGGAGCGCGTTTTCGAAGGCGGCCCGACGTTGAAGAACAGCGGCTGATCCCGCAGTGACGGGTCGGTTGTCATGCTGCGCTCGAGGATCTTGTTTCCCGTGTAGCCGTCCACCAGCGAGTGGTGGATTTTCATGTAGATCGCGAACCGTCCGTCCTCCAGGCCTTCGATGAAGTGCAATTCCCACGGCGGCCGGGTGAAGTCGATGTTTTGGCTGTGCAATCGGGAGACCAGGATGCCCAGTTCGCGTTCGTCGCCCGGGCTCGCGAGTGCCGACCGCCGGACGTGGTAGTCGATGTCGAACTTGTCGTCGACGACCCACGACTGATCGGGCCGACGCAGCATGCGCGGATGGGACAGCTTGAGGTTCCACGGTGCGACCACTTCCAGGCCTCGGGTGTCCTCGAACATCTGCCGCAGATAGTTGGCCGGCGCGTCGGCGGGCGGGGTGAACGGCATCAGTGCGGCGACGTGCATCATCGAACTGGGAGTTTCGCCGTACAAGAAGAGCATGTCCTGAGGACCCAGACGCTTCACCGGTGCTCCTTGGCTTTCGAAAGCAGAGGCCTCGACGATATGCCTGCAGCGCCGTTCAAGTGCGACGGGCATCACACCCGTAACAGTTGGTACAAAGTTCGAAATTTGTAACACTGTTCCACATGACCGATTTGGCGGAGAGCGCCGAACAGACCCGTGATGCCCTGCCGCTGGGCCCGGAGTCACTGGTCTGGCGCTATTTCGGCGATAACCGGATGTACCTGATCGGCCCGCGACCCGCCGTCTTGCAGAACATGCTCGCCGAACTCGGGCAGGGGGTGCTCGACCATTCGGTGTTCTTCGACGACACCGCCGCGCGGGTCAAGCGGTCCCTGCCGCCGATCTTCATGACGGTCTACGGGGCAGACGACGACAACGAGGGCATCCGGGTCCGCGACTTTCACACGAACATCAAGGGCGAGATGCCGGACGGGGCCCGCTACCACGCCCTCGATCCGGACACCTACTTCTGGGCCCATGCGACCTTCGTCGAACAGGTGCTCTACTTCGCCGACACCTTCGTCAAACGGCTGACCCGCGAGGAGAAGGAACAGATCTACCTCGAATCCAAGACCTGGTATCGCCGCTACGGCGTCAGCGACCGGCCGATGCCCGCCGACTATGCCGAATTCGAGCGGTACTGGAACCGGATGATCGACGAGATCGTCGTGGCGCATCCGACCGCGAAGTACGGCGTCGGCTACGTCACCAAGGGTTTCCCGCGCCCTAAAGGGGTACCACCGGCGCTGTGGCGGGCGCTCGCGCCCGTCTTCAATCCCGTGGCCGCGTTCCTGACCACCGGTGGCATGCCCCCGCGAACCAGGGACCTGCTCGGTCTGCCGTGGAGCGAACGCCAAGAACGCCGATACCAGCGCTTCGCCGCGCTGTGGCGGTCCCGGCCGGTGAACTGGGTGTGGGATCGTCTGCCAATGCGGTTGCGCTACAACACGTTCGCCCAGACCGGCTATGCCAGGGTCTGACCCCACCACCGAAGCCATCCTCGACGCCGCCATCGTCGAGTTCGAACAACATGGGTTCCGCCGGGTCGCGCTCGACGACGTAGCGCGGCGCGCGAAGATCAGCCGCACGACCATCTACCGGCGCTTCCGCAACAAGGACGAGCTGATCGCCGCCGTCATCGAACGTGAGAATGTGGCGCTGTTCGCCGACATCGCCAACGAGCTCAAACAGGCTGGACCGCAGTCGAACTACTATGTCGAAGCGTTCACCCTGGCGATCCTGAAGTTCCGCAGGCACCGCGTGCTGGACCGGATGATCAGAGACGAGCCTGCGCTCGTCCTCGAGCTGGCCGGCCAGCATCACGGCGCGGCGATCGTCCGGATGGCCGAAGCGCTGCGGGTCATCTTTCCGGCCGGCTTCGCCGAGCGCATCGGCGAGCAAGCCGTCAACGAATTCGCCGACACGATTCTGCGGTACGCCGCGATGGTGCTGCTGCTGCCCAGCGTCCAACCGCTGGAGAGTGCCGACGACATCCGCGCATTCGCCACCGTCCACTTCCTGCCGAGCCTGCCCGCCGCGCTTCGGGCCGTTCCCACTGGTTAGTCGGCCTCTGTTTGATAAGTCACACCTTCGGGCAGTCGTTAACCCATGAGCACTGAAGAAAAGCAGGGGAGCGACGAGCTACAGAGCACCCAAGAGCGGCGCGATATCGAACCGGAAACCGACGAGCACCACCAGGTCGTCGATGCGCCCGATCCGCCGGAACCCACTGAGAAGCCCGAAGTCACCGACGAGCACAGGGAAAAGGCCAAGGAGATGGCCAAGGACAACAACGACGACCGTCCAACGATCAGCATGCCGGGCACCGACGGCGCAGTATCGGGCACTGCGGTCAACGATTGGGTCGACGACGACGGTAATCCGAAATTCAGCGATGAGAGCAAGAAAGAGGACACCGAGCAGAGCGAGAAGCAAGACAAGAGCTAACGCCGCGTACAGTTCCGGCGTGACCTCTCTCGAGCAGATCGCGCCTGCGTTCATCGAGATGGCCCACTCGATTGTGTGGGCGTCTGCCGCCACCGTCGACGCCAACGGCCATCCCCGCAGCCGCGTTCTGCATCCGATCTGGGAATGGGACGGCACCGACTTGCTCGGCTGGATCGCCACGGTCCCGACACCTGTGAAAAAAGCTCACCTCGCCGTTCACCCGCAGATGTCGCTGAACTACTGGGCCCCCACCCACGACACCTGCAGCGCCGAGTGCCTCGTCGAGTGGTACCTCGACGACGAAACCCGCAGCGCGGTCTGGGACAAGTTCGCCAATGCGCCCGCGCCCGTGGGATATGACCCCCGAATAATCCCGCACTGGATCGACGGACCGACATCCGACGATTTCGCGGCGTTGCGGCTCACGCCCTACCGGCTCCGGGTCATGGCCGGCGCCGTGATGACGAAAGGCGAAGGCGCTCCTCTTACCTGGAGTGTGGAATGACCTCAACCGTCGACGTCAGCGACCTGCCGTTGGTGCCGAGGAACCCGCTGCCGGTCCGGCAATTGATGAAGTTGGTGCGCAGGCTGGACACCGGTCAGGAAGTCATCCGTGACGCCGGTGGGCCCATCACCCGCATCCAATTCGGGCCGAAGCGCCTGATGCCGCCGATCGTGGCGGTGATGTCGCCCGAAGCGCTGCGTGATGTGTTGGGACGCAGCGACGCATCGTCTGACCGTTGTGTCATCCATGACGAAGTACGCAACATGGCGGGCGACAGTCTGTTCGTCCTGCCCAACGAGCAGTGGCGTCCGCGCAAGAGGGCCCTGCAACCGGTGTTCACCAAGCACAACGTCGAAAACTTCAGTGGCCATATGTCGCGGGCCGCACAGCATTTCGTCGACCGTTGGACAGCCGGCGGTGATGTGGACCTCGACGCGGAGTGTCGCCGGATCGCCATGCAAGCGTTGGGCCGTTCGGTGCTGGGTATCGATCTCAACGAACGCGCCGCCACGATCGCCAACTGCATGCATGTGGCGTCCTCCTACACCGCCGACCGTGCTCTGCGGCCGGTGCGCGCACCGCGATGGATGCCCACGTTGGCGCGCCGCCGCGCTCGTACAGCGGTCATCGAGATGCGCGCGATCACCGACGAGATGGTGCGAGCCTGCCGAGCGGACCCATCACGGGACGCGCCGCTGGTGCAGGCCCTGCTCGCGGCCAGCGACCCCGAAACCGGGCAGCCGATCTCGGACGACGACATTTCCAACGACCTGCTGATCTTCATGCTCGCCGGCCACGACACCACCGCGACGGCGCTCACCTACTCACTGTGGGTCCTCGGCCACCATCGCGACGTCCAGGATCGCGTAGCCGCCGAGGCGGCCGCGATCGGCGATCGGGAACTGACGCCCGACGACATACCTTCGCTCGGATACACCGTGCAGGTGCTGCATGAGGCGCTTCGCCTGTGCCCGCCCGCGGCAGGTGTCGCGCGGCTGGCGACACGCGATATCGCGGTGAACGGATACCGCGTCGAGGCGGGAAGTCTCGTGGCGGTGGGAATCTATGCACTGCACCATGATCCGACGCTGTGGCCCAACCCCTTGGACTTCGACCCCGACCGGTTCAGTCCGGAGAACGTCAAGGCTCGCGACCGCTGGCAGTTTCTTCCGTTCCTGGGCGGCGGACGGCCGTGTATCGGCGAACACTTCGCGCGGCTGGAAACCACGCTGGCGCTGGCCACCATTGTCCGCGCCATGAAGATCGGCTCGGTTGAGAAGAACTTCGCCTGCGAGGTGCCGTTCACCACGGTCGCCAAGGGGCCCATCCGCGCTCACGTCGACGTTAGACGTGGGTGAGCAACACCGCTTGTTCGAAAGGCAGACGCGCGAAGATCGGCTGCCACAGCCGATTGAACCGCGCTAGCCATTGCGGCCATTGCTTACCAACGATCAAACTCGTGGCATGGCCTACCTCAAGCCGCCGTGGTTCACGCGGACGATATTCAACAAGATCGCGATGGCGACCGGCGTTGGCGGCAGCGAAACACTGACCGTGACCAAGCGGGTCAGCAAGCAACCCCAGAAGATTCCGGTGGTCGTGCCCGAGGTGGACGGTGTGAAGTACTTGGTCTCGACCCGCGGTGAGACGGAATGGGTGAAGAACGTCCGTGCCTGCGCCGATGTCCTGGTCGGCGACCGGAAATACGTCGCCAGCGAGATACCGGTGGAGCAGCGCGGGCCCGTCATCGCCGCCTACCGCCCCCTGGCAGGCAAGGTCGTCGAAGGTTACTGGCGCCAGCTGCCCTCCGACGCCGACCACCCGGTGTTCGCGCTGACATCCACGAGCTAGCCACTACACCCTGTAGTTGACGCATTTGGCCCGGCTGGGACACTGGTGGCCATGCGCAGCACCTCATCAGCGACAGCGGCGTCGGCTGCGCTGTTCACCGATGCGTGCTCCGTCATCCCCGGCGGGGTGAACTCCCCGGTCCGGGCCTTCAACTCGGTCGGCGGCACCCCGCGGTTCATCACGTCGGCCAGCGGCTGCTGGCTGACCGACGCCGACGGCAACAAATACGTCGATCTGGTGTGCTCGTGGGGGCCGATGATCCTCGGGCACGCGCACCCCGCCGTCGTCGACGCCGTCCAACGCGTCGCGGTCGACGGCCTGTCCTTCGGTGCTCCGACGCCCTCGGAGACCGAACTCGCCAGGGAGATCATCGGCCGCGTGGCACCGGTCGAGCGGATCCGGCTGGTGAACTCCGGCACCGAGGCCACCATGAGCGCGATCAGGCTGGCCCGCGGCTACACGGGGCGGGCCAAGATCATCAAGTTCTCCGGCTGCTACCACGGGCACAGCGATGCCCTGCTGGCCGACGCCGGCTCCGGCGTCGCGACCCTGGGTCTGCCCTCGTCGCCCGGTGTCACCGGAGCCGCCGCAGCCGACACGATCGTCATGCCCTACAACAACGTCGCGGCGATCGAGGACATCTTCGCTCAGTTCGGCGACGAGATCGCCTGCGTCATCACCGAGGCCAGCCCCGGCAACATGGGCACCGTCCCACCACTGCCCGGTTTCAACGCCGCCCTGCGACGGATCACCTCCGAGCACGGCGCGTTGCTGATCTCCGACGAGGTGATGACCGGGTTTCGTGTCAGCCGATCAGGTTGGTATGGAGTAGATCCCGTCGATGCCGACCTGTTCACCTTCGGCAAGGTGATGAGCGGCGGCCTGCCCGCCGCGGCGTTCGGTGGCCGGGCCGAGGTGATGGAGCGACTGGCCCCGCTCGGGCCCGTCTACCAGGCAGGCACGCTGTCGGGCAATCCGGTCGCGATGGCCGCGGGGCTGGCCACGCTGCGCGCAGCCGACGACGCCGTCTACGCAACGCTTGACGCCAATGCCGACCGCCTCGACGGAATGTTCTCCGCGGCATTGACGGAAGCCGGTGTGGCTCACCGGGTTCAGCGTGCCGGAAACATGCTCAGTGTGTTCTTCACCGACCAGCCGGTGACCGACTTCGCGTCGGCGCGGGCCACCGAAACGTGGCGCTTCCCCGCCTTCTTTCACGGCCTGCTCGATGCGGGTGTCTATCCGCCACCCAGCGCGTTCGAAACCTGGTTCGTCTCAACGGCGTTGGACGACGACGCATTCGACCGCATTGCCGACGCCCTTCCGGGCGCCGCGCGTGCCGCAGCGGAAGCGACGCAGCCCACATGACCGAAAAGACGATCGTGCACGTGATGCGCCACGGCGAGGTGCACAACCCCGAGAAGATCCTGTACGGCCGGCTGCCGGACTACCACCTCTCAGAGCGTGGTCAGGCCCAGGCGCAGGCGGTGGCCGACTGGCTGGCAGAGCGCGACATCACCTACGTCGTCGCATCGCCGTTGGAGCGCGCACAGGAGACTGCCGCGCCTATCGCGGCGCTACACGATCTGCCGATCGACACCGACGCGGACCTGATCGAGTCGACGAATATCTTTCAGGGTCAACGGGTATCGCCCGGCGATGGTGCGCTGCGCAATCCTCGGAACTGGTGGTACCTGAGAAATCCGCGGCAGCCGTCGTGGGGCGAGCCATACAAGGGAATCGCTGAACGGATGACGGCGGCACTGGAGCGGGCGCGGGCCAGGGCGGCCGGACACGAGGCGGTGTGCGTCAGTCACCAACTGCCTGTCGAAACGCTGCGGCGCGCGATGACGAAGCAGAATCTGCATCACTTTCCGACCCGACGGCTGTGCAACCTGGCCTCGCTGACGTCCTTCTATTTCCACGACGATCTTTTGGTCGGCTGGGGTTATGCGGAGTTGGCCGGGCAGTGAAGTTGTTCGTGGCCAGCTCGAGTGTTCGGCTCTTCGCGCGAGCGCTCATCGCTGCGTGTGCCGATGTGCTTCGCGCTCGCCGGGTGCTCCACCGGCACCGACGCGGTCGCCCAGGGCGGTACCTTCGAATTCGTCGCGCCGGGCGGTAAGACCGACATCTTCTACGATCCGCCGGAAAGCCGCGGACGTCCGGGGCCGTTGTCCGGGCCTGACTTGATGGATCCCGCCAAGACGATCTCGCTCGACGACTTCGCAGGCAAGGTCG
Source organism: uncultured Actinomycetota bacterium (assembly GCA_963720345.1). Lineage (GTDB taxonomy): Bacteria > Actinomycetota > Actinomycetes > Mycobacteriales > Mycobacteriaceae > Mycobacterium. Next base: position 42,897 of record CAVRFN010000004.1, read on the forward strand.
TCGTGATCAACGTATGGGGACAGTGGTGCGGGCCCTGCCGTACCGAGATCACCCAGCTTCAGCAGGTGTACGACGCGACGCGCGCAGAAGGTGTCGCGTTCCTCGGTATCGATGTTCGCGACAACAACCGCGAAGCCGCAACGGATTTCATCGTCGACCGCAAGATCACCTTCCCCTCGATCTACGACCCTCCGATGCGGACCATGATCGCGTTCGGCGGCAGATACCCCACCACCGTCATCCCGTCCACGGTGGTGCTGGATCGAGAGCACCGCGTCGCTGCGGTGTTCCTGCGGGAGTTGCTTGCCGAGGACCTGCAGCCGGTCGTGGAACGCCTGGCCAATGAAGCGCCTGAGCCGGTCAAGGGTGGCACGTGAGCCTCGACCAGCTCGACGAGCTGATGGCCAGCGGCCCGGTGCTGCTGGCATTCCTCGTCAGCGTGCTCGCCGGGCTGGTGTCGTTCGCCTCTCCGTGCGTAGTGCCACTGGTGCCGGGTTATCTGTCGTACCTTGCCGCGGTCGTCGGTGTGGAGGACCAGCCCGGGCCGGCGACACCATCGGCAGAGAAGGGAGTCGCGGTCCGGACGGCGCGGCTGCGTGTCGCAGGCGCCGCATCCCTGTTCGTCGCAGGGTTCACCGCGGTGTTCGTGCTCGGCACCGTCGCGGTGCTGGGTATGACGACGACGTTGATCACCAACCAGCTTCTGCTGCAACGTATCGGCGGCGTGATCACCATCGTGATGGGTCTGGTTTTCGTCGGGTTCATCCCCGTGCTGCAACGCGACGCCCGGTTTGCGCCACGCCAGCTCTCCACGCTTGGCGGTGCTCCGCTGCTCGGCGCGGTGTTCGCGCTCGGCTGGACGCCGTGCCTCGGGCCGGCATTGACAGGCGTGATCGCAGTGGCCTCAGCGACCGAGGGTGCCAACGTATGGCGCGGCGTGGCGCTGGTTATCGCCTACTGCTTAGGCCTGGGAATTCCGTTCGTACTGTTGGCATTCGGTTCAGCGCGGGCCGTACAAGGGCTGGCCTGGCTGCGCGCGCATGCGCGGGGCATCCAGATTTTCGGCGGGGTGCTGCTCATCCTCGTCGGCACCGCGTTGGTGACCGGCGTGTGGAACGAGTTCGTGTCCTGGGTGCGTGACGCATTTGTCAGCGACGTGACGCTGCCGATATGACCGACCTTTCCCCGCCAGCTGGGCCCCCGCCGGCTAGGCCCCCGCGAGCAGACGTGAAACCCCCCAAAAGTGGTGGTTTTAGGGGGTTTTCGCGTCTGCTCGCGCTAGCGCGCAACACCTGGCGCACGTTGACGTCGATGGGCACCGCGCTGGTGCTGCTGTTCCTGCTCGCGCTCGGCGCCATCCCGGGTGCCCTGCTGCCACAGCGCAGCCTCAACGAGGCCAAGGTCGCGCAGTACATCGCCGAGCATCCGACGATCGGTCCGTGGCTGGATCGACTGCAGGCGTTCGACGTGTTCTCCAGCTTCTGGTTCACCGCCATCTATGCGCTGCTGTTCATTTCACTCGTCGGCTGCCTGACCCCGCGGATGATCGAGCATGTCCGCAGCATGCGCGCGGTTCCCGTGGCCGCGCCCAGAAACTTCAGCCGGCTGCCCAAGCACCACACCGCCGAGGTGACCGGTGAGCCGCAGACACTGGCGGCGACGGTGACTCGCCGGCTGCGGGGCTGGCGCACGGTCACCCATGTCCGTGACGACGACGGTGTCACGTCCAGTGTCGAAATATCCGCCGAGAAGGGCTATCTGCGCGAGTTCGGCAACATCGTCTTCCACTTCTCGCTGCTCGGTCTTCTCGTCGCGGTGGCGGCCGGGAAACTGTTCGGCTACGAGGGAAACGTCATCGTCGTCGCCGACGGCGGGCCCGGCTTCTGCTCGGCATCGCCCGCGGCATTCGACTCGTTCCGGGCGGGTAACACCGTCGACGGCACCTCCCTGCATCCGATCTGCCTGCGGGTCAACGACTTCCAGGCCGACTATCTGCCGTCTGGCCAGGCCGTATCGTTCGCCGCGAATATCGACTACCAGGCCGGGGCGGACCTGAGCTCGAACACCTGGCGGCCGTACCGGCTGGAGGTGAACCACCCACTGCGGATCGGCGGTGACCGTATCTACCTGCAGGGCCACGGCTACGCCCCGACATTCACCGTCACGTTCCCCGACGGCCAGACCCGCACTCAGACGCTGCAGTGGCGGCCGGACGACCAGATCACCATGCTGTCCTCGGGCGCGATGCGCTTCGACCCGCCGGCCGGCACCTATCCCGACGCCGGCGAGCGCCGCAAGAATCAGATCGCGATCCAGGGCCTGTTCGCACCCACCGAGATGCTCCACGGCACCCTGCTGTCGTCAAGCTTCCCCGCGCCCAACGATCCGGCCGTCGCCATCGACATCTACAAGGGCGACAGCGGTCTGGACACCGGCAGACCGCAGTCGTTGTTCACCCTCGACCCACGCCTCATCGAGCAGGGCAGGCTGACCAAGCAGGCTCGGGTCAACCTCGGCGTCGGCGAGTCGACCCGTCTCGACGACGGCACCGTCGTGCGCTTCGACGGCGCGGTGCCGTTCATCAACGTGCAGGTGTCGCACGACCCCGCCCAGATATGGGTGCTGGTTTTCGCGCTGACGATGATGGGCGGGCTGCTGGTGTCGCTCGTGGTGCGGCGGCGCCGGATCTGGATTCGGATCGCCCCTGCTGGTCCAGGTAGCGTGAGCGTCGAGCTGGGCGGGTTGGCCCGTACCGACAACTCAGGCTGGGGCGACGAGTTCGAGCGGTTGACCGAGCGCCTGTTAGCCGGGGCCGACGATGCGCAGCGAGAGGAACGTGACATGAATACCGAGCGAGAAGCGAAGCGGCGATGAATACCGACCACATCGACATCGGACTGGCGCGGTACTCGGACTGGGCCTTCACCACGTCGGTCGTGGTGCTCGTCGGCGCCCTGCTCCTGCTCGCGGTGGAGTTGGCGTACAGCCGAAGCCGCAAGGTCATCGAGCGTGAGGCGGTCGGCGCAGGTGTCCACCCAGGTGGCGGTGCGCCGGGCATCGTGGCCGAGAGGCCCCGCCGCAGTGTCGACGAGCGGATCGGCGGAGCCGGGCTCGCGCTGACCTATCTCGGGATCGGACTGTTGCTGGTCTGCATCGTGTTGCGCGGCATGGCCACGGCGCGGGTGCCGTGGGGCAACATGTACGAGTTCATCAACCTGACGTGCTTCTCGGGCCTGGTCGCCGCCGCCGTCGTGTTGCGTCGCCCCCAACTCCGCGCGTTGTGGGTCTTCGTGCTGGTTCCCGTCCTGATCCTGCTGACGGTGTCGGGCCGATGGCTGTACACCAATGCCGCTCCGGTCATGCCCGCATTGCAGTCCTACTGGCTGCCGATCCATGTGTCGGTGGTCAGTCTCGGCTCAGGCGTTTTCCTCGTCGGCGGCGTAGCCAGCATCCTGTTTCTGCTGAAGATGTCGCCGCTGGGGGAGCCTGACCGCGAGGGCGTCGTCGCCCGCGTCATCCAGCGACTGCCCGACGCACAAACTCTGGACCGCATCGCGTACCGCACCACGATCTTCGCGTTCCCGGTGTTCGGCTTCGGTGTCATCTTCGGCGCGATCTGGGCCGAGGAGGCCTGGGGCCGGTACTGGGGCTGGGACCCGAAGGAGACGGTGTCATTCATCGCGTGGGTGATCTACGCCGCCTACCTCCATGCCCGTTCGACCGCGGGCTGGCGTGACCGCAAGGCCGCCTGGATCAACGTCGCGGGCTTCATCGCAATGGTGTTCAACCTGTTCTTCATCAATCTCGTGACCGTGGGTCTGCATTCGTACGCCGGAGTCGGATAGAGGGGAGACATTCAGCGTGTCTGACAATCCCGCGCACAGCGCTGCGGATCGTCTCGGCAAGGACCTCGAAACGGATGCCGTTTCGTATACAAGCTCTTCTGGCTCAACCGGATTCCGCGGCCAGAATCGGTTCATCGACCCCGCGGTGGACGTGCCACCGGACTGGACCGCGCCGACCCCACCCACCGGATTACCGTTGACGCCCACACCGCTGGACCCCGCACCGCCGGCCGATACGCCGGTGACCAACGACCCGTCGCCGTATTTGGACCTGTCCACCATGGCGCTGCTCGGCCAGCGCAAGCGCGCCCCGTCGGAGGGTTGGCGCAAATGGCTGTATCTGGCGTCGTTCAAACAGATCAACGTCGGTGAAAGCCCGAAGGTCATCCACCGTGACACCCTGATCGCGCAGGCGCAGCGGCCGCTGCGAGGCTGCTATCGCATCGCCGTGCTGTCACTCAAAGGCGGAGTCGGGAAGACGACCGTCACCGCGACGCTCGGCGCGACGTTGGCGTCGGTACGCGGTGACCGCGTCATCGCCGTCGACGCCAATCCCGACCGCGGCACGTTGAGCCAGAAGGTGCCACTGGAGACGCCCGCGACCGTGCGGCACCTATTGCGCGACGCCGAGGGGATCGAGGCCTACAGCGACGTCCGCGCGTACACCTCGCAGGGCGAGAGCCGCCTGGAGGTCCTGGCGTCGGAAAGCGATCCTGCGGTGTCCGAGGCGTTCAGTTCCGACGACTACACCCGCACCCTGGAGGTGCTCGAACGGTTCTACAGTCTGGTGCTCACCGACTGTGGCACCGGTCTGATGCACTCGGCGATGGCGGCGGTATTGGCCAAGGCGGATGCGTTGATCGTCATCAGCTCCGGGTCGGTCGACGGTGCCCGCAGCGCATCGGCCACATTGGACTGGCTGGACGCGCACGGGCATCAGGAGATGGTGCGCAACTCGGTCGCGGTCATCAACGCCGTGCGGCCGCGATCCGGCAAGGTCGATATGAGTAAGGTCGTCGACCACTTCAACCGGCGGTGCCGAGCCGTGCTGCAGGTGCCGTTCGATCCGCATCTCGAAGAAGGCGCGGAGATCAGCCTCGAACGACTGAAGCCGGAGACGCGGGAGGCGCTTGATCGAACTGGCGGCGGTGGTCGCGTCGGGGTTCCCGGGCACGCGGCGCGACCCGGTGCTGAGAGTCGGCGACTACCGCGGCTTGCCTTCCGGGCCGAGACGGCGCAGGAACTCGGGATCGTCGTCCGGGCCGATCGTGCGGGTCTGCGGACGAGTCGCGTTCGCGCGCATCAGCCGCAAGCCCACGTAGACCAGGCCGGCCAAGACGAGAATCGCGAACAGGTAAACCACAACAAACCTCCTTGCTCCGAATATACGCGCCGTCGGTAGGCTCGGGCCGTGTCTGACAGTCGGCCAGGAACTCGGCTCGTAGCCGACCTGGTGGTCTACGTCCTGGCTCGGTTGCTACTGGTTGTCGCGTTGACCGCAGTGATCTGGGGTGCCGGCCACCTGCTCGGGTTGCGGGAGTTTCCAATTGTGGTGGCACTTCTTTTCGCGATGGTGATCGCCCTGCCGCTGGGCATCTGGATGTTCGCACCGCTTCGCCGTCGCGCGACCGCCAGCATCGCCGTCCTCGACGAACGGCGCCGCAAGGACCGCGAACAACTGCAGGCCAGACTCCGCGGCGAAGAGCCCCCTACGCCATGACACGGGAGGCCTTTGGCGCCGAATTCCTCGGAGCCGATGGATTTCTCAATTCGCCCACCTACGGTCTGCCGCCACAGTTTCTCGTCGACGCACTGCTGGACTGCATCGGCAAGTGGCAGAACGGGACGATGGACGTCCCGTCCTTCGACGAGCACGTGGCGGCCGGCCGGGCCGGTTATGCCGCGCTGACGGGCGTTCCCGTCGACTCGGTGGCGATGAGCAGCACCGTCTCGGCTGCGCTCGGGCTGGTGGCCGCGGCAATTCCCGACGGCGCCAGGGTGGTCACCGTGCCCGGTGAGTTCACCAGCACCACATTTCCGTTTGCCGCCCAAGCGGGTCGCGGCGTCACCGTCACGGAGCTGCCTGCTGACGAACTGGTGACGGCCGCAGCCGATTTCGACGTTGTCGCAGCGAGCCTCGTGCAGTCGGCTGACGGTGCGGTGCTCGACATCGACACCCTGCGCGCGCACGTGGCGGGGACCGAGACGCTGACGGTCATCGACATCACGCAGGCACTCGGGTGGAAACGCGTCGAACTGGGCTGGGTCGACGTCACCGTGGCCGCGGTCTACAAGTGGTTGCTGTCGCCACGGGGTACGGCGTGGATTTCGTTGAGCGACAGAATGAGTCGCGCCATGACACCCCATGCCGCCAACTGGTACGCCGGCGAAGAGCCGTGGCAGACGATCTACGGGCTGCCTCTTCGGCTGGCAGACGACGCTCGGCGGTTCGACCTGTCGCCGACGTGGTTCAGTGCCCTTGGCTCCGGGCTCGCCATGCCGTGGCTGGCGTCGCTGGACGGCGACGCGGTGCAAGCGCATTGCCTGGGGCTGGCCAACCGCCTGCGGGCCGAACTGGATTTGCCGCATGCAGGATTCGGCCATCGTCTCGCTACCGATCGAGGGGGCAGCGGCAACGCTTCAGCGGACCGGTCTGCGCGCGTCCGTGCGCGCAGGGGCGATCCGGGTGGGTTTTCACCTGTACAACAACGAGAATGACCTGGACCGGTTGCTCGACGCGCTACGGGCCTAGCGGCTCCGCGCCGACCGGGATCGTGGCGATCAGCCTCGTTCCGCCTTCGGGTGGGCCGACGATATCGAGCCGGCCGGCGAGGGCCTCGACGCGGTCCTTGAGCCCGATGAGCCCGGTTCCGCCCCCGACGACGGCGCCCCCGACTCCGTCGTCGCTGATATCGAGGTGAAGCTCACCTGTTGTGGTGATCGCACGCACGCTGATCTCCGACGCGTTGGCATGTTTGGCGGCATTCGTCAGTGCTTCTGCCACAACGTAATACGCCGCCACTTCGACATGTTCGGGCAACCTGGAATCGATCTCGACGTGAGTGCGACGGGCACGGTGGATCGACGGGCAAGCGCCTTGATGCCGGATCCGAGGCCGCCTCGGGACAGGATGGCGGGATGGATGCCGCGCGAGATCTCCCTGAGATCGGCGGCGATCGCGGTAAGCCCCGTGGTGATGTGGGCTACCTGTTCGCGTAGCGCCGGCTGGTCAGCCGGGACGGACTCCTCAACGCCGCGGACCTCGAGACCGAGTGAGACGACGCGCTGCTGCGCACCGTCGTGCAGATCGCGCTCGAAGCGTCGACGCGCCTGGTCGGCCGCGGTAACGATGCGTGCGCGCGAGGCGGTGAGCTCGGCGCGGGTTTCGGCGTTGGCGATCGCGATCGCGATCAGATAGGCGAAGTCGCGGATGCGGTGTTCGGTGTCCGTGGTCAGCCGTTGGGATTTCGCCGAGCCGACGATCAATGCACCCCACATGCGGTCGTCGACGATGATCGGCGCGCCGACCGCGGACATCAGACCGAGCCGGCGGATGCGGTCGGCTGTCGGGCCCGCTGCGCCGTCGTACGTGTCCATCCGTGCCGGCGCGCGCGTCCGGTAGACCAGCGCAGCGACGTTGTCGCCCTCCAGCGGGAGGAATTCACCTTTGGCCAAGATCGGGTCGCCGTTTTCGTCGCGGGCGCCGACCACGACGTGGGCGCCCTCCTGGGCGTACCGCAGCAGAGTGACGTTCTGCACTCTCAGACCGCGGGAGAGTTCCGCCACCGCCGTCGGGTAAATCTCGGCCGGGGATACGCCCCGTGCGACCAGCGTCGCGACCCGACGCAACGCGGCCTGTTGCTCAGCTAGCGCGCTCGCCATCGACGCGGCGATATCTGCCTCGTGCCGGCGTTGTTCGGATTCGATCGCCCGTATCCTGGCCTGCCTGCCCAGGATGTTGGCGGACAGGGCGACGGGCAGAAACACCAGGAGCGCGACGAAGTCCTTCGCTCGTCCGGGAAGAGCGCCCCGGAGTCCTCGACATGGAAATAGAAATAGACGACGGCGCTTGCGAATCGACGTCGCGACCGCGAGCCCGAAACCCCAGCCCGCGGAAATGACGAGGACGCCGAGCAGGAAGAGCGCCCCGTATGCCTCGGGGCCGACCTGCTTGAGGCGGTAGACCAACAGCGTTTCTGCGCCGATGAAGGCGGCCGCCACCACGATTCCGAGGCTCAGCGGCGGGGTCGTCGGCCGTACCAAGGCGGCGAGCAGTCCTGAGGCTGCGACGACGGCGCAATCGCCGCACCGTCGGCTCCACGCTTCATCTCGTCGTCACCATTGATGTGGAAAACGTTACGGCAGCGGCGAGATTCCAGTATCCGCAATGCGAGGCTCGGCAATTGTTAGGCACGCTGAAGGAATGTTGCTGTGGGTTCGGCCGTGCGCTGCCTGATCGTCGATGACAGTCAGAGCTTCCGCTGCGCCGCGCTCAGCATGCTCGAACGCGGAGGCATCGCCGTGGTCGGCCTCGCTGCGAACAGCGCCGACGGGCTGCGCTACTACCGGACCTGCGCCCGGACGTCACCCTCGTCGATGTCGATCTGGGCGATGAGAGTGGATTCGATCTCGTCGAACAGCTCTGCGCGAGCGGAGTGCCGCAACCATCCCCGGTGATTCTGATCTCGGCCCACGCCGAACAGGACCTCGCCGAACTGATCGCCGACAGCGCCGCGGTGGGATTCCTGTCGAAGATGGGGTTGTCGCCTCGGCGCGATCGTGGAATTGGTCGATGGACATCGCAATGGCCGACCGGCCGGTCAGCGCGCCTCCAGAAAGGTGATCACGGCACGGACCCGGCGGTGGTCGTCGCCGGTTTCGGGCAGATCCAGCTTGGCCAGGATGCTGCGGACGTGCTTTTCGACGGTGCCTTCGGTGACCCACAACCGTCGTGCGATGCCCCCGTTGGAGCGGCCCTCGGCCATCAGCGCCAGCACCTCCAGCTCGCGCGAACTCAACACGGCCAGTGGGTCATTGCGCCGGCGCGTCGACAGCAGTTCGGCCACCACCGCGGGGTCCACCACGGATGCCCCCTTGGCGATGCGCGTAAGGGTGTCCAGGAAGTCGCCGACATCGGTGACGCGGCTCTTGAGCAGGTAGCCGATCGCGTGATCGCCGGTGAGAAGTTCCATCGCATGGTCGACCTCGACATGGGCCGAGAGCACGAGGATGCCGGTGTCCGGTGACTCGGCGCGGATCGCGCGGGCCGCGTCGATTCCCTCGTTGCTGTGCGTCGGCGGCATGCGGATGTCGACGATCACGAGGTCGGGTCGCTGCGCAGCCACCAATGGCGAGCAACTCCGCGCTGTCGGCGGCCTGCCCGACCACCTTAAAGCCCGACCGATCCAGAAGACTGGCCAGCCCTTCGCGTAGCAGCACGTCATCGTCGGCGATGATCACCCGCGCCCCGGCCGTCTCGGATCCATGTACTGCCACCGCTACCAGCAACCTCACGGCGCGGTCGCCAACAATGCAGCTAGCAGGCATCCCTTGGTCGGGATGGCTGGACATCGCTGTTGGTAGTCAGCCATGGCGACACCGGTGGGCGTGGGCGGCCAAGGTGGCAGATCATGGACCAACTCCACCTCGCGGTCCACCCGCGAGCCGGTCACCGCCCCCACCGACACCAAGGTGAGCATGCGGACCTGGGTCGTGACCGAGGTGATCGGCACGTTCATCTTGGTGTCCGTGGCAGGGGCGGCTGTGCTCAGCCGGTACCCGTTGCCGGCGCTCGGGCTGGCGGTGGTCCTGATGGTGCTGATCTATGCGGTCGGCCATTTCGCCGGCGGCCATCTCAACGCCGCCGTGACACTGGCGGTGTTGATGCGTCGCCGGATCGGGGTGCGTGCCGCCGTCGTGCACTGGCTGGCGCAGATCGGCGGGGGACTGCTCGCCGCGGTGATGGTGCGCGAAATCATCGATCCGGCAAGGATTATCGTTCAGGCGGAACTCATGTGAGTGATCGGACGTTGGTTGCCGTCTTCGTGGCAGAGCTGACGTTCGCCTTCGTCCTCACCTATGCCGTTCTCGGCTTCGCCACGAGTGAGGAACCCACGCCGGGATCGGCATCCGACCTCGCGGTCGGCGGGGGCGCGCTGGTGGGTGCCATCGGCCTGGCGGCGTTGTCGACGGGCGCATTACACGCGGCGACGGCGCTGCACTACCTGGCGGCCGGTGTGTTGACCTGGCCGACAATCTGGGTTTACCTGGTCGGCCAGATCGTCTCCGGGTTCTTCGCCGGCATCGCCTTCCTGACGTTCGGATGGTGGGCGTATTACGACGAGTGATCTTGATCACAGCAAACGTGCTTAGCTTCGGCGCTGACGGGGTAGTAAAACCGCATGACTTCTACGGAAGAGCGTATTGAGTCTGCGAAAGAGCTATACGGGCGCTGGATGAACGAGCTGTGGGCCGGTCAACCCGTCGCCGACGAATTGGTGTCCGAAGATTTCGTCGGGCACTGGCCGGACCGTGAGGTGCACGGGCCGGACGAGTTGGCCTCGATCATCGACAAGACCCGCACAATGCTCACCGATCTGAGGTTCGTCATCGAGGTGGAACCGATCGTCGAAGGGGATCGGCTGGCGGCTCGCTGGATCGGTACGGGGGCGGCGCCGGACGGCCCCAAGCGATTCACCGGCAACGACATCCTCAAGTTCGCCGATGGTCGAGTCGTCGAGTATTGGACCGGTACCTCTGAAGGCTGACGTTGGGGCGGTTACGCCAGGAAGCGGTCGGCGTACCGGCTGAACCGGGCTCGCATGTCTTCGTCGTCGAGGCCGAACATTTCGGCGGACGTTGCGATGCGGCCGAGGCGACCACGCTCATGTCCTGCCAGGTAGCCCTCGATCGCCGTCCGCGCCTCGGTCGGACAGCGCTTCACCGGCGAGGTCGTAAATCCTTGAGACGACGCCCATTTCGTCGGCCATGAAGTCGTCGAATCGGATGTCGATCGATCGCTCGGGCGGCAGCACGTCGCGATCGCGAACCAATGCGTTGAGCATCAGTTCGAGACGATCGATCCATGTTGCGGCGATCTCCTGCACCGGCACCGGGTAACGGTGCATACGCGCGCTGTAGGTGAGCATCGCGAGCATGGAAAGCACCACCGGCACCGGATCGCGGTGCGTGCAAACGACAATCACGCCGGGGAAGACCGCGTTCAGCACCGGCAGCTGCTCTAGGTGCTGGGGCGACTTGAGCAGCCAGCGCCGCCCTCCGCGCAGGAACTGCAGCGCCTTCAGCTGGGTCGGCGAGATATTCGTAGTGCGTGCTCTGATCGTGGGACAGGTAGTAGTCGCGCCACTTCGGCACGTGCCCGAGGGTCTCGAACAGCATCGTCGAGAAGTCGTTGGCCAGTAATTGAATTTCCTCGTGCACGTGGTCGGTGGTCATCTCATGCATCAGCGCGAAGCGGGGCATCACGAGGTTCATCACCTCCACCGCGACGTCCATCCGGGTCCGGCGGGGATCCGGCTCGACACCGACCTCAGACGGCAGGGGAAACGGCTCGTTGCTCTCCCAGTAGGGGAGCGTGCGGAAGGTCGGGGCCGCGGCGAGCAGGTTGTGCAGGTGCGTGGTGCCGGTGCGGGGCAGCCCGGCGATGACCACGGGCGGCGCGAGTTCGATGTCGTGGATTTCCGGGTGGCGGGACAACAGGTCGGTGAGCAGCAACCTGTTCTTCAGCCACTGCAACAGTTGGGCGTGAAAATTGACGATGCCGACGTCATGCAAGCCGGAAATATCCTGCAGCGCCGCGAGATACACATCGAGGCGTTCGCGGTAGTCATCCGCGCCGAAATCGTCGAGACCGGTCTCGGCGACGGCCTTGGTATGCAGCACATCGGCATCGAGCGGGCAATCCGCCGCCATCGCTCCCATCATCTGCCGCAGCGGTTCGGCCTCGGGTGAGAATCGGGGTTCGGCGAGATCGTCCAATTCGACGATGCGCGGCATGTCAGCTGGGGCGTCGGTCACGGACACTTATGTTACTGTGAGTTTCATAATGATGGTTGAAATTGGTCGACCGCGCGATCCCCGGATCGACAGTGCGGTTCTGGATGCCACCGTAGAGCTCCTCGGGGAGACAGATTTCGCCTCGCTGTCTGTGGATGCGATCGCGCGGCGCGCCGGCACCAGCAAGCCGGCGATCTATCGCCGTTGGCCCAGCAAGGCGCACCTGGTCCACGAGGCCGTGTTCCCGGTCACGGAGTACACCGAGCTTCCTTCGACGGGAAGCACGCTCGGCGACGTGCGCGAGATGTTGCGCAGGACCTTCGCCCTCCTGACCACCCCGGCTGCGCTGGCGGCCCTGCCGGGCCTGGTCGCGGAGATGGCCGTGGACCCCACGCTGCACGCCGCGCTGCTCGAGCGTTTCGTCGACATCCTGTCCTATGGGCTGGACGAGTGGCTCGCGACGGCGCGCAAGCGTGGTGAGGTTCGCGCCGAGGTCCGTCCCGCAGATGTGATCGACGCGCTCGCCGGCGTCATCTTCCTTGCTCTCATCACTCATCCCGAGACTCTCGACGAGGCATGGATGGATCGCACCGCTGAGTTCATCGCGAGAGGCATCAGCGCATGACAGAACACGAATCCACCGCGGCCTGGCGCGAACTGCTCGAGACGCTCGGCAGCCTGGACCGCACCTTCCTCGAAGGCGACCGCGCGGTTACCGATGACCGGCACATCGCCGACGGCTACCGCATGCTTGCGACCACGCTTGGCGTCGCGTTCGACACCTACCTGTTCGCCGATCCCAGTCGGCCGTTGTGGGTGGAGCTCAACTCTCCGGTCCGGCCAGACCGGAGGTGGGGCGGCGACAACACCGATGCGTACTACTTCATGTGCCCGGTCGACCCGAACAGGCGCTACCGGATCAGCGGGAACAAGGGCGACAGCGTCTACTTCTCGGTGACCGCCTACAACGAACCGGCGCCGGGCGCGTGGTCCGACCGGATCGTCGCGATCCTGCGTGACGACGATCTCGACATCGACGCCGACGGCAACTTCTCCTTCGACTTCGGGCCGACGCCGGACGCGGCGGTGCTGATGACGCGTGATTACCAGGGCGACCCCCAGACCGGGCGTCCGGTGAAGTGGCACATCGAGGCGCTCGACGAACCAGACACGTTCCGGCACGGCGACACCGAGACCGCGACCGCTCTGCGCTCCAGTGCCGCGTGGTTGCGCACGATGTTCGCGATCCTGCCGCTGGCCGTCGGCGTGCGCAGCGAGGACGCTCACACGCTCGGCCACGAAATTTCCTCGACCGCAAATGAATTCGCCGATCCTTACCAGGTGCCCGACGCCAACTTCGGCTGGTCGGCGCGCGACGCCTGCTATGCCTACGGCAGTTTCGTGCTCGAGGACGACGAGGCGCTCGTCGTCACCCACCGGCCCCCGGCATGCCGATTCTGGAACCTGGTGGTGTGGAACCAGTTCATGGCGACCCCGGGCGTCGCCGATGCGCGCAGCTCGGTCAACGGCCACTCGGCGGTGCCCAATGCGGACGGCTCGGTGACGATCGTCATCTCACGCGGTATGACGGAGCACCCGAATTCGATTACCACGCTTGACTATCCACGCGGCAATCTAGCGTTCCGCTGGTTTTTGGCCGACGACGTTCCGGCCCGGCCGGAGGTGTCGCTGGTGAAGGTATCCGACGCTCCGAAATCGCGGCGCTAGACCTTCGTCAGGGTGAATTTGAACTGGTCGTACGCCTGAGGCGGATTGCCACACGCCTCTGTTGTCGAGAACGTATGGCCGGAGCCGGTGAGGTCGTCGTACCACCTGAAGTTGATACCGCCCGTTGCCGTGCTGCCGTCGGGGCACTTGACCACGTCGGGCAGGCCTTCCACGGTCATCGTCCAGCCACGGAAACTCGTCGCCTGTCCGCTGAAGCCGGGTTTACCCGTACCCGGAGCGGCGACGATGTTGATGCAGACGGGTTCACACGGGGTGGCCACCCACTGTTGGGTGCTGATGCCATCGGAGTAGACGTAGGTGCCGTCCAGATCATCGGGTTCGGCGTAGGCCGGGCCCGCGGATCCAATGGCGGCGGTAACCAGGACGACCGCGCAGAACACTGCTCGACTCGTCATCATGACGCGCCTCCGATCGACGCGGCCTGGAGGCTGCGTCACCTTGTTCAGTCATCGCAGCACTTCCAGGGCCGGCCCGGGCGAAATCAACCAAAAAACAGCGCGCCAGCAACCGCGACCGACCAGACCAGCATCGTCAGCCCGGTATCGCGCAAGACCGGGATCAATTCTCTGCCACCGAGCCCTTTTCGCACGGGACCACCGGCCCGCACCGCCAACGGCAGTGCCACCAGTCCGACCGCCGCCCACGGAGTCGCAAGCATCAACACCAGCGTCAGGACGAACGCTACGGCCATAAGACCCTGATACAGCAATCGGGTGCGCGGATCGCCGAGGCGTACGGCCAGCGTGATTTTGCCGGATTCCTTGTCGGTGGGGATATCTCGCAGGTTGTTGGCCACCAGCACCGCCGACGACATACAGCCCATGGCGACGGCCATCGTGCCGCCGACCCAGTCGATCCGCAGCGCCTGCGTGTACTGGGTGCCGAGCACGGCGACGAGGCCGAAGAACACGAACACCGCGACCTCGCCCAGCCCGAGATAGCCATACGGTTTGGAGCCGCCCGTGTAAAGCCATGCGCCGGCGATACACAGCCCGCCGACGAGAATCAGCCACGGGGCGCTGAACCACGCGAGCGCGAGTCCGGCCGCGGCCGCGATAGCCAGGCTGATCACTGCGGCAGTCAGCACCGACCGCGGGGTGGCGACCTTCGACCCCACCAGCCTCAACGGCCCCGCCCGCACGTCGTCGGTGCCGCGGATGCCGTCGGAATAGTCGTTGGCGTAGTTCACGCCGACGATCATCGCGATCGCGACAACCATCGCCAGCAGCGCCTTCCACCAGCACAAACCGTGCAACCAGGCGGCCGCGCCGCTGCCGGCGATGACCGGGGCGATCGCATTGGGCAGTGTCCTGGGCCGGGCACCTTCCACCCACTGCGCGAAACTGGCCACGAACGCAAGTCTTGCACGGTGGTTGCTTTCGTCCGGGAGTCCGGCACCGGTACCCGTGGCAGACTGATCACATGGAGGAGCGACTCAGTAAGACGGAGATCCGCAAGGACGCAATGCAGGAGATCGTCGGGTCGGGCGCGTCGACCGTCGGCGACGTGGCTTCGATCATCACCACCGCAGTCAAGGACGTCGCGAACGCCATCGGCGGTTTCGCGACCGACGTATTCGAAATCCGCGATGGGGCTCGGCGTGCGTCGCGGCCGGTCGAGGACGAAACCCCGGGCGAGTAGCGGCCCTTGCTCGGAGTCATCGGCGGCAGCGGGTTCTATACCTTCTTCGGGTCCGACGCCCGCAGCATCAACCTGGATACTCCCTACGGCGAGCCGAGTGCCTCGATCACCGTCGGCACCGTCGGAGCCCATGAGGTGGCATTCCTGCCACGGCATGGCGTGGGGCACGAATTCTCCCCGCACACCGTGCCGTACCGCGCCAACATGTGGGCACTGCGCGCCCTCGGTGTACGACGGATCTTCGGACCGTGCGCGGTCGGCAGTCTCACACCGGACCTGGGTCCCGGTGCAATGGTCGTGCCCGACCAATTGGTCGACCGCACCAGCGGTCGTGACGACACGTATTTCGATTCCGGCGGCATCCACGTCGGGTTCGCCGACCCGTACTGCCCGACGCTACGCGCCGCCGCGGCCGACCTGCCCGGCGTGGTGGAGGGCGGGACGATGGTGGTGGTTCAGGGGCCGCGATTCTCGACTCGGGCCGAAAGCCGATGGTTCGCCAACCAGGGGTTCAGTCTGGTCAATATGACCGGATACCCGGAGGCGGTCTTGGCTCGTGAGCTCGAAATGTGTTATGCGGCTATTGCTTTGGTGACAGATCTGGACGCGGGTATCGACAGCGGAAGCGCCGTGAGGGCTGTTGATGTTTTCGCCGAGTTCGAACGCAACATGGTGCCGTTCAAGAAGCTCATGCACGAGGCAATCGACCGAGTTCAGCTCGAGCAGACGTGCACGCACTGCCAGCCACACGAGGGCGTCCAACTTCCCATCGATCTGCCGTGAGAGTTCTGCTGACCGGCGCGGCCGGGTTCATCGGGGCCCGGGTCGGTGCTGCGCTGCGCGACGCAGGCCACGACGTCGTCGCCGTCGACGCAATGCTGCCGGCTGCGCACGGCCGGGGGGCAGAGCCGCCGCCGGACTGCCAGGTGCTCGACATCCGGGACGGGTCCGCGCTGGCGCCGCTGCTGGATGGCGTCGACGTGGTGTGCCACCAGGCGGCCGTGGTGGGCGCTGGGGTGAACGCCGCGGACGCACCGTCGTACGGAAGCCACAACGACTTCGGGACCGCGGTCCTGCTTGCCGAGATGTTCGCCGCGGACTGTCGGCGGCTGGTACTGGCCTCGTCGATGGTGGTCTACGGCCAGGGCCGATACGACTGCGCCGAGCACGGACCGATCGACCCACTGCCACGCTCACGAGCCGACCTCGACGCCGGTGTGTTCGAGCACCGCTGCCCGGTCTGCGGTGCGACGGTTTCCTGGCAGCTGGTGGATGAGGACGCGCCACTGCGGCCGCGCAGCCTCTACGCGGCGAGTAAAACGGCGCAGGAGCACTACGCGTTGGCATGGTCGGAAGCCAGCGGAGGCTCCGTAATCGCGCTGCGCTATCACAATGTGTACGGTCCGCACATGCCGCGCGACACCCCCTACTCCGGGGTCGCGGCGATCTTCCGTTCGGAGCTGGAATCGGGAGACGTGCCAAGGGTTTTCGAAGACGGCGGCCAGATGCGTGACTTCGTGCACGTCGACGACATCGCGGCAGCCAACGTGGCATCCGTGGAAACCGCGCGCGAGGGATTCGACGCGTTCAACGTCTGCTCAGGCCGGCCGATCTCGATCATGGAGGTGGCGTCCGAGTTGTGCGACGTGCGCGGCGCCGCCGCCCCAGTTGTCACCGGGCAGTACCGCAGCGGCGATGTCCGCCACATCGTCGCCGACCCCGCCAAAGCGTCTCGGCTGCTGGGATTTCATGCGGCGGTCGATCCGCGCGACGGTCTGCGCGAGTTCGCGTTCGCACCGCTGCGGGTATAGATGCGGCGCCTCTCGGTCGTTGTCGCTATTGTCGCGCTCGTGGCTTCGGGTCTGCTGGCGTTGGCGTGGTCTCAGCAGCGACGGCTGATCTATTTCCCGTCGCCCGGCCCGGTGCCGCCCGCTGTGGCGATGTTGCCTAACGGCCAGGACGTCGTCCTTGAAACCGACGACGGAATCCGTTTGGGTGCTTGGTATTTCCCAGTGCCCGGCGGGGGACCCGCGGTGCTGGTGTGCAACGGCAACGGCGGCGATCGGTCAGGTCGAGTCGAGCTGGCCGCGGCGCTGAACAGGATGGGTCTGTCGGTATTGCTGTTCGACTACCGCGGCTACGGCGCCAACCCGGGTAAGCCTTCGGAAGAGGGCACGGCCGCGGATGCGCGCGCCGCGCAGGCATGGCTTGCGGCACAGCCCGGCGTCGAGAAGATCGTGTACTTCGGCGAATCCCTCGGCGCGGCAGTCGCTGTCGGCCTGGCGGTCGAACGACCGCCTGCGGCCTTGATCCTGCGGTCGCCGTTCACGTCCCTGCCCGATGTGGGTGCGATGCACTACCCGTGGCTGCCGGTGCGGTGGCTGCTGACGGATAGGTATCCGTCGATCGAGCGGATCGGGTCGGTGCACGTGCCGGTCATGGTGATCGCGGGGGACCGCGACGACGTCGTCCCTGAAGCGCTGAGCAGACGACTTTATGACGAGGCCAACGAGCCCAAGCGGTACGTGCTGGTGCCCGGGGCGGGCCACAACGACCCCGAACTTCAGGACGGGCGCCAGATGCTCGCCGAGATCGACGGCTTCCTGTCGGCAACAGGTGTCACCTAGTAATACTGGTGGGATGAAGCCCGCAGTCTGTGAACAGTTCGGCATCGATTTCCCGCTCTTCGCGTTCAGCCACTGCCGCGACGTCGTCGCTGCCGTGACCAACGCCGGCGGGTTCGGCGTTCTCGGCGCGACGGCCCACACGCCCGAGACGCTGGACCAGGAGTTGGCATGGATCGACGACCACGTCGCCGGCAAGTCGTACGGCGTCGACCTCATCGTGCCGGCCAAGTTCGAGGGCAAGGGCGAGAACCTGGCGCGAGGCGAGTTGGCCGCCCGTATCCCCGAGGACTACCGCGGATACATCGCCGACCTGCTCGCCGCGCACGACATCGAACCCGAGGCGTCACCTCGGACGGGCCCGTCGTTCCTGTCCGGTGACACCGGCAAAGATCTGCTCGAGGTGGCATTCGGCCATCCGATCAAGCTGATCGCGAACGCGCTGGGCGTGCCGCCCGACTACATGATCGAGGCGGGCAAGGAGCGAGGTGTTCCCGTCGCGGCGCTGGTCGGCGCCAAGGAGCACGCCGTCAAGCAGGTCAAGGCGGGAGTGGACCTGATCGTCGCCCAGGGCACCGAGGCCGGCGGGCACTGCGGTGAGGTGACGACGCTGGTGTTGATCCCCGAGGTCCTAGAAGCATTAGCAGCCATTGGCAGCAATATCCCGGTGTTGGCGGCCGGCGGGATCGTCACGGGCAAGCAGATGGCGGGCTGCGTCGCGATGGGTGCCGCCGGAGCGTGGACCGGGTCGGTGTGGCTGACGACCGAGGAGGCCGAGACGGCCCCGCACACCGTGCAGAAGTTCCTGGCCGCCTCGTCGCGCGACACCATCCGCTCCACGGGCCGGACCGGGAAGCCGGCCCGGCAGCTGGTGTCCGACTGGACCGATGCGTGGCAGCCGCACGAGGGCGGCCACAGGACGTTGCCGCTGCCGCTGCAGTCGATGCTGGCCGAGCCGGTCATTCGCCGCGTCGATGTACTTGCGGCGCAGGGGCATCCGGGCGCCCAGGCGCTGGCCACCTACTTCGTCGGGCAAGGCGTCGGGCTGATGAACAAGGTGAAGCCGGCACGCGAGGTCGTGCGCGAATTCATCGAGGACTATTTGGCAGCGACGGAACGGCTGAGCAACTCACTGCCGGACTAGGGGCGTGCGCCTCGCCGCACCGAGTGTCGGATTCTTTCACGCAATATCGACGATTGCGTGACGTAACCCGACACTCGGTGTCGGTCAGCAAGGCCTACGGAACCTCGACGCAGCCCACACCGGGAACACAACCGCCCCCGCCGCCTGGACCGCCGCCGCCTGTCGGGCCGCCGGGGATGGATCCGCCGCCGCCGCCGGGACCGCCGCTGCCCGTGGGGCCACCCGGGATCGTGCCGCCGCCCCCGCCGGGACCGCCGCCGCCCGTGGGGCCACCCGGAATCGTGCCGCCGCCACCATCCGGGCCGCCACCTCCGGTGGGTCCACCGGGAACCGTGCCGGTGCCACCGGGCGCCGTAGTCGTCGCCGGAGCCGTTGTCGTCATTGTCGTCGTCGACGTCGTTTCCGTCGTGGTGCTGGTGGTGCTGGTCGACTCACCTTCATCGCCGCCGCCACAGCCCACCATCAAGGTCATTGCGGCAGCGCCGCCGAACATGGCGACTGCTGTTCTTACCTGCTTGTTCACAGTTCCTCCGTTTCCTACCGACGCGGTGGGACTACCCGCACCAGTCAGGTCGAAACAGGAGGTTGCAGAGTCACCCCGCGAACGTGATTCGCACCGAGATCGGGTCACTCTCCATCGCGCGCATGGTCAATGCGGTCGCGGACTGCCCGAACCGGCCGCCACCGCCGAAGCTGCGCGCGCGGGCGCGCACGTCGTCATCGGGTTCGAAAGTGGCGGTGCCGGTGCGCCATTCGTTGTTCACCCGCACCCGGACATTCGGGTTGGCGGCGATGTTGTAGGCCCAGCCGGCCCGGCGGCCGTGCTGGGAGATGACCCACAGGTCGTTGCCGTCGATCCGACCGGCCAATGGCACCCGGCGCGGTTCTGACGACTTGCGGCCGATGGTTTCGAGCTCGACCACCAGTGACGAGCGGACGCCAAGGCGGTCCAGCGCCGTTACCAACGGGTTCATCACGATGCGCCCGATGCTTCGCTCGAACTTGAACTTGCGTCGCGCCTTGTCGGCACTCTTCGTCGTCATGGTTAGCGACGATAGTAGAACGATCACTCAAATACTAGGGTGAGCGAGAAAGTCGCAGGTCAGCAAGCGGCGGCTAGCCGCTCAGATACGCCAAAACCGCGAGCACCCGCCGGTGCTGTTCGAGGTCGGGCGGCAGCGTCAGCTTCGCGAAGATGTTGCGCACATGCTTCTCGACCGAGCCGTCGGCGATCACCAAGGCGCGGCCGATATTCACGTTGGAACGACCCTCGGCCATCAGCGCGAGCACCTCCCGCTCGCGCGGAGTCAGCTCCTTCAGCAGGTCGTTGCGACGGCGGCGCACCAGCAGCTGGGAAACCACCTCGGGGTCGAGCACCATGCCGCCGGAGGCCACCCGGTCCAGCGCGTCGAGAAACTCGGCAACAGCCGCGACCCGGTCTTTCAGGAGATAGCCGACACCGCCGACCCGGTCTGCCAGCAGGTCGTCGGCGTAGGACAACTCGACGTATTGCGATAGCACCAGCACGGGGGAGCCGGGGACGCGCTGACGGGCCTCGACCGCGGCGCGCAGGCCCTCGTCGGTGTGCGACGGCGGCATCCGGACATCCACTACCGAGACGTCCGGAGTGTGCTGCTCGATTGCGTGCACCAGCGACGGTCCGTCGCCGACCGCCGAGACGACGTCGTGGCCGTTCTCCGACAGGAGCCGAATCAGGCCCTCCCGCAGCAGGACTGAGTCATCCGCCACCACGACTCTCAGCACGGCAGCTCCACCCTGATCTCGGTCGGGCCACCCGCCGGGCTGACGACGGTGAGCGCACCACCGGTGGACATGACTCGATCGGCGAGTCCGCTCAGGCCGTGACCCTTGGCGACGTGCGCACCGCCACTGCCGTCGTCGACGATCTGCACCGCCAGCCGGCCCGGCCCGTTGGCGACCGTCACCCAGCAGTTCGTTGCGCCGCTGTGCTTGGCGACGTTGGTGAGAGCTTCCGAGACGGTGAAGTACGCGGTGTTCTCGACAGCCGCGTCGAGCCGACCGTGTGGCAGGCCGAGATCGGCGTCGACCATCAATTCGACGGGGACGGTGCACCGGCCGGCGAGTGCGGCCAACGCGCTGGGCAGGCCGCGATCGGCGAGCACCGGTGGCGCAATCCCGCGGGAGAGTGCGCGTAGCTCGTCGAGCGTCTCCCGTGTTTGGTCGACCGCCTCGGCGAGAGTGCCCCGCAGCGCCTCGGGATCACTATCGAGCTGTTGCTGCGCCCGGCCCAGGTCCATCGCCAGTCGGACGAGCCTTTGCTGCGGACCGTCGTGCATGTCGCGCTCCAGCTTTCGCAACGCAACCGCTTCCGCGGACACCGCCGCGGCCTTTTGGTCCGTCAGCACGGTGATCGTCTCGCGCATCTCGGCGACCCCGGTCAGCAGAATGCGGCTGAACCCGGCCTGGGCCAGCGCGCATAGGCGCATTACCGCCGGAAGAGTGACCAGGCCGACCAGCCCGACGGCCGTTTGAAAAGCGATTCTGGCGAACGCGCTGTCGCCGAGCCCGATCAGCTGGGCGAGCGATTGGTTGTCCGGGCCCCTCGGAATGCTCCAATCCCAAGCGACAGTCAAAGTGCCACCGATTGCCACCGCCCACCACGTGACGGCGACGCAGAAGGTGAACACCGCGATCGGGAAGAGCAGGAGGGCATGTGCGACATCGAGCCAGCCCTGGGTCTGTGCCAGCGGTGTCGTGACGCGCTTCCAAATGCCTTCGCCCGCTTGCGATGTCCGATAGGTCGGCCTGGTACGCGGCCGGCGAAGTATCGCCGGTATGCGAAGTCGTTCGATGTCGGCGAGCAGCCGCGCGATCAGCACGGTCAGGGCAAGCACGGGCAGACCGACGACGACGACCAGCAGGCCGACCCCGGCCGACAGCCCGGTCACGATGATGACGAAGCCGGCGACCGCGAGCGGGAATCCGCTGAGGAGGTAGCCGGAATCACCGGCGAGGCGTCGGACAAGGCCATCGCGTTCGGGTTGCGCGGTGGCGGCGGTCATGTCGTTCACCCTAGGCAAGTGTCAGGGTCGGACACATCCGGTGTGCTACCCGATCGAGGGTAGGGGCATCCCCACCATCGGCGAATCTCAGTCGTCGGCCGCCAACGGCAACCGCACCTCGAACCGTGCGCCGGTGCTCAGGTTGTGCGCCGACAGCGTGCCGCGGTGGGCCTGAACCAGACCGGCCGCGATCGCCAGTCCGAGTCCCGATCCGCTGGGTAGTGACGAATCCGCTCGCGGCACACGGTTGTTGGAGCCTCGATATGCGACGTCGAAAACCCGCGGAAGGTCAGCCTCGCAGATCCCGACTCCGGTGTCGTCGACTCGGGCCCATGCGCCGTTCTCATCGGCGCCGAGTGCCAGCGAGACCTGACCACCCTCGGGTGTGTGTGCGATCGCGTTGGCGACCAGGTTCGACAGCACCCGGACCAACGCCCGATCGCTACCGACCACGCGCACCGGCTTCGAGGGCAACTCGGCCCTCAGGTGCACACCGGCGCGCTCAGCGGCGATCCGGTGCGCGGCCAACACGTCGTCGACGACCTCGTCCAGTGCCACCTTGTCGAGTGCGGGTTGTACCGCGCCCGCATTGATCTTTGACATCTCGAACAGGTCGTCGACCATCTCGGCGAGCCGAATCGACTCCTGTTCAATGGTTTTGGCGTGTACCTGCACCTCGGATTCGGGCACCACGCCGTCCGCGATCGCCTCGGACACCGCGCGAATCCCGGCCAGCGGCGTGCGCAGATCGTGGCTCACAAAGGCCACCAGTCGCCGGCGCGACTGCTCTGCGGCGCGTTCGGAGTCGCGGATCTCCTGCTCCCATACGGTGCGGCGGGCCTGGTAACGCGCCAGCATCACCGCCGCGGGAATCGTCACCACCGAGACGATGACCAGCACGACCGCCGTCTGCTCGAACGTATCGGTGAGCATGAACCCGCTGGCGCCAAGTACACCGGTGAACGTCGCCAATACGGGGATCAGCACCAGCGCCACCATGCTGACGGCCAGCGACCACGACCGGGCTAGCCGGATGATGATCGCCCCGGCGAGCACCACGGGCACCGAGCAGGCGAGCGCCCACCAGGCGATCTCCCACAAATCAGTGGGCATGAGCCTGCTGCTCGTCGCCGCTCCAGAGGTAGCCGCGGCCCCACACCGTCTGCAGCCGATGCGCGTCACCGAGTTTGGACCGCAGTCGCTTCACATGCACCGTCACCGTCGACAGGTCGCCAAAGTCCCAGCGCCACACCTGCTTCAGCAGTTCCTCGCGGGAGAATACGGTGTCGGTGTGAGTCAGGAAGAACATCAGTAGGTCGAACTCGCGGTTCGTCAGCGACACCGGCTGCCCGGCGACGGTCACCGACCGGGCGGCCGTTGACACGCTCAAATCGCCGACGGTGATGTCGAGCGCCAATGGGCCCGTCGGCGCGGGCGCGCGGCGCAGCACCGATCGCACCCGCAGCGCCAGTTCGCGGGGGCTGAACGGCTTGGTCAGATAGTCGTCGGCGCCGGCCTCCAGCCCCGCAATCCGGTCGTCTTCCTCACCGAGCGCGGTCAGCAGGATCACCGGAATCGAATAGTCGCCGCGCTGCCGCAGACTGCGGCACAGTGTCAGCCCGTCCGGGCCGGGCATCATCACGTCGAGCACCGCGACGTCGATCCGCTGCGAACCGAGCAGCCGCAGGGCCTCCGTCCCGTCGTGGGCGATCGACACCTCGAGGCCGTCGCGCTCCAGATAGCGGCGCACGACATCGCGCACGACGGTGTCGTCGTCGGCGATCAGCACCCTCGTCACACCACCGAGGTTAGCCTCGTGATGCCGCGACCTGCGCTGACGTTATGGTTTCGTCACGGATCACCTGGTTAGGCGCTTGCGGGAGTGGATAGCCTCAGGTCATGCCCGACTGTCCCGTCACGGTGGTGCTGCCGTGCCTCAACGAGGCGGCGTCACTGCCGGGCGTGCTGGCGGCGATCCCGCACGGGTACCGAGCGCTTGTGGTCGACAACAACAGCACCGACGGCACCGCTGAGGTGGCGCGACTTCACGGCGCGGACGTGGTCGCCGAGACTCGGCCGGGCTATGGCTCTGCGGTGCACGCCGGGATCGTGGCGGCGACGACGCCGATCGTGGCGGTCGTCGACGCCGACGGCTCACTGGACCCGCGCGATCTGCCGAAATTGGTCGATGACCTCGAACGCGGTGCCGATATGGCGATCGGACGTCGGCGCGCCGTCAAGGGACTGAAGTGGCCGTGGCATGCCCGTGCCGGCACCGCCGCCGTGTGCTGGCGGCTGCGTAGCAAGCATGGCCTGCCCGTGCACGACATCGCCCCGATGCGGGTGGTACGCCGAGACGCGTTGTTGAGGCTCGGTGTGGAGGATCGCAGGTCGGGGTACCCGCTCGAACTGCTGGTGCGGGCGGCCGCCGCGGGCTGGCAGGTCGTCGAGCGCGACGTGGACTACGGTCCGCGGACCGGCGGGAGATCGAAGGTGAGCGGTTCGCTGCGCGGCAGTGTGGTGGCGGCCATGGACTTCTGGCGGGTGATTTCGTGATTCCGGTGGTCGCACTCGTCGTTGCAAAGGCACCCGTGCCCGGACTGGCCAAGACGCGGCTGGCTGCCTCGATCGGTGATCGGGCGGCCGCCGACATCGCGGCGGCTGCGCTGCTGGACACCCTCGACGCGGTCGCTGCCGCCCCCGTACAGGCGCGTGTGGTGGCGATGATTGGAGATCTCGATGCCGCCTGCGCATCCGATGAGATCCGCAGTCGCCTTGACGCGTTCACCGTCGTACCGCAGCGCGGAGACGATTTCGCCGATCGCCTCGCCAACGCACATGTCGACGCCGCGGCAGCGGCAGGCAACCGAAGGGTGCTCCAGATCGGCATGGACACACCGCAGGTGTCGGCCGAGATCATCGTCGAATGTGCGCAGGAACTCATCGGCACCGATGCGGTGCTGGGACTGGCCGACGATGGCGGATGGTGGGTGCTGGGCGTTTCGGATGCGTCGATGGCCGACTGTCTGCGGGAGGTGCCCATGTCGCGGCCCGACACCGGTGCGCTGACCCTGGCCGCGTTGTATGCGAAGGGATTTCACGTGGACCTGGTGGCCGAACTGGCCGACGTCGACACCATCGACGACATCGACTCGGTGCGGCAGATGTGCGCGGCACACAGTCGGTTCGCACGCGTCACTGCGGCGGTGGGGGTCTGACATGTTGGGGAACCTCTATGACCGCGCACTGGTCGGCGAACGTTGCTGGATCAGGCGGGACGACGGCGAGGTAAGTAGCCTTCCGGTGCGACGGTGGCTCGGTGGGCGTGAGGCCGACGACCAGTTCGACAGTGCCGTGGTGGGGTTGTGCAGTGGTCCGACCATCGACCTGGGTTGCGGCCCAGGGCGATTGGTGACCGAGCTGGTTCGTCGCGGTGTGCCCGCTCTTGGAATTGACCAGTCCGCGACCGCAGTCGGTCTGGCTCGGCGCAGCGGCGCGCCAGTCCTTCGCCGAGATGTGTTCGACACTCTGCCTGCGACCGGGCGGTGGCACACGGTGTTACTCGCCGACGGCAACGTCGGGCTTGGCGGCGACCCGCTGCGGGTGCTCCGGCGATCGGCGGAGCTGTTGAGTCGCGGCGGCCGGTGCATCGCCGAATTCGACCCGGTGGCAACGGGTATCCGCACCGGCTGGGTGAGGCTCGAGTCATCCCGGACGGTCGGACCCTGGTTCCGGTGGGCGTCCGTGGGCATCGACTGCGTCGCCGGGCTCGCGGAGGAGGCCGGGCTGGCGCTGACCACGATCCACCCGATCGGCCAGCGCGTCCTGGCGAGGCTGACCCTGGCGTAGCTCGCTCAGGCCTTCGGCAGAAGTCGGGTGTGACGATCTGCAGCGTCCCGTCCGGACTGCTCCCGGTTACCAACACCGCCCCCGAACGCGTATCAACCGCAACGGAATTGGGCTGCTGTACGGTCGGGACAACACCGATGATTCGCGGAGCGCCAGGGTTGACCAGATCGACCACCTGCAGCTGATTGGTGGCGGTCAGTGTGACATAGAGTCGGCGGCGCTCGGCGTCGTAGGCGAGCCCGTACGGCTTACCAGGCGCCTCGATTCTCGCGACTTCGGTGATCTCCGGATTGATGCGCTCGATGAGAACCGCGCCGCCGTCGGTGTCCGCAAACGCGGCGAGATCATCCGACAACCCCACAGCATGGGTCAGCTTGGTGCCGAGCAGCTTTCGCGCAACTTCCCGACGGCTCGACCCGTCATAGACCCACACCCCGTTTCCCTGCACATCGGCGACGGCGGCGTACTTGCCGACCGCTGCAACGCCACCGGGCTGCGGCGGGCCGGCCGGGAGTGAGGCCACCACTGTTCCGTCGCGCACGAACACGACGCCGCCGCCGCGCTCGTTGGTGACGACGATCGTGCCGTCGGCGGTGCGCACCGCATCGTGAGGCTGGCGGCCGACTTTGGTTGTCCTCGAAATCACGCTGCCGTCGACGAGGCTGAGTTCGACAAGTTCGTCGGACGTCTCCAGCGGAACCAGAACCGGGCCATCCGGCCCGGATAGGCCCAGATGTCGGGCCGCCCCGTCGGTAGGGACGGTCCTGCGCACGGCGCCGGTAGTCGCGTCCACGAGGACGATCGCGGCCGGATCGCGAGCGGCGATCGCCGCGACTCCCGATGTTCCGATGACGATGCCCTCCGGACCGTTGGGCACGGGAACCACCGTGCCCGCAGGCGCAACGGTCGGGACACCTGCGGGTCGCAGGCTCGGCAGGGGGAGTCGCCGCAGGTGTTGTCGTGGACGTCTGCGGCGACGCTTCGTTTCCGCCGCAGGCTGCGACCAAGGTCGCGACCGCGAGCGCCCCGAACGTCTCACCGAGTCGGTTCGTCACTGCTCTGCGGCCGTTCCTCGGAATGGACAGGTACAGCGCGATCAACCGTCGCCAGCCGAATTGCGTAGATGACCGCGCTGATGGCGAACATCGCCGCGGTGAGCAGCAGCCACCTGCCCAGGAATACGTCCTGAGTCAGGCCGGTAGCGGCCCTGAACGTCGGCGCGCCTTGTTTGATGATGCCGGGCAGGAAAACCAGAAGCGTCAGCCCCGCACCGAGTACAGGCACCCGGATGTAGTTGAGGACGGGCACCCGCGATGGCGGCCGACGTCCGGCAGCCGGTGGCGAGCAACAACCGATCAGCCAGCGCGTAGATCGGGAACAACACGAGGTCGTGGGCGATGATCGCGGCGGCGAACCACACCGCGATCGACTGCCACCACACGTTCGGGTTCCACAACGTCACGGGCTTGATGGTGGCCAGTACGTAGCCGAACAGCGCGAACCCGGCGATCAGCGTCAGCAGGTGTAGCGGATGCGATCCGTAGATTCGGCGAAAACCGTTGAATGTCATGTTACTTGGCCCTGAAGTCGATGGAACCGACCCATTTGGTGTTGTGCACACCCGGCATTGCCGGAACGATGATTCGCGCCGGGAAGCCGTGATCGGGTGACAGGTCGGCGTCGTTGACCCGCAGCGCGAGAAGCGAATCCGGATGCAGCACCTGGTTGGCCTGCAGGGTGGCGCGGTTGAACGCGCCGCGGCGTTCCACCGAACGGACGAATGCGGACTTCGGCTCGGGCACCCCGCCAACCGGGCCAGGTCCCGCAGCGGCACCCCGGTCCACGTCTCGGTGGTGGACCAGCCTTCGACGCAGGCGATCGGCAGGCGGGCGGTGTGCTGGGGCAGCGCGGCCAGCATGCGCGCGGTCGAGCACTATCGGTGCGGGTCCGCCGGTCAGGGTGAGGCGCCATCGCTCGCCGGTGAGGTCGGGGGTGATTTGCGCCGCGGCCGCGGTCCGGTTGACCGCGAAGTCGTTCGGCCCGTCGCCGCGACTGCAGTCCGCGCGGCAGCAGCAGCGCTGTTTGGCGGGTCCAGCCGCCGATGGTCTGGCCTGCGGTGATCACCGCCATGAACAGCGCGCCACCACCGACCAGGGCGAGGGCGCCGCGGCGGCTGATCGTCGCGGCGTCCGGGTTCGGCAGCGACCAGCCCGTCGGGTTCGTATGGCTCGGGTCGGGTGTCTTTGCGTGTTGGTGCGCAGCACGTTTCGCATCGACATCGACCGCAGGCCCGCCCACATGCGGGGGATCTTGATGGCGATGTGGATCACGAAGCCCGCAATGAAGACCCAGGCGCCGTAGTAGTGCGCCGTGTAGAAGCTGAAGCCGAAAATGTAGTCGTACTGGATGTTCAGGACGCCGGTGATGATCTCGAACAGGATCCCGCCGACGAGCATCAGCAACGAGACGCGTTCGAGCAGTTGCGCGATCGACCGCGACGGTGGCCACGCGAACAGCCGCGGGATCACCGACCAGAGTTTCGCCAACACGATCGGGATCAGGATCAGCCCTAGTCCGACATGCAGGCCTTGGTTGAGCCGGTAGAGCCACGACGGGTCGGTCGGCCAGTCGAACGTCGGCAACTTGAGCCAGCCGACGTCGCCCGGTATGGCCTGGCCGAATTGCGGCCCGTACGCGATATAGGACAGCAGCCCGGTGATCGTCACGACCGGCAGCGCGACCAGCAGCACCGACCCCAGGACGGACGTCAACCAGAGGCCGCGCAGCGGGCTGCGCCAACGCGTTGCGCGTTGCAGTCCAGGCGGCGGGTGCTGATCAAGCCCGCGCCACAACCGCCTTGGGAATCCGTATCCGCCCGAGTCGGTCGGTGGCGGCGGGGGTTCACCGTCGGCCATCACTCCAGAGTCGCGTGCCACGACACTATGGTGTGCGCTTGGGCCGCTTCCGTTACCAATTCGTCAGGATCAGGTGGTTCAGCTGCCAGCGCGCCGACGACGTTGACGGCCAGCCACCACCGCTGTGACCGCGGCGGTAGCAGCGCTCCCGCGGCGGTCAGCCAGATGGTGAACGGCAGCCAGATGCGCTCTGTTTCGGCCTTGCTCAGCATGGACAGGTCCGCGAACACGATCGCGATCAGCGCGCCGAAGCACCACCAGATGCAGACCCGGCCGGAGCCTGATCGCCGCACGGTCGAAAGTCCGGCCGATGCCCGCCACGCTGCCGAGGCCGATCGCGCACACCACCGATGCGAAGTTGGCCCACGACCAGTACTGGAACGGGCGGTCGTTGGCGATGCCCTGCCAATAGCGTTCCTGCACAGCGACATAGCCGTCGAACCACCAGAAACCCGCGGCGGCGAACACGGCGACGATCACGAGCGCCGCCAGAACCGCCGGAACCAGCGCGCGCAGCGCTGCCCGCCAGTCCACGGCGGCCAGCAAGACCGCAACCGCAGGAATCGCCATCAGCCCCAAGCCGTAGTTCAGGAAGATGCCCCAGCCCAGCAGCAGTCCCGAGCCCGCAGCCGGCCAGCATCGGCCACCGAGTCGTACGGCGAGCCGCCAGCGCCAGCAGGGCGATACCCCAGGCAGCGACGCCGGCGAAGTAGCCGTCGGCCGACACCGCGATCCAGATCGCCGTCGGCGCCACCGCGACGAATGGTGCCGCCATCCGCGCGGTGTCCTCGTTGACCAACGCGCGCACCGCAACCACGATCGCGGCCGCGGCGCTGGAGCCGACGAGCAGACACAGCAATGCCGCCCAAGCACCGCCACCCAGCCCGATGCGGTCCAGCCAGACGAAGGACAGCAGGGCGCCCGGCGGATGGCCCGACACGTGCGTGATCCACGAATCCGGTTGGTAATCCAGGATTCTGCCGGCGAATGTACGCACCGCTTCAGGGATGTCGGTGATAGTCGGAACCTGCCGCAGATACTCGTGGCGGGCGGTGAGCCGACCGGCGAAGCCACGCTGCCAACCGTCGATCATCGCCAGCGAGAACGCCCAAGCGCACGCCGTCGCCCAGGTGACCCACGGCACCCACCGCCACGGCAGCCGCTGCGCCACCGATTGTCCCCACAGCACCGCCGCGGCACCGATCACGATGGCCGGGACGCTGCCCCAACCGACGTGGGCCTGGAACCATCCGAAGATCGGCGCGGTACCCGCGAAGTCCTTGAAGCGGTCGGGGGTCGCGTTGATCAGCGGCGTGACGATGCCCAGGTCGAGATGCGGCACCACGAAGGCCGCGACGACAAGGACAACACCGACGGTGACCGCCGTTGCCTCCCTACGACCGATCTGCACGATGACTCGACCTTACCCAAGCCGTGGTCTAGACCAACTCGCCAACGACTGTCCATCGTGTGTCTCTCCGGCTGGTACCCGGTGGTCTGCGTGCGAGACGTCAGGTACCCAATTGCGCTGGCAGTGCTCGAAATGGCCGTCGACCAGGAGGCGCGTGAGCGCCGACTGGCGAGGTGACACCGATACCCGTTGCGGTGGAAGCGATTTCACAGCTTCGCCCGGCCAGCACCCGCGGGCAAGTTGCGCGCCGCATCAAGTAGTCTGCGCACGCTCGAGAACGCGCGCGCAGCCGCTCGACACAACAGATGAAGGCCTCACCAGTCTCTTCACAGCAGACTTTACGGAATATTCATTCCAAAACGGACGTAATGTGAAGCATGGCCCGCCCCCGCAAGTTCGAGGAGTCCGACGTCATCGCGGCCGCCCGCGATGAGTTCTGGACACGCGGTTACGGCGCGACTTCGGTCGACGACCTGACGGCCGCCACCGGTCTCGGCAAGGGCAGCCTCTACGGGGCGTTCGGCGACAAGCATGGGCTGTTCATTCGGGCGCTCGACGACTACATCACCACCTCGCTCGACACCGTTCATGCACAACTGCACGACCCGGGTTTCAGCGCCTATGAGCGGCTGACCCGCCACATCCGCTGGCAGGCGAACGCCGCCGCCACCGACAAGGCCAGGCGCGGCTGCATGATGGCCAGGACAGCCGCGGAACTCGGTTCCACCGACGACGACGTGGAAGTCAAGGTCGAGCGCGCGTATTCCAAATGGCGCGGCGAGCTCGCCGACACCATCGCCGAAGCGCAGCGAGACGGAGACGTCGATCCCAAGGTCGACGCGCAGGCGCTGGCCGGCACCCTGCTGACGTTCATGCGGGGCGTCGAAGCGCTGCACGAGGGCGGTGTGAAGCCGGCCCAACTCAAGTCGGCGGCCGAGGAGATGATCGCACTCATTCCGACGGGCTGACCGGTGAGGAATAGATCCGGGATCCGATGCGTCGTAGTTCTTGACCGAATGGTCCATAACTATCGAAAGGCACGACAATGGCACTACTCGAGGGCAAGACAGCGGTCATCACCGGCGGTTCGACGGGTATCGGGTTCGCCACCGCGAAGCGATTCGTGGAGGAGGGCGCCTACGTCTTCATCACCGGCCGCAGGCAGGCCGAACTCGACCTGGCGGTCAAGGAACTCGGCGACAACGCCACGGGCGTGCAGGGCGACGTCAGCAAGGCCGAGGATCTCGACCGGCTCTACTCCGTCGTCGCCGACAGTGGACGGCGTATCGACGTGGTGTTCGCCAACGCTGCGATTCTGGAAGTGGCGCGCATCGGAGAAATCACAGAAGAGCAGTTGGACTACCAACTCGGGGTGGACTTCAAGGGCGTCGTCTTCACGGTGCAGAAGGCGCTGCCGCTACTCAATGACGGCGGCTCGATCATCCTGAACGCGTCGACGACGGCGGTACGCGGCAACGACGCCATCGGGGTCTACGGGGCCATCAAGGCCGCTGTGCGTTCGTTCGCCCGGACCTGGGCTCTTGAATTGCGCGACCGCGGAATTCGCGTGAACTCCGTGAGCCCCGGCGCAACCGATACCCCCGGGATCGAGACGCTCGCCCGGATGCTTTTCGCCGGGCAGCCTGATTCCCGAGAGCAGTTCGAGAATTACCAGCGCAGTATCGTCCCGATGGGCCGCTTCGGCACACCGGACGAGGTGGCCAACACCGCGCTGTTCCTCGCATCGGACCTCAGCAGCTTCACCACAGGTGCTGACATCCCCGTCGACGGCGGTATCAACCAGATCTGACTCGCCGCTTCGTTCCCGGCATCGGCGTGCTGCGCTCCACGAATGTAACCTCATGGCGCGATATCGCGTGAAAACCCGCCATGGGGTTACATCCGGCGTGAGCCAACCTCAAAGCGGCCCGTCGCGACCGTGGTCGCGTGATCGGCGCGGCGGGTTAGTAGAGCATCTTGCGGTAGTTGTCCTCGCTGTAGTACTCCTCTAGCTGGGCCGAAGTCCAGTCGCTACGAATAGCTTTGGCGAGCTGCGCAACACTCGGTAGCGCCGTCGGATTCCATGTCGACGGGTCCCACGTGTCCGAGCGCATGAAAGCCTTGGCGCAGTGGAAGAACACCTCTTCGACGTCGATCTCCAGCGCGAGGATGGGCCGATTGCCCTTCACCACCATGGCGTCGAAATAGTCAGCGTCAGAGAGAATCCGGGCCGAGCCATTGATCCGCAGCGTGTCGCCGCGACCGGGAATCAGGAACAGGGTGCCGACCTGCGGACGCTGCAATACGTTGAGGTAGCCGTCGACGCGCTTGTTGCCCGGCCGTTCCGGGATCGCGATCGTGGTGTCGTCGATGACGTGAACGAAGCCGGGAGGATCACCTTTCGGCGAGACGTCGACGCGCCCCTGTGCATCGGTAGTCGCGACGAAGCCGAGCGGAGAGCACGCCAGCCAGTCCCGCTGGACGGGCGACAGCCGGTCCTTGACCTTGTTGGCGACGGCCTGCTGCGGCTCCCCGACGATCGCACGGAGGTCGTCGACAGTGGTGACTTCGCTGCGCATGGCTACATCATGCTCGACTGAAGTTCATTTGTGCGACGCCATTTAATGCCAGACTCCGGCAATGACCGACGTCACCGAGAGTGGAAAAGTGGCCGACATCGAGGAGCGCAGCCGCTCCGGGCGGTCCGCCGATGCGTTACGACGGGGCATCATCGACCACCTGCGCTACTCGATCGGCCGAGCCCGTCCGCGATGGGTGTTCTACTCACCGCGATTTGAAACCGCTGTGCCGCCCGGCAAGTGGCGCAATGGCGGCCGCACACCCCCTAACAGCAGGTAGGTCCCGCGATGGACCGGCGCATTGGCGTAAGCCACATAGGCCCCGGAAAGCGATCGGGCGAGCACCTCCGCATCCCCCGATAGCGTCACTGACCAGGTCAGTCACACGACGAACAGCCCCGGGAGGTGACCGTGGCCAACCCAGAAGGTCATGCGCATCATGCGGAACCGACGCCGCTTCGCCGACCCCGCGCCGACCAGGCACGCCTGGTTGCCGATGTCCTGCGACACCAGATTCATGCCGGCGGTTATTCCGATGGCCTGCCGGGTGAGCAGGATCTGGCAAGCGAGTTCTTCGTCTCCCGCAACACCGTTCGTGAGGCGCTCGCTGCGCTGAAAGACGAGGGTCTCATCGACCGTGGCCCCCGCACCGGTACCCACGTCGCCATCCGCAAGTACGACCACGGCCTCGACGCACTCGTCGGCCTCAAGGAGACGTTCAAGGGCTACGGCGAGATTCGCAATGATGTGCGCACGACCATGAACGTCGCAGCCCCGCCAGCGGTCGCCCACCGGTTGCAACTCGACCCTTCAGAGCCCGTCGTCTTCATCGAACGCCTGCGCTACCTCGGCGATCTGCCTCTTTCGCTGGACATGACCTACCTCACCCCCGATATCGGCCGCGAGGTCATCGAGCATTCTCTCGAGGTCAATGACGTGTTCGCGCTCATCGAGCAGGTCACCGGCCGGCGTCTTGGCGGAGCCACCCTGGCAGTCGAATCGGTTGCCGCCGATGCGCATTCGGCGGCCATCCTGCAGGTGCCCGACGGCGCACCCGTCCTGCTGTTGGAGCGCCTCACCCATTTGGACGACGGCCGACCCGTCGACCTCGAGTACATCCGAATGCGCGGGGATCGAATCACCCTGCGCAGCAATCTGATAAGGGGGGACTGATGGCCCAGGTCAATCAGCGCGTCGACGTGCCGGTGACAATCGACGAGTCGCTATGTATCGAGGGCTGCACGTTGTGCGTCGAAATCTGTCCGCTCGACTCGTTGGCCATCAACCCCGAGAACGGCAAGGCGTTCATGCATGTCGACGAGTGTTGGTATTGCGGCCCGTGCGCGGCGCGCTGTCCCACCGGCGCCGTCACCGTCAACATGCCCTACCTCCTCCGATAAGACTTCAGGACATCCCATGAAACGCATACTCGCCGTAATGCTCGCCGCCGTCACCACCTCTGCACTCGCCAGTTGCTCGCTCGACTCACAGTCTCAGTCCGACGACACCGTCAACGTCGTCGTTGGATATCAGTCGAAAACCATCAACACCGTCACCGCAGGAACCTTGTTGAAGGCCAAGGGTTTCCTGGAACAACGTCTCGCCGACGTCTCCAACACCTCCGGCAAGAAGTACAACGTGCAGTGGCAGGACTACGACACGGGAGCGCCCATCACCGCGCAGATGGTCGCCGAGAAGATCGACATCGGCTCGATGGGTGACTACCCGCTGCTCATCAACGGCTCCAAGACCCAGGCGAACGAACGTGCCCGCACCGAGTTCGTCTCCGTCACCGGATACAGCCCGACCGGGTCGCTCAACATGGTCGTCGTCCCGCCCAACTCGCCCATCCGCTCGATCAGCGACCTCGAGGGCAAGAAGGTCTCCGCCAGCGTCGGCTCCGCCGGCCACGGCACGCTGGTCCGCGCGCTCGACAACGCCGGCATCGACCCGAAGACGGGCGTCGAGGTGCTCAACCAGCAGCCGCAGGTCGGCGCATCGGCACTGGAATCAGGTCAGGCGCAGGCCCTTTCGCAGTTCGTCGCCTGGCCGGGCCTGCTCGTCTTCCAGGACAAGGCCCAGCTGCTCTACGACGGTGCCGAGGGCGACTACCCGACCTTCCACGGGGTCGTCGTCCGCGGTGACTACGCCAGCCAGCATCCGGAGGTGCTCGACGCGTTCCTGCAGGCGCAACTCGATGCCACCGACTTCCTCAACGAGAACCCGCTGGAGTCGGCCCGGCTGGTCGCCGAGGGCAGTGGCCTGCCGCAGGAAGTCGTGTACCTCTACAACGGACCCGGCGGCACCAGCTTCGACACCACGCTCAAGCCGTCACTCATCGAGGCGTTCAAGGGTGACGTGCCCTACCTCAAGTCGATCGGCGACTTCGCCGACTTGAACATCGACGAGTTCGTCGACGACACCGCCATCCGCAAGGCGTTCGCAGAGCGCGGCCAGGACTACGACGCGGCGCTGAACTCCACGACCAACCCGTCCGCACTACGCGGCCAGGACCCGGTCTGCAACGTCGCGGTCACCGATCCCAAACTGGCGAGCGAACTTTGGATCGACGGCGCGGACGCCACCCAACCCGCCGCCAACCCCGGATGCCTGCTGCGGGCCATCCGTGAGGCGAACGCCGGCGGTGAGCAGGTCCGTGCCGCCTACGTCCCCGATACCGAGTTCGGCACCCGCTGGTTCGCTGACAAGTCCATCTGGGTCCAGGACGGTCGCAACTACCTGCCCTTCGGTACGCCCGCCGGTGCGCAGCGCTACATCGGAGGCCATCCCGGCGCTACGGTCGTCGACTACCAGCAGGCGCTAGTGGGTGCGGTGTGACGGCCGCGCCCGCGGTGCTTATCGCCGACGAGCCCGCGATCGCTGTGCCGACGGAGGCCGGTGTCAAGGCGCCAGCACGCCGCGGCTGGACCGCCTGGCCCGTGCGCATCGCGTCGGTGGCGGCGGCCATCGCGCTATGGCAGGTGTTGACCGCCAACGATGTTCGGCTGTGGCTGCGGTTCGACACGCTGCCGACCGTCGCCGAGGTCCTCGCCGCCTTCGGCACTCGGATCGGCACGCAGGACTACTGGCTGGACCTCGGTCAGTCGCTGATCCGCATCCTCACCGGCTTCGTTCTTGCAGCGATCGCGGGCGTCGTCACCGGCATCCTGCTCGGTCGGTCACCGAGGTTCGCGAACGTCTTCGGCCCGCTCACCGAACTGGCCCGGCCCGATCCCCGCGATCGCGATCGTGCCCGTCGCGATTCTGCTGTTCCCCACCGACGAGGCCGGGATCGTCTTCATCACCTTCCTCGCCGCCTACTTCCCGATCATGGTCAGCACCCGCCACGCCGTGCGGGCGCTGCCGACGCTGTGGGAGGACTCCGTGCGCACGCTCGGCGGCAATCGGTGGGACGTCATCACCCGAGTCGTGTTGCCCGGCATCCTTCCCGGCGTCTTCGGCGGACTGTCCGTCGGCATCGGCGTCGCGTGGATCTGCGTTATCTCCGCCGAGATGATCTCCGGGCGACTCGGCGTCGGCTACCGCACCTGGCAGGCGTACACCGTGCTGGCCTACCCGGACGTGTTCGTCGGAATCATCACCATTGGCGTGCTCGGCTTCGCGACATCGGCCGCCGTCGAACTGATCGGCCGCCGCGTCACCCGCTGGCTGCCCCGCGGCGAGGAGAACGCGCGATGACGGGCATGTCCTTGACACTGCGCGACGTCGTGCTCAGCTATGGCGGCGCGGCCGTCGTCGACGGGCTGGACCTCGACGTCGCTTCGGGTGAGATCCTGGTGCTGACCGGACCCTCGGGCTGCGGCAAGTCGACGGTGCTGCGCGCACTGGCCGGTCTGCTGCCACCCGATAGGGGAGAGGTGCTCGGCGACGGCGTCCGCGTCACCACGACTTCCCGCGACCGCGCGATGGTGTTCCAAGACAACGCGTTGTTGCCGTGGCGCACCGTGCAATCCAACGTCGAGCTTGCGCTCAAGTTGGCGGGGCGCCCGCGCCAGGGCCGTCGCGATGAAGCGTTGCGCTGGATCGCCGACGTCGGGCTGACCGGCTTCGAGAAGTATCTTCCAAAGAGCCTGTCCGGCGGCATGCGTCAGCGCGTGCAACTTGCGCGTGGACTGGCCGGTGCGCCGCGCGCGGTCATGATGGACGAACCCTTCGGCGCCCTCGACGCGCAGACCCGCGCCACCATGCAGCGCCTGCTCATCGACACCTGGCGGGCACACCCGACGACGGTTGTCTTCGTCACCCACGATGTCGACGAGGCGCTGCTCATCGGCGACCGCATTGCCGTCCTCGGCCGCGCTGGCCAGCCGTTGCGTGCCCTGCTCGACGTACCCTCCCCCCGTGACACCGGCGTAACTCGAGCGGCGCTGCGCGCTGAAGTGATTGCCGCACTGGATCATTCGGAGTTGGTCAGCTAATGGAAGGGCTGGAAGCACCCGCACTCGAAGATGCCGTGCGGCTCGACTGCGATGTCCTCGTCATCGGCGGCGGCACGGCAGGAACGATGGCCGCCCTCACCGCCGCCGAGAACGGCGCGCAGGTCCTGCTGCTCGAAAAGGCCCACGTGCGGCACTCGGGCGCGTTGGCGATGGGTATGGATGGCGTCAACAACGCGGTCATCCCCGGCAAGGCCACGCCAGAGGACTATGTCGCCGAGATCACCCGCGCCAACGACGGAATCGTCAACCAGCGCACCATCTATCAGACCGCCACCCGTGGCTTCGCCATGGTGCAGCGACTGGAGCGCTACGGCGTCAAATTCGAGAAGGACGAGCACGGCGAGTACGCCGTGCGTCGCGTCCATCGCTCCGGCTCGTACGTGCTTCCCATGCCCGAGGGCAAGGACGTCAAGAAGGCGCTCTATCGCGTCCTGCGGCAGAAGAAGATGCGCGAGAAGATCCGTATCGAGAACAGGCTGGTACCCGTGCGGGTGCTCACTCAGACTGGGCGAGCG
Organism: uncultured Actinomycetota bacterium; assembly: GCA_963720345.1. Lineage (GTDB taxonomy): Bacteria > Actinomycetota > Actinomycetes > Mycobacteriales > Mycobacteriaceae > Mycobacterium. The sequence continues at coordinate 80,689 of CAVRFN010000004.1, forward strand.
AGTGACGGGAAGCAGTCGCGGGCCGTCGGCGCCGCCGCGCTGAACAGCCGCACCGGCGAGTTCGTCGTGGTCGCCGCCAAAGCCGTCATCCTCGCCACCGGACCGTGCGGGCGGCTCGGACTGCCCGCGTCGGGCTACCTCTACGGCACCTACGAGAACCCGACCAACGCAGGCGACGGCTACTCGATGGCGTTCCACGCCGGCGCCGAACTCTCGGGAATCGAGTGCTTCCAGATCAATCCGTTGATCAAGGACTACAACGGACCCGCCTGCGCCTACGTCGCCAATCCGTTCGGTGGCTATCAGGTCAACGCGCAAGGCGAGCGGTTCGTCGACTCCGACTACTGGTCGGGGCAGATGATGTCGGAGGTCAAGAACGAGATCGAATCGGCGCGCGGACCCATCTACCTCAAGGTCAGCCACCTACCCGACGAGACGCTGAGCACGCTCGAAGGCATTCTGCACACCACCGAGCGGCCGACCCGCGGCACCTTCCACGCCAACCGCGGTCACGACTACCGTACCCACGACATCGAGATGCACATCTCCGAAATCGGTTTGTGCAGTGGTCATTCCGCTTCTGGTGTCTGGGTCGACGAACACGCACGCACCACCGTCTCCGGCCTGTATGCCGCCGGTGACCTCGCCTGTGTACCGCACAACTACATGATCGGCGCCTTCGTCTACGGCGACCTGGCCGGCAGCCACGCGGCGTCCACCTTGGCCGACGTCGAAGCACCGCAACAGCTCCCGGACGATCAGATCGCGGCTGCGCACGAACTGATTTACCGGCCGCTGCGGCATCCCGACGGTCCGCCGCAGACTCAGGTGGAGTACAAGCTTCGCCGTTTTGTCAACGACTACGTCGCCCCACCCAAGACGGCCGCGAAGCTGTCCATCGCGGTGCAGACCTTCGACCGGATGCGTGACGAGATCGCGGGCATCGGCGCCACCACACCGCACGAGTTGATGCGGGCGGTGGAGGTTTCGTTCATTCGCGACTGCGCCGAGATGGCCGCCCGCTCCTCGCTCACCCGCACGGAGTCACGGTGGGGGCTCTACCACGACCGCAGTGACACCCCCGAACGCGACGACGTCGACTGGCGTTATCACCTCAACCTTCGCAAAACCGCCGATGGCGACATGGAGTTCTTCAAGCGGCCCGTCGCGCCGTATTTCGTCCCCGTGGCCGGATTCGACGAATTGCCCAGTGGTGAAACCGAACCCATCGCGGTGCGCCAGCCCGACCTCGTCGGTGGGCAGGCCGCCCACATCCGAAGTGTCCCGGGTCCGCGACGGAGCGGCCCCACAACCGCCGTCGCCGCGAATCGCTGCCGTGCTGGCGCTCGACGAGCCCACGATTGAGGAGCTTGCGCCGTTTCTCTGTGACTCCGATGCCGGAGTGCGTCGGACAGCCGTCGATGTGCTCACCGAACACCTGCCCGACGGGTACGCGCCTGCGCTGCTCGCCGCTCTGAGCGATACGCACGCCGAAGTGCGTCGCGTCGCAGCCGACGGCATCCGCGAACTCGTCGAGGTGCTGCCCGACCCGGGCGCTCTACCGAACCTCCTGACGTCCGTTGATCCTGTTGTTCGGGGCGCCGCCGTATACGTGCTGAGTTCCCGCCGGGCCGGCGACGCCGAGCAGTACCGCCGAGCACTCGCCGACAAGGATCACCGGGTGCGTATCGAGGCGGTCCGCGCGTTGGTTTCGGTCGACGACGACGCCGGCGTTGCAGCAGCCCGCAGCGATGCCAATCGCGAAGTGCGCATCGGCGTCGCGAACGGACTCGGCACACTCCGCACCGGAGCCGACACCGTCCGCGAGCTCATCGAGGACCCGGACCCGCTGGTGCGGGCCGCGGCGCTGGCGGCAATGGGATCCATCGGCTGGGACGACGTCGACGTGACGACCGTCGAGGGAGCACTCGCCGCGTCGGCGTGGCAGATCCGGCAAGGCGCAGCGCGCGCGTTGGCCGGGGCGCCGTCGCCGGGCGCCGCCGTAGCACCACTATCGCGAGCGCTGTCCGATCCGCACCTCGACGTCCGCAAGGCCGCCGTACTGAGCCTCACCCGGTGGGCGTCATCGGAGGATTCGGCGCGCGAGGCGTTGGCCGGGGCGCTCGACGACGGCGACGCCGACGTGCGTGCCTATGCGAGGCGTGCGCTCGCGAACTAGCCGCTGAACCGGGCCGCCAGCGCCCGCCGGTCCACCTTGCCGATACCGCGGCGCGGAATCTCGTCGACGACGTGCAATTCCCGCGGTGCCGCGGTGACGTCCAGACTCGTTGCGACGTGTGCGCGGATATCGGCCAACGTCGGGACGGCACGTCCGGGTGTCACCACGACCGCCGCCACGACCCGTTGACCCAGCCGTTCGTCGTCGACGCCGAACACCACACATTCGGCCACCGCCTCGTGCGAGGCCACCGCCGCCTCTACCAGTTGCGGCAGCACGGTCAGCCCACCCGTGCTGATCGCGTCGTCCACCCGCCCCAGCACCGTCAGCGTCCCCGAGTCATCAACGGCGCCAACATCGTCGGTGCGAAACCAGCCTGGCTCGACAAACGGATCGGGGTCGATGGGATTGCGGTAGCCCTTGGCCAGCGTCGCGCCACCGAGCACTACGCGTCCGTCGTCGATGCGCATCCGCACCCCGTCGAGCGGCAGCCCGTCATACACGCAGCCGCCCGCCGTCTCGCTCATCCCGTACGTCCGGACCACGGGAATGCCCGCGGCCGAAGCTCTTTCGGCTACCCCCGCCGGCATCGGACCGCCACCGATCAGCACGGCGTCCAGCGACGCCAATGCGGCGGATGCGGCCGGGTCGGCCAAGCGACTTGTCGAGCTGCGCGGCCACCAACGAGACGTAGCGGCGCCCTGAGCCCAAGCGAATCGACGGCTGAAACCAGCTCCGCCGCAGAGAATCCCGCGGAGATCGCCACCGGGGTGGTGCCCGCGACAACGCTGCGCACCAACACCTGCAGCCCGGCCACGTGATGGGCGGGCAGGGCGAGCAGCCACCGTCCGGCACCGCCGAGGCGCTCGTGCGTCGCCGAGGCGCTGGCCGTCAACGCCGCCGCCGTCAGCATGGCGCCCTTCGGTGTCCCTGTCGTGCCGGAGGTCGACACCACGACGGCCACATCGTCGTCGATTTCAGAACCCGCCCGCAATGATGTTGTCAGCAAAGAGGTTTCGCGCTCGTCGTCCATCGGGACCGGCAGCACCGTCGCGCGTCCGGCGAGCACGTCCTCCACCACCGGCAGCACCGACAGTGCCGAAGCTCCGGACGGTACGGCGACGGGGCGCAGGACGGCTATGCGGTCTCCTCCGGGTCGCGCGGGTCGTCGAGCGGCCAGCCCTTCGCGGCCAGCCGTGCCCGCACCCGCTCGATGTCCTCGGGTATGCGGTAGCTCGTCGGTGATCTGGGTGATCAGCACGCCGATATCGGCACTGTCGAACTCACCGAGATCCTTCAGCTCCCTGACGACGGCCTTCACCTCATCGTCGGACAGGCGGCGCTTGAGAAGCGCGAAGAGCGGCACTTGGTCGGGGCCCGGCACGCCCTCCGGGTATCCGGCGGTGATCCACGCGACGATCTTGGCCAGAAAGGTCACGGTCCCTCCGAAGTCGTCGCGTGTGGTCTATGAGATTTCGATGCTAATCGCGCGCTCGGGACACGGTGCGATCGACGCGGCGGGCGAACGTTTTCCAGCACGCAAGTTGAACAATGGGTGAACACCTCGCCTGGTCAGATGAAGTGCCTGCTCGACACGCCATTTTGAGGTTGCGTTTGGTTAGGCAAATGGCCTCGCCTGGCCGCAGAATTAGCGCCGTGAGCGTAGAGCTGATCATCCTGGTGCTGCTGATCGTTACGGCACTGGCATTCGACTTCACGAACGGGTTCCACGACACCGGCAACGCGATGGCGACGTCGATCGCCACCGGCGCGCTGAAGCCCAAGACCGCGGTGCTGCTGGCCGGTGTCCTGAATCTCGTCGGCGCGTTCCTATCGGTCGAGGTCGCGGTCACGGTCACCACCTCGGTGCTGAAGGTGCAGGACAGCAAGACCGGCGCGCTGTTACCGGGTATCGACGCGTCGACGGGGCTGACGATCATCTTCGCCGGCCTCATCGGCGGCATCCTCTGGAACCTGCTGACCTGGCTGTTCGGCATCCCCTCCAGCTCGTCGCACGCGCTCTTCGGCGGTCTGATCGGTGCCGGTCTGGCCGCGCTCGGCATGGCGGGCGTCAACTGGTCCGGCGTCACCGGCAAGGTGCTGATCCCGGCCATGGCCGCACCGGTCATCGCGTGCCTGGTCGCCGCGTGTGGCACCTGGCTGGTGTACCGGCTCACCCGCAACGTCGCGGAGAGCCGGCGTCGAGAAGGCTTCCGCTGGGGCCAGATCGCGACCGCCTCGCTGGTCGCGTTGTCACACGGAACCAACGATGCGCAGAAGACGATGGGCGTCATCGCGCTCGCGCTCATCACCACCGGCCACCTGACCGGCGACGTCAAGGAACAGGGCCTGCCGTTCTGGGTCATCTTCAGCTGCGCGCGTCGCCATCGGCCTCGGCACCTACCTCGGTGGCTGGCGCGTCATCCGCACGCTGGGCAAGGGCCTCGTCGAGATCGAGTCGCCGCAGGGCTTCGCCGCCGAAGCATCCTCGGCCGCAATCATTTTGAGCTCGAGCGCCGCGGGCATGGCGCTGTCGACCACCCATGTCGCCACCGGATCGATCCTCGGCAGCGGCGTCGGCAAGCCCGGCGCCCAGGTGCGCTGGGCCGTGGCGGGCCGGATGGCCGTCGCATGGCTGATCACCCTGCCCGCCGCGGGCCTCGTCGGCGCGCTGTCGTACTGGCTGTCCGACGCGGTCAAGTCGCTGACCAACTCGGCGCTGGCCGGCGACGGCCTGATCTTCCTCGTCCTGGTGGGCCTGTCCTTCTACATGTGGTGGCGCGCCCAGCAGCAGAAGGTCGACAGCAGCAACGTCAACGCCGATTGGGACAGCTCCACGAACTCCGTCGTGCCTGCCGACGTCCGTGAGGCCGTCAAGGAATCCAAGCCCACGGCCTCGGTCTACCACGCGCGACAAGCAAAGGAAACGTTGATGACGTATTTCGAAAGCATCCTCAAGGTGCTCGTCATGGGACTGCTCCTCGGCGCGGGCCTGCCTGCGGTCTTCGCGGCCGGGCTGGTGGCCTACTCCAACGGGTCCGGCGGGCCAGATGCCGACGGCGACCACCGTCGCCCCCAACCCGGTGGTGAAGTACCTGGGCATCGCGCTGTTCCTGTTCGTCGGCTGGGTGATCCTCACCGCCGTCCTCTGGATCACCAGGGCGACGATCATCCACCACACCGGTATCGACCTCTTCCCCTTCATGCCCAAGAAATGAGCTGAGGCGCACATGACGAGAACCAGACCGTTTTGGACAATGTGCTCGGCTGGCTGCACGAGGGCTATCCGGAGGGTGTGCCGCCGAAGGACTACTTCGCGCTGCTCGCACTGCTGAAGCGGTCGCTGACCGAGGAAGAGGTCGTCAAGGCCGCGCAGACGATCCTGAAGGACGTCCGACTCCGACACGGTGACCGAGGACGAGATCCGCACCGCGGTGCAGGCGGTCATCGACGAAGGAGCCCAACCCCGAGGAGATCCATCAGGTCGCCTCGCGGCTGGCCTCCGTGGGCTGGCCGCTGGCGGCGGCCCGCTGACGTTATTGGCGGTTGTCGCGCCGCAGCGGATGGGTCTCGGGGACCTGCACGAAGATCAGTAGCACGCCGTCGGGGTCGGTGACGTGCATCTCGTGCAGGCCCCACGGCTCCTGGCGGGCCTCGCGATTGATGGGTACGCCGCGGCCGGCCAGTTCCTTCTCGGTGGCATAGACGTCGCGAACCTGAAGCCACATCGTTCCGCCCGCGCGTTGGCGTGCCGTGGCCGGCGAGTTCGATCAGCGACTGGCCGGCGTAGAACACCGTGCCCGCGCCGTAGTCGCGGGCGATCGCCAGTCCGATCTCGTCGCGGTAGAACGTCAGCGAGCGTTCATAGTCCGCCGGCCGGATGAGCATGCGGCTGGCCAGGATCTCCATACGAATGTGTCTATCACGCGCGCTCAGCCGATGCGGCGCTCGACGCCCGCCCAGTACGGCTCGCGCAGCTGTCGTTTGAGGAGCTTGCCGCTGGGGTTGCGGGGCAGCTCGGCGGCGAAGTCGACGGACTTGGGCAGCTTGAAGCCGGCCAGGCGCTCGCGGGCGAACGCGATCAGATCGGCTTCGGGTCGGCGACGGTGCCCGCCGCAGGCACGACGACGGCCTTGACCGCCTCGCCCCACTTCTCGTCGGGCACGCCGATGACCGCCACGTCGCCGACGTCGCGGATGTGTCATCAGGACGTTCTCGACCTCGGCCGGGTAGACGTTCTCGCCGCCGGAGACGATCATGTCCTTCACCCGGTCGTGACAGGAAGATGTAACCCTCGTCGTCGAGGTAGCCGGCGTCGCCGGTCTTCAGCCATCCGTCGGCGGTGACCGTCGCGGCCGTCGCCTCGGGGTTGTTCCAGTAGCCGAGCATGTTCTGCGGCGAGCGGGTCCACAGCTCGCCGACGGCGCCGACCGGGACGTCGTCGCCGTCGTCGTCGACGATGCGGACCTCCGACCCATGGGTACGGCTTGCCGCACGATCGGAGCAGCTGCGGCCGCGTTCACCGGATCGTGGTCGAGCCCTCGAGTTGCGTTATGGCGCCGGTGGTTTCGGTCAGGCCGTACACCTGGACGAACTCGCAGCCGAACCGCTCCAGCCCCTTGATGAGTACGTCGTCGGTGATCGGTGAGGCGCCGTAGACGAGGGCCCGCAGACTCGAGAAGTCGGTCGTCTCGACGCCCGGCGTGATCGAGCAGGAACTGAATCACCGCGGGCACCAGCAGGCATGTTGGTGATCCGGTGTCGCGGAATCGGCTTCGAGGATCGCCGACCGGGTCGACGTCGCGCAGCACGACGTTGGTGGCAGCCTGCAGTACAGGCCGACCATCGCCCAGCCTGAGCCCGCGATGTGGAACATCGGCATCACCGCGAGGTTCACGCTGTCGGCGGTGAATCGCCACTTGTCGGCCATGCCCGTGGACCTCGACTGAAGAAGTTGTTGTTCGTCAGCATCACGCCCTTGGGCAGGCCGGTGGTGCCCGAGGTGTACAGCTGGAAGGCGACGTCGTCGGGACCGGTGCTGACGCCGGGATCATCGGCGGGCTGACCGCGCGACCCAGTCGTCGAACGCGGGCCAGCGGCTCGTGGGCTCCGATGGCGACGATCGGTGTCGACCGTTCGTGCAGCTGGTCCTCGATCGCCTCGATGATGGCCGAAGAACTCGGAGCCCACGACGACACCTCGGCGCCCGGCGTCCTCGATGATCTGCAGCATCTCCGGCGCGCGCCAGCCGCCAATTCACCGGGACGCTCACGGCGCCGAGCTTGGCCAAACCGTATGTGACTTCGAAGAATTCGGCGCTGTTCTTCTCGACGAACGCGACCCGGTCGCCGAACCCCACGCCCGCCGCCCGGAAGGCGTTGGCGACTTGGCTCGAGCGGGCGTCGAGTTCGCCGAAGGTGATGGTGCGCTCGCCCACGACAAGCGCGGCGGCGTCGGCCCCTTCGACGCCGTGCACCCGCACGATGTCGGCGAGGCTGGCGATGTCATCCACTGGCATGGCTTATCTCAACATGCAACGGGCCGCTTCTCAGCCGATTCGACGCTCGACGCCCGCCCAGTACGGTTCGCGCAGCTGTCGTTTGAGGAGCTTGCCGCTGGGGTTGCGGGGCAGCGTCGTCGGCGAAGTCGACGGACTTGGGCAACTTGAAACCGGCGAGGCGCTCGCGCGCGTAGGCGATGAGCTCGGCTTCGGTCGGTGCGGCGCCCGCGGCCGGCACGACGACCGCCTTCACCGCCTCGCCCCACTTCTCGTCGGGCACCCCGATGATCGGCGACGTCGCCGACGGCCGGATGCGTCATCAGGACGTTCTCGATCTCGGTCGGGTACACGTTCTCTCCGCCGGAGACGATCATGTCCTTCATCCGGTCGTGCAGGTAGACGTAGCCGTCGCCGTCGACGTAGCCGGCGTCGCCGGTCTTGAGCCAGCCGTCGTCGGTGACCGTCGCGGCCGTGGCGTCGGGATTGTTCCAGTAGCCGCGCATGTTCTGCGCCGACCGCGTCCACACCTCGCCGACAGTGCCGACTGGCACTTCGCGGCCGTCGTCGTCGACGATGCGCAGCTCGACCCACGGATAGGGCTTGCCGCAGGACCGCAGCAGGTCCGGGCGCGCCGACCGGGTCGTGCTCGTCGAGTTGCGTTACCGAGCCGGTGGTTTCGGTCAGCCCGTACACCTGGAGGAACTCGCACCCGAAGCGTTCCAGACCCTTGACCAGCACGTCGTCGGTGATCGGCGAGGCGCCGTAGACGATGGCCCGCACGCTGGAGAAGTCCGCGGTTCTCGACACCCGGTGCGCCCAGCATCATCTGGATCACCGCGGGCACCAGCAGCAGGTTGGTGATCCGGTGTCGGACAACGGAATCCAGGATCGCGACCGGATCGACGTCGCGCAGCACGACGGTGGTGGCGCCTTCGTAGAGTCCGACCAGCACCCATCCCGAACCGGCCATGTGGAACATCGGCATCACCGCGAGGCTGACGCTGTCGGCGGTGAACCGCCACTGGTGCGGCGATACCGCTGGACTTGCAGAGATAGTTGCCGTTGGTCAGCATGACGCCCTTGGGCAGCCCGGTGGTGCCCGACGTGTACATCAGGAAGGCGATGTCGTCGGGACCCGTTGTGACACCGGGTCTTCGGCGGGATGGCCGGTCAGCCAGTCCTCGAATTCCGGCCAGCGGTCGTGCGCTCCGATCGCCACGATGGTGCTCACCGTCGTCAGCCGGTCCTCGATGGCCTCGAGATGGCCGAAGAACTCGGATCCCACGACGACGATCCGGGCCTGCGCATCCTCGATGACGTGCAGCATCTCCGGCGGCGCGAGCCGCCAGTTCACCGGCACGCCAACGGCACCCAGCTTGGCGAGGCCGCAGACGACTTCGAAGAACTCCGCTCCGTTCTTCTCGATGAAGGCGACCCGATCGCCGAAGCCGACACCGGCCGCGCGGAACGCCTGGGCGGCTTGGCTGGACCGCGCGTCGAGCTCTGCGAAGCGAGATCGTCCGATCGCCGACGACGAGCGCCGCGGCGTCGGGCCGAAGCCGCGCGTGGACGCGCACGATGTCGGCGATGCGTCGCGATCTGGGAGTGGGCATGGTCAGCTGTTCGGTTGAGCGCGTTGCCGTTTCATCATCGCGTTGACGGCGCTCGGGCGCGACGCTGTTCACAGCCTGGGCGGTGACGGCGATCCGCGGTGCGATACGTATCGGCCGCACGCGCGCGGCCGTGATCATCCAGTCGGCGGCCTCGTCGGCGCTCAACCCGGGCAGGCCGTCGTATGCCCGCGTCGGCGCGATCATCGGTGTGATGACAAGCGGGTAGAACAGCGTCGTCGAATGCACCCCGTCGTCGCCCCATTCGGTCTCGATGATCCTGCTGACGGAGGTGAGTGCCGCCTTCGACGCGTTGTAGACCGAGAACAAGGGCGACGATTCGTTCAGCACGCCCCATGTCGACACGTTGATGATGTGCCCGTCGCCGCGTTCACGCATGCCCGGCGCCAGGCCTCGGATCAGCCGCATCGGCGAGTAGTAGTTCAGCGCCATGGTGCGCTCGACGTCATGCCAGCGGTCCAGGGACTCGGCCAGCGGTCTGCGGATCGAGCGGCCGGCGTTGTTGATCAGGATGTCGATGCCGCCGAGGTCGCGTTCGACCTTGGCGACACAGTTCGTCGACGGCGTCCAGATCGGACAGGTCGCAGGCGTGGGCCAGGGCGGATCCGCCGGCGGCGGTGATCCGGTCGACCAGTTCGTCCAGGAGTTCCTGGCGGCGGGCCGCGACGACCACGGTGGCACCGCGCCGGGCGAACTTCTCCGCGGCGGCCTCGCCGATGCCCGACGATGCCCCGGTCAGCAGGATCCGCTTGCCGTCGAGGTCGATCTCGTCGCGGTCGGGGCGGTGCAGCATCAGTTGCGGGGTCAGCGGCGGTCGCATGCCCGCCAGCAGCACCTGTTCGGCGAGCCAGCGCAGCGGATTCTTACTCACAGCTGGCGAGTCTAGGCGGCCGGTCACGTTTAGCGTGACCCCGCATGCATTGCACGAACAACTAGAAGTAGCGGGGGAACTGGCTCCAGTCCGGGTCGCGCTTCTCCAGGAACGCGTCGCGGCCCTCGACGGCCTCGTCGGTCATGTACGCCAATCGCGTTGCCTCACCGGCGAACAGCTGCTGGCCCATCAAGCCCGTCGTCGGTCAGGTTGAACGCGTACTTGAGCATCCGGATCGCCTGCGGTGACTTGCCGTTGATCGCCGCCGCCCATTCGAGCCCGACGGTTTCCAGCGAGGCGTGGTCGACCACCTCGTTGACCGCGCCCATCGCGTGCATCTGCTCGGCGGTATACGGCCTTCCGAGGAAGAAGATCTCGCGGGCGAACTTCTGGCCGACCTGCTTGGCGAGGTATGCGCTGCCGTAGCCGCCGTCGAAGCTGCCGACGTCGGCGTCGGTCTGCTTGAAGCGGGCGTGCTCGCGGCTGGCCAGCGTCAGGTCGCACGTCACGTGCAGGCTGTGCCCACCGCCGGCCGCCCAGCCGTTGACCAGACAGATGACGACCTTCGGCATGAACCGGATCAGCCGTTGCACCTCGAGGATGTGCAGCCGTCCGGCGCGCGCGGGATCGACCGACTCGGCGGTCTCACCGGATGCGTACTGGTAGCCGCTGCGACCACGGATGCGCTGGTCGCCGCCGGAGCAGAACGCCCAGCCGCCGTCCTTCGGGCTGGGCCCGTTGCCGGTGAGCAGGATGACGCCGATCTCGGGCCACATCCGGGCATGGTCGAGCACCCGGTAAAGCTCGTCGACGCTGTGCGGGCGGAAACGCGTTGCGCACCTCGGGACGGTCGAACGCCACCCGCACCGTCGGCTGCGGTTTCCCGTCGACGACGTGACGGTGGTACGTGATGTCGGTCAGGTCGAAACCGTCGACCGGCTGCCACACTGACGCGTCAAAAGGGTTGTCGCTCATGCGTTTACCGCATCGAAACGGAAGACGGGGCAACGACCCGCCAGCGCCTCGTACTCGTCGGGGTTGGGACCGGTCACGAGGCCTGCCTTCTTCAGGAAGCCCACGCCTGTCGGCACCTCGACAGGGAACAGCCGCAGCAGCGGCCTGGCCTCATCGGGCGGCAACTCCACGACGCTGACACGTTCGGTGTTCTTGCCCCGCTTGAGTTCAGCCGCGCCCGCCGCCCGTAGATTGGCGGCCCAGTCGCTGCCAGGCAATCCGCCGAGCACGTACCGCTTGCCGTCGACGACCATCGGGGTGATCGGTGTCGAGCGCAGCTTGCCGCTCTTGCGACCCGGCACGACCAGGATCACCGGACCCTTCTCGCCGCCGACGCCGAGCTTCTGCAGGCCGATCATCACCTTGTTGACGTACTTCAGCCACCACGGCGGCCGGATCCGCTCGGTGTTCGACATGTCCGAAACGCTACGCGACGGGATCGATGCGAAACACCGGCAGGCGTCCGGCCAACCCCTCCAACTCGTCGGGCGTACCCGTCTGCAGAACACCGGCTCGTTTCATGATGTCGACACCGGTCGACACCTGGGCAGGGAACTCCCGCAGGATGGGCCGGGCCTCCTCGGCGCTCAGTTCGACCATCCGGACCGGCTCGGATCGCCTGCCCTGGGTGAACGTCACCCGTTCGGCGGCGCGGACGTTGTGGACCCACTCGGCACCCGGATAGCCGTTGACGACATAGCGTTTGCCATCCACATACATCGGCGTCACGGGCGTCGAACGCGGCTTGCCCGTCTTGCGGCCTGGCACTGTCAGCACCACCGGTGACTCATGCCGCGAAACCGGCACGCCGAGCCGCAGCAGCACCACGAAAACCTTGTTCGCGTGTTTGAGCCACCACGGGCGTTCGGATGGGCTCGGGGCCCGTCATACCTGGACACCGTAATCGGCAAGTGCATTGCGCAAGCCGTCGTGGCGCTGCGTCGTCGGGAGCGGATCGACCAGGATGAATCCGCAGCCGATGGCGCGGGCGCCGCCGTCGGCCTCGTCGCTGTCACCGACCATGACCGCGTCCGCGGCCTGGACCCCCAGCCGGCTCAACGCGGTCTCGAAGATCGCCGCGTCGGGCTTCACGGCGCCGACCTCGAAGGACAGCACGAATTCGTCGACGAACCCGGCCGCACCGATCGACTCGAACGCCGGCCGCACGTCGAACGCGATATTGGAGACGACCGCGGTCTTGATGCCCTGCCGGTGCAGGCCCTCCAGCACCCCGGCGGTGTCGGGGTAGGGCGTCCAGTTCAGCGGGTCGATCATCAGACCGTAGAGCGCTTCGGCCTGGTGGTCGGCCACCCCGGATTCGCGAAGTACGTGCAGGTAGGCCTCGCGATGCAGGTGTGGTGCGAGGTCGCGATTGACCCATGCGTGGTGCGCTTCAGGGGTCATGTCGACGTGCTGGCCGGTCGGCGCGGTCATCCTGCGCATCAGCTCGGCCTGCACGTGGCCGTCGATCTGGCGTTCGTCGACTTCGATGCCGTGGAACCAGCTGTCGTCCTCTTCAAGACGGAACAGCGTGCCGGAGTAGTCGAACAGGACGGCCTGAACATTCACCTGCCCCATGCTGCCAGGTGTGAACTGTGGCGAAACCGGCTAATTAACTGGCATGACGGAGCTGGAGCAGGCGGTGGTGGTGGTACCTGCGCACAATGAGATCGAGCAGTCTGCCGCGCTGCCTGTCCGCCTTGATCGCGGCCTCCATGCACACGTCGATACCGGTTCTGATCGTGGTCGTCCTCGATGCCTGCGACGACGGCAGTGATCACCTTGCTGAGCGGTTCGGGCCGAATGTGCACTTCATCTCGACTGATGCGGGCAATGTCGGCGCCGCCCGCGCTGCGGGGTTCGAGTACGCGCGGTCGGTGTGCACCGACGTCGAGCCTGCGCGCACCTGGTTCGCCACCACCGACGCCGACACCATCGTCGGTAGTCGGTGGCTGTCACAGATGACGGAGGCCGGCGCCGACATGGTGCTCGGCACGGTGCGGATATCGGTGTGGCGGCTACCCGTCGAGGTTGCCCGCCGCTACCTGGCCGCCTACAACTCGAAAGGACCCGGCCACGATCACGTCCACGGCGCCAACATGGGATTCCGGGCAGACGCCTACTGGGGCGTCGGGGGCTTCCGCGCGCTGAGCACCGGTGAGGACGTCGACCTCGTCGAACGATTCGAGTCGGCGCACATGAGCATCCACCGGGACGCCAAGCTTTCGGTGGCGACCTCGGCCCGTGAAGAAGGGCGCGCACCCAATGGATTTGCCGACTCATCTCCGCGGACTCGCCCGGCCACGTCGCAAGGTTCGCGCAGAGACATGACAGCTGGATTGATCCGCACGATGGATTGACTCGGGCGCGTTGGATCTACCGCTGCCCGGCGGCGGTGACACGGCACGACGTTGGCGCCGCCTCGCCGAGCTGGCCAAGGTCGACATCGTCGCGGCCCGTCTCGCCGAAGCCCATGCCGACGCGGTCGCGATCATGGCCGAACTCGGTGTGTACGAGATCGAAACCTGGTCGGCTGTGGGGTGTTTGGGCCGCAGAGTCGCGTGATGCGGTGCTCAGTGCGCACGGCGACGGGGACGCGACGACGCTGGACGGCACCAAGGTGTGGTGCTCAGGCGCCGGGATGTGCACGCATGCGCTCGTCACCGCGCGACTCGACTCCGGCGAGCGCGGACTGTTCGCCGTCGACCTGGGACACTGCCGGAGTGCGACCCCTGCCGAGCGGATGGCGCAATGCGGGGATGGCCGAATCAGACACCCGTTCAGTGCAATTCAGTAATGCGCCCGCGCATACCCGTCGGCCGACCGGGCGAGTACCTGACCCGGCCCGGGTTCTGGCACGGCGCGATCGGAGTCGCGGCATGCTGGCTGGGTGGAGCGCGGGCCGTGGCCGCGCCGCTGTATGACCGTGCCGCCGAGGATTCGGCCGACCCGCACACCCTGGCGCATCTCGGAGCGGTGGACGCCGCACTGGCCGCCGGTGAAGCGATGCTCTCCTACGCGGCAGTCGCGATCGACGAAGATCCGTTGAACCGCAAGGGCATGGCTGAGTTGGTCGCGCGACGCACGCGCGCGGTGGTCGAAACCGCTGTCGAGGAAACCATCACCAGGACGGGCCGCGCTCTGGGCCCGGCGCCACTGTGCCAGGACGCTGCGCACGCCAAGCGCGTCGCCGATCTGAGCGTCTACGTGAGGCAGAGCCACGCCGAGCGGGATCTCGAACGACTGGGCCTGCTGGCAGGAGCCGCACGATGACGCTTGCGCATTTGGGTAACGGCGCGCGATTCGCCGCTCGGCCGTTGACCGTTGCCGGAACTCCGGCGCAGGACTGGCTCGATGCGCTGGCACACGCGCCCGAACTGGACATGGAGGGCTGCAGACGAAATCATCGTCGTGGCGGCGCATCCCGATGACGAGACGCTCGGGTTCGGCGCATCAATCGTCACCCTCGCCGGACGGGGAGTGCGGATACAGGTGGTGGCCGCGAGTGACGGCGGTGCGTCGCATCATGGCATCGGGTTGTTGGAGCGGCTCCATCTGGAACGCACCCGTCGTGTCGAATTACATGAGGCCACATGCGGACTCTAGGGATACCTGCGCCGATTTGCCTGGGCATGCCGGACGGCGAACTGAGCGAGCATGAGCAACGCCTGGAGGATCTTCTCACCGAGATCCTCGGGACGAGCAGGCAACCGGACCGTGGATCGCCGCGACGTGGCGTGGCGACGGGCATCCCGATCACGAGGCCGTCGGTCGCGCGGCAGCGGCCGCCGCGCAGCGCTGCGGCGCTGTGCTGCTGGAGTACCCGATTTGGATGTGGCACTGGGCGACACCCGGCGATGCCGCCGTGCCGTGGGACCGCGCTTCGCGTAGTGCCGCCGGCCGCACATGCCCTCGACCTGCAAGGCGGCGGCCACGCAGTGCTACCGCTCGCAAATCCAGGTGGCCGACGCCGATCACGGCGCCGTTGCTGCCGTCGTTCGTTTTGCGGCGACTACTCGCCGTCAGGGAGGTGGTGTTCTGATGCCTACGAGGCTCTCGACCGGATACTTCGACCGGATCTACTCCGAGTCGGACGACCCCTGGCAGCTCGGAGGCCGATGGTACGAGCAGCGCAAGTACGCGATCACGTTGGCGCTGTTGCCCTATCGGCGCTACCGTCACGCATTCGAACCGGGCTGTTCGGTCGGTGTTCTCACCGAACAGCTCACCACTCGCTGCGACCACGTCACCAGCACCGACATCGCGAGCGCTGCACTGGATTCGGCGCACCGGCGCCTGGTCGACGCCGGCAGACGTCGCAATGTGACGCTGCTTCGCAGGTCAGTCGACGATCCTTGGCCGCAGGCGGGATTCGATCTGGTCGTGCTGTCCGAGCTCTGCTACTACCTCCATGCCGAAGTGCTGCGCGACACCCTGGATCGCGAGGTGCCGCTGCTGAGGCCGGGGACGACGGTCGTCGCCGCCCACTGGCGTCACCCGGTCGCCGAATACCCGATCACCGGCGAATACGCGACCGACGTCATCGCCGCGACGTCGGAACTGCACCACCTGGGCGGATACCGCGACGAAGACATGATCATCGAGGTGTTCGACACCGGATCGGCGACGTCGGTAGCCGCACGAACAGGTGTGCCCGGGGCTTAGCCCCGAGCCCGGGTGGCCTTGTCGGCCAGCACTTCCCGCTCACGCTCGTTGTCTGTCAATGCCGCGGCGCGGTCGAATTCGTCGGCAGCCTCGACGTCGCGCCCCAGCCGGATCAGCAGCTCGCCGCGCACGCTCGGCAACAGATACGAGCCGTCGAGGCCGGTTAGCCCGTCGACGATTCCCAGCGCCTCGGCTGGCTCACCGGCCATGGCCACCGCGACCGCCCGGTTGAGCTGGACGACGGGGGACGGCGCCACCTGCACCAGCCCGTCGTAGAGCATCACGATGTGCTTCCAGTCGGTGTCGTCAGCAGTCGGGGCGGTCGCGTGGCACTCGGCGATCGCGGCCTGCAGCGCGTACGGGCCCCAGCCAACACCTCTGCGCTGCAACGCCTCCGCGGATCGCCCCAGGGCGGCCACCCCGCGCTGGATCTGCGCGCGGTCCCACCTGGCCCGGTTCTGAGCCTCCAACAGGATCGGCTTGCCGTCGCTGTCGGTGCGGGCGGCGAATCGCGACGACTGGAACTCCATGAGCGAGACCAGACCGTGCACTTCCGGTTCATCGGGTACCAGCGCGGCGAGCACACGGCCCAATCGCAGTGCCTCACTGCATAGTTCGTCGCGGATCCAGCGCTGTCCGAACGATGCCGAATAGCCTTCGTTGTAAACCAGGTAGATCACCGAAAGCACGGCCGACAGACGCCTGCGGATACTCCGAGCGGTCCGGCACTTCAAACGGCACGCCGGCGTCGGACAGGGTCTTCTTCGCGCGGGTGATCCGCGCGGCGATCGTCGCCTTGGACGTCAGAAAGGCGCGGGCGATCTCCTCGGTCGTCAGGCCGCCGATGATGCGCAGCGTCAGCGCGATCTGGCCTTCCCGCGACAGCACCGGGTGCGCGGAGATGAAGACCAGTCGCAACACGTCGTCGTCGATGCGGTCGGGATCCCATGCGTCAGGGGAGTCCTGGTCTTGCGTCTCCAGTTCGTGCGCCAGCACCGCGTACTTGGTGTCGAGGTTCTCCTGGCGCCGCCATTGGTCGATCGCCTTGCGCTTGGCCACGGCGGTCAACCAGGCGCGCGGCGTTGCTCGGCACGCCGGTGTCGGGCCACTGGGTGAGCGCATCGATGAGGGCCTCTTGCGCCAGATCCTCGGCGAAACCGACGTCGCCGACCACCCGCGTCAGCGTCGCGACGATCTTGGCGGCTTCCATCCGCCAGACCGCGTCGACGGTCTGCTGGATGTCCGACACGCACCCATTGTGCCGAGCACTCGCAAAAGTCCGCGACACGCCGACGGAAATGGGTCCCTTTGCGCCTGCTCGCGCAGAAAGTTGACAGTGATGACGCACCGGCTCGTGACCGCGTACCGGGAAGGCCGCAAGGCCTTTCCCGGAGACGGTCGTGAACCCCTATGCGGGCATCGGCGATCGCGCCGTGGCGCGGATGTGGCGGCTGGGCTGGCAACGGGCCGCCGACGACAGCCGCGGGATCCCCAGCGAAGAAGAGCGCATCGCTCGGCTGGCCGCCGAGATCGATGAACTCCTGGGCTAGCCGTCTCGAGGCTCTGCTCGCCCGGCGAGCGCCGCGTCATCCTCGGCATCACCGGGCCGCCCGGCGCGGGCAAGACGGCGATGGCAGCGCAGATCGCGTCAACCATTGATGACGCCGTGCACGTTCCCATGGACGGCTTTCACCTCGCGGACGTGCAGCTGCAGCGGTTGGGACGGCTCGACCGTAAGGGTGCGATCGACACTTTCGATGCCTACGGGTATCTCGCGTTGCTGCAACGTATTAGGCGTCAGGACACCGAGATCGTCTACGCCCCGGCATTCGACCGCGATATCGAGCAGCCGGTGGCGGGCAGCATTCGCGTCGCACCGACGGCACGGCTCATCGTCACCGAGGGAAATTATCTGCTGGACGACGACCAGCCGTGGCCTGACGTGCGGAGCACGCTGGACGAGGTGTGGTTCGTCGACCTTGCGACCGAGGAGCGGCGACGCCGGCTCATCGCACGCCATATCGAGTTCGGCAGGTCGGCCGAGCAGGCGCAGGCCTGGGTGCGCGCCGTCGACGACCCGAACGCCGAACGGATCGAGCGCGTCCGGCACAAGGCCGACCTAGTGGTCTAGACGCGTCGAGAGCGCCGACGAAATCGTTTGTCTCCCAGAGGTTCAAGAAGTTCGTCATCATCAGCAGACGGCTACGGGCCTGCTCGTTGTCGGCGATTCTGCGCGTCGAACCGGTCGGCCACCGGCTCCGGCAGCAGCCGCAGCAGGTATGACGGAACGTCGAGCAACCAGGCCAACCCCATGATCGCGACGTACAGCATCAGATGCTGCTTCATCGTGGCCGAGGCGAGCGCAGGACCGCCGGCCGCGCTGAACTCTGCCGTGAATACGTCCAGCAGTCCGTCGAGGTGGTCGTCCCACATCGAGGTCTCGGCGCTGCACATCGCGCCCCAGATCGCCATGGCCACGTTCATCTGGCCGACGCAGCCCCAGTCCATCAGCCCGCATTCGAGGCCGCCACCCCGGTTCCAGAACCACGCGTTGTCCACGTTGGCGTTCCAATGGCACAGCGCCACATAGTCGGAATGCTCTGCCAGCCAACGCCAAATGGCCTTCTCGTGCTGCGGGAACCGGACCACCTCGTGCCTCAGTCGGCGAGTGAACTCGGGAGAGCGAACGTTGGCGGGCAAGAGTCCGGGCTGGGCGGCCGCGAGTTCGGCGAGCCTGTCGACACGGCGCTGTAGCTGATCGGCTGTGTACGGGACACGTGTCTCCGACCGACAGCCGCTCCATGTCGACTGGGAACTGGTCGACGAGTTCTGCGGGCAGCCGGCCTGCCTTGTGGGTGCCCGCGAGCCGACCGAGCGCGCCGAGCAGGGCCCGGTAGTGGCCGACCGGGTCGGGCATCTCGTAATCCATGCACTTGTCGTAGTGCGGCTCGATACCGCTGTCCCCGTATGGGATTCGATCGGTGATCAGCAGCCCGGTGCCCGACGGTCCGTGGTAGTCGGCGAACAGGCACTTCGGCACCGCGATCGGGAACCCCGGCGTCTGGCGACAGCAGCGCGAAGCGAACCTCGAACTCCATCTGCGTGCGCCCGCCGTCGCGGCCGGCGTCGTCGAAATCACGGGAGAACTTGACGAAGAGGTCGGCCGGAAGGTCGCCGCGGTCGTATTCGACGGCCAGCAGTGCCTTGCGGCCGGTGCTGCCCCCGCGAAACTCCCGAAGTTCGGTGATGGCGCGGACAGCGCCGTCGGCGTCCAGCGCACCGGTGGCCCGGAACGCGTCGGTGAGGAAGCGCGCACCGCCGTCACGCAGCGCGTCGACGTGGGCGGGCATGTCGATGCCGAGGTAATCGCCCCGCACCCAGGCCTCGTCGATCAACGCGGCGGGACGGCTACCTCAGCCGATGGCGCGGTCGGCGCCCTCCCAGAACTGTGCGCGCACCGCCTTCTTGTCGGGCTTACCCAGCGCGGTCACCGGCACCGACTCGACGATGATCACCTGCTTGGGCGACTGCACCGAGCCCTTGCGTTCCTTGACCGCGGACTGAATCTCGGCGGTCATCGTCGCGATCGCCGCCTCGTCGGACGCGGCGTCGGGCCGCAGCACGACGACCGCGGTCACCGCCTCGCCCCACTTCTCGTCCGGCGTGCCGATCACGCACACCTGGGCGACCGAGGGATGCTCTGCGACAACGTCTTCCACCTCGCGCGGGAACACGTTGAAGCCGCCGGTGACGATCATGTCCTTGGTGCGGTCGACGATGTACCAGAAGCCGTCCTCGTCCTCGCGGGCCAGGTCGCCGGTGTGCATCCAGCCGTCGCGGAACGTCTCGGCCGTCGCCTCCGGCTTGTTCCAATACCCGCCGGACACCAGCGGTCCGGACACGCAGATCTCGCCGACTTCGCCCTGAGGCACCTGATTTCCGTCGGCATCGAGCAGCGCGGCCCGCGCGAAAACGGTGGGCCGACCGCAGGACGTCAGCCGCTTGTCGTCGTGATCACCCTTGGGCAGGTAGGTGATCACCATCGGGGCTTCGGACTGGCCGTAGTACTGCGCGAAGATCGGGCCGAACCGTCGGATCGCCTCCTTCAGTCGCACCGGGTTCATCGCCGATGCGCCGTAGTACACCGTTTCCAGCGACGACAGGTCGCGGGTCTGCGAATCCGGGTGGTCCATCAGCGCATAGATCATCGACGGCACCAGCATGGTCGCCGTGATCTTCTGCTCCTCAATGGTTTTCAGCACCTCGGCGGGATCGAACTTGGTGAGCACCACCAGTTCGCCGCCCTTGATGATCGTCGGCACGAAGAACGCCGCGCCCGCATGCGACAGCGGTGTACACATCAGGAACTTGGGGCGCTCGGGCCATTCCCACTCTGCGAGCTGAATCGTCGTCATCGTGGTGATCGACTGTGCGGTGCCGATCACGCCCTTGGGTTTGCCGGTCGTGCCGCCGGTGTAGGCCATGCCACCGATATGGTCCGGCGGCAGATCAGCGGCGACCAACGGCTTCGGTGAGTACTTGGCCGCCTCGGCAGTCAGGTCCACCGCGACGTCCGCGAGTTCCTCGGGCACCGGGCCGATCGTCAGGATCTGCTTGAGGCCGGGGACCTTCTCCAGCAGTCCCTTGGCCCGTTCGACGAACATCGGGTTCGGATCGATGGTGAGTGACGTGACGCCGGCATCGTTGAGGACGTACGCATGGTCGTCCAGCGAGCCGAGAGGGTGTAGTGACAGGCGCCGATAGCCCTGCGTCTGGCCGGCGCCGAGGATCATCAGCACCTCGGGCCGGTTGAGTGCCAGCAGCCCGCTCACGACTCCCGTGCCCGCCCCCAGCGCCTCGAAGGCCTGGATGTACTGGCTGATGCGCTCGGCCAGCTCTCCGCCGGTCATCGTGGTGTCGCCGAGGAACAGGACCGGCTTGTCTTTGTTGCGCTTCAGCGCGCCGACCGTGAGGTGGCCGGAGTGGATGGGGTGGCGCAGCAGCGAGTCGCTCATGCCTTCAGATTAGAACGTGTTACAGAAACGGTTTCAAGGGCCGTGTGAAACGGGCTTCTCTCGACTCAGTGAGTCGACCGGACGGCTGACGCGACGCGATTCTGGCGCTGGCCCGCGAGCGGGCCCGGCCAAAACCATCTGCCCGTCGGATGCGGCACGCGCCGTCGGCGGCGAGCAAGTGGCGCGACCTGATGGACGCAGCGCCGCGACATCGCGCGGGACCTCGCGAGAGCCGGCGAAGTGGAGATCACTGCAGAAGTGGCGAGGTGCTGGACCCGGACGCGACAGTGGCGCGGACCCATCCGGATCCGCGCCACGTCGTGAGTACGAGCGAACTCAGCGACTTGGCGAGCTTGTCCGCGTCCGCCCGGGCCTGGGCCGCGATCTTCTCGGCGAGGTCGGCCTTCCACTGGATCTCCTTCTGGATCCACGGGTTGTCGGCGGGAAACTCCTCGGTCTCCGACACCCGGCGCACCTCGACCTTGACGCCCTTGCCGAGCGGGATCTTCTGCGCCCACTGCTTGGCCTCCTCCTTCGAGGACACGTCGAGGATCCAGAACCCGTTGAACAGCTCCTTGGCCTCCGTGTACGGGCCGTCGGTCACGACGGGCGGGTCGGAGTTGAAGTCGACGACGAAGCCCTCCTCGGGTCCCGTCAGGCCCTCACCGGCCAGCATCACGCCGGCCTTGATGAGCTCCTCGTTGAAGCGGCCCATCTCTTCGATGATCTGATCGAAGTCGATCTCGGCTTCCGCCATGGCCGCCTCGGCCTCGGCGCTGGACCGCATGATCAGCATGTAGCGCGACATTGTTGTCTCCTTCTAGTGGGGAAGGGGCCCGTCTATCGTGCCCTCGTTGACACGTCGAATGGCAACCCACAGAAATCGACACGGCCCGAGAAGTTTTTTCATCGAATTTTCCGCACCCGCGCGACGATGGCCTCCGAGGCCACGAAGTAAATGGGCGTAACCATACCCAAAGGTACTGTGATTTCGGCAGGGCGTTGTGCCCTGCATAAGAAAACGCTTGCTGAACTCGCAGTAGGACGAAAAGGTCAGGCGAGGACGTTCGCAGAAGCGCACTTATGTTAATGAACATTTCGCAATATCTTGACGTTGAAGGGTCGCCAGCCATAGCGTGTCGAGCGGTAGCGAGGTTGCTAACCGAACATGCCGACCCGGATTGCCGGGACGGATTCTGATCTGGGGGTTGAGGTTGACTCGACGCAAGCAAACGCGACTCGGCGGCTGATCGCCTTGTCGCAAGGGGTCCGAGGCCGTTGACCGCTCCGCCTGCCGGCCGGGCGAAAGCCGGCGATGCCGACGACGGCCTCGAAGCCATCCAGGACTGGAGCGTCGGATACGTTCATCGCCACCCATTGGCCTCGCTGACAACGGTCGGCGACCAGTTCGTCCTCGCGGTTCGCACCATCCAGTACTTGTTCATCGACCTCTTCACCGGCCGCTTCCAATGGCAGGAGTTCGTCCGCCAGGGCGCATTCATGGCCGGCACCGCAGTGCTCCCGACCGTCCTCGTGGCCCTGCCGATCGGTGTCACCCTGTCGATTCAGTTCGCCTTGTTGGCCGGGCAGGTGGGCGCCACCTCGCTGGCCGGAGCGGCCAGCGGGCTCGCGGTCATCCGGCAGGCCGCGTCGCTGACGGCCGCGATACTGATGGCGGCCGCCGTCGGATCGGCGATCACCGCGGATCTCGGTTCGCGCAAGATGCGTGAAGAGACCGACGCGATGGAGGTCATGGGGGTCTCGGTGATCCGGCGCTTGGTGGTGCCACGCTTCGCCGCCGCCATCATGGTCGGCGTCGCATTGACCGGCGTCGTCTGCTTCGTGGGCTTCCTGGCGAGCTACCTGTTCAACGTCTACTTCCAGAACGGCGCACCGGGAAGCTTCGTCGCCACCTTCGCATCGTTCGCCACGACAGGGGATCTGATCATCGCCTTGGTGAAGGCGGTGATCTTCGGCGCCATCGTCGCCGTGGTGTCGTGTCAGAAGGGGATGTCCACGGTCGGCGGTCCGACCGGCGTCGCGAACTCGGTGAATGCGGCGGTCGTCGAATCGATCCTGATCCTGATGATCGTCAACGTCGTCATCAGCCAGCTCTACATCATGATGTTCCCGCGGGTGGGTCTGTGATGGCAGTCGCTCCTTACCGACCCAAGGTTTTCGTACCCGCCGTCCGGATCTACCGCAGAGTCAGCGCGCCGATGCATGCGGCTCGGACACATGCTGGTGTTCTTCGTCCGGGCGCTGACGGGTGTGCCGATCGCGCTGCGCCACTATCGCAGCGAGTTCGTCCGTCTGCTCTCCGACATCTCCTGGGGCAATGGATCTTTGGTGGTCGGTGGCGGCACGGCCGGCGTGGCGGTCGTGCTGGGCATCACGGTCGGCGCCCTGGTCGGGATCGAGGGGTACAACTTCCTCGACCTGTTGGGCCTGGGGCCTGCGACGGGAATCATCTCGTCTCTGGTCAACACCCGCGAGCTCGCACCGATCGCGGCCTCGCTGGCATTCGCCACTCAGGCCGGTTGCCGGTTCACCGCCCAGCTGGGGTCGATGCGCATCGCCGAAGAGATCGACGCCCTCGATTCGTTGGCGATCCGGCCCATTCCCTACCTGGTGACCACCCGTCTGATGGCGTCGGTGGTCGCCGTCGTCCCGCTGTACGTCGCATGCCTTGCGGTGAGCTACCTGACGACACAAGTGGTCGTGTACGTCATCAGCGGAGGCTCGACGGGCTCGTACCTGCATTACTTCTCGCTGATGCTGTCCGGTCAGGACATCCTCTACTCACTGATCAAGACCGTCATCTTCGTCTGGATCGCCTCGACCGTGCAGTGCTACTACGGCTTCTACGCCTGCGGCGGGCCGGAGGGCGTGGGAGTGGCCGCCGGGCATGCGATGAGGGCCAGCATCACCGTCGTGATCATGGTCAACATGCTGCTGACGATGGCGCTGTGGTCCGTCGACGCCGGCGCAAGGTTCGGGGGATAGACGATGACCAATTCCCTTGACCCAGACGGGCGTGGACCGTCCAATCGCCAGCTGCTCGGCTGCGGCGTGGCTTGCTCGTGGTCGCGGCGCTGGTTACCGCGACGTTGTTGGTCAAGTCGACGGGTCGGCTCGATCCGTATGTCCGGGTGGTGGCCGACCTGGTGAACGTCGGTGACGGTCTGCCCGCAACGATCCGACGTCAAGTATCACGGCGTGCTCGTCGGCATGGTCGACGGCGTCACACCGCCGCCGACGGCAATCCGAACTTCGTCCACATCGACCTCAAACCCGAATACGCACAATCGATTCCGGCCGGTGTGACCGCTCGGGTGGTGCCGAGCAACGTGTTCGCGGTGTCCTCGGTGCAGCTCGTCGACCAAGGCCCGGGGGCCGCGATTCGTGCCGGCGCCCACATCCCGGAGGACGCTGAGCTGCCGACGGTGCTCTTCCAGACCACCATCAGCAAGCTGCGTGACGTGCTGGCCGCGACCGGGCGGGGCCGTGAAGACAAAACGGTGCACTGTGTGTGCAGGAACGTGATGGAGGGAGCGGCACGGACGGCGGCTCGAGGTGATGGAGCGGATCTGAATTGATGAGCTGGACTGATCGTGCTGTGGAGCCCGACGACAGATGCTCCCGTGCTAGTTGATGTGATGTGTGGCTGCAGGCGACGGCAACCTGGAGCCGTCGACGACGACACGAGGGACACAGCGAATGCAGTCCTGCTGAGCAGGTCGACGACTTGCCATCTGGGTGGTGCACGATGATGATGCCGACGGCGAGAGGAGATCATTGCTGTTAGACTACCGGTGAAGTGGATGCCGGGAGCGGGGTGTCCTCGGCCAGCAGCCCTTGGACCACTCGGTCGGTTTTAAGTCAGCCATGTTTGTGAGTAGTTTTTTGAGACGGGGAGGCGCAGAGCCGCATCGCCAGGCGGCAACAAGGCAACGAAGCCTCAGCCCATCTGAAGCCCTCATGACAGCGCGGATTGCTGGATACCTTGAACGAAAGGGCGCAGCCGGTTCATGTGCCTTGCTCGAGTTGGCGAGTCACCGAAGTTGTTGTCGGCGTAGATGACAGGAGTTAGGAATCGCGATTGGGCAACCTGTGGAAGTCCCGGTGGAAGTGGGCAGCTGGGTGTTGGGCCGGGGAAGTTGGCCAGCGACGTGAGCGGAGTGGCGAATCCCAGTGAGGATGGCCACCGTGGAGCGCCGCCGCTGTGGCTTTGGAGTTGGAGTCTCGTCGGGGGGCCACGGGCCGCACCTTGGTGCTGGCTCACTCACTGCTGGTGTGGGTAAGTGCTGAAGCCATGGCAAGAGTCCCATGCACGGAGCAGGAAGCGTGGACACCGCCGCCATTTTGGCTTTAGAGTGGTGCTGGTGCGATGGAGGGAGGAGCGGTTGTCGGCAGCGGAGGGGAGTGGTCATTGGTCTCCCAGCTCCGCGCCGCCACGCAGTGAGCATTGGAGTTACGCGCCGGTGGCGCGGGGACAGGAGGGTGTTCGTCGCAAGGAGAGGTACGGACGGCCACGGCAGTGCGGTGGGGCGGCGATGGTGGTGAGCGGTGCGCACAGGCGCTTCACAGCGCTCTGTGCTGTGAGTGCGGAGGGGAAGACTGTCCGCACAGGCTGGGGGACGCAGCGACGGTGTCGGTGGTGAGGTGGAGGACGGCGGCATGGGGGTCGGGGCGGCTGGCGAAAGCAGTCCAATTGGAGGAGCGGTGGAAGCGGGCGGCGGTGAGTTGCAGTCAGAAGGCGGGGGACGACCGGCGGCACGGTGGATGGGACCGTAGATTGTCAGAGGAGTTATCCGGCTTGTCAGCGGGGTACTGGGCGAGCGGGGGCCAGCGGTAGTGGAAGGACCTATCGGGCGCAAGCGGAGTGACCTCGGAGGAGCGGGTCTTCGCGGCCACGTCGTCCAGCGCTGATCTGGTGTGGCCCATACCAGCGAAGGAGTTGTGGAGCGGCTTTGAGGTACTGGAGCGCACTACCTCTCCGGTGGGCCACCGGAGCGCAGGGAAGCGAGTCGTTGTGGTGGACGCAGGAACTGGTGAGCCGTTATGACGAGTTCAAAGACATGGTGAGTAACCAGTCACCATCTTGATGATGTTATCACCAATGAAAGGTGTGTATCAGTTTGATGCCCGTGTTCAGAGCTGGTGGGAGTTGGAGGAGCAGTTCATTAAAGGTGGAGGACGAATGTTGCATCATCACCTAGGTACTGTTGAAGCTCGTCAAATCCACAATGGGTTGCTGGACAATGCTCGCGGATTCCAACGCAGTGGACGAGCGGGTGGAGCTCGTCGTCAACGAAGGCTTTGGGCGCATCACCGTGAGGGTGGAGCGCCAACGTGCACCGGACGACGAAAAACCGCTCTGGGTCTAACGACGTTGGCCTTTTGATTATCGTCGACGTGCGAATCGGATACGGGGTATCAATACACTCCAAGTGGAGGAACATGGCCGATGG
Organism: uncultured Actinomycetota bacterium; assembly: GCA_963720345.1. GTDB lineage: Bacteria > Actinomycetota > Actinomycetes > Mycobacteriales > Mycobacteriaceae > Mycobacterium. The sequence goes on from CAVRFN010000004.1 coordinate 107,038, forward strand.
CGGCTCCCATCACTGAAGGTGGTGCACGAATTTGCTCGAGGCATCGGAATAGAGCCTGGCTGGGGCTATCGCCGTCGTCGTGAGCGGCGGGGATCGGGGTGATGCTGCTGATCAGGCGGCCATGTGGAGGCATCACCATCAGGAGGTCCTGAAGGCGCGCGCTGAAGCGGAGGATTCGACTACATTGGGATCCCTGCTGGTGAGTTACTAAGCATGGAGCTGCTGGAGATGGATGTCAAGGGAAACGAGTCCGCACCATATTGGCGATCAGTGTAGGCGTACTAAAAATACAGCCACTTGGATTTGGATGCTGCCGTGTGGAGCGGGGAAGGGCTGGTGGACATACCTTCACTGGATATGAGTGCAGATGGATTAGATAAGGGTGGCGACGACACGACCGGACTAGTATTTATTGTTACTGTGAACGCTGGTTCTGGAATCAATGAAAGCGGTTCTGCCACTCCGAGCATCACATCAAGAGCTCTGAGCAGCCACGGCCAGTGGAGGCCAGGCCTCAGCGGCTCGCTGGCCGATGATGAAGATGTGAGCCAGAATGGTGCTGAGCAGCTGCATGTTGCAAGCTGTTAGGCAGGGCAGTCTGCTGGTGGTGAAGCCGAAGCCAGAGGTGTTCTCCCATGGAGGACTGGAGGGCTACGCCGCCGGAAGCCAAGGGCACCGCCAGATTCATGTGAACTCAGTAAGTTGTCAAGTTGTGATGAATGGGGATTAACAGCACCACCAGCTGTGTTATAGTTGTAGTTTGGCCGTCGATGAAATGAATGAACGTATTATAATTTAAATAGTGGAAAGCGCGTCGATCGACGCTGGCGGCTTGCTGCTTACTGTAATGTGTGCCATCTAGCTATGTGAACAATTTGAGATGATTCGACGACCGAGCATTCCAAATGGAGACGAAAGCGTCTTATCGTGTCCTCGTTGTTGTGGTGGTGGGCCACCGCCGTGGTGGGCATGGAAATTGTGAATATTTATGGACTGTCACGCTGACGTCGAGTTGAGATGCGGCAAGGGTTTTACGGCTTACAGTAACCGCGTCGCCGTGCTCGGCACGGCGGTGGGCATGGACGAGATCATGCCGAAGGTGGACTGAACTCGAATCAGAGCTCAAGAAGAATGTGAGGCTGCTGATGTGAGGCGGCGACGATTTACTGATTTATCATTATCAGTGAGGTATGTGTACTGTGGTGCCAAGATCAACGACGGCGAGATCATCGGCTCAAAATTGAGGTGGAGCATCCTGTCAGTTGCACGTGTGCTCCATGTCTCGGAGAGTCGTCGGCGACGTGTGCACGGACGCACGGCGGCGGCCTACTGCTTGTATGTCAGTGACCGTTATTGCAAATGGACGCGAGAGGAGGAATCGACCGGTGAATCCAGGCCCCACCACGCCGACGGCGGCGGCGACGCTATAGGAGCTCGCAGGACCATCGGAGGCCGAGCTCCCGGCCCGACGATGGAATGATGAGGGTTTGGAGTTGGTTGACAGGAATGTGAGTGATGTTGGAGCTGAGCACTGAAGTGATGACTGGAGAGTTAATGAGGCTGTTGATAGAGGAAAAGTTTTGAGAGGGTGACTGTGAACAACATCAAGGGAATCACAATGCGACAGGTCGACATGTCGCCATGATGATGCACCTCGGATCTTGACCGTCATGTGGCATACACTGACATGATTGATAATAATAATGTGATCAAAATGTCATCAACAAAGCTCTTTATTAGCAGGATGAAGGAAGTCTGCAACATGATGGGTCTGCGTCAGCTCGGTTGCAGCACAGGCACATTGCAGGACTTCGGACCGGACTACGGGCTGACCTACATGCTCGACGGCCTCGCCGCGATGGGACAGAAATGATGACCGGCCGACGGCGTAGTCGCGGTGGTGAGGCCGTATGCCTGACCGTATCCAGTTGTGCTTCAGAAGGTTTGGCGAGCCTTCCGCTTCCCGCACCCGGTGTCGGTTCCGGCGGCTACACGCTGACGGCGGTATTCTCCAACGCGCTCAATCTGCCCGCCAACGCGAAGGTGAAACTTGCGGGCGCCGATGTCGGGCAACTCGAATCTATGGTGGCCCGTAATTACACCGCCGTGACTACGTTGCGGATCATGGACGGGGTACAGCTGCCGAAGGGCAGCACCGCCGAGCTGCGGTCGGCGACTCCGCTCGGTGACGTGTTCGTCGCGCTCAAGCCGCCTAGTCCTGCCAAACCCGATGCGCCGCTGCTTGAAGAACGGCGACACCATCGAGCTGGACGCGACGACCGCGGCCGCGACGGTCGAGTCGGTGCTCAGCTCGGCCGCGATCCTGGTGAACGGCGGCGCGGTGCGAAACTTCACCAACATCGTCAACGGCCTTGGCAAGGCGACCGGGGATCAGGGCCAGGCGTTCGGCGCCCTCATCAGCAAGACGAACCACACTCTCGGCAGGCTCAATTCCCGATCGGATCAGATCGCCACCGCGATGACCGAAACGTCGCGACTTGCCGATGCCATCGAGGCCAAGAACCAGACCCTCGCCGATGTCCTGGCAGAGGCCCGTCCCGCCACCGACACCCTGGCCGTCCACACCAGCCAGATAGCCGATCTCGTCGTACAGGTCGGCGACGTCTCCGATCAGCTTCGCAAGTTCCCGTCGATCGGGGGCACCGACACCAGCGGCCGGAGTGTGATCGCCGACGCCAACGAGGTCGCGCGGTCGTGGAACGACGTGGTGCTCACCCCCGACGCCACGCTGTACTCGCTGAATCGGCTGATGCCACCGTTCATCAAGACGACCACCAGCAGTGCGCTCGCGGTCAATGCCAGCTTCGACCGGCTGGTGCTGGGATCCATACCCGACATCGGGTTCGCCGGTGATCCCGGGCTCCACGGACCCAAGCGGTACAACTGGCACCAACTGGTCGGGACGGTGCAGTACACGCTCTACCGGCTGCAGGAGAGGATCGTCGGCAAGGGGCCCGGTGTCCCGCAGGTGCCGGTGATCCCCAACCCGGACGTCCCGGGTGAGGTGATGATCGCGCCCCCGCCGACCGGTGTGTTGCCGCCCGTCCCGCCACCGCCGCCCGGTATGCAGCCGCCTCCAGCCGCCGTCCCGGCAGTCCCGCCGAGGACGCCATGATCGCCGCCATCGCCGATCGCATCGTCGCCGTCGTGCGCGCCGGTCACCGCCGGCGGGCGTGGTTGTCCGCGGGTGCGCTGATCATGACGCTGGTCGTGGCCGTCGGGTATTTGTTCTTGGTGCGCTGCAGGTGAATCCGCTGGCGTCGACCTACCGGGTGACTATCGAACTGCCGGAGTCCGCAGGTCTGCTCCCCAATCAGGACGTCACACTGCGCGGCGTTCGGATCGGGCGGGTGGACCGACTCGACATCACACCTGCAGGCGTCAACGCAGTCGTCAACGTCAACTCGTCGGTGCCCATCCCGGAGTCCAGTGACGTACGCGTGTCAGGGCTTTCGCCCGCCGGTGAGCAGTACATCGACTTCGTAGCGCAGTCCAACGACGGACCCTATCTGCGCGACGGTGCCGTCATCACCCAGGGCAGGGCCACCGTCCCCGTCAGCCTGGCGGAACTGCTCGCCAATGCCGACGGCATGCTCGCCCAGGTCGACACGGCCAAGATCGAGCTCATCAAACGCGAGCTGAGCCTGAGCAAGGACGGACCCCGCAAGCTCGCCGACATCATCAACGGCGGCACTTTCCTGCTGTCCACCCTCGACTCGGTGCTGCCGGAGACCACCAGCGCTCTGCGGAACGGCCGCACAGTGTTCACGCTCGTCGCCGACAAGAACGCCGGAATCGACGCCGCCGCAGACAATCTCAGCGCGAGCTTTATCGGGATCAACAAGATGCGGGACGGCTATCGCAGACTCACCAATGAGGCGCCGGGCACTCTGTCGGATGTCGACGCGCTGTTCGTCGACAACTCCGACACCATGGTGCAATTGCTCGGGAACCTGACCACCACCTCGCGACTGCTCTATCTTCGTGTGCCCGCGCTGAATGCGCTGTTCCCGACCCATCGCACATCGGTACTCGACGCGATCGGTAGCACCTTGCACGACAACGGACTGTGGGCGACGGCGGACCCCTACCCGGCATTACTTCTGTGACTACGGAACGCCCCGTCTGCCACCGTCATCGGCCGACTATCCCGAGCCGTTCATGTACACCTATTGCCGCGACGATCACCCGGGCGTGTTGGTTCGCGGTGCGAAGAATGCGCCGCGCCCCGCCGACGACGACACCGCAGGCCCGCCGCCGGGCGCCGACCTCGGTCGCCGGACTGATCCGACACCCAAGGGCCGCTTCACGATTCCCACGCCCTACGGCGGCCCCACCTTGCCCATCGATCCACCGCGCTGAGTGATCTAAGAGGAGATGACGTTGTCAGTGACGACCGATAATGAACCGCGACACCGACGCAGCCGACGAGCTGGACCCTGACGAAACAGTCGAGACGGCCGAGACCGCTACCGATGAAACCGACGCTGTCGAAGCCGACGACAGCGACCGCAATGACGGTGCGTGACGCCGGTGGCCGCGCCGACTGCGGATTGGCGCGGTTGTGGCGATCTTCATTGCCGCACTTGCTGGTTCGGGCTTGCTCGGATGGCAGCTCTGGCAGGAGCGGCAGGTCGAGCAGGCCGCCGAGCAAGCCCAGCAAGCCGCCGTCGCGTATGCGCAGGTCTTGACGAGCATCGACTCGAACAAGGTCGACGAGAACTTCGCTCAGGTCCTCGACGGATCGACCGGCGAGTTCAAGGACATGTACTCGCAGTCGAGCATGCAGCTGCGGCAACTGCTCGATCGACAACAAGGCGAACGGCACACGGTGTCGTCGTGGATTCGGCGGTGCAGTCCGCGTCCAAGGACAAGGTCGTCGTGCTGCTGTTCGTCGACCAGTCGGTGTCCAACACCAGCGTGCCCGATCCGCGAGTCGACCGCAGCAGGATCAAGATGACGATGGAGAACGTCGACGGTCATTGGCGCGCAAGCAAAGTCGAGCTGCCGTGATTCTGCGCCGCCTGACGTCTAGGTAGCGCGATCGCTCTGGCGGCTGCGGCTGTGGTCGCCACCGCACCCGCCGCGTCGGCGTCAGCGCCGGCCTTTTGTGGTGAGCTGGGCGGTCAGTGGGACGGGCAGTTCTGCAGCACGTCGGTGGAGTCGGAGCGCAAGGCGGTTCGCAACATCAAGATGGCGTTGCCCGGCGATCTGGTGGAAAACGCCACCATCCGGGAGTACCTGACCAACCTGATGAACAACTGGCGCAACGCGGCGCGGAAGATGGTCCAAGACAGCTTCGGCGAGCAGCAATTCCAGATCTTCCAGCACGGGGACGCGATGACGGTCGTTTTCCACGAGATGTACTCGGGCACCGTCGGTACCGACGCCCTCGCACACCCGAACGCGCCCATCATCAGCGACGCCTACCGCACTTTCACCTTCGCGGGCGGGCGACAGTTGAAGCTGGCCGACCTGTTCAAACCGGGAGTCGACCACGGGGCCGAGATCCCGCGTTTAGGTGCGCCGTTCATCGTCGCGGCCCTCGATGCCGCACCGCCGCCGCACCAGCCTGGCACCTATCCGTTCACCCCGGACCGCTGGACCCCGGACAAGGTGTACTCCGGCGGCTACCGGGCCTGGGCGCTGACACCCGATGAGTTGATTCTCTACATGCCCGACTATCCGGTCGGTCACGATACCCCGTTGGACTACACGGTAGGCCGCATGCAGTGGGCGATGGACGGCGGCACCGTGCAGGCCCACATCCCGCTCGCGGCGTTGGCGCCGGTATTGCGTCCCGAGTTCGGCGGGGCTCAGTAGCCGAATACCGCAACGGCCCCACCGGCACAACCGCGCGACGCCATACTGGGCGGATGCCCACTGCTGACCTCGTGCTCACCGGAACTGTCCTCACCGTCAACGAACAGCAACCGACCGCCGAAGCGATCGCCGTGTCGGACGGCCGCATCGTCGCGGTCGGGACGCGTGCCGAGGTCGAGGCCTGGATCGGCCCGGAAACGCACGACCGTGGATCTCGGCGACAGCTGCGTGATGCCGGGCCTCGTCGAGGCGCACGGGCATCCGCTGATGGAGGCCATCGTGCTGTCGGACCGGATGGTCGACATCCGCCCGGTCACGCTGCCTAAGGCCGACGACGTCGTCGCGGCCATCGAAGCGCGAGGTCGCCAAGCGCGGGGCCGATGGTGCTTACCTCAATGGCTGGGACCCGCTGCTGCAGGCTGGGTTGCCGGAACCAACGCTCGAATGGCTCGAACAGCGTCGCCCCGGATTCACCGCTGGTGATCATCCACAACTCCGGACACAAGGCGTACTTCAACACCGCCGCCGCCGCTTAAGGCTGGTGTCACCCGCGAAACCCCGGATCCGAAGGGCGCCCGTACGGCCACGACGCCGACGGCGAACTCGACGGCACCGCAGAGGAGAACCGGCGCGGTGTTCGCCTGCTCACCGGCGCGATCGAGCCGAGCGACTACCCGGCGATGCTGCACGCCGAGCTCCGCAGGCTCAACAGCGTCGGCCTCACCACCTGCTCGGAGATGGCGTTCGAACCCGCGTTCCGGCCGGTGCTCGAGCAGATGCGCGACGACCTCACAGTGCGCTTGCGCGTCTACGAGGTTTCGAACGAGGCGATGACGACCGACTGAGACTCCGGCCAACGGCGACGATCTTTTCCGGCAGGTCGGCATCAAGATCTGGGTCGACGGTTCACCGTGGATCGGCAACATCGACCTGTCGTTTCCGTACCTCGACACCGATGCCGATCCGCACCATCGGCGTGGTCCCCGGCTCGTGCGGGCACGCCAACTACACCCGCGAACAGCTCACCGAGATCGTCGGCACCTACTTTCCGAAGGGCTGGCCGATGGCCTGCCACGTACAGGGCGACGCCGGTGTCGACACCATCCTCGACATCTACGAAGACGTCCTGCGCGAGCACCCGCGCGACGACCACCGGCTGCGGCTCGAACACGTCGGCGCGATCCGCGACGAGCAGCTGCGGCGGGCCCACGATCTCGGCGTCACGTGCAGCATCTTCGTCGACCAGATCCACTACTGGGGTGACATCATCGTCGACGGTCTGTTCGGGCCCGAGCATGGGAGACGTTGGATGCCATGCAGTTCCGCGTTGCAGACCGGGATGCGGATCTCGCTGCACAACGACCCGCCGGTCACGCCCGAGGAACCGCTGCGCAACATCAGCGTGGCGGCCACCCGGATGGCGCCGAGCGGCCGTGTGATCGGCCCGGAGCAGCGGATCACCGTCGATCAGGCCATCCGCGCGCAGACCATCGACGCGGCCTGGCAGCTGTTCTCCGACGACGTCATCGGCTCGCTGGAGGTGGGCAAGTACGCCGACATGGTGGTGCTCTCGGCCGACCCGCGAGCAGTGCCGCCGGAGCAGATCGCCGACCTCGAGGTGCGGGCGACGTATCTGGCGGGCCGGCAGGTCTACGGAGAATGACGCGGCCGGACGCCGACGTGCACGGCGAGCGGTCCTCATGGCGGGTCTGCTCCTGCTGCTTGCCGGTCTGCCGATGTTGATGATTGTCGACGAGAACACCTCGCCGACAAGTCTTTCCGTCGGCCGTTGCGCTGAACGCCGTCGGCGAAGCGGCCGTCCACGACCCACAGTCCACGATCATGATGTCCACTGTCCCGGTCGCCGCGATCGTGCTCGCCCTAATACTGCTTCGTCCGCACACCGAACAGGAGTTGTGATGTCCGAACCCTCACCGCATCGGCATGCCGCGCCCGCACCGAATCGGCATGCCGCACCAGATCCGCTGGCGACGATCCGTACCCCGAGGTTTTGGCTGGCGCCGATCGTCGTGTCGGTGGTGGTGTTCTCGGCGCTGGCGCTGCTGTATCTGGCAGGCATTCTCAACCCGACACCGAATCTGCGGCACTTTCCTGTCGCCGTCGTGAACTCGGATGCCGGCGCCGACGGCAAGCAGATCGTCGACGGGCTGGTGTCGGGGCTGAACCCGGACCAGTTCGAGGTGACGGGTGTTGTCCGCAGACGAGGCCAGGGCGGAGTTGGGCAGGGCGGAAATCTACGGACTTGTCCAGATACCGTCCGACTTCTCGGCGAAGCTGCAGGCGCTTGGGCAGGGCGCGCTGCGGCCGGGTCAGGTGACTCGGCCGGTCATCACGATCTCCACCAATCCCCGGGCCGGCGAACTCGGTTCGAGCATCGCCGGGCTGACGTTGGGTAAGGCGGTCAACGAGATCAGCGACAAGATCGGTCAACAGATGTCCGCACAGTTGGCGAAGGCCAGCGGCGCACCGCTGACGGGCGGTGTGTCGCTCGCGCTGACCAGCCCGGTCGATGTCCAGGTCAACGACTTCGAACCCCTCCCAGGCGGCACCGGCAACGGGCTGTCGGCGTTCTATTACGCGCTGCTGTTATTGCTCGCAGGATTCACCGGCAGCATCGTGGTGAGCTCGCTGGTCGACTCGATGCTGGGCTTCGTACCCGCTGAACTGGGCCCCATGTACCGGTTCGCCGAGCCGGTCAAGATCTCGCGGTTCAGGACACTGCTCGTCAAGTGGGGGTTGATGGTCGTCGTGGCCGCACTCACGTCTGCGTCATATATCGGTATCGCCACTGCACTGGGTATGCCGATACCGAACGCGTGGACGCTGTGGGCATACGGCGCCTTCACGATTGCGGCCGTCGGGATCACATCGACATCGTTGATCGCGGTGCTGGGTTCGGTTGGGCTACTGGTGAACTTGTTCATCTTCGTCATGCTGGGCCTACCGTCCAACGGCGCCACGATCCCCCTGGAAGCTGCTCCCCGGGTCTTCGGGTGGCTGGCGAAGTTCGAACCGATGCACCAAGTCTTCCTGGGTGCGCGGGCGCTGCTTTACTTCGACGGGCGCGCCGACGCCGGGCTCACGCGGTCACTGACGATGTCGGCCATCGGCCTGGTCATCGGGCTCCTGATCGGCGGCGTCGTGACCCGCATCTACGACCGTCGGGGCCTTCACCGCAGCCACGACCGGCGACCGACCGACGACGTAAACGGCCAATTTGGCCGAAAGCCGGCTGACCGCTGCCGTCTACATGGCACGCTCGGAGCATGTCTGACCTGGCTGATCCCCGCTTCCTCGACGAACGCACCGCCCACTGGGCCGAAACCCAACCCGACGCCGAGGCGATCGATTACCTCGACCGATCGTGGACGTGGGCGCGAGTGGAACGACCGCGTGCGCCGGCTGGCAGGCGCGCTGAAGGAGCGCGGCATCAAGCGCGGCGACGTGGTGGCGTTCCTCGACAAGAACCACCCCGCCTGCGTGGAGCTGACGCTGGCCGCCGCGTCGCTGGGCGCGGCCAACGCGATCATCAACTTCCGGCTGGCCGCCGACGAGCTCGACTACGTGCTCAACGACTCCGGCGCCAAGTTGCTGATCGTCGGCAAGGAACTGCAGGGCAACATCGACAAGATCCGCGACAAGCTCACCCACGTCGAGCACGTCATCGAGGTGACGCCCGAGGGCGGTGACGGCGACGAGTACGAGGCGATGCTGGCCGCGGCGACGCCGGTCGGGCGCGCCGACGATGTCGAGCCCGACGACGTCGCGATCATCATGTATTCGTCAGGCACAACGGGCAAACCCAAGGGCGTGCAGCTGACTCAGGCCAACATCATCGCCCACACGGTCAACGCGCACGAGGGGTTCGAGTTCGACGAGGGCGACAAGAACATGGTCTCGATGCCGCTGTTCCACGTCGGCGGCTCGTCCTACGTGCAGTTCGGAATTCACGACGGCTTCCCCAGTGTGATGACCCGCGAGGTCGACGGCGCTTCACTGGCCGGCGCAATCCTCAAGGGCGCCAACAGAACCTTCCTGGTGCCCGCGGTGCTGGCCAAGGTGCTCGACTCCGGCGAGGATGCCGTCAAGCTGTTCGGATCGCTGAAGACCTTCGCCTACGGCGCGTCGCCGATGCCGCTTCCGTTGCTGCGTCGGGCGCTCGAGGCATGGCCCGACACCGATTTCATGCAGGCGTACGGGCTGACCGAATTGTGCGGCGTCATCAGCCATCTGCTTCCCGAGGCCCACCGCGACCCCGGTAAGGAGGAGCGGCTGTCGAGTGCGGGGACGCTGGTTCCCAATGCCGAGGTGCGGGTGGTCGACCCCGACACCCTCGAAGACGTGCCGGAAGGTGAGCAGGGCGAATTGTGGTTCCGCTCACCACAGTTGATGAAGGGCTATCACAACAAGCCGGAGGCGACCGAGGAGTCGATCACCGAGGACGGCTGGTTCCGCACCGGTGACATCGGTCGCGTCGACGACGGCGGCTACATCTTCGTCGAGGACCGGCTGAAGGACATGATCATCTCCGGCGGTGAGAACATCTACTCGATCGAGGTGGAGCGGGTGCTCGCCGAGCATCCCGCGGTCGTCGACGTCGCGATCATCGGCATACCCGACGACAAGTGGGGCGAGGTCGTCAAAGCCGTTGTCCAGCTTGACGGTGAGGCCACCGAAGCTGAGCTGATCGCCTTCGCGAGAGAGCGGCTGGCCGCGTACAAGTGCCCCAAGTCCGTCGATGTCCACGACGAGTTGCCGCGCAACCCGACCGGAAAGATCCTCAAGAAGGATCTGCGCAAGCAGTACTCGTAGGATCCGCTGCTAGGTCGGTGCCGCGACCGGGATCGCGATCTCGTTGCGCCGCCGGAACGGCAGCGTCCACGGTGGATCGAAGAACCACGCGACCGGCTCGCCTGTCGGGATCGACATCGTTGTCGCGCAGGATCTTCCGCAGTTCATCCGTCCGAGCGGCGACGGCCGCCGGGCTGCGGTCACCGGTGAAGCGCAGGACGGCGTAGGTCTCGGCCGGGACTTCGACCAGGTCGACGTGATCGTCATCGGGTTTCGGCAAGGTCTCCATCGTCCACTTGGACGGCATGAAAAAGCGTATCGCCGAACGGTTCTCACCGTCGCGGACTTGCGCGACAGGCGCGGTCATCGCGATTCGATCGCCCGACTCCTGGCTGACCGGCGCGGTCATCGCAATCTTCTCATCGCGGTGATTGGCGCCGAAGATATAGCCGGCCAAGCGCCGGAATCCGATGCTTCTGGCCCGCTCGTCGTCGGCGGCCACCGTCGTTTCCGCGGCGATCCGCGGGCCGTACCGGCGCAGCTCCACCCGGTCGGTCAGCTTGCTGGCCAGATAGTGAGGCTCTTCGGTCCCGATGCGCACGCCGACGATCGACAGAACCGATTCGACGGCTTGGCCGGGTATGTCGATAAGTCGCATCAACGTCGCCTGTTCAGCGCCCAGATGTGGGTCGATAGCGCGGTGGCGAACGCGCACCATGCAGGATAGGCGGCCAGCGGTGCGGCCTTGGCGCCCTGCACGGCCATCGAGCGCCTGGTCAGGTCCACGCTGCTGGCTGTCAGTGCGGCCGCGGCGATCGCGGAAGTGCCGAGCCGTCGCTGGTTGAAGAACAGCCACGACCAACTGCCATTGAGCACCAGGTTCGCCACCAGCGCCGCGATGTATGCGCGACGCTGTTGATGCTGACCCCGTTCTTCGAGTTCATCCAGCGTGGCCGCGGAGGTGACGGCGATATCCGCGTACAGCACCGGCCACACGATCGGAAAGGCTTGGCGCGGGCGGCTGATACGGCGGCTTCTTCAGCTTCTCGTACCACGCCGACTGCGCCGGCCGGCTCGCCAGCCCGCCGATGACAGCGGTCGCCGCGGTCGCCAATGCGGTTCCTGCGATAGTTCCTGCCTTCAAGATCTGCTCCTCGTGACTTCGTTAAGTTTCTTAACTATATCCACGTAGCGATGATCTAAACCTGGGCCAAGAATGACCGGTTGATGACGACTGAGGTCACCAGCCCATCGAGCCCGGCACTCCTTTGAAGGGGCCCGCGACCCAACTCGTGATCCACCCGCCGTAAAAGCCCCCTGGCTGCGCAATGACCTCTTCCCCGTTGACGGTGCACCGGTCCACCAGTGCGGGCATGACGGCGAGCGCGCCGGCGATCGCGGCGAATCCACGGGTCGGCGAAACGTAGGTCCATGCCGCCCTTGATGCGACGCGGTGCGGGCTGACGAGATCGAAATAGCTCGCCTGGCCCTTCCACTCGCACCATGAGGAGCCGGCAGCCGCGCGCAGACTGCCATCAACGAAGCTGCTGGCAGGCAGGTAGTACGTCGGTGGATGGCTGGTCTCGAGCACGCGCCACGCCGCCGTCGTCGATGCGATCACGACGCCGCCGAGTTCGACGGTGATCGAGCCGTTGAACTCCTCCAACCGTGGCGGCCGCGGGTAATCCCACACCGACTCCTGGCCGGGCCGCGGCTTGTCGGGGATGGGCATGTCACCACTGTAAAGCTGGGATCGATGAGGCCGGAGCCGGGCAGTATGGTGTGTCGTGCCGCAGCTGGATGACCTTCTCGACGGATTGCATGTCGTCTCGCTGCCGATGCGAGTTCGGTTCCGCGGCATCACCGTTCGGGAGGTTGCACTCATCGAGGGCCCGGTCGGGCTGGGGTGAGTTCGGGGCATTCCTCGAATACGAGCCGCCCGAGGCGGTGCATTGGCTGGCGTCGGCCGTCGAGGCGGCGTACGAGGCGGCGCCCGACGTCCGGCGCGACCGCATCCCGATCAACGCGACCGTGCCGGCCGTCGCGGCAGACCAGGTGCCCGAGGTGCTGGCCCGGTTTCCCGGCGCGCGCACCGCGAAGGTCAAAGTGGCCGAGCCCGGCCAGTCCCTGGCCGACGACGTGGCGCGCGTCAACGCCGTTCGCGCGCTGGTGCCGACGGTGCGCGTCGACGCCAACGGCGGCTGGAGCGTCGACGAGGCCGTCGCGGCGGCCGCCGCGTTGACCGCTGACGGCCCACTCGAGTACCTCGAGCAGCCGTGCGCGACGGTGCCTCGAGCTGGCTGCGCTGCGGCGCCGCGTCGACGTGCTGATCGCCGCCGACGAGAGCATCCGCAAGGCCGACGATCCGCTGCATGTCGTGCGTTCCAAGGCCGCGGATGTCGCGGTCCTCAAGGTCGCGCCACTGGGTGGCGTCACCCGGATGCTCGAGATCGCCGATCAGATCGACATCCCGATCGTGGTGTCCAGCGCGCTCGACTCGGCAGTGGGCATCGGACGCGGACTGCTGGCGGCCGCCGCGCTGCCCGACCTGCCGTATGCCTGCGGCCTCGGCACGGGCGGACTGTTCGTCGACGACGTCGCCGAGCCCGCCGTGCCTGTCGACGGTTATCTGCCGGTCGTACCGGTGGCACCTGATCCGGCGCGGCTGGCCGCGCTGGCCGCCGCGCCCGACCGCCGCCGGTGGTGGATCGACCGAATCCGGGAGTGCCACCTGTTGCTGCACGAGTAGTCGATTAGCATCGTTCGGAGTCTCAGAAGCTTTGACGGCGATGTCCTAATCTGTGGGGGTCCGTGGCCTAGACGCCACGCCGGTACTCGCCAACACTGGGTACGTGCGATCGGTGGTGATCCTCGGATTCCCGGGCGTCCAGGCTCTCGACCTGGTCGGCCCGTTCGACGTGTTCACCGGCGCCACCATCTGCCTGGCCAGTCAGGGCCGCACCGACGAGGGCTACACCGTCAGCATCGTTACCCGGACCGGCGAGCCCGCCGCCACTCTGACCGGCCTCGCACTGGTCGCCCAGCCGTTCCCGGATCCGCGGCAACCGATCGACACCCTTGTCCTGCCCGGCGGCATGGGCGTCGACGATGCGCGGCGCGATCCCGACACCGTCGGCTGGGTGCAGATCGCCGCCGAGCAGGCGCGTCGCGTCGTCAGCGTGTGCACCGGCGCATTCCTCGCCGCGCAGGCGGGTCTGATCGACGGCTGCGTCGCGACCACGCACTGGGCGTTCGCCGCGCAGTTGGCCCGCGAATTCCCCGCTGTGACCGTCGATCCCGAACCGATCTTCGTGCGCAGTTCCGAGCAGGTGTGGACGGCGGCGGGCGTCACGGCAGGCATCGACCTGGCCCTGTCGCTCGTCGAGGACGACTTCGGCACCGACGTCGCGCAGATGGTGGCGCGCTGGATGGTGATGTATCTCCGGCGACCGGGTGGACAGACGCAGTTCGCCGCCCCGGTGTGGATGCCGCGCGCCAAGCGGGCGCCGATCCGCGACGTCCAGAACGCCATCGAGTCCGAACCCGGTGGTGCGCATAGCATTACCGACCTCGCCCGTCGCGCCTCGATGAGCCCGCGGCACTTCACGCGGGTGTTCACCGACGAGGTGGGGGAGGCGCCGGGAGCCTACGTCGAGCGGATCCGCACCGAGGCCGCCCGCCGTCAACTCGAGGAGACCGACGACACCGTGACAGTCATCGCGGCCCGCTGCGGCTTCGGTAGCGCAGAGACGCTGCGCCGCAATTTCGTTCGACGACTGGGCATCTCGCCCGACCAGTACCGCAAGACGTTCGCCTAACCAAAGGAGATGGCTCTAAATGTCCCAGCAGATCGCAATCATGGTGTACCCCGGATTCACCGCACTGGACTTCATCGGCCCCTACGAGGTGCTGCGTAACCTGCCCGACGCCGAGGTGCGGTTCGTATGGCACGAGCCTGGCCCCATCGCCGCCGACTCGGGTGTGCTGCTCGTCGGCGCGACCCATTCCTTCGACGAAACCCCTTCGCCCGACATCATTCTGGTGCCCGGCGGCGCGGCGACGTTCGAGCACGCCCGCGACGAGAAGGTGCTCGACTGGGTGCGTATGGCCCATGAGACCTCCGCGTGGACGACGTCGGTGTGCTCGGGTTCGATGATCCTCGCCGCGGCAGGCGTCCTGGAGGGTCGTCGCGCCACGTCGCACTGGATGGTGGTGCCGATGCTCAAGACGTTCGGCGTCGAGGCCGTCGGCGATGAGCGGATCGTCCACGAAGGCAAGATCGTCACCGCGGCCGGGGTCTCGGCCGGTATCGATCTCGGGCTGTGGTTGTTCGGCCAGATCTGCGGTGACGCCAAGGCCAAGGCGGTGCAGCTGGTGATCGAATACGACCCGCAGCCGCCCTACGACTCCGGCCACATGTCGAAGGCGTCGGCGGCGACCAAGGCAACGGCCTCCGCGCTGTTGACCCTGGACACCGTCAAACACGGCCAGCTGGTCCCGTCCGTGCAGCTGCTGTGGAACGCGGCGATCGACCGCGTGCGCTCGAAGAAGAATCGCAAGGACGCGATCGCGCAGGCGATTTCGGCGCTGACAGTCGCGCTGAGCGAACGTTGACGCGCCGAAATCGCTGACGATACGGTTCAAGGCGTGGGAATTCCCGAGGTTCCGCCCGACCCGCCGTCACGCTTCATCCGGGCGGGCGCACGTTTCATGGCGGCACGGTCCCGCGCAGTCGTTCCTGCGCCGATACGGCTGGCGCATGGACCGCGCCCTGATCAAGCTGACCAACGGCCACCTTTCGATGTCGATGGCCCTGCCCGAGGTGCTGCTCACGCACACCGGCGCGAAGTCCGGTCAGCAGCGCAGTACGCCGCTGACGTACTTCACCGACGGCGGCCGCGTGATCGTCATCGCCTCGAACTACGGCGACGTTCGTCATCCCGCTTGGTATCACAACGTCAAGGCGAATCCACGAGTCACGCTCTCGTCCCGCGGCTACCAAGGCACCTTCGTCGGCGAGGAAATGCTCGGCGACGAACGTGACCGGTTGTTCGGGCTGGCCACCCAGTTCATGCCGAACTACGCGGGATACCAGAAGACGACGAATGGACGCCGCATCCCGGTGGTGGCGTTCACCGAGATCGACTGAGCAAGTAGCGTCTTCGGCGTGGATTTGGCGTACGACGAGCGCGGCAAAGGCGATCCGGTGCTGTTCATCGCCGGTAGAGGCGGTGCGGGCCGCACCTGGCACCTGCATCAGGTGCCCGAGTTTCAGCGCGCCGGGTACCGCTGCATCACCTTCGACAACCGCGGGATCGGCGCCACCGAGCAGGCCGGCGGGTTCGGCATCGAGCAGATGGTGGCCGACACCGCCGCACTGATCGAGAAGCTCGACGCCGCGCCTGCGCGCATCGTCGTCGGTGTCGATGGGCTCTTACATCGCCCAGGAGCTGATGCTCGCGCGCCCCGAACTGGTCCGTGCGGCGGTGTTGATGGCCACCCGGGGCCGCGAGGACCGCATCCGCGCAGTTCTTCCGCTCGGCCGAACGCGAGCTTGCTGACGCCGGCATCGAGCTGCCCGCCTCCTATGACGCGAAACTCCGTCTGATGGAGAGCTTTTCGCCGAAGACGCTCAACAACGACAACGTCGGTGCGCGACTGGATCGACATGTTCACCATGTGGCCGAGCAAGTCGACACCCGGCATGCGGGCGCCAGCTCGACGTCGCCCCGAGCGAGAGCCGGCTGCCTGCTTACCGAAGTATTACGACGCCCGGTGCTCGTCATCGGGTTCAGCGACGACCTCGCGCTGCCGCCGCACCTCGGCCGCGAGGTCGCCGATGCGCTGCCGCAGGGGCCGCTACCTGGAGATTGCCGACACCGGCCATCTCGGATTCATCGAGAAGCCGCAGGAAGTCAACGCCGCGGTGCTGAAATTCTTCGCCGATAGTCTGTAGTGGTGAACCCCTCGACTGCGCAGACCCGCGTGGTTGTCGACGAACTGATCCGCGGCGGCGTCCGTGACGTCGTGCTGTGCCCGGGATCGCGAAACGCTCCGCTGGCATTCGCCTTGCAGGACGCCGACCGTGCGGGCCGGCTTCGGCTGCACGTGCGCATCGACGAACGCACCGCCGGCTTCCTGGCGATCGGGCTCGCGGTCGCCGAGCGCGCGCCGGTGTGCGTGGCGATGACGTCGGGCACCGCGGTGGCCAACCTCGGCCCCGCCGTGGTGGAGGCCAACTACGCGCGCGTGCCGCTCATCGTGCTCAGCGCCAACCGCCCGTACGAGTTGCTCGGCACCGGCGCGAATCAGACGTTCGAGCAGCTGGGCTATTTCGGCACACAGATGCGCGCAGACCATCAGCCTCGGCCTCGCCGAGGATGCAGGCCCGAACGGATGGATTCGCTCAACGCGCAGTGGCGCTCGGCGACGTGCCGAGTATTGGTGGCCGCCACCGGAACTCGCTCGGCCAACGCTGGGCCGGTGCAGTTCGACATCCCGTTGCGTGAGCCTTTGGTGCCCGATGTCCGGGAAGACGTGGGCCCCGGCGTCAACTATGCCCGGAAGGCCGTCCCGGCGGCAAGCCGTGGACGTACACGCCCGCCGTCATCTTCGACCAGCCGCTCGACATCGACCTGACACCCGACACCGTCGTCATCGCCGGGCACGGCGCCGGTGTGCACCCCAATCTGGCCGCATTGCCGACCGTCGCGGAGCCGACCGCACCGCCTGCCGCCAACCCACTGCATCCGTTCGCCCTGCGACTGGTCCGCCCGCAGCAGGTCATCATGCTCGGCCGCCCGACGCTGCACCGGCCGGTGTCGGCGCTGCTGGCCGATCCGGCGGTCCCGGTGTACGCGCTGACGACGGGTCCGCGCTGGCCCGACGTCTCCGGGAACTCGGCCGCCACAGGCACCCGTGCGGTGACCACCGGCGAACCCGATTCCGCCTGGTTGGAGCGCTGCGCCGAGGTCAATCGGCACGCGGTCGACGCGGTGCGCGCGCAACTCGAGGCGCATCCGCTCAAGACCGGACTGCATGTCGCGGCCGCGGTGGCCGACGCGGTCCGTCCCGGCGATCAGTTGGTGCTCGGGGCATCCAACCCGGTCCGGGACGCGGCGCTGGTCGGCCTGAACACCCAGGGCATCAAGGTGCGGTCCAACCGGGGCGTCGCAGGCATCGACGGCACGGTGTCGACGACGATCGGCGCGGCGCTGGCCCACGACGGGGGGCGGGGGGAGGACCCGCCGCACCATCGCGCTGATCGGCGACCTGACGTTCGTGCACGACAGCTCCGGGCTGCTGATCGGTCCGACGGAGCCGGTGCCGCGCAACCTGACCATCGTCGTGTCCAACGACAACGGCGGCGGCATCTTCGAACTGCTCGAGCAGGGCGATCCACGGTTCTCCGACGTGTCGTCGCGGATCTTCGGTACGCCGCACGATGTGGACGTCGGCGCATTGTGCCGCGCGTACCACGTCGAGAGCCGTCAGATCGAAGTCGACGGGCTGGTGGATGCGCTGAATGAGCCGTTCGACGGGATGCGGGTGCTGGAGGTGAAGGCCGACCGGTCGTCGCTGCGGGCGCTGCATGCGTCGATCAAGGCTGCACTGTGAGCCGAGCGAACGAGGTCGCACTGTGAGCCGAGCGAACGAGGTCGCACTGTGAGCCGAGCGAACGAGGTCACACTGTGAAGCGGGTTATCGCGTTGTGGCGCAAGCTGGTTCCGCGGTTGACACGCGACCCCAACGAGACGCGGTCGCAACGCACGTTCCGGCGCATCCGGATCGGAATCGTGCTCGTGGCATCTCTGGTGACACTGCAATCAGCACTCATGGTGATGGGCGCCTGGCGTGACGATCGGCAGATCGAACGACACATGGGCGTGGCCGCCGCCGAGGTGCTCAGCGCTGGGCCGCGACGGTCGACGATCGAGTTCGTCACGCCCGACCGCGTGACCTATCGCCCCGAACTGGGTGTGCTGTACCCGTCCGAACTGGAAACGGGCATGCGCATCTATGTCGAATACGACACGAACAATCCGGATTTGGTGCGGGTGCGGGACCGCAACGCGTCGCTGGCGATCGTCCCGGCGGGCTCGATCGCGGTGGTCGGTTGGCTGATCGCTGTGATGCTGCTGGCCGGCCTCGCATTCTTGGAGCGCCGGCTCGCCCAGACTCACGTTTCGGCGCAAAAAGTCGAGTAGACCCCTCAGGTCTGCATCAGCTTGGTCAACCAGTCGTTGTCGAAGATGTCGATCTTCGTGTCGTTCTCCGGGTCGTAAACCGTTGGGGTGCCGGTGTCCATCATGTCAACGTCGTACAGGTACCCGAAGTTGGTATCTTCCATATCCGCGACGTTGATCGCTGACCCACCGTCGGCGATGCGGTCGGCGACGTTGTCCGGCATGCCCGCGGTCTTCGCCATCTCCGCCATCTCGTCGTCGGTGGGGCCGGGTCCGCCCTTGGTCCGTTGCTGGTGGCCATACAGCTCCTGGACGAAGCGCTGGAACTGCGTTCCCGTCGCATCGCCCTCGGCGGCAAGGAACAACGCGTTGCTCACATTCGCCGAGTACCCGCCGGAGCCGCTGTCCAGGAACGTCAACGGCCGGTAGGTGATTTGCAGCGCGCCGACGCCGATGTAGTAGGCGAACTGGTCGCCGAAATCGGTCTGCAAATCCGCGCAGTGCGAACACTGCGGCTCGGTGAAGATCTCGATGTGGGTCGGTGCGTCGTCGAACCCCGCGGCGATACCGAAGCCGTCTTCGCTCACCGCGAGCGGGGGCTGAGCGGGATCCCGTTGCGCGGTGCCCGAGTACTTGCGTACGTGCAGCCGGCGACGGCAAGCATCACAGCGATGGCCAGCACCGATGCGACCCGGGATATCCGCATGTCAACCGCCTTTCTCTGTGCGCACCATACTCGAAAACGCCCACGTGGAGAATCCGTTCATCGGCACGAGCTGTTTGCGTGACATATCCCTGTACGAAACCTTGCCGACAGCCGCCGATGGGACTCTCGAGGCGTGCGCGTTGCAATCGTCGCAGAGTCCTTCCTCCCGAATGTCAACGGCGTTACCAACTCGGTGCTTCGGGTGATCGAGCATCTCCGCTGCACGGGTCATGAGGCCCTCGTCATCGCGCCGGACACCCCGCGGGGTGAGCCGCCGGCCGACAAGATCCACGAGGGCATCCGCGTTCACCGGGTGCCGTCGCGGATGTTCCCGAAGATCAATTCGCTTCCGCTGGGCATCCCACGCCCCCGAATGGTGAGTGTGTTGCGCGGGTTCGATCCCGACGTCGTGCATCTGGCCTCCCCGGCGCTGCTGGGCTACGGCGGGCTGCACGCCGCGCGCTACCTCGGCGTGCCGACAGTCGCTGTATTCCAAACCGACGTCGCAGGTTTCGCCGAGAGCTACGGCGTCGGTTTTGCCGCCAAGACCGCCTGGGCATGGACGCGGCACCTGCACAGTAGGGCCGACCGCACGCTGGCGCCGTCAACCGCGGCGATGGAAAACCTGACGGCCCATCGGATCCCGCGGGTGCACAAGTGGGCGCGCGGCGTCGACATCACCGGTTTCGTACCCTCGGCGCGCGACGAGAACCTGCGCCGCATGTGGTCGCCGCAGAATAAGCCGATCGTCGGTTTCGTCGGCCGTCTTGCGCCCGAGAAGCATGTCGAGCGGTTGGCGGCACTGTCGGCACGCGAGGATCTCCAGTTGGTCATCGTCGGTGACGGCGTCGACCGCGCGAAGCTCGAAACTCTTTTACCGTCAGCGGTTTTCGCCGGCGCACTGTATGGCGAAGAGCTGGCCGCTGCGTACGCGAGTATGGATGTCTTCGTTCACCCCGGCGAACACGAGACCTTCTGCCAGGCGGTGCAGGAGGCGATGGCCTCGGGCTTGCCGGCGATCGCGCCCAATGCCGGCGGGCCACGTGATCTCGTCACCCCGTACCGCACCGGTCTGCTGTTGTCGGTCGACGAGTTCGAAGCCAAGCTGCCCGAGGCCGTCGACCATTTGATCGCCGAACGGCAGCGTTACTCGGTGGCGGCGCGTCGCAGCGTGTTGAGCCGGACATGGCCTGCGATCTGCGACGAGTTGCTCGGCCACTACGACGAGGTCATCGGCCTGCGCCGCCTCAAAGCCGCCTGAGTTCTTCTCGCGAGAGACCGTGTCTGCACGCCGACACGCCGTGAGACAGTGGCAATTTGCGGTCGCTCGCGACCGATCGACCGACCTAGCCCTGCGCCTCGATCGAGACGGGCTGCCATTCCTCCCACGTCGCCAGCCGGCTTTCGTAGTCGGCCTTGGCCAGCTGCAGCGGCAACTCGCCGAAAAAGATTCGCAACGGCGGCTTTTCGGCGTCGACGATCTTGAGCACCGCCGCCGCTGACGCCTTCGGGTCGCCCGGCGCCGAGACGCGCTGGCTGCGAAGCCGGTCCGCCTCCTCGTGCACCTCTTTGTAGTCGGGCAGCGGGTCTGACCGCTTGGACGACGAGCCCGCCCAGTCGGTCGAGAAGCCGCCCGGCTCGATCAACGTCACGTGGATCCCGAACGACGCGACCTCCTGTGCCAGCGACTGCGAGAACCCTTCCAGCGCCCACTTCGACGCGTGATAGATGCCGACGTTCTGGAACGCGGTGATCCCGCCGATCGACGACACCTGGATGATGTGCCCGCTGCGCTGAGCCCGCAGATAGGGCAGCGCCGCCTGGGTGATCCACAGGGCGCCGAACACGTTGGTCTCGATCTGGTCGCGCGCCTCCTGCTCGGTCAGCTCCTCGATGAAGCCGAAGTGGCCGTAGCCCGCGTTGTTGACGACGATGTCGAGCCGTCCGAAGTGGTCGTGCGCCTGTTTGACGGCGGCGAAGTCCGCGTCGCGGTCGGTCACGTCGAGTTGAATCGGCAAAATCGCGTCGCCGAACTTCGCGGCCAGATCGTCGAGAGTCGCGGTGTTCCGTGCCGTCGCCGCAACTTTGTCGCCGCGCTCCAGCGCCGCTATGGCCCACTCTCGGCCGAACCCACGCGATGTCCCGGTGATGAACCAAACCTTTTCAGCCATGCGCAGTAAATGCCCGCTGCAGGCGCATGCCATTCCCGGTGCGCGCATGTTGACAGGTAGCGTCGCTTTGTGAACCGCGCGACGCTGGACAAGGACCCACACGAGGTCGCATCGATGTTCGACGGGGTGGCGCGCCGCTACGACCTGACGAACACGGTGTTGTCCCTCGGCCAGGACCGATTCTGGCGGCGGGCGACGCGCGAGGCGCTGCGGATCGGGCCCGGAGACAAGGTGCTGGACCTCGCGGCCGGCACCGCGGTGTCGACGGTGGAGCTCGAGACCTCGGGAGCGTGGTGTGTGGCCGCGGACTTCTCCGTCGGCATGCTCGCCGCGGGCAGCGGGCGCAAGGTGCCCAAGGTCGCCGCGGACGGGACGAAGCTGCCGTTCGACGACGGCGTGTTCGATGCGGTGACCATCAGCTTCGGGCTGCGCAACATCGTCGACCACGGCGCCGCTCTTCGTGAGATGGCACGCGTGACGCGGCCCGGCGGGCGGCTGGTCGTGTGCGAGTTCTCGACACCGACGGCCCGGGTGTTCGCGACGGCCTACAAGGAGTACCTGATGCAGGCGCTGCCGCGGATGGCGCGTGCGGTGTCGTCGAACCCCGACGCCTACGTCTATCTCGCCGAGTCGATCCGCGCATGGCCCGACCAACCGGACCTTTCGCGTCGCATCGCCGACGCGGGCTGGTCGGCGGTGCGGTGGCGCAATCTGACGGGCGGCATCGTGGCGCTGCACGCCGCGACCAAGCCCTCACACTGAATCTGCGTCTCACACGTTAGACATGCTCGACACGCGACGGCCGCGATGAATTGGAATTCATTTCACGCCGATTTCAACTGATCACCATTTGGCGCGTTCTCGATAACGTGCGAATAGCCGATATTTGCAATCGCTTTCGAGGGGAACGTGGGGATGACTGCTGCAACCGATACCCGTCTTGAAGTAACACCGCTGTCCGGTTGGACCGGAGCGCTCATCAGTGGAGTCGACCTGTCGTCGCCGCTGTCGGCCAACGAAGTGAAGACCATCCGCGATGCATTGCACGACGTGGAAAGTCGTCTTCTTTCGCGATCAGACGCTCGATCATGCGGCCCAGATCGCGTTCGGCGCTCAGTTCGGCGAGGTGACTCCCGGCCACCCGTACGAGGGCGATTCGGCACCACCGGAATTCCCGCAAATCCATACTGTTTCGCCCGCGGCCTATGACCACCGCTATGGCACCAAATACCGAAAGAAGCAAAGCCCCAACGGTCCCGGCTGGCATGCCGACGTCACTCCGCTGATCAATCCGCCGTCGCATTCGATCCTGCGCGCCGAAGCGGTACCGCCCTACGGCGGGGATACACAGTTCGTCAACGTCGCCGCCGTCTACCAGGGGCTCGCGCCTGCGGTACGTGCGCTCATCGACGATCTGCGCGCCGAACACCGATTCGAGTCAACCGTTACCGCGGAGCGCAGCAACGAGAAGATCGGCGACCTCGTGCGCACCAATCCACTTGCGTCGGTTCACCCGGTGGTTCGCGTGCACCCGGAGACCCAGGAGCGCGTCGTGTACGTCAACCCATCCTTCACCAAAGAAATCGTCAACCTGTCGCCGCGCGAGAGCAGGCATGTGCTCGACCTGCTGTTCGAGCAGATCGCTCGCCCCGAGTACGCGGTGCGCTTCAAGTGGGAGCCGGGAAGCGTCGCGTTCTGGGACAACCGCGCCGCACTTCACCTCGCACCGCGCGATTTCGAGCATGTGCAGGGCGATCGCGTACTGCATCGGATCACACTCGTCGGTGACGTCCCGGTGGGTCCCGACGGTGTTGCCTCCGAGTCGATCTCAGGTGAGTTCTTCGGGGCTGCCTGACATGACCAGCGTCCTCTCGCGGCCGTCGACCGAGAACCGGGTCGGCACCGGTCTTGTCGATCCGAGAGCGGTCGTCAAGAAGCAGCCAACGCGGCCAACGCATTCCGCGTCAGGTGCAGCGGCTACTCGGCCCAGTGCTGCTCGTCGCACTGTGGCAGCTCCTGTCGACGACGGGTGCGTTCGATCAGCGCACGGTGCCGCCGCCCACCAGGGTCGTGCGCGCCGCCTACCAGCTCATCGCCGACGGGTCGCTGCTGGACCACATGTCGACCAGCCTGCTTCGCGTCGGCTACGGGTTGGTGTTCGGCATCGTCCTCGGGCTGGGCCTGGCGTTGATCACCGGGCTGTCCAGGCTCGGCGAGAACATCTTCGACGCGAATATGGAAGTGCTCAACGCGATTCCGAACTTCGCGTTGGTGCCCTTGCTGATCGTGTGGTTCGGCATCAGTGAAGTGCCGAAGATCCTGCTGATCACCCTGGCGGTGGCGGTGTCCATCTACATCAACACCTTCAGCGCCATCCGCAGCGTCGACGCCGGACTCGTGGAAGCCGCCCGCTCGTTCGGCGCAGGGCGGACGGAGATGATCTACCGGGTCATCATCCCCGGATCGCTGCCGGGCTTCCTGGTCGGGCTGCGCCTGGCGCTCACCGCGTCGTGGTTGGCGCTGATCTTCGCCGAGACCATCAACGCGAAGAAGGGCCTTGGCCGCATGATGACCGACGCCCGCGAGTACTTCCAAGTCGACGTGGTGTTCGTGCTGATCGCCGTGTACGCCGCTCTGGGCCTGCTGTCCATCCTCATCATCCGCTTCCTCGAAGGCCGGCTGCTGACCTGGAGACGAGCCTATGACGGTGACTGACACGGCGACCGAGACCGTCGTCGTCGCGCGGGACCTTCGAAAGGTGTTCGGCGACAACGTCGTTCTCGACGGACTGGACCTGGAGATTCGCGCGGGCGAATTCGTCGCTCTGCTGGGCCGCAGCGGCTCAGGCAAGAGCACCTTTCTGCGCGCGCTCGGCGCACTGGACGGCGACGTCGAAGGCACCCTGCAGGTCCCGGAACGGCGCGCGATCGTGTTTCAGGATCCGCGACTGCTGCCTTGGCAGCGTGTCCTGACGAACGTGACCGTCGGC
Organism: uncultured Actinomycetota bacterium; assembly: GCA_963720345.1. GTDB lineage: Bacteria > Actinomycetota > Actinomycetes > Mycobacteriales > Mycobacteriaceae > Mycobacterium. The sequence continues at coordinate 131,746 of CAVRFN010000004.1, forward strand.
TTGCCCGCCACCTCCGCGGTGCGCAAGCAGGCGCTCGACGCGCTGGCCGAGGTGAACCTTGCCGGCAAGGCCAAGGTGTGGCCGCGCACCCTGTCCGGCGGCGAGGCGCAGCGGGTGGCGCTGGCCCGCGCCTTGGTTCGCGAGCCTGAATTGCTCTTGCTCGACGAACCTTTCGGCGCGCTGGATGCGCTGACGCGGATCAGGATGCACGGGCTGCTTCAAGACCTGTGCCGACGACACACGCCCGCCGTCCTCCTGGTCACCCACGACGTCGACGAGGCGATCCTGCTGGCCGACCGGCGTCGTGGTCTTGACCGAGGGCGCCATCTCGCTCGACGTCGAAGTCGAGGTACCCAAACCGCGTCGGCGGGAATCGGCGGAGTTCGCGGAACTGCGACGCTGGCTACTGACCGAGCTCGGCGTCATCGACGGCCCACAGATCTGAGCTACAAGAAAGACAAAGGAAATCTCGCTATGCGTATATCGTCACGATGGAAACTGCCTGTGGCACTGTCGATTACCCTGGTGGCCAGCGCCTGCGGCCTGTCAGACGATTCGGGCGATGCCGCCATCGACTCGGTGCGCATCGCCAACACGGTCGAAGTCCCAAGCGGTACGAAACTTGTGGTCGCCGAGCAGAACGGCACACAGTCGCTGCCGTGGAACCTGGCCAACGCCGGCAAGGACGCACCGTATTCGGTTGAGTTCGCCGACTTCAGTGGCGGCGCCGCGGTGATCGAGGCGCTGCGCTCCGGTGCGGCCGACGTCGGCTCCATCGGCGAGGCGCCCGTACCGATCGCAGTCGACAGCGGTGTCACCGATCTCGTCACCATCGGCCTGCAAGCCAACCCGGGCACCAGCGGTGGCTACTTCCTGGTCGCCCGTCCCGACAGCGGGATCACCAGCATCGAGCAGTTGCGCGGCAAGCGGGTGGCGTATCCGCCGGGATCCGGACGGCAGATGATCACCGCGGGCCTGCTCAAGCAGCACGGCCTCGACCTCAAGACCGATGTGCAACCGGTCGAACTCGCTGGGACCGAGGTGGTTCCGACATTCGCGGCCGGTGCCGTCGAGGCGGCAATCGTGCTCGGCAACCAGTACTACCAGTTGGGTGAACCACCGATCCTCGGCGACGGCAAGGGGATCAACACCGGTATCCAGACCTTGATCGTGCGCAAAGACATCCTCGACGATCCGGTGAAGGTCGAGGCGATCGGCGACTACGTCGGCCGCGCGATCGCGGCCAACAACTGGAAGGACAGCCACGCCGATCAGTGGATCGACGCCTACTACGTCGATCAGCAGGGCATCACATTCGATCAGGGCAAGAAGCTCTACGAAGAAGACGGTCTCGCGCCGTACTACCCGATCGACGCGCAGTCGACCGCGCTGTTCCAACAGGTCGCCGACGGGCTCTTCGACTCCGGGGTGACCAAGACGCATGTCGACCTGGCGCCCTATGTCGACGGTCGCTACAACTCGATCGTCACCGCGCAGAACGAACTCGACGGCGTGGCACTCAAACCGATCGACACCTAGAAACCGTTGCAAGAGAAAGGAATCACGACGATGACACTGGCGACCACAGCACTGGACGTCCGCCCGCAATCCGGTTGGACCGGAGCCGAGATCAGCGGAGTCGACCTCACCGCACCACTGCGCGACGATCACGTCGCCGAGATCCGCGCCGCACTGCTGAAGTGGAAGGTGGTGTTCTTCCGCGACCAGTTCATCCCGCACGACGACCATCTGAGGTTCGCGCGTGCCTTCGGGGCGCCGACGCCCGCGCATCCGTTGTTCGACTCGATTCCCGATCCGGACTACCCGACGATCTACCCGATCTTTCGGGACCGGTTCAAGGCTCGCTTCCGCGGAAACGGATTCGACAAGCCGAACTGGCACGCCGACGTCACCGCCGCGGTGAACCCGCCCGCCGCATCGATCCTGCGCGCCGAGGTCATCCCGCCGTACGGGGGAGACACCCAGTGGTCCAACACCGTCGCCGCCTACGAGGGACTGTCGGAGCCGCTGCGCCGGCTCGCCGACGGATTGCGCGCGGTGCACCGCTTCTCACCGCCGGACGGCGCGACCGCCACCGACGACTATCAGCGCCGCGTCAACAGCCGTCCACTGCTGACCGAACACCCCGTGGTGCGGGTGCATCCCGAGACGGGCGAGAAGGCGCTCTACGTCAACCCGGGTTTCACCAGCCACATCGTCGACGTGTCACCGCACGAAAGCCGGCGCCTGCTCGGCCTGTTCTACGACGAGCTGGCCCGTCCCGAGTACACCGTCCGGTTCAAGTGGGCGCCCGGCAGCATCGCGTTCTGGGACAACCGCTCCACAGTGCACCTGGCGCCGTCGGACCTGACGACCGACCACGACCGGCGGTTGTACCGGGTGACTCTGGTGGGTGACGTGCCGGTCGGACCCGACGGGCGCGCGTCGGTGGCGCTGGACGGAGAGCCGTTCAACGCGGCGAGCTGACCGGAATCCGGGCCGCGACGCGCGACCGAGTTGTACCGTCGCGCCATGGCCTACGGACGTCACGCCGACCCAGAATCCACTCTCGCCACCGACCCTCGCGCTGACCCGCGAATGGTCAAGGCGCTCGCCGAATTCGGGCTCGACGGCAGGATGCCGCCGATACCGCTGACCGTCGACGCGCCGCTCGAGGAGCGGCTGGCCTTCGCCACGATGAGCGAAGAAGGCATGGGCGCGATCTTCGACGTGTTCGCACTAGCCGCTCCCGAGATCACCGGTGCCACCACGACGACGACCACCATCACCGGCGACGACGGCAACGACATCACCCTCTTCATCAGCCGCCCCGACGACGCCGGCGGACCGATTCCCGGCGTCGTGCATTTGCACGGCGGTGGCATGGCGATCGGCAGCGCCGCCGACGCCGGATACGTGAAACTGCGCGAATACCTCGCCTCGACAGGCGTTGTCGTCGTCGGTGTGGAGTTCCGCAACTCCGGCGGCAAGCTCGGCCCGCACCCGTTCCCAGCGGGTCTGAACGACTGCGCGGCTGCTGTCCGATGGGCGGCAGCCAACCGCGCCGAACTCGGCATCACGCACCTGATCGTGTCCGGTGAATCCGGCGGCGGGAACCTCACGCTCACCGTCGCGCACAAGGCGAAGCGGGAAGGCTGGCTGCACGAGATCGCGGGCTTCTACGCGCAGTGCCCGTACATCTCGAATCGTTGGCTCGAAGAGTGCGAGGACCTGCCCTCGCTCACCGAGAACGACGAGTACTTCGTCACGTGCCAGCAGCTGGCGCTGCTCGGCTCGCTCTACGACCCCACCAACAGCCATGGCGACGACGCGACCTGCTGGGCCGCGGTGGCCACCGACGACGAGTTGGCGGGCATGCCGCCGCATGTCATCTCGGTCAACGAACTGGACCCGCTGCGCGACGAGGGGTTGCAGTACTACCGCCGGCTTCTTCAAGCCGGGGTGCCTACGGTGGGCCGAATGGTCGCGGGCACCTGCCATGGCGGTGACCTGTTACTGCCGCACGTGATGCCGGAGGTCTTCGACGCCAGCATCCGCGACGTCAGCGGGTTCGCGAAGTCGCTTGGCTAACCGACGGTCACGGGGTTGTTGCCGATGCCGGGCACGATCACTTCACCCATGCCCTGCTGTGACGGGGAGCGCGTCTGCTGCTGATTGACGGCTCGCACACACCGACATACGTGACTTCTTCACACGGGCCGGCGGGTGCTGCGCTCGCAATGGTGGCCGTGCCCAACGCGGCGGCCGCAATGGCCATCGCCGCGAGTGCTGATCGAACTGTCAGCTTGTGCATCGTGGATTCCTTCCGCCGATGCTTATGGGAACGCCGTTGCGGTCCAGAGTAATCCCGCGAAGTGATTCAGAATAGGTCGTCTAGCAGGGCTTACATTTAGTCTGGCTGTGCAAATCCCGCGTTCCAGCAACGGTTTTCACGAGCCCTCGGCAGACCCTTCGCGGCGCGTACGCCAAATCGCCGCCGTCTGCTCGCCGACTTCCGGGCTGTGCGTCTGTTGAAAGTTGCGGCCGCCCCGCGCGAACGTGGCGAGCACCGCGGCGGGCACTTCGGGTTCGAGCACCGGATCGGTGATCCATCGACACGGCCGGACGTGGACGAGATCGACGGCGGCACCCGCGTCGTCGTAGAAGAGTGGGCCGTCGATGCGGCCGAGCCAGTAGAGGCCGTCGGTGTCGCGGGTCCACACGAACGACCCGTCGGCCACGTCGGCGAAGCGGGCGACGCGGCGGGCCAGGCGATCATCGGCATCGGCGTCACCGAAGCCGACGAGTCCCATCGCCAGCGCGCGATCGATGGTCGGTTGAAGGTCGATGTCGTCGCGGCGGGACCGCATCGGAGCGCGGTAGACATCGGGCACCCGCGATATTCTGCACTCGAGATGGAAACGTTCAAGCGGTATTTGATGTTTCAGGCCATGATGTTCGTCTTCGGCATCGTCGGCCCGATCTTCCTGATCATGTTCTTCGCGTCGCAGCCCGACCCCGCGGTCCGCTGGGCGTACTGGTGGGGCCTGTTCATCACCGCCGCCGACGTCCTCATCGCCCTGTGGCTCGCCGGTTCGAACCGCGGATGACAAGGCGGCCGAAGGACGTCGCATCGCTGTGGACGCTGCGAGCGCACGCAGGTCGGGTCGGTCCGATGCGAGCGGGCAGTCGAGTCTCGTCGAGCAGTTCGGATCCGTTCCCCGGCGCCGCCGCCGTTCTCGTCGCGAGCGACTCGGGTTCGTCGAGCGACTCCAGTTGGTTCTCGAGCGACTCGGGTCCTCGTCGAGCGATTCCGGGTCGTCGTCCAGCGATTCGGGATCGTCGTCCAGCGATTCAGGGTCTCTCGTCGTCTGACTAGCTGAACGGCGGGCGTTCGTCGATCCGGCGCGACGCCGCACCCGCCCGCCGCCACACCCGCGCAACCCAGTCCGCATCCTCGTCGGTGACGAAGTTGCCCATCACGCGCACCGCGATCGTCATCAGGAACGACGACCGCATCGCCAGCGGCCCCGTCGCGGGCAGGAACCGCGGGATCGTCAGGAGCAGCCCCAGCCGTCGTGCCACGGAGAAACCCTGCGCGTAATGCGCCGACAGCACCGCGGGCCACGCCGACGTGAAGTCCCCGGTGCCCAGCAGCTCGGCCGCCAGCCTGCCGGTCTCCAGCCCGTAGTCGATGCCCTCGCCGTTCAGCGGATTGACGCAGGCTGCGGCGTCCCCGATCAGCATCCAGTTCGGCCCGGCCACCCCGGATACGGCGCCGCCCATCGGCAACAGCGCCGACAAACCCGCGCGCGGCTCACCGTCGAAGCCCCATTCCTCGCGGCGCAGGTCGGTGTAGTACGACATCAGCGGCCGCAGCGCGGCGTCGGCCGGCCGCTTGGACGTCGCGAGCGCGCCGACGCCGATGTTCACCTCGCCGTTGCCCAGCGGGAAGATCCAGCCGTAGCCCGGCAGCACCTCACGCTCGGGTGAGCGCAATTCGAGATGCGACGTGATCCACGGCTCGCTCGCGCGCGGCGTGGCGATGTACCCGCGGATCGCCACGCCGTAGACCGTCTGCTTGTGCCACTCCCGACCGAGCACCCGCCCCAGGGTCGAGCGCGCCCCGTCGGCGACGATCAGCTCGCCGCATCCGATCTCGGCGCCGTCGTCCAGTATCAACGACGACACCCGGCCCGACGAATCATGGCGGACGTCAACGGCTTTGGCGCCGAGCATCATCTTGGCGCCCTCGTCGACGGCGACCATGCGGATGCGGTCGTCGAGTTCGGTGCGCGGGACCGCGCTGGAGGTCGCAGGAAACGACGGCCCCGGCCACTCGATCTCGACGTCGGCGCCGAACCCCGACATCCGCAACCCGCGGTGCCGGACGCGGCCGTCCAGCCACGAACCGAGCCCGAGCCGCTCCATCTCCTGGACCGCGCGCGGGGTCAGCCCGTCGCCGCACGCCTTGTCGCGGGGGAACTGTGCGGAGTCGATCACGAGCACGTCGCGCCCGGCGCGACACGCCCACGCCGCTGCGGCGGAACCGGCGGGTCCGGCCCCGACGACCACCACATCGGCTCGTGTGTGCATAGCTCCCAGTATGTTGGCAGGGTGAGGACACCGGCGAGTGTGGTGGCAGGCGTCGACTTCGGAGACCCCGCCTTTGCGCAGGACGTGCGCGAGGCGGTGGCCCGCATCGAGGATTTAATGGCCACTGAGCTGGGCAAAGCCGATGAGCTGATGTCCGAGGCCGTTCAGCACCTGTTCCAGGCCGGCGGGAAGCGGTTCCGCCCGCTGTTCACCGTGTTGTCGGCGCGGCTCGGGCCCGAACCCGACGCATGGCAGGTCGACGTCGCCGGCGCCGTCATCGAGTTGGTGCACCTGGCGACGCTGTACCACGACGACGTGATGGACGAGGCCCAGGTGCGCCGCGGTGCGCCCAGCGCGAACGCACGGTGGAGCAACAACATCGCGATCCTGGCCGGCGACTACCTGTTCGCGACGGCTTCGCGGCTGGTCTCCCGGCTGGGCCCGGAGGCGGTGCGCATCATCGCCGACACGTTCGCCCAGCTGGTCACGGGCCAGATGCGCGAAACCCGCGGCGCGGCGGAGCACGTCGACTCCGTCGAGCACTACCTCAAGGTGGTGTACGAGAAGACCGCCTGCCTGATCGCGGCGTCCGGCCGGTTCGGGGCGACGTTCTCCGGCGCCGACGAGGAGCAGATCGAGCGGCTGAGCCGCCTCGGCGGCATCGTCGGCACCGCGTTCCAGATCTCCGACGACATCATCGACATCGACAGCGATCCAGACGAATCCGGAAAGTTGCCCGGCACGGATCTGCGCGAGGGCGTGCACACGCTGCCGGTGCTGTACGCGCTGCGGGATACCGGTGCCGACGCCGACCGGCTGCGTCAGCTGCTGGCCGGTCCGGTGGAGAACGACGACGATCTGGCGGAGGCGCTGCGCCTGCTGCGCGCCTCGCAGGGCATGGTGCGGGCCAAGGAGACGGTCGCCGAGTATGCCGCGCAGGCCCGTGAGGAGCTGGCGAATCTGCCCGAGGGTCCAGGCCGCCAGGCATTGGCGACACTGGCGGATTACACGGCGAATCGCCACGGCTGACGGAGGCGGAACTTGCGCAGCCGGGCTAAGCGTTAGACCAGCCATGACCTGGCATCCGCACGCGAACACGGCCAAGACGTTCTTGCTGCTCGCGGGCTTTTCGGCGCTGATCGTCTTCATCGGCGCGCTCTTCGGGCGGAACATCATGTTTCTGGCCGTCCTGTTCGCCGTCGGCATGAACGTCTACGTGTACTTCAACAGCGACAAGCTGGCGTTGAAAGCGATGCACGCGCAGCCGGTGAACGAGATGCAGGCGCCGGTGATGTACAAGATCGTGCGCGAACTGGCGACCACGGCGCGCCAGCCCATGCCGCGGCTCTACATCAGCGACACCGCGGCTCCGAATGCGTTCGCGACGGGACGCAACCCGCGCAACGCGGCGGTGTGCTGCACGACAGGCATCCTCGGCATCCTCAACGAGCGGGAATTGCGTGCGGTGCTCGGCCACGAGCTCAGCCACGTGTACAACCGCGACATTCTCATCTCGTGTGTGGCCGGCGCCATGGCTGCGGTGATCACCGCGTTGGCGAACCTGGCCTTCTTCGCGAGCATGTTCGGTGGGAACCGCGAGGGTGGCACCAATCCCTTTGCGATTCTTCTGGTTTCGCTCCTCGGCCCGATCGCCGCGACGGTGATCCGGCTGGCGGTGTCGCGGTCGCGCGAGTACCAGGCCGACCAGTCCGGCGCAGAGTTGACGGGTGATCCGCTGGCGTTGGCGAGCGCGCTGCGCAAGATCAGCTCGGGGGTGCAGCAGGCACCGCTGCCGCCGGAGCCGCAGCTGGCCGATCAGGCGCACCTGATGATCGCCAACCCGTTCCGGTCGGGGGAGAAGATCGGCAAGCTCTTCGCGACGCATCCGCCGATGGAAGACCGCATCGCGCGGCTGGAGGCGATGGCCGGCCGGGGCCCGGACCGGACTACGTGAGCGCACCGATCCGGGCGGCATATCGACGCCGATCTCGTCGCAGATCGGCGGGATGATGATCAACGAACCGCGCGGGCTGCAGAACGGCGTGCCCGGGGGCAGCGGTGGCGGGGGCGGCGCTGGGGCGAATACCGGGGGCGGGATATCCGCCGACATCCAGCTGCCGACCTCCGACCCGTCCAGGGCGACCATCTTCACGTTGCCGGTCCCGATCGGAACGAAGTACCAGGTGTGGCAGACGCTCATGTCCCACCGGATCATGGATTCCGGCAGCGCCTGACCGGGACACCAGGTGGTTCCGGTTGACGGTGTGGCAGCCGCCATTCCCGAGCCCAGCGCCAGTCCGGCCGCCGGCTACCGCGCCTGATGCGACGACAGTCGTCGCGAGTCGCGAGAGTCGGTTCATGGTCGGGTTCCTTATCGTTGGGCAGCGTCGCCCGTTGGCGTCGCCGTCATGGTCAAGTACAGCCGGTCGAGACTGCCTACCGATCCCAAATTGATCAACCCGTCAATCGCCGATAGTCGCTCTTCGTTAGCTCGAGCGGGTAACACCCGCAGGCCAGAGGCCGATGTCAAGGGCATGCTGCGAGTCACAAGCGCGCCATTTAGGGTGTGGACGTGCTGAACAGAATGCTGATCGGCGTCGTTGGGTCTGCGGGGGCGGCCCTCATCGGGCTGCCGGGCATCGCCATGGCCCAGCCGCCGGCACCGCCACCTCCGCCGCCACCGCCCAACGTGAACGCGTACGCACCGGTGAAGCTGTCGGAGTACCAGGTGATGGACAACCAGTGGTACGCCTTCAAGACGCCCGACGGCTTGACCTGCGTGATGCAGCGCAACGGTGGCTACGGCTGCAGTGGCCCGATCCCCGGGGCGCCGCGAGGGCGCGAACCTTGTCAGCGGCGGGCCTGGCGTGCCGGCGTTCGCCAATGCGGCCGGCGATGTGTTCGCCGAGTCGTCAACGCCAAGCCGCTGCCTGCGGGTTCGCGGATCAGCTATCAGACGGTCAGCTGCGGCAGCGACGGGTCGGTGACGACCTGTTCGGACAGCCGCATCCAGTCCGGGTTCGTTCTCAGCCCCGCGGGGAGCTTCATCATCAACGGCGGTCGCAACCCGCTGCTGGACCGTCCCGAGGGCACCAACCCGTTCATCAACTGAATGCCGCGCTAGAACCCTGCGCCGTGCACCTCGTGGCCGGGCTTCTCGGCGGCCAGGCCGCGGTAGGCCTCTTCGACGGTCGAGCCGTGGTTGACGACGCCGTCGACCTCACGGGCGATCGGCATTGAGACGCCGTACTTCTCGGCGAACTCCATGATCACGCTGGCGGCCTTCACGCCCTCGGCGACCTGGTTCATCGACGCGATGATCTCCTCGATCGACTTGCCGGAGCCGAGCTGTTCGCCGACGTGGCGGTTGCGGCTGCGCTGCGACGTGCAGGTGACGATCAGATCGCCCATGCCCGCCAGGCCGGCGAACGTGTCGCGGTGTCCGCCCATCGCCTCGCCGAGCTTGGACATCTCCCGCAGCGCGCGGGCGATCACCATCGCGCGGGTGTTTTCGCCGATGCCAAGGGAATAGCCCATCCCGACCGCGATCGCGTACACGTTCTTCAGCGCGCCCGCCATCTCCACGCCGACGACGTCGTCGGTGGTGTAGGTCCGAAATCGTCTGGTGCGGAACAGGTCTGCCGAGATTCGCCGCAAGATGCTGGTCGGGCATCGCGAGCACCGCGGCGGCGGCGTAACCCTCGGCGACCTCGCGGGCGATGTTCGGCCCGGCCAGGATGCCGGCCGGATGGCCGGGCAGCACCTCGTCGACGATCTGGCTCATCCGGTAGTTGGTGCCCTGCTCGAGGCCCTTCACCAGCGACACCACCGGCACCCACGGCCGCAGCTCCTTGGCCAGTTGCTCGAGCACGCCGCGGAAGCCGTGCGACGGCACACCCATCACGATGACGTCGGCGCAGTCGGCGGCCTCGGAGAAGTCGGTGGTGGCCTGCAGCGTCGGCGACAGCTCGACCTCGTCGCCGAGGTACTTGCGTGTTGCGGTGCTTCTCGTTGATGTCGTTGGCGGTCTCCTCGGAGCGCACCCACTGCAGCGTCGGCCCGCGCCGGGCGCAGATGGACGCCACGGTGGTGCCCCAGGAGCCTCCACCGAGGACGACGACTTTGGGTTCGCGTTGCGCAGGTGCCATGCCGATCAGCGTATGACTGTCGGCGAGCTGCGCGGACGGGTTTGTGGCGAACACATGTGGGTAGATGCCGTGTCGAGAGGTCAACGCCGACGGAAACAGGCGCTTCTCCGACGATCTGGGCCTGGCACGTCGGCACGGCTCGCGAATCCCGACCGAGAGGCGCATCATCAGCACCATGAAGCGAGACGTGGGCGCAGAGCTCGAAGTCGCGATCACCGCGCCGACCGAACTGGAGTTCCAGATCGCCGTCGCGCCGCACCCCAATGCCCAAGTGTCGGAGTCGTTGTCCTTCGTCCTGGACGGAAAACCAGTGCAGCCCTTGGAGATAAGCGGAACGCATGGGAACCGCATCCACAAACTGCAGGTCCCGCCCGGGGTGCTGAAGGTCGACTACGCGGCGACCGTCACCGGACGTACCGACCCGGCGCCGGTGACCGAGTACGACCAGTCCATGTACCTTCGCCCGAGCCGATACGCGGAGTCCGATAAGTTCTTCGGCTTCGCGGCAACGGAATTCGGCAAGTATGTCGATTCGGAGACGCTGCTGGAGAGGGTGTCCTCATGGGTGGGGACGCGGCTGAACTACGTGCCGGGATCCAGCGACCCGATCGATGGGGCGGCGGACACGTTGCTCGCCGGCACCGGTGTCTGCCGCGATTACGCCCACCTGGTGGTGGCGCTACTCCGGGCCGTCTTCGTACCGGCCCGCCTCGTTTCGGTGTATGCACCGGGGCTGTACCCGATGGACTTTCACGCCGTCGCCGAGGCGTTCGTCGACGGACAGTGGCGGGTCGTCGACGCCACCCTGCTGGCGCCGCGGCAGTCGTTGGTTCGCATCGCCACCGGGCGCGATGCCGCCGACACCGCTTTCCTGGACAACCACAAGGGCGGAATCAACCTCAACTGGATGACGTGACCGCCATCGTGGACGGCGACCTGCCCTCGGATCAGATCGACGGGTTGGTGTCGATCGGCTAGATCGTCAGCGGTAGTTGACGAACTGCAACGCGACCTCCAGGTCGGCGCCCTTCAGTAGCGCCTGAACCGCCTGCAGATCATCACGCTTCTTCGACGAGACCCGGATCTCCTCGCCCTGGATCTGGGCCTTGACGCCCTTGGGGCCCTCGTCGCGGATGATCTTGGTGATCTTCTTGGCGTCCTCGCTGCTGATGCCCTGCTTGATCTGGCCGCTGACCTTGTAGGTCTTGCCCGAGGCCTGCGGCTCGCCGGCGTCGAAGGCCTTCATGGAGATGTCGCGGCGGATCAGCTTCTCCTTGAAGACGTCGATCGCCGCCTTGACCCGCTCCTCGGTCGAGGACGTGATCACGACGGTCTCCTCGCCCTGCCAGGCGATGGACGTGTCGGTGCCGCGGAAGTCGTAGCGGGTGGACAGCTCCTTGGCCGCCTGGTTCAGTGCGTTGTCGGCCTCTTGCCGGTCGACCTTGCTGACGACGTCGAACGATGAATCCGCCATTGGACTCGGCCCTCCTCGATATGTCTGGTGCGTTTTCGTCTTAGCACCATCCTCGTTGTACCCTGCTATTCGCACCAAACCGGTACCCGGGGTGGTGCAGCACCCAGGCAGGTTGCCCGAGCGGCCAATGGGAGCGGACTGTAAATCCGTCGGCTAACGCCTACACAGGTTCTGACGACGGCTCATCGCCCTGCCAGGCGATCGACGGTCGGTGCCGCGGAAGTCGTAGCGGGTGGACAGCTCCTTGGCCGCCTGGTTAAGTGCGTTGTCGGCCTCTTGACGGTCGACCTTGCTCACGATGTCGAATGATGAATCCGCCAATGGACTCGGCCCTCCTCGAATGTCTGGTGCGTTTTTCGTCTTAGCACCATCCTCGTTGTACCCTGCTATTCGCACCAAACCGGTACCCGGCGGTCTCGGATGGGGAATACCCAGGCAGGTTGCCCCGAGCGGCCAAGGGAGCGGACTGTAAATCGGTCGGCTAACGCCTACACAGGTTCGAATCCTGTACCTGCCACCCTGGCTCAAAGCGTCTGATTCGCGAGAGCAATTCTTGTCCCAGCGTGGTCGCCCAACTCCCGCTACCAAATTCGCCAAGACCTTGCCTGATCTAAGAGAAACCCACGGAAAAGTGTTGTCGTTGTTCTTAAACCATTTGCCATGTACGCTGCGCCTAGCTTGTACTGCTGCTGAGGACACAACGAATTCGACTAGCGCCGAGTTCGTTGCACTGGGGGTCGTGGTATCGGGATCCGCCCAGTATGTGACGACCTATGAGGAGCGCCAGTGTCCGCCGACCTCGACTTGGCAGATTCCGAGAACACACATCCGGTGCCGCGGACTGGACGGCTGCACGGCCTGCACGTCGCCGTCGTCGGTATGGGATATGTCGGTCTGCCCACCGCGTTGGCGTTCGTCGACGCGCACGCCACCGTCACCGCGCTCGATAATGACGACAGGCGACTGGCGGACATCAAGGACCTCCGGGTCGACCTGCTCCCACCGGATTGGTCCCGGCTCGCCCATGCACTGCAAGAGGAACAGCTGGCGCTGACTGGTGACTCTTCTCTGCTGGAGACAGTCGACGCGATCGTCGTGTGCGTCCCGACTCCGATCGATGCCCACCAGACTCCGGATCTCACCGCGTTGTCGAACGTGTGCCGCACCATCGTCGAACACGCTCGCCACGGTCAGACGATCATCCTGACCTCGACCACCTATGCCGGCTGCACGTACGACCTGCTCGTCAAGCCGTTGCAGGCCCGTGGGTTTCGTGTCGGTCGCGATGTCTACGTCGCGTTCAGTCCTGAGCGGATCAATCCCGGTGTCGACGAGCACGCCCCGCAGCGCACACCCCGCGTGGTCGGCGGCTACTCGGCGGCGTGTGGAGAGCACGCGGCATCGTTTCTCACCAGTACCGCGGCGGCGCTACACATGGTGTCCAGTCCGGAGACGGCGGAGCTGACCAAGCTGTTGGAGAACACCTTCCGGGCGGTCAATATCGCCTTGGCCAACGAATTCGCCGATGCCGCCGATGAGCTGGGCGTGGACGTTATGGAAGTCATCGACGCCGCGTCGACGAAACCGTACGGGTTCATGCCGTTTTACCCGGGTGCCGGAGTGGGTGGGCACTGCATTCCATGCGATCCGCACTACCTGCTGTGGCAGCTGCGTGCCAAGCGGGCCGATGCCCCTGTCACCGCTGCCGCGATGGGCGCCATCTCCGGGCGACCGCGGCAGATCGTCACCAAGGCCCGGCACATGCTCGGCGATCGTGGCCGCGCAATGGCCGGGGCGAAGGTTCTGTTGGTCGGTATCACCTACAAACCGGATGTGGCTGATACCCGCGAATCACCGGCCCTCACGATCATCGACATGCTGGCCCAGGCGGGTGCGCGGGTGTCCTACACCGATCTCCTCGTCGAGGAGATCGAGACGCCCGTCGCCCGGAAGCTTCGCCATGTGACGTGTCCGGCTGAAACGCATTGGGACTTGGTCATCGTCCACACCGTCCATGCAACTCAGGACTACGACTGGCTTGCCGACCAGTCGCTGGTGCTGGACACCACGCACCGGCTCGCGCTACCGGTCGGCCGTCGCCCGCGTTGATGGTGACGTCGATCCTGGTGACGGTTGTCGTTGCCGTTGTTCTACTCGGCCCCAACACGTTGTTCTGGTCGGGCGTCGGAACCGCGCGCTGGCTGCGTGAGCGACGTGACCGACCACCCGGTCGTCACCGTTGCAACAAGCACAGGTTCGGCATCGAGGACGTCGCCGTGCTGATACCCGCCCACAACGAGGAGGCGGTTCTCAGCGACACGTTGCAAGCGGCTGCACGCCTCGTCCCGGGGTCGAACATTCACGTCGTTTCGGACGGTTCGACAGACCGCACCGCGGACATCGCGCGAGAGGCGAACGCGAAAGTGCTTTCCTTGTCGCCGAATCGGGGCAAGGCGGGCGCGTTGCTCGCAGCGATACGGCACTTCGAGATGTCGCGCAGATTCGGCGTCGTGCTCATCCTCGACGCAGACACCAGACTCGACCCGCATTACTTGACCACTGGCTTGCCGGAGTTCGACGACGAGGAGGTAGTGGCGGTCGCCGGACGGGCGCGGTGTCTTCTCAGCCCGCCGCCGAGGACGAGGATGGGGCGGTTCCTTGTCGCGTATCGCGCGAGGGTGTACGCCGTGTCGCAGCTGCTCGTCAAGTACGGTCAGGCGGCGCGACGCGCGAACGTCGTGCCGATCGTGCCGGGGATGGCGAGTATGTACCGATCCGACATTCTTGACCAGATCGACGTTGCCGCACCAGATTTGGTGATCGAGGATTTCAACATGACGTTCGATGTACATGCCAAGCGACTCGGCCGCATCGCGTTTCGGCCCGGCGTTGCGGCGGCATTCACGCAAGACCCCGATACCGTGCGTGACTACCTGAGCCAGATACGTCGCTGGTCACTTGGCTTCTGGCAGACAGTCCGCTTGCACCGGCTACCGTTCAGCCGATTCTCCGTAGCGCTCAAGGCGCAGATCACCGAACTCGTCTTGGGCGGCATCATGCAGGTGCTCGGTCTGCTGTTCATCCTCTGGGCGCTGTACGACTACACGCTCGCCCATTGGTTCGGCCACATTGCGCTACTCGGCCGCGAATTCGTCAATCCCTTGGGCCTGTGGTTCGCGCTGATCTGCGTTGTGCTGCCCGACGTGTTGCTGACCGTCTTCGCGTCGATCGCATTGAAGAGGCCGAGCCTCTTGCTCTTTGCGCCACTGTTCCCGGTGATGCGGTTTGTCGATGCAGTTGTCTGCCTTCGAACCATTCCGATGGCTTGGTCGAGCAGATCCACTGGAAGGTGGGTTAGTCCAGAACGCCGGCAATCGCCCCCGCATCAGGGCCGCGGATCGGTGGGTTCGCAGAGCCGGCCGTCCTTGGCGAACACAATTCAATGATCGGCGAGACTTGGAGCGCGACATGAAGACCGTGATCACCGGAGGCGCCGGATTCATCGGCAGTCACCTGACAGACCTTCTGCTCGCACACGGTGACGACGTCACCGTCCTCGACGACTTCTCGACCGGCAGCCACGCGAATCTGGTTCGCGCCGTGACGCATCCGAGGTTTCGTCTGGTCGAGGGCTCGGTGCTCGACCCGCGCGGGGTGCAGGAGGTGATCGCCGGTGCCGACCGCGTGTTTCATCTCGCTGCGGCGGTAGGTGTGCGACGCATCATCGACCAGCCGCTGGCGAGTCTGCGTGTCAACATTCACGGCACTGAGAACGTGCTGGAGGCTAGTCGTGAGGCGGACGCGGTGATGGTCCTTGCCTCGACGAGCGAAATCTACGGCAAGAACACCGCTGACCGGCTGGGCGAGGAGTCCGACCGCATACTCGGTTCCCCACTGATCGCGCGATGGACTTACGCGGCCTCCAAGGGCATCGATGAGGCCTTCGCGCACGCGTACTGGTCCGATTTCGGTTTGCGGGTCAGCATCGCACGACTGTTCAACACGGTAGGGCCCCGACAGACCGGTCGCTACGGGATGGTGGTGCCGAACCTCGTCGGTCAGGCGCTGGCAGGCCAACCGCTGACCGTGTTCGGCGACGGACGGCAGACGCGGTGCTTCTCGTATGTCGAGGACATCGTTCCGGCCCTTGTTCGCCTCGCGGAGGAACCAGCTGCCTACGGGCACGCGTTCAACCTCGGCGGCTCGCGGGAAGTGTCCATCCTCGAACTCGCCGAGCGCATCGTCGAATTACTCGGGAGCCCAAGCACCATCGAACTTGTTCCCTACGACCAGGCCTACGGCGAGGGGTTCGAGGACATGCGCCGCCGCGTGCCGGACAACTCACGGGCGCAGCAGCTCATCGGATTCCATCCCAGCGCTGGGTTGGACGAGATCATTCTGGCCGTGGCAACCGGCCTCACGAAGGCGCCGCGTCACGGGGAGGCCCTGGCCTCTCAATGACGTCGGTATCCGCACTATCTCGTGCCCACCGCTGGTCGGTTCGCACCGCCGTGGTCGTCGCACTCGTAATCATGACGGCCACTCATGGATTCCCGGTCAAAGCCGATCCTGGACCAACCGTCGTGAGTATCACCTTCGATGATGGACGCGTGTCGCAGACGACCGCCGCCGCGATCCTGGAGCGCCATGGCTTGCATGGCACGTTTTTCGTGAACTCCGGAAACCTCGGAAAGCCGGGGTATCTGACCATGACAGAGCTTTATGCGATGGCGTCGAGAGGCCACGAGATAGGTGGCCACACTCTGACGCATCCCCATCTGGAGGGTCTGTCCCGCGACGAGATCGCACGCCAGATCTGCGATGACCGAAGCATGCTGTTCAACGCGGGCTTTGCGGTTCGCAGCTTTGCCTTTCCGTTCGGTACGGCGTCCGCCGACGAAGCCAACACAGCTCGGCAGTGCGGCTACAACAGTGCTCGCGGACTGAACACCTTGAGTTCCGCCGTATCCCGCGCCTGTCAGGAATGTGCACCGACCGAGTCCATACCTCCGCTCGACCCACTGCTGACGAGGGCGCCGGCGCAGGTGATGAAAACCTCGACTGCAGCGGACTTGAAGGACCAAGTACTGACCGCTCGCGACGCCGGAGGTTGGCTCCAACTGACGTTTCATGACCTCTGCCGGACGGAATGTTCCGACATCGCCACTCCCGAAGCCGAATTCGAGGACTTCATCGCTTGGCTCGCTGATGAACAAGCTGCGGGCGGGATCGTGGTGCGTAACGTCGGCGACGTCATCGGCGGACGTGTGAGCCCGCCCGTCACGGCTCCGCGCGCACCGCCTGCGGCACCGGGAGTCAACGGTATTGCAAACCCGGGCCTCGACGAGCAAGCCGACGGTGTGCCGAGATGCTGGGCACAGGGCGGTTTCGGCGACAACACGCGTGAGTTCTCGTTGGTGCCAGACGCTCATGGCGGTGGTACGGCCAGTCGGCTGGTGATGACGAACTATGTCAACGGCGACGGGAAATTGCTGCAATCCGAGGATCTCGGAATGTGCTCGCCCACAGTGTCGCCGGACTCGCCGTACACGCTCGAGGCCTGGTATACGTCGACGGTTCCCACGTACTTTTCCGTCCAGTATCGGTTGGTCGGTGGGGCATGGGTTTACGGAACCTCGAGCCCACCGTTCCCGCCCGCGACCGAATTCAGCCTGGCCAGTTGGACGATGCCGCCGGTTCCGGCGGGCGTGACCGCCGTCAGCTTCGGCCTCGCGCTCGCCCAGAACGGAGAGCTCATCACCGATGACTACTCGCTCGTGCAATTGGGACGTCCGTGATCCGGACGGGGCTCGGCGCAGCAGTGGTGGCAGCGCTGACGGCATGCGGATCCGGTGTGGCGGCACCGGGCCACGAAGGGCGCGACTACCCCTGGCACACAGACATTGTCGCGACCACATTCTGGGTAGGAGAGATCTTCGACACGGCAAGATTTGACGGCTCCCAGGAGTACTCCACCTATGACGCGAATTGGCTTGCGAACTATGGAGGATGTGACGGTGTCGTCACGCGCGGCGTGTGTGGTACTGAGCGCCGAGTGGCGGACAACGGCTTCTTCCCGACGAGCATGACGCCGTTGCAGAACCCGTTCTATCTCGACCTCCCGTTCGACGACGTCAACAACCCCGCGGCGTTCGAGATGCGCACCCGGGTACTGCCCTGGGCCGATGATCCCGGCTACCGCGAACACGCCACCGATCCAACATTCAGCTACATGAAGAACCACTGGGTCGAGCTACGCAAGGACGGCAACACCTGCTACGGGCAGGTCGAAGACGCTGGCCCGGGAGTGTACGACGACGCCGCATATGTGTTCGGCACCGGTGACCTTCGCCCGGCAAACAAGCGTTACAACGGTTCCGGGCTGGACGTCTCCCCGGCGCTCAACGGTTGCCTGGGGTTTCAAGAACTCGACGGCGCCGTTGATCGCGTCGATTGGCGGTTCGTCGCGTCGGTCGATGTCCCGGAAGGGCCGTGGACACGCATAATCACCACCCAGGGAGTCGTGGCGTGGTGATTCCCTGCGCGCTCAGTTGATGTGCGAGCGCGCAGACGCGATGCCGGCCTTGCGAGTCAGGTAGTCGATCTGCAGGTGGATCGCGTAGAGCACGAGCGGCGGCAACACGATGAACGGGACGTTCTCGCCGATGAACTTGAACCACAACCCGAACGCACCTTGGCCGATGTCGTTGAAGCCGGCGCCGACCTCGGACAGGAAGTACACCGCGGTGCTGCTCATCAGAACGGCAATGCCGGCGAAGGCGATCCACAAGCATCGGATACGCGATTCGGACGACAGGGTCACTCGGATGAGTCGGGTCCACATCGCGATGACGATGACGCCGGTCGTGACGCCCACGACCTCAAGACCGAAAGTCCACGGGTTTCCGCTCGCGTAACGGGTGTCGGCGAGGCCGTACTGCCACCACAGCCATTTGAAGCCCGGGTCTGATGTCGGTGTCCACCAACCGAGCGGGTGACCGATGAGGAACATCAGCTCGTAGCCGATCTGGCTGAACGCGGTGTACGGCAGGTAGAACAGGGTCAGTTCGGCGGCCTTGTCGAGTCGCGTGCGTTTCTCTCCAGGGGCATCCCAGAGAATGACCAGCGGCAGCAGGATCACCGGGACGCCGAAGAGCAGGTTGGCGATGACGTCCGACGTAAATGTCGGCTCGATCAGGCCGACGCCGACGCCGACCGTCATCGTCAGGAACACCACGGTCGTGAACATCGCAACCCCGAGGTAGATCCGGGCGCGATGGGGAGCCCACGGGCGGGCGAGGTCGGGCTCTCGTTCGACGATGGTGGTCATGGTCACTTACCTCCCGTATCCGTCATGCTGTCCACTAGTTTCGCGGCGCGACGCTCACCGGGATGTTTCCCTGCCGCGGCAGGCCGGTGATCGCGGTCGTAGTCGATGTCGGTGGGAACAAGCCGGCCGACGTTGCTTCCCCGGTCGCGGAATTCGTCGTCCTCGGCGGGCAGTCCGCCGAAGGCGTGATGCATGGCGACGACGTCGCGGCGCAGGGTGTCGTCGGCTTCGAGCACGCTGGGGATGCTGTCGTGCGGCGACGTGACCGTCACCAGGTCACCGGTCTGCAGTCCCAGCGCGGCGATGGCGTCCGGATGCATGTAGGCGGGGTTGTAGGGCTTGCCGCGGTTCAGCTTGGCCAGGTTGGTGCCCGAGGAGTTCATGAAGTTGCCGTGCCGCCGCGGGATCAGCCGGAACGGGAAACGCGGAATCGCTGCGGGCCGGCGGAAGTCCTCGGCCAGGATCGCGGCGAGATCGCGCGAGCATGTAGGCGTTGCCGACGTCCAGCCTGGCGGTGCAGTCGGCGTCGCGTCTCCTCGACCACGGCGTCGACGTCGAAGATCTTGCCGTGCGGATGGCTGCGCGACTTCGTCGAGCGGGATCCGCGACGTCGAGCACATCGTGCTCGAACAGTTCCTCGGTGGTGATCTCGGTGTCGCCGTTGAAGTTGACGCACGACCGGCGGCGATTCCATGAACTTGCCGCCGCCGCCGCCGAAGAAGTTCACGAACCACAGCTCCAGGTCCATGCGCTTGGCCAGGCCGAGGAAGAACTGCCACTCCTCGGTCAGGTCGGAGCCGGCGCGGTGGATCGACGAGGCGCGGCGCGTACTGCGCATAGGCGGCCGGGATGCCGGTGCCGCTGGTGTAGTACTTGATGAGCTCGCTGCCCATCGTCATGGCCGGTGTTTCCATCTGCATCATCGGTGCGATGACGTAGTCGGCCAGCCGCGAGGTCAGCGACATCTCGGTGTCGAGGGTGACCAGCAGGTCGAGGCTCTCGAGCGCGCGCAGGGTCTTGCGCTGATCGGGCCACGCCGCCATCGGGTTGCCGCCGATGCAGATCAGCGCCTTCACCTGCCCCTCGCCCTCCAGCAGGATCTCGTCGGCCAGCGCCGCCGTCGGCATTCCGCACACCGCGTCGGTCAGGCCGCGCACCCGCAGCCGTTCGCCGTAGCCCCAGCCCTCGTAGGGCGGATGCGGCTGCGCCTTCGCGGTGAACGCCGGCATCAGCGTGTTGGGCCGCGTCACCCGCTCGCCGGCCCGCTGCCAGCGCCCGCAGATCGTCGTCAGGCACAGGCACAGGTATTCGAGCAGGTTGCCGTGCATCGCGAAGTTGGCGCCGGTGCCGGCGTTCACCATGCCGGCCGCGTCGCCGTACGTCGCGAACAGGCGTGCGGCGTCGATCAACTGTTGCTCGGGGATGTCCGCGCGTTCGGCGACGTACGCGGGCGTGAAGACCGGACACCGCCGCGGCCAGCTCGTCGAAGCCCGTCGACGTTCTCGTCGAGAAACTCCGTGTCGCAGAGCTTTTCACTGATGATGATGTTGATGATTCCGGCGAGGATCGCCACGTCTTCGCCCGGCCGCGGCTGGATGTGGATCGCTGCGCGCGCGGCCGTCTGCGACCGGCGGGGGTCGATGACGATCAGTTTCATGCCCGCGGCCGATCGCCGCCTTGAGGTTCTGCGCCGGGTTCTGGCCGGGAATGCCGATCGCCTTGGACACCAGCGGATTGGTGCCGACCAGCATCCAGCTGTCGGCCTCGTGGAAGTCGACGTCACCGCCCAGCCAGTGGCCGTGGGCGGCCAGCGCGATCTGCTTGCCCGGTTGGTCGATCGTGTTGGCGGTGAAGAACATCGGCGATTCGATGGCCCTGATGAACGCGTTGGCCATCAGCGCGGACGCCGGATAGGGCAGACCGTTGGTGCCGAGGTACAGCGCCACCGAACGCGGTCCGTGCGTATCGATCAGATCGCTGCAGCTTGGCGGCGATCTCGTCCATCGCGCGCTCGGCCTCGATCGGCGCGTAGGTGCCGTCGGCCTGCCGCTTCTGGCTGTGCAGGAGCCGCTGCGGGTTGTTGTGGATCTCGGGCAGGGCCCGGCCCTTGGCGCAGCGTGTAGCCCTTGAACATGGGGTTGTCCGGATCGCCGGTCACCTTCGTCAGCTTGCCGTCGGTGACGGTCGCCAAGCACCCCGCAGTGCGCCGAGCAGATGCGGCAGATGCCCGGCCGTGTGGTGGTCGACATGACATCCTCCCCGCGAAGGTTCGTGGCGCTGCTCGTCGAGGCCCAGCCGCCCTATGCTGACCCCATCGCGATGAGGGTAGGCCCTCCGAAAGAGTTTTGTTCCCGAACGGGAAAAATGTCTGTGTCGCGGCGTGCGGAATGAGAGGCTCGACGACGTGACAGAAGCGGCAGGCGAGGCGATGAGCCCGCGGCAGCGGGGAAGACCGCCACGGATAACGCGCGAGCGGATCGTCTCTGCGGCGCGCAGCCTGCCGCCGGAGTCGCTGACGATGCAGGCAGTCGCGGACGTCCTCGGCGTGGACCCCAAGGCTCTCAACTACCACGTGGGGCATCGCGACGGATTGCGGGAACTGGTGGCGGTGGACGCTTTCGCGGCCGAACTCCGCCAGGTCGCCATCGCCACCGACGGTGACTGGCGTGAGGTGCTGCGCGCGTATTCCACGGCGCTCCGAGACGCGACCGTGAAACTGGGCGTCCTCGCCACGTACTTCCGGCTTCCTGCTTCCGGCCTCGGAGCGCTCGAGCCGGTCGAGCGGGTTCTCCAGAAACTGGTGGACGCGGGCTTCTCCGTCGATGATGCGGGCCATGTCCTTCGCCTCGTCAGCGAGCTGGGTCACGCCGCGGGCCGAGAAGCGGTCTTCGTGTCGCAGAGTCGGGAGCTGCCCTATGTCTCGGAGATCGCGACGGCCCTTAGCGCCACAGCCGACGACGCCTTTCCGATACTGCGACAGGTCGTCGCGGCCCAAGACGCGAATGCCGGCGCCGGCCAGCAGCTCGAGTACAGCCTTGATGTGGTCATCTCCGGCCTGCAGCCAAAACTCACCTGAACCTCTGACGGGACCACCGACGAAGGAGCCGATGTGGCAGAACTCGAACCGCATTTGAAGTTCGAACGCGACGGCGACGTCGTGATCCTCACGATGAACAACCCCCGCCGCAGGAACGCGCTGACACCGCAGATGATCACGTTGATGGCGCAGGCCTGGGACGAGATCGACGCCAATGACGGCATCCGCGCGGCGATTCTGACCGGCGAAGGGTCGTCGTATTGCGTCGGCGGTGATTTGGCCGACGGGTGGATGGTCAGGGGAGCCAAGCCGGCTCCGTCGACTGACGGCAAGCCGGTTGGCAGCATCATCAGCGAGGGTCTACTACTGAGCAGGTCGCTGGCGAAACCGTTGATCGCGGCGGTCAACGGACCATGTCTGGGCGGTGGGTGCGAGATGCTGCAGCAGACAGATATCCGTGTCGCCGAAGAACACGCCACCTTCGGGCTGCCCGAGGCGCAGCTGGGGCTCATCGCGGGCGCTGGGTCGACGGTCCGGCTCAAACGGCAGATCCCGTACACCAAGGCGGTGGAGATGATCCTGACCGGCGACCCCCTCACCGCCGCGGAGGCATACCACTTCGGTCTGGTCGGGCATGTCGTGCCAACCGGCCAGGCTCTGGACAAGGCGCGCCAACTCGCCGCGCGGGTCGCCGCGAACGGTCCGCTGGCGGTTCGCAACGCCAAGGCGTCGATCCTTCGCAGCGGCTGGCTCGATGACGAGGACGCCCGAAAGATCGAACAGCGCCTCGTCATCGAAGTCATGCGATCGGCGGATGCCAAGGAAGGGCTGGCCGCTTTCGCCGCCAAACGGGCGCCTCAATTCACGGGCGACTAGCGCTCCGTCGTCCAATCCCATTCACTATTTGTTTACATCTTCGGGCCCGACTCAATGCCTTCCCGGAATGGTCGCGCGAAAATAGAGGCTCGTTACCGATGCATCGGCTTCCCGTTAGAACCGCGTGCAAGCGCGCCCGGAATCGTGGAGCCGAAGTTTGCTAGAAATGCAGCAAGTTGTCAGGCGGCGCGGCTGTCCGAGGCGAAATCGTCGCGCAGGACCGCAGCGTGGGAGTGGTCGCTGAGCAGGTTGAACTGGATCGCGAACGCCTGGGCGTTACCGCTGGCGCCATACGAATACGGCTGTGAGCGGCGAATTTCGTGACTCAGGTTCTCGATAGTCATGTGAACCGTGTCATCGACGATATCGACGACGGCGGTGAGCCCGCGAAGTGGAATTCGCTGACCGTCGCGGCGGGATCCGACGAGTAGATGACTGGGGGTCAAACGCAGATCATCCCAGCTCATAAGCACATTATCGGCGCGATCTCGCCGGCGTTGGGATTGCTCTGCAAGGAGCGCCACAGCCATCAGGATGGCCAATGGCACGGAAATTCCGACGATCCAAAAGGGGCTTAACCTTGGGTCCATTGTTCCCCCTCAATCACGTGGAACCCCGACTGCATATGACTGTGATACCCATCACAGCACGAGTTGGGCAGGGTTTGCCCCGAATGCAAAGAATTTAAACCCGAAATTGGAAAGTTTTCTCGGCGAGATCTACGCGAGATCGCCGAGGGCCCTCGATTATTTCGTTACACAGGGTGCCGAAATATTTCGTTACACAGGGTGCCGAAATAGGTCGATGAAATTAAGGATGTAATAGGACACTGCGCCTGCCACCAAACAGCGGGAGGGACTACTGCGGGTCCGGCGCACCGTCCCGCAGACAGCCCGGCCGAGCTCGGCCAGCTAGGTGGGAGTGATTCCGAGTTCGGCCAGCAAACGGCGAACCCGCTGTTCGATGTCGTCGCGGATAGGACGAACGGCATCGACCGACTGTCCGGCGGGGTCGGGCAGCTCCCAGTTCTCGTAGCGCTTGCCGGGGAAGAAGGGGCACGCGTCTCCACATCCCATGGTGACGACGACGTCGGCCGCCCGAACAATCTCGTCGGTCCAGGGCTTGGGAAACTCCCCGGTGATGTCGATGCCGACCTCTCGCCATGACCGCCACCGCTGATGGGTTGATCGCGTTGCCAGGTTCGGAGCCGCCGGACCAGCCAACCGCCTGGTCTCCGGCGAGGTGATTGAAGTAACCAAGGGCCATCTGCGAGCGGCCTGCGTTGTGCGTGCACAGGAACAGCACGGTGGGCTTGGAGTCGGTCATGCGAACTCCGTTCTCGGGTACAGCGCAGCGATCAGCGCCAGACCTATGAGCCGCCGATGATCTGGGCGACGATGAATCCTGGCACCGAGCCGGGGCGATATCCCGGCGAAGGTGTCGGAGAACATCCGTCCGACGGTGACCGCTGGGTTGGCGAACGAGGTGCTGCTGGTGAACCAGTACGCGGCGCCGATGTATGCGCCGACCGCGGCGGCGGACAACGCTGCTCGCCCGCTGCGCGCCAGGGCGAAGATGAGAGCGATCAGCCCTGCGGTGGCGACGATCTCGCCGACGAGGTGCCCGGTTGTGACGCGGTTCCTGGTTGCGATCTCGAACACTGCGTCGGTCGAACATGACGTTCGCCAACATGGCACCAAGGATGCCTCCGAGTGTCTGGGCAACGGCGTAGGCAGCCGACATGGCTGCCGCTGATGCCGGTCCCAGCTGCGTCGTCCCAGTAACCAGTCGGCCGCCGACACAACAGGATTGAGGTGCGCGCCGGACACCGGGCCGAACAGGAGGATCAGAGCGGCCAGCCCAAGGGCGGTGGCGATCGAGTTCTCCAGGAGCTGCAGACCGACGTCGTCGGGCGAGAGCTGTTGGGCCGCGATGCCGGAGCCGACGACCACCGTGACGAGCAACGCGGTGCCGGTGAACTCGGCAAGCAGCCGTCGCAGCAAGTTCCGGTCCCAGCCTCATTCGACTAGCCACGACTGCGGCATGCCAGCAGGAGCATCCGCCTGACGAGTCGGCGGCGAGCAATTCAGGGTTGGTGCCGAACGTCTCGGAATCGGCGAGCACAGTGTAGATTTCCCATTTCTCGCCGCCTGGTCCGGTAACCCACACTTTGTCTTGAGTGGCGAAACAGCACGTCGTGCCGATCTCTTCTTCGGTAAACATTCCATGCTCGACCAGGCGGCCGATCTCTGCATGGACGGTTTCGCTGGACTCCACCTCCACGCCAAGGTGATTGAGGGAGCCGCCCTTACCGGGGTTCTCCAGCAACACGAGCTTGAGCGCGGGGTCGGCCACGACAAAGTTCGCGTACCCGGTCTTGAGCTTCGCGGGCCGGGTGTTGAACAGCTTCGAGTAGAACTCCACGGCTTCATCGAGATTGTCGACGTTGAGGGCGAGTTGAACACGGGACATGGCGACCTCCGTTACCTATGTGGCTTATGTCGAACTACTGATGACCATGATGATGCCACCTCTTCGACATATGTCAATCTTTCTGGCAGAATGCTCCTATGCCCAAGACATTGCCCATGGTGGACATGTCCTCTCCCGTCTGCTGTTCGCCGGTCGCAGCGGGTCCTCTCGACGATGCGGACGCGTTGGAGATCGCGTTGCGCCTCAAGGCTTTGGCTGACCCGGTGCGGGTCAAACTCGTGTCGCTGTTGTTCAGCAGCGAAGCGGGAGAAGAGTGCAGCAAGGATCTGGCTGCCGAGGTCGGACTGAGCGAGTCGACGGTGAGTCATCACTTGTCGCAGTTGCGTCGTGCAGGCATCGTCGAGTCGGAGCGACGCGGCATGAACGTTTACCACGTTCCTCGGCGTGAATCACTCACCGCACTCTGCACGGTGCTCGACCCGAACTGCTGCCGTTGAGCTTGGGGCTCCGTCGATCAGCACTTGATTCAAGGGTTCACGGCTATCCTCGGCGCGGGAGGTCGCCATGGTCACGTACGACGTCAGGCGCGGGCTGGTGCTTTTCGCGGCCGTGTTTTTGCTCGGGGCGTGCGGTGAGGAGGGCGACGCCCCGGACGCAGCCGCCCCGACCACGCAAGCGAGCAAGGCAGCGTCGTCCACCGCCACGCCGGAGGTGGACCCCGAACTTGCGGCGCAAAGCCAGGGTGTGCTGGACGGTGCCGTCGAGGCCGATAAGCCGGGGTGCTCGGCTGCAGTCGGGATCGAAGGAGACGTGGTCTGGACGGGCGTTCGCGGCCTCGCCAACCTGGAAACCGGTGCCGAGATCACAAGGGACACCGCCTTCGACATCGCCTCGGTGTCAAAGCAATTCACCGCAACCGCGATCCTGCTGCTGGCAGATGACGGAAAGCTGTCGCTCGACGACACACTCGCGTCCCACGTGACCGGCCTGCCTGAATGGGCCGAAACGGTGACCCTCGCACAGCTGATGCATCAGACCAGCGGTATCCCTGACTACATCGGGCTGCTCGAGGACGAGGGGTACGCGTACAGCGACCGGACTACGCAGGAGCAGGCCGTGCAGGCGTTGGCGAAGGTGCCAGAACTGCAGTTCGAGCCCGGCGCCCAGTTCGACTACTCGAACTCCAACTACCTGCTGCTCGCCGATGTCGTGCAACAGGTCTCGGGGCAATCATTGCCCGACTTCCTGTCCGCACAGGTCTTCAAACCGCTTGATCTGGCCATGGTCGTCGATGCCACCCAGGGAGTTCCGGGCGCCGCGCTGCCCTATGACTTCGACGAGGGCACAGGCGAATACGCCGTAGCGGTCTCTGCGTGGGAGCAGGTCGGCGACGGCGCCATCCAGACCACGCCAAGTCAACTGGTCCGTTGGGCCGACAACTACCGAACCGGCAAGGTGGGCGGACCGAAGCTTCTCGAAGCTCAAGTCGAAGGGGCAGTACAGACCGACCCCGGCGGCGACGACCGCTATGGCGCCGGCATCTACATCCTCGCCGATGGCCAGCTCGAGCCACGATGGCTCATGGTCGGGGTCCGTCACGGCCTTCCATGTCAGCGAAGACCGACGGACGTCCATCGCAATCAGTTGCAACACCGGAAACCAGGACCCGGAGGCCATCGCGGAAGAACTCGCCAAGTTCTGGCTGTAGCTCTCGAACTCGACGCGTCGAGGACTAATCGACCTGCTTCCACCAGGACACGACTGCCATCACCATCGCGGTGACCAAGGCGACGAGGACCCACAACACGAGGGCAACGTCTATCCATGCGCCAGGCGGTGGTGCTCCCGGCAATATGTTGCGTAGCGGGACAACTGCGAACAGCATTGCGGCATACCACGTCAGGAACGGCATCTGGAATGCCTTACGCCTCGTGATGACCTGCAGAGCCGTGACGATCGCCAGCGTCGGCAGGGTGATCAGCACGATGCAGATGCCGAGATCGAATGCGAGCGGGCCGAGTGACCGCTTCAGCGTCAACTTGGTCGCCGTGTCCGAGCCGGAGTCGTTGGGCCCAGGGGCGACCTCGTCGGCGTAGAGGTCCCAGCCCTGCAGCGCCCCTTCGACTTCCACGCGGGCCGGCACGTACTGCCGGTCCTCTCCCGATCCGACGAGCAATGTCGCACTGATCGGTGCGGACGTGTATTTGTCGAACGGCCAAAGGTTCACATCACCGTCGAGGTCGAGGGTGGTGGCCTTCTCGGCGGGCGACTCTCCGGCGGGAAAGTTGAGGTCGCCCAGGGTGTTCCACGGGAACAGTCGCACCGAGATGTCGGTGTTGAGCACATCGAGCCGTTCGTCGGTGAGGTCATCCTGCGGGATGACGAGCACCTTGACATCGGCCTGGTAGTCGACAGTGCGCAATGCCTTCACCGTCACCAGGACAATCGTTTCGGATCCGTCGCCCTCGTCTGCCGGGCCCAACTCCGTGGACGATCCCGACAGCTCCCAGTACGCGAACAGCGTGACGCCGTAGGCCAACACGAAAAGCACGACGACGCTGAGGATGGTGACGATGCGCTTGCCGCCGGAGCGGGCCTTGGCACCGTGACGGGATTGGCGCTCTGGCGCTTGCGGGTTCTCGGGTTCCACGGACGGAATGTTAGGGGTGCTCATAGGTTCTTGTCTGCGCTTTCTGGATAGCGGTCGACGTTGAAGTCAATTTGTTCACTTGCCCGCCTCAAACCGACTACCAGCGAGTTATCAAGATCACATTTCTGGGCGCGGCCGTTACTTCCAGTGGGGCTCAAGCAAGGTCGACCAGGCTTCGTCCAGCTGCTGCCACTCGGCGGGGCAGCCCGCCGCGCGGTCCTCGGGCAGTTGGCCGTTGGCGACCAGATCGCCATTGGCTTCCGGATTGGACCCGTAGATCCAGCATTCCATGTTGTACACCCGCTGCAGGTTCAGCGAGTGTTCGTCGGCCATGTCTTCCGCGGTGAACTCAGTCTGCACCTCGGCAAGTGCGGCGAAAGCACGCGCGAAGTCCTTCACGGACTGCACCGACTCCGGATCACTGTGCCGTCCTCGCCTGGCGTCAGAAGTAGGTAGGCGGCGGCCTGATCGGCGACGTCCTCCTCGCGTCCGGTGACCGGCAGGTCGTAAATGCTGATCGTCATGTGGCCGGTCTCGTGATAGAACGTCGTGTACTCGGAGCCGAGCGCTGACTGGAGGGGATCGGCGTCGTTCGCCTTTTTGAAGACCTCCATTGACCAGTCGGTGTCCTCGTAGCACATGGTGATGGCGTTATCGGCCTCGCTCCAATATGCGTTCGGAGTACCGCATTGCGCCCCGCGCAGCGTGATGTCGTGCGGCAGGTTGAGTGTCTGGTTGATGTCGTCGGCGAGGTCTTCGAGCATGTGGTTGTCCTGCTGAAGCTTTTTCCCGGCGATCGCCTCGGGGGTGTCGGCGTCCTCGTACGAGACGATCATCGTTCCGCCTCCGCCCTCGGGGGCGGGTGCCTCCGGGGCCGGGCCGTTCTTCGAATCGACGTTTTCGTCCGCCGACTGCGCGGCTGCCGACGATTCCGGAGCTTTGGGCTCTTCCTTGGTAGAACTGCTACATCCGGCTACTAGTAACGCGGCCGCTAACACAGGCAGAATTTGATTGCGCATAACACCTAACCCCTTAGATGTGACCCCTGTAATTGACACGGTCGCAGATTTTGACCTTGAAGTAAATGGCGCTAAGAACATCGATCTCACGGGAAGCTGCAGCTCTACTGAGAATCCGGATACGGCACCGCGTCGACGACACCACCTCCGTTCACGTCTTGCCCGAGCAGCACCGTCGAGGTTCCCGACGCCGGGTCGTAGTTGAGCAGCGACTCGCCGCTGCCGCACGACAGCGTCGCCTGCAGTTGCAGCTGGCCGTCGGCGACACCGAGCACGTGAACGCTGTGGTTGTCTTCCACATCCGGTACCGACACCGGGGTGGTCGTTCCGTCGGCCGAGTTGAGCTTGGCGAGGTATACGAAGCCACATCCGCCGGCCGCCTGCACGAACGTGCCTGCCGGCAGCTGCCAGGCATTGAGGTCGGCGAGGTCCTGGCCCTGAGTTCCGTCGTTCTTTCCGGTCAGCGGCGTGGGTGCGGAACCGTCGACGGGCACCAGCCACAGCCGCGAATAGCTGAAATCCGGTCCGGAACAACGGGCCAGGGCGACGTCGGTCTCCCACCATCGAAGCGGACTGCAGTCGCTGGCGTCGGGAACCGGTAGCTGCTTGATCGACGTCCCGTCGTTGCCCATCTGCGAAAGGCCGGCGTCGGTACCGAGCACCAGCCGCGTGCCGTCGGGCGTGGAGAGAACTGACGCGTTGAACTCGTGCCCGAGCTTGTCCACCGGGTACGTGAGCTGCTGCTTGCCCGAGAGATCCACGCGGGCAAGGGATGCCGCGCTGTCGACGTCGTTCGACTTCAGTAAGAGCACGGCCTTGCCTTCGGGCCGCGTGTAGCGCGGGGTGACGGAGTATCCGCCCTTGACTGTGAACGAGGTCCGCTCGCCGGTGCGCAGGTCGACTTCGATCACGGTCAAGTCGTCGCCCTGGCGGTAGAACAGGGCCCGGCTGCCGTCGCCGGACCAGTCGGCCAAGGTGGGCAGTGATCCGTTCTCGCCCGGCGCTTCGAACGTGGTGATCGCGTAGCGGCCACCTTCGGGGTTGACCAGATACAGCGTCGTCTCCGCGTCGTATGGCGTCGGCTCGCCAGGGTTGAAATCATCGCCGGAATTCGAGGGAGACGCCGCGTTCCACATCGCGAGCATCCAGCCGGGACCCACCTGCGACCAAGGCACATCCTGCATCGGCTCTTCGACGTTGAGACCGGCCATCTGTGCCGACGGGGTCGCCGAAGGCGACGACTGCGGGGCGGGTATGCCGCGCTGCGCGCCGGGCTCGGTGGACGACGAACATCCAACCGCCACCACGGCAGTGGCCGCGAATACCGCGGCTCGAAAGAACATCTGGTGCATGCGCGTTCCTTTCCAGTCGTGGAAGGGTGCGCTCGATGCCTTGGGGGATTCTTGACGAATTCTTGAAGCCCAGGCCGGGCGTTCGGGAATGGGCTCGTCGGTACCGGCCTACTCTGATAGCCACGCATCACCCCTCGTCGGGAAGGCCACCATGCCAGCGGAGTTTCCCCAGCAGCAGCCGGGGCTGAACTACCTCACCGAGGGTGGCCAAGAAACCGAGATCATGTACAAGTACGGGTTCGATCTCCCGCACTTCGCCATGTTCCCGCTGCTCGACAACCCCCGCGCCATGGCCGAACTGAGCGGGATGTACACCCGCTACCTCGACACCGCCGCGCGGCACGGTTTCGGTGTAGTTGTGGGTGGGCTCGACTACCGCGCGAGCCCCGACTGGGCGTCGCTACTCGGCTACTCCGGCGAGGCGCTCGCGGATTTACAGTTGCGGGCGATCGGATTTCTGCGCGACGTCGCGCGGCCGTACGAGGGCCAGGTGCCTGAGCTCAAGGTCGCAGGTATCGTCGGCCCGCGCGGCGACGCGTACGAGACGAACCGCACGATCACCGCCGACGAGGCCGAGGACTACCACAGCGAGCAGCTCACCACCCTGGCTCGAGCCGGTGTGGATCTGGTTCAGGCCATGACATTCAACGGTGTGCCCGAGGTCATCGGATTGTCCCGTGCCGCAAAGCGAATCGGACTTCCGCTCGCCGTCTTGTTCACGTTGGATCACCACACGAGCAGGTTGAACTCGGGCCCCTCTGTGAAGGACGCGATCGAGACGATTGACGCCGAAACCGGGGATGCCCGGCCGGCCTTTTACGGCATCAACTGTTCGCACCCATTCGAGTTCATGCCTGCCATCGAACCCGGCTCGTGGTTCGAGCGGGTGCGTGCGCTTCGCCCGAACGCCGCGATGATGGACAAGATCTCGCTGTGCACGCTCGGCCATCTGGAAATGGGCGACCCCGCTGCACTCGGTGAACTGATGGGCGGTCTCGCGGGGCGCTACCCGCACCTCGATGTGTTCGGCGGATGCTGCGGCACCTGGGACACCCACCTCGACGAGATCGCCCGCAGCGTGAGTACGGCACGCGCCTAGCCGCCAGCGTGTCTGCATCATTTGCCCCATAGGGCGTGTAGCTAACACATCTTTCTCCTGATGTCCCGGCCCCGATGAGGGCCATAGCTTTGTGATCAGCCGGTTCACCCGGAACTGACCACCGAAAGCCAGGGACACCATGAACACCAAGGCAACCACGAGGATCGCGTTCGCCGCACTGGCCGCCCCGATGCTCACCGCCCTGACCGTCGGCCTGGCCGCCGCCGCCCACGCCGACGCGGACCCCGCCTCGGTCGACGGCGCCGCCCCCACCGCGCCCACCGCCCAAGACACCATCAACGACCTCAAGGACGCCGGCTTCCGCGTCACCGTCAACACCAACTCATCCACCCCCCTGGACCAGTGCTCGATCATCTCCACCCGCCAGGAACGCCACCGCCACCACGGCAACACCAACGGCCTGGTCACCGTCTACGTCGACGCCTACTGCCCACCCGCCGCCTAAACAACCCACCCGCCGACGCGCGTGCGGCATACGATCAGCTCGCGTGTCCGACCGGGCTTGAAACAACTCCAGCGGAGGTATGACCCATGTCGACCGATTCCAGTGTGATCGAAAGTGTCCTTCTGGCCGCAGGTCTGCCCGACGCTGAGATTTCGGCCCGTGTCGCCGACATCGGCCCCGATGCCGTCGCCGAGGCGGTGCTGGCGGAGGTGGTCAGTCGCGCCACCCTGTTGAACGGCCCGGGCGATCGGTTCGTCATTCAGTGCGACCTCGGCTTCGCCGGCGAGCGCCTCGGCTATCTCCTCACGCTGGGCGATGGCGATCCGCACGTCGAAAAGGGTTGGAGCGCAGACGCTGCCGTGACCATCCGTCAGGACTTGGTGGACCTGGCGCGTGAACTCTTCGGTCCGGTGGGGCCGTACGGTGCCACCCGCGAGATCTCCGCAACGGAATACGTGGACTCGGAGTACTCGCCGGCCATCGCCGCCGCGATCTGGCCGATCGTCGGCGCCATGACGCAGCGACCGAAGGATCTTTCCGAGCTCGCGGCCCGTTTCGGTTCGGATAAGTGGGGCGGGCGCTGGTATACGCCGCACTACCAGAAGCACTTTGAGCCCTACCGGGAGCTGCCGGTGAAGGTGCTCGAGATCGGAATCGGCGGTTACGACGCGATCGACGCCGGCGGTGAGTCGTTGCGCATGTGGAAGCACTTCTTTCGACGCGGCCTGATCTACGGCCTGGATATCTTCACGAAGACCGGCGTCGAGGAGAGCCGCCTGAACGTGGTGCAAGGGGACCAGGGGGACGAGGCATTCCTCGACTCGCTGGGCCGCGACTTGGGACCGTTCGACATCATCATCGACGACGGCAGTCATATGAGCCACCACGTCCTCGCGTCGTTCAACGCTCTGTTCCCACATGTGAAGCCGGGTGGCATCTACGTGGTGGAAGACCTGGGGACCGCTTACTGGCCGTCCTGGGGTGGTGCGACCGATCCGGCGGCACAGTACAGGTCGATCGAGTTCATCAAGACCCTGGTGGACGGTCTGCACCATTCCGAGCAGATCCGGGACGGCAACGGCGGACCGTCGATGACCGAGTCGACGGTTACGGGAATGCACCTGTACCACAACCTCGCCCTCATCGAGAAGGGCGTCAACACCGAACAGGGCGGCCCGGAGTGGCTGAAGCGCTACGACCACACAGGCACGTACACCGACGCGTGATCTACTGCGTCACTTCGTAGTTCTGGATCGCTGACACGTTGTGGATCATCCAGACGTTGGGTTCCAGGTAGGTCGCGCGGTCGGCTGCACGGTCGACCGCGAGCGGCGAAAGCCCGCCAGGGAACACGTAATCACCGGATTCTGGAAATGCCATCCCGAGCCAGGATTCCCATTCCCCGACCGTCCCGTCGATGCGGTATGAGGCCGGCGCCGAGGGTCCGATGCGCGCGCCCATGCGTTCGTGCAGCCGCAGCCACGGGTCGAACAGGGATCCGTCGTCACGACGCCAGGTCATGTACCGCTCGATCGGTGTGATCGGATAGCGGTCTTTCCATGTCGGCCGGACCGGCGCGATCATGTGCTCGAGACCCTCCCGGGCGGCGATGACGCCCATGGCCTTCAAGATCTCGGCCGCGAGCCCAGTCCCGCGGCCACCCTTCGGAATCTCGGCCGCGATCGCGCACAGTGTGTTGACCGGCAGGTCGTTTTCGAGCCGGTTGAAGGCGTCGGCGATGGTGGCGTCGAAGCCGCCGGGCAGCCCGTCAGGCGTACCGTCCCACCAGCACGGCACCGTGTGCGCGTCGGCGATGACTTCGCCGGTTTCGGCATCGCACATCGCGAACTGGAACGCCGGAAGATCGTCGGTCAGACGTGACCACGACGTGAGATAGGTGTCGCCATGCAGGTTGAACTCCGGCCAGATCTCCCCGTCAGGAATCGATTGATTCTTCAGCTCGGGCTGCTCCGCCATCGTTATCGCCTTGTGGGACACGCGATCAACGGTACGTGCATCCACGCCGGTGGGGACCGGATCAGTTGTCGACATTTGCCGCCCCCTCGAGTGTGGAGAAGGCAGCCGCCGGTGAGTCTTCGCCCGGCTCGTGCTCGAGAACGTCGCGGTTGAAGATCAGCATCTTGGCGAAGTAGAGCGCGCCGGCGAGGATCAAGCCGACGACGACCAAGTCGGGAACCAATGAGCTCCCGGGTGACACCAATGCGAACAAGGCGATCACCACCCAGACTATCGCGCCGACCGTCACCGGCACCTCGAAGCGCCCGAGGCTGAAGCCGCCTTCCTTGCGTTCCAGCCGTTTTCGCACCGAGAGGTACAGCACGGTGACGGCTCCGTAGATGAGGGCGGGCAGGGTTGAGGAAGCGATGATCAGCTGCAGGAGCGCCGAGCCCGGCAACGCGACCATGAGGACGACGCCCACCGCGAGGATCAGGATGGTGGCGAGGATCGGCGTCTGGGTGCGTGGATTGACCCGGCGCAGAAGCTTGTAGCCGGGGAAGCGTTCATCGCGCGCCATCGCAAACACCTGTCGCGAGCCCGCGGCCATGATCACCATCCCCGAGCCGAACATCGCAAACACAATCGCCGCCAACAAGATTCGCTCCATCACCGGTCCGAGCTGCTCGCGGATGATTGCCGCAACCGGCGATCCGCTGGCGGTCACGGCGCCGACGTCCTTGATCGCCAAGGTGAGGACGATGACGAACAGAAATCCGACCACCGCTGACGTCACCACCGAAGCGACGATCGCGCGCGGGACGCTGCGAAACGGGTCCTTGGCCTCCTCGGCGAGATTCGCTGCGGAGTCGAAGCCGACCAGCGTCGTGAGCCCCATGATGATCGCGAACATGAAGCCGCCGCCGATGGCGAAGTAGTTGGGCGCATCGGCGGTGACGCCTCGCGAGGTGAGGTTGCCGACCGTGCCGCTGCCGCTGAACACCATGACGACACCAAGGCCGATCACCAATACCGCCAGGATCGCCAGTTCGACTCCCACGGCGCTGGACGAAATCATGCCGAGCAGGCGCGTGGAGGCGATGACGAGTACGGCCTGAACGAGCAACACCGCCAACGTGATCAGGCGCGCGACATCCTCGTCCGGGGCCATGCCGGCCAGTGGCATGAGCGCTTGGCTTGCCAACGCGTTGTCCATCGCCACGACGCGATGGCCAGGTACCAGAACGTCACCCACCCGAAGAACCAGCCGACCTTGGGATTCGCCAGCCGCGACGCCCATTGATAGGAGGATCCGCTGAGCGCGATGCGGGCCGCGAACTGTGCGACGACCAGTGCCACCAACGTCTGCCCGACCGCAGCCACGATCCACAGCCAGATCCCCACCGGTCCGGAATTCTGCAGTACGGAGCCGTAGGTCGCGAAGACGGCGACCACGACCGAGATGAACGCGAACGCGACGGCAAAAACCTGAAACGGCCCAAGCGTGCGCTTCAGTTCCGGTGCGTAGCCCGAACTTCGGACCCCGTCATCGGCGCTACGGGTATCCGCGATGTCCTCGGTGGTCATTCGGACCGCACGCTTTGTTCATAGCTGAACACGTTGTCGGGGTCGTACTTCGCCTTGATCGTGCGCAGCCGGTCGACGTTGGAGCCCCAGTAGGCGGTCTCCCAATCCGGCATACCGGCATTGGGGACGTTGACGTAGGCGCCATTCACGTAGGGCTGCAACGCTTCATGGAACTCCGCGATCCAGGCTTCGCACTTGGCGGTCAACGGGTCATCCGAAGCGGGAAGGCCACCGCGCACACCCCAGCCTGCGCCGGGTTCGGCGTAATAGAGAGCGTCGCGGTGGGCGAAGACCGAGCCACCGGAGGGTTCGCTGTTCTTGACGGCGCCGCCGAATGCGTTGGTGAAGTAGTTGCAGTCCGGTGTCGGCGCCTGCGTCAAAAACGTCTTGATGAGGTCCACCGCTTCCGGCGGGAACGGCTCATATATGAACTGCGAGGAGAATTTCCAGTTCGCAGCTTCGTCGGCGGGCGGTATCTGAAATCCTTCGTATACGTCCGTCCAGCTCGCGTCCATGGTCGTGACGTCAGGCTCGCCGACCGACAGAACCGGCTCCAGCATCTGTTTCGCCTCGTCCTCCGAGCCGGAGGCAAGAACCGCGGACAGCCCGATCTGATCGGATCCTATTTCGAGTTGGCTCGTGAGGCGATCGTCGGCATGCGGGGCGCTGCGTTGCCACGCCTCGAAAACCTCCTGCAGGTCGGCCAGTCCGCGCCACGTCGCGACGACATAAATGGTCTGCGTCAATGGATGAATCTTGTAGGTGAGGGAGGTGACGATCCCGAAATTGCCGTTGCCCGCGCCGCGCAACGCCCAGAGCAGATCTGAGTTGTTCTGCTGGTCAGCAACAATCGCCGTTGCTCCACCGTCGGACGATGCCACGACGACCTCTGCCGCGATGAGATTGTCGGAAGCCATGCCGAAATTCCGGGTGAGCAGACCGAAGCCACCTCCGAGCGTCGCGCCGACAAGTCCGACCGTTCCTTCGGTTCCGGTCGGCGCGGCGAAGCCGGCCCCGCCGAGGGCGATCACCGCTTC
This sequence comes from uncultured Actinomycetota bacterium, assembly GCA_963720345.1. Classification (GTDB taxonomy): domain Bacteria; phylum Actinomycetota; class Actinomycetes; order Mycobacteriales; family Mycobacteriaceae; genus Mycobacterium. Next base: position 168,306 of record CAVRFN010000004.1, read on the forward strand.
CATCTGGTTGAGTCCGGCGCCGACCGTGGCGGTGTTCGACGCCGCGTCTATCTGCGCCGACTTCAGCCGGCTCACGTCGATCACCAGACCATCGTCGACGGTGGACCAACCTTCCAGGCTGTGCCCACCGCTCCTGATCCGAAAAGGAACCCGGTTCTCCCGTGCCCACGTCAGGGCATTGACCACATCTTGCGTCTCGGCGCAGAACACGATCGCCTCAGGACGATGGGTGAACAAATGGTTGTAGCTGATTCGCGCCGCGTCGTAGCCCGAATCTCCCTTGCGGACAACCTCACCCGTCAGCTTGGTGACCACGGGATTCCTCTCTTTCAGTGTTTGAACATTTCGGTGTTTTCCGGCTCGGTCTCCAGGACCCCCCGGTCGAACTTCCACAGCTTCACGAAGTACAGCGCGCCGATGAGGAACAGCCCGACCACAAGCACGATGGGCACCCTCGCCGACTCGGGGGACACGATCAAGAACACCGCGATGACCGACCAGACCAAGGCGCTGACCGCGACCGGCATCTCGAAGCGGCCGAGGTCGAATGCGCCCTCCACGCGGCCCAGTCCCTTGCGTACACACAGGTAGAGGACGATGGTCGCGCCGTAAAGGAGCGGCCCGATAATTGTCCCGGTGGTGATCAGCTCCAGCAGGGCGTCACCCGGCATCACGATCATCAGAACGATCCCCAAAACGACGATCAGGATCGTCGCCGGAATCGGCGTTTGCGTGCGTGGGTTGACGCGGCGCATCAGCCCGTGCGCAGGAAACGGCTATCGCGCGCCATCGCGTAGACGATCCGCGAGCAGGTGGCCAGGGTCACCATCCCGGCGCCGAAGAACGCGAAGACGATCGCGCCGAGCAGGATGCTCTCCGCGACCGGGCCGAGCTGATCGCGCAGGATCAACACCACCGGTGAGTCGCTTCTGCTGATTCGCGGGACGTCGTCGATCGCGACGGTGAGCGCGATCAGGAACAGCAGTCCCAGCACCCCGGCCGCGATCACCGAGCCGACGACCGCACGCGGGACAGTGCGGTAGGGGTTCTTGGCTTCCTCGGCGAGGTTGGCTGCGGCGTCGAAACCGACGAGGGTGGTCATGCCCATGACCGTCGCGAGCATCAACCCCCCGCCGACTCCGAAATAGTTGGTGGCGCCCTCGGCGATACCTCGGGACATGAGGTTGTCGACGGATCCCTTGCCCGAAACCGCGACAGCCACCAAAAGCGCGATGGTCAATACGATCACCAGCGTCAGTTCCAGACCCACCGCACCGCTGTTGATCATCGCCAACAGGCGGGTCGACGCGATGACGATCACTGCCTCGATGATCATCAGCACCACAGTGATCACGCGCGCCGTGCCCTCGTCCTCGGCCATACCGAGCAGCGGCATCAGGGCCATCTGGGCGAGCGCGTTGTTGATGGCCACCACACCCAGCGCCAGAATGCAGAAGTTGGCCCACCCGAACCACCAGCCGACCTTCGGGTTGGCCAGTCGCGAACCCCATTGGTAAGAGGAGCCGCTGAGGGGGATGCGGGCGGCGAACTGCGCGATCACGAGAGCCACGAGTGTCTGCCCGATCGCCACGACCACCCAAAGCCAGATTCCGACCGGCCCGGCGTTCTGCAGCACGTCGTCGTAGGTACCGAAGACGCCGACCGCGACCGAGATGAACGCGAATGAGATCGCGAACACTTGGAACTGGCCGAGCGATCGCTTCAGTTCGGGTTCGTAACCACCCTCGGCAACGTTCTCATCGGGAGCAACCTCTGTCATCTCCGTACCTCCTGTCGCCCTGATGGGTGCCCAGACCTTAGCGAGCCGGCTTCGCATACTCGCCCACTTTGACGTTTCCGACAATTCTCACGACCGCGCGTCGGAATCTCCCGCGCCGGGCGTGGTTTCAGCAGCAGCCATACCGCGGCCGCCGACGCCAATAACAGAATCGAGCCCACACCGGACGCGACGGCCAACCCGTCGGTGAACGCGCTTTGGGCGGATGTCAGCAGAGCATGACCATTCGCGGCCGGGAGCGCGCCAGCCGCTTCGTGTGCCGCGCCGAGCGTTTCCTTCGCATGCGACACCACGTCGTGGTGGACGCCGGGCGGAATGGTCATTCCGCGGTAGACGGCCGCGACGATGGAGCCGAGGATCGCGATGCCCAGAGCCATGCCCAGCTCGTAGGCGGTCTCCGAGATAGCCGCTGCCGCACCGGCTCGCTCCGGCGGAACGCTGTCGAGAATGAGGTCATTGGCCACGGTGTAGGCCAGACCGAGGCCGACACCGACGACGAACAGGGCGACACCGAGCCGTGGGTAGCCGGTGGCGGGGCTGATCGTCGTCAAGGACGCCATCGCGAAACCGACGAGCGCCAGCCCGGTCGCGAGGACCGCGCGCCGCGACCAGAAGCGCACCGCGACGCCGGCCAGAACACCGAACACCATCGCCGCCACCGCGGCGGGGAGTTCGGCCAGACCTGCTTGCGCCGGGCTGTACCCGTTCACGAGTTGGAAGTACTGGGACAGGAAAAAAACCACGCCCGAGAGGCCCAGCACCGAAAGCAGGTTGGCGGCGACGACACCCGAAAACGTGCGGTTGTAGAACAGCCGGATGTCGATCAGTGGGTCGGGCAGCCGTAGTTGCCGTCTGATGAACAGCGTCAATGCCGCGATCCCGACCAGGCCGACGACCACAACGTCGATGTGCACCCCGTCGTGGACACCCTCCTTGAGTGCGTACACGAGGCCGAGCATTCCGACGAGGGACAGTCCGACGCTTGGCAGGTCCCGCGGTCCCGGCGTGGGGTCGCGCATTTCCGGCAGCAATACGATGCCGCCGACCAACAGCACGGCGATCACCGGGACGTTGATCAAAAAGACCGAGCCCCACCAGAAATGCTCGAGCAGCAGCCCACCGACGACGGGACCCAAAGCGGTGCCGGCCGAGAAGACTGCCGCCCAGATGCCCACGGCGACGCTGCGTTCCCGGGCAATAGGAAACAGGGCCCGGATCAGAGCGAGGGTCGACGGAGCCAGGGTTGCGCCGGCGACACCGAGAAGAGCGCGCGCACCGATGAGGAGTTCGGGGGTCGGCGCGTACGCCGTTGCGATCGACATGACCGCGAAGCCGAACGCGGCGCCGAGCAACAGCTTCTTGTGACCGATGCGATCGCCGAGACCGCCCATCGTGATGAGCAGACCGGCCAGCACGAACGAGTAGATGTCTCCGATCCACAGCATCTGTGTCGCGGTCGCGCCGAGGTCCCTGCTGATGAACGGGGCCGCCACCGCCAGCACCGTGCCGTCGACACCGATCAACAGGACACCGAGGGCCAGGACACCGAGCGCGGACCACCTGCGGGTCATCACGTTACACCTCGTCCCTGGCTTTCGGTGGTCTGTTCCGGGAAACCGGCTGATCACAAAGCTATGGCCCTCAGAGGGGCCGGGACATCAGGAGAAAGATGTGGTGACTACACAGCCCTATGGGGCAAATGATGCAGACACCGCTCACGCGCCGGGCAGCACCCTGTTCTCGTGTGCCCAGGCGGCGGCGGCGGTACGGGATGAGACATCGAGCTTGACGAAGATGTTGGCCAGGTGCCTGCCGACGGTCTTTTCGCTGATGAACAGCTGTTTTGCGACGTCGCGGTTGGACGCACCGGCCGTGATGAGGCCGAGAACCTCGACTTCGCGCTTGGTCAGCCCGCCGGGAAGCTCGGTGTTGGTCGCCAGGGTCGGTTGAGCGCCGAGCTGCTCGGTAGATCGATTCGGCGTTGGCCGGTCGGATCGGCGGCGCCCGCGCTGTCGCCCGCCGCCTCGTCGGGCCCGCGACATCCACTCGTAGACCTGCGCCATCTCGTAGCGGCGCTGGGTGGTCCGGTACCGGCGCAGCGCGTCTTGCAGGATGGGCAGCGCCTCGGCAGGGGCTCCCTGCTTGACGAGTACCGTCCCGCGGGCGTGCAGCGCCCAGGCCCGGAAGCCGGGTGAGTCGAATCTCTCGGCACCTTCCTCGAGCTCGCGGCAGTACTGATCCGCCTCGTCGACGCGGTTGCGCGCCAATGCGATCTCGATGGCCGCAGGCAGAAACCGAATGCGGGAGATTTCGTCTTCCTCGGCATCCATCCGCATCCGCAGGTCGTTCCATGCGGCGGCCTCGTCGCCGAGCTGGCATTTCAACAGCGCTTCACCGGGGAGGGGTTCAAAGCCGATCTCCCGCGCTTTCGCGAAAGCCTGGCGGGCACCGTCGATGTCACCCATCCGTCGACGGATGTCACCGAGTTCGTAGTGGCCTTCACCGGCCGTTCCGACATGGAAATCCTCGATGACGGAAAGGGCATTGACGAGCCGCTGCTCCAGTTCTCGGTAATCGGTTGTGGCGCTTAATAATTGCCATTTATGGACTTCGCACGTGGTGCCGTACCAGGACGCGGCGACCTCTGGGCCCTGGCGCCATTTGTCCATCGCGTTGGTCCAGGTCTTCATGCGGCTCAGATCTCCGAGTCGATAGCACTCGTGGATCACGGCACAGTAGATGTCGCCGGCCCAATCCACCGGAACCTGGCCCGCCAGGACTGGCATCATCGCCTCGTCCAGGTCGGCAAGGGCCTCGCTGGTGCGTGCGAACGGAAGCTTCGACAGGCCGCTGGCGGCTAAACAGAGCGCGGTCAGTCCGGGCGAGTTGCGCTGACTGACGAACGCCTCGAGCTCCAGCGCGCGCTGCACGCCCGCGTCGTACTGCCCTTCGAAAACCGACAGTTGGGAGTCCACGTACAGCAGATAGGCGAAGGCCTCGTCCTCGGGAGACGATTCGAGCAGCCTGCGAGCGCGGTTGACCCACACCCGGGTGATCGTCGTGTCACCGCCGTTGAGCCACTGCAGTGCGACGTCGGCTGCCTTCATGGCGGCGGTCCGCGTGTTGTTCTCGGCCACCAATCGGTTGAAGGCCTCCTCGGACATCCGGATGGATTCCCTGCCGTAGCCAAGCCGCCACGCCGCCATGCCGAACGACGAAAGGTCGTCGGTGCTCAGCTCTGCGGTCTTGACCGCACGGCCGAAATGGTCGTAAGCAGAGCGCCAGTCGCCCCGTCTGTATGCGGCTCGTGCCGCGACCAATTCGTCGTTGTCGGCGGGTGTCAACGTTTCTCCGTCTGTCCAGCGGCGATTTCGGCGGCGGCCTTGGCGGCGACTTCGCCCCCGATGCGGGATGCCAATGCGGGCGCGTTCATCGCGAACCGCGCCAAAGCACGCTGCCGCAGCGGAGCGACGTCGACCTCGGCGCGGTTGCGCTCGATGGCGGTGACGACCCCTTTGCCGACCTGCTCAGGTGTGCCGGTGCCGATCAAAGGTGGCGGCGGCGCCCCCGATTCCGCGTACATACCCGCGTCGCGGATGGCGCCGGGGCAGATCACCGAAACGCCGACACCTGCGGGCTGCATGTCGTCGCGCAGACACAGCGCAAAACCCCGCAGGCCGAATTTCGTTGCGGCATAGAGCGATGCGCCGGCCGTTGCTGCCTTGCCGGACATCGACGAGACGTAGACGAAGTGCCCCGACCGTCGCGTCGTGAACGCGGGGATCAGCGCACGGGTCATCTGGATCGGCGATTCGAGGTTGACCCGCAGTGCCCGGTCGATCTGGTGCGGGGTGAAGCTGTCGAGCTTGCCCGATGCCGGTAGGGCGGCATTGGCGACGAGGACGTCGATATCGCCGGCCTCGGCCAGCAGCGCGAGAGTCGCGCCGTCCTCCGCGAGGTCGGTGACGATCGTGCGGTGGCCTTGTCCGGCGAGTGAGCCCGCGAGCCGCTCGAGTTCCTGCTGTTTGCGCGAACTCAGGATCATTCTCGCGCCACGGTCCGCCAGCGCCGAGGCGATGGCCTGTCCGAGTCCGCCGGTGGCGCCGGTGAGGAGGACTGTCTTTCCCGATAGCTGCATGGGGCTAGCGCGGGGTGAACTTGACGGCGACGATCTTCTCGCGGGCGAGGCCGTCGGCGAACTCCTCGACGGTCGGGATCCGGTCGTCGCGGAACTTGAGCCCCATCATCGTCTGCGCCTTCTTGACGCCGTAGCCCTCGGCGCAGCGGTGTGCGAGATCGGCGACGGCGGCCGGGTCGGAGATCATCTCGCCGTGCATCTTCGTCGTCTTCCCGGCGTGCAGAACGTCAGCGTCGTGACCGTCGCGGAAGTTGGCCTTCCACCCTGCGTTCGCGATGGCGTACAGCGCCCCGTCGATGTGATGCGCGCTCACCGGAATCGAGAACTGGCGGCCCGACTTTCGTCCCGTGAAGTTCAACACCATCAGTTGGCCACGCAACGGACCCGCCAGGGGCGTGCCCAGCAGGAAGCGCAGCATCGGGTTGGCGATCTTGAGAAGCTTTTCCGGCGGATGCCCCGCCGAGACCGCGGGTTCCTGATCTGTCATAGCGCACACGGTATTCCTGATCAACGACGTGCTGACCGGTATTGCGTTAAAGGCTGCCGAGGTCGTCGGGAACGTCGACGGCGTTTTCGCGCAGCGCGTCGATCCCCACCACCTCCAGCGTGCGTTCGTGGGTGCACGCCAGGACCACCGGGGCCGCGCAGCCGTCCTCATATGCCCTCAGCCAGTTCACTGCGGTCACACACCAGCGGTCCCCGGGCTCCAACCCGGGAAAGCGGTACTGCGGCATCGGGGTCGACAGATCGTTGCCGATGGAGCGTTGATGCTCGAGGAACTCGGCGGTCACCACGGCGCAGATGGTGTGCCTGCCGACATCCTGAGGTCCGGTCGAGCAGCAGCCGTCGCGGTAGAAGCCGGTCATCGGGTCGGTGCCGCACGGCTCCAACGGTCCGCCCAAGACGTTGAGTTCACCCACAGGCTCAGTATGAACTCTCGACGGGCGCGTGAGTTCCCAACCGATGTTGCGAGCTGCCAACCTACGGGCGACTCTGTCGCTGATTCTTTTCACTGCCGTAGTAGTTGAGCGACAAAGTCGCTTCGAGGTTGGCATCACGACATGTACCACTCGCGTCCGTGCGGACACCGCCCGCTTCGCGTAGAACGGCCTAGATTCTCGCGTTCTTGGTCATCCAGCGCATGACCTGCCAGCCGACGAACACCGGCATCCAGGTCGTCAGCACGCGGTACAGAAGCACCGAAGGAACGGCGACGGCCGCGGCCATCCCGAACGCCGCAAGGCCACCGATCAGTGCGGCCTCGACTGCGCCGACGCCGCCCGGTGTCGGCGCCGCGGACGCCAGCGTGCCACCGATCATCGTCACGACGGTGACGGTGATGAACGACGTGTTGCCGCCGAACGCCTCGATCGCGGCCCACAGCGCGAAGGCATTGCCGAGAGTCGTTGCCGCGCAACCGATCACGATCACGGCCAGGCGCTTGGGCTCGCGGCCGAGTTCGATGAGGTGGCCGATCACCTCCTGCAGGTGCGGCCGCACCGCCGTCGCCAGCCAGTGCCGCAGCCTGGGTACGAGAAGGAAGGTTCCGACCAGACCGAGCAGCAGTCCGGCCACCAGGTACAGCACGTTGATGCTGGGAACGAAACGAGAAAGGTTGGCGGACACGCCCGCTGCGGTGCTGAAGACGATCAGCAGCAGAACGTGAGTGATCACCTGCACCGACTGCTGCAGCGCGACTGTGGTCGTCGCGCGCATCGGCGTGAGGCCGCCCTTCTGCAGGTACCTGACGCTGAGCGCGAGGCCGCCAACACCCGCCGGGGTGGTCGTGGCGGCGAACTTGTTGGCCACCTGCATGACGATCAGGCCCCACAGCTTCACCACACCGTCGGCGGCCGCCCACAGCGCGCCTGCGGCACCGAGATACGTCAGCCCCGACGCCGCCAACCCCAGCAGCGCGAACCACCAGTTCGCAGTGCGCAATTCGGTGAGGAACGTCGGCACAGAGCTGATGAACGGATACGCGACGTAGACCAGCGCGATCAACAGCACGAGCTGGAGCAACTGGCCGCGGGTGAACCGGGTGACGGTTTCGGTGCGGATCTCGTCGACGCGCGTCTGGCTCTTCACCTCGTCGCGCACGGCGGACATCACGGCCTTGGGTTCGCGCACGGATTGGCGGATGCGTGACGGGACCGCCGCGTTCGTGAGCCGACGCGATGCCGACAGCACGGTGTCCTTGCCGAAGGCGTCGATCGCGGCCCGCACTGCGGACGGGGCATCGTAGAGGTGGGTCGTCGTCACGAGCAGCTGCGCGATATCGGACCGCAGTTGCGCGTCGGTCGCCCCGTATTCGGCGCTGTCGAAGCCGCCGAACAACACGGTCTCGTCGACGGTGATTTCGCTGGCGCGCAGGTCCCCGTGCGAGATCTGGCAGTCGTGGAGTTCGCGCAGCGATTCCCAGACCCGGCTCACGGGAATGGCCGCCGTGCAGTCGCCGATCGGAGTTCCGCGCACAGGGGTGTGGGCGTACAACGTCCAGTTGCGCTCCAGCGCGGCCACAGCGATGGTCTCGATGTTGGCGACCTTGAGTTGACCGATCGCGATCGCCATCAACGCGCGGTGTTCGACGGCGCGGCGCAACGACGCGTGCAGGGGCGCGGTCTCCCTGTCGCGAAACCGCACTTTGCGCCACAGCTGCACGAGCACGCCGCCGCCGCGTTGGTGTGGCCCGTACATCTCCATCACGCTCGTCGTCTGCTTGTCCTCGCATGCGGCCTGCATGATCAGCGGTCCGGCGCCGGTCGGCCGCAGCACCTTGAGTTCGTAGACCACGCAGCCGCGGCGGGCCATCGCGCGGACCGCCCCCTCCAGCGGGACGTCGAGACCGGGTGTGCCGACGACGAGCACCACCAACGCGCCGACGAACCAGCCGACCGCCAGCCCGAACAACGAGCGCGCGGGAACCACCGCGCTGATGACGAGATGAATGGGCACGAACGCCAGCAGCAGCGCCCACCACCAGCGCCGCCACCGTGCAGGCAGCCAGGGACCGGCAACGGTGAGCACCGCGGCGAGCATCGCAATCCAGCGCGGGTCGTCGACGAACTGGGAGGGCAGGCTGTCGAGGCGTTCGGAGAGGTCGAAATGCCACTGCGGGGCCGCGATCCCTGCGTTGGTGATCGACAACGCCAACCCGGCGATCGCGGCCGCGGCGACGTAGGCGCCGAGTAGCTTCCACTGGCGGCCGACGATGAGGCTGACCAGGATGATGAACGGCAACGCCAGGATCGCGACGCCGTAGGCCAGGTACACCAGGTTGGCCTGGGTGGGGGTGAGGACGGCGACGATCCCGGACACGGACCGTTCGAGCGCGACCCATTCGTTGCGGGTGATCAGCGAGCTGGTGATGACGACAGCGAGGAACACCGCGGACAGGACCACCCGGATGATGTCGTTGGTCCGGCGGGTCAACGGCTGCAGCAGGTCGCCCGAGACAGTGACGTCCCGTCCGTCTACTCGCATGTACCAAGGATCTTTCGGATGCGGCGCGCCGGTGCGCGACTCGCCGATACCTTAGCCGGGCAAAACAGTCGAGGTGCGCGACCAGCCACCGAGCCCAGCGCCCGGGATGCCGCTGTGAGAAGATTTTCGGTGTATTCGCAGCCGGCGTGACGGCGCGATCCGCGGGGGGTTTCGATTCCGCCTGACCACAACACACCGATGTCGTCGAGTTGATCTGTGGTCGTCGTGTCGTCGCGCCAGAAATCGGGAGTTTCGATGTACGCCAACAGAATTACGCCCGCCGGAGTGGCAGTGTTTCTCGGTGCGGCGCTGGCGTGGCTGATCGCCGCGCTCGCCGTCGCCGACTCCACAGATATGCCGACTGCGGCAGTCATCGCCGTGACCTCGGTCTTTGGTCTACTTGCAGCGGCGGTGAGCTGGGCCATCTCCAGTCGTCCGACGCGTCGGTGGTCGAGTGTCGCGGGACGTGCCGCGGTCGGTGTCGGACTGGGTGTGATCGTCGGTGAACTCGCGGCGGTGGTGCTGTTCTCCGGCACGATCGACCGCTCGCTGCACGACGAGGCTGGCGCGCGCGCCGACGCCACGCCCGCGGTGGCGCAGGCGACCGCCGGTCTGGCACGCACCGTCGATGCGCGTGCCGGACTCGACGACGCGGTGACCCGTGCCCTGCAACTGCGCGACGAGGCGCTGGTCGTGGCGCGCTGTGAATTCAACGCCTCGCCCGAATGTCCGCAGACGCACATCACCGGGTTGCCCGGCGAAGGGCCCGAAAACCGCACGGCCAACGAGTTTCTCGCCGATACGACGCGACAGCTCGACAGTGCGGTAGCCGAACGCGACCGTCGCGCGCCTGCGCTGGATGCCGAGATCGCGACCGGTCAGCAGACGCTCATGCAGGCCCGCGAGACAGCGGCAGCGGATGTGGACCACGGTCTGGGTGCGCGGTGGGCGGCGATGAACGATCACACGTTGGCCGCTCCGACCGCGATGCTGCTGCGGCTGCTCGCGATCGCGTTCTGCGTGCTGGTGTATCTGCTTCCACTGATCCTCAAGCTGTGGCGCGGCGAGACGACCCACGATCGCGGTTCGGCCGCACGGGCAACCCGCGAGCGCGCGGAGCTGGAGGCCGAAACGGCGATCGCGGTGAAGAAGGCCGAGGTGCGCGCCGCCGTCGAGACGATGTGGGCCGAACAGCAGCTGGCCAGCGCTCGGCTCGCCGTCGAGGCGCAGACCGAGATCGACCGTGAGCAGCATCGACGCCGGGTCATCGAGGCGGTGAGCGAACCGCTGCCGGTCGAGGCGCAACGGGTGGCCGAGCCGGAACTACCAGAGCTACCTGAGCCGGAACTGGCGCCCGTCGAATCGGCCGGTGAGCTCGAGCCCCGCCGCGAAGGACCGGGCTCGTTGGTTCCGACGATTCCCGACGTCACGAAGGCCGCGACCCGCTGGATTCGCCCGTTCGTGCCGCCGATTGTGGCGTCCGCGGTTGAAACGGCCACGAAGCCGCTGCGCGGCGTGCGGCAGATCTTCGAAGAGCAGGAGGAAGTCCACTTCTCGATGAGGCGCAGTCGCACGGTGACCGTGCACACCGAAGAGGCCGTCGAGGAGGCCGTCGAGCCCGACGAACAGCGCATTTCCGCGGGGACGACCAGGACTGTCGTCTCGTCGCAGCGAGGCAACGTCGGCGCCAGGACGTCGCCTTCGATCACGCCGGGTACCGACGGACCACGGCAATTGCCGCCAAGCGTCGAGAAACAGGACTAGGACCGGGCTGCCCATTCCCAGGGCCGCTCCTACCTCGTAGTCTATTAGGCGTGAGTTCAACAACGAAGGCGTCACTTCCTCCAGGACCACCGCTGCACGGCGCGATACAGCTGGTGCTGATGATGCGATGGTGGCAGGAATTCGTGGCGGTGTGCCGACGCCGCTACGGCAGCGTCTTCACGCTGGGCAACACGATGATGGGCAAGATGATCTACCTGACCGATCCGGCCGACATCAAAACGGTGTTCGCCGGTGACCCGCGAATCTTCCATGCGGGCGAAGCCAATTCGATGCTCGGCGGATTGCTCGGTGACAGCTCGGTGCTGGTGATCGACGGCGATGTCCACCGCGAACGCCGCCGGCACATGATGGCGCCGTTCCATCGCGACGCCGTCGCACGCCAGGCCGATCTCATGACCGAGATCGCGGCGGAAAACATCGCAGGCTGGCCCGTGGGCCGGTCGTTCCCGGTGGCGCCCAAGACGTCGGAGATCACGCTGGAGGTGATTCTGCGGACGGTGATCGGGGCCAGCGACCCGGCGCGGCTGGCGGCGCTGCGTGACGTGATGCCGCGACTGCTGAGCGTCGGCGCCTGGGAATCGTTCGCGATCGCGAAGCCGAGCCTGCTGAATCGCCGGCCGTGGCGGCGGTTTGCGCACAACATGGCCGAAGCCGACCGGCTGCTGTACGCCGAGATCGCCGAACGCAGGGCCGATCCGAATATCGCCGACCGCACCGACGCCCTGGCGATGCTGATCCAGGCCAGCGGTGACGCGATGAGCGACAAGGAGTTGCGCGATCAGCTGATGACCTTGTTGGTGGCCGGCCACGACACCACGGCCACCGGTCTGGCGTGGGCGTTGGAGCGGTTGACCCGCCACCCCGAGATCTTGGCGAAAGCGGTCGCCGCGGCCGAGGCCGGCGACGCCGGTGACGAGTACCTCGACGCGATCGGCAAGGAGACGCTGCGCATCCGCCCTGTGGTGCCCGATGTGGGCCGGATCCTGAAGGAGCCCGTCGAGGTGGCGGGTTATCAGCTGCCTGCCGGAGTGATGGTGGTGCCCAGCATCACCTCGGTACACCTCGACCCGAACGTGTATCCGGAACCGGACAAGTTCGATCCGGACAGGATGGTGGGCGCGACGCTGAGCCCGACGACGTGGTTCCCGTTCGGCGGCGGCAATCGGCGTTGTCTCGGTGCGGGTTTCGCGATGGTCGAGTTGCGCATCGTGCTGCGTGAGATCCTTCGTCGCGTCGAATTGAGCACCACCACCGAACCCGGCGAGAAGACCAGGCTCAAGCACGTGATCATGACGCCGAAGCGCGGCGGTCGAATCACTGTCCGTGCCGTCAAGCCGGTCGCGTCAGCGGTAGCCGACACACCCGAGGTGCCGTCCGCAAGCCTCTGAGCGACAACGGGATTCACTCGGCGAGCTGGTTCACGATCCCGGCGAACACCTTCGGCATCGCCGATGCCGCAGGCACGATGTACGACCGCAGCGACGTATACTCGGTTGTTCGCAGCACTGCCGCCGTGAGCAGCCGGTACCGCCGTGACATCCGCTGCCACTGCCGGTCGTAGTCACCAGGCCTGTCCGCGGCAACGCATCGCGCCAACAGTTCCGCACCACCGAATGCGATGCCGAGGCCTTCACCGGTCAACGCGTCGACATAGCCCGCCGCGTCACCCACGAGCAGGACCCTGCCCGCGACCCGGCTACGCACCTTCTGCCGCAACGGGCCCGCCGCCATGTCATGCCCGTGTGGACGACCGTGGACCCGCTCCTCGAGCGCCGTGAATTCCCGGAGATGATCGTCGAACGAGCCCCGCGTCGAGGACAGGATCGCGATCCCCACACAGTCGTCGGCCACCGGTGTCACGTACGCCTCCGCCCCCGGGCCCCAGTGCACCTCGACGTGATCGGTCCACGGTGCGATCTGGACATGCCTGCGGATTCCCCATCGGCGCGGGCCGCGGGTCGGCAACGCCAGGCCAAGTGAGCGCCTGATCGGCGAGTGCAGGCCGTCTGCCGCCGCCAAGTATCTCGCCCGCATCCCGCCGCGGAGACCGACGCCCAGTCCTGTGTCACCTCGCCCACGTCGCCATGCACGACCTCCACACCGGCCAAGGCAACCGCATCCAAAAGTGCTGTGTGCAACGCAATCCGGCGCACACCGCGGCCCGCACCGGATCGAAACGATGCGCTGGCCTCCCGCGATCCGTCCACGTACCGGATGCCCACGAACTCCCTACCCTGCGGTGACACCCCGACACGGTCCAGCTGTCGGACCGTGTGGGGCATCAACCCCTCGCCGCATGCCTTGTCGATGGCGCCGCTGCGTCTTTCGACGACGACGACCGAAAGTCCCGCCTGCGCCCCGTGCAGCGCCGTGGCCAGGCCCGCCGGGCCACCGCCAGCGACGAGCAGGTCGATCACGTCAAGCTTTCCAGCGCGTGGTTCTCGACCTTGATCCTCGTCCGGAGCAGTGCCGCATTGAGCGTCGAGAACACCAACGCGGTGATCCACCCGGAGTGGACCAACGGTAACGCCGACCCCTTCTGCCACCACGGCGACGTAATTCGGATGTGGCACAACGCGGTACGGTCCAGACGACACGCGCTGCGCGTCGGGCACCACGACCACCCTGGTATTCCACTGGCGGCCCAGCGTGGCGATGCACCACCACCGCAACCCCTGAGCGAGCAGCACGACCGCCAGCATCGGCCAGCCCAGCCCGCCAATGAACCGCCGGCGCAACACGGCGACCTCGACCAGGCATCCCGCCAGCAGTCCGGTGTGCAGGACGACCATCACCGGGTAGTGCCCCGCGCCGAACTCGCGGCCGCCCTGCGCCCGACTCCACGACAGATTGCGTTGCGACACAACCAGTTCCGCCACGCGCTCGGCCGCGACGGCACCGATCAGCAGTGTGTACAACCGCCTCACGTCAGTGCCAGCGCAGCAGCACGAGTTCGGAACAGAACCCGGGACCCATCGCCATCAGCACACCGGGGCTGCCCTCCGGCGGCCGTTTGGCGATCGTGTCACGCAGCACGTGCAACACCGACGCCGACGACAGGTTGCCGATATCGCTCAGCGACCGCCAGGTCAGCTCCAGCGCATCGTCGGGCAGGTCCAGAGCCGCGGTGATCGACTCGATGATCTTCGGGCCGCCGGGATGGCTCACCCACGCCCCGACATCGTCGACGCTAAGGCCATGTGCTCCAAGGAAGTTGGTGACGTCGTCGCCGACGTACCGCTCGATGACCGCAGGCAGGTCCGGCGACAGCACCAGCTTCATCCCGTTGGCGCCGACGTCCCAGCCCATCGTGCGCAGCGAATCGGGATAGAGGTGGCTGCGCGAATCGAGGATGTCCGGCCCGGACGCGGCGATCCGTTCGGCTCGGCGCTCACCGACCGCTACCACCGCGGCGGCGCCGTCGCCGAACAACGCACTGCCGACGAGGGTGGCCATCGACGGATCGGCCCGCTGCGTCAACGAGCACAGCTCCACCGACACCAGCACCGCAACGTCGTCGGGCGCGCCACGCAGATAGTCGTGCACCCGGGCCAGTCCCGCCGCCCCGGCCACGCAGCCCAGCCCGAACAGCGGGACACGTCGCACATCAGGACGCATGCCCAGCCGTCCGGCGATGCGGGCATCCAGTGACGGCACCGCGATCCCGGTGACAGTGGTCGACACGATGATGTCGACGTCCTCGGGCCGCAGGCCCGCTTCGTCGAGTGCACCTGTCACCGCCGCACACCCGAGTTCGACCGCATGCTCGATGAACGTGGTGTTGAGATCGCCGAAGTCGGTGAGGTTCACGTAGTCCTCGAGCGGCAGCACGAAGTGGCGACTGTTGACCTTCGCGCTCTCGTGCAGGCTGTGAAGAGCGTCGGCGAACGGATCCCAGCCCCCGATCTGGATGAGAGCCTCGGTGATCTCACTCTGGCTGTAGCGGTGCGGCGGTAGTTCGCCACGCACACCGGCAATGACGCTCACGGAACCCATACCTTCGATACGAGTCCGGCACGCGGATAGTTCATCCCACGCGCCCTGTCACTCGATGCTCCTGCGGCTCCCCGTCGGTCAGGCCGATGCGTTCGTGCAGGCGGACCAGCGGTCTGGGCGCCCACCAGTTCCACCGGCCCAACAGCTGCATGAACGCAGGAACCAACACCATTCGCACCAGGGTCGCGTCGACCACCACGGCCACCGTCAGGCCGAGCCCGAACAGCCGCATCACCTGAACCTGGGCGGCGATCAGCGCGGCGAACGATATCGACATGATCAGCGCGGCGGCGGTGACCACCCGACCGGTGCGGGCCACGCCGAGTGCGACGCTTTCGCTGTTGTCGG
The DNA here is from genome assembly GCA_963720345.1 of uncultured Actinomycetota bacterium. Lineage (GTDB taxonomy): Bacteria > Actinomycetota > Actinomycetes > Mycobacteriales > Mycobacteriaceae > Mycobacterium. The sequence continues at coordinate 183,854 of CAVRFN010000004.1, forward strand.
CGTCGCTCTGACCGGACGCCAGCCAGTACTCCCGGATCCGGGAGATCAGGAACACCTCGTAGTCCATCGACAACCCGAACGCGATGCAGAACAGCAGCACCGGCATGTTCGCCACCAGCGTGCCAGTCGACGTCGTTCCCAGCGCCCCAAGGTGGCCGTCCTGGAAGATCCACACCATCGCGCCGAATGCGGCCGTCAGCGATAAGACGTTGCACACCAACGCTTTCAGCGGCAGCACCACGCTGCCGGTCAACAGGAACAGCAGTACAAACGTGATCACCGCGATCGATCCGAGCACCAGCGGCAGCCGGTCTGCGATGGCGTCGACGCTGTCGCGGTTGATCTGGGCGATACCCGTCATCTCGACGGTGCGGCCCGCAGGCCCTTTCACCTCGTGCAGCCGCTCTAGTTGGGCCTCCGAGCTGTCGGAGAACAGTGGCGCGCTGCTGTCGACGGTCAGGAATGCGCTGCCGTCGGCCACCCCGGTGGCGGCCGCAGGTGGACCGACCCTGGCACCGTGGACATACGTGCCGCCAGGCGCGGCCACCTGCGTGACGTCGGAGACCTGCGACAGCGCCGAGGCGTAGCCGGCGAGGTCCGCGGATGACAACCCTTGTGCGTCGGGGACGACGACGGTGACCGCGGTGTCGGAGTTGTTCTCGAAGTCGTTTCGCAGTTGATCCCCGACCTGATGCGCAGACAGGGACGCGGGCAGCACGCGGTCGTCGGGAAATCCCCAGCGCACACTCAGGAACGGCGCACCGAGAAGCAGGAGCAGCGCGACGACCGCGAGTCCGATCGGGAGGGCGCGGGCCATCACGAATTTCGTTGAGCGATACCAGAACTTCTGCTCGATGGGGCGATGCACCGGTTCGGGCCGGTTGAACACGCGGCGCGCGAGCCTGCGCACGTCCAGCGAGTTCAGCCGGTCGCCGAGCAGGACGATCGCCGCGGGCGTCACGATCACGGCCGCGGCAGCGGCGAAGGCGACCGTCGCGACGCCGGCGTAGGCGAACGACTTCAGGAAGTGCATCGGGAAAAGGACCATCACCGCCATCGACAGCGCGACCGTCGTCGCCGAGAACAGCACCGTGCGCCCAGCGGTGGCCATGGTGCGCAGCAGTGCGGTGTCCCGGTCGGCGCCGTCGGCCAGCTCGTCGCGGTAGCGGCTGATGATCAGCAGCGTGTAGTCGATCGCCAGCGCCAGGCCCATCGCGGTCGTCAGGTTCAGCGCGAAGATCGACACGTCGGTGCTGAACGCGATCAGCCGCAGCACCGACAACGATCCGAGGATCGCGATGACGCCCACGGCCACCGGCAGCGCGGCGGCCAGCAGCCCGCCGAACACCCAGACCAGCACCAGGAAGCTGAACGGAATCGCGAGTGACTCCATCAGCAGCAGATCGCGCTGCGACTGCTCGGTGATCTGAACGTTGACCATCGCGACACCGCCCGCGCGCACGGTGACGCCGTCGCGGTCGCCGCTGACCTCATCGGCGAGCGTTCTTGGCGTAGGTCTGCGCGTCGTTCTCGTTGCCGTTGATACCGGCCACGATCAGTGCCGACTTGCCGTCCTTGCTCACCAACTCCGTTGCGGCGCCGGGTGCCGCGGTCCACGCCGAGGTGACGTCCGCGACATGCGGCGACCGCTTCAGCTGGTCCACGACGTCCAGGCCCACCGTCCGGGCGGGCCCGTCGAGGGCCTGCTCCGGCGACGTGACGGTGATCAGCATCTGCACGTCGCCCTGGCCGAACTTGCCGGTCAGCAACTCCGCCGCCCTCGAGGACTCCGCGGTGGGATCCGGCGAATCCGCTGGATGACAGGCTCTCGGCGACCGGGATGCCGAAGATGCCGGCCGCGACCGCCACCAGCAGCGCGGCCGCAAGGATGCGTCGCGGTGCCGAGATCGCCAGAAACGCGATTCGTTGCAGCAAGTCGGTCCTTCTGTCGGGCAGAGCCGTCACATTCCCACGTCGGAGGGATGGTCAGCAGGGCTACCTAGTGGATATACGTCTGCCGCGGAGGAATCGTTCACTGACGCAGGGGTGCTATGGCGACTATTAAGACTTTCTGGCAAACCTGATGTAGTTTCGATCGACACAGCGACGCGGGGTCCGCTGCCGAGGAGTTGACGGTGGATTCGACACCATTCGGCCACTATCAGCTGCAGGAGCTGATGGGCCGAGGCGGAATGGGCGAGGTCTACCGGGCCTTCGACACCAGGACCGACCGAATCGTCGCGCTCAAGGTGCTGCCGCCGCACCTGGCCGCGGACAGCGACGTTCCAGCAGCGGTTCCGGCGCGAATCGCAGGCCGCGGCCGGACTGAACGACCCCCACGTGGTGCCGATCCACGGTTTCGGCGAGATCGACGGCCGGCTCTATCTGGACATGCGGCTGATCGAGGGCCGCAACCTCGGCGACATGCTCGCCGAGACGAAAGGCGCCTCTGGCACCGGAGTTCGCGGTCAAGGTGGTCGAGCAGGTCGGCGACGGCGTTGGACGCCGCTCACGCACGCGGGGCTGATCCACCGCGACGTCAAGCCGTCGAACATCCTGATCACCGACCGCGAGTTCGTGTACCTGATCGACTTCGGTCTGGCGCGCACGGCCGGGCGAAGGCGGGGATGACGACGGCGGGCAGCACGCTGGGCACGATGGCCTACATGGCGCCGGAGCGGTTCGAGGGCGGGCAGGGCGACGCCGACGTCCGACATCTACGCGCTGACGTGCGTGCTCTACGAATGCCTGACCGGTGACGCGGCCCTATCCCGCGGAGAGCCTCGAACAGCAGATCGCCGGGCACATGGTGCAAGCCGATACCGCGGCCGTCGGCGTTCGACCCGAAGCTCGCGGCGTTCGACGACGTCATCGCCAAGGGCATGGCCAAGAAGCCGGCGAAGCGGTACCAGAGGGCCGCTGAACTGGCCGCCGCCGCACGGCGCGCGTCTGAATGCGCCGGTGCGCACGACCGGCAGTCCGGTCGGCATTCGGCGCGCCGCGCCGCCGCCGGCCCGCCGGCGATCGTCGCGGCGCATGCTCGCGGTCGGCCGTCGGCGGTGGTGCTGGTGGCCGCGGTCGGCGCGTTCGGGGTGTGGCGGTGCGCGGCGGGCCGGACCGCAGGGACACCGGCCGGCCGGCGTGGCCAACAGCTCGGCGACGGCGGCACCCGTCGCGCGGCGCCGGGCGCGGTGGAGTCGATCGCGGCGACCGTGCCCGAGGACATCCGGTCACCGGCAAGCTGATCATCGGCGTCAACGTGCCTTACGCCCCAAACGAATTCAAGGACGCCAGCGGTGCAGATCGTCGGCTTCGACGTCGATCTGATGAACGCGATCGCCCGGACGCTGGGGCTGGTGCCGGAGTACCGGGAGACGGCGTTCGAGGCGATCATCCCGTCGGTGCGGGCGAGGACTTCAACGTCGGCATGTCGTCGTTCACCGACACCACGGAGCGCGAGGCCGCCGTCGACTTCGTCACCTACTTCCAGGCGGGCACGCTGTGGGCGCAGCGACCGGGCGCCGGGATGGACCCGGAGAACGCCTGCGGGCTGCGGTCGGGGTGGCATACGCCGTCCCTGCAGGAGACCGAGGAGATCCCGGCCAAGAGCGACGCGTGTGAGGCGCCGGGCATGTCGCCGATCGACAAGGTGGTCTACGTCCGCCAGGACGATCTGACCGCGGCGCTGATGGCGGGCGAAGTCGACGCCATGGCCGCGGATTCGCCGGTGACGTGTTTCGCGGTCAAGACCAGCGGCGGGGCGCTGGAGGAGGCGGGCGAGGTGTCCGACTCCGCAGCCCTACGGCTGGCCGGTGGCCAAGGGTTCGGCGCTGGCGGAGTCGCTGCGCACAGGCGCTGGAGCACCTCATGCAGACCGGCGAGTACCGGACCATCGCGACCATGTGGGGCGTCGAGAAGGGCATGATCAACACGCCGGAGATCAACGGCGCGAGCCAAGTGATTCGATCGTCCTGAGGTTCGTCAGCGGCGACGCAGTGATCGACATTGTTATCAACAGCGTGCCGTCTTGATGCGCGGACTCCGCGTCAGGCGGCGGTGATACTGGGGGAGATGGCCATCACGACGAACAGCCCGCCGGCGCGGCACTCGCGCATCGAACGGGAATCGCCCCCGGCGCCCTCTTCTGCTGGTCGTGCTGATCGTCGCCCTGGCTATCGGAATCGTCGGCGGCGGCATCGTCATCGGCAGAGACCTCGCCTCGTCGCCGACGTCGACGCACGAGTGCGCCGTCCGCGCAACCAACGGCGGCACCGCCGTACCGCCCGCCACACTCGCACCGGGTACGCCCGCGCCTGCCGACGGCGGACCAGTTCGCCGCGGAGTTCGCCTCGCTCGCCGCCGAACTCGACGCGAAAGTCGGCATCGTGGTTCGGCCCGTGGGTGACGGACCGGCGCCGGTGACGGCGGGTGAGTGGTCCACCGGCACCGCGTGGTCGACCATCAAAGTGCCGCTGGCGATCGCCGGTCTCCGTGCCACCGATCCGCCTGAGGTCACCGAAGCGATGCGCGCCGCCATCACGCAGTCGGACAACGACGCTGCCGAGTCGATCTGGGCAGGGCCTCGGCGACCCGGCCACCGCCGCGCAGAAAGTGGAGGCGGTTCTGGCCGATGCGGGCGCCCCGGCAGACGGTCGAATCGCAGAAGGTGCGGCCGGAATTCACCGCATTCGGTCAGACGACGTGGTCTCTGGACGACCAGGCGACGTTTCTTTCCTCGGCGGCGTGCGATCCGCGGAACCAGCCGATCATGGACTTGATGGGACAGATCGCGCCGGATCAGCATTGGGGCATCGGCGAGATCCCGGGCGCGGAATTCAAAGGGGGCTGGGGCCCGTCGCTCGACGGCAACTACCTCGTCCGCCAGTTCGGGGTCATCCCCGTCGACGACGGCATGGCGGTTGTCGCCGTGGCGGTCGAGCCGAATTCGGGCGCATTCGAGGACGGCACAGAGGAATTGAGCCGGATCGCGGCCTGGCTTCAGGAGCACACCGACCTGCTGCCGGTCGGCAACTGCTAGTACAGGTAGACGACGGCGTCCCTGCCGCCGGTGCAGGTGATGAACGCCGTCGCCGGGGCGTGCGACGCACTCCATCACGAAATTCGGTCCGTTGCAACCGGTTCCATCGCCGAGCACCGTGCGACAGTCGACGGCACCGGGAGCCAGCACCTGCCGGCGATCACGACTGGCGTCGTTGAATGTCCGCCAGTACGCATGCAGAACGCTTTCGGTGAAGAGGCACGAGGTATCGGCTGAACCTCTGCGCGCATGTGTGCCGACATCGTTGCGACCGGGGAGCGAATAGTCACCCGTACAGCTCTGTCGGGTTGGCGCTGGTGTCCTTCCGACAGCGGCGGCGGCGGTGGCGCGCCGACGCCGAGCGGATTCCCGGTGGGCGGGTCGTCGGTCGGGCCGGGAGCCTTGTCGGATCCGTGCCGGGCCGTTGCGCGATCGGGCGTGTCGGGTGCAGTGGCGACCGGCGGCGAATCGTCGTTGGTCAGCAGTCCGATCACGATGCCGATGCCGCCAAGAACCAGCGCTGCGACGACCGCGATGATGGTCGGCATCAACCACTTGCGCGACGACGAAGCCGGGAGCTGGCGGCGGCGGGCGCTGGCGTGGCGGAGCGCTGTAGGACGGCTGGGGCGGAACGATATCGGTTGGCCGCTGGACCGTGGGACCGCTGAATCCCGGCGGCGGTTCCCGCGTAGCCGGCGTGACGGGGCGGCAGCTGCCCCGTGGGTGCCGCGGGTGCTCCACCCGACAGGGGTATCGGATTCCAGTGCGCGCTGGGTCGCTCGGCCCAGACGCCCCGCAACTGCCGTAGCGGTCATCGGGCTTCCTTGGCCATGCCGCGTGCGATGACGTCGTCGAAGGCTGGTGGGACAGGCCCGGTTGGCGTGGCTCGGGCGCGGTGGCGGCATGACAGATGCGACGTCATGATCTGCTCGAGACTGCTGACCTGGGAACGGGGCGTCGCCGGTGAGGCATTCGTAGAGGACGCACGTGAGTGCGTATACGTCGACCGCCGGAGTGGCGTCCTGCTTGCGGAACCGCTCAGGAGCCATGTAGGCGAACGTGCCGATCTGCATACCGGTCATCGTCAGGCCGCTCTCGCCCTTGGCTTCTGCGATGCCGAAGTCGACGAGATAGGGGAAGTCCGACGGTGTGACGATGATGTTCTGCGGCTTGACGTCCCGATGGATCAGACCGGCGGCATGCGCCGCATCGAGTGCGGCGGCGATCCCGCTGATGATGTGCGAAGCACGTGCCGGCTTGAGCGGCCCGCGGCTGAGCAGCTCCTGTAGCGTCTGACCGTCGACGAGTCGCATGTCGATATAGGGGTGCCCATCGATTTCCCCCCAATCGTGGATCGGAATCACATGAGGTTCTTGAAGAACTGCGGCTGCGCGCGACTCGCGCTGAAAGCGGGTCCTGAACTTATCGTCCTGCCAGAACTGCTCCGCGAGGATCTTCAGCGCGACCGTGCGCCCCTTTCTCGTGTCGTCCGCCCGGTACACCTCGCCCATGCCGCCCCGGCCAAGCAGTGCCGATGATCTGGTAGTGGCCGAACATCTGGCCGACGCGCGAGCTTGAAGCCACCTCGATCTCCCCTCCTCAGGACGAGTATCCGTCGTGAATGTGACCTGCGGGGTTGTTCGTCCATTCTCCTGCTGAAATAGGGCGCGAAGAGGCAAAGTAGGCCGGAGCAGTGGCAATGACGAGGGGTAATCGCGAGATGAACGACCTGGTGCCGGCTTCGGCTTCGCCGGATCAGTGATGGCAGGTCGGTGACGCGATGCTCTGCCGGCTGTTGTGATGACACGGGTACGAGCGGCGGTTCGTCGAATGTCATGGACGGCAAGGCGACCTCGATGCTCTTCAACCCGGAACGGGTGGGCGGCCTGCCGGTCACCGAGGGGCCGAGCGGTGCCGCCCCGATGCGCGGGAACCGGAAGGCACCGTCGAGAACTCCGACAGCGGCGACATGGACCACCTGGCGATGTTGGCGGTCAACGACATTCAGGATTTCTGGCGCGCGAACTACGACAAGTTCTTACCGGGCAAGTTCGATCCGGTCGACGAAACTCGTCTCCTATGATTCGAGTGATCCAAGCAGTCCGGCGCTGTGCGGGTCGGAGACCTATCAAAGGCGAACGCGGCGTTCTGCTTCAAGCGACAAACGATTGATCTGGGACCGCGGTACCTCATGCCCGTCGCGCATCGAGTATTTCGGGGACATGGGCGCGTCGGGGTCATCGCCCACGAGTACGGGCACGCGCTGCAATGGATGGCCGGACTGGTGGACATGGATACCGCCGGCCTGGTCGAGGAGCAGCAGGCCGACTGCTTCGCCGGCGTGTATATGAAATAGGTGGCGGCGGGGGACTCGAAGCGATTCAGCTGAGTACCGGCGACGGGCTCAACCATGTACTCGCCGGCGTGATTTACATTCGCGACCGTCTAAGGTCGGCGGCTCGGGCGATCAGCACGGAACGCGCTCGACCGTGTCAGCGCCTTCCAGATGGGCTTCACCGGCGGAGCCGACCAGTGCGCCTCAATCGACGTAAAGGAGATCACAGGCGTCAGGGCGATCTTCCCGAACGCATCGGACGTCCGCGTACGAACCAGGTCGCTGGACAGCCCGATCAACGAGGACAATCTCGAACAGTTGATGACAGTCTGAACACGACTTTTCAGCCATCCAACGCACCGAAGCTGACCTCGGACCGGTCCGACTGCACGGGCGCGACGATCGGCCGAACCGACGTCGTACTGCCCTGAGTCCAACACCATCTTCGTCGACATGCCTGCTCTCCGGTAGCCGGCGCAGACCAAGAACGAGGACGAGGACGGGGTTCTGGTCCAGGGGGACAACAGCGCGTTTTCGATGGTGACGTCCCGTTACGCATTGGCGGTCCAGAATGAGCGGGGCGTCAAGATCGACACGCCGGTCTCGGCGCTGCGCACGGCCTGCCTGACCGGGGTCGCGCAGGGGCGGATGACCAACGAGGACGGCGAGATTTCGGTTGTCGCCGGGAGACACCGACGAGGCGGTGGCGGGGCTGCTGTCCAACGGCATGGTCGCCAGCGACGTCAAGGGAACCCTGCACCCGCAGGGTTCTCCCGGATCCTTGCCTATCGGCTGGGCCTGTCCAGCGACGTCGACGAGTGTTTCGAGCGATTCGTGAGCGCGCATGACCCGCCCGCCAGGACAGGGCCCGGAGACAGCCGTGGTGGGCGAAGTCCTGGCGGCGCAGGCAGCCGGGCAGCCTCCTAGCCGCCGCCACCCGCCGCGCCCGCAACCGCGGCCCGCTTACAGCCGCGGCCGCAGTATCCGAACGTCGGCCCGCCCGCCGTACCGCCGCCCAAGCCGCCGACCCTATTACCCGCCGCCGGACGAGCCGACGGTCGCGCAACCGTGGCCGCCTACTGACAGCCACCGCCGCGCCCCACCGCAGCAGTACGGCCAACAGCCCACTCCGCAGTGGCCGCCGGCAGCCCTGCCCGGCCGCCCGGCGCCCGCGAAGCCGAAGCAGTCGCGAACGGCAATGACGCCGCATGGTCGTCGCGGTCGTCTTGATCGGAGGCGTGGCATTGGTCGGCGGCCTTTGGTTCACCGGATTCTTCGAGAGAGGTGGCGGGGGGGGTGGCGGCAGCGGCACGGTACTCGATGTGCGCAAAGCCGAAGCCGGTGTGCAAGAGATCCTCAGAAATCCGATCAACGGTTACGGCGCAAACAACGTATCAGCGGTCAAATGCAACAACGGCAAGAACCCGGCCGTCGAACAGGGCAAGGGCTTCGCGTGCGACGTGACCATCAACGGCGCCCAGCGGCAGGTACAGGTGGTCTTCCGTGACAACACCGGCACGTACGAGGTCGACGGGCCTCGATAGAGCGGTAGCGGTCAGCCCCCGGCTTCGATGCCAGCGACTGTCGCCGTCGCCTCAGGGCCCGCGTATCTCGACGAGGCCGACGGGGCCTGCGGCCAGGATGTCGTCCACCCGGCGCCGGAGATCTCCCGACGCCACGTGGGCGTAGAGACTTGCGCCCGGGCAGGTGATGTCGGGGAATTCGTCTCGATGACCCGTCAGCGTGTCGGTGGGGATGTCGAATTGTTCTGCGGCCCAGGCGAATGCGAGGGCGGCCCCATCGAGCTGTTCCTCCGTCACCTGTTCTTCGTCGAAGTTCCCCTCGCAGACGACGAGGAAGTGGCCGGTCGGGTCGTAGCTTGTCGCGGTGTCGCCAACGAGAAGAGGTCGCGTAGCTGGTAGATGTTCCCGTTGCGGTCGACGCTGAGGTGATACGCGATGTCGATCCACCCCTTGGTGTCCTGGTGGTAGTGCTGGTGCTGGCGCAGGCGGCCGGCGCGTTGCTGTTATCGCCAAGGACCACCTCGGTGTGGTGAATGGTCATGCGGCTGGGGACCTGTGGCGTGCCCGGACCGCGGGGCGGTGCGGCGCCCCAGGCGTCTCGGCACAACATCGCGCGCGGACATGCGGTACGGCGAGGCACGGCCGTCGCGGTGGACGTCATGGGGACCATGGCCGCCAAGTCCGGCGTCCGCCCAGCCAGAGCAGCCGGCGGCGGCTGATCTCGCCCAGGTCCGTCGTCCATGACAGCCACGATAGGTAACCGTTTCAGTGCTAACGGCGAAATCGACACCACGGCTGTGGATCAGACGCGACCATCCGAACAGGCCTGGTGTCGAAATGGCGCAGAGGACCGAACGGGACAACGAAAAGTTGCCGTTACGGCAGAACGGTTCTCATCAACATCACGTTGTAGGCCGACCACAGAGACAGGTTGAAGTACAGCTCCTTACCCGTCGACCAGGGATGCAGGAACGGCGCGTAGATGCCACCGGGGATCTCCGCCGACGTCACGAGCAATTGCTCCGGGCCCCATGGCCCTTGCGGCGCCGATGCAGTCCTCATCACCACGTCGTTGGGGCCGTTGCAGTACAGCACCAGGTACTGCTTGAGGTAGGTGTTGAACTGCGCCGACAATTCGCCCACCGGTCCGGGGATGACCGGCGTGGCGGCCGCGGGATTGCCCGGCACCCAGGCGTTCGCTGTCGGAGTTCCAGTACTCGTACGTCCTGAGGTCTGGCACGATGCTGGGGAAACGCGCGCCACGTATGCCGAGCCTCCGCGTCCGGACGGTGTTCCGAACGAGTAGAGGTAAGGGTCGCCGGGCCCGGTTTGAGGAACGCTCCCTGTTGGAAGTTTTCGTTCCCGGGAACGTATGTGGCGCCCGGGACGCTGTCCGGCGCGGCGTGCGCACGGAACCCGGGTAGACGCCCCAGTGCTCGCCATTGTCGGGGGACACCGCGATCGCCGAGTAGTTCGTCGTCCATCGAGCCGTTGCTGTCCCAGTTCTTGATGGACATGAAGTTGATGTACTGGGTGCTGCCGGCGGCGATACCGGCGGTCGGGATGATTCCGGTCTCCGTCGGCGCCCACTTGGTGCTGTTGATGATCTGCTTGGAAAGGCCCGGGGCCCACAGCGGCGAGCCGGAGTATTGGTTGGAGACAACACCGTTGGGCACGCTGATGGTCTTGGCCAACGCACCGTCCTGGGTGCGGAACAACGTGTTGTACCGCCATTGCTGACCGCGGACGCTGCAATAACCGTAGGTGTCGCCGAAGGCCATCAGCACCTGATGGTAGGCGGGATCGCCGTTGTCCCACATGATCCCGAGGTCCGTGCCGGTGATGGCGAAACGTCCGATGGTGTCGTTCGGGCTGTCCGGTCCGGTTACCCAGCCGACGATCGACGTCCCGGGCGGTGCCGCCGGTGCGGGCGGCGTGGCCGCGGCCGGGACGGGCTGAGCGGCGTTCGGGACGCTGGTTGGCCGCCGGGGGAGTGGGCGCGGCACGACCGCCGCTTGCTGCTGCACCTGCGCGCGGAGCGTGGCGTGAGCGCGTTGAGAATCGCGGGCAGAAGTCCCAGTTTGGGTATTGGCGTGCGTGCTCATTCGCACCGGGAGGCCGGTGCCCTGTCGGTCGGCCGTCGGATGCGCCGGGCAGATCCGGGGTCGCTCCGGCGTTCGGTGGCCGCGGCGGGGTGGCGGCCGCTGCGGCACCTGTGCAAGGCTCGGCGATCGCCGAGGCGGCGCGACGCCGATCGGCAACGACGAGTCCGAGCGCGGCCGCCGACGCCACCGATACGCGAAGCGATTCGGCGACGCGGCGACATGTCACACCTTTCCAGGGCAGGACGTCGCAACGACGTCAGCAGTTGGCTGATGTGACGTTAGTGATCCGTGGGAGAATGTGACCAATGATGCACGGATAGGTATGCTTCCGTGACCGTGTCGCAACCGATTGGGTGGAATTCGCACCGGAAGTCTCGGCCCGAAGGCGGTCGCCTAGGCGCTCTGCCCGGACGCAAGTCTTGAGAAGTATTGCCGCCCAACCAAAGCCGTACGGACCCCTGGCCATATACGTGAAAAGCCTTTGGATGCAACGGAATACGTTTTAAACGAAGTCCGTGCTACTGTTTTCCCGGGGTGTCTGTTCGACATCCGTTTCAGAATGAGAGAAGCAAGAGTATGACGCAGGGAACTGTGAAGTGGTTCAACAGCGATAAGGGCTTTGGCTTTATCGCTCCGGATGGCGGAGCGGACGATGTCTTCGTTCACTTCAGCGAAATCCAGGGAAGTGGTTACAAGTCGCTCGAGGAGAACCAGCGCGTTGAGTTCACCGTCGAGCAGGGGGCCAAGGGCCCGCAGGCAGTCGGTGTGACAGCCGTCTAACCAGATCTTCGTCACGTGGGCTGGTGGGATTATTCCCACCAGCCCACAGTGCGTTTCAAGGGCGTTGAAACGCAGAATCTTTCAACGGAGAACCGAGGCGACTCAGTGCGCGCGCCGATGATCAGGTAAATTGGGTGTCAGGCCGATTCGCCCCAGCACTCTTTTACCGATTCTCTTCGTTGCTCCTGCGATCAGCCTGCGGACGGATCGCCGTTCGCCCACATCGTATGTATGGGCTGTACCCGTACGTTTTAAGGACGTGTTCTATGGATTCGTCGGACCTGTTTTCGCACCCCTACAAACCGCAGGTCGCTGAGAAGCGCGAGGCCGACTCCGAGCCGACCAAGAACCCCACGTTCTCGGATGAGGACAAAAAGAAGTCACCTTCTTCTAAGCCTTCGCCGTGAATGGCCTGTCGGGGACGCGTCGAATGGCGCGCCCCGTCCGGCTTCTGCTTTCCCGCCAATTGGGCGCCGACATCGACGGCGCATGGTGGCCACACACCGCGTCGGTGGCCTCGGAGCTGCCCGAGCTCATCGGCGTGTTGCACGCTCCCCTCGGGGAGATCGTCGATATCTGCATCAACTGGTCGCCCACCGAGGGGCCGGTCGACCTCGATTCGATCGTCACCGGCGCGCGGACCATCGACCGGCCGGGCCCGCGACGTCCCCGCCTGATGGTGGTGGAGGGGCGCGGCGCCACCGCGAAGCTGCTGGTGGTGCCCTATATGACCTCGGCGAACCTCGGTGCGATGGTGATGCGCTGCGCGGCGGGTCTGCCCGCAGCTCACGCGGACCGCGACAGCCAGCTGTGGCAGACGGCTCACAACGTCATGAGCGTCGCAAAGGCCGAGAGTGCGATCTGGGCGGGCCGGCTGGCCCAGGAGTCGACCGTCAAGGGATCCGCCAAGGTCTGACCCGACGATCGTCAGTCCTCCAGGGCCCGACCCACGATCAGCGGATCCGGCTCGCCGACGACTTCTTCGTCTTTCTCGTCGTAATCGAACTTCGCCAGCAGATGGCGCATCGCGTTGATGCGGGCGCGCTTCTTGTCGTTGCTCTTGACGACGATCCACGGCGCGAAGTCCGTGTCGGTCGCGGCGAACATCTCCTCCTTCGCAGCCGTGTAATCCTCCCATTTGTCCACCGAAGCCATGTCCATCGGCGAGAACTTCCAGTTCCGCACCGGGTCGACGAGCCGGATCGCGAACCGAGTCCGCTGCTCTGCCGGTGACACCGAGAACCAGAACTTGGTGAGATGGATACCCTCGTTGACGAGCATGTCTTCGAACATCGGTGCCTGCCTGATGAATTCGGCGTACTGCTCGGGCGTGCAGAAGCCCATCACCGGCTCGACGCCCGCGCGGTTGTACCAGGAGCGGTCGAACATCACCAACTCGCCGGCCGTCGGCAAATGCGTGACGTAGCGCTGGAAATACCACTGCCCCTTCTCGAGGTCTGTCGGCTTTTTCAGCGCCACCACCCGGGCGCCGCGCGGGTTGAGATGCTCCATGAATCGCTTGATCGTGCCGCCCTTGCCGGCGGCGTCACGGCCTTCGAAGACGATGACGTGACGGGTTCCTGTGCGCTTGCTCCAGTTCTGCAGCTTCAGCAACTCGATCTGTAGCCGCCGCTTCACTCGTTCGTATTCGTCGCGGGGCAGCCGAGAGTCATACGGATATCGCTCACGCCATGTTTCGACATGGTTGCCGTCCCGGTCGAGAAGGACAGGATCATCGTCGTCCTCGTCATTGACGGTGTAACCGTGTGTGCTCGTCGAGAGGGCCTCGAGATCTATTTCGGTCATGGATTCAACGTTAGGGGCTGCGCGGAAGCCCGTGAGTTCCAGAAGCGTTGAAAAAGTCGATGATGCGGTGCATATTCGAACCTAGATCGGGGAATTTCGACCACGGCGATTATCTCAGTGAAGGACTTTGGTGACCCATGGCGAACAAGACCACCGGCGACGGTCTTCCCGATGTCGTCGTCACCGCCCTCGCGTCGAGCAATGCGCTGGCAACGGACGCCGAGGAGACCTGGCAGCAATTGCTGGAGGGGCAGAGCGGCATCCGCAGACTCGGCAAGCCGTGGGTCGATGAATACGACTTGCCCGTTCGCATAGGCGGCGAACTTCGCGAAGATTTCGATCAGCACCTCAGCCGGGTCGAGCTGCGCCGGCTGTCGTATATGCAGAAGATGTCGCGCGTGCTCGGCCGTCGACTGTGGGAGACCGCCGGCTCCCCGCAAGTCGACACCCGCCGCCTCCTCGTCTCGATCGGGCTCGCGCTCGCAAGCACCGAGGCGATGATCAAGCTCTACGAAGATTTCAATGCACGAGGAATGCGCGCCGCCAACCCGCTGGCCGTGCAGATGCACATGCCCAACGCGCCTGCCGCCGCGGTGGGGCTGGACTTCCAGGCGAAGGCGGGGATCACGTCGCCGGTGCTGGCGGACGCCTCGGGCGCCGCGGCAATCGCGGAAGCGTGGCAGGGCATCATCCTCGGCGAGGCCGACGTGGCGATCTGCGGCGGCGTCGACAACTGCATCGAGGCCGTGCCCGTGGCGGCGTTCAACAACCTGGGCTGGCTGTCGACCAATAACGACGATCCGGAAGGCGCGTGCCGCCCGTTCGACACCGATCGAGACGGCATGGTCTTCGGTGAGGCAGGCGCGCTGATGCTCATCGAGACCGAGGAACACGCCAAGGCGCGCGGAGCCCCCATCCTGGCCCGGCTGATGGGCGCGGCCATCACGTCCGACGGCTACGACGTTGTGGACCCGGACCCGAGCGGAGAGCGGGCGGGCGATGCGATCAGCCGCGCGATCACGCTGGCCGGGGTGACGCCGACCGATATCGACCACATCAACGCGCACGCGACCGGCACGAAGCACGGTGACCTGGCCGAAGCCCGCGCGATCCGGCGGGCACTGGGCGACCACTCGGCGGCGGTGTACGCGCCCAAGGCGGCGCTGGGCCATTCGTTGGGCGCCGCGGGAGCGGTCGAGGCGGTGCTGACGGTGCAGGCGCTGCGCGACGGCGTCATTCCGCCCACCCGCAACCTCAAGGCCCTCGATCCCGAGATCAACCTCGACGTGGTGGCCGACCGGCCGCGGCACGGTGACTACCGGTACGCGGTCTCCAATTCATTCGGCCTCGGCGGCAACAACGTCGCGCTTGTCTTCGGAGCGGCCTGACGGGCTCAGCCCTTGATCAGGGTGAACTGGCCGAGTTCGCTGATGCCACGCTGGAAGAAGTCCGCGCATCCGACCAGGTACTTCATGTAGCGCTCGTAGATCTCTTCGGAGGTGGCGGCGACGGCCTCGTCATGTGCGGCCTCGAGGTTCTTGGCCCACGTCTCGAGGGTGCGGACGTAGTGGGGATTCAGGGTCTCGAAATGGTGCATCGAGAAACCGGCGTCGCCCGAGAGCCCGATGATGTCCTCGTCGCAGGGGATCGAGCCGCCGGGGAAGATCTCCTTGGCGATGAACCGCATGAACTTGAGATCGGACATCACGATGGGAATGCCGAGGTCGGGCCAGCGCTTGAGCGGATGGCCCATGATCGTCTGCAGCACCAGGCGACCGCCGTCGGGAAGGATTCGGGAGCACGTCTCGAAGAACGGGAAGTAGCGCTCCTTGGGGAAGGCCTCGAACGCCTCGATGCTGACGATGCGGTCGACGGGTTCGTCGAACTCTTCCCAGCCGTGCAGCTCGACGCGTGTGGTGCGGTCGGTGTCGAGGGTCTTGAAGAGCTGCTTGCAGTAGGCGTGCTGATTGTTGCTCAGCGTGAGGCCGATGACGTTGACGTCGTACTTCTCCACTGCGCGCTGCATGACCGAGCCCCAACCGCAGCCGACATCGAGCAGGGTCATGCCCGGCTCGAGGTCGAGCTTGCCGAGTGCGAGGTCGATCTTGGCGAGCTGGGCTTCGGCGAGGGTCATGTCCTCGCGTTCGAAGTAGGCGCAGCTGTAGGTGCGTGAGGGATCCTGAAAAAGCCCGAAGAAGTCGTCCGACAGGTCGTAGTGGGCCTGAACCTCCTCGAAATGAGGCTGTCATGTCGGCCGGGCGGGATTTCATCTGAGTCATCCTAGTGATTCACCTCAACTATACGAATCAGGCCTTCTCACAAGTGAACTGGGCCACATCTGTGTAGCCCTGGCGGAACAGGTCTGCGCAACCGGTCAGGTACTTGTGGAAGCGCTCGTAGATCTGTTCGGACGTGATCTCGATGGCCTCGTCCTTCTTGGCCTCGAGATTCGCCGCCCAGGTGTCCAGCGTACGGACGTAGTGCGGCTGCAGGTGCTGCTCACGGGTCACGTTGAAGCCGGCTTTCTTGGCGTGGTCGGTGACCATCGCGGCCAGCGGCAAACGGCCGCCCGGGTAGATCTCGTCCATGATGAACTTGATGAACCGCACCCTCGACATGGTCAGCGGCAGTTCCTTGGCCTTGATCTCCTCGTCGCTCGGAATGATGATCGTGTGTAGCAACATCACCCCGTCGTCGGGCATCAGGTTGAACGTCTTCTTGAAGTAGTCGTCGTACTTGTTGAACCCGAAGTGCTCGAACGCACCGATGGACACCACGCGGTCGACGGGCTCGTCGAAGTCCTCCCACGGCTGCAGCCGGACCTCCATGTTGCGCTTGCTCTTGGAGTTGGCGAACCAGTGGTCCTCGATGTGCTGCTTCTGGTTCTCCGACAGGGTCAGGCCGATGACGTTGACGTCGTATTTTTCGACCGCACGCATGATGGTCGAGCCCCAGCCGCAGCCGATATCGAGCATCGTCATGCCTGGCTGCAGGCCCAATTTGCCGAGCGAGAGGTCGACCTTGGCCATCTGCGCTTCTTCGAGGGACATGTCGTCGCGCTCGAAGTACGCGCAGCTGTAGGTCTGGGTCGGGTCCTGCCACAGCTTGAAGAAATCGTTGGAGATGTCGTAGTGGAACTGGACTTCGTCCTTGTCCGAGCCACGCGTCTGGTGAGCCGAGTCGGACAGCCACTTGGACTGCGCTGAAGGTGTTGCGGTTTTGGCAGGTGAATCAGCCACCGTCGCTCCTGTCATGCATAGATCGATGATCCGACGAGGGGCCGGACCACTAGGTGTTACCCGTCACGGCCGACGTTATGCCTATGAATTCGTAACGGATTGCTGAGGGTGCGCTGGCGCGTCCCTTTCGCAGGTCAACGCGTTCTCGTTGTGAGGTTGGCAAGTCGGCACGCTCCAGGACGCACGGTTCGCAATGTTCGTCGACCCTTTGTAGACTCGCCCTGAGCAAATCGCTTGTGCTGCTTTGTTTTCAGTGGCCTGTGCATCGCGCCACATTTTACCCAACCGCGGGGAAGCGGGTTAAGGAACAAAGCGCCGCGGGAACTCCGTCGAGCACGGCGAATCGGCTGCAACACGTATATCGGAAAGGCGGGAGGATTCATATGGGTTCCCCGAACGGCGGGACTCGGGTGGGTACGCAATTCGGGCCGTATGAGCTCCAGTCGCTGATCGGCGTCGGCGGAATGGGCGAGGTGTACCGCGCCTACGACACCGTCAGAGAGCGTCTGGTGGCGATCAAGCTGCTTCGCACCGAAGTGGCCGCCGATCAGAGCTTTCAGCAGCGTTTCCGGCGCGAATCCCGCGTCGCCGCGCGTCTGCAGGAACCGCACGTCATCCCGGTGCACGACTTCGGTGACATCGACGGGGTCCTCTACATCGACATGCGCCTGGTCGAGGGCCCCAGCCTGAAGGACGAGCTGGGGGTCAAGGGCGCACTCCCGCCGTCGCGTGCGGTGTCGATCATCAGCCAGGTTGCCGCCGCGCTGGACGCGGCGCACGGCAACGGCCTCGTACACCGCGACATCAAGCCCGAGAACGTGCTGCTCACACCGGACGACTTCGCGTACCTCGTCGACTTCGGCATCGCGCACGGCGGCGGCGAGGCGAATGTGACGAGCACCGGCCTTGTCATCGGTTCATGCGCCTATATGGCCGCCGAACGGTTCAGCGGCGGCCGCGGTGGCCCGGCCGCGGACGTGTACTCACTGACCTGCCTGCTCTACGAGTGCCTTACTGGCCGTGCGCCGTTCGAGGCGGGAGATGTTCGGCAGATGATGGGCGCACACATGTTCGCGCCGCCACCGCGGCCGAGCATCATGCGCCGGGGAATCAGCCGCGCCTTCGACGACGTGATCGAGAAGGGCATGGCGAAGCAGCCCACCGACAGGTACACGACGGCGGGTGAGCTGGCCAAGGCCGCCGCGGCGGCGTTGTCGGAGACGTCGCCGGCCGCAGCGCCCATTCCGCCGAACAACACCAGGCAGTTCTCGACGGTCGACCTGAACCCGGCGCAGACGAACGACCAACAGCTGTATCGACCGATGCCGCCGCCCGCCCCGCCGAACAAGAAGTCGCGATTCGGCACCACGCAGGTGGCGCTCGTGGCGGCGACGGTCGTGATGTTCGCCGCGGCCGTGATCCTCGCAACGGTGCTGGTATTCGGCGACCACGGAGGTGGCTCGGCACCTCAGACCAGGCTCGCTGCGCCGCCGCCCGAGACGACCACGATCACGAGCACGCCGACGGAGGAGTCGCCGTCGTCTGAAGAGTCGACGACGGAGGGTCGACGACGACCAGCACGACGCCCACGACCCGACGACATCGCCGTCCGCCAGTTCCGAGCCCATTTCGGGGGTGTCCGGTACCGATGCGCAGGGGTTCGTCGGCCATACGGCGCGCTGCGACGCGGGAAGCTCGCCTGCGGCGGCGATCAGAACGGCGAATTCGCTCGCCGTCGTGTGCGAGTCGGCGCCCGGCACGTACTACTACCGGGGCGAACGCCTGCGTGACGGCGCCAATCTCCAACTCTCCAATGCGTCGCCGTCGGGAAATGGCTACACGGCGACGAATCCCGCCGACGGTGCCCGCTACGAGGTCCAGCCCAACATGCTGACCATCCTCAGCAGGGGTGGCGTGGACTCGGCGGAGCCCGCGCTGGAATACGGCTCCGACCAGCGATAACGGCGCAGCCCGCGGCCCGCGCGTCTCACCTGAGTTAGACCGTGCAGCGAACTACGATGCGGTGGTGGGAACCGAGGTCGACCTGCTGAAACACCCGGTGGTCTCCGCCGCGGTGGGCACGGTCGCCGTGGCGGTCGGTGCGGCCGGGATCGCATACCGCGTGGCGGAGAAGGTGCCGGTTTTCGGCCCGTTGATGCGGCGCGGCGTCGACGGTCTGTCCGGGCACGGCGACCGCTGGCTGACCGAGAGCGCCGATCAACTCAAGGCTCTGGTCGCCACGATCGCGGTCGCTCTGGTGGACCTGGTTCTCGACGAGATGGATTTGAACGCCCTTGTCAGCGAGCGCGTCGATATCGATGCGCTCGCCGCTGACATCGACATCGACGCGATCATCAACCGGATCGATCTGATCGCGTTGGCGGACAAGGTGATCGAGGGTGTTGACCTGCCCGCGATCATCCGCGAATCGACGAATTCGATGACCGCCGAGGTGATGACCGACGTGCGCACACAGGGCGAACGCGCCGACGACGTCGTGGCGGGAATCGTCAACCGCATGCTGCGGCGTGACCGGGAAAATCGGTGACCGTAGCGGAGTCGGCAGTCGAGGCCGAGCGGCCGGCGGGGATCATCACCCGCGGGTTGGCCGCAATCTTGGACCTGCTGGTGGTCCTGGTGATCATGGGTGTGCTGTACGGCGGCTTGGTGTTGGTGAGGTTGGTCTATTCGCCCGCGGCCTTCGCCCTGCCGTCGCTGAGCGTCGTGTTCTCGACGCTGGTCACGTTCGTCGTCGCGGTCGTGTACGCCGCGGGATGTTGGTCGGTGTCGGGATCCACCGTGGGTTCGGTGGCG
Source organism: uncultured Actinomycetota bacterium (assembly GCA_963720345.1). Classification (GTDB taxonomy): domain Bacteria; phylum Actinomycetota; class Actinomycetes; order Mycobacteriales; family Mycobacteriaceae; genus Mycobacterium. Next base: position 203,494 of record CAVRFN010000004.1, read on the forward strand.
ATGGGTCTGCGGGTCGTGGGGCGGCGGTCGCAGCGGGTGAGCCTGCTTGTCGGCTTGTTACGTGCGGTCGGCTGTGTGTTCTTCCCGATCGGCCTGCTGTGGGTCGTGATCGACTCGCGGCGAAGGTCATTGCAGGACATCGTCTTACGCACGCGGGTGGTTTACTCACGGCCATCGGCCGGCGTGGTCAAGACCTAGGCGGTGCGGACGGGCCGCCCGCGACCAGGCGCGCGGGCGACTCGACTGCGCCGACTAGGCCATGCCGGAGAGTCCGACCGCGACCAGTCCGAGTCCCGCGAGCAGAAAGACCGCTCCGGTGGCCGCGACGGCGAGGGCGCGGATGCGATCGATCATGTGAACTGCTCCTTGGGGGTCGGCGGTGGTGACACCCAAAGACTCGTCCGCGGCGCTTGTCGAATCCTTGTCGAATCCTTGTCGTCGGCGCGATCGGTCGTCGACCCGTTTCTCCCCGTTTTGATCTTGTGGGCGGCCCTCGGTGGATAGGCTCGTCGGCGTCAGGGTCACATCGCCGATCGGGGGACCCACCATGGACAATCGCAAGTACGAGCGCGAAAGCGCCGCGGCGCTCCAGCAGGAGCAGCAGGAGAGCGCCCGCCGATTACGGGAATTTCCCACGTTCGAGAAGTTCTCCGACGACGACCTGAAACGTCTGGTGCAGGCGGCACATCGCACCTCGACGTCCGGGCCGTGGCCGCTGATTCGTGAGCAGACCCCGTCGGACGCCTGCTACATCCTGCTCAGCGGGGAGGCAGGGGTGTACGTCGGCCAAGAGCGCATCGCCCTGGTCGGGGCGGGCGAGATCATCGGCGAATCCGCACTTCGCCACGGAAAGCTGCGCAACGCCACCGTGACGACGACCGGGCGGGCCGAGGTGTTGCATATCGAACGCGACGACCTCGAACGCCTGATCACTGACATACGTGCACTGCGGGAAGCCCTGGACGACACCGTGGCGCGCCACGTGCCGTCGTCGGCCACCGCTGAGTAGCGCTGCCGCAGTAGGTTACTCACGGCCGGCGGCCGAGGGACTGTGAGGGAACAGCAGTCGCCAATGCACCTGTATGACGCGAGCCGGGTACGTGTGCATCCTGACGGGGTACCCGATCCGGCACGGCGCGGCCACCGGCGGTCAACCCGGGGGAGGTCACCATGGGTGATTACGGGATCGCGGGGCTGTGGGGACTTCTGGCGCTGGCCCTCGTCGCGGCGGTAGGGATCGCGGCGGCCGCCATGTGGTTGGCGCATCGCACGCTTGCGGAACCGGTGGGCGAAGGGCACAACGGCGCGCTGTCGCCGTTCATGACCTGCGTCGGCCTGGTCTACGGCGCTCTGCTCGGGTTCGTGATCGTGGTCGCGTGGGAGCAGTTCTCCTCGGCGGAGGCCAACGTCTCCAATGAAGCGTCGACGGTGACCACGATGTACCGGCAGACCGTCGGGATGCCCGCTCCTGAGCAGGCGCAGATGCGCGTGCTGCTCCGCAAGTACACCGACGCCGTCGCCGGCCCCGAATGGCAGGACGCGGTACGCGGCGGCAGCGGGACCGAAAGTGCGCGAGACGCGCTCAACGAGATGTACCGGGTGCTCGGCAGCGAGCAGTCCAGCCTCTCATCGAGCCCGATCAGTCAGAAGTTCCTCGACCAGCTGACCACCCTGGCGTCGGAGCGTAATCAACGGGTACTGGACGCCAAGCCGCGAATACCCGGCCTGCTCTGGACCGGCCTGCTGTTCGGCGGCGTCGTCCTGCTGGGGCTCGGTGGGTTCATGCGCCTGGGCAGCACTCGCGCACATTTCGGCCTGCTGAGCGCCGTCGCCGTCCTGCTGGGTCTGTTGCTGTTCATCGTCTTCTGGCTGGATCACCCCTTCGGCACCCAGCTGGGCGTCACCTCGGAGCCGTTCGAACAATCGCAGAACGCGTTCGACTCGATCGACAAGGGAACGTAAGACCGGTTACCGACTCCGTCGGTGCGGCTTACCCGACGTCGTTGGGTGAATCGCGCTCGCGCGTGTCGTAGCAATGCCTCACACCGGAGTTTCAACTGACCGGTATGTGGAATCTCCTACCCCAGACACGATGTGAGGAGATGCAGTGACTAAAGGCGAGAAGTCGAGCGAGGCCGCAAAGGCCATGGTGGATTCGGTCAAGGGAAAGGCGAAAGAGGTCCTCGGGCGCGGTGACGCGTAACGACTCGGTGACCGCTGAGGGACAACTCGACCAGGTCGACGCGAAGGAACGCAGAGACGCCGCAAAGGCGGAGGCTGAGGCGGATGCCGAGGCCGCGCAGGCGACGGCTGTGGCGGAGGAAGCGAGGCGCGAGGCCTCAGAACAGCGACTCGAGGCGGGCGCGGAGGCCGCGGTGGCTACTGCGCAAGTTCGTGGCGACCAGGCCGTCGCAAAAGCAGCGGCCGACGACGCCGCGCGCCGAGATGCGGTTCGCGAGCAGACGAAGGCGGAGATGGACGCGCAGCACGACGCCATCCGCGCGAAAGAAGACGAACGCGCCGACATTCGCGCCGCAGCCGACGAGTACAGCGAGGCGGTCGATGAGCATCGGCACTCCCTGAACGAGGCAGTTCAAACGCAGGCCGAGGCGAATCAATTGAGGCGACGCGCAGAGGTCATCGATCACTCGGATCCGGCATGACCACCGTACTGACAGGAGCTACACATGAAGATCACCGAGATTCCGATTGCCGCACTGCGGCTGCAGTACCGGGTCGCCCGTGCGCCGCTGCGACTCTCGAACAACGAGTCCTGACCCGTGTCGACTCAGAAGCGCCTGCGCGGCTGATCTACGAACGGTGGGTCGGGGCAATCGATGCTGCCGTTGGAAACATGCTGGGCGACTCGGAGGTTGGCCGGCATGGCACTGCCCTCGTCGAGCGCAGTGAGGCATTGGGCGAAGCCGCTCGGCTCGACGAAGTGGCCGAGCAGAAGAAGCAGCGGGCCGACGAAGAGTTGCGCCAGAAGAAGGAAAGCGTCGTCGCTGCGCCGGGTGAACCCGAAGGACATCGCAGCGCAAGGCGGATCAGGCGCGGTCGGCCGCCGAGAAGCGCAAGCAGCAGGCCGCGCAATCCGCGGCGAAGCGGTCAGCGGATGCGAAACAGCGCATGGAGGAGGCGGCCGCCAAGAAGGTTACGGGCGTCGAATCGGCGAAAAACGCCAAGCAGCAGACGATCACTGCCGGCCGAGAAGGCGACGACCGCGGCTGCCAAGGCCGAACTGGATGACGCAGCCGAGAAGCGCAGCGACGCGGTGGACAAGCGCGCGCACGCCGATCGCGTCGACGAACTGGCTGAGGCCGAGAAGGAGGAGCGCCGGGCGGCGCGCGCCAAGGACTAGTGGGCGACCACATTCCGCAGTGTCTCGCCGCGTTCCAGCCGTGCGATGTTGTCGGCGATGTCGTCGGCGCGACCGGCGAAGGTGTCTCGTGTGACGCCCGACGAGTGCGGCGTCATCACGGATGTTCGGCAGGTCGGCGAACGGTAGTCGCTTGGGGCGCTGATCCCTTCGCCGGACGGGTAGCGGTACCAGACGTCGATCGCGGCGGCCCTGATCACCCTGTCGGCCAGTGCGTCGTACAGTGCCTGCTCCTGCACCAGCGGACCGCGACCGACATTGATCAACACGCCGTCGGGGCCGAGGTGCCGCAACCGATCGGCGCCGATCATCCCGACGGTGTGCTCGTTCAGCGGCGCCGACACCACCGCGACATCGGACTCCTGACCTGGTTGCGAACGATCTGGGTTCCCGTCGGCTCCAGGTAGGTCACCGTGGCGCCCTGGTCCTTCGCCGCGACCTCGAAGGCGGTGCGGGTCCGGGTCGAGGTCTTCTCGAAGATCAGCGCGAATTCTTGCCCGCCAGGCGTGGCTCTCGTAGCCGCCGTACTTCGCCGCCTTCAGGTCGGCGGCAGCCTCAGCAGGTGCCTCAGCTCGGCTGGGGTGAAGTCGAGCTCCTTGAGGAAGCTGCGGTTGCGCAGGTTGAACGGCATGGGAGTCTCCTTCCAGTAGCCGGCGGCGGGGTGGCGGGTCGCGGTCGCGGACGGCGAGCGAGCTTGATCGACCTCGTCGACCAGCGACGAGGCTGACGCGCGAGGCCGACGCAGATCGCCCACTGGTCGAAGCTCAGCGTCGGTCGTGCCGAAGATCCGCTGCAGGATGTCGAGGTCGTGGTCGGCGACGATCGCCAGCAGCGCGATGCCGTACCGCCGCAGCTGGGCGATCCCGGGCAGGCGTCGCGGTCGAAGATGGTGTTGTGCTGGTCGCGGGACAGCAGCCCGGCCACGAGGTGGAGACAGCGACAGCGAGGTCAGCAGCATCGTGGCGCCGACCACCGCGCCCTGCGTGTCGCCGATCTGGTAGGCCACCAGAGCGCCCGACCGTCATCACGAGCGCCCTGGATGCACAGCCGGACCCAGTTCGTCGCGGGACAGCACCGGTGCGCCGACCGGGCGGGGCGGCCGGCCATCAGGCCGCGCGGTGGGCTCGTCGAAGCCGAGCGCGATCGCGATCGGGATGTCGACGACCATGTTCAGCCAGAGGATCTGCAGCGGGTTGAGCGGGACTCCGCCGGCGATGCCGAGGATGCCGGCGCCGAGGAAGATCGCGATGTAGGCGACCAGGGTGGACATCTGGAAGCGCAGGTACTTGAGCAGGTTGTCGTAGAGCGCCCGGCCGTACGCGACCGCGCTTCACGATGGTGGCGAAGTTGTCGTCGGTGAGGATCATGACCGCGGCCTCCTTGGACACCTCGGTGCCGGTGATGCCCATGGCGACGCCGATGTCGGCGGCCTTCAGCGCCGGCGCGTCGTTGACCCCGTCGCCGGTCATCGCCACGACGTTGCCGGTCTCCTTGAGCAGCCGGACCAGCCGGAGCTTGTCCTCGGGCGCCACCCGGGCGACCACGCCGATCTCGGGCAGCTGCGCCAGCAGCTCCTCGTCGGTCATCGCGGCGAACTCGGCGCCGGTGATCGCGCGGCCCTCGATGCCCAGCTCGCTGGCGATGGCGGCGGCGGTGGTCGCGTGGTCGCCGGTGATCATCCGGACCCGGATGCCGGCGCTCGTGGCACTCGGCGATCGCCGCCTTCGCCTCCGGCCGCGGCGGGTCGACGATGCCGACCATGGCGAGCAGGGTCAGGTCGTCGCACGAGCTCGATCAGGTCGCCGCCGGGGTCGAACGTCGGCCGGGTCGAGGTCGCGCTGGGCCACCACCATCACCCGCTCGCCGGCCGCGGCCATCCGGTCGTTCGCGTCGAAGGCCGAGCGCGCCGGTTCGGCGTCGGTGACCGGCAGCAGCGTGCCGTCCGGGTCGCGGTACGGTGCGGCGCGGGCGATGAGCACGTCCGGCGCGCCCTTGACGTAGCACCGCACGACCGGCTCGCCGCCGTCGCCGGTCATCTCGTGGAAGGTCGCCATGAACTTGTACTCGGAGTCGAACGGCACCTCGGCGATCCGCGGGTAGGCGCGCGCGGGTCTCGTCGAGGTCGAGCCCGCCCTTGGCGCGCGAGCACGATCAGCGCGCCCTCGGTGGGGTCGCCGATCAGGCTCTCGCCGTCCAGGACGGCGTCCGCGCACAGGACCATCGGCAGCAGGTACGGGTCGAGGTCGACGCCGGTGCCCGCCGACGTGCTTGATCTCCCCGTCGGTGCGGTAGCCCTCGCCGGTGACCGCGAAGCGGTGGTGGCCGGGGATCACGAGCTCGCGGGCGGTCATCTTGTTCAGCGTCAGCGTGCCGGTCTTGTCCGAGCAGATCGCCGACGTCGAGCCCGAGGGTCTCCACCGCCGGCAGCCGCTTGACGATCGCGTTGCTGCCGCGCGATCTCCCGGGTGCCGATCGAGAGCAGCGCGGTGACCACGGCCGGCAGGCCGGTCGGGATGGCCGCGACGGCGAGCGCGACGCCGGTGATGAAGAGCGCGTCGAACGACTGGCCACGCGCGCAGCCCGAGCAGCACGACGAGCACCAGCGCCACGCCCGCGATGGTCGCGATGATCTTGGAGAGCCCGTCGAGCTGCTTCTGCAGCGGCGTCTTGTCGGCGTCGGTCGTCGCGAGCAGGTCGGCGATGTGGCCGATCTCGGTGCCCATCCCGGTGGCGGTGACGATCAGCTCGCCGCGGCCGCGGGTGACCGAGGTGTTCATGTAGGCCATGCAGGTCCGGTCGCCCAGCGCCACGTGCTCGCCGGCGACCGGGTCGCGCGTACTTGCGCGCCGGCAGGCTCTCGCCGGTGAGCGCGGCCTCCTCGATCTCCAGCGTGGCGGCCACGAAGATGCGGCCGTCCGCCGGCACCCGGTTGCCCGCCTCGACCAGCACGACGTCGCCGGGCACGAGCTCCTCGGCGTCGATCTCGATCGCCTGGCCGTCCCGGCGGACCCGGGCGACCGTCCTTCATCATCTGGGCGAGCGCCTTGACGCTCTCCTCGGCCTTGGCCTCCTGGCGCAGCCCGATCACCGCGTTGAACACGGTCAGGCCGGCCAGCACGAGCGGAGGTGGCCGACATCGCCGGTGACGACCAGGTTGACGACCGCGGCGGCCAGCAGGACGATCTGCATGAAGTCCTGGTACTGGCGCAGGAAGGCCGCTATCGCCGACTCCTGCTTTTCGCCGCCAGGCGGTTCGGTCCTCCGTTGGCCAGGCGTTGTCGCGCCTCGTCTGTGCTCAGGCCTTGTGCTGGGCTGACTCCGAAGACCTCGGCGACGTCGAACGCGGCTCGGCCGTACCAGGCGCCATCTGTAGCCGTCTGACCGAGGAGTTGGTCCACGATGCCTCTTCTCGCCGCACGCCAAGGTGTCGAGGGCATCGTCAGTGCCGGACGAGCGGGGGGACCACACCCTGGGCGGGTGAGAACACTCGCGAGTTGCGGGTTCGTGGCTGGGGGTTGGTCGTGCGTTTTCCCTAGGTGACTTGCTGTGTTGTTTACTTCGGGAAAGTCCGCCCCCGCAGGAGATTGGTTGCGTTGGGCAGGGGTGGTGGGGGTTGGGGAGGTGTGCCGGGAGCAAAGCCTCCCGGCCTACCGCCTCCGGCCCCAGGGGGCCTACAGCGGCAGGCCACTCGGCTTTGCGGGGCGGACTCCCTCAGCACACGACTCGGTCGACCCCAGCGACACCTGG
>CAVRFN010000005.1:0-128002 GCA_963720345.1 uncultured Actinomycetota bacterium
ACATCAAGATCCCGGAGAACTCACCGCCACCGTCAAGAGCGTGTCTGCGATCGGCGAACAATACGTTGATTTGGTTCCGCCCGCCGATCCCTCGCCGGCGTTGCTGCACAACGGTGCAACCATCCCGAAGGAACGGACGGCGATACCGCAGGACGTCGCCGAGCTGCTGCGTGAGGCAGACGATTGGTGAACAGCCTCGACAACACCCGCATCCAGGACCTGCTGCGCGAGACGTTCAAGGCGTTCAACGGCTCAGGGCCGGAACTGGCGCGACTGATCCAATCGTCACGGGCTGCTGATCGACGAGGCCAACGCAACTGGCCGCAGACCTCGACGCTGATCGACCAGGCTGGGCCGTTCCTCGAGGCGCAGATCCGCAGCGGCGACGACATCCGGTCGTCGGCCGACGGCCTCGCGCGCTTCACCACCGAATTGGCCAACGCCGATCCGCAACTGCGGACGCTGCTTGCAGAAGCACCGGGGGCGGCCGCCGAAGCCGACAAGACGTTCGCGGGCATCCGGCCCTCGTTCCCGGTGCTCGCGGCCAACTTGGCCAACTTCGGCCGCGTCGGCGTCATCTACCACAGGTCGATCGAACAGGCGCTGGTCATCTTTCCTGCGCTGCAGGCAGCGCTGCTGACGGTCGGCGGTCAACTTCCCGCGGACGAAGGCGGCAAGCAGGACTTCAAGATCTCGATCAACGATCCGCCGCCGTGCAACACTGGATTCTTACCGCCGTCGGAGATCCGCACGCCAGGAGACACGACGCTGCGCGAGCTGCCGACGGACATGTACTGCAAAGTCGCGCAGAACGATCCGAGGGTGGTGCGCGGCGCGAGAAACTACCCGTGCCAGGAGTTCCCCGGCAAGCGCGCGCCGACGATCCAGTTGTGCCGCGACCCCCGCGGCTATGTCCCGATCGGCAACAGCCCGTGGCGCGGTCCGCCGGTGCCGATCGGCACACCGATGGACGTCCTGGAGGACGACACGCCCGAGGATGGGCGAAACATCTTCCCGCCCAACAAATTTCCCTACATTCCACCGGAGAACGATCCGGACCCGGGATACCCCGTCGCGCCGGGTTTGGTGCCGCCCGGGGTGCCAAACCGGGCCCGGGGCCGGCGCCGCATCAACCGTGGCCGTACATCCCCCCGCCGAACGATGGCCCACCGCCGCCGCCGCTGACGGCGTGGATACCGCCGGCGCCGTACCAGGCGTGGCCGCCGCCGGCTCCGTCGGGCCGGCGATCACGGTCCTCCATCCGCCGCCGATATTCGCGGGGCCCTACAACACCGCCGCCCTGCCACCGGCCCCCGCCGCGCCGCCGCCACGCCGCCGCGCCCGCGGCAGCCGCCGCGCCGGTGCCGCAGGCCAGCGGAGCCGCCTACGGGACGTACGACCAGAAAACCGGAGTGTTCGTCGACCCGGCCGGCGGTACGGGGTGTTCGCGCCCGGTGTCGCTGACGTGCGGCCGCAGGAGAACTGGGTTGATCTGATGCTCTATCCGAGGCAGGCCTGATGACGCCTACTCCGACGCCGGTCCGGGCGACAGGCCCGACGTCGCCGCGCGTCCCGGCCGGCAGGTCCGGCGAACGGTAAAGCCGCCGAGGCCACCGTCGCACGCGTTCGGACCGCGGAGCCGACCGGTGCAACGTCTGCGCGCACGTTCCGCAGGCTGCGCCCCCACCACGCCGGCAGGCGCACCGACGGCTGGTCGCAATCGTTGCGTTGGTGTCCGGGCTCGTCGCGACGGGTGTGCTCGGCGCTGCGGTGGCGGTACTGATCGTCCAGAGGCAACACACAGAGGCAGCGCAGGCGCGCAATCAGCGGTTCGTCGACACGGCGACGCAGACCGTGGTGAACATGTTCAGCTTCAGGCAGGACACCATCGACGAGAGCGTCGACCGATTCTACGACGGCACCAGCGGGCCGCTGCGCGACATGATGAGCCAGAGCAACAACGTCGAGAACCTCAAGGCGATCTTCCGGGACACCGGCGGCAGTTCGGAGGCGGTGATCAACGGTGCCGCTCTGGAGAAGCATCGACGAAATCGCCAAGAACGCCGCGGTGCTGGTGTCGGCTCGGGTGACGGCCAGCGACATCGAACGGGAACAACAGGCCGTCGCAGCCGTACCGGCTGCGGGTGATCGTGCACGAGGACGACAACGGCCGCATGACAGCCTACGACCTCAAGTACCCCGAACGGTGGCAACTGATGCGCTGGATCGTCGAGCGGCATCGTCGGCGCTGAGTGGCTGGTCTGCGTTCGTCGAGCCTGGCCGCGGTGGGCGGTGGGCTGTACTGGCACCGGGTGGAGACGCGTGGAGAGCAGACCGCCCGCGAGGAACTCGGACCGCTTGCGCAGAAACAGATCCCGACGGTGTTCGGCTACGACTACCAGACCGTCGAGCGCAGCCTCACCGATGCCTACAACACTGCTCACGCCCGACTATCGCAGGGAGTTCGAGGAGCGGGCGAACGCCGACATCATTCCGCAGGCGCGGGAGCGGGAGGTGGTCAGCCAGGCCAACGTCGTCGGCGTCGGAGTGCTGGACGCGCAGCGCAATTCGGCAGCTCGGTGATGGTGTACATCAACCGCACGGTGACCGACAAGTCGAATCGCGACCAGCCGATCTATGACGGCGCCGACTGCGCGTCGATTACCAGAGGATCGACGGCAAGTGGCTGATCAAGTACATCACTCCGATTTAGCGCGCGTCGTCCCTGGTCGCGGCCAGCGCGTCGAGGAACGACCGCGCCCAGCGGTCGACGTCGTGGGCGAGCACCTGCCGGCGCAGCGCGCGCATCCGCCGCCGGCCTTCCTCCGGCGTCTGGTTCAGCGCCGCCTCGATGGCGTCCTTGACGCCCTCGAGGTGATGCGGGTTGGCCAGGTAGGCCTGGCGCAGTTCGGCTGCGGCGCCGGTGAATTCGCTGAGCACCAGCGCGCCGCCGAGATCGCTGCGGCAGGCCACGTACTCCTTGGCGACCAGGTTCATGCCGTCGCGCAGCGGCGTGACCAGCATGACGTCGGCCGCGACGAAGAACGCGACCAGCTCGTCGCGGGGGATCGGCCGGTGCAGGTAGTGCACGATCGGATGGCCGACCTCGCCGTACTCGCCGTTGATGTGGCCGACCTGGCGCTCGATGTCCTCGCGCATCGCGATGTAGCTCTCGACGCGTTCGCGGCTCGGCGTCGCCAGCTGCACCAGCACGGTGTCGTCGCGATTGGCCCGGTGCTCGTCGAGCAGCTCCGAGAACGCGCTGCAGCCGGACGTCGATGCCCTTGGTGTAGTCCAGCCGGTCGACGCCGAGCAGGATCTTGCGCGGGTTGCCGAGCTCGGCTGCGGATCTCCTGGGCCCGCTGCCGGATCGCGCGCGGTGCGCGCCTGCTGGTCGAGCGCCGGCGGAGTCGATGGAGATCGGGAACGCGCCGACCTTGACGGTGCGGAAGCCGACCTGGACCTCGCCGAAGCGGGACCGCACGCCGATCGTGCGCGCGCGAGGTGTTGGCGCCGACCAGCCGGCGGGCCAGGATCAGGAAGTTCTGCGCGCCGCCGGGCAGGTGGAAGCCGACCAGGTCGGCGCCGAGCAGGCCCTCGATGATCTCGGTGCGCCACGGCATCTGCATGAACAGCTCGACCGGCGGGAACGGGATGTGCAGGAAGAAGCCGATCGTCAGGTCGGGCCGCAGCATCCGCAGCATCTTCGGGCACCAGCTGCAGCTGGTAGTCCTGGACCCACACCGTCGCGCCCTCGGCGGCCGCCTTCGCGGTGGCCTCGGCGAAGCGCCGGTTGACCTCGACGTAGCGGTCCCACCACTCGCGGTGGTAGATCGGCTTGACGATCACGTCGTGGTACAGCGGCCACAGCGTGGCGTTGGAGAAGCCCTCGTAGTACTCGGCGACGTCGTCGGCCGACAGGCTGCACCGGGTACAGCTGCAGGTCGTCCTGCTCGATCGGCTCGTCGTCGGCGTCGGGAACGCCCGGCCAGCCGATCCAGGCCCCGCGCCGGCGACGCAGCAGCGGCTCCAGGGCGGTGACCAGGCCGCCCGGGCTGCGCTTCCACGTCGTGGTGCCGTCGGGCAGCCGCTCCATGTCGATCGGCAGCCGGTTGGCCACCACGACGAAGTCGGAGTCCCCGGAGCTGACCTTGCGGCCGCTCCCCCGGAGTCACTTACGCCTCGAGTTTCGAGGGTCCAATACCGAGCATCGACAGGAAGACGCGGCACTCGTCGGCGTCGGTCGCGTACGCGGCTACGACGCGCCTGGCCTGGCGGGCAGTGCTGTCGGCCAGCGGCTCGACGTCGCCGAGCTCGGCGGGATCAGATTTCGCAGGCATAGGACAACTCTAGGCGACGGCGCCGTCGCCGCTGTTCAGAGGCCTCGAACGGCGGGATCTGCACCGCTGAGCGATCGCTTGGCCGGGCACCGTAATGTGCAACCTGTCTAACAACGCGAACGAGGTGGTCGGCTGTGGCTAGCCCTGATCTGACAAGTGCCGAAAAGGCCGGCGGCGAAGCGCCCCAACAGGTGACTTACGAGACCCTGGACGAGGGCCGGATCGCGCGTATCTGGCTCAACCGGCCCGGCGCCCAGAACGCCCAATCGCGAACGCTGCTGGTGCAGCTGGACGAGGCCTTCGGCCGCGCCGAGGCCGACGACGAGGTGCGGGTGGTGATCCTGGCCGCCCGCGGCAAGAACTTCTCGGCCGGACATGATCTCGGCTCGGAGGAGGCACTGTTGGAGCGCAAGCCCGGGCCCGACCAGCACCCGTCGTTCTCGATCAACGGTGCGACGAGGCACGCCATTGCGGAGAGCACGTATCTGCAGGAGTGGCACTACTTCTTCGAGAACACCCGCCGCTGGCGCGATCTGCGCAAGATCACCATTGCGCAGGTGCAGGGCAACGCGATCTCGGCTGGGCTGATGTTGATCTGGGCGTGCGATCTGATCGTCGCCGCCGACGACGCGAAGTTCAGTGACGTCGTCGCCGTCAGGATGGGCATGCCCGGGGTGGAGTATTACGCTCACCCATGGGAATTCGGTCTCGCGTAAGGCCAAAGAGCTTCTGCTGACCGGAGATTCGATCGACGCCGAAGAGGCCTACCGGCTGGGCATGGTGTCGAAGATCTTCCCGCGCGGCGATCTCGAGGACAAGACACTCGAGTTCGCCCGGCGCATCGCCGAGCGGCCGACGATGGCGGCACTGCTGATCAAGGATTCGGTCAATGCCGCCAGCCGATGCGATGGGCTTCACCGAGGCGCTTCGGCACGCATTCCACATCCATGAACTCGGCCACGCGCACTGGGCGGCCGCAACGAGAACCGGTATCCGGTGGGCCTGCCGCCCGACGTGCCGGACTGGCGCACGCTTGGGAGCGCCGAAGCCTGCCCGCCACGACGAACCGTGACGTATAACTAGAACCTGTTCTAGTTACCGGAGAAGGAGTCTGCGGTGCAGCTGTCGTTGACGGGGCAAACGGTACTGGTCACCGGTGGTGGCAGCGGGATCGGCAAGGGGGCGGCCGCCGCGGTCGTGGCGGCGGGCGGCAACGCGATGCTGGTCGGCCGAAACGCCGACAGGCTGTCCGCGGCGGCCGACGAGATCACGGCGCAGGGCGGTCCCGGGTCGGCGCTCTACGAACCCGCGGACGTCACCAATGAGGACGAGGTCGCTCATGCCGTCGAGGCGGCCACCGCATGGAACGGCCGGCTGCATGGCGTCGTGCACTGCGCCGGCGGAAGCGAGACCATCGGGCCGGTCACCCAGATCGATTCCGAGGCGTGGCGGCGCACTGTCGACCTGAACATCAACGGCACCATGTACGTGCTCAAGCACGCGGCGCGGGAGATGGTTCGCGGCGGCGGCGGGTCGTTCATCGGCATCTCGTCGATCGCGGCGAGCAACACGCACCGGTGGTTCGGTGCCTATGGCGTGTCCAAGGCGGGCATCGACCATCTGATGCAGCTGGCCGCCGACGAACTCGGCGCGTCGTGGGTGCGGGTGAACTGCATCCGGCCAGGTCTCATTCGCACCGAACTCGTTGCGCCGGTTCTTGACTCGCCGGAGCTGAGTGCCGACTACGCGGCCTCACCCCGCTGCCCCGACCCGGCGAAGTCGAGGACATCGCGAATGCGGCGGTGTTCCTGCTCAGCGATGCCGCGAGCTACATCACCGGTCAGGTGATCAACGTCGACGGCGGGGTGCTGCTGCGCCGCGGCCCGGACTACTCGGCCATGCTCGAACCGGTCTTCGGCGCCGACGGGCTGCGCGGAGTCGTCGCGAAGTAGGCTCGCCGGGTTACAACTGGCGAGTGCCGGCTTCCCACGAGGCGACCTTGCCGAGGGCGGACCAGTCGAGATGGGCGCCGCCGTTGGCGAGCAGCGTGAGGAAGCGGTCGCGGATCAGGCTGGCCACCGGCAGCGGCACCTCCAGCGACTCGGCTGCGGCGAGGACGAGCCGGACGTCCTTCAGCCCGCGCGAGGCGGCGAAGCCGACCGGCTCGAACTCCTCGCGCGCCATCAGTCCGCCGTACGTCTGGTAGACGGGCGCGTCGAAGAGTGTGGACGTGAGCAGTTCCAGGTACTCCTGCTTGTCCACGCCGGCCTTGCTCCACCAGCGCCATCGCCTCACCGAGCGATTCGATGACAGACGCGATGAGGAAGTTGCCGCTCAGCTTCACCAGGCTCGCGGTCCTTCGGCTCGTCTCCGCCACGACGAACGTGCGCTGCCGATCGCGTCGAACACCGGCGAAAGCGCTCGCCACCGCAGTCGGGCGCCCCGGCAGCGACGACGAAGAGCTTCGCCGCCGGCCGCGGCCTCCGGGCGGCCGAACACCGGAGCCGCGACGAAGCCCGTGGCCCGCCGTCGCCATGCGCGGCCGTCAGCCGCTCCGCGAGCGCCGACGCTGATCGTCGCTCGCCGACACGTGCATCGCTCCCGACGGAAGCGACGCGAGGATGCCCGTCGTCGCCGAACGTCACCGCCTCGACGGCATCGTCGTGGGCGAGCATCGTGATGACGATGCCGCCACGTCGCACGCCTCGGCGACGGTCCTGCGCTGCGGGAGCGCGCCCGCGGCGGCGAGTGCGTCGACCTTGTCCTGCGAACGGTTGTACGCCGTCACCTCGTGGCCGGCGTCGAGCAGGTTCGACGCCATACCCGCGCCCATGTTGCCCAGTCCGACGAAACCGATTTTCATGGCATCCACCATGCGCCACTACCTCATCGATCGTGATGGATGCGTCCATGGGTCTGGTGCAGCGGACGGCCGCCGCCGCCCCAGCGGCGCGAGATGATCTCAGCGGCGATCGACACGGCGGTTTCTTCCGGTGTGCGTGCCCCCAGGTCAAGGCCGATCGGGCTGGACAGTCTGCCCAGCTCGGCGTCGGTCAGCCCGGCCTCGCGCAAGCGATTCATTCGGTCGTCGTGGGTGCGGCGCGAGCCCATCACGCCGATGTAGTCCACCTGGGGCAGCCGTAGGGCCGATCTGCAGCACGGGGACGTCGAACTTCGGGTCGTGGGTGAGCGCGCAGATCGCGGTGCGCGAGTCGATCGCGCCCCGCTCGGCCTGCGCCGCGAGGTAGCGGTGGGGCCAGTCGACGACAACCTCGTCGGCGACCGGGAACCGGGCCTTGGTCGCGAACACCGGCCGGGCGTCGCACACCGTGACGCGGTAGCCGAGGAAGGCCCCCTGCCGGGCCAGGGCAGCGGCGAAGTCGATCGCCCCGAAGATCAGCATCCGCGGTCGCGGCGCATGGGTGGCGACGAAGACCTCCATGCCCGCGTCCTGGCGCTCGCCGTCGGGGCCGTACGACAGGACGTCGGTGCGGCCCGCGGCAAGGAGGCCTCGTGCGTCGTCGATGACGGCGGCATCGGCCCGCGCCGACCCGAGCGAGCCCTCGGCCGAATGCGGCCCGATGACGAGCCGCCACCCGAGCCGCTGCGGATCCGGATGCGCAATGACCGTGGCGACGGAGGTCGCGCGATGCGCGGCGAGGTCGTCGGCGATGGCCTGCAATTGGGGAAAGGTGTTGCGCGACACGGGCTCAGCGAAGATATCGATGATCCCGCCGCACGTGAGGCCGACCGCGAAGGCGTCGTTGTCGCTGATGCCGTAGCGCTGCAGTTCGGGCCGTCCGCTGTGCGCGACCTCGTTGGCCAGGTCGTAGACGGCCGCCTCGACACACCCACCGGACACCGAGCCTGCGACCCTGCCGTCGGGAGCGACGACCATCGAGGCACCGGGCTGGCGCGGCGCGGACCGGATCGTGCGCACGACAGTGGCGACGCCGGCGGTGCCCCCGGCCCGCCAGATGGTCAGCAACTCGTCGAGAACCTCGCGCACGGACGAAGTGTAAGCCCGCGGTGTCGTCGCGCTGTACGAATGCTCAACGGCGAGCGTCGAATTCGATCGGCAGCACCGCCGGGCCGGTGATTCCGACCAGCGGCTTCCACTCCGCGGGCCCGCGCGGCGAATGTTGGTCATCCGGCTGGTCATGACGACCAGAGCTTCTGCGAGCTCGCGGCGGGCAAGGTTCGCGCCGAGGCAGTAGTGCGCGCCCGCGCCGAAGGTCTGCATGGGCGCGGCGCCCTTCCTGGTGATGTCGAGGCGATGCGGCTCGTCGTAGACCTCTGGGTCGCGATTACCCGCGGCCGCGTTCACCATGACAAACGTGCCCGCCGGGATCGGCGACGCCCTCGAACTCGACGTCCTCGATCGTCATCCGCATCGCACCGAATATGACGGGGTTGTAGCGCATCACCTCCTCGACCGCGTTCATCGCCAGCTCCGGGTGCTCGGCGAGCAGCTCCCACTGCTCGGGGTGATCGCACAGGGTGTCGACCGCCGCGGCGAGCTGGTTGCGGGTGGTGTCGGTGCCCGCCATCAGGATGCCCGCCGCCAGCATGCGCAGCTCGCGGTGTCGTCAACCGGTCACCGTCGTCCTCGGCGCGAATGAGCTCCGAGATGAGGTCGTCGGTCAGCGACTTGCGGCGTTCGGCGACCATGGCGTCGATGTAGTCGTCGAGTTCCTCCCACGCCGTCAGGATCGCCTGCTCGTGTTCGGCCACGTTCCAGCTGAAGAGCTTGAAGAAGTCATCGGCCCACTCGGAGAACAGTTTCGAGTCCTCGCTCGGGGCTCCGAGAAGTTCCGCGATCACGGGGACCGGATAGGGGCGGGCGATGTCCTCGACGATCTCGCAGCTGCCCATGCGGCAGCAACGGTTCGACCAACCGCGTGATGATGTCGGTGATCACCGTGTCGAGCCGGCCGACCGCGCGCGGTGTGAACGCCTTCGACACCAGGCGACGAAGCCGATTGTGGTCCTCCCCGTTGATGCTCAAGATGGTGGAGCTCGCGCGATCCCACATGCGGGCCCGACGTGATGCCCTGCGTCTCGAGGCCGAGGCCCTCCGGCACGCACATGCGGTGATCCCGAAGGGCGGTGCGGGCCAGTTCGTAGCTCAGGATCTCGGGGCCGTGCGCACCCATCACGACCGGTCCTTGGCTCAGAGCCACGGCCAGTCGTCGGTGCGCTTCGGCTGGATGGGGTGCGCTCTCGTAGTCGACTGTCGGCAGATCGACGGTGGTGGGTTCAAGGACGGTGGTCATGGGGGTCTCCTCGCGTCTGAAGGACACCTCGATGGTCGATTCCGGGCGGGGAAGCGGACTAGCGTAGGCGACTACCCCACCGGAGAAACGAGGTCACGAGTGCGACAGGTCATCGCTTGTCTGCTCGTCTTCGGCGGTGTCGCGTGCGGTGTGCTCGGCTGGATCGGGGAGGCCGCGGCATCTCCGGACCCGCCGATTCCACCGGTTTCGGACGCGGCACGCGCGGCCGGGTTGGTGGACGTCCGGACCGTCGTGCCCGACGCCGTCATCGACCTTCGGTACGCGACGCCGAACAACTTCGTCGGGATGGCGATGTATCCCGCCGACGCCCGCTGCCTCGTCGATCAGTCGATGGCCGCCGGCCTGGCGACTGCCGCCGACACGCTGCGGTCACAGGGCGACGTGCTTGTCTTCTGGGACTGCTACCGACCGCACGACGTCCAGGTGCAGATGTATGAGGCGGTGTCCGAACCCGGCTGGGTGTCGCAAGCCGGGGCCATACGCGCGCAGCCATGAGGCGGGGCTGTCAGTCGATGTGACGCTGGAGCACGACGACGTGCTCGTCGACATGGGAACGGGTTTCGACGAGTTCACGCCCCGCGCCAACGCGTACGCCACCGAAGGGGTCAGCCCGGCGGCGCAGGCAAACCGCACCCGATTGCGCGACGCGATGGCGGCGGGCGGGTTCACCGTCTACAAGGGTGAGTGGTGGCACTTCGACGCACCCGGCGCCTATTCCAACCACCCGATTCTCGATGTTCCTGTGAATTAGGTGATTTGATTCCCCGGTGCGCAGATTGATCGCGGCGGTGTCGCTGTTCGCGGTCGCGATTCTGCCCGCCTGTACCGAAGACGCGCCGCCGAGTTCGCTGTTCAACGCCGGCGGCTATCACGTGCGCGGCGAGAAGGTCTACTACCTCCATGCGTTCCCCGGCGACGCTTTCGAGATCGACGGTGCCGACCCCGCGTCGTTCTAGGCGTTCGACCAGACCTACGCACGCGACAAGTCGACCGTCTATGTCGACGGGCGGCCGCTGTCCGGCGCGGACGCGGCGACCTTCGAACTGCTCGACCGCCCCAACTTCGCCAAGGACACACGTCACGTCTACCAGCGGGATCGCCGGCTGAGCGACGACCCGGCTCACTTCGAACTGCTCGACGGCAATCTGTCGAAGGACAACACCGCCGTCTACTGGAGCGACGGCGAAGTGCTCTCAGACGATCCCGCACACTTCGCGATCATCTCGAACGCGGACTATTACCTGTTCACCAAGGACAGCCGGACGGTCCATGTCAACGGCAACCCGATCAACGGCGCCGACCCGGCGACGTTTGAAGTGCTGCAGGGTGCGTATGCGCGAGACGACGAAAGGGTGTACTACTTCACCGACGCAGATCGCCGGCGCGGACATGGCCTCGTTCCGTGTGCTCGAGGGACCGTATGCCGGTGACGTAACGCGGGTCTATTGGATGGGCAAGCCGATCGATGGTGCCGACCCGCAGACGTTCCGCATCCTGAACGCCGACTTCGAGTGCACTGCCGACGCCCGGCACGCGTACTACCGGAATTCTGTTGTCGCAGGGGCGAATCCGTCGACATTCCCGCCCAACCGGGCCGTCACGCGATGTGACGATACCTCGGTATCCTTCGCGGAGTAACCATGACCGATATCGCCGAGGAGAAGTTCGCCCAGACGCACACCCACAGTGCGCCGCGCGCGTGGGCGGCCGTCGCGCTGCTCGCGGTGGTGGGCACGCTCAACTACGCCGACCGCTTTCTGCCCGCAGTGTTGGCTGAGCCGATCAAGAACGATCTGGCGTTGTCCGACACGGCAATCGGTGTGATCAACGGCTTCTGGTTCCTGGCTGTCTACGCGGTGCTCGGGCTCGTGATCGCCCGGATCGCCGACCGCGGCGCCTTCGGTCTGGTGATCTCGACATGCCTGACCCTGTGGGGCGCCATGACGATGCTCGGCGGCGCCGTCCAGTCGGCGTTCCAGCTTGCGCTGACCCGCGTCGGCGTCGCGGTGGGGGAGGCGGGCAGCACGCCGGCCGCGCACGCCTATGTGGCGCGAAACTTTCCACCGGAACGCCGCGCCGCACCGTTGGCGGTCATCACCATGTCGATTCCGTTGGCCAGCGCCGCCAGCCTGCTCGGCGGCGGGCTGCTCGCGCAGACGCTCGGTTGGCGGACCGCGTTCGTGGTGATGGGCGCGATCAGTGTCGTGTTCGCCCCGCTTGTGCTCCTCGTGCTCGGACGCCGCCAGTCGATGCCGGTCGCGGTCGCCCCCGCCGGCGACAAGGTGCAGGCGGCGAAAGTGTTGGATCTGCTCAAGAAGCCGAGCTTCTTTGCCGTCGTCGTCGGCGCCGCGTTCATCTCGTTCGCGGGCTATTCGCTGACCACCTTCGCCCCCGCCTACCTCATCCGGACGCGCGAGATGTCGCTGGGCGAGGTCGGCGTGCAATACGGCCTCGCCAGTGGTCTGACCGGAATCCTGAGCCTGCTGATCGTCGGTCGGGTCGCAGATCGCCTGTCCGCCAAGGATCCTCGTTGGTCGCTGTGGCTGGTGGCCGCGATGACCGCTGTCATGCTTCCCTTTTCGGCCCTGGCCTTCTTGGTGGAGAGCCGAACGTTGTGCATCTGGTTCATCTCGCTGAGCTATGTCGTCGGAACGGCGTACATGGCACCGTCGATCGTGGCGATTCAGCGACTGGCGCTCGTCGAACAGCGCGCGACGGCGTCGGCGATCTTCCTGTTCTTCGGCGCCATGGTCGGATCGGCAGGGCCGTTCCTGACCGGCGTCATCAGCGACGCCCTCAAAGCCGACCTCGGCAACATGTCGCTGGGACGGGCACTACTGATCGTGCCTGTGGCGCAGGTGATCGCGATCATCTGCTACCTCGTTGCGAGCAGGAGCTTCATGCGCGAGATCGTCGACGGGTAGTTTCACGATCGTGGCCGAGCTGATGAACCGCCAGATCCTGTTGCGTCGTCGTCCGACCGGGCTGGTTGCGCCCGGCGACACCGAGTTGGTGAGCACGCCGGCGCCCGAGCCGGCCGAGGGCGAGGCGCTCATCCGCACGACGTATGTCGGTATCGACGCCGCAGCGCGCACATGGCTCAACGATCAACCGGGCTACCTCCCGCCCGTGCAGATCGGGGAAGTCATCCGGGCGGCAGGCATCGGTGAGGTCGTGGCATCCCGCTGCGACGCGTATGCCGTCGGCGACGTGGTCACCACGCTGACCTGTTTCCAGGAATACGTGATCTGTCGCGACGACATCTTCACGACGCCGGTGCCGGGGCCGCAGGACAAAGTCGACCAGCTCGCGGTGATGTCGGTGTACGGCCCGACGGGTGCCACCGCCTACTTCGGGATGGTCGGCATCGGCAAGCCGAAGGAGGGGGAGACGGTGGTGGTCTCCGCCGCTGCGGGCGCCACCGGGTCGGTGGCGGGCCAGATCGCCAAGATCGCGGGCGCCCGCGTGGTGGGCATCGCGGGCGGGCCCGAGAAGTGCAGGGCGGTGATCGAGGACTTCGGGTTCGATGCGTGCATCGACTACCGGGAAGCCAACCTGAAAGCCGCGCTGAAGGAGCACTGCCCGCGCGGGGTCGACGTCTATTTCGACAATGTCGGCGGACCGATTCTGGACGCCGTGCTCGGCCGCCTCGCACCGAAGGCGCGGGTCGTGTTGTGCGGTGTCATCTCGAGCTATCTGACGGGTGAGCATCCCGGTCCTGCCAACTACGTGAATTTGCTGGCCAAGACCGCGACTATGCAGGGCTTCAACGCGCTCGATGAGTGGGGCCGATTCGAGGAAGCGTTCGGCCCACTGCGCCAGTGGGAGTCCGAAGGCAGGCTCTCCCACCGCCAGACGATTTATGACGGGATCGAATCGTGCGTCGACGCCATGAACGGGTTGTTCACCGGCGCGAACATCGGCAAGATGCTGGTGAAGATCAGCGAACCGACCCGGGTCTGAATACCCACAAACGAAAGGGGGTACAGAGGGGCATGATCTCACACGTTCTTCGTTTGCTCGGTGTGGCAGTCACCTCGGCAGCGGCTCTTCTGATTGCTCCGGTCCCATTCGCCACGGCACAGGGATGCCCCGATGTCGAGGTGGTCTTCGCCAGGGGCACGGCTGAACCGCCGGGCGTCGGCGGGGTCGGCCAGGCCTTCGTCGACGCGGTGCGCACGCAAGCCGCACCCCGGTCCGTCAACGTCTATCCGGTGAACTATCCCGCCAGCAGTGACTTCATGGATCGCATCGCCTTTGCCAGGACGGTGGTCGACGGCATCCGCGACGCGGGTCTTCACATTGAGGCGACGGCGGCGAACTGTCCGGACACCAGGATTGTGCTCGGCGGGTTCTCGCAGGGTGCAGCGTTGGCGGGCTATGTGACCTCGGCCGAAATACCCGAGCAGGTACCCGGCGAATACCGCGAGTTCATCCCGAATCCGATGCCTTCGGAGGTGGCCGACCACGTCGCGGCGGTGGTCCTGATCGGTCTGCCGTCGCCGGAGTTCTTGAGCGGTGCCGGCGCACCGCCCATCACGATCGGCCCGTCGTACGTCGACAAGACCCTCAAGGTGTGCGCGCCCGACGACACGATCTGCAACGGAGCACCCCCGGGACCGCCCAGTTTCGCCCACGCGATGTACGGCGTGAACGGCGGCACCAATGACGCAGCGGCTTACGCGGTAGCGCGACTTAATCCGGCGTCGAACCCGCCTCCGGCCCCGGGCCCGGCCCCGGCGGCGGCCCTTCCGCCGGTGCAATGATGGTGGCGAACAGGTCGGCTATCTCGTCGGCGGGTCCGCCGGGAACGGTGTAGCCGGCTTCGTCGCGGATCTCGGCGAGGTGGTCGCGTACATCCTCGACCGAAAGACCGGGACTGTAGAAGCCCTTCGTCCTGCCGATGAAAAAGCGCGCGACGTGGCCCGCTCCGACGGTGTAGATCTCGCCGGAGACCGGACACTCGCTGTGCGTGAGGAAGGCCGCCACCGGTGCGACGAGCGCTGGGTCGAGTCGCTGAAGGTACTGGTCGGCAAGCTCGTCCAGGATCGCCTGCGCGGCGTCGTCGTCCTGCACCGGTGCGGTGTCGACCGAATGTTGCAGCATCCGGGTGTACGCGATCGGGGCGATGGCGTTCACTTTGATGTTCCGCTCGGCTCCCTCGGCCGCCAGCACGCGGGTGAGGCCGACCAATCCGGTCTTGGCCGCGCCGTAGTTGCTCATGCGCTCGGCACCAAGGAGTCCTGCCGCCGAGCAGGTGTTGAGGATCCGGCCGTAGGCCTGCTCGCGCATCACCTTCCACGCCGGGCGGGTCAGGTTGAATGCCCCCTTGAGGTGCACGTCCACGAGGGGATCGAGCCGCTCTGCGGTGATGTCCTCGAACGGGGCGTCGCGCACGATTCCCGCGTTGTTGATGAGGATGTCGACCCGTCCCCACGCGCCGATGGCGGCGTCGACGATCGCTTCTCCACCGTCCGGCGTGGTCACGCTGTGGCCGTCGGCCACCGCCTCGCCGCCCTGCGCGATGATCTCGTCGGCGACGTTGTCGGCGGCCGCGCCGTCTGACCCGTCACCGGTCACCGAACCGCCGATGTCGTTGACGACGACGCGCGCACCGCGGGCCGCCAGTAGCAGGGCGTACTGCCTGCCCAGACCGCCACCCGCGCCGCTGATCACCGCCACCTGTCCGTCGAATCGCAGCTCGTCGGGCGTGCTCACCATGTGATGGGCAGCTCTTTCATGCCGTAGATACCGGACTCGCCCTTGAATCTCAGATCTTCGACGTCGAGGGCCAATTGCAGTCCCGGCACCCGGCGTGCCAGCGTGGCGAATGCGATCTGCATCTCGACCCGGGCGAGGTTCGCGCCTATGCACTGGTGCACGCCGTAGCCGAAACCCAAGTGCCCGCGCGCATTTCGATCGCCGTCCAGTACGTCGGGGTTGTCGACGAAGTCTGGGTCCCAATTGCCGGCCGGCAGGTTCATCACAAGCCAGTCGCCAGCCCGGATCCGCTGTCCGCCGAGGGTGAGATCCTCAGTGGCCACCCGGTCGACCTGGCTGTGGACGATGGCGAGGTAGCGCATGAGCTCTTCGACGATGTTGGCGATGACGGACGAGTCGTCGGTGTGTCCGAGTCGCTCATACATCTCCCGATGTTCCATCAGCGCAACGGTTCCCAGGGCGATCATGTTCGCCGTGGTCTCGTGGCCGGCCTGCATCATGATGGCTCCGGTGACGGTGGCGGTCTCCCGGCTGATGTCGCCGTTCACCACATGATCGGCGACGAGGCGGCTGAGCAGGTCGTCGCCAGGCTCCTGCTCCTTACGCTGGACCAATTCGGCGATGTAGGCGAACATCGCGCCGAACGCCTCTGTCTTCTCTTCGTCGGTGGTATGAACGTCCAGCCCCACCGTCGTGTGGTGGTGGAACAACTCGAGATCGCCGTCGGGCACTCCGAGCAGGTGCGCGATGACGAGCGACGGCACCGGTAACGCGAAGGCACGCACGAGATCGGCGGGTGGTCCGGCCTCGAGCATCTCGTCGAGATAGGAATCGACGATCTCCTGGATCTGCGGTCGCATGGCGTCGACCCGCCGGAAAGTGAAGTCCCTGGTCAGCATTCGCCGGATGCGATGGTGTTCGGGGTCATCGACCCGGGCGAACATCACCGGAGTGTTGTTCTCGCTGTCTTTCGGCAGCATCGACGCCGGGATCGTTTCGGCGGAGAGGCGCGGATCGACCAATGCGGCCCTGATGTCCTCGTACCGGCTGACCACCCACGTCGGCTTGCCCTGGTAGATCGCCCGCTGCAGGCCCGGCTCGTCGCGCCATTGCGTGAACTCGGTAGGCGGACGCAATGGGCAGGTTGCCGAGCGCGCAGCCGGGATGGCGGGCAGGTCGGGCAGGTCGGACCCTGCTGTCTCGGAAGTCGTTGATGTCACCGGCGTTTCCCGTTAAGTGTCAGTGGACTGTCAATTGTCCCGAGCGTAGAACCCGCAAGAGTGGCAGTCAACTGTCAGTTAGACTGGTGTGATGACTGATGTCGCCGATCGGCCGTTGCGCGCCGATGCGGCGCGCAACGCAGAGCGAATTCTTCGCGCGGCGCGGGACGTGTACGGCGAGCTGGGGTCCGAGGCGCCGATGGAGGCCATCGCGCGCAGGGCGGGTGTCGGCGAGCGGACGCTGTATCGACGGTTTCCGACGAAGGGCGACTTGATCAACGCGGCGCTGGATCAGAGCATCGCCGAGGACCTCACGCCGGTGATCGAGAAGGCCCGTGCCGATAGGGACCCGATGCGCGGACTCGTCGCGTTGATCGAGGCAGCGATCTCGCTGGGCGCCCGTGAGCACCATCTGCTGACCGCGGCGCGCCGGGCGGGCGCGCTGAGGTCCGATGTCTCCGAAGAGCTGAACGACGCTCTCGCCGAGCTCACGGCACGAGGCCGGGATGCGGGGGTCATCCGGGCCGACGTGGTCGCCGACGACCTGCCCCGCTTCATAGCGATGCTCTACGGCGTGCTGTCGACGATGGATTCCGACAGCGACGGCTGGCGGCGTTACGTCGCCCTACTCGTCGATTCGATCTCTACGGGTGCGCGGCAGCGGCTCCCACGCGCGGTGCCGCTGCGCTTCGAGCCGTCGTCTAGCTGGCCCTAGTGCGAGCTCGCGCCGCGGTCGGCGGCGACATGCGCGGCGGCGTACGTCGCGGCCTGGTCGGTCATCCCGTTGACCGGATAGCTGTTGTGTGCGGCGCCGTCCCCGCCGCCGGGTGAGCAGATCGCGTCTGCGGGCGCGCACAAATCAAGGGTCTTGCCCGAGTACAGACTGCCGACCGTGATGGGCGGGGCGGCGGTGTTGATGGTCTGCAGGAAGCCGTTCGACGGCTTGCCGAAGAGCGCGACGGCAGCGACGTGGTCGGCGACCTCGGATGGCATCGGCCCGGTGATCCCCTGAGGCAGGGTGAAGCCCGGGGGGACGGCGTCCGCGGTGATATACCCGGCGACCGCGGCACCCTGTGAGAAGCCTCCGAGCACGATTTCGGTGTTCGGACATGTGTTGGCCACGTCCTGGACCTTGTTCCTCGCATCGATGACGCCGTCTGCGGCGGTCGCGAAATCCAGGGATGCGGGGTAGTTCACCGGATAGACGTCCATCGACTTGTCGCCGATCTTCGATCGCAGCGAATCGACGAACGCCTGGCCGACTCCGCCCACACCCGGTGCTTCAAATGTGCCGCGCGCGAAGACAACCTGCACATCTGTGCACGGCGCAGCGGACGCCGAAGGGGGTGTGACCGATGGACTTAGCAACGCCGCCGCCGCCACACCCGAAACCACGACCAACCGATTGATAACCCGCATACCGATGCACCGCCTGTGAGAGTTCTTGAGATTGGGTGGGGCTCAACGCTGCGCTCCGCGTTCGCGGAGTTCCCATCTTACGACTGGGTAAAACTCGCAATCTGTGTGATCTATTTCAGTATCCGCGTCAATGTCCGAATGACTCGATGACGAGGACCTGAAACTCACCGACGACGCCGCCGAGGACGGCGCCGACCGCGATCATCAACGGCTCGTCGTCCTTGAAGACCGGGCGCAGGATCGACTCGTACTCGTCGTTGGTGAGCTGATTCATCTTCTCGACGATGGTGTTCTCGAGGTCGATCACGCTCGTCGCGTAGTCCTGCGCTTCGAGCAGGGTCGACGGGCAGCCGCTCGAGCACCAGCTCGACGACGGTGTCCTTGAGCGCGCGATAGCGCTTGCGTGCCGACGGCGAGCATGACGAGCGGGGTCGCGATCCCGGTCTGGGAGTCGATGGCGGCCTGGACTTCCTTGGCGATCAGCGCGAAGAGCTTGTCCGAGCCCGGGCCCTTGAGCATGCCGTCGAAGCAGGATCTCGGGCGAGAACAGGTCGTCGGCGAGGATCTTGGCGTAGTCGCGGGTGATCTTCTCGCGCTGGGCGTGCAGCAGGCCCTGGAAGCGTGATGAAGCCCGAAGTAGCTTCTTGGGTTGGACGCGGCCGGAACAGCATGTTGAGCGCGATGTAGTCGACTGATGAAGCCGACGGCGAAGCCGAAGGCCGGCATGATCCACGGGTTCTTGAACAGTGCCCACGCGACCATCTGCACCAGACCGATGACCAGGCCGAAGTAGATTCCGCTGCGCCGGACGAAGGCCATCGCGTCGTCGCTCACGCTGCGCATCAGCTTGACCAGCTTGTCCTTGTTGCGCACCAGCGTGGTGACGGCGAGGAACTGGAGATCGACGTAGCGGCTCAGGTCCGACCTTCATCTCGTTGAGCATGTTCTCGGTGACTCGCGGTGCCTGCGACTGGATCCGGTCCTGGATCGGCTCTGCGCGCCGCCTCGGGCAGTGAGTCCCACAGGCCGGGGCGGATCTGCTCGGCGAGGTCGCGCGAGATCTCGTCGATGGCCTCGACCAGCGGCCCCCGCAGGACCTCGACCGCCTCGGCGGCGTCGATCCGTGCGACCAGCTCTTCGGGTTTGAGCAGGTTGGTGGTCAGCAACTCGATGGTCTTGGATCCGACCTTGCCCGCCCGCCGCGGCACGATGCCCTGCCAGCCGATCGGCCCGATGCCCTTGAACTCGAGCGGCCGGTAGATCATCTCCAGCGCAACGATTTTCGTGCTCCAGCCGACGAACGCGGCGACGAGCGGCATCGAGAGGTAGATCAACCAGTTGGCGCCGAAGTCGTGCTTGATTTCCGACCAGCTCTGCATCGCGACGACGAGCGTCGGTCACGGGCCGCCCTGCTGCATCGTCGCCTCCCACAGCGACTTGCCGAGGCCGGACAGCGTCAGGGTGAACTTGTCGACCTTCGCGGCCAACGGCCCGCGGGAGGCGTTCTTGATCGCGTCGAGCACCGCGGTCTCGGCCATCAGCACTTCGTAGTCGTCCTTCAGGTCGGGATCCTCGGGACCGAGCTCGACCAGCCCGAGCGACAAGCAGATGGCTGACGTAGGTGGGGACCATCGCGGGCAGCGCGACGTTGGCCGTGCGACCGATCAGCGAGGCGTTCTCGAGGACCGCCCGGCCAGGGACACGCGCGCCGGACCCAGTCGTGCACGCGTCACCAGAGGCGACGACGACCCGTCGGAGAGCGCGCTGATGATGCGTGCTTCGTCGGCGACCAGCTGGTCGAGGATGTGGTGGAACAGTTCGACCTGGCTGCTGCTCGTGCTGTTGTCCAGCGCGCGGTCGAGCAGCTCCGCGCATCTTTGAGCCAAGGGCATCGGTTTGTGGAGCGGTGCTGTCGGTATGCGCGGGGCGCTCAGGCGGGGAAGGGGGTTTTTCGGAATCGTCGCCGAGCCAACCCATCAGCTGTTCCTGGGTTCGTATCGACGTGCGAAGCCAGAACCGCGCAGCGCCGGATGCGAGTCCGGCGACGCGATCGAGCGGGTCCTGGGAGTTCCCCACGGGGAAACGTTAACGGCTCGACTGCGAGAATCGGAAAAAGGGAGGCACCGCGTGGACCAAGACACCTACGACAAGGGCCGGGAGATCCGTGCGGCGGTCCTCGGCGAGGCCTACGTCGCGCAGGCGACTGCCAATGCCGACGACTTCACGGGACCACTGCAGGATCTGGTGACCGAGTACTGCTGGGGCGCGGTGTGGGGTCGCGACGGTCTGCCGCTCAAGACACGCAGCATGCTCAATCTCGCGATGCTCGCGGTGCTGAATCGGCCGAACGAGTTGCGCACCCATATCAAAGGTGCGCTCACCAACGGCGTCACGCGCGAGGAGATCCGAGAGATCTTCCTGCAGGTGGCGATCTACGGCGGGGTGCCCGCCGCCGTCGACAGCTTCCGGATCGCGCGGGCCGCATTCGACGAGATCGAGCCGGGCCCGGGAAAGGGTTAAGCATCCCCATGGACATCGGCTTCATCGGGCTGGGGAATATGGGGTTTCCGATCGCGTGCCGCCTGGTGGCGGCCGGACATCGCGTCGTCGTGTTCGACACCCGCGCCGCCGTCGTCGACGACGCCGTGGGGCGGGGCGCCGAGGCGGCGGGGTCGGCAGCCGACGTCGCCGACCGCGTCGCGACCGTAATGGCAAGCCTGCCGACGCCGCAGGCATCCGTCGAAGTCGCGGGCGCCGTCGCGGCCAGGTCAGGCATCCGTCGCTTCGTCGACTTCTCGACCGTGGGAAGTCAGACAGCACAACGCAATAGCGCGCTGCTGGCCGACCATGGCGTGGCCGCGCTCGACAGCCCCGTCAGTGGAGGCGTGCACGGCGCCGAGGCGGGCACGCTTGCGGTGATGGTCTCGGGGCCGCGAGCCGAATTCGACGAATGCGCACCGGCGTTCGACGCGATCGGTCGCGCCACCTACATCAGCGCGAAACCCGGTGCCGCGCAGACGATGAAGCTTGTCAACAACCTGATCGCGGCGTCATCGTTGGCGGTCACCGCCGAGGCCATGGCGATGGGGGTCAAGGCCGGTCTGGACGCCCAGACGATGATCGATGTGCTCAACGCGGGATCGGGTGGCACCCACGCGAGCCGCGACAAGTTCCCGCGGGCGGTGCTGCCGCGCACCTTCGACTACGGTTTCGCGACCGGCCTGATGGTCAAGGACGTACGGCTGTACCTCGACGAGGCCAAGGCCCTCGGACTGCCCACCGCGATGGCCGATGCCGTCGCTCAGCTGTGGGAGAGCACGCTGGCCTCGGAGGGACCCGAATCCGATTTCACGTCGATCGTCAAACCGATCGAAGCCGCGGCCGGTGTGGTCATCGAGTCTGCAGCACCATGACGGGGGTGCAGCCAGATTGCGATATTGCGGACGTAGTCCTTGAAAGTCACCAGGCGCGGCGGATCCGCCTTGATCTCTGAGCCCTCGGGCTCGGTGACGAAAGTGGGTGCGCCGCAGTCGAGATCCCAGTTGTAGTCGGCGAAATGGTGAAACGTCGATGCGGCCAGTGCACGACCCATCGGCGCGCCGTCCGCGCGGCGCTCGCCGTCCAGCGCAACGGCGAGGCTGAAGGGCCTGCCGGATGCGGTGCTGCGGCCAAGGGCGACCACCGTCGCGCTTGGCACGCAGGCCGATACCGCGCCCTCGTGCGGATGGGCGGGGAACCACTCGATACGGCCGCTGTCGGTTCGGGCTGTGCGCAGCAATTCGTGCACCGGTTCCTCGGCGAACACGGGCTGATAGTCGCCGTTGGCGCCGGAGTGGTAGTTGGGCCAGGAGATGGTCGGGGTGTCCTGGTCGTCGCGCATCCGGGCCGGGTCGGGATTCTTCTCGTGAAAATGGTTGACCTCACCCAAAGACCCGAGGCCGATCAGGCAGCTGCCAAGATCCTGGTGGTCGCGGGCGGTGAGCACCCCGCCACCGTTCTCACGGAACCGCACGATCGCCTGCGACTCGGCGCCGGTCAGTCCGTCGCCGATATCGACGGCCAAGAGCCACAGCTGGTCGTAGTCGAGCTCGTCGAGCCTGCTCAGGATCGGATCGTCTTCGCCTCTGCTGAACCGGTTACGCGCGGTCACCTGGTGGCCCGCGGCGCGTAATTCGTCGGCCAGCAGCGAGAATCGGGTGATGTCCCAATCGTCGGGGTGTTCGGCGATCGTCGTCTGCAACAGAATCTTGGACATCGAAATCCCTTTTCTCACTCAGGCTTTGGCGGCGGGGACGCGCCGATCCCGGCGCGCGAGAAGTTCGTCCTCTTCGACGAGGGTGAGCATCGGCTTATCCGGAGCACAGAACATCGTGACGAGGAAGCGGACCTTGACGTCGTCGCGGGCGTTTCCGTCCGAGTAGTGAATGACGTCGC
The DNA here is from genome assembly GCA_963720345.1 of uncultured Actinomycetota bacterium. GTDB lineage: Bacteria > Actinomycetota > Actinomycetes > Mycobacteriales > Mycobacteriaceae > Mycobacterium. Next base: position 22,432 of record CAVRFN010000005.1, read on the forward strand.
CGCCCGGTTCCCAGAACGTTTCACCGGCCTTGACGACGCGCGGCGCCTCACCCTCGAGTTCGAAGAGCATCTCGCCCTCAAGGACATAGCCGAACGCCGGTCCGCTGTGGCGGTGCGGCGGGGTGCCGGGGTCACCGGGAGGGAACTCGACGGCGATGGTCATCGCGTGCGAGCCCGCGGCCACGTCGGGCGGCATGGCCTCCTGCAGTACGGTGACCGCGGTTTGCCATGCGTTGCTGGTCATGTGAGGCTCCTTCGATTGCGATTCGCGGGTATGTCCCGGGTATGTCTAAAGGACCGGGCAGGTCCGAAATTTGTGACAGGCCCGCTATTCGACGAGCTTGCCGATGACACCGCAGCGCGGGGATATGTGACATCGGCTGTCACGAATCGCAACGCTGCCCGGTCCTTACTTCCGACTGGATGGCTACTCGCGGCTGTGCAGCGCAACGAGAAAGGGTTCAACCATGAAGATCGTCGTTATCGGGGGAACGGGTTTGATTGGATCCCAGGTCGTCAAGCTGCTGACGGACCACGGACACCACGCCGTCGCGGCCTCGCCGAATACCGGGGTGAACACCATCACCGGTGAGGGCCTGGCCGAGGTACTGACCGACGCCTCTGCAGTGGTCGACGTCTCCAACTCACCGTCACTGGAGGGCGACGCCGCGGTGGAGTTCTTCCAGAAGTCGACGGGCAACCTGCTCGCCGCAGAGGCGGCCGCCGGGGTCGGCCATCACATCGCGCTGTCGGTGGTGGGCACCGACGAGATGGCCGAAGCGGGCAGTGGCTACATGCGCGCGAAGCAGGCCCAGGAGGAACTGATCGCGAAGTCGGATGTCCCGTACTCGATCGTGCACGCCACCCAGTTCTTCGAATTCCTGAAGGGCATCACGGATGCGGCCACCGAGGGCGACACCGTTCGGCTTGCGCCGGTGTTCATTCGGCCGATGGCGTCGGCGGACGTCGCCAAGGCCGTCGCGAAGGCATCGGTCGGCGAGCCGAGCAACGCGGTCGAGGAGATCGGTGGACCCGAGGAATTCCAACTCGACGAGCTGGTGCGCACCACGCTGGGGTCGCGCAATGACCCCCGCACGGTCGTCGCGGATCCGAATGCGCGTTACTTCGGCGCCGAACTCGGCGCGCACACCCTGACCCCGGGCACGGACGCCACCCTGTACGACACCCGGCTGTCGGACTGGACGGCCAAGTAGCCGCCTAGCTGCGATCGTCGAGGACTTGGTGGCCGGCGTTGTATCCCGGGATGAACGTGATGCCGGGACCGCCGTGGCACCCTGCTCCACCCAGGTAGAGCCCCTCGATCGGGACTGGCATATCCAGGAATCCCTTCGGCCCCGGCCGATTCGGCCCCATCAGATCCGGATGCAGTAGGCCGTGACAGAAGTCGCCTGAGGGTGCGGCGAACATCGTCTGCATGTGGTACGGCGCGAACGTGATGTGTCGGATCAGGATGTCGCGGAAGTTGGGGGCGTAGCGGGTGATCTTGTCGATGACCTTCTCCGCCATCACGTTCTTGAGGTGGCCGTGCTGGTCGCGGTTCGCTTCAACGGGGAATGCGTAGGCGTACGCGCTGGCCGCATGCTTGCCGGGCGGCGCCATACCGGCGTCGTGCACCGAGGGGATCTGCATGCCCATCGACGGGTTGTCGGGCACGACGCCGCGCCTGCATTCGTCCCATTGGCGTTGTTGTTCCTCGGGTGAGTTGAAGATTCCGATGGAACCCTGCATGCCGGGCTCGTTGAGGAACTCGTAGGGCGGGGCGAACTCGGGCAGGCCGTCGAGTGCGAAATGGATCTGCACGAACGATGCACGGTGGTCGCGGCCGGACAGCCGCGTGACGAGGTCGGCGGGCAGGTGCTCGCCACCGACAAGGTCGACGAGCGTGTGGTCCGGCGACAGGTTCGAAATCACCACGGGCGCAGTGATCTCGGATCCGTCGCGTAGGCGCACGCCGGTCACCCGGTCGCCGTCGACGAGGATCTTCTCGACCTTCGCGCGGTACCTGACTTCGCCGCCGCTGGACACGAAAAGTTCGAGCAGATGGTCGCAGAGTGCCCCGATCCCACCTTCCAGTTTCGTCATCATCGCGGTGGCGTCGTCGGGAACCGCAAGTGCGAACGCCAGACAGGTTGCGCTGCCGGGGGTGTATGGCCCGCGGTAGGTGGAGTTGATGGCCAGGAATGCGAGCATGCCGCGCATCACGGCGTGCTTGCTGCCGGTCGGGAAGGAAGCGGTCGATGGCGTCCATCGCAGTGCCGAACAGGACTTCATGGATGGCCGTGCGCTCGGCCTCATTGGCCGCGCACGCATACATCTCGTCGATAGTCTTCGGTGGCGTGCGAACATCGAAGCGGCCGAGCGCCTTTGATGGTCCCTGGCTCCAGCCGATCAGGCCCGCCATGCCGGTGACGGCGTCGACACCGTGCTTCTCGGTGAGATGGGTCATGAACTGCATCGGATCGCGATAGAAGATCATCGCCTCGTCGCCGTCGTCTCCGAGATTGACCGACATCACCTCGGAGTCGACGGTGGGCAGCGTGTCGAGCCCGAGCTCCTTGGCGATCTGTGGCGGCATCGGGAACTGCACCGAGCCGGCGATCTCGTAGCGGAACCCGTCGATGAGCTCAACGGTCGCCGCCATCCCTCCGGTATAGGTATTGGCCTCCAGGCACACAGTGCGCAGTCCCGCCTGCTGCAGGAGGGCGGCGGCGGTGAGCCCGTTGTGGCCGGCACCGACGACGATCGCGTCGTAGTCGCTCATGGTCGGCACATTACGTCAGTACTGACATAATTGCGTCAGTACTGACAAGAAAGCTCGAAGATCTGGGTTACGATCGCCGCGCTATGACCGCGTCGCCGAACCTGCACGAGCTGCGGCGACGGTCCACGCGCGAGGCACTGCGACAGGCCGCCCTGGCGAGCTTCGCCAGCAAGGGCTTCTCGAATGTCACGGTGACCGAGCTCGCCCGCGAGGCCGGTGTCACCGAGCGCACCTTCTTCCGGCACTTCCCGACCAAGGAAGCCGTGCTGTTCCAGGACTACGAGACGCAGGTCGAATGGCTGGCCGACGCGTTGGCTCGGCGGCCCGAGTCGGAGTCGGTGTTCGACGCGGTTCTGGCCGCGGTCACCAGCTTCCCGCATGACTTCGAGGTGGTCCGCCAGGCGGCAAGCGCCCGAATGGAACTGATCAGCGCCGAGCGGATCGCGGCGCACCTGCGGGTAGTCCAGGCGTCGTTCGCCGGGGTGATCACGGGCTTCGTCGCCGAGCGATACGCGGGTACGCCGGAGATCGATCTGCTGGCCGAAGTGGCCGGAGCGACGTTGGCCGCAGCGCTGGTGACGGCGGTGGAGAACTGGGGCCGCAACGGCTGTACCGGGGATCTGAATGAGATCACTGCGACGTGTGTAAATCTCGTGAGGTCCGGCCTGGCGCCGCTGGCCTGAGACCAATCCGGTTGGGCTGCAAGGCTTATACGCGGACCGGCCATACCCTGCCCGGACGGCAAGTCGGAACGTGATGTGCTGCATCGACGTCGCACGCGGCCGGCCCGCATGTGCAATTTATCACATCATCTGAACAGTTGGACAGATGACGCGAATCGGTCGTAGTCACGGTTCCCAGGGCCTGATCTTCTAGAGGCCGCCGCACTCCGACGGCCCGATGATGACGTTCCACGGCGGGCAGTGCGCCGGCCGGGGGGCAGGCGGTGGAGGTGGACCCATGGGCGGCGGTGGGGAATCCATCCATAGGTAGCTCTGCATCGCATTCCCGTTGACGTCGAACATCGGTACGTTTCCCTTGCCGAATGGGACGGTGACAAGCTGTGGCACACGTTCATGTCCCAGCCCAGACCGTGCATCGGCAATGGTTGCCCGGGGCACCAGGTGTACCCGCCCTGGGCGGTGGCAGCGCCTGTGCTCATGCCAAAGCCGACCACGGCAAGGGCGGTGGATGTGACAGCCGTTGTTGCGAACCGTGAAAGTCGGTTCATATCGGTTCCTTTCGCGAGGCGCTGCCGGGATGGCTTCGCCGATGCGATTCAGTACAGATCGCGCTGGCCGCTACCGATCCCAACTAGGCCCATCTTTGGTCCGCGGCGGGGACGAGCATGTTCATGGCTGTGCGGCGGGCAAGGGCCATCGTGGAAATCATCGGATTGACTCCCGAGCAACTCGGCATGCCACTCGCGTCGGCGATCCACACCCCGGTGACGTCGTGTAGCTCGCCGTTCGGCTTCGCGACCGATGTCGACGGGTCGCTGCCGAGCTTCGCGCTGCACATCTGATGCGCGCTGAACACCGGGGTGCCGCCCGGACCTATCGGGATCGCGTTCACCTTCTCGATGAAGGCTTCGAGGTCCTCGCCACGGTGCCACGGTGCAAATGTTTGGCCGGCCAGAAAGATCTGCTGCGCTCCCGCCGCCTCGTGCATGCGGATCGACGTGGCCGCGGCCTCGCGGAAATGACGACGGTCGAGTTCGTCGGCGAACGGATACCAGAAGGTTGATTGACCGTTCTCGTCGAGGGTGACGCTTCCGGCGCCCCGGTCCTTGACGATGAACACCCAGTCAGCGCGGTGCCGGTACTGGCGGGTGAGCTCTTTGTGCTGGGCGCCGTTGAGCCACGGCACGACCGTGGTGAACAGCCCCGGCAGGTGCTGAACGCACTCGATGAGATATCCGTAGCCCTCGTTCGCTTCGGCGAACTCGTTCATGACGCCGGCCATCGCGGGGCCGAACCATGGGTCCTGGGGTTCGTCGTATATCCCGCTGACGAGGCTGGCCGGATGCAGTCGGAGTTCAGCGCCGACCGCGGGGCCACCGATTCCCGACCGCAGCAGAAGCCCCGGGGTTTCCAGACTCCCGGCGGCCGCGACAACCGACGGTGCGTTGATGGCGACGCGCGAGATCTGTTGCGTCCGAGGGTCGGTATATGTCGCCTCGACGCCGATGGCGGCGCCGTTCTCGGTCAGGATCCTCTCGACCCAGACGTTGGGCAGCAGTTTCGCACCTGCGTCGGACGCGTCCTGCAGGTACGTGCGCATCGTGCCCTGTTTCGCACCGGTCTGATCGCCCATCCCGCTGTACCCGATCAGGTTGGCGTCGTACTTCATTGGATCGATGTTGAGTGTGGCGACCCGGTACGAGTAGTCGAGCGTGGACGCTCCGGTCTGCAGCCGCGCATGGGGTCCGTTCTGGGTCGCGACTTTGTCGTTGCACTGGATGCGTTCGAACACCGCCTGGAGGTGTTCATCGAATGCCGGGGTTTCCACATCCGTCAGGCCGGCCTCGGCCCAGCAGGCGCGCACGGAATTCGGAGTGAGTAGTGAGTTCGACCAGTTCACGGTGCTCCCGCCACCGACCGTGCTACCCGCGGCGATACTGACCATGCCGTCGGCGGAAGGGAAGAAGCCGCCGCGCAGGAACAGGTTCTGATAGGCGGCCAACTCCGATTGAACGAAGTCCGATTCGTTGTAGTAGCCGCCGGCCTCGAGAACAATCACCCGCTTACCGGCCTCGGCGAGTACCGCGGCCGCCACTCCGCCGCCACTGCCGGAGCCCACGACGACGACATCCGCATCGAGCGTGCAGTCGCCGGAAATGGCGATGACTTCCAGCGTCTTGGGGCAGCCTGCCGGCGGGTTCTGGCCCGGGCCCGGATACCCCATGCCGGTCCACAACGGATTGTGACCGTCCGGGCCAGGAAGACTGTAGGAAAACAGCACCGACAGCTGATAGAGCGCGGCGATCGCACTCGCCGCCTCGGGCGATATGCGCTGCCACGTTCGCGAGTATTTCCTCGCGGGAGGCCTGGGGCTGATCCTTGAATTCGAAGAGGCCGATGCCATCGATCAGCTGCATCATGCCGGCGAGCTGCTCGCTCGGGTAGGCGCGTGAGGAGGTAGTGCTCGGCCGCGACGTCGGCGCCGACGTCGCTGCCCTTGGCCGCGTAGAACCCGTCATGGTCGTCCTCGTGCGGCACGGATGCGACGAAGGTGTCGACGATCGCGGTTAGCGTCTCCCGCTGCAGCGCGGTGAATTCGGTGGGCATGACGTGTCCTTTCGGGATGGGTTCGCGGAGGTGATCAGGCGGAGCGGGGCGCACGACGGCGGCGGACGGCCATTCGACGGCGCGTACGCGACGGACTCCCGTGAGAACCGGGGGAGCGATGGTGACGCCCATCGGGATGAATAGCGGGGACAAGACCAGCATCAGAAGTGCGATGGTGTTGAGGTAGTCGCTCATTGTGGACTCGCTTTCTCCGCGAAGCGGAACTGTCGGAAGTGGATCGACCACCAGAATCGCGAACACGGCACACCTTGTTACGACGTCGCCGGACGACCAAGTCTCAGCCGAGTTTTGTCTTCCGGAGACAAAGCGGGGCTAGGGTCTGAGGATGGTGGCGAAAGCTCGGCCAGACGACGCCTCGGCTCGTCGGTCGGTGCGCGGCGGAAATCGTGGGCCGCCTCGACGTGCGAATGGCCGAACTGACCGGCGCGATGCATCAGATGTTGGTCACCGAAATCGCCGAACTGCGCGGTGATGCGCAGTTGCTGCAGCTGTTGCGCGACAGCGTCGACGGAAACGTCGCCACGGTGTTCTCCTCGATCCGCCACGCCATTCCGATCGAGAAGGTCGAATTGCCGACGGCGGCCCTGGAACACGCACGGCGCTTGGCCCAGCGGGGAATGACGGTCAACGCGCTGGTGCGCGCGTACCGCCTCGGCCACAAGGCACTGCTCGACGCGGTTCTGGACGAGATACGCGTGTCCGACACTGGAACCGCCGCTGAGCATTGCCGTATTTCAGTCAGATTTCAGAGGTCACGTTCGGCTACATCGACTGGATCACCCAGCAGGTGGTGAATACCTACCAAGGCGAGCACGACCGCTGGATGGAGAACCGGAACAGCCTGCGCGTCGTTACGAGTCCATGAGTTACTCGACGGGGCCGACCTGGATGTCGATGAGGTGACGACGGCGATCCGTTATCCGCTTCGGCGGACCCATGTCGCGTGTGGTGGTGTGGCGCGACGAGGAGGACGGCCGCGACGACCTGACGTCGATGGAGCGCTTCGTCGGAACAGCTTGCCGAAATGGTCGGTGCGCGGGAGAGCGCGTTGTACATCTCGGTGGACCGCATGACCGGGTGGGCCTGGATCCCGCTGCTGTGCCGGAGGCCGCGGCGGATGTGGTCAGTCGCATTCGTGCGTTCTGCCGAGTCGCGGACATCTGTGCCGTGGATCGCTGTCGGTAACCCGTTGGGGAGTGTCGAGGGGTTCAGGCGTTCGCATGAGCAGGCGCAAGAAGCCCACGCGGTGGCGATCGCGTCGGGCTCGAACGCGCGCAAGGTCACCGCTGCAAGCGAACCTGGACTGGCGGCGGCGGCGCTGATGGGCAGCGACCTGGGCGCGGCGCGGGTGTGGGTTGGCGAAGTGCTCGGCCCGCTCGCGTCCTGCACGCGAAAGCGACGAGCGGCTGCGCGAAACACTCCGCGTCTTTCTTCGTGCGGGTTCAAGCTTCAAGGCTGCCGCCGAGGAACTGCACCTGCACTCCAACTCGGTGAAGTACCGAGTGCAACGCGCGTTCGAACGTCGTGGCCGACCGATCAGCGACGGTCGGCTCGACGTCGAAGTCGCCTTGCTTCTGTGTCATTGGTACGGCGAGCGGGTGCTTACAACTCCAGCTTGACTCGGGTCGGCCCGCCACCCGAGAACTTCGGGCAGCGGGCCGATATGTGGTGCTAGCGCAGCGATCCTGGCGGCCAGTCCCAGCCGATCTCGTCGCAGATCGGAGGAATGATGATCAGCGATCCGCGCGGGCTGCAGAACGGCATCCCCGGCGGCGGCGTCAGCGGCGGGGGAGGCGCACCGACCGGGGCAGGCGGCGGCGAAGCAGGATGCGGCGAGCCGGACCACGGGTACATGGTGTTCGTCGTGACGTCGACGATTCCCTCGGAATTCCAGTACCAGTCGTGCGGGACGTTCCAGTCCCAAGTCAGCACCTGACCGCCGGGAGGCGGCGGCTGGCCTGGGAGCCAATGGGTACACGTGACGCCGGGCGGACAGTTGCCACCGTTGTAACTCGGGCCCTGGGCAGACGCGTTGGCGGCCAACCCCAATCCGGCCAGCACCATGCCGCCGGTCGCCACCACAGTGGCCGCCAGCTTCGAGATCCTGTTGATGATCGTTCTCCTTCGTCGGGCGTGCCCCAGTGGCATCGCCATTGGCGCCAAGTAAAGACCCCGACGTTGGCTACCGATCCCAAAAATGATGCCCCAGCAAGTGGCTGGCCAGGTGAATTCCGCGCAAACTCGAGAGACACCTGTCATCCCAGCGCTAGGCTCCCGAGCGTGACGGTGAATCGTCGCAAAGTCTTGGGTGCGAGCGGGCCTGGCGGGCGCTGCTGCCGCGACCGGCGTCGGCGTCGACCGCCTCATCATCTCCAGCGGCACCGGAAATAGCCCTGATAAGGAAGCTCCAGTAACCATGTCCGATGACGCTGCGCGCTTTGGTGATCCCCGCATACCCGCCGAGACGATCACTTCGCAATCCCACCTCTTCCGTCTCGGCGAGCAGCCCCGCAGCACGCATGACGGGGGCTGGTTCCAGCAAGCCAACGAGGACAACTTCCCGATCCTCAAGGGGCAGGAGGCCAGCCTCCTGATGCTCACGTTGGAGCCCGGCGGTATCCGCGAGCCGCACTGGCATCCCAGCGCGTGGGAACTCAACATCGTCACCCGCGGAGTGGCGACGTGGGTCGTCATCGATGGAAACGGAAACCACGAGAGCTTCGACCAACAGGTCAATGACCTGGTTTTCGCGCCCCAGGGGTCATTTCACTACTTCGAGAACCGCGGCGAGGACGACCTGACGATCATCATCATCCAGAACACCAGCGCGCCTGAAGACAAAGACAACATCGGCATAGGGGAGTCCCTCAGCAGGCTTCCACCGCGGGTGTTGTCCGCCGTCTTCGGTGTCCCCGCAGAGACATTCACTTCTTTCAAGAAGATCGACAACTCGATCGTCATCCTGCGATCGCCATAGCCGACTCTCTAGTACGACTGCCCGTCGGCGTATCGCTGTCGGCGGTAGTGGCGCCCTTTGCCACGGTTGCGGCTCTTGTACGTCGCCAGCTGTGAGTCACAGTTCGGACAGATCAGCCGCAGGTTCTCCCGTCGATTGTTGGTCGGGTCCCCGTCGATGTGATCCATCACCAATGCGAGGGGCAGGTCCAACCACACGCTGGCCCCGCCACAGATCGCGCAGCAGCGCGACTGCGCATCGGCGAGATACTCCCGGATGTAGTGACCCTGGTGGCCGTCGATTCGCGCCTCGCCGGATTCGAGCCAGAGTTTCGTCCTGGCATCGCGCCGGGCCGACGCCTGACACGCGTTACCGCAGTAGACCTTCTGGCTGCGCTTCGAAAGTGGTGAACCGCAACCGCGACATTGCCTCATGCTCGGAAGCTAGGACCCGCTACCGACAAGCTGCCGCCGCCGGATACTGGAGCCTCCTATCGGGATCGAACCGATGGCCTACGCTTTACAAGAGCGTTGCTCTACCACTGAGCTAAGGAGGCGTGCGGGCCTGAGTTTATCGGGTCGTGCATCCGGGGAACTCGCTGCGGTGTGAGTGTCAAAGACGATCTCCTCAGCGACTTCAAGTACGTCTACCCGGGGCTGTCCCGGGAGGAGGTCGAGAAGCTGTTGACCCTCCTCGACCAGAGCGCCAGCACCGAGGCCAGCATGGGCCTGTCCATCGCCACCGCGATCAAGCCGATCGTGCCCGAGGTCGCCGGCCGCATCGAGTCCTACAGTGCCGGCGATGTCGACGAATACGTGCGCATGCTGCGCGGTGCGGCTGTCCTGCTACTTCAGCAGTGGCAAATCCGACGGCCAACCTCCGGCAGCCGATGACGTCGCCGACAGGGTCGCCGCCCTCGAAGCGGAGAGCTGACGTCACTCGTCGGCGTCGATGATCCGCTGCGACGTCACCGTCCGCGACGTCGCCGCCCTGGTGCGCGCCCTCGGCCGCCTGCCCGGCAGCGGAATCCGGTCGGCGATATTGCTCAGCGGGTTGACCACCTGGCTGAGGGTGATGACGGCGTCGTGCAGCGCATCGATCGTCGGCGCCAACGCCTCCAGCCCCGGCGTCAACCGGTTCAACGTGTCCGCGACGTCCGCCAGTTTCAGTAGCGGCCCGTTCTCGTCGGTCAGGGTGTCGAGCAGCCCGCCCTCGGCCAGTAGCTTGTCGGCCACCCCGTCCTCGCGCAGCACCCGTTCGATCAGGCCATCGTTGGCCAGCAGCTGATCGGCCAACCCGCCCGGCGCGATGACCCGCGATATCGCGCCGTCGTCGGTGGTCATCCGGTCCAGCAACCCGCCTTCGGCAGTCACCTGGTCGACGATCCCGCCTGGCGCGAGAGCCCGGGAGACGGCGCCGTTCTCCGCGGTCAGCCGATCCAGCAGCCCACCCTCGGTGGTCACCTGATCGATCACCCCACCGGGGCGAAGCAGCCGGTCCAGCGGACCGTTGGGCGCCAGCGCCCTGCCAAGGGGTGCGTCGTCGTCCATCAGCCTGGCCAGGCGGTTGGCCCGCTCGACGGCGTCGTCGAGACCCAGCATGTGGGCGAACGACGCCGATCCGCCGGTGTCGGTACCCGTCTCGCCGAGGGTCCGCTGCGCGATGCCCAGCGCGCCGCTGGCCATCGAAAGTCCTGCGTCTGCCATTGCCAGCCCGACCCGTACCGGTGCTGTGGCCAGGTCAGTCACGGCTTTGCCCAGGTTCATCACCTCAGTCTATGGACCGCGCAAGCGAAAACTCACAGGAAGTACACAGCTATCGGGCAGGATCATTGCAAGCCAACGGGTGGACAGTAGCGAGATGGCGATGGTTGCTGCACCAGAGAACACACCGGAGGCCACGGTCCTTGTCGTCGACGACGAGACGAACATCGTCGAGCTTCTTTCGGTGAGTCTGAAGTTTCAGGGATTCGAGGTCTACACGGCGTCCAACGGCTCTGCCGCCCTGGACAAGGCGCGCGAGGTGAAGCCGGACGCGGTGATCCTCGACGTCATGATGCCGGGAATGGACGGCTTCGGGGTGCTGCGCCGGCTGCGCGCCGACGGCATCGATGCTCCGGCCCTGTTCCTGACGGCCCGCGACTCGCTGCAGGACAAGATCGCCGGGCTCACGCTCGGTGGCGATGACTACGTCACCAAGCCGTTCAGCCTCGAAGAGGTGGTTGCCCGGCTGCGGGTGATCCTGCGGCGCTCGGGCCGCGGTGCGGTCGAGGAAAGCCGCAGTTCCCGGCTTACCTTTGCCGACATCGAGCTCGACGAGGACACCCACGAGGTGTGGAAGGCCGGCGAGCCGGTGGCCCTCTCGCCGACGGAGTTCACCCTGCTGCGGTACTTCATCATCAACGCGGGCACGGTGCTGTCGAAGCCGAAGATCCTCGATCACGTGTGGCGTTACGACTTCGGCGGCGACGTCAACGTCGTCGAGTCCTACGTTTCGTACCTTCGCCGCAAGATCGACACGGGCGAGCAGCGCCTGCTGCACACGCTGCGCGGCGTCGGCTACGTCCTGCGCGAGCCGCGGGGATGAGCGCTTGCGCGAAGAGCCGACGGTACAGCTGAGCGCTTGCTAGTCGAGGAGACCGCAGACCTGAACAATGGGGGTGTGGGCGCACTGAGCGGACGCGGCATCCCGCTACGGGTCGGGCTCGTGGCAGCCACGCTCGTATTGGTGGCATGTGGCCTGCTCGCGGCCGATGTCGCGGTCACCTCGATCCTGCGGCACACCCTGAGCAATCGGGTGGACCAGGAATTGCTCGACGCCTCCCGCAGCTGGGCCCAGGCTCCGCGCCACGTGCCTGCGCAGCCGATGGAGGGGCCCAACCCCGCGCGTCCGCCGTCGAATTTCTACGTACGGGGCATCGGTCCCGACGGCAACATCTGGATGGCGGTCAACGACCGCGACGCCGAACCGGCGCTACCTGAAGACAACGATGTGGGACCCGTCCCGGTCACCATCGCCTCGGTCGGCGACTCGGGCATCGAGTGGCGCGCGATGACGGTACGCGGTCCGCAGGGTGAGCTCACCACCGTGGCCATCGATCTGTCCGACGTGCAGACGACGGTGCGGGCACTGACCTACGCCCAACTCGGCATCGGGTTGGCGGTGTTGTTGGTGCTGGGTGTAGCCAGCTTCGCCGTGGTTCACCGAAGCCTGCGCCCGCTGTCCGAAGTCGAACGGACCGCGGCGGCGATCGCGGCGGGTCAGCTCGACCGTCGTGTTCCGACGCGTGATCCTCGCACCGAGGTCGGTCGACTCTCGTTGGCGCTCAACGGCATGCTCGCCCAGATCCAAAGTGCGATGGCGGCATCGGAGTCATCCGCGGAGAAGGCGCGCGGATCCGAAGAGCGGATGCGGCGGTTCATCACCGACGCCAGCCACGAGCTGCGCACGCCATTGACGACCATCCGCGGCTTCGCCGAGTTGTACCGCCAGGGCGCCGCCAATGACGTCGAGATGTTGATGAGCCGGATCGAAAGCGAATCGAGCCGGATGGGTCTGCTCGTCGAGGATCTGTTGTTGCTGGCCCGGCTCGACGCCCAACGTCCGTTGGATCGGCGCAGGGTCGACCTGCTGGTGCTGGCCAGCGACGCCGTGCACGATGCGCGCTCGATCGCGCCGAAACGCACCATCACGATGGAGGTGTTCGACGGGCCGGGAACCCCCGAGGTGCTCGGCGACGAACCGCGGCTGCGGCAGGTGCTCTCCAATCTGATGACCAATGCGCTGCAGCACACTCCCGATACCGCGGACGTCACGGTGCGGGTGGGGACCGACGACGACACGGCGGTGATCGAGGTGTGTGACAAGGGTCCGGGGATGAACATGGAAGACGCCCACCGCGTCTTCGAACGGTTCTACCGAGCCGACTCGTCGCGCGCGCGGACCAGTGGCGGCACCGGGCTCGGGCTCTCGATCGTCGACTCGCTGGTGTACGCGCACGGTGGCACGGTCAGCGTCACCACTGCCCCCGGACAAGGGTGCCGGTTCAGGGTCGAGTTGCCCAGGATCGCGGACGTACCCGCCCACGTCGGTTGACTGTCAGCGCAATTCGGCCAGTGCGGCCTTGATCTTGGCTTGCGCGTCGTCGAGTGATTGGGCCGACGGGTTCTGATCGGCGTTGGCGAAACCGAAGTCAGCGAGGTTGTTCGTCGGGAAGACGTGGACATGAAGGTGCGGAACCTCCAGCCCGGCGATGATCACGCCCGCCCGTACGGCGGAGAAGGCCTTGACCACAGCCTTGCCGATCAACTGCGATACCTCCATCACCCTGCCGAACACCGCGGGGTCGACGTTCTGCCAGTTGTCGATCTCGGCCCGCGGGACGACCAATGCGTGGCCGACGGTGATGGGGGCAATCGAGAGGAATGACACGATGTCGTCGTCTTCATAGACGAACCGGCCGGGCAGCTCTCCGTTGATGATCTTGGTGAATACGCTCGCCATATGCCTGAGCTTACGGGGCTGCTCAGCGGATGAGGTCGCCCAGTTCCTCGACGGTCCACGGCGGTGAGTCGCTGTGGTCGCGATAGCCGATGATCGTCGGTGTCTGACGGTCGAAGCGACCGACGAAACCGCCTGCGGCGATGAAGATCTGGCCCGTCACATCCTTGGCGAGATCACCGGCGAGGTAGGCGTAGGTCGGTGCGGCGTACGCCGCTGGCGGTGCGTCCAGCGCAGCCTGCGTGCTGACGTCGTCCAGCAGCCCGCGCCGATTCAGCTCGGCGATGTGGTCTTCATACTCCGAGCCCGTCGACAGTCGTGTCTTCGCGCCCGGACACACCACGTTCGCCCGCACGCCGTGTTCCGTGAGCTCGGCGGCGATGGCCAGCGTCAGCCCGTTGACCCCTCCCTTGCCGGCCGGATAGCCGGTGCCCCCGTAGTCGCCGAGGTACGCGAACGAACTGGTGTTGATGATCGAACCACCGCCCTGCTCGACCATCTTCGGTGCCGCCGCCCGACACGTCTCGAATGTGGTGACCAGGTGTGCGTCGAGCAGATCGTGAAACAGCTTGCTGGTGACTGTGAGGATCGACTCACTGGCCAGCCCCGGTGTCCCAGCGCAGTTCACCAGGATGTCGATCCGGCCGAACTCGTTGATGCACCTGTCGATCAGAGCGTCGGCGACCTCAGGATCCGAAGGTGAACCGGCATGGGCGAGGGCTCGGGGTATCGCGTCGGCGGCCTGCTTCGCGGTGTCGGGGTCGCGCCCGTTGAGCACGACACCGGCGCCCTGTTCGGCGAGTAGTTCGGCCACCGCGAGGCCAATGCCCCGGGTGCCGCCGACGACGACGGCGCCCCTTCCGGCCAGAGGTGCGCTAATCGGTGCTCTCTGGCGTCTCGAACTTCATCATGTCCATGTTCCAATAGCCACGGAGATTGGTCAGCAGACCCGCTTCGTTGGTCCGATAGGTGAAGATTCCACGCACCGAACTGGCGAACCCGCCGTCGAATTCGAACTGCAGCAACAAGATATGCGCGATCTCGTTGGGCGAACTCGACGGAAACGTCTCCTCGCAGGTGATCTTCATGCTCTTGGTGACGCCGATGGTCGAGTCGAAGAAGGCCGCAACCGCGTCCTTGCCGCGCACACCGGTTCCGTCCGGGTTGGTGGTGGACGGGCCGATGGGGTCCTCGATGAGAACGTCATCGGTCATCAGGGCCAGCCAGCCGTCCTTGTCCCGCGCCTGCACGCATCGCCAGGAGGACTGCGATGCGGTGAGCGCAGGCGTCTTCTCTGCTGTTTCTTGCGACATGGCTACGACCGATCGTCGTCGGTAAATCGGATGATGCCGCGGATGTTCTTGCCGTCCAGCATGTCCTGGTAGCCGTCGTTGATCTGCTCCAGCTTGTACTGCCGGGTGACCATGTCGTCGAGGTTGAGCTTGCCTGCCTTGTACATCGACAGCAGCTGTGGAATGTCGTACTGCGGGTTTCCTCCGCCGAAGATGGTGCCCTGCAGGTTCTTCTGCATGAGTGTGAGCATCGCCAGGTTCAGCGTCACCTGGTTCTCCAATATGCTGCCCATTGCCGTCAACACGCAGGTGCCGCCCTTGGCGGTGATGTTCATGTAGCTGTCGACGTCCTCGCCGTGCAGCTCGCCGACGGTCACGATGACCTTGTGCGCCATCAGTCCCGCGGTGACCTCCATGATGCCCATCATGGCGGCGTCGATGTCCGGATACACATGGGTGGCACCGAATTTCAGCGCCTGGTCGCGCTTCCACTCGATTGGGTCGACGGCGAAGATATGGCGCGCTCCTGCATTGACCGCGCCCTGCAGCGCGGACATCCCCACACCGCCGACGCCGACGATCGCGACGTCCTGGCCGGGCCGGATATCGGCGGTCCGGGTGGCCGAGCCGTAGCCGGTGGTCACACCGCAACCGACGAGGCACGCGACCTCGAACGGGATCGAGGGGTCGATCTTCACCACCGAGGCCTTGTTCACCACCATGTACGGCGAGAAGGTGCCCAGCAGGGTCATCGGGTAGACGTCCTTGCCGTTGGCCTTGATGCGGAAGGTGCCGTCGGAGACAGCGGCGCCGTTGAGCAGGTGCATGCCGAGATCACACAGGTTGCGCATGCCGGCCTGGCACGTCTGACACGTGCCGCACGATGGGATGAACGACAAGACCACATGGTCGCCCGGGGCAAGGTCCTCGACGCCGGGTCCGACCTCGGTGACGATGCCTGCGCCCTCGTGGCCGCCCAGCACCGGGAAGCCGCCCATCGGGATGCCCCCGGTGACCAGGTGGAAGTCCGAGTGGCACATTCCAGAGGCTTCCATCTGGATCTTGACTTCATCCTTGACGGGGTCGCCGATCTCGATCTCCTCGATCGACCACGGCTGGTTGAACTCCCAGATGAGAGCGCCCTTTGTCTTCATCCGTACTCGCCTTCCACTAGACCCTTGAGGGCCAGACTAGAGCCATTAGTTAGGTGCGTCACAGGCACCCCCAAGCAACCGCTTGGCCGGGCGTCACCAGATCTTTGCCGGAGCCTCGCCGAGCGGGTAGTAGCCGGGCAGCTTCTCCCCGGCCATGGAGCGTTCGATCCGCTTCTGCATACCCTCACTGAGGTCGCCGGACCCGATCAGCTTGCCGAACATGTAGGCGACGTGCCCGAAGTCGAAGAAGTCGCGTTGCCACTCGATCAAGAGGTTGCTGTCCAGCCGGAACCAGCTGCCGCCGATGCCGTAGATCTCGTCCTGTGTGCCGTCGGACTTGTTCACGATCTGCTTCCAGAAGCCGACGATCTCGCCCTGCTTTTCGTCGACGAGCACCTTTTGGTATTCGTAGACCCAGTTCTCCAGGCCTTGCATCTCCAGGCCCAATGCGACGTCGCGGATTTCGTCCTTGCCGATGCACATCACGTCTTCCTTCGGCCCGATGTTCCAGCCGTAGGTGGCGTCCTCGGTGTAGAAGTCGGCCAAATTCTTCCAATCGCCTGCAGCCTCCGAGTCCTTATTGGCCTGCAGCCACCGCTGGACCCAATCATCCAGATCTGCCCGGTTGAACTTCGCCTTTGAATCGGCCACAGTCAGTCTCCTTTGTCTTTGATGAGCAGAGCTTGGGTGGGGCACATGTCGACCGCGTTCTGTACTTCGTCGCGGGCGTCGTCGGGCGGTTCGTTGTCGAGTATCTCGACCGTGCCGCGCTTGGGAACCTTGAAAACGTCGGGCGCCTCGAGCTCACACATGGCGTGGCCCTGACACAGATCCAGATCTACTTCGACTCGGTAACCCATGGCAATTCCTACTTGGCGCGCCTGCGGTAGCGGACCTTGGCAGGCCGATCCAGCTGAACGACCATCTTGGAGTGGTCGTTTCGGTATGAGTCGGCGGGCTGCGCCATCTCGAACTCATACTCGCGCAACAGAACCGAGAAGATCGCCTTGATCTGCATGGTGGCAAAGGCGGCGCCGACGCAACGGTGCTTACCCGCGCCGAACGGAATCCACGTCCAGCGGTTGGCCATGTCGGCCTGTTCGGGCTTGTTGTAGCGGTCCGGGTTGAACGCGTCGGGGTCAGGAAAGTCCTCGGGGATCCGGTTCGAGATCGCTGGCGACGCGGCGACGAAATCGCCATCGTGGATGGGGAAGCCCTCGACCTCGAACTCGCCCTTGGCGACCCGCATCAGGATGATCAGCGGGGGGTGCAGGCGCAGCGTCTCCTTGACGACGTTGTCCAGCAACGGAATCTGGCGCAGTGCATGGAAACTCACCTCCTGGCCGTCGGCGTAGAGCTCCTCGAGTTCGGCGACGATGCCTGCGTAGACCTCGGGGTGGCGGATCAATTCGATCAGCGTCCACGACGAGGTGCCCGAGCTGGTGTGGTGGCCCGCGAACATCAGGGAGATGAACATGCCGGTGACCTCGTCGGCGGAGAACCGGGGAGTGCCCTCCTCGTCCTTGATCGACACCAGCACGTCGAGCATGTCGCGGTCGGCCTTGTCCTGCGGCGGGTTGGCCAGCCGCTGATCCATGATCTCCTGCACCAGCGCAACGAGTTTCACGCGTGCCTCGTCGCGGCGCTTGAAACTCTCGATCGGCAGATACGGGTCGACGTAGCACAGCGGGTCAGTGCCGCGTTCCAGGTCGTGGTAGTAGTGCGCGAACCGGCTGTCGAGTTGTTCACGGAACTTCAGTCCGATCAGACAGGCCGTCGACGTGTAGATGGTCAACTCGGCGAAGAAGTCGAGCAGTTCGATCTCGCCTTCGTCGCCCCAGTCGGCGATCATCTTCTTGACTTCGCCTTCGATGGTGGCTGCATGGCCCTTCATCTGCTCGCCGCGAAGCGCCGAGTTGTGCAGCATTTCCTGGCGGCGTTCGGGGCTGGCGTCGAAGACCACGCCCTGCCCGAAGATCGGCGTCATGAAGGGGTAGGCCTCGGCCTGATCGAGATCGGTCTCCGGCGAGCGGAAGAAGAACTCGTTCGCCTCGGCGCCGGACAGCAGGATGACGTGCTTGTCGACCAGCTGGAACCAGCCGACGTTGCCGCACTCGTCGCGAACGCGCTGCATCAATCCGATCGGATCGGTGCGAAACTCCTCGAGGTGTCCGTGTTCTTCTTCGCCACCGGAAACCCGGGGCACAATCGCTGTCGTCATGAGTTCAAGTTCTCCTCGTTCAAGACCAGCTTCTGACGCTCCGCCGGGGCGCTGGTCAATGGGGCTTCGGGTTGAAGTTCCATGTTGGCGATGTACCCGCCGCGCGGTGTCTCGGCGACGAACGTGATCGCGCGCGCGAGATCGGCGGCCCGCAGGAAGTAGTCGTGTCTGGCCTGGCCCCACTTGGCCCAATCATCAAGTGCCGGACCGATCTTGTCGGCGGGCAGGCTCCAGCCCATCGATGTCTTGGTCGGACCCGGATGCACGATCGAGGCGCGAACACCGGTGCCCTCGAGCTCCATCTGAAGGTTGTTGACCATGGCGACCAGTGCGGCCTTCGCCGCCCCGTAAGCGCCCATGTGCGGGCGCTGCCGCAGCGCCACCTCCGAACCCACGAAGATCAGGTCACCGCGTTGGCGTTCCAGCATGCCCGGCAGCACCGCGGTCGTCAGGCGGTTGGCCCCGACCAGATGGATCTGCAGCTGCGAGTCGAACTCGTCGGTGCTGATCTCGGCCAGCTTGCCGAAGTAGGTGTCACCGGCGCCGGCGACCAGGACCTCGATTTCGCCGAGCGCGTCAACGGCGTTGGCTACAAACGACTTCACCGAGTTGGGGTCGGTCACGTCGAGGTGGAATCCGACAGCCTCGCCACCTTCGGCGCGGATCTTGCCGACGAGGTCGTCGAGCTTCTCGACGCGACGCGCGCCCAGTGCGACCGGGAAGCCGCGCGCTGCGAGTTCGATGGCGGTGGCTTCTCCGATGCCTGCCGATGCGCCTGCGACGATGGCCGGTCTGCGGTCGGGAAGTGGTGCGAAGCGTGGCATCAGACGGTCTCCACGGTCATGGGTAGGTGGGCGAACCCGCGGACATTGCTCGAGTGGACTCGGACGGCGTTGGCCTCGTCGACCTCGTATCCGCGGATTCGCTTGAACATTTCGGTGAGCGCCACCCGGGCCTCCATCCGGGCCAGGTGCGCACCGAGGCAGAAGTGAGCTCCACTTCCGAAACTCTGGAGTTTGGCCCCGATTTCGCGGCCGATGATGAAATCGTCAGGGTTCTCGAAGACCCGCTCGTCGCGGTGCGCCGAGCCGGGCAGCAGCAGGAGCACATCACCGTCAGGAATGGTCGTGTCGTAGAGCGTCAGCTCGCCCTCGACCGTCCGGGCCAGGATCTGGCTCGAGGTGTCGTAGCGCAGCGTCTCCTCGACCCACAGCGGAACGCGTTCCAGGTCGGTGTAGACCGGAGCCAGCTGATCGGGGTTCTTGTGACCCCAGAACGCCGCATTGGCAAGCAATTTGGTGGTGGTCTCGTTACCGGCGATCACCATCAGGAACATGAACCCGAGGATCTCGTCATCGGTGAGCCGGTCACCGTCGATCTCTGCCTCGAGCAGTGCCGATGTCAGATCATCGGTGAGCTGCTTGCGGCGCTGGGCGACCATCTCCTGGTAGTAGACGATCAGGTTCAGTGAGGCCTCGATGGCTGCGGGTGGCACGTCTGTGACGCCCTCGTCGCGGTGCATCACCCCGTCCGCCCACGCCCGCACCCGGTCGCGATCCTCGACGGGCACGCCCATCAACTCGGAGATGACGTCCATGGGGAGCTTGCCCGCGAATTCGTTGACGTAGTCGACGGTCCCACCGGCGGCCGCCTTCTCCATCATCGTGTCGAGATGCTGGGTCGCGATCTCGGTGACCCGAGGCTCCAACTCGCGGATGCGGCGTGGCGTGAAACCCTTGGAGACCAGGGTGCGCAGCCGCAGGTGCGCCGGATCGTCCATCGCCAGGAACGACATGGTCTTGGACGCGTGCGGACCCCGCGATGCCGGATCCAGTGACACCCCGAACTTGTTGGACAACGTGGTGCTGTTGCGAAAGCCCGCCAGCACGTCCTGATGCCGGGACAGCGCCCAGAAGCCGAGGTCGGCGTTGCGGTAGAGCGGGGCCTCGTCGCGCAGGCGCTTGTAGTACGGGTACGGGTCTTCGTGGAAGTCGTAGTCGTACGGGTCGAGCAGCAGGTCGCTGGTATCGACGGACTTAGATGTCACGGTCGTCTCCCAAGACGAGGCCGACCACATAGCTGAGGCGGTCGGCGATCTGGTGATAGGTGAAGGCGCCGCTTCCGGCGTTCACCAACGCGCCGAAGAACGTCATCTCCAGCGCGGCAAGTGTGCGTGGGTCAGCATCTGGGCCGACGGCTGAACGGATGCGGCGGTGGATTTCTGCGCCGATGCGATCGCGGACCGAGCGCACCGCGTCGTCGTTTCCGCTCAGCAGAGCGGTCGTGCAGGCGGCGGCCACTTCCGGCTCATCGGCGACCGTCAGCGCCATGCTGCGCAGCGTCTTCTCGACGCGCACCACCCTGCTGTCGTTGACGTCGGTGAAGTAGGGCACCCGGCGGATCAGGTTCAGGTAGACCTCGGCGATCAGGTGGTTCTTCGACGAGAAGTAGGTGTAGGCAGTTGCAGGCGCGACCTTGGCCCGCGCCGCGACCGCACGCACCGTCAGATCCGCATACGAAGACTCACGCAGCATCTCCACGCCGGCGGCGAGCACCTTGTTGAAGGTCTCCTCCTGGCGCCGGTTGCGCGGCGTCTCCCCTGGCTGAGGGGGAGGCGGCTGCGTGACCACCACCGCAGGCTCACTGGACACATGTCCAACTTATCCGACACCGACTGCATGAGGCAAGTGCACAGGTAGACCGGGGCGGCCTTGCTTCTCGCCGCAGAGAGCGGCTAAGGTTCGAGATGAGACAGTCGGACAGTTGTCCAGTAGTGCGAACACAGGAGTTCGGATGGGAATCCTCGCCGATCGCGAGAGTCGTTTGCTCATCGACGGCGAGCTCGTCGCCGGCAGCGCGGGCACGTTTCAGAGCGTCAACCCAGCCACCGAAGAGGTGCTCGGCGTCGCAGCGGACGCAAGCACCGACGACATGGGCCGAGCGATCGAGTCGGCGCGGCGCGCGTTCGACGAGACGGGCTGGTCGACCGACACCGAGTTGCGGGTGCGCGGCATTCGCCAACTTCAGCAGGCGATGCGCGACGCGGCGGAGGAACTGCGGGAGCTGACGATCAGCGAAGTCGGCGCTCCCCGGATGCTGACCTCGATGGCACAGCTCGAGGGCCCCGTCGAAGACCTGAGCTTCTGCGCCGACACTGCGGAGTCGTATCGCGTGGACAACCGATCTCGGTGTCGCGTCCCCGATGGGCATCAAGACACACCGCACCATCGCGCGCGAAGCCGTCGGCGTAGTTGGCGCGATCACGCCGTGGAATTTCCCCCACCAGATCAATCTCGCCAAGCTAGGTCCCGCCCTCGCGGCGGGCAACACGATTGTGCTCAAACCGGCACCCGATACGCCCTGGTGTGCGGCGGTACTGGGCGAGCTGATCTGTGAACACACCGACATCCCAGCCGGCGTGGTCAACATCATCACCTCCAGCGATCACGGCGTCGGTGCGCTGTTGTCGAAAGACCCACGGGTGGACATGGTTTCGTTCACCGGGTCGACGAACACCGGGCGCGCCGTGATGGCTGACGGCGCCGCCACTCTGAAGAAGGTGTTCCTGGAACTCGGTGGAAAGTCGGCGTTCCTGGTACTCGACGACGCCGACCTGGCCGGCGCCTGCTCAATGTCCGCATTCACGGCGTCGATGCATGCGGGCCAGGGGTGCGCGATCACCACCCGGCTCGTGGTGCCCCGGGCCCGCTACGACGAAGCAGTAGAGGCGGCGGCGGCCACGATGGCCGGTTTGAGGCCGGGCGACCCCCAGGATGCCGGCACTATCTGCGGGCCGCTGATATCGGAACGGCAACGCGACCGCGTGCAGGCCTACCTCGACTCGGCCGCCGATGAGGGTGGCAAGTTCGCCTGCGGCGGAGGGCGTCCCGCCGAACGTGACGTCGGCTACTTCATCGAGCCGACCGTCATCGCCGGATTGGACAACAACGCCAAGGTCGCCCGCGAGGAGATCTTCGGGCCGGTGCTCACCGTCATCGCCCACGACGGCGACGACGATGCCGTGCGCATCGCCAATGACTCGCCCTACGGTCTGTCGGGCACGGTCTTCTCACCGGATATCGAGCGAGCGAACGCTGTGGCCGCGAGGCTGCGCGTCGGCACCGTGAACATCAACGGCGGTGTCTGGTACTCAGCCGACATGCCCTTCGGTGGATACAAGCAGTCCGGCATCGGTCGGGAGATGGGGCTTGCCGGTTTCGAGGAGTACCTGGAAATCAAAGCCATTGCCACTTCGGCTTGACCGCCGAAATCAGACCTATGACACATAGTCGCGCCGAGAACGTACAACAACACTGATCTCGGCGAGGAGAGGAAGCAGATGGGACTCTACGGAGATCAGTTCAAGGAAAAGGTCGCGATCGTCACCGGTGCCGGTGGTGGTATCGGGCAGGCGTACGCAGAAGCGCTGGCCCGTGAGGGCGCGGCCGTGGTGGTCGCCGACATCAACGTCGAGGGCGCGCAGAAGGTCGCCGACGGCATCAAGGGCGAGGGTGGCAACGCGCTGGCGGTGCGCGTCGACGTTTCAGACCCCGACTCCGCCAAGGAGATGGCAGCGCAGACGCTGGCCGAGTTCGAGGGCATCGACTACCTGGTCAACAACGCTGCGATCTTCGGTGGGATGAAGCTTGATTTCCTCATCACCGTCGACTGGGACTACTACAAGAAGTTCATGAGCGTGAACATGGACGGCGCGCTGGTGTGCACCCGCGCGGTGTACCGCAAGATGGCCAAGCGCGGTGGCGGTGCGATCGTCAACCAGTCGTCCACTGCGGCATGGCTGTATTCGAACTTCTACGGCCTGGCCAAGGTCGGCATCAACGGTCTCACCCAGCAGCTCGCGACCGAACTCGGCGGTCAGAACATCCGCGTGAACGCCATCGCGCCCGGCCCCATCGACACCGAGGCCAATCGCACCACCACGCCGCAGGAGATGGTCGCCGACATCGTGAAGGGAATCCCGTTGTCGCGCATGGGCGAGGTGGACGATCTGACCGGCATGTGCCTGTTCCTGCTGTCGGATCAGGCGAAGTGGGTTACCGGTCAGATCTTCAATGTCGACGGCGGACAGATCATTCGATGAGCGAAGATCTGAAGCTCGGCTACATCGGCCTCGGCAACATGGGGACGCCCATGGCCAAGCGGCTCGTCGACGTGGCCCGGCGGGGTCACCGTGTTCGACGTGCGCACCGAGGCGATGACGCCGCTGGCCGAACTCGGCGCCACATTGGCGGACAACGTCGCCGACGTTGCCGCAGCCGACATCATCAGCGTCACCGTGCTCAACGACGAACAGGTTCGCGACGTCGTCGGTGAACTCGCGGCACACGCGAAGCCGGGTACGGTGATCGCGATCCACTCGACCATCAGCCCGGAGACTGCGGTCGAACTGGCGAATGAGTTGCGGCCGCGTGACATTCACGTCATCGATGCGCCGGTGTCGGGCGGTGGCGCTGCGGCCGAAAAGGGTGAGCTGGCCATCATGATCGGCGCGGACCGCGAAGTGTACGAGCGGATCAAACCGGCGTTCAAGACAATGGGATCGGTACTCGTCCACGCAGGCGAACCCGGCACAGGCACCCGAATGAAGCTGGCGCGCAACATGCTGACCTTCATCGGCTACGCGGCCGCGGGCGAGGCGATGGCCCTTGCCGCGGCCAGTGGTATCAGTCTTCAGCAACTCGGACGGGTGGTGCGTCACACGGATGCACTCAGCGGGGGACCGGGCGCGGTCGTCGTCCGCGAGGACATCGCCGACTTGAAACCAGACAACTTCCTGTACGGACCGCTGGCCCACGCCGCGCTGCTGGGAGAGAAGGATCTGAGCCTGGCGCTCGCGCTCGGCGAGAAGACCGGTACCGATCTGCCGCTGGCTGAACTCGCACTGAAGAACTTGGCCGCCGGTCTCGGCGTACCGCACCCGAAGGAGTGACCATGGACGAGCTTCGCCGCAAGGGCCTCGACAAGATGAAGGAGGTCTACGCGTGGGACATGCCGGACATGCCCGGCCGGTTCTTCGCGCTCACCGTCGACCACCTCTTCGGCACCATCTGGACCCGTGAGGGTCTGTCGATGCGCGACCGTCGGTTGATGCTGCTCGCAGTGCTGACCGCGCAGAACCAGGAAGCTCTGTTGGAGGTCCAGCTCAACGCGGTCCTCTCCAATGGCGAGCTGACGGTCGACGAGCTGAAAGAGATCTCGATCTTCATCACCCACTACGTCGGGTTCCCGCTCGGCTCTAAACTGGACGGCGCAATCCATCGCGTCGTGCAAAAGCGGAAGAAGGCCGAGGAGGCCGGCGCCGCGAGGGATGAGAAGGACAACGTCAACGAGGCCGTTCAGATGTATGCGCGCAAGGACCTTCATGAAAAGTAGGTACGTGGCGCTGTCGCGCGAAGAACTCGCCACCCTGGTGCCCGAACTGCTGTTGATCGGGCAGCTCATCGACCGGTCCGGAATGGCGCACTGCATCAGCGCTTGGGGCCGCGAGGAGATGCTGCAGGTCGCGATCGAGGAGTGGGCGGCGTCCAGCCCGCTGTACACGAAGCGGATGCAGAAGGCGCTGAAATACGAGGGCATCGACATCTTCACCCTCTTCAAAGGCCTACAGCTCGACATCGGGGCGCCGCCGCAGTTCATGGACTTTCGCTACGTCGTGCACGACCGCTGGCACGGGGAGTTCTACCTAGACCACTGCGGCGCGCTGATGGACGTCGAGCCGATGGGCGAGGAGTATGTCCATGGCATGTGCCACGACATCGAGGACCCCACCTTCGACGCCACCGCGTTGGCCACCAACCGCAAGGCCCAGGTGCGGCCCATCCACCGGCCGCCAAGGACACCGTCCGACCAACATCCACATTGTCGGTGGACCGTCATCATCGACGAGTCCTACCCGGAGGTGCCGTTCATCCCGGCGATGGACATCGTTGGCGCCACCCACGCCCACGCGTGTGAACTCGAGCCGATCGACCCGAACGACGAAGGCATGGCGGACTATTCGGGAGAGTTGCTCGCCGATGTCGACTTCGGCGCGTTCTCGCACTCGGCGCTGGTCCGGATTGCCGACGAGGTATGTCTGCAGATGCACCTGCTGGTGAAGGCGTTCACGATCGCGGTCGAGAAGCGCGCCAAGGACGACGTGGCGCTCGCGCGGTCGATTCGCACCAAGCAGCTGATCGGCATCGCGGGTGTGGCGGCTGAGCGAATTCACAAGGCGCTCAAGCTCTCCAGTGATCCGAAGGGTGCGTTACGGGTGCTGGAGCTGCACCCGCTGCTGAATCCGGCGGCATACGTGTCGGCCGACGTCGACCCGGATTTCGTCCACGCACGCCGGTCGCCGGCCTACGAGGACGGTTCGTGGATCTCGCTGGTCTCGCCGGTTGCCGATGCCCCGCTGCAGGCGATCGTCCAGGCCATAGACCCCCACCTGCGTGCCGAGGTGTCGGGTACCGAGTCCGACTGGACCGTCCGGGTCATCGAGACCGACACCGCGGCAAAGGAATTACCCGAAGTGGCGGTGTGCAAGTTCAGTGGTGGCGCGTCGTGGGTGTTCGAGGAGCGGAAGTCGCTTCCGCTGACGGTCGTATAGCCGCACCGACCCACCGACGCAGGTAGCTGCGGAGTTCGGCGCCCTGACGCGGAGGGCGGCCGGGGTCGATGACGAACGACTGGATGACCCGCAGCAGATGTTCGACCAGTTCACCGAGATCGGCGTCGCTGTACCCGAGTCCCGCCCAGTCGACGTCGAACCTGCGAACCATCGAGTGGCCGAAATCCAGCGCGACATCCGAGGTCATCGACTGGGTGTGCGGGTTCGGCCGGCCGGGCATGATGAGCAGGCCGAGGAACTTGTCCTCGGGCAACCATTCGAGCGCTGTTGCGACGGCCTCAGCGATGGCGTCGGCCGGATCGGTGATCCCACGCAGATGCGCGGCCAACCGGTCGAGGAAGCCGCTCGCGGCGTGCACCGCGGCGGCGATCAACAGCGCGTCGGTGCTGGGGAAGTAGCGGTACACCGTCTGGCGAGTTACGCCGAGAGTGCGGGCGACGTCACTGATCGAAAAATCGGCGCCACGTGCGTCGATCGCCTTGCTCGCCGCGTCGAGGATGCGGCTGATGGCCTCCTCGTCGGTGGCGGGCGCCGAACCGGACCAGCCGTGGGTACGCATCCCCGGATAGTACCCAGCCTCAGAACGAGACAGGCAGCGCCTTGACCCCGTTGATCCACCCTGACCTAAGCCGTTGCGGTTCATCCAGTTTGGCGATGTTGGGAATCTGATCGGCCAGCTCGTTGAAGATCAGCTTGATTTCCATGCGAGCGAGGTTCGCGCCGATGCAGAAGTGCGCGCCGTTGCCGCCGAAGGCCAGATGTGGGTTGGGATCGCGCAGGATGTTGAATTCGAAGGGGGAGTCGAACACGTCCTCGTCGAAGTTCGCCGAACTGTAGAAGAGGCCGACACGCTGTCCTTCGCGGATCGTCACACCGCCGATCTCGTTGTCTGCCAACGCAGTTCGCTGGAAGCAGTGCACAGGGGTGGCCCAGCGGATGATTTCGTCGACCGTGGTGTCGGGGCGCTCCCGCTTGTACAGCTCCCACTGGTCGGGGTTCTCGAAGAAAGCGTTGATGCCGTGCGTCATGGCGTTGCGGGTGGTCTCGTTGCCGGCCACGGCCAGCAGGATGACGAAGAACGCGAACTCGACATCGCCGAGCGATTCGCCGTCGATGTCGGCCTGGATCAGGCGCGTGACGATGTCGTCGGCCGGACAGCGCCGGCGCTCTTCGGCCATGGAGTAGGCGTAGCCCATGAGTTCGGCGTTGGCGGTCGTGGGATCGGAGTCGAAATCCGGATCGTCGGTGTTCATGATCGAGTTGGTCCATCCGAAGAGCTTCTCGCGGTCGGCCTCGGGCACACCGATCAGGTCGGCGATGGCCAGCAGCGGCAGGCTCATCGCGATGTCGTCGACGAAGTCCCCGCTTCCCTTCTCTTTCGCCGCGCCGACGATCTCACGTGCGGCGACGGCGAGTTTCTCTTCGAGCGCGGCGACCGAGCGTGGGGTGAAGAGTCGCGACACGATCTTGCGCAGCCGGGTGTGCTCGGGGGCGTCATGGTTGATCAGCAGTGCCTTGGTCAGGTCGAGCTGCTCGCTGGTGACACCGTCGGGCAGTCGCATCACGGCGCCCTTGCGGTTGGTGGACCACAGGTCGCTGTTGCGGGAGATCGACTTGATGTCCTCGTGGCGGGTGATCACCCAGTAGCCACCGTCGTCGAAGATCGATTCCTGCTGGTCGTTCCACCACACCGGCGCGGTCTTGCGCAGTTCGGTGAACTCGGTGACGGGGATTCCCTGCAGCAGGACATCCGGGTCGGTGAAGTCGAAACCCGCTCCAAAGGGGCATGTGCTCTGCGTCATACGTTCGACCATACACTGCAAAGTCAAGTGTATGGCCGCAGGTATCGATTAGCGCATCGGTGCCGGCGCCGGCGAGCCTTCCTTGATCAGGCGCTCGCCGAGGTCGTAGTCATCGTCGCCGTTGAGCGTGAGCACCCCGACAGTGGCGCCGGCGCGCTCGTACCAAACCGTGAAGCCGTCATCGTGCAGCAGCAAGCGGCTCGACTCGTAGCCGTCGCCCCATGAGTGGTACTTGACGTCGCTGTCGCCGATGCTCGTCCAGAAGCCCGGCACGCCGTCCCACTCGGCATCGACGCCGGCGGCAGCGGCACCCGCGATCGCGCCCTGGTCGGCAGCATCCTGCCAGTGTTCGATCGCAATCCGACGGCCCGCCGTCCTGTTGTGGGCCAGCGCAACGTCCCCCGCGGCGAAGATGTTGGGTGCCGATGTCACCATGTCGGCCCCGACGACCACGCGTGATTGTTCGATATCCAGTCCGGCGGCCTCAGCCGCACCGCTATTCGGGACTACGCCGGTAGCCGCCAGCACGAGGTCGCATTCGATGCTCATGCCGCTGTCCAGCTGGACGACGCTGCCGTCGTGTATGGCATCGACAGAAACACCACCGACATAGTGCACACCGGCGTCCTTGACGAGCCTCAAGAGCTGCTCCCCGGCGTCCTTTCCGAGTCGCTTCTCCTGCGGAACATCCTGCGGTGCAACAAGAGTCACCATCACACCGCATCGCGCCAGTGACGCCGCGGCCTCGCAGCCGATGAACCCCGCGCCGACGACGACCGCGGTATGTGCATTCGAACCCGCCGTACGCAGTCGTTGGGCATCGGAGAGCGAACGCAGCTGCAGAGCCTGCTCGCCACCGGCGACCGGAAGTGGCGCCGGTGTAGCGCCGGTCGCCAGCACGAGGGCTGTGTATGAGTACCGGACGCCGTCGATGACGGCGATACCGTCTCCGGGGTCGATTCGGTCCAGCTCGACCCCCTGCACGAGTTCGATGTCGCGTTCGGCGAACCACGACCGCGGATGCAACGCGACATCGTCGGTTTCGCCGCGCAGAAAGTCCTTGCTCAGCGGCGGGCGTTCGTAGGGAAGCGCGGGGTCCGCGCTGATGAGGCGAACGGGCAGCGTGCTGTTATGCGTGCGGAACGTTTCCGCGGCGCCGACGCCCGCAGGCCCACTGCCGATGACGATCAGTCCGGGTTCGGTCATCGCGGACGGATACCCGAAGGGTCATCGGCGTAAGCGATTAAGGTGTGCGCTTGTGCGAGTCCTGGTAATCGGATCCGGTGCCCGTGAACATGCGTTGTTGCTTGCACTGCGCCGAGACCCCGAGGTCGAAGAGCTGGCTGTCGCACCGGGCAACGCCGGGACCGCGATCATCGCCGACCAGTACGACGTCGACATCACCTCGGGCGACGCCGTCGTGAAGCTCGCCCGGCGCATCGGCTCCGACCTGGTGGTGGTCGGGCCCGAGGTCCCGCTGGTGCTCGGAGTTGCCGATGCGGTGCGCGGCGCGGGAATCGCCTGCTTCGGGCCCACTAAGGACGCCGCCCGCATCGAAGGCTCGAAGTCGTTCGCCAAGGATGTGATGGCGGCCGCGGGTGTGCGCACCGCGACCAGCGAGATCGTCGACAACCCCGCCAACCTCGACGCAGCACTCGGCCGCTTCGGCCCATCGGGCGGTGACCCGTCGTGGGTTGTGAAGGACGACGGTTTGGCCGCAGGTAAGGGCGTGGTGGTGACCGCCGACCGCGACGCCGCGCGGGCGCATGCCGCAAGTCTGCTCGACTCGGGGCACCCGGTGCTGCTGGAGTCGTTCCTGGACGGTCCCGAGGTGTCTTTGTTCTGTGTCGTCGACGGCGAGACCGTGGTGCCGCTGCTGGCCGCCCAGGACTTCAAGCGCGTCGGTGACGGAGACACCGGACCCAACACCGGCGGCATGGGCGCCTACGCCCCGCTGCCGTGGCTGCCCGACGACGTGGTCGTGTCCATTGTCGACGATGTCGTGAAACCCGTTGCGGCTGAACTGGTCAAGCGCGGCAGTGCATTCTCCGGCCTGCTCTACGCCGGGCTGGCGATCACCTCCCGGGGGCCCGCTGTGGTCGAATTCAATTGCCGCTTCGGCGATCCGGAGACCCAGGCGGTGCTTGCGCTGCTGGACACCCCGCTAGGCCAGCTGCTGCACGCCGCCGCAACCGGACATCTTGCCGAGCAGCCAAAGCTGGTTTGGCGAGGCGGTGCATCGGTGACGGTCGTGGTCGCAGCAGAGAACTACCCGGGGCGACCGCGAGTGGGCGATGTCATCACCGGTTCGGAAGCCGACGGCGTGCTGCATGCGGGCACTGCGCGTCGCGACGACGGCGCGATTGTCTCGTCCGGTGGTCGGGTGCTGTCAGTCGTGGGAACGGGCGCCGATCTGAACGCGGCACGCGAGGCCGCCTACAACCTGATCAGGTCGATTCGCCTGCCGGGCAGCCACTTTCGCAGCGATATCGGGCTGGCTGCGGCCGAGGGCCGGGTCTCTCTCTAGGGGTTCAGGCGACGAGCAGGGGTGCCATCCAGGCGACCTCGGCGGGAAGCTGCGAGCTCCAGTAGGCGCCGTCATGCCCGCCGGGGGAGAACCCGCCCGCCGACGGGTTGGCCAACTGGGCGATGAACTGTTGTGTTGCCGAGTAGAAGGGATCGCTGTCGCCGCAGTCGATTCGGATCGGAATCGAATTCAGCGCGGGCAGGCCCCAGACGCTATTGGCCTCGTAGTCTTCGGCGCTGTCGAACGCACCCGGTGCCGCCGCGCCTGATGACGTCCACAGTGCCGGGCTGACTGCGGTGATCGCCGCGGTGCGCGCAGCGCCGAGCCGCGCGCCGAGCAGCAGCGCGCCGTAGCCGCCCATCGACCAGCCGAGGAACGCTA
The DNA here is from genome assembly GCA_963720345.1 of uncultured Actinomycetota bacterium. Classification (GTDB taxonomy): domain Bacteria; phylum Actinomycetota; class Actinomycetes; order Mycobacteriales; family Mycobacteriaceae; genus Mycobacterium. The sequence goes on from CAVRFN010000005.1 coordinate 52,988, forward strand.
CTCGTGACGTGTCGAGGCCTTGATCGCCGAGCATCGGGATGAGCTCGTTCAGCACCATCGCACCGGAGTCCTCACCCGAGGCCCGCTCGTGCCAGTAGCCGCCTCCGCCATCGACCGCTACCACCGCGACAGGCGGGATCCCCGTGCCGACTGCCTGTGCCAGCCCGTTTTCGACACCGCCGGCCATGACGCCCGCGGCATCCTGACCCTTGCCGTGCAGAGCGATGATGGGCCGCAGCGGGGCTGTCTGGCCGGGCGGGCGGGCGATCGCCCAATTGGTCGAGACTCCACCGCGGGACGCTGAAACGAACGAGCCGTCGACGTATGTGGGGGCCGCGACCGCCGGCGGCGACAGACGCAGGGCCGCCGCGCCGGCCACCGCGCCGGCACCGAGGCGCAGAAGGGCGCGTCGACTCAGTTCTGGCATGGCGGCCATCATGCCATCGGCGCCTCAGGCGCCTGGAATAGGCGTTTCGATGATCGACTCGAAAATCGCCTCGACCAGGCGCTCGAGTTGGCCGGGATCGGCCTCGGTGAGTGCGCGGGTGGCGATGACGCCGCGCATCGTGAAGATCCCGGCGATCACCGAAAGCATGACCTCGTTGCGCAGAGACCGTCCGGGTTCGGGGAGTTGCCGGGCGAGGCGTGTACCGACATGTCGGGATATCGCGTCGCGCACGATCTCCAGTGCGCGCGGGTTCGACACCGACCGCAGCATGATGAGGTAGGCGGGGCCAGGGGTCGTCGCGGCGACCACATTGACCGCGGCATCGTGGGCCAGCGACCCGGAATCGTCGGGGATGACTGCTGACGGCGCGAATGCCGACTCGACCGCCTCGGCGAAGAGCTGCTCCTTGGAGCCGAAGTAGCGATTCACCATCATCGCGGTCACACCGGCGTCGCCCGCGATCTCCCGCAAGCCCACGCCGTCGTATCCGGCACGCGCGAAGGCTGCAATGGCGGAAGTCAGGATCGCGTCGCGGGTAGCTGCGGCGTTCCGCGGACGCCTCTTCGGTGAAAGGGCCATATCCCGACGGTAGGGAATGAAATCGAGAAAGTCTACGTATGTAGACATATGGATATGGGGTTGAAGGGGCGGCGCGCACTGGTCACCGGCTCGAGCGCCGGACTGGGTCGGGCGATCGCCGAAATGCTGGCGGCCGAGGGCGCATCCGTGGTGGTGCACGGTCGCGATGCCGAACGCACCGAAGCCGTGGCGGCGGGCATCCGCGCGGCCGGTGGGGATGCGATGGCCGTCGTCGGGGATCTGACGACCGATGCCGGCGCCGACGCCGTGGCTGACGCGGTGGGTGAGGTCGACATCCTGGTGAACAATGCGGGTGCTTACGACAACGGCCTGCCGTGGTCGGAGGTCACCACCGACATGTGGACGCAGATCTATGCGACCAATGTGGTGTCGGGCGTGCGGATGATCGAGCGATTCGTGCCGCGATGCGCGGGCGTGGCTGGGGCCGCGTCATCCAGATCGGGGGCGGACTGGCGATCCAGCCCATCCACCGAGCAGCCGCACTATCAGGCGACACTCGCCGCGCGCCACAACCTGACGGTGTCACTCGCCCGGGATCTCGCGGGCACCGGCGTGACCGCCAACATCGTTGCACCGGGAGCAATCCTTACCGGACCCGTGCGCGAGATGGCGACCAGAATTCGCGGCCGCCAAGCGGGTGGGGTCCGGCGTGGGAGGACATCGAGACGCGCCGCGGTGTCGGCGTGGGTTCCCAATGACATCGGACGCTTCGGTCGTCCCGAGGAGATCGCCGCCGCGGTCGTGTTTCTCGCGAGTGCGCACGCCGGCTACATCAGCGGCGCCGACATTCGCGTCGACGGCGGCACCATCCGCAGCGTTGCCTGAAAGGAAACAAGATATGAGCAAGGTCTGGTTCATCACGGGAAGCTCCCGCGGCTTCGGTGCCGAGTTGGTTCGCGCCGTGCTCGCCCACGGCGACCGCGTCGTCGCAACTGCGCGCAAGCCTGAGCAATTGCTCGCGCTCATCGAGGGGCACGAGGATCGGGCGCGGGTCTTCGAACTCGACGTGACCGATGCCGAAGCCGCCGCCGCGGCAGTGGATTTCGCCGTCGCCGAGTTCGGCCGCATCGACGTGGTCGTGAACAACGCCGGCTACGCGAACAGTGCGCCGATAGAAGAAGTCGACCCCGCGGACTTTCGCGCCCAGATCGAGGCGAACCTGTTCGGCGTCGTGAACGTGACCCGGGCGGCACTGCCGGTGCTGCGTGACGCAGCGATCCGGTGTGTTCGTTCAGTTCTCGTCGATCGGCGGACGCGTCGGCGGCACTCCCGGTTTGGGTGCCTACCAAGCGGCGAAGTTCGCGGTCGAGGGTTTCTCGGAAGTGCTCGCCGCCGAAGTCGCCGGCGTTCGGCGTGAAGGTGATCATCGTCGAGCCCGGCGCGTTCCGCACCGATTGGATGGGGTCGTCGATGACGATGCAGGATCCCGGTCCCGACTACCGCGACGCATTGGATTTCATGCATGAAATTCGACGGAGTTCCAACGGAACTCAGCCGGGCGATCCCGCCCGCGCGGCGCGCGTCATCATCGATGTCGTCGAATCACCCGACCCACCGCGGCGGCTGTTGCTGGGAAGCGACGCCGTCGACTTGGCGTTGGCCAGTGGCGCAGAACGGAATGAGGAGGCGAAGCGTTGGGCCCTAGTGAGCAGAAGTGCGGACTTCTCTGAGTAAAGGCTGATGATTAGCCGAAAGCCCTATGCCGTGCCGTGGAGACTGGCAGCATGCTCTACGTGACAGCAGCAGTCACTCCGAAGGGGGAGCGAAGGCGCTATGCGCTGGTCAGCGCTGCTGCCGACCTGCTGTGTGAAGGCGGGTTCGACGCAGTGCGGCACCGGGCGGTGGCCCGTCGCGCCGGGCTGCCTTTGGCGTCGACGACGTACTACTTTTCATCACTCGAGGACCTGATCGCGAAGGCCGTCGAGTATGCGGGCACGCGTGAGGCCGAGCAATTGCAATTGCGGGTGGGCACTTTGTCGCGCCGGCGCCGCGGCGCGGAGTCGACGGCCGATATCTTGGTCGACCTTCTGGTCGGCGAGGCGAACGGACTCCGGGTCACCGAGCAGTTGATCTCGCGCTACGAGCGCTATATCGCGTGTGCGCGCCAACCCGGACTCCGCGATATCGAACGACGCATTCTGCAGCAGCGCACCGATGCGGTCGTCGAGGCCGTCGAGCGGTCCGGGCGGTCCGTGCGGGTGGAACTGCTCACGGCGTTGGTGTGCGCGGTCGACGGCGCGGTGGTCGCGGCGCTGGTAGGCGACGGTGACGGCCCCCGCGCGACCGCACGTGCGACATTGATCGACGTCATCGACGTGCTGGCGCCGATCGACGAACACGTAGCCCAGGTCTGACCGAAGTTTGCGCGCTTCGCATCCTGGATAACTAGGTCTGGATGAGCTTCACCGGGATTCTCGACGACGCACTCGACCGATCTGTCGTACTCGGGTACACGAAGATCGGCTCCTGGCTGCGGCGGACATGGTGGCCGGACGATCCGCGGCCAAAGGCGATGGCAGGGAAGCGCGTTGTGGTCACGGGCGCCACAGCAGGTATCGGGGAGGCCATCGCGCGTTCGTTCGCCGAACTCGACGCGACCGTCCATCTGCTGGGCCGAAACGCGGACAAGGTCAGACACTCGGCGGGTGCGATCCGGCGGGCTGTTCCCGGTGCGATGGTGGTCGAAGAGGTCTGCGATGTGTCCGACCTCGACGCTGTGCGTGTGTGGTGCGAAGAACTTTCCGGGCGCATCGAAGAACTCCACGGAGTGGTGCACAACGCGGGCGCGATGCCGAAGGAGCGCACCGAGACCCCACAGGGGCACGAGACCCAACTGGCTTGCCATGTTCTAGGTCCGCACCTGATGACCGAGCGACTGTTGCCGTTACTTCGTGATGCACACGGCGCATCGGTCGTATTCATGTCCTCGGGCGGCATGTACACGGCACCGTTGTCGGCCGACGACATGGAGTCGAAATCCGGTGACTACAACGGCGTTCGGGTCTACGCACGGACGAAGCGAATGCAGGTGGTGCTCGCCGAGGCATGGGCGCACAGGTTGTCCGGCGACGACGTCCGCGTCGAGAGCATGCACCCGGGCTGGGTCGAGACGCAGGGTGTTGCTGATTCATTGCCACTGTTTCGAGTGGTGACAAGGCCATTGCTGCGCGATACTGCAGATGGCGCTGACACCGCGGTGTGGCTGGTTGCCACTCGCCCTGAGTCTTCCTCGAGCCATTTCTGGCACGACAGGGCCCAGCGGCCAACGACGTTCGGGTGGCAGCGCGCCGAGGATCCCGAACTGGTTGCGCGATTCCTCGACGCGGTGTGCGCGATGACCGGAACAATGCAGTTCACCCAGGACTGGCAGGAGGCGCACCGTGACTGAGCCGGAAACCGTGGAACAGCAGCCCGAACTGAAGCGGGTGATGGGCCCGGGACTGCTGCTGCTGTTCGTCGTCGGCGACATCCTCGGCACGGGCGTCTATGCACTCACCGGTCAGGTTGCCGGTGAGGTCGGCGGCGCGGCGTGGCTGCCGTTCCTGCTCGCGTTCTTGATTGCGACCATCACCGCGTTCTCGTATCTGGAACTGGTGACCAAGTATCCGCAGGCGGCCGGTGCAGCGCTATACGCGCACAAGGCATTCGGGATCCACTTCTTCACCTTCATCGTCGCGTTCGTCGTGATGTGCTCCGGCATCACCTCCGCGTCGACTGCTTCACAGGCCTTCGCGTCCAACCTGATCAAGGGATTCGGATTGGATTGGGGCAAGGTCGGTATCGCAGCCATTGCATTGCTGTTCATGGCCGGCCTGGCTGCGGTCAACCTCCGTGGTGTCAGCGAAAGTGTCAAGCTCAATGTCGGTTTGACGATCGTCGAGATCACCGGCCTGCTATTGGTCATCGTGGTGGGGCTCTGGGCGTTCACACAGGGCGGTGACAACCTCGACTTCTCCCGCATCATCCTCTTCGAAAATGAAGGTGAGCGAAGCACTTTCGTGGCTGTCACGGCGGCGACCTCGCTGGCGTTCTTTGCGATGGTCGGCTTCGAAGACTCGGTGAACATGGCCGAGGAGACCAAGGATCCGGTGCGGATCTTCCCGAAGGTTCTGCTGAGCGGCTTGACGATCGCAGGCATCGTCTACGTGCTGGTGTCGATCATCGCAGTGGCGCTCGTGCCGATCGGTGAACTCACGGCGAGCAAGACACCGCTGGTCGATGTGGTCGAGGCCGCGGCGCCAGGCTTGCCGATCGGCACACTGTTTCCGTTCATCACCATGTTCGCGGTATCGAATACCGCTTTGATCAACATGCTGATGGCCAGCCGATTGATCTACGGCATGGCGCGTCAACACGTCCTGCCCCCGGTGCTTGGGGTCGGTGCACAAGACCCGGCGCACCCCCTGGGTCGCAATTCTGTTCACCACGACGATCGCTTTCGGGCTGATCTTCTACGTGTCCGCGTTCGCCAGTGACTCGGCGATTTCGGTGCTGGGTGGCACGACATCGCTTCTACTGCTTGCGGTGTTCGCGATGGTCAACGTCGCGGTGCTGGTGCTGCGTCGTGACGTGAAGGAAACCGGCGGACACTTCAAGACTCCGACGGTGCTGCCGGTGATCGGCTGCATCGCCTCGCTCTACCTCGTGACACCGTTGTCCGGCCGTCCGGGAACCCAGTACCTGCTCGCCGGGATCCTGCTGGTGATCGGAGTCGTGCTGTTCGGCATCACGCTGCTGATCAACAAACAACTCGGGATCAAGCAGAAGGGCATCACCGATCCGACGCAGTTGGCCGAGACGCCGGACTAGCCGTCGCCGTTGCGGAGCCGTTTGAGCCGTTCCTGCAACAGCCCCACCCGATGGGCGTTGCCGTGTAGGCGGAGGTAACGCTCACCGAAGACGTCCAGCAGCGCGTCGTCGAGGCGGCGCACCGCGCCGGGCGGGTAGCGATAGCCCATCCTCTTGTTGATCGCGCCGGCGTCGACCGAATCCAGCACGGTGCTCAACTCGTCGAGCGACGTGATTCCGAGTTCCAGCAGTAGCCCCGAGATCCAGCGCGTAGTGGTCGGTACGTGACCAACCCGCGTCGGCGTACCGATTGCCCAGATACGTCGCCAGCACCGGCGTCGCGATGCGGGGATCGGTCTCGTCGTCGGCCGTCTCCTCGTCGGCCGTCTCGTCGTCGGACATGGTGACCCGCAGCCGCTCGCGGATGGCGGTGAACTCGCGATCGGCAAGTTCGAGCAGCCCGGCCGCCAGCGTGAATCGTCGATCCAGGTCCGGCGCGTGTTCGGCGGGAATCGAACCCTTGTAGCGGATCTCGTGCTCGAACTCCGCCCATGCGTGCTGCAGCACGGTGCGCACCTGGATCGACGCGGGCTGCTGTTCGCCTCCGACGCCGACGAGCAGGTGCCTGCTGGCATAGCCCCAGCGACCCTCGCGCGCGGTCTCCAGCCCCATGTCGCGGTCGTCGAGCAGTCGCATTTCGTCGGCGAGCAGCGTCACCACCGCGTCGACGTCCTCGCGCAGATACGTGATGATCCGCAACCCGACCTGGTCGGTGATCTCGACCAGCGGGTCGCTGAAGAGTCGCCGACCGTCCACGGTCCGCTCGGCCTTGGCGGCGAACGACTCGACGCTCTTGGTGCGCGCCGTGATGCTGAGGTAGTTGATGCCGGCGTCGTCCAGAAACGCCGTCACCAATTGGAGGTAGTTCTCGGTGACGGCTTCCAGGGCGGGTCGGCGGGCCTCGTAGTCGGCGACGGCCGTAGGGTGCGCTTGCCGGAATCGGTTCCGGCGATTGCGGAGTCAGCCCCACCGGCAGTGTCGGCGTGAGGATGTACCCGGTGTCAGCGTCGCCGTACAAGGTGACGTCGTCGGGGCGGCGGACGGCGTAGAGCGCCACGTAGGCGCATAGCACGGCGTCGACCGGATCCTCGGCCCGGCGCAATTCGCTCTTGCGCGTTGCGGTTTCGACCGAATGACGGAGCCGCTGCCAGTCCTCGTGCTGGGCGACGTGCAGTGGCGACCTGCGCATCCGCCAGGCCCTCGATGAGGTTCATCAGCCGCAGTAGTTCCGACTGCAACTTGTCGAGTTTGCGTCCCTGCTTGTGCTTGTACTTCAGCGTGCGCCGAGCCGGAACAGCGCCACCGAGGCGGCGTGCGGGTAGACCTCCAACGCACGCCGGGGCCGTGGCGAGTGCGGGTCGAGGTCCAGGTCCATCGCGGCGGCCAGCCGGGCGCCGCGCGTTCCGTTCGCGAACTCCGGCTTGCCGGTGTTGGACGGATGGGTGCCGGCCTCGAAGCCGCGGAAGTCGCGGTTCAGCGCGGCCTCGCACGGTCGATTGCCGGTCGGGTTCGTCACGATCAGCGGCGCGTCGATGCCGACCACGCAGTCGTCGGCGACGAACGGCCTCGGTCGCCGCCAGGATGCTCGCGTCGTCGGTCTGCGCGGAAAAGTGCACGAGGGCGACCGTCGGCGTCGACCACCGCGACGCCCGTCGGGCTTGACTTCACCCCACGCAAGATCGAGCCCAACGAAGTGCATAGCGGCTACCTTGCCTTATTTGTGCTCCTACGCGGCGTCGTAAGCTGTGTGTTTGTGACGATCCCGAATGTGCTGGCCAACCGGTACGCCAGCGACGAGATGGTGGCCATCTGGTCGCCGGAGGCCAAGGTCGTCGCCGAGCGTCGGCTGTGGCTGGCGGTGCTGCGTGCGCAGGCCGAGTTGGGTGTCCCCGTTCCGTCGGGCGTGGTCGAGGACTACGAGCGGGTGCTCGAGGACGTCGACCTGTCCTCGATCGCGGCGCGCGAGCGGGTGACCGCGCCACGACGTCAAGGCGCGCATCGAGGAGTTCAACGCGCTGGCGGGCCACGAGCACGTGCACAAGGGCATGACGAGCCGCGACCTCACCGAGAACGTCGAGCAGCTGCAGATCCGCCGGTCGTTGGAGCTGGTGCATTCGCACGGGGTCGCGGTGGTGGCGCGGCTGGCCGAGCGGGCCGTGGTCTACCGCGACCTGGTGATGGCGGGGCGCAGCCATAACGTCGCCGCGCAGGCCACCACGTTGGGCAAGCGGTTCGCGTCGGCCGCCGAGGAGATGCTGGTCGCGCTGACCCGGCTGCGTGAGCTGATCGACCGCTACCCGCTGCGCGGCATCAAGGGCCCGATGGGCACTGCGCAGGACATGCTCGATCTGTTCGACGGTGATACCGCCCGGCTTGCCGAGCTGGAGGCGCGGGTCGCCGAATTCCTCGGCTTCACAGAGATTTTCACCAGCGTCGGGCAGGTGTACCCGCGGTCGCTGGACCACGACGTCGTCTCCGCTCTGGTGCAGGTCGGCGCGGGACCGTCGTCGCTGGCGCACACGATCCGGCTGATGGCGGGCCACGAACTGGTGACCGAGGGTTTCGCGCCCGGCCAGGTCGGCTCGTCGGCGATGCCGCACAAGATGAACACCCGATCGTGCGAGCGGGTCAACGGCCTGCAGGTGGTGTTGCGCGGTTACGCGTCGATGGCCGCCGAACTCGCGGGCGCGCAGTGGAACGAGGGCGACGTGTTCTGCTCGGTGGTGCGGCGGGTGGCGTTGCCCGACGCGTTCTTCGCGATCGACGGGCAGACCGAGACATTCCTGACGGTGCTCGACGAGTTCGGCGCCTACCCTGCGGTGATCCAGCGGGAATTGGACCGCTATCTGCCGTTCCTGGCCACCACACGGATCCTGATCGCGGCGGTGCGCGCCGGGGTCGGTCGGGAGACCGCGCACGAGGTGATCAAGGAGCACGCCGTCGCGGTGGCGTTGGCGATGCGGGAGAAGGGTTCCGAGCCGGATCTGCTGGACCGGTTGGCCGCCGACCCGCGACTGCCGCTTGGACCGGGTGGCGCTGGACGCGGCGCTGGCGGACAAGCAGGCGTTCACCGGCGCGGCGGGCGACCAGGTGGACCGGGTCGTCGAGGCGGTTGACGAGCTGGTCAGCCGTTATCCGGAGGCGGCCAAGTACACCTCGGGCGCGATCCTGTGACTTCATCGGCGGGTGCGCTCGCCGAGATCGACTTCACCGATCTCGACAACTTCGCCAACGGGTTTCCGCACGAGCTCTTTGCGGTGCACCGTCGCGAGGCGCCCGTCTACTGGCACGAGCCGACCGCCAACACACCCGACGGCGAGGGGTTCTGGTCCGTTGCGACGCACGCGGAAACTCTTGCGGTGTTTCGAGATCCGGCGACGTACTCGTCGGTGACCGGCGGCACGCGACCGTTCGGCGGCACGCTGCTGCAGGATTTGACGGTCGCCGGTCAGGTCCTCAACATGATGGATGACCCGCGACATTCGCACATCCGCAGGCTCGTGAGTTCGGGTCTGACGCCACGGATGATCGCCCGTGTCGAGGATGATCTGCGTGTCCCGCGCCCGCCGGCTACTCGATGCGAGTGACGCCGGGAGAGCCGTTCGATTTTCTGGTCGACGTGGCCGCCGAGCTGCCGATGCAGATGATCTGCATCTTGTTGGGAGTTCCTGAGTCCGAACGGCATTGGCTGTTCGAGGCGATCGAGCCGCAGTTCGACTTCGGCAGGGCCCGAAGGGCTGAAATCGGGCAAGTCGGGCAGTTGTCGGCCGAGGAGGCCGGGTCGCGGATGTACACCTACGGCCAGGAACTGATCGCGTCGAAGCGCGCCGCAGCCGACCGACGACATGTTGTCGGTGGTCGCGAATGCGACGGTGGAGGACGAGAGCCTTTCGGGGTCTCTCCTCTCGGAAATGGAGCTGTACCTGTTCTTCAGCCTGCTGTTCAGCGCGGGTGCGGAGACGACGCGTAACTCCGTCGCGGGCGGGCTGCTGGCGTTGATCGACAACCCCGACCAATTCCTCGCGCTGCGTGTGGATCTGGAGCATCTGCCCACCGCCATCGAGGAGATGGTGCGGTGGACGTCGCCGTCGCCGTCCAAGCGGCGGACCGCGACACGCGACGTGGAGCTTGCCGGCTGCCGGATCGAGGCCGGCCAGAAGGTGCAGATCTGGGAGGGTTCGGCCAACCGCGATCCTCTGGCGTTCGCGAATCCCGATACGTTCGACATCCGGCGTAAACCGAATCCGCACTTGGGTTTCGGCCAGGGGGTGCACTATTGCCTTGGCGCGAATCTGGCTCGCCTGGAGCTACGCGTGCTGTACGAGGAGCTGCTGACGCGGTTCGGGTCGGTGCGGTTGGTCAAGCCCGTGGAGTGGACGCGCAGCAACCGGCACACGGGTATCCGCCATCTGGTGGTCGAACTCCGGCCGTGAGACCTGACGTATTCGCGGCGGTCATGGCGACCGGCATCGTGTCGATCGCGGCCGCGGACCACGGCTTCAAAGTCATCAGCGAGGTTCTCATTGTCGTTGCGGCGGTGACGTTGCCGGTGTTGATGGTCATGGTGGCAAGGGCGTGGCGCGAATTCGACATGCGCGATCCCAACGTGACGCTGGCGCTGTTCACCTATGTCGCCGCGTGCGCCGTCGTTGGAGCTCGGCTGGCCGACCATCGCATCGTGTTGTGGGTGCTGGCGGGCATGGCGTTGCAGGGCTGGCTGTCGTTGGTGCCGCTTGCCGTCCGATCGATGTGGCGGCACCGGTGGACGGGCCTGCGCGACCGTGCCCGCGGGGGGTGGGAGCTGGCCGCGGTCGCGACGTCCGGACTGGCGATCGTCTCAGCCGAACTCGATGTCCTCTTCTGGGCGTGGTGTTCTGGGTGCTCGGCATCTGCGTGTATCTGGTGATGACCGGCTTGGTGCTCTGGCGCGTGCGGCACGATGCGTCGTCGCCGGAACTGGTGCAGCCAGACGTCTGGATTCTGATGGGCGGCATAGCGATTGCGACGCTGGCCGGTGATCATCTGCATCACATCCTGATCCCCGGCCCGATCGCCGACGGCGTGCGCGCAGTGACGATCGTGACGTGGGTCGTGGCGACGGTGTGGATCCCGGTGCTCGTCTATGTGGCTTTCCGGCGATCGGTGGGCCTTGGCTGGCCGGCGGTCTTCCCGCTCGGCATGTACTCGTCGGCGACGTATGCAATGGCGGTCGAGACCGGTTGGCATTGGTTCGTCACGATCTCGCTGGTGTTCTTCTGGATCGCGTTCGCGGCGTGGCTCATCGTCGGCTGTTGCGATTTCGGCGCGCAAACGTGCGCTGAACGTCCGTTAGCACGCCGAAATCGCTGAACGGATGACGGCGATGCACTCGTCTGGGTACTCCGTGAGGTCCAGCCAGGTGAATCGCAATACCTGCCAGCCGAGAAGCGCGATCGCGTTCTGGCGTTCGCGGTCGATCTGAAAGGCCTCTCGCGTCGCTATGGAAAGCCCAGCCGTCGACTTCGATCGCCGACCTTCTGCGTCGGGAAGCCGACGTCGACCATGTAGCCACCGACCGGATAGTTCGTCTTCCAACCCGTGATGCCCGCGTCGCGGAGCAATTTCACCAGCAGTCGTTCGGCTTCGGAGCGCGCGCCGTCGGACGCTGCCTGCAGCAGTCGGCGCGCCGCAGGCGAGCCGTAGCGTCCCTTGTTGCGAAGGTGCGCCCGCCACAGCGTCCCGCAGTGTCGACATGGCGCTGCAAGCGCCGTCCATCAGCTTGGCGCCGCCGCCCTGTCGGACGGCCGCCTCGACGACCGTCAGCGGCAGTGCGGTCACACGCAGACGCCGTTGCGCTCACGACGTCCGGCGGGCGCCAAATCGCGACGCCGAGGCGAGAGCCGTGCGTGTCGACGGCCATTGCTGTCGCTCGGCACCGTGACCTCGACGACGTCGGGTGCGAATCTCGTCAGACCGTGCCACCACGCGGCGGCCAGTCCGCTCGCCGCTGCGCGACGCCATACGCCCACACTGCGGCGCGGACCCGCGCCGCGTCCGTGAACGGTGGGTCATCGGCGAAGTACACCCCTGCCCGCAGCGTCGCCAATGGCCCGATCGGACGCGCCGGCAGACGGCCTGCTTGACTGAGGCCGGCTGCGCGCGCCTGGCCAAGTGATGACGCCGTCTTGGTCGCGCAGGTATTCGTCGAGCACATCGTGTGGGACGACAGTCGCGCGTCTGCGACGGTTCCCGTCTGTGCGATTTCGGCGTGTAGACGTGCGCTCAGCGTCGGTTAGCGCGCCGAAATCGCTAGCGGCGGAGCCGCTGGACGCCTGCGGCGCGCAGCTCCAGAGCCGCCAGGCCCTGTATCGCGACAGCGTCGTAGCTGCGCCACGCGCCCACGGGGTCGGCGTGTATCGCCAGCAGCTTGGCCAGCGGCCGGTTGGCCAGCGCCCGCAGCGCCAGCAGCTGCTCGCCCGCCGGCGTTCGGGCCAGCGTGATCGCGATCCACTTGCGACGGAAGAACCGGATGCGCAGGAACAGCCACGGCATCGCGACGAACAGGATCGGCGGCGCGGCCACCGCCAGCGCCAGCACCCACGCCAGCCACGACGCCGTCGTGTCGAGGCTGTGCCCGGCGCCGGCGATGTCGAGCGCGGCCTCGCTGGCCGCCCGCAGCGGCTTGGCCAGCGAGTCGCCGACGAGCGGGAAGTCGTCGGTGCTGTCACCGGCCGAATTGAGGTTGTCGGCGACGCCGTTGGCGCCGGTCTGGACCTGGCGGCCCACTTCGGCGATCGTCGACACGGCGGAATGGACCGCCATCCCGACCAGCACCCAGATGACGGTCCAGGTGATCACGACGATGTCGCTGATCAGCTGGGCCAGCAGGCGGGACGGCGTGGTGGCGTAGGGAAGAAACCGCGAACTCATGGACCAGATGCTGCCCGATAGGCTGGCCCGATGCGCCCCGCTCTGTCCGACTACCAACATCTGGCCAGCGGCAAGGTTCGCGAGCTGTATCGGATCGACGACGAGCACCTGCTCTTTGTCGCCACCGATCGCATCTCGGCCTACGACTACATCCTCGACAGCCAGATCCCCGACAAGGGCCGCATCCTGACCGCGATGAGCGTGTTCTTCTTCGACTACGTCGAGGCGCCCAACCACCTGGCCGGCCCGCCCGACGACGAGCGCATCCCCGAGGAGGTGCTCGGCCGCGCGCTGGTGGTCGAGGAGCTCGAGATGCTGCCCGTCGAGGCCGTGGCCCGCGGCTACCTGACCGGCTCCGGGCTGATCGACTACCAGAAGACCGGCAAGGTGTGCGGTATCGCGCTGCCGCCGGGTCTGGTCGAGGCAAGCAAGTTCGCCGAGCCGTTGTTCACCCCGGCCACCAAAGCCGAACTGGGAGCCCACGACGAGAACATCTCGTTCGCCGACGTGATCGAGCTGGTCGGCGCCGTGCGGGCCAACCAGCTGCGCGATCGCACGCTGCAGACCTACATCCAGGGCGCCGACCACGCGCTGACCAAGGGCATCATCGTCGCCGACACCAAGTTCGAGTTCGGCGTCGACAAGGACGGCAATCTGCGGCTGGCCGACGAGGTCTTCACGCCGGACTCGTCGCGGTACTGGCGCGCCGACGACTACCAGGCAGGCGTCGTGCAGAACAGCTTCGACAAACAGTTCGTCCGCAACTGGCTGACCGGCCCGGACTCCGGCTGGGACCGCCACGGCGACACCCCGCCGCCGCCGTTGCCGGCCGACATCGTCGACGCGACCCGGGCGCGCTATATCGAAGCCTACGAACGCATCTCGGGCCTGAAGTTCGACGACTGGATCGGTGCCAACGCGTGAATCCACCCATCGCCAAGCGTGTCGACCATCGCCGCGAGTATCACGGCGACGTCTTCATCGACCCGTACGAGTGGCTGCGCGACAAGTCCGATCCCGAGGTGATCGACTACCTCAAGGCCGAGAACGACTACACCGACACACGCCACCGAACGCCTCGCGCCGTTGCGGCAGAAGATCTTCGACGAGATCAAGGCCCGCACCAAGGAGACCGATCTGTCGGTGCCGACCCGCCGCGGCGACTGGTGGTACTACGGCCGCAGCTTCGAGGGCAAGCAGTACAGCGTGCATTGCCGTTGCCCGGTCAGCCGATCCCGACGACTGGACGCCGCCGGAGCTCGACGAGCAGACCGAGATTCCCGGTGAGCAGGTGCTGCTCGACGAGAACGTCGAGGCCGAAGGGCACGACTTCTTCGCGCTCGGCGCGGCATCGGTCAGCCTGGACGGCAACATCCTGGCCTACTCGGTCGACGTCAAGGGCGACGAGCGATACACGTTGCAGTTCAAGGATTTACGCACCGGCGAGCTGTACGACGACAAGATCGTCGGCATCGGCGCGGGCGTGACCTGGGCGGCCGACAACCGCACCGTCTACTACTCGACCGTCGACGACGCCTGGCGTCCGGACACCGTCTGGCGGCACCGCATCGGCTCCGGACTGCCCGCCGAGAAGGTCTATCACGAACCCGACGAGAAGTTCTGGCTCGCGGTCGGGCGCACCCGCAGCGACAAGTACGTCTTCATCGCGGCGGGCAGCGCCGTCACCACCGAGGTCCGCTACGGCGACGCCGCCGACGCGCAGACCGAGTTCACCACGGTGTGGCCGCGCCGCGAACTCGTCGAGTACTCGGTCGAACATGCCGTCGTCGGCGGTGAGGACCGCTTCCTCATCCTGCACAACGACGGCGCGGAGAACTTCACGCTCGTCGAGGCTCCGGTGAGCGACCCCACCGCTTTTCGCACGCTGATCGAGCACCGCGACGACGTGCGGCTGGACTCCGTCGACGCGTTCGAGGGCCATCTGGTCGTCGGCTACCGCAGCGAGGCGCTGCCCCGGATCCAGCTCTGGCCGATCTACGCCGACGGTGCCTACGGGCGGCCCGAGGACACTCACCTTCGACTCCGAACTGATGTCGGCGGGACTTGGCGGCAACCCGAACTGGAGCTCGCCGAAGCTGCGGATCGGTGCCACCTCGTTCGTCACCCCGGTGCGGATCTACGACCTGGATCTGGCGACTGGGGAGCGCACGCTGCTGCGCGAGCAGCCGGTGCTCGGCGACTACCGGCCGGAGGACTATGTGGAGCGCCGTGACTGGGCGATCGCGCCCGACGGGGCGCGGGTGCCGATCTCGATCATCCACCGCATCGGTCTGCAGTACCCGGCGCCGACGCTGCTGTACGGGTACGGCGCGTACGAGTCGTGCGAGGATCCCCGGTTCTCGATCGCCCGGCTGTCGCTGCTGGACCGCGGCATGGTCTTCGCCGTCGCGCACGTCCGCGGCGGCGGCGAGCTGGGCCGGCCGTGGTACGAGCACGGCAAGCTGCTGGAGAAGAAGAACACCTTCACCGACTTCATCGCCGTCGCACAGCATCTCATCGACACCGACATGACCCGGCCGGAGAACCTGGTGGCGTACGGCGGCAGTGCGGGCGGGCTGCTGGTGGGGGCGGTCGCCAACATGGCGCCCGACCTGTTCGCGGGCATCCTCGCCCCGGTGCCGTTCGTCGACGCGCTGACCACCATCCTCGACCCGTCGCTGCCGCTGACCGTCACCGAATGGGACGAATGGGGAAACCCGTTGGAGGACATCGACGTATACCACTACATGAAGTCCTACTCGCCGTACGAGAACGTCGAGGCACAAGAACTATCCGGCGATCCTGGCGATGACGTCGCTGAACGACACCCGGGTGTTCTACGTCGAGCCGGCGAAATGGGTTGCTGCGCTGAGGCATACGCAGATCCGGCGCGCCATCCGGTGCTGCTGAAGACCGAGATGAACGCCGGCCACGGTGGCATCAGCGGACGCTACGAGCGGTGGAAGGAAGCTGCGTTCCAGTACGCCTGGCTACTGGACGCCGCCAACGCCGACCACGACGGCGGCGCCTAGGAAGACGACCTCTTCGGCCGTGCGGACATCTAGCCGCGAGGTCATCGACTTCGGCGGGTTGGGCATCCGGGCGGCGTAGACGTTGGCCGGGAACATCGCGAGCATCAGCAGGAACAGGCATACCGCCGCGGCGACCCGCGTCGGCGGGTACAGCAGTCCGGCCGCACCGGCGAGTTCGAGCACGCCGGTGACAGTCACCAGCAGGGCGGGTGCGGGCAGCCGCGGCGGCACGATCGCGATCATGTCGCGCCGCAGCGGGTTGACGAAGTGCGCGACGCCGGTGAGGACGAACATCGCGGCCAGGCCGACGGCGATCGCGGCCGGCCAGGAGTCGGGGTAGTCCACACCCAGCCGGCCGGCCAGGCGGGCCGCCAGCGTGCCCAGCACCAGCGTGACGATGACGGCCATTCGCAATCTCCATCTAGACAGTGACAAGATACAACGGTAACGAACAATCTAGGCAATGTCAAGATTCCGGGGTATGATGGCCGCATGAGCAGGGATTCCTATCACCACGGCGATCTGAAGGCCGTGATCCTGGCCAGGCCGCCGACCTGGTGGCCGAGCGCGGTGCCGACGGGATCTCGCTGCGCGAGCTGGCGCGTGCCGCAGGGGTATCGCATGCCGCGCCCGCACACCACTTCACCGATCGCCGCGGACTGTTCACCGCCCTGGCGGCCGAGGGCTGGCGCCTGCTGGCCGCCGCCTTGACCGACGCCCGACCCGAATTCATCGACGCCGCCATGGCATATGTGCGGTTCGCCCTCGACCATCCCGGGCACTACGCGGTGATGTTCGACCGCTCGCTCGTCGATCCCGAGGACGCGGAGCTGATCGCGGCCCAGGACGCGGCGGGCGCCGAACTCGCCCGCGGCGTCGGCACCCTCGACGATCCGCGCGCCAAGGAGGACCCGGCGGCCGCCGCGCTGGCGGCATGGTCTCTGGTGCACGGCTTTTCGCTGTTGTGGCTCAACAAGGCGATCGACACCGACGCCGATCCGATGGCGACGGTGCACCGAGTCGCGGGGATGCTTTTCAAGAGCAGGTAGCGTGCGAGACATGACCGACACACCGCTCACCGACATCGCACTGACCACGCTCGACGGCCAACCGACCACGCTGGGCGAACTCGCCGACGGCGCAGTACTCGTGGTCAACGTCGCCTCGAAATGTGGCCTCACGCCGCAGTACACGGCCCTGGAGCAGCTGGCAAAGGACTACCGCGACCGTGGACTCACCGTCATCGGTGTGCCGTGCAATCAGTTCATGGGTCAGGAGCCCGGTTCGGCCGAGGAGATCGCGGAGTTCTGCTCGACGACCTACGGGGTGACGTTCCCGCTGCTGGCCAAGACCGACGTCAACGGCGACGACCGGCATCCGCTGTACGCCGAGCTGACCAAGACGCCCGACGAGGCGGGCGAGGCGGGCGACATCCAGTGGAACTTCGAGAAGTTCCTGCTCGCACCGGGCGGCACGGTGGTCAAGCGAATCCGACCGCGCACCGAGCCGGACGCCCCCGAGGTCATCGCGGCCATCGAAGAGGTGCTCCCGCGGTAGTCGCACCGAATGGACAACTGCAGGCAGGGTGTTAGAAACCGTTGCGACACCTGAAGTTGCCACAATGACCACGTGGCTGGACAACTGATCGTCTCGATCTCCGGGATCAGCGACCGCACAATGCCCGAGGTCGAGGACTTCTGCGCGCAGCTCGAGTCGCGCGAGCGTGCCGGTGTCGTTTCTGGTGGCTCCGCGGATCAAGGGCGGCTACCGACTCGACGAGGACGCCCCGACCGTCGACTGGCTCAGCGCCCGGCGCGACGCCGGTGATGCGATCGTGCTGCACGGTTTCGACGAAGCGGCCACCAAGAAGCGGCGTGGCGAGTTCGCGACTCTGCCTGCGCACGAAGCGAACCTGCGACTGATGGCCGCCGACCGGGTGATGGAACACGTCGGACTTCGCACCCGGCTGTTCGCGGCGCCCGGCTGGACGGTTTCGCCGGGAACGGTAATGGCGCTGCCTCGCAATGGCTTTCGCATGCTCGCCGGCACTGACCGAGATCACGGATCTGGTGCGTCACACGACGGTGCGTGCCCGGGTGCTCGGCATCGGCGAGGGCTTTCTCAGCGAACCGTGGTGGTGCCGCACGCTGGTGCTGTCCGCCGAACGCACGGCCCGGCGGGACGGCATCGTCCGGGTCGCCGTCGCCGCCCGTCACCTGCGCAGGCCCGGGCCCCGCCAGGCGATGCTCGACGCGGTCGACCTCGCGCTCATGCACGAGTGCACGCCCGCCGTCTACCAGTGGACTCCGTACAGCGCATTGACAGACGCCGCATAGGCGGCGCCCGCTAACGTGGCGGCCATGGCAGACGCTGATGTCATCGTCGTTGGGGCGGGTCTTGCGGGTCTGGTCGCCGCGTGTGAACTCGTCGAACGCGGGCGCCGGGTCCTGATCGTCGACCAGGAGAACGCCAACAACATCGGGGGCCAGGCGTACTGGTCGTTCGGCGGGCTGTTCTTCGTCGACAGCCCCGAACAGCGGCGGCTGGGCATTCGCGACAGCCACGAGCTGGCGCTGCAGGACTGGCTCGGCGCGGCGGGATTCGACCGGCCCGAGGACCACTGGCC
This sequence comes from uncultured Actinomycetota bacterium, assembly GCA_963720345.1. GTDB lineage: Bacteria > Actinomycetota > Actinomycetes > Mycobacteriales > Mycobacteriaceae > Mycobacterium. Next base: position 71,451 of record CAVRFN010000005.1, read on the forward strand.
GCGGCAGTGGGCGCACGCCTACGTCGACTTCGCCGCGGGCGAGAAGCGCGGCTGGCTGCGCGAGCGCGGGCTGAAGACTTTCCCGGTGGTCGGGTGGGCCGAGCGCGGAGGCTACGACGCTCGTGGGCACGGCAACTCGGTGCCGCGATTTCACATCACGTGGGGGACGGGGCCCGCGATCGTCGACGTCTTCGCTCGCCGACTGCGCGACAACGCGAAGGTGGCCTTCGCGCATCGCCGTCGCGTCGACGAGCTCATCGTCGAAGACGGTGCAGTCGTCGGGGTGCGCGGCGCGGTACTGGAACCGTCGAATGCGGCCCGCGGTGAGGCGTCGTCGCGAAACACGGTCGGCGAATTCGAATTGCGGGCGCAGGCGGTGATCGTCGCCAGTGGCGGGATCGGAGGCAACCACGACCTCGTCCGCCAGAACTGGCCCAAGCGGATGGGCCGCGTACCCAAGCAGTTGTTGAGCGGTGTGCCTGCGCATGTCGACGGCCGGATGATCGGTATCACCGAGTCGGCCGGGGCGCGAGTGATCAACAGCGACAGGATGTGGCACTACACCGAGGGCATCACCAACTACGACCCGATCTGGCCGCTGCACGGTATCCGCATCATTCCCGGTCCGTCGTCGCTGTGGCTCGACGCCACCGGCAAGCGACTGCCGCCGCCGTTGTTCCCCGGCTTCGACACCCTCGGCACGCTGGAGTACATCGCCCAAACCGGCCACGACTACACGTGGTACGTCCTCAACTCCCGCATCATCGAGAAGGAATTCGGTCTGTCGGGTCAGGAGCAGAACCCCGATCTGACCGGACGCAGCGTGCGTCAGGTGCTGGGCCGGGTCAGGCCGGGCGCGCCCCCGCCGGTGCAGGCGTTCGTCGACAAGGGCGTCGACTTCGTGACGGCAAACTCGTTGCGGGAGTTGGTATCCAAGATGAATGCGGTGCCCGACGTCGAGCCACTCGACTACGACGTCGTGGAAACCGAGGTCACCGCCCGCGACCGTGAGACCGTCAACAAGTTCACCAAGGACAGCCAGATCACCGCGATCCACGGCGCGCGGGCGTTCCTGTCCGACAAGATCAGCCGCGTCGTGGCCCCGCACCCGCTCACCGATCCCAAGGCGGGACCGCTGATCGCGGTGAAGTTGCACATCCTGACCCGAAAGTCGTTGGGCGGCTTGGAAACCGATCTCGACTCCAGGGTGCTGAAGTCCGACGGCGCCTCGTTCAGTGGGCTGTATGCCGCGGGCGAGGCCGCCGGATTCGGCGGCGGCGGCGTACACGGTTACCGCTCACTGGAGGGCACCTTCCTCGGCGGATGTGTGTTCTCCGGCCGCGCGGCGGGCACGGGCGGCCGCGCGCGACACCGCCTAGGGCAGGTCGATGGTCGTCGTGACGGACACGAGCTGCGGCGTCGACGGCGCCGACGAGAAGCCGAACCGCACCGGCGGGTGCAATGCCGTCACTCCGCCGAGATGCGTCCCGCGATAGACCGCGTCGACGGCGTCGATCTTGCGCGTCCTCGTGACGCCGTAGTACTCGCGGCGGCCATGGCCCGCGCTGCCTGCGGTGCGCACGCCGGGCACCAGTCGCGCCGCAACGGGATCGATGACCCGTAGCCACGCCGGGGCGGATGCCAGGCGCGAGGGCACCAGCCGCAGCAGCCTGTCGAACGGCGCGGGGCCGCCGACCCGGCCCGAGATCTCGAGATCCGGGCCGACGAGGGTGAACCTGTCCCGCGATACCTCCGAAGTCACATCGCCCAGTGCTATCCGGTCAAATGTGTAAGTGGTGGAGACGAATTCGGCGATCTCGGTGCTCGGTGCGACAAGTACACGCTCACCGTCAGACGTCTCGATCATGACGTCGGCGAACCGACCGAACGGCGACTGCAGCCATGATCCGACGACCATCCGGACTCCCGCTTCGGTGCCGAATCCCGCGATGTGTCCGGTGAATCGGAGCCGGGTCAGAAGTCCGTGCCGTTCTCCGGTTCGAGCACCTGGAAGTCGGTGTCGGTCATCTCCTCCAGCCTGCCGTAGAAGATGCCCCTGGCGCTGGGATCGATGATCGCCTGGTGGATCGGCACTGCGTGGGTCGGGCGCCACGGCGCGCAGGTAGTCCACCGCCTCGGAGATCCGCATCCACGGTGCCGCGGCGGGCGTCGCGAGCACGTCGACCGGCTCGCCGGGAACGAACAATGCGTCGCCGGGATGCATCAGCCGCGCCGCATGGCTGCCCTCGCCGACGAGATACGAAATGTTGTCTATCACAGGGATTTCGGGGTGAATCACCGCGTGCCGCCCGCCAGTACCGCGGACGGTGAGGTGGCCGATGCTGAGTTCGTCGCCGACGTTCACCGCCTGCCACGAGCCGCCGAGTTGTGCGGCGGTCTGCGGGTCGGCGTACAGCGCGGCCTGCGGGTTGGCGTCGAGGAGAGCGGGCAGCCGCGACGTGTCGGCGTGGTCGGGATGCTGATGGGTGATCAGGATGGCCGACAGGCCGGTGATGCCCTCGAAACCGTGGGAGAACGTACCCGGATCGAACAGAATCGTGGTCTCGTTCGCCGAATCGTCGCGAAAGTTGGCGAGTAGGCACGAATGGCCGAAATGCGTCAATTGCATGCCTATATTGTGGCGCGCAGGGATTACCCAGGGGGTACTTCAGACGTGCGATTGTTGTTGGCGCTGGCCTTCGCCACATGCGGCTTGGTCATCGCCCCGAGCACGCCGGCTACCGCCGTGCCCGGCTTCTGCCCGCCGATCTGCGACTCCATCCCCGATTCTGCGTGGATCACGACCACCGCGTTGCCGCTCGACTCGGTCTATCACTGGCCGGGCCTCGCCGGAATTGCCGTCAGGGCGCCCGCACCGCGGTTCACCTTCGAGGAGATATGTGCCTCACCACCGCTCCTCGGCGACGCCAGGGACTATGCCGTGGCGTCGCAGGCCACGGTCCTAAACCCGCCCGGCCAGTGGCAGCTTCGGGTGCAGGTCATCCACTGGCGCGGGGATACCGCTCAGTTCGGGCCGACGGCGACGCAGACCCTTGAGCTGGCCAGGACCCGGCTGCGAAACTGCCAGGCCACCGCTCCGCTGGCATCCCCGTCGATCACCACCAGCGATCCGTTCCGCCTGGCCGCGGTGATCAGCGTCCCCGGTCAGCAGGTGGTCCACCAGTATCTGCTCGCCCACTCGTCCAGCAGCACCATCGTCGAGCTGGCGATGTGGTCGACGCTGCCGCCACTGGTGCGCTGGCCTGCTGTACCCGACGCGCAAATCTTTGACGCCATGGGCGCCCCGTTGTGCGATGCGTACCTCGGATCGTGCCGGTGACAGCGGTCAGGCCGAACCCGCAGGTAGAGTGGTCGCCGTGGCAAGGGTGGTGGTGCATGTGATGCCCAAGGCTGAGATCCTCGACCCGCAGGGGCAGGCGATCGTCGGCGCGTTGGGTCGTCTCGGCTTCGGTGCAGTCTCAGATGTGCGGCAAGGCAAGCGGTTTGAGCTCGAAGTCGACGACAGCATCGACGACGATACGCTCGCCGAGATCGCCGAGTCGCTGCTGGCGAACACCGTGATCGAGGACTGGTCGGTGAGCAGGGAGCAATCGTGACTGCTCGGGTCGGCGTGATCACTTTCCCCGGAACGCTCGACGACGTCGACGCCGCGCGGGCGGTGAGGCTCGCGGGGGCCGAAGCCGTCAGCCTCTGGCACGCCGACGCCGACCTCAAGCGGGTGGACGCCGTCGTGGTGCCCGGCGGCTTCTCGTACGGCGACTACCTGCGCTCCGGCGCGATCGCGAAGTTCGCTCCCGTGATGGGCGAGGTCATCCGAGCTGCTGCCCAGGGCCTGCCGGTTTTGGGCATTTGCAACGGGTTTCAGATCCTTTGTGAGGCGGGAATGCTCCCGGGCGCACTGACCCGCAACGCCGGTCTGCATTTCGTCTGCCGCGATCTGTGGCTCGAGGTCGCTTCGAACTCGACGGCATGGACCTCGCGCTACGAACTGGGCGCCGACCTGTTGGTGCCGCTGAAGTCGGGCGAGGGCCGATACGTCGCCAGCGAGAACGTGCTCGACAAGCTCGAGGGCGAAGGCAGGGTCGTTTTCCGCTACCGCGACAACCCGAACGGTTCGATGCGCAACATCGCCGGCATCTCGTCGGCCAACGGTCGTGTCGTCGGCCTGATGCCCCACCCCGAGCACGCCACCGAGGCGCTGACCGGCCCGTCCGACGACGGGCTCGGCCTGTTCTACTCCGCCCTGGACCAGGTGCTGGCCGCTTAGGGCGTCAGCGCGACCGAGGCTTCCGCGGTGTAGCAGAGGAACGTCAACGTCTCCTGCAGGTACAGCTCGACGGAGTCGGCGTCGTGCGACAGATAGCCGATGCACACGTCGGTGCCCAGCTGCAGATCGAAATCGCCGCCGCGGGTGGACAACACGAACGCGCCGTCGATGGCCGGCGCCCAGATGATCTCGCCGTCCACCAGCCGGTTGAGGTGCTCGCGGATGGGATAGCCGTGCGCGGTGGTCTCGCTCACCTCGGTGTAGACGTCGGCCGACAGCAACACCGAGTAGGGTCCGTCCACGCCGGCCAGTCGCAGCTCGGACAGCGCCTGGGAGATGACGTCGGGCATCTCACGAACATCCGCGGGCAGCGCCAGCGCAGGATTGTTGCTGCAGGCCCGGATGCCCTCGATCGCTGCCGCCTCGTAGCCCTCGAAGATCGCCCGGTCCTCGACGAACGCCAGCTTCTTGGCGGCCTCCTTGACGGGGTCCCAGTCCGAGTCCTGCGAGCCGCGCTCGACGTCGTCGATGGCGGTGCGGCTGACGGTGAACGGCACCCGCAGCCGCACCAGCGGCTTGCTCTCCCGCAGGTGCGCGACCACGCCCTCGGCGGGTGGGGGCACATCGCGGAGGTGGCCACTGCTGATCGCCGCGGTCACCGCGCCACTCGGCTCGCTGACGTCGACGACGCGACGGCCGGCGATGTGCCGCTTGAAGGTCCGCGTCGCCTCCAATTCGATCTCGTCCCAAGCGACTTCGGTGATCGGGGCGAGCTCGCGATACAGGTTGTTCATCAACGGGTTCCTTTCAGGCTGCCGATGCTCAACGAGCCGTCCCTGACGGGCACGTCGGTAACCGCTGGCGGGTCTTGCGCTGCGTCCGAGTCCGGAAGCGGGGGTGGGTCATTGAGGAAGTCGACGATCGGCGTGAAGAACTTCCCGCCGGTGATCGCGGTGGAGAACTCGAGGATGTGATCGGTGTTGCCGGGAGGATCGCCGATGAACATGTTGGACAGCATCTGCTCGGTGACGGCGGCCGTGCGTGAATAGCCGATGAAATACGTTCCGTATTCCGCTTTTCCGATCTCGCCGAACGGCATGTTGTGGCGCACGATCTTGAGTTCGGTGCCGTCCTCGTCCTCGATGACGTTCAGCGCGATGTGGGAGTTGGCAGGTTTGACGTCGTCGGCCATCTCGATGTCCTCGAGCTTGCTGCGGCCGATCACCAGTTCCTGTTCGGTGACCGACAGCGAATCCCACGACGTCATGTCGTGCACGTACTTCTGCACATGGACGTAGCAGCCACCCGCGAAATCGGGGTCCTCGTCGCCGATCTCGGTGGCGGACACCGCAAGTGGGCCCTCTGGGTTCTCGGTGCCGTCGACGAAGCCGAGCAGATCGCGATTGTCGAAGAAGCGGAACCCGTGGGTTTCGTCGACGACGGTGACGGCGTCAAGCGCCTTGACGATCCGGCCCGCCAACTCGAAGCACATGTCCAGCGACATCGCCTTGATGTGGAACAACAGATCGCCCGGAGTCGCCGGTGCGTGGTGTCGAGGACCGGACAACTCGATGAAGGGCGTCAGCTCGGCGGGCCGGGGACCCGAGAACAGCCGGTCCCAGGCGTCCGAGCCGACCGACGTCACCACCGACAGATGCTTGTCGGGGTCGCGGAAACCGACCGCGCGCACCAGCCCGGAGATATCGCCAAGCCCATCGTGGACGGCCGATTCGCCGCCCTCGTCGATGGTCACCACCAAGAAAATGGCCGCAGGTGTCAGCGGCGCCGTAACCGGCTGCGGCAGTGGTGCGGGCACCGTTCGACCCTAAGTCAAGATCGTCGGCGATGATCGGAGAAGATGAAGAACCATGTCGGCAAGTCCGCAGGGCCTATGTGAGTTCATCGACGCGTCGCCGTCGCCGTTTCACGTCTGCGTGACGGCGGCCGACCGATTGCGCACCGCCGGCTTCACGGAGCTCGCCGAGGGGGACGCGTGGCCTGCCCAGGGCCGGTTCTTCACGGTGCGGGCGGGTTCGCTGGTCGCCTGGAAGTCCGAGACCGACGCATCGGCGCCTTTTCGAATCGTCGGCGGCCACACCGACAGCCCGAATCTGCGTGTCAAACAGCACCCCGACCGGTTCGTGTCGGGCTGGCAGGTCGTCGCGCTGCAGCCGTACGGCGGCGCCTGGCTCAACTCGTGGCTCGACCGCGACCTCGGCATCAGCGGACGGCTGTCTATCCGGACCGCAACCGCTATCGACCACCGGCTCATCCGCATCGACGACCCGATCCTGCGCGTACCGCAGCTGGCCATCCATCTGGCCGAGGACCGCAAATCGGTGTCGCTGGACCCGCAGCGCCACGTCAACGCCGTGTGGGGCGTCGGCAGCGGAGCCCGGTCCTTCCTCGGCTACGTGGCCGAGCGGGCCGGCGTCGACGTCGCCGACGTACTGGGCGCGGACCTGATGACCCACGACCTCACCCCGTCGACCCTCGCGGGCGCCGGAAGTGAGCTGCTCAGCGCACCGCGGCTGGACAACCAGGCCACCTGCTACGCCGGCCTCGAGGGCTTCCTGGCGGCCGAACCGCGTGGGCACATGCCCGTGCTGGCGCTGTTCGACCACGAGGAGGTCGGTTCGCAGTCCGACCACGGCGCCCAGTCCGAACTCCTGCTCACGGTGCTGGAGCGCATCACGCTGGCCGCAGGGGGTGGCCGCGAGGAGTTCTTGCGACGGCTGCCGGGATCGATGGTGGCGTCCGGCGACATGGCCCACGCGACGCACCCGAACTATCCCGACCGCCACGAACCCGGCCACCTGATCGAGGTCAACGCTGGACCGGTGCTGAAGGTGCAGCCGAATCTGCGCTACGCCACCGACGGTCGGACCGCGGCGGCGTTCGCGCTGGCGTGCGCCCAGGCCGATGTGCCGTTGCAGCGCTACGAACACCGGGCGGATCTGCCGTGCGGATCCACGATCGGACCGATGACCTCGGCGCGCACCGGCATCCCGACCGTCGACGTCGGCGCCGCCCAGCTGGCTATGCATTCGGCGCGCGAAGTCATGGGTGCCGACGACGTCGCGGCCTACTCCGCTGCGCTCGGCGCGTTCCTGTCGCCGGCCTGAGCGTGGCTCAGGACGCGTCGACCTGGTCGTAGCGGATGACGTTCTCCACGACCATGCCGTCGCGGGTGCGGACCCGGTCCAGACCGCGGAGCGCGATCGGACCATCGGGCCCGGTGCCGCGGCCGACGTAGTGCAGGAACACCAGCTGTTCGCCGGGGGCGCCGGCATCGACGGTCGCACTGTCCAGGAGCTCCAGGGCGCAGGTCAGGTACGGCAGTGATGAGCTCGACGATCTTCGCGGTGTACGCATCACGGCCGTGCACCGGCTTCGGTTCGCCCTGCCAGTAGCCGACGATGTCGTCGGCCAGGATGTCGCCGATGCGCGACTCGTCGGGCGCGGCCCAGAACGCGGCCCACATCTGGGAGCTGAACTTCGGTTGGGTTTGGGTTTCAGTCATGCCACCAAGCGTGCGGGCGTTCGCTGTGCGGCTCAATTACGCGAGACGTAAGCGCTCTTGTCACCGGGCTGCTCTAGGGTCAGCGCCATGGCGCTCAAGATCGAGAACATCACCTTCGACAGCACCGATCCCGATGCCCTGGCGGCGTGGTGGAAGGACGCCGTGGACGGCGAGTTGAATGCCGTTGCCCCCGGCGAGTTCGTCATGGTCGCCCGGCCGCAGGGCCCCGCTCTGGGATTCCAGAAGGTGCCCGATCCGACACCGGGCAAGAACAAGGTCCACCTCGACCTGCACAGCGCCGACAAGGAAGCCGAGGTCGCGCGACTGGTCGCGGCTGGGGCCACGGAAGTCGGCCGCAACAGCTTCGGTCCGAGTTCGACTGGATCGTCCTGACCGACCCGGAGGGCAACGCATTCTGTGTCGCGGGCGGCTAGCTGTGCTCTGGAGTAGCTGCGCAAACTAGACTGGCCGCGTGACGTCGGAGCTAACCCACGGCCTGAATGTTGTAGACACCGTCGACCACGCCACCGCCACACCCGATCAGCCCCAGCCGCATCGCGAACTCGGTCTCAAGGACGACGAGTACCAGAGGATTCGCGAGATCCTCGGCCGTCGTCCCACCGATGCCGAACTGGCGATGTATTCGGTGATGTGGAGCGAGCACTGCTCCTACAAGTCCTCGAAGGTGCACCTGCGCTACTTCGGTGAGACCACCACCGAGGCGATGCGCGAGGGACTGCTCGCGGGCATCGGCGAGAACGCCGGCGTGGTGGACGTCGGCGACGGATGGGCGGCCACCTTCAAGGTGGAGTCCCACAACCACCCGTCGTACATAGAGCCGTACCAGGGCGCGGCCACCGGCGTCGGCGGCATCGTGCGCGACATCATGGCCATGGGCGCTCGCCCGGTGGCGGTGATGGACCAGCTTCGGTTCGGCGCGGCCGACGCATCCGACACCCGCCGCGTCGTCGACGGAGTGGTCCGCGGCATCGGCGGATACGGCAACTCGCTTGGCCTGCCGAACATCGGCGGTGAGACCGTGTTCGACGCCTCCTATGCGGGCAACCCGCTGGTCAATGCGCTCTGCGTGGGAGTCCTGCGCAAGGAGGATCTGCACCTGGCGTTCGCGTCGGGGACCGGGAACAAGATCATCCTGTTCGGTGCGCGCACCGGCCTCGACGGCATCGGCGGCGTGTCCGTGCTGGCGTCCGACACGTTCGGCGGCGACGAGAGCGGCGCCCCTGGGCGCAAGAAGCTGCCCTCGGTGCAGGTGGGCGACCCCTTCATGGAGAAGGTCCTCATCGAGTGCTGCCTCGAGCTGTACGCGCAGGATCTCGTGGTCGGTATTCAGGACCTCGGTGGCGCCGGATTATCCTGCGCCACATCGGAACTCGCCTCAGCGGGGGACGGCGGTATGCGGATCGAGCTGGAGACCGTCCCGCTGCGCGCCACCAACATGACACCTGCGGAAATCCTGTCCAGCGAGTCCCAGGAGCGCATGTGCGCGGTCGTCACACCGGCCAACGTCGACGCGTTCATGGCCGTCTGCCGCAAGTGGGACGTGCTGGCCACCGTCATCGGTGAGGTCACCGACGGGGACCGCCTCGAGATCACCTGGCACGGTGAGACCGTCGTCGACGTGCCGCCGCGCACCGTCGCGCACGAAGGTCCCATCTACGAGCGCTCCGTTGAGCGCCCCGACAGCCAGGACGCGCTGAACGCCGACACGTCGGCGAAACTGCCACGGCCCTCAACCGGTGAGGAGCTGCGCGCGACACTGTTTGCGATGGTTGGCAGTCCGCACCTGTGCAGCCGGGCGTTCATCACCGAGCAGTACGACCGCTACGTCCGCGGCAACACGGTCCTGGCCGAAAACGCCGACGGCGGAGTGCTGCGCATCGACGAGACGACCGGCCGGGGCATTGCGATCTCGACCGACGCGTCGGGCCGCTACACGGCGCTCGACCCGTACACGGGTGCGCAACTCGCGCTCGCCGAGGCGTACCGCAACGTCGCCGTCACCGGCGCCACGCCGGTCGCGGTCACCAACTGCCTCAACTTCGGCTCGCCCGAAGACCCCGGCGTCATGTGGCAGTTCAGCCAGGCCGTCCGCGGTCTCGCCGATGGTTGTGCGGCCCTTGGCATTCCGGTGACCGGCGGCAACGTCAGCTTTTACAACCAGACCGGAACCACGCCGATTCTGCCGACACCGGTCGTCGGTGTGCTCGGCGTCATCGACGACGTGAAGCGACGCATCCCGACCGGCCTTGGTACTGAACCCGGCGAAACGCTGATTCTTCTGGGAGACACCCGCGACGAGTTCGACGGCTCGATCTGGGCGCAGGTCACCGGCGACCATCTGGGCGGCGTGCCGCCAAAGGTCGATCTGGACCGGGAGAAGCTTCTCGCCGACGTGTTGTCGGCCGCATCGCGTGACGGACTGGTGTCGGCCGCGCACGACCTGTCCGAGGGTGGTCTCATCCAGGCCGTCGTCGAGGCCGCGCTGGCCGGTGAAACCGGTTGTCGCATCGTCATTCCCGAGAGCAGCGACCCATTTGTCACGCTGTTCTCGGAATCGACGGGCCGGGTTCTGGTGGCGGTGCCGCGGACCGAGGAGAGCCGATTCGTGGGCATGTGTGAAGCCCGCGGACTACCCGCTACCCGCATCGGCGTCGTCGACCCGGGACCGCAATCCGGAGAAGCCGCAGTCGAGGTGCAGGGACTGTTCACGGCAAGTCTGGAGGACCTGCGAAGCACGTCGGAGGGCGTGCTTCCCGGGTTGTTCGGGTGATTGCGCAGACCCGCGAACGACACCCCTTTTATGTCTGGGCATGGAGCCTGGTCCGGCTCGACTTCGTCGGGATCGCATTCGGCGCGCTGTTCTTCTGCCTCTCGCTAACGCCGTCGCTGCTGCCGCGGGACTGGCTGTTTCAAGGGCTCATCGGCGGGTTGAATGCGGCCATCGGCTATGGCATCGGCGTATTCGGGTGGAGGTTGTTCCGGCGCTTCGTGATACGCAGGCGCAAGGGGTGGCCGCCGCCGAAGCGGGTGCAGTACGTAGGCAAGACCGTGACGGTGGTGCTGGCCATCGCCGCGAGCGTGCTGATGCTGATTCCGGCCGCGGCGTGGCAGCGACAGGTGTCCGCGGTGGTGGGTATCGAAGGACCCACCACGCTCGGATACCTGCGGACGCTGATCATCGCGGTGCTGGCCGGCGGCGCATGCGTGGGCGCTGCACGGATTCTGATCGACCTCATCAAGACGATGGCGCGGTTCTTCATCCGGCGCTGGCGATTGAACGACGAGGTGGCCCTGTTCATCGGCACCGCGATCGTCGTGGTGCTGGTGATCACACTGATCAACGGCGTCGCAGTCCGTGGCTTCCTGGCCGGCGCGAACCGGGTGTTCCAGCCGCAGAACTTCACCACCCGGCCCGGGATCGTCCAGCCGCTGGAGCCCGAAAAGTCTGGCAGCCCAGAGTCTTTCGCAGCCTGGGACACGCTCGGATATCAGGGCCGTAATTTCGTCGCGACCGGTCCGGACGCCGAGGAACTGACGCGCCTCAACGGCAGGCCCGCCAAGGAGCCCATCCGTGCCTACGTCGGCCTGCAGACCGCCGACACCGACGAACAGCGGATGGCGGTGCTGCTCAGTGAGCTCGAGCGGACCGGAGCGTTCGAGCGCAAGCTGCTGGTGATCATCCCGACCACCGGCACCGGGTGGATCAACCCTGTGGCGGCCCGGTCGCTGGAAATGATGTACAACGGCGACACCGCATTGGTCGGCTCGCAGTATTCGTATCTGCCGAGCTGGATTTCGTTCCTCGGCGATCAGCAGAAGTCGATGGAATCGGGCCGGATGATGATCGACGCCATCCACGAACGGTGGGCGAAGCTGCCGCCGGATCGGCGGCCGAAGCTGGTGCTCTACGGCGAGAGCCTCGGTTCGATGGCCGGCCAGGGCGCGTTCGCGTGGTTGCCCGACATCTCCGATATGGGCTTCTCCTCTGTGCTGTGGGTGGGTCCGCCGAACGCGAGCCCACTGTGGCGCGCCATCACCCAACGCCGCGACCCCGGCACCCCGGAGGTCAAGCCGCGCTACGACAACGGCCGAACGGTCCGGTTCTCAGAGGCCACCGACGCCCACCAGATCGACACCGAGGGGGCGACACCGTGGGAGGGCACCCGGGTGCTGTTCATGCAGCACCCGTCGGATCCGGTCGTCTGGTGGTCGGAGGATCTGGTTTTCAGCAGGCCCGACTGGCTGAGGGAACCGCCGGGCCGCGACCGCACGGCGACGATGCGATGGTATCCGATCATCACGTTCTGGCAGGTCGCCGTTGACATGACCAACGCCGGGTCCGTGCCGGGCGGGCACGGCCACAACTACGGCGACTATGTGCTCGACGGCTGGGCCGCCGTCGCGCCGCCCGACGGCTGGACGCGCGAAGACACCCAGCGCATCCGCGTCGCACTGCAGAAGACGGAATCCGAAGACGGCCCCGAATACTAGTGCGCACCAAACAGATTCGGGCTCTGGGCCTGGCGGCTGGCCTCGTCGCATGGAGTCTGGTGGCGCCACGGCTACCGTCGCGGTGGCATCCGGTGCCGCACGCCGTCGTCGGCGCCGCGCTGGCCGCCCTCACGCGCGCTCCGGTCGGACTCCGACATCCGGGCTCAGGTGTGCGGTTCGGCCTTAGCGCCGCGGCCCCGGTCGTGCTGGGCGTCGCGGTGGCCACGGCGTTGCCGCGGGTGCGGGCGGAGATGGCCGATCGCGACCTGCCCGACGATGTGGTCCAGTGGCTTTTGCTCGGTATCCCGTTGGGAACTGTCGCCTCCGAGGAGGCGGCCTACCGCGGTGCGCTGGGCACCGTCGCCGCAGACGCGTTCGGACCTGCGGGCGGCCGGCTCGTCCAGGCGTCGGCGTTCGGGCTGTCACATATCGCGGACGCGCGCACCACCGGTGAACCCATGGTCCCTACGGTGCTGGTCACCGGTCTGGCCGGCTGGGTATTCGGCTGGCTGTATGAGCGCTCCGGCAGTCTGATCGCTCCAATGCTGGTGCATCTGGCGATCAACGAGGCAGGGGCCGTCGCGGCATTGGCAGTGCAAAACGCCCGTGCACGTGCGATTTCTCTGTGATAGTGGCCTATGAGCATCACCCGGGCTGCCGTTGTGGCCGCGGTCGGCATTGTCGCCGGCTCGGCTTTCGCGGTTTGCTCGTCGCCGATCGCCGCGGCGACGCCCGTGCCCGACGGTCTCTACCGGTTGAACTTCGCCGGCACCGAACCGAGTGACTTCGACTACCCCGAGCCGCGCGGCCCGTATACGTGGCTGTTGGCGATCCGCTCGGCCTGCCCGGCGGCCGGCTGCGTCGCGACGGCAACGAACGTCGGCGGAGTGTCGACGACGTACGTCTTCCGTCAGGACGGCGGCCGCTACATCTCCAGCCAGCCGCAGGGTTTCGCCTGCGGGGGCAACAAGACCGCAGGCATCTCCACGATGTCCTTCACCGCATCGGGTACGTCGCTGTCCGGCGAGCTCGTCGAGTCGGCCTCGCCGTGTCAGCCGATCTCGCGGTCGTTCACCGCAGTGCGTGAGGGCGATCTGCCCTCAGGGGTGGCCGTAGCCGACCCCAATTCGGTCTGACTGCAGACAAATTGCGTAGGGTCTGCGCATGGTCAGCGTCGACAGATCCGCCTCCCGCACGTTCGTCGTCACCGGCGCGGCCTCAGGCATCGGCCTGGCCACCGCGCGGCGACTGTTGGTCGAGGGCGGCACCGTGGTCGGTACGGACCTGGTCGCCCCGGCCGAGGACCTCGGCGCGCGGTTCGAGTTCGTCGCGGCCGATATCACCGACGAAGCGGCGGTCGCCGAGGTGTTCGCCGCGGTTCCCGGGCGGGTCGACGGCGTGGTCCACTCGGGAGGTGTCGCAGGTGGCGGGCCGGTCCACCTGCTCCCCAAAGACGAGTGGGAGCGGGTGATCTCGGTCAACCTCACCGGCACATTCGTGGTGGCGAAGGCGGCACTGGCCAAGATGATCGAGCAGCCGAGGGCCGACGGCGAGCGCGGCTCGATCGTGACCCTCGCCAGCGTCGAGGGCCTGGAAGGCACGGCGGGCGGCAGCGCCTACAACGCGTCCAAGGGCGGCGTCGTGCTGCTGACCAAGAACATCGCGCTGGACTACGGCCCGAGCGGCATCCGCGCCAACGCCATCTGCCCCGGTTTCATCGACACGCCGATGCTCACCACGGTGATGGGTTTGGAGGGCATGGAGGGGCCGCTGCAATCCATCACGGAAGAACATGCGCTCGCCCGACGGGGCCGACCCGACGAAATCGCTGCGATGGCAGCATTTTTGGTTTCAACCGACGCGTCGTTCGTCACCGGACAGGCGATCGCGGTCGACGGCGGCTACACCGCGGGCCGCGATCACGGCGTCGTCAAGATGTTCGGATTTCCCGACTGAGCTACACGTTGCGGATATCCGCGGTCAGTTGATGCGGCTCGGTGTCTTGGTCGTCGATGCCGAAACTGATGATGCGCCGCGGGGTGATGCGGATGATCGAGGTGTCCAGATGGTCGCCTGCCGGACCTTGCGACGGTGCGATCTCCGATTGTTCTGCGGTGCCGCGGATTTCGAGGCAGCGAACCCGCCAGGGGTCACGAGAAGCGATGTCGTCGACGACGAACGCGACTCGGTTGTCGTGCGCGATGTTGCGGAACTTCTGGCTCTTCGACATCTGGTATCCGGCGATGTCGATGGTGCCGAGTTGCTCGTTGTAGCTGAACCCGACGGGACTGTTCTGCGGCGTCCCGTCACGCTGGATGGTGGCCAATCGGCCGAGTTCGGTTCGGCGAAGATATTCGATTTCGTGCGGTTTGAACGTCATGTCGCAAACGTAGAACCTCAACAAATGTTGATGTCAACGCTCACGGGTTGATCGTCAGCTCGCCGAACTGGCGGCCCCACACGTATTCGATCAGCATCGGCTGGCCGATTTCGGCGTGGTTATAGGGCGCGATGCTTGCGCCGGTGTCCATCACCAGGTACGGCGCGGGCCACAACTCGCGGGAGATCTTCTGCCAGCATCCGGGGCGGCCCTCGGGACCGCCTCGGGCGTTCACGCGCGGCAGGTTGTCGGGGTAGATATACGGGTTACCCGCGCCTGCGAACGTGCCCGACGACGTCGCAAGCGAGTAGCCGTTTCCGCCCAGCGTCTCGGCGACCTTCTTCTCGATCTCGTCGTAGTTCCGGAGCGTGCAGAACAGTTGGGGGCTGTAGTAGTCGAACAGCTTGGACGTCGGCACCAGATCCGCCGCGCCGCGCACCAAGTACGGTCCGCCGCGGTTGAGACTGTCGGCCGCGGTGTCGGCGAAGCCAAGCGCAGCCATCAGCGCCGAGTCGATGTCGCCCCACTGCGCATTGAACGTGCGCGCGGTGGTCACCGCGTTCTCCAGCCCGTCCCACAGATCCGGCGATGCGTCGGCGTACACATCCACCAGGTCTGCCAGCAGCCTGGTGTCCTCGCGGATCTGCGGCATCTGCGCGTTGAGGTCATCGAGAATGCTGTTGCCGTTCGACAGCGATTCACCGAACCGATCGCCCAGACCCGTCAATGCCTCGGCCGTCGCGGTCAGCGTCTGGTTCAGCTTGATCGGGTCGACCTGTTCGGCCAGTGACAGCACCGTCTCGAAAAGCGTGTTGAACTCCGTGCTCACCGACGACACGTCGATCACATCACTGCTCGAAATATGTTGCGCAGATGGATCATCCGGTGAACTGAACGATACGTACTTGTTGCCGAACACCGTGGTGGCCTGGACATCGGCGATCACGTTGGCCGGAATGAACTTGATGGAGTCGGGGTCGACGTCGAGCGACAGCTTGGCCTTTGTCGTGCCGTTCACGTCGACGGTGCCGATACGCGCGACCCGGCCGATCTCCACACCGTTGTAGGTGACCTTCGCGCCCGGCTCGACGACCAGACCGGCGCGCGACGAAAGCAGGGTGAGTTCTGTCGAGCGGATGAAATCGCCGCGGAACTGCATGTAGATCAGCCCGCCCACCACCGTGGCGATGACCACCAACACCGCGCCCGCAATCCGGTAGGGCGGATTGTGGCGGTCGACAGACACTTTGAGAATCTAAAGTATGCCCACTTCTCGTAGGGCCGATCCGGCAATGACGCGTGCTGCGGTTTCGGCGATCGCCGGGTGGTTGCGCGACGAAAGCAGGCCCGATCCTGCGCGCGCCGAACTCGCGGAGGCGGTGCGGTTGACCGCCCGCACGCTCGCGGCTGTCGCGCCGGGCTCCAGCGTCGAGGTCCGCGTCCCACCGTTTGTTGCGGTGCAATGCATTTCAGGGCCCGCGCACCGGCGCGGAAACCCGCCCAACGTGGTGGAGACCGACCCGCGGACCTGGCTGTTGCTCGCGACCGGGCTGCTGGACGTGGCTGGCGCTGCCGAGAGTGGCGCGCTGCGGTTGTCGGGCGGGCGCGCAGGCGAGGTCGCTGACTGGCTGCCGCTGATCAGCCTTCGGGGTTAACTTCGCCACATGCCCGACGGCGCCGGTGGTGGAGCCTTCGCGCGGCGCAGCGCGGCGCTGACCTGGAAAGTCACCGACTACGCGCGCGCACGCGAGGAATCGCCGGACTCGTCTCGAGTGTTGTATTTCCGCAAAGACACCCCCAGTGTCTTCCGTGATTAACCAGTGATGACCGTAGACTGAACCCGTCTACCCACCCCGCCCTGGGAGCAGCCATATCGTGACCGGCCAGCAGACCGACTCGATCGAATCTTCTCGCGAAACCCCCACCCCTGACGAACCGCGCGAAGAATGTGGCGTTTTCGGCGTCTGGGCGCCGGGTGAAGAGGTCGCCAAGCTCACTTACTACGGCCTTTACGCGCTGCAGCACCGCGGCCAGGAAGCCGCGGGGATGGCCGTCGCCGACGGGTCCCAAGTGCTGGTCTTCAAGGATTTGGGCCTGGTCAGCCAGGTCTTCGACGAACCGACGCTGGCGGCAATGGAAGGCCACGTCGCCATCGGACACTGCCGCTACTCGACCAGCGGATCCACCACCTGGGAGAACGCCCAGCCGGTGTTCCGCAACACCGCAGCGGGCACGGGCGTCGCGCTCGGCCACAACGGCAACCTGGTCAACGCCGCCGACCTGGCGACCCGGGCCCGGGAGGCCGGTCTACTCGGCACCCGCGGGGCGCCCGCGGCCACCACCGATTCCGACATCCTGGGAGCACTGCTGGCCCACGGCGCCGCCGACGCGACGCTGGAGCAGGCCGCACTCGAGCTGCTGCCGACCGTCCGCGGTGCGTTCTGTCTGACCTTCATGGACGAGAACACTCTCTATGCGGCCCGCGACGCTTACGGCGTGCGGCCGCTGTCGTTGGGGCGGCTGGACCGTGGCTGGGTCGTGGCATCGGAGACGGCGGCGCTTGACATCGTCGGCGCCTCGTTCGTCCGCGATATCGAGCCCGGCGAGCTGCTGGCCATCGACGCCGACGGGGTGCGCTCGACCCGCTTCGCCAACCCCGAGCCCAAGGCTTGTGTCTTCGAGTACGTCTACCTCGCCCGGCCTGACAGCACGATCGCCGGCCGTTCGGTGCACGCGACCCGTGTGGACATCGGCCGCCGGTTGGCCCGGGAGAAGCCTGTCGAAGCCGACCTGGTGATCGGCGTGCCGGAATCTGGTACCCCGGCCGCCGTCGGCTACGCACAGGAGTCCGGCATCCCGTACGGGCAGGGCTTGATGAAGAACGCCTACGTCGGACGCACGTTCATCCAGCCGTCGCAGACCATCCGCCAGCTCGGTATCCGGCTCAAGCTCAACCCGCTCAAGGAAGTGATCCGCGGTAAGCGGTTGATCGTCGTCGACGACTCCATCGTCCGCGGCAACACGCAGCGGGCACTGATCCGGATGTTGCGGGAGGCCGGTGCCCTTGAGGTGCACGTGCGCATCGCGTCGCCACCGGTGAAATGGCCGTGCTTCTACGGCATCGACTTCGCGACGCCGGCAGAGTTGATCGCCAACGCCGCCAGCACCGGAGACGACGTGACCGAAATGCTCGAGGGAGTGCGGCACGCCATCGGCGCCGACACGCTGGGCTACATCTCGCAACGGGGCATGATCGCCGCCACGGAACAGCCCGCGACGCGGCTGTGCTCGGCGTGCTTCGACGGCAACTATCCGATCGAGCTGCCCGGTGAAACGGCGTTGGGCAAGAACGTGATTGAGCACATGCTGTCCACTGCGGCCCGCACCGGGGTGCCGCTGCAGGCCGACAACGACAACGTGTCGGCGCTCAGGCGTCCTTGACGGCTCGGCCGTCGTGCAGGCCCTAACCCTCGCGGCCGACGTGTGCCCACTGCGGATCGTTCGGCAGCGGGCCGTACTTCAACGCGTTGGCGATCGCATCGCGATATCCGGTGAGGCCGCCGGGTGGCGGACCGATGACGGCGTCGATGTCATGCTCGCCCATCACAGCATCGACCTCCAATGACTCGATCAGCGGTCGCGCCAGACCCGGCGGCATGGGTGTGACGAGACCGATCCACAGGCTGGCGATCGTCGGTGTCAGGAACGGAATCGCGATGATGATCCGCCGTCGCAGTCCGGCCTCCTGCGCATAGACCTGCATCGCATCGCCGTACTCGAGTGCGTCGGGCCCGCCGATGTCCCACGTACGTGACGTAGGTATGAGGGCGGTGGCGGCTTCGGCCAGATAGTGCAGCACGTCGTCGATCGCGATGGGCTGGATCTTGTTGTGCACCCACTTCGGGGTCGTCATCGCAGGCAGGCGGTTGGTGAGGTGGCGCATCATCTCGAACGACGCCGAGCCGGAACCGACCACGATTCCGGCCTGCAACACAACCGTCTCGATCCCAGAGGCCAACAGGATCTCACCGACAGCGACCCGTGACCGCAGATGCGGTGACAGATCCTTTCCGGACGGGTGCAGCCCACCCAGATACACCAGACGTTTCACGCCCGTCTTCTGCGCCGCGGCGACGACGTTGCGCGCCGACCGCGCCTCCTCTCCGACGAAATCCGACGAGCTGCCCATCGAATGGACCAGGTAATAGACGACGTCGACGCCGTCGAACGCTGCGATCAGCGACTCGGTGTCGCCGAGGTCTCCGCGCTCCACCTTGACCCGGTCCCGCCATTCGACATCGGCGAGTTTGTCCGGGTTGCGAGCCAGCACGCGCACGTCGTGGCCGTGCTCCAGCAGAACGGGCGTAAGCCGACCACCGACGTAGCCGGTCGCACCAGTAACCAGGCAGCGGATCTCATCAGCGGACATCCACGCGGGATCGCCGTTCTAGGCGTCGGGCAAACCTAAATCGGGCAGCCCGGTGGAGGGGGCACGTCCACGGACAGCGGGGCGCCCGTCGGATGGATGTAGTCCACCCACAGCACCACGGGAACGGGGCCCAGGTTGCGGCCGTTGTGCGCGTGGTCGGGCCCGACACCTTCGGTGACGGGGGCGCCTGTCGGATCGACGACGTCCTTGCAGTCCGTCATGGTGCGGGTCAGAGTGCCTTCCTTGACGATGCCGAACACCCGGCCGTCGTGGTAGTGCCAGCCGGTGCTGCCGCCGGGCTGGATGGTGATCCTGCGGGTGATGTAGTCGATGCCCTCGACGGTTGACTGATTGATGACGACCGAATCGACGTTGACGGCGGGGGTCGCGACCGCAGCGGTGGGGGCGATCATGGCTGCGGTAGCAGTCAGAACCACAGGCAGGGCTGGTGCGAACCAGCGAACAAGTTTCATGGTCGGTCACATTCGCACAATCGATGGACCCTCGGGGAGCCATCGGAGAAGAATGCGATCCGCGAGGACAACGAACCTAGCGCCGCCATCCCCGGTAGCCTTGTGCCCGATGACCGAACGCGCCGAACCTGCCGGCATCTCCTACGCGTCGGCCGGGGTCGACATCGAAGCCGGTGACCGCGCCGTCGAACTTCTGAAACCGCTGGCCAAAAAGGCCACCAGACCTGAAGTGCGGGGAGGCCTCGGCGGATTCGCCGGGCTGTTCGCGCTGCGTAGCTATCGGGAGCCGGTGCTGGCGTCATCGACCGACGGCGTGGGCACCAAGCTCGCGGTCGCCCAGGCGATGGACAAGCACGACACCGTCGGCATCGACCTCGTTGCGATGGTCGTCGACGATCTCGTGGTGTGCGGCGCCGAACCGCTGTTCCTGCAGGATTACATCGCGGTGGGACGTACGGTTCCCGAGCGGATCTCCGAGCTGGTGGCAGGCATCGCCAACGGGTGCGTGATGGCCGGCTGCGCACTGCTTGGCGGGGAGACCGCCGAGCACCCCGGTCTGATGGCGCCCGATCACTACGACATCTCAGGTACCGGTGTGGGTGTCGTGGAGGCCGACGACGTGCTGGGTCCCGACCGGGTCAAGCCCGGTGACGTGCTCATCGGGATGTCGTCGACCGGCCTGCACTCCAACGGATACTCGCTTGCCCGCAAGGTGCTGCTGGAGATCGACCGGATGAACCTCGCCGGGCATGTCGAGGAGTTCGGTCGCACGCTCGGTGAAGAGCTGTTGGAGCCGACTCGCATCTATGCCAAGGACTGCCTTGCGCTGATCGCGGAGACGCAGGTCCGCACTTTCTGCCACGTCACCGGTGGCGGGCTGGCAGGCAATATCGAGCGGGTGGTGCCTCCCGGCCTCACGGCCGAAATCGACCGCGGCACATGGACTCCCGCGCCGGTGTTCGCGATGATCGCGCAACGTGGCCGTGTCGAGCGTGTCGAGATGGAAAAGACGTTCAACCTGGGTGTCGGCATGGTCGCCGTCGTCGCGCCGGAGGACACCGATCGCGCGCTGGCGGTCCTGACGGCGCGCCATCTCAACTGCTGGATCCTGGGCACCGTCACCAAGGGCGGTAAGGACAGCCCACGAGCCAAGCTCGTGGGCCAGCACCCGCGCTTCTAGGGTTCAGCGACGCCAGTCGTCGTCGTCGGCCGAGTCGTCGTCGGCCAACCTGTCGGTGCCGTTGAGATCGTCAGCGCCCGCTAATTCACGCTGTAGCTGCGTGAAATCGGTCTGCGGTGAGCTGTACTTGAGCTCACGAGCAACCTTGGTCTGCTTTGCCTTCGCCCGGCCGCGGCCCATGGGGGTACCCCCTCGCGCAATAACGGAGCGGCCCAAAGTTCGAGCGGCTCCGATCTGAGTGTCATTTATCGTCCTGCCAACACTTTACCGTGCCTCGGTGCGGTGTGCTGGCAGGCCCGTCCGGAGGGCCGGGAGCGTGGGACCCGGGGGACGTGAAGCGTTAACGCGCGCCGCCTCGCAGCTGGTCCACCGCGAGCCGTCCGGCCCCGTGCGGCATCGGGTGGTGGCATCGAGTCGGGGTCGATCACGGCGGCCACCGTCGACTCCCCGCCGGTGGTCAGTTCGGTGTCAGCAGGCAGGCCCCGCTTGAGCAACGCCAGGGCGATCGGACCCTCGTCGACGTGATCGACGACGGTGCCGAGCCGGCCCACGGCCCGTCCACCGGCGAGCACCGGATCACCGGTCACCGGCCGATCCCCGGACCCATCGAGGTGCAGCAGTACCAACATCCGCGGTGGTTTGCCCAGGTTATGGACGCGAGCGACGGTCTCCTGACCGCGGTAGCAGCCCTTGTCCAGATGAACTGCGTTGCCGATCCAGCCGACCTCGTGCGGGATCGTGCGCTCGTCGGTGTCGACCCCGAGCCTGGCCCGCAACGCGGTGACCCGGTGCGCCTCGTAGGCCCAGATGCCCGCGGGGCGCATCCCGGCCCCCACGAGTCGATCGCGCCATGAGGCGGCCGCCTCACGGGGGACCACCAGGTCCAGCTCAATACCGGGGCCGGCCATCCTGCGCAGGAAACCGCCGCTGGGGAGCTGGACCGCCGTCATCTCGGCCGGTAGCGAAGTGACACCGAGTGCCTCGAGCATGGCCGGGTCCGCCAGCCGCGGGCCGAGTAGCGATAGAACCGCCAGATCGGCCGGTTCGACGACTACCTCGGACCAGAAGACCATCCTGCGCAGATAGGCCGTCAGCGGTTCGCCGCGCCACGACTCCGTATCGAGGTACGTGACGCCGTCGAGCTCCGTCTGAACCCAGTGATCTTCCACACGACCCTGGCCGTCGAGGCTCAGGTTCTCGGTCACGGTGCCGTCGGCGAGGTCGCTGACGTGCTGAGTGGAGATGCTGTGCAGCCAGGTGTTGCGGTCACCGCCGGTCAGGGCGATCACGGCACGTTGTGAACGGTCCACCACGACGGCCCCATCGATCGCGGCCCGCTGTTCTCCCAGCGGATCGCCGTGATGCCACACGGCACCGGCGTCGGGTCCGGTGTCGGGCGCAGGCACAGCTGACATACGTCAACTCTACGGCGTTACGCTTCTTGGCCATGGCGAGCCAACCTGCGGTCCTGGTCACGCTCGACGGCGAACTGCACGACCCGCAAGCCCCGCTGCTGCATGCCGACGACCTTGCGGCTGTCCGCGGCGACGGCATATTCGAGACGCTTCTGATCCGCGGCGGCAGGCCCTGCCTGTTGGAGTCCCATCTGGGCCGGCTCACGCAATCGGCGACCATGATGGACCTGCCCGCGCCGGAACTTCCGCGGTGGCGCGCGGCGGTGGGCGTGGCGGTGCAGCGGTGGCTCGCCGACGGCGGAGACGAGGGAGTGTTGCGGCTCGTCTACAGCCGTGGACGCGAGAGCGGTTCACCGCCGAGCAGCGTTCGCGACTATCGGCGCGGTGCCTGCCCGGGTGGCCGACGCGCGCAGCAGCGGCGTCGCGGCGGTGACGCTGGCCCGCGGTCTCTCGGCCGAGGGCAGCGACCGAGATGCCGTGGCTCCTCGCGGGCGCCAAGACGCTGTCCTATGCGGTGAACATGGCCGCGCTGCGGCACGCCGAGCGGCACGGCGCAGGCGATGTGATCTTCGTCGGCTCCGACGGGCTGATCCTGGAGGGGCCGCGTTCGACGGTGGTGGTCGCCACCGAACTCGGCGGCACTCCGGCGCTGCTGACTCCGCCGCCGTGGTATCCGATCCTTCGCGGAACCACGCAGCAGGCGCTGTTCGAAGTGGCGCGCAACAAAGGATACGACTGTGACTACCGAGCGCTGCGGCCCGCTGATCTGCTTGCAGCGCAAGGGGTTTGGCTCGTATCGAGCATCACGCTCGCCGCGCGGGTGCATACCCTGGACGGAAAGGCGTTGCGGCCCGCCCCGCTGGCCGGTGAAATCGCCAAACTCGTCGACGCCGCGATCGTCTGCGATCGCTGAGCGCTGAACCGACGAAAATCGGTTGTCGCCCTCTTTGTGCGCGGGTACCGTCGCTCGTACACAGGGAAGGAGGTGGTCCGACAAATTGATTGACTTATGGACTTGTGAGGTGGCTGCGAGCTAGCAGCGCCAGGGGATAGTCCGCCTGCGCGCGCCGGCGAATTCCCCGCAGTCACCCGGCCCCCGAGCCTCTCGGTTTTGTCCAACCAGGAACACCGGCTCGGGGGCCGCACCATATCCAGGGCCCTCCGGTGTTGGCGTCGGCTCGCATCCGTGCGCGATGATGCGGCTTATGGGCAAAAGGTGGTGGCTGGCGGCCCTTCTGGCCGTGACCACGTCGGCCACCGGTACCGCCTGCGCTCCGACCGTCGATCAGCGTGCCTCAACCCGCCCTCAGAACTGCACCAAGGATTCGCTGTCGACGCTCTATCCCGGCATCTTCACCGTCGGTACCGATCAGCCCGCCTACCCGCCCTGGTACATGGGCGATGACCCGACCAACGGCGAGGGGTTCGAAAGCGCGCTCGCGTTCGCCGTCGCGGGAAGCCTGGGCTACACCCGCGAGGAGGTGCGCTGGGTTCGGGTTCCGT
This sequence comes from uncultured Actinomycetota bacterium, assembly GCA_963720345.1. Lineage (GTDB taxonomy): Bacteria > Actinomycetota > Actinomycetes > Mycobacteriales > Mycobacteriaceae > Mycobacterium. The sequence continues at coordinate 95,154 of CAVRFN010000005.1, forward strand.
TCAACGGAGCTTTGGAGGCCGGTCCGAAGACGTTTGACGCCAACCTTTCTCAGTTCTCGATCACGGACCAACGCAAGGCGTCCGTCGACTTCTCGTCTCCCTATTTCGACGTCACCCAGGTTGTCGTCACGACGGATACCTCACCGGCGGCGCGAGTGCGAAGCATCGGCGATCTGAAGAAGATCGCAACTTGGTGTGCAGGTCGGCACGACCAGTCACACCGCGGCGATTGCGATCGGGGGCGACATCCCCGTCGAGGTGTACAACACCAACGCCGACGCCAAGCTGGCCTTGAGCACCGGTGAGATCGACGCCCTGGTCGCCGATCTTCCGACGGCGTTCGCCGTCGCCGGCGAACTGCGCGGCGGGAGGATCGTCGGACAGCTTGCCCGCCGAGGCGGAGAGCGTGGAGCAGTTCGGCATCGTGCTCGACAAGGACAGTCCGCTGACCCGGTGCGTGTCATCCGTCGTGGACGGATTGCGTTCGGACGGAACGCTGTCGCGCCTGGAACACGAGTGGCTGGCCGATGCGGGCAGCGTGCCCGTACTGGGCTAAGCCGGCCGGTCCGGGGGCCAGGGACGAGCAGGTCTGCATGGCCTCGTTCCAGGTGTCGGGATCGACGCCCGGCGGCGGTCCGGCCATCGGGCCCGGCGCTGCGGGCACCCCGTGTTCACTGAGGCACTGCGCCAGCGAACCGTGTCCGGTCGGCGCGACCTCCGACTTCTCGGTGGTCGACTGCTCGGCGGGCGGGATTCGACGAACATCCAGCCAGGATGCCCGCCGCGACCAGGATTTGCGCCCCGGCCAGCCATGACAGGCGCATCAGCCGACGTACCTCGACAGCCGCGCGGAGAGGTGCGGTATCAGGCCACCGTCGGCGTCGACGCGTTCCTCGACGTAGGCCAGATCGCCACCCTCGACGATGCCGTAGAGCCGTTTGGCGCCACCGACGAGCATCCCGGATTTGGTGCGCGCCAGCGCGTCGGTGGCCAGCTCCCACGACGACTGGTTCAGGGGGCGGCCGTAGAACAACTCGACGTAACCGACCGAATGGGCCAGCAGAAGCTCAATCGCCAGGCCTTCGGTGGGATCGGCAGGGTCATTGATGAACCGCCAGAATCCGGACTCGCGCAACGACGGGCTCTCGTACTCACCGGCCTCGGTGAGCCGCCATGATCGGGCCTCCCAGATCAGATAGTCACCGCCGTCGTGGCTCACGACGATCTGCTGGCCGAAGCGGTAGTCGCCCTCGGATCCGCGGCCCTCACCCTCCCCGCGCCACACCCCGACGAGTGGGAGCAGCGCAAGCAGCGCGTCATTGAGGTTCGCGCCCTCTCGAAGATTCGCGGTATCGGGCGGGGCCGGAAGATCGACGAAGACCGGGATATTGCGGGCTGCGGTGGTTTTCGCTCGCTCGGCCGCGGCCGCGACTGCGTCGTCGCCGGAAGTCACGACTCGTCGGTGATGAGGCGGTAGAGCGTGTACACCGCGAACCAGGTAATGACCACCACCGCAGCGATCAGCAGGATCTCGAAGAGCAGCACCACGGCAGAAAGTCTAGCCGCACAACCGTCGACGACTCCCCGCAACCACAGTGGAATCGATCACGGAACGCCGAAATGTACGACGGGCAGCACGAGCTCGTCGCACGTCGCATTCCGAGCGCAGGAGGTCAGGCGACCTTGACGTCGACCTCGTGGATACCGGCGCCCGAAGGTGCGACGCTGGCGTTGCCGTTGCCCGCTGGGGACAGCGCACGCAGGGTCCAGGTGCCGGGTGCGGCGAAGAACCGGAAGTCACCGGTGGCCGATGCGACGACCTCAGCGGTGAACTCGTCAGAGGCGTCCAGCAGGCGCACGAACGCGCCACCGACGCTCTGACCGGAGCCGTCGACGACGCGACCGGTGATCACCGTTTCCTTCTCCAGGTCAACGCCGGCAGGCAACGTCTGTCCTTGCTTCGGTGCAGAGCACATATCAACTTCCCAACTCAATCGGGGCACCCACCAGGGAGCCGTATTCCGTCCAACTGCCGTCGTAGTTCTTGACGTTCTGGTGTCCCAACAGTTCCTGCAGGACGAACCAGGTGTGCGACGAACGTTCACCGATACGGCAGTACGCGATGGTCTCCTTCTGACCGTCGAGTCCGGCCTCGGCGTACAGCTTGGCCAGGTCGTCGTCGGACTTGAAGGTGCCGTCCTCGTTGGCCGCCTTGCTCCACGGCACGTTGATCGCGCCGGGAATATGGCCTGGACGCTGGCTCTGCTCCTGCGGGAGATGAGCGGGCGCCAGGATCTTGCCCGAGAACTCGTCAGGCGAGCGCACGTCGACCAGGTTCTTGACATTGATGGCGGCGATGGTCTCGTCGCGGAACGCGCGGATGCTGTTGTCGGGAGCCTTTGCGGTGTACGTCGTCGACGCCCGGTCCGGCACATCCGTGACGAGGGGGCGGCCGTCGAGCTCCCACTTCTTGCGTCCGCCGTCGAGCAGCTTGACGTTCTCGTGGCCGTAAAGCTTGAAGTACCAGTACGCGTACGCGGCGAACCAGTTGTTGTTGCCGCCGTACAGGATCACTGTGTCGTCGTTGCCGATGCCCTTGTCCGACAACAGCTTCGAGAACTGCTGCTGGTCGACGAAGTCACGCTTGACCTGGTCCTGCAGCTCGGTCTTCCAGTCGAGCCTGACGGCACCGGCGATGTGGCCGCCCTCGTAGGCGGAGGTGTCCTCGTCGACCTCGACGAAGACGGTGTTCGGCGCGTCGAGATTGCTCTCGGCCCAGTCGGTCGTGACCAGGACGTCGGAGCGTGCCATGTAGGAAATCCTCTCGGTTGCTTGCTATTTGAAGTGTTATGCGGGGGAAGGCGTAGTGCGAAACCGTGCGACGAGCGGATAGATCTGGCAGCCAAGGCAGATGCCGAAGGCCGCGTTGAGAAAGGCCGCCACGAGTGCGAACCCGGTGGCGATGAGGCCGAGCAGCGGGATTCCGGCGGCGAAGCCGACGACGCCGACGACCGCGAACACGAACCCGACGAGCTGGGCGAACTTCAGCGGGGGCACCGGCTCCTTCTCGGTGACCGGTCCGAGGCGGGGAGCCACCAGGCGCGCGGAAGATCAGGCCGTAGGGATGCTGCCGCGGCCCGCGCCACGCGCCGATCGCGAACACCACGGTCTGCACACCGAGGATCACGGCAGCGCCTGCCAGGCTGACGGCCGACACCAACAACGTTGCGATGAGCACGGCGGTGGTTACCCACGCCGCGAAGCGCGGACCCCGCACGTCCACCTGGTCAGGCGGGGCGCTGGTGCTCGTGGTGGTGGACATAGATGTTGCTCCTGTTGCATGGATGGACTGGCTGGTCGTGGGGCGGCAGACCGCAAGGGGCCGCTCCCGAGTGCGGCGCGAAAGAAACGGCGCGGCTACTCAGCAGCTACAACAACAACAGCAACAACCCGCGACGCGGCACAGATCCACTGCACGGCGCTTGGTGAGCATGGGCTCAAGGCGGGCGGACACGAGCGACAGCTTACCCAATGACATGGTGATCAAGCCAACAGTGGTTCCAGCGCGGACCGCAGGTCAGCGGGCTTGGGAACACCATGGGTGCGAAAGCGCGGCCGCCCGTCGGCGTCGAAGACGATCGTGGTGGGAAGCGACAGCACCGAAAGGCGCCTGGCCGCTTCCGGATTGGCGTCCATGTCGATCTCCACATGCGCGACCCCGGGCAGCTCGTCGCACACCTGGTCGACAACCTTTCGCACCCCGGCACACGGACCGCACCACACTGCGCTGAAATGCAGCACCGTCGGCCCTGTATCGGATAGTCCCAGGTCACTGGTGTCCACGTTGGCGGCTTCTTCGCTCGCCTTGAGGAGCCCGGCGCGCAGTGTGACCAGCCTGCCGATCACATAGGCCAGCCCGAGCGCGCCCACGATGACGACAATCGCCAACACCCATGAAGTGCTCACGACAGATTGAACCCATCAAGGGCCACGGTTACTCCCTCGGCGATGCCTTCGATGATGAGGTCCGAGCCCCGGGCGCCCTGCGCGGTGGGCGCGAGCCCGAACGGCAACTTCTGCCCGGGCAGGCTGGTGGAGAACGCGGCCAGCACCTCGTCCTTCTTGTCGTCGGGAACGGGCTGGTCAGCGGTGCCGGCGCCGGTCAGCACGTCGGTGGCTGTCAGGACCAGGGTGGTCTGGTCGGGCCCGACGATCGACAGGTCGACCGCGATGCTGACTCGCTTGTCGTAGCCGGCCGCCTTCGGGGTCCCCGTGAACACCACGCCGCGATTGCTCGATATCCCCGATTCGGTGGTGCCGCCGGTGGAGTCGTTGCTTTCCCGCGTCGGCGCCTCGACCAGCAGGTCGGGGATGCCCATGAACCGCCCGACGTGCGTGGAATCGATGATGATGCGGCTCTCCGCCTTGCCGACCCGCAGCTTGGCCTCCGGGCTGACCAGCCACGATGAGTCCAATAGATCGATCGAGTGCAGGGTTGCTTCCAGCGAGGCCTTCCCGACCACGGGGTGGCTGACGCCCGCGGCCCGGATTTCCACCTCGTCGTAATGGCGGTTCGCCGCCTGCGGGATGAACGGAAAACCGAGGATCGCCACGGACGGGTCCCAGGCCAGGTCAGCGGCGCTTCGCACGCTTCTTGCCAGGCGATACTCGGCGTAGATCGCCGCACCGAAATCGGCTCCGAGGGCGCCGACGACCACGGCGGTCGCGGTCGCCAGCACACCGATCAGCAGCTTTCGCACCCGCACATTCTTGCCCACTGGAGCCCGCTCGACCGCGTTGACTCAGCTGACCAGCAGGTGTCGCGCTATCGTTAGGTGACTGACGGCCGGGTAACGGCCATATGTCAGGCATGAATCTGGGAAGTCACCGACCGACATCGTTGTCCAGGCGAGGTCCCCGTCGGCTGTTGGAGGGCCAGTTGGATCTACTGCTACTGACCGTCGATCCCCATCCTGAGTCCGTCCTGCCATCGTTGGCGCTGCTCGCCCACAATGTGCGGACGGCGCCGACCGAGGTGTCATCACTCTTGGAAGCCGGCAACGCGGATGTGGCGATCGTCGATGCGCGCACGGATCTGGCCGCCGCCCGCGGCCTGTGTCGCCTGCTCGGCACCACGGGTACCTCGGTGCCGGTGGTGGCCGTCGTCAACGAGGGCGGCCTGGTGGCCGTCAACGTCGAATGGGGTCTCGACGAGATTCTGCTTCCGGGCACCGGGCCCGCCGAGATCGATGCGCGGTTGCGGCTGCTGGTCGGCCGCCGCGGCGGCGCGGCCAACCAGGAGAACGTCGGCAAGATCAGCCTGGGCGAGCTGGTGATCGACGAGGGCACCTACACCGCGCGGCTTCGCGGCCGGCCGCTGGACCTCACATACAAGGAGTTCGAACTTCTGAAGTACCTCGCGCAGCATGCGGGCCGGGTGTTCACCCGCGCGCAGTTGCTGCAGGAGGTCTGGGGCTACGACTTCTTCGGCGGCACCCGCACGGTCGACGTGCACGTGCGACGCCTGCGCGCCAAGCTCGGCACCGAGTACGAGTCGCTGATCGGCACCGTACGCAACGTCGGCTACAAGGCGGTTCGGCCCGCGCGAGGGCGGACACCGGCACCGGCTTCCGATGCACCGATGCACCCGACGACTCGCGGAGTTGTCGGCGACCCCGATGATTTCGACGCCGTGCCCGAGTCGCTTGCCGACCCGCTGCGCAGTCAGTGACCGGTCCGGAAATCGCCTGGCGGACGGGTCTGTCCGATGACGATCAGAGCCGCATCCGCGAGCTGGTCGCCGCCGCTGAGGCGCTCGACGGTGTCGCGCCCGTCGGCGATCAGGTTCTGCGCGAACTGACCCACGACCGCACCCGGCACCTGCTCGCTGTCGACGACGAGGACGGCGGAGCATCGTCGGCTACCTCAACCTTGGCGCCGACCGACGAAGACGTGCCGGCCGATGGCCGAACTCGTCGTGCATCCGTCGGCGCGGCGGCGCGGCGTCGGTTCGGCAATGGCGCGGCAGGGGCTGACCGAGGGCGGCGACGGCGCCCGCATCTGGGCGCACGGCAACATCGAGGCCGCCCGTGCCACCGCCGCATCACTCGACCTGGCCGTCGTGCGGGAACTGCTGCAGATGCGACGGCCGCTCAACGACCTGCCGGCGGTGACCGTCCCCGACGGCGTGCGCATCGCCACCTATTCCGGGCCGGCCGACGACGCCGAACTGTTGCGCGTCAACAACGCCGCGTTCGCCTGGCATCCCGAGCAGGGCGGCTGGACCGACGCCGACATCGCCGAGCGCCGCGGCGAAGCATGGTTCGACCCCGAGCGGCATGTTCCTGGCCGTCGACGAGACGACCGGAAAGCTGTTGGGCTTCCATTGGACCAAAGTTCACAACACCGATCTGGGCGAGGTTTACGTCGTCGGCGTCGACCCGGCCGCGCAGGGCCGCGGGCTCGGTGCCGCGCTCACCCTCGTCGGCCTGCATCACCTCGCCGAGGCGCTGACAGCGAAGTTCACAGCCTGCGGTCATGCTTTACGTCGAGGCAGATAACTCCGCGGCCGTAAAGACCTACCGCCGGCTGGGTTTCGACGTGCACATCCGTCGATGCCGCTTATGCCGCTCCTTGCAACGCTAGCTGGTGAACCCCGTAGCTGGACCTGTTCACCGGCCGTTCACTTTCCATCCCCGCTTTGTCCACCGCGGCCGCATACGTTGCCGGGGAGTTCAACGCCGTCAATCGAAAGTGGGATAAGTGAAGCTCAACAGCATTGGCAAGAACGTCGGCACGCCGTTCGGGATGGCCCTGTCAGCGGCGGCGATCGCCGCGCTGACGCTGTCCGCGTGCGGTAGCGACAACAACACCGGATCGTCCGGAATCCACCGCGGGTGGGAACGGCATCCGTCGCTCCGCCGAATGCGGCGGCAAGAACTCCCTCACTGCTGAGGGCTCGACGGCCCAGCAGAACGCGATCGCGGAGTTCAACAAGGTGTGGGGCCAGACCTGCTCGGGCAAGAACCTGTCCTACAACCCGACCGGCTCGGGCGCGGGCCGCGAGCAGTTCATCGCAGGCAAGGTCGATTTCGCCGGCTCCGACTCCGCGCTGAAGGACGAGCAGATCGATGCGGCCGCCGAGCGCTGCGGTGGCAACCCGGCGTGGAACCTGCCGCTGGTGTTCGGTCCGATCGCGATGGCCTACAACATCCCGGGCGTCGACAAGCTGGTGCTCAACGGCGACACGCTCGCCAAGATCTTCCAGGGTCAGATCACCAAGTGGAACGACCCGGCCATCGCCGCGCTGAACGAGGGCGTCACGCTGCCCGACACCGCCGTCACCCCGATCTTCCGGTCGGACTCCTCGGGCACCACCGACAACTTCCAGAAGTACCTGGAGGCCGCCTCCGCCGGGGCGTGGACCAAGGGCGACGGCAGCGAGTTCCAGGGCGGCGCCGGTGAGGGCGCGCAGAAGTCCGCCGGTGTGGCGCAGGCCGTGCAGGCGACCCCCGGTGCCATCGGCTACGTCGAGAAGGGCTTCGCCGACCAGGCCGGCATGCCCTACGCGCAGATCGACAACGGCAGCGGCGCAGTCGAATTGACCGACGAGATCGGCCGGCAAGGCGATCGACGCCGCCAAGTTCGCCGCCGAGGGCAACGACCTGACGCTGGACCTGGCCTCGATGTACGGCACCAAGGAGGCAGGCGCCTATCCGCTGGTGCTGGCCACCTACGAGATCGTCTGCTCGAAGGGCTATGACGCTGAGACCGCAGAGGCCGTCAAGTCGTTCCTGACGGTGGCCGCCAACGAGGGCCAGGCGAACCTTTCCGCCGCCGGGTACATTCCGCTGCCGGATGCCTTCAAGGAGCGCTTGGTGACGTCCATCGACGCCATCGCGTCAACTGCCTAGTCTGTGGCGCGACAGCACCAAACCGGCGAAGATGGGTGCGGAGACAAATGACCGATAGGGTCGAAGTGACAACACCGAATCCGTTGGACGCAGGATCGGGCGAGGCATTGGCGATGCCTTTCGGCGAGCCCGACGCCCATCTCCACCGATCCGTCGAAGAACGCCAAAGTGCGAATGGGAGACCGGATCTTCCGCTGGCTTGCGGAAGGCTCCGGTGTCCTGATCGTCGTCATCATCGCGGCGATCGGATTCTTCCTGCTCTGGCGCGCGATTCCGGCGCTGGGCCGCAACCAGGCGAACTTCCTCCTCTACAGCGGCAACTGGGTCACCACGAACACCTCCGCGATGCAGTTCGGCATTCTCGATCTGCTGCAGGTGACGGTGTTCGTGTCGGTGTTCGCGTTGCTCCTCGCCATGCCGGTGGCGTTGGGCATCGCGATCTACCTGACCCAGTACGCGCCGCGGCGGGTGTCCGGTCCGCTGGCCTACATGGTGGACCTGCTGGCCGCCGTGCCGTCGATCATCTACGGCGTGTGGGGCCTGTACGTCCTTGCGCCGGCGATCAAACCGTTCGCGGTGTGGTTGAACGAGAACCTGTCCTGGCTCTTCCTGTTCGAGACCGGCAACGCCTCGGTCGCCGGCGGCGGAACGATCTTCACGGCCGGCATCGTGCTGGCGGTGATGATCCTGCCGATCATCACCGCGGTCTCCCGCGAGGTGTTCATCCAGACGCCGCGCGGACACATCGAGGCGGCGCTGGCGTTGGGTGCCACGCGGTGGGAGGTGGTCCGCACGACGGTGCTGCCGTTCGGGCTGTCCGGCTACATCAGCGGCGCGATGCTCGGCCTCGGCCGCGCGCTCGGCGAAACCATCGCGCTGCTGATCATCCTGCGCGGCACGCAGCAGGCGTTCGGATGGTCGCTGTTCGACGCGGGCTACACGTTCGCAAGCAAGATCGCCTCGGCCGCATCGGAATTCAATGACCAGTACAAGGCGGGCGCCTACATCGCCGCCGGCCTGGTGCTGTTCATCCTGACATTCGTGGTGAACACACTGGCCCGCGCCGCGGTGTCCGGAAAGGACCGGTCCGCATCATGACCTCGACACTGGACCAGCCGGTCAAGGCGCCCACCTTCCAGGGTGTCAGCCTGCGCCGCAAGATCACCAACAACGTCGCCACCGTGCTCGTCACCGCGTCGGTGGTCATCGCCCTGGTCCCGCTGGTGTGGGTGCTGCTGACGGTGGTGGTCAAGGGCTTCGGCGCGGTGACGTCGAGCACCTGGTGGTTCAACTCGCAGGCGGGTATGACGGCGTTCCAGGCAGGCGGCGGCGCCTACCACGCGATCGTCGGCACCCTGCTGCAAGGCCTGATCTGTGCGGTCATCTCCATTCCGATCGGCGTGTTCGTCGGCATCTATCTGGTGGAGTACGGCGGCGGCACGCGACTGGGCAAGCTGACCACGTTCATGGTCGACATCCTCACCGGTGTGCCGTCGATCGTCGCGGCGCTGTTCATCTACGCCCTGTGGGTCGCCACGCTGGGCTTCCAGCGGTCGGGCTTCGCGGTGTCGCTGGCGCTGGTGCTGCTGATGATTCCGGTCATCGTCCGCTCCACCGAGGAGATGCTGCGGATCGTCCCGATGGATCTGCGCGAGGCCAGCTACGCGCTGGGCGTGCCGAAGTGGAAAACCATCTCCGCCATCGTGATTCCGACAGCGCTGTCGGGCATCGTCACCGGCATCCTGCTGGCGCTGGCCCGCGTCATGGGCGAGACGGCGCCGCTGCTGATCCTCGTCGGCTACGCCCAGGCCATGAACTTCGACATGTTCAGCGGCTTCATGGGCTCGCTGCCCGGCATGATGTACGACCAGACGTCGGCGGGTGCCGGCGCCAACCCGGTGCCCACCGACCGGCTCTGGGGTGCGGCGCTTCACACTGATCGTGCTGATCGCGGTGCTCAACGTCGGTGCCCGGTTCATCGCCAAATTCTTTTCCCCCAAGAAGGTTTAGGAGTCTGATCAAATGGCCAAGAGACTTGATCTCAAAGACGTCAACATCTACTACGGCTCGTTCAAGGCGGTCGCGGACGTCGCGCTGTCGGTTCAGCCGCGCAGCGTGACGGCGTTCATCGGCCCGTCGGGCTGTGGCAAGTCGACCGTGCTGCGCACGCTGAACCGCATGCACGAGGTCATCCCCGGCGCTCGCGTCGAGGGCTCGGTGCTGCTCGACGGCGAGGACATCTACGGCGCCGGCGTCGACCCGGTCGGTGTCCGCAAGACCATCGGCATGGTGTTCCAGCGGCCGAATCCGTTCCCCACCATGTCGATTCGCGACAACGTGGTGGCCGGTCTGAAGCTGCAGGGTGTGCGCAGCAAGAAGACTCTCGACGAGGTCGCCGAGCGCTCGCTGAAGGGCGCCAACCTGTGGAACGAGGTCAAGGACCGGCTGGACAAGCCGGGCGGCGGTCTGTCGGGCGGTCAGCAGCAGCGGCTGTGCATCGCCCGCGCGATCGCGGTGCAGCCCGATGTGCTGCTGATGGACGAGCCGTGTTCGGCGCTGGACCCGATCTCGACGCTGGCCATCGAGGATCTGATCGCGGAGCTCAAGCAGGACTTCACGATCGTCATCGTCACGCACAACATGCAGCAGGCCGCCCGGGTCAGCGACCAGACGGCGTTCTTCAATCTCGAGGCGACCGGTAAGCCCGGCATGCTCGTCGAGATCGACGACACCGAGAAGATCTTCTCCAACCCGAACCAGAAGGCGACCGAGGACTACATCTCCGGCCGCTTCGGTTAACGCTGCCGCGTCAAGTCGATACGCAAAAGCCCCCGATCTCTCGGGGGCTTTTCGCTTGGAATGAACTCAGCGCGAGGCTAATTGGTCCCTTCCGGGAGGTTCCCGGTGGCCTGGAAGATGACCCGCCGCGCGATCTCGACCGCATGATCGGCGAAACGCTCGTAGAACCGGCTGACAGCAGTGTCACGTCGACCGCGGCGGTGACGCCGTGCTTCCACTCACGGTCCATCAGCACGGTGAAGAGGTGGCGATGCAGATCGTCCATCGCATCGTCTTCCTCGCTGATCCGTGCGGCCTTCTCCGGATCGCGGGTGACCAGCACCTCTTGCGCACTGTTGCCCAATTCGACTGCTACCCGGCCCATTTCGGCGAAGTAGCCGTTGACCTCTTCGGGCAATGCATGCTGGGGATGGCGGCGTCGGGCGATCTTGGCGACGTGCAGGGCCAGGGCGCCCATCCGGTCGACATCGGCAACGATCTGGATCGCGGTGACGATCGAGCGGAGATCGCCTGCGACCGGCGCCTGCAGGGCCAGCAGCACGAATGCGGCCTCCTCGGCGCGCGCGCTCATCGCGACGATCTGCTCGTGGTCGCCGATCACCTGCTCGGCCAGAACGAGATCGGCCTGCAGCAGGGCCTGGGTTGCGCGCTCCATCGCCGCGCCTGCCAGCCCGCACATGTCGCCGAGCTGTTCAGATAGCTGATCCAACTGGTCGTGGTACGCGGTTCGCATACGTCCACCCTACGGTCTGAGCGGCAGGAACGTCACGACGTGCAGGGTGAACGCCAGGTGAATGGCGTGTGCCCAAAGACCGACTTCGCCTTGCGGGCGGGACTATTCGCAGCTGGTGTCTGCGGCGTTGGTGACCGTGAGATCCTCAGGCAGGTCGGTCGGCGTGCTGCTGGTGCCGTGCGCCACGTGGACCTGCACGGGAGATCCGCTCGTGGGCGGCGAAGTCACCGAATAGAAGTCGTTGCCGAGCACCACCTGTACGACGTCGCCGAGGCTGGTGGCCCGTTCGATGGTCGAGTTGGGGAACGCCGAGGCTACGGTCGCCGCGGCCTGTTCGTTACCCGGCGAGAAGAACACCGTCGTCGTGTCCAGCGGACCGGGGTAATCGTCGGGTGTGATGACGTTGAACCCATGCGTTTGGAGTTCGCCGGCGGCGGTCGCGCCCAGCCCGTCCTCGGCGGTCGAATTCGACACCTGCACGGTGATGTCGTTCGGGTTCGGTCGTGATCGTGTCGACGAGTTCGGTTGGGGTAGCGGCGTCCTGACTGGGTGTCTCGGTCTGGCTCTCGGGGGTGCCGGGCACCGGGGTGTTGTCGGCGTTCTTCTCCTCGGGCAGCGGATCGTCGTTGATGATCGCGTCGAAGATGGCCCGGTTGTCTTCCTCACGGAGATGCTCGTTGCCGTACTCGTCCATGTATCCCGTGGTCGGCACGGTGAGGAAGGTGATCCGGCCGGCTGCGATGCCCTGAACCGATTGGCCCAGAGTGACGAGGTCCTTGGTGTCCATGTTGTCGACGTAGCTGTCGTTGATGAACATGTTGACGACGTTGTTGAGCTTGGACAGCGAGAAGAACACTTCCTTGGAGATCATCGAGCGCAACAGCGAGGACAGGAACAGCTGCTGGCGTTTGATGCGGCCATAGTCGCCGTTGGTCTCCGTCGTGACCTGGCGGGCGCGCACGTACTGGAGTGCGGTGTGGCCGTCGACCATCTGGCGGCCGGCATTGGGCAGCACGGTGCCCAGCTCGTAGTCCTCCAGCGGGGTGGTGGTGCACACCTCGACACCGCCGAGCGCATCGACCATCTTCGAGAATCCTGCGAAATCGACCGCCATGAACCGGTTTACGTACAGGCCCGACATTTTCTGGATGACCTTCACCAGACACTTCGGTCCACCCACGGCATACGCGGAATTCAGCTTGTACTCGGTGTAGACCTCGTCGGCCCCGTACATCGGTGACTCTGGGTCGGTGATCGGGCCGTATTCGCCGGTCTTGGGATCCCACGGCTCGCACTTCATCGGCTCGATGGCGAGGTCGCGCGGAAACGACACCGCCACAACGCGTTCACGGTTGGCGGGGATGTTCACCAGCATCACCGTGTCCGACCTCGCGCCGGCTGCCTCGTCGGTGGTGCCCGCTCCCATGTCGACGTTCTCGCCCATGCGGCTGTCGACGCCGACGATCAAGAAGTTCTCGTCGCCGAACTGTGCGTTCGGGTCGACGATGTCGCGGGAATCGGGATCGAGCGCGGAGATCCGGTTGAGCATGTTGTTCTTCGCCGACTGCCACTGCCACGCCCCACCGGTGAGGGCAAGCGCGAGCACCGCGATCACGGCGGTGATTGCACGGCCGGCGATCATCGACTTGCGGCGGCCTCGGCGCGGGTGATGCCGATCGGTCTGTCGACGGCCCCTGCCGATGTGTGACGGTGGCACGCGGCCGACCCGGTGGGCCAACGTCAGATCCGGCAGCTCGGAGGCCTGCGCTCCGATGGCCGGGATGATCTCGGTGTCAAAGTTCTCGGCGTCCGCTACCTCGTCGGACTGCTCGATGGGTCGCTCGTAATGCGCGGACGCCGGTACGGCATCGATGACTTCGGTCGGCGGCGGCGGTGGTTGCGGCGCAGCAGGCGGAGTGCTGCTTTCGGGCCGGTGGCGCTTCAGTTCCGACGGGACGGCGCTGATCGCCGTTGAGCTTGGCGATCAGGTCGGCGACCGTGATCCCGTCGGTGTGGTTGTTGGGCGTGGAGGCGGGCTGTGCGTCGTCGTCGGCGACGCTGGCTCGCTCCCACGGCGCGGCGCCTGGCAATGGCGCAGCGCTTCGGGTATGCCATTGATAGGCGTCGGATTGGCCATCAGGTGCCGACGAGTCACCCCGGCCATGACGGCCAGGAGTGGCGTTATCGCCGTCACTCATTGTTCCACCGGCCTCCGACTCTTCTACCGCCGTGCGCGACGTTGCGCCCCGACGTACGCAGCGCTTCCTTACAGGTGACAGCACCTTGCGTGGCCCCGACGCTGGAGCCCTTTACGAACGAGACTCATATCGTACTGAGACATCCTGAGAGATGTGATGTCAGAGTCGTCTCAGGTGAGAGACGACTCTGAGACGACCTAACCTCCGGAGTTCATGACCTCGGCGCCCGCCGGAACCGTGCAGTCGTCGGGGTCTGTTAGCCAGCCTTCGGGCAGTGACACCGCTGCGGGCGACCCCTGCCGTCCTCGCGGCCCCGTTGCCGCGGCCGGGAAGTCGATGTCCGGATCGAGGCCATCGAGGAGCGACCGCAGTTCCGTCAGCGTCTTGACCAGCGCCAATGCCCGACGCAGGTCGGCGCCGGCGGGAAAGCCGTGCAGGTACCAGGCGACGTGCTTACGGATGTCGCGCATGCCCTTGTCCTCGCCGAAATGCGCGGCGAGGAGTTCGCCATGGCGCATGATGATCGCCGCGACCTGGCCCAGCGTCGGCGGGGTGGCCGCGGATGTTCCGGCGAAAGCCGCCGACAATTCGGCGAACAGCCATGGCCGACCAAGGCAGCCTCGGCCGATAACCACTCCGTCGCAGCCCGTCGCGTCCATCATCGCCAGCGCGTCAGCGGCCTCGAAGATATCGCCGTTGCCCAGCACAGGAACCGTGGTGACGTGCTGTTTCAACGCTGCGATCTGCTCCCAGTCGGCCTCGCCGGAGTACCGCTGGGCGGCCGTGCGCGCGTGCAGCGCGACGGCGGCTGCGCCCTCCTCGGCGGCGATCCGGCCCGCGTCGAGGTGGGTGTGATGAGCATCATCGATTCCGATCCGGAATTTGACCGTCACGGGGATGTCGGTGCCTTGCGTCGCGGCCACTGCAGCCCCGACGATCTGGCCGAAGAGTTTGCGTTTGAACGGCAGCGCCGCACCGCCGCCACGACGGGTGACCTTGGGGACGGGGCAGCCGAAGTTCATGTCGATGTGATCGGCCAGGCCCTCGTCGGCGATCATCTTCGCCGCCAGATACGTGTTGTGCGGATCGACGGAGTACAGCTGAAGCGACCGCGGCGTCTCGTCGTCGGCGAAGGTGACCATGTGCATGGTCGCCGGATGGCGTTCGACCAGCGCCCGCGCGGTCACCATCTCGCACACGTAGAGCCCGCTGACCGTGCCGGCCCTGGCCAGCTCCAATTCACGGCACAGCGTGCGGAAAGCGACGTTGGTGACACCCGCCATCGGCGCCAGCACGACCGGGCTTCGTAGTGCGATGGGACCGATCTGCAGCGCGGGGCGAGCGTCGGTTAGGACGCTGATGACCCCACCAGAAGATTCTTGGCGGCCCTCTTCTCGGCCACCTTCGCGATGCGTTCGAGCCGGCGCTGCTTGGCGATCTCGAACTTCACGCAGGTTTCCTCGAGCTCCTCGATGTGCGCGGCTAGCTCGTCGCGCATCCGGGCGGCTTCGCCGGTGAAGTCTTCGCGCTCGAAGATTCGCCACTTCTTGAGTACCGGCATCACCACGTCGTCGAGGTGGATGCGTGGGTCGTAGACACCGCCGGAGGCGATGGTGACCGCCTTACGCCGGAAGTCCGGAATCGTGTAGCCGGGCATCTTGAAGTTGGTCAGCACCTTGTGCAGCGAGTGCATCGCCTGGTTGGGCGCGATGTCGAATCCCGCGGCCGAGACATCGCGGTAGAAGATCATGTGCAGGTTCTCGTCGGCCGAAACCCGTTGCAGCAGTTGGTCTGCGACGGTCTCGTTGCAGGCCTTGCCGGTGTTGCGGTGCGACACCCTGGTGGCCAACTCCTGGAACGTCACGTAGATGACGGAGTCGAACAGGGAGTCGGCGAAAAGATGCGTCGCCCTCGATCTGCTGGTTCTGGCCGGGGGAGAAGCCGCGGGTGACCTGCTCGATGCGCAGCTGCTCGAGCTCAACGGGGTCGATCGAGCGGGTGACGACGAGATAGTCGCGCAGCGCGATACCGTGCCGGTTCTCCTCGGCGGTCCACCGGTTCACCCAGAAGCCCCACGGTCCGTCCATGGAAAAGTTCATCGCGATCTCGCGGTGATAGGACGGCAGGTTGTCCTCGGTCAACAGGTTGGTCAGCATCGCCACCTGGGCGACCTCGGACAGCTTGGACTCCTCGGGGTCCCAGTCCTTGCCGCCGAGTGCGTAATAGTTCTTGCCGTCCGACCACGGGATGTAGTCGTGCGGGTTCCAGTCCTTACGCATGGTCAGGTGCCGGTTGATGTTCTTCTCGACCACTGGCTCGAGCTCTGTGAGCAGCTGCAGGTCGGTCAGGTCTTTCGACATGAGCCCCTCCCAAGTTATCTGTACCTGTTGGTAGCACTCAATATATCTGTGTACCCGAGTGACATTCAAGTTCGCCACGGGCCGTGTCACATTCGCAACACAAGCCCCAAAGGCATTGGTCACGCGTTTCAGGCGAACGAGGGACAAGCCGAGTCGCCGCTGAGCACGTCCGTTGCGCCGGACGAGTTAGCGTCAGTAGCTCGACACCCGGCTCAGCAGCATCTCGATGCAGTAGTCGATGAACTGCTCGCGCGTTGCCGTGAGTCTGCCGTTCAAGTAGGCGGTGAACAACGCCGTCAGTGCACCGATCAGTCCGGTGGCGACCATCGCCGCCTGCGCCGGGTCGCCAATGCGAGTCAGCTTGCGCTGCACCAGTTCGATGAAGCTCGGCATCCATTCGGCACCCGAGCGGGTCAGCACCGGCTCCCTCTCGGGCGCCAACAGCAGCACCCGCCCGCGCGCTGGATCGTCCACCATCAGCGCGACGAACTGTTCCACCGCCGCGCGTGGAGTGTTTGCCGTTGTCAGTGCGGCCATCGCTCGCGCACAGACGTCGTCGTAGACCGCGCGGACGAACTCGTCGCGGTCGGTGAAGCTCTCGTAGAAGTAGCGCTCGGTCAGATCGGCCGATCGGCACACCCCGCGCACCGTCAGGGCGGGCCCTTGGGCGCCACCCAGGTGTGCGACGCCGGCGGCGATCAGTTCGTCGCGGCGCAGCGCCTGGCGGTCCTGCAGCGGAACGCCGGACCATCGGCCCCGTCGTTGACCCGAAGGCACATCCCTCCTAGACTCCATTGTGACAACGTCTGTAGTCAGAATAGGTGATTCTGACTGGATGGGAAGCTTCATCAGTGACTCAAGATACGTCCGCTGCCTGCCCGATGAACAGTGAGGCCGCCCCTGTGGCGCCGGGGTGCCCTGTTTCGTCGGATGGATATGACGCCCTGCCGCAGCCGCTCGGGCCCGACTCGCTGACGTGGAAGTACTTCGGTCGGTGGACCGGGATGCTTCAAGGCCCGTGGGCCGGCTCGATGCAGAACATGCATCCGCAGTTGGGCGCCGCCGTCCAGCAGCACTCGATCTTCTTCATGGAGCGGATGCCGCGGCTCTACCGGTCTGTCTATCCGATCGGGGGCGTGGTGTTCGACGGCGACCGCGCGCCCAAGACCGGAGCACAGGTCCGCGACTATCACATCGGGATCAAGGGTGTCGACGATCAGGGCCGCCGCTATAGCGCGCTGAACCCCGACGTTTTCTACTGGGCGCACGCGACGTTCTTCAAGTCGACGCTGCTTGCCGCGGAATGGCTCGGCGGCGGCCTCACCGAGGCGCAGAAGCGCCAGCTGTTCGACGAGCACATCGTGTGGTACCGGATGTACGGCATGAGCATGCGGCCGGTACCGAAGACGTGGGAAGAATTCCAGGAGTACTGGGATCACATGTGCCACAACGTGTTGGAGAACAACTGGGCCGCGCGTGAGGTGCTCGATCTGTCGTCGATGACCAAGCATCCCTCGCTGCAGTGGATGCCCGATTGGCTGTGGAAGCGCAACATCGCGGGGATGCAGAGGTTCTTCAACTTCACCACCGTCGGCTTGTTCGACCCGGCGGTGCGTGAGCTCATGGGCTACACCTGGACGCCACGTCAGGAGCGGCTGCACCGCTTGTTCGGCAACGTCGTGTACCGGGTCGTCAAGCTCCTGCCCAAACGCATGATGATGCACCCGCGCAAGCGATCTGCGTGGGACCGGGCGAGTGGCCGGTTGCCCGCAGACTCACCGTTGGTCGAAACGCCGGCACGCAATCTGCCGCCCGTGGAGTATCGCGACAACCCGCACTACTACTCCCCGAAGGTCTGACACCTAGCGCCGGACGGCGTGCGGTGTCCACATCACGCCGTCGAAATACCTTATCTGACAACGGTTTTGCGGATCCGGAAACCAGCCCGCCTGAACCGGGGGATAGCGGCCGAACACACCTCGTTGATCCCCGCGCAGGCTCAGTCGGTACTCGTAGTCCGCACGGGCGCGCAGGCCCGCATCGCGGATGGCGAGTGCCTTCCTGCGGCGGCTGACGAACAAGAGCAGCGCGACAATCGCCGTGACGGCGACTGCTTCGTACCAGCCGTTTGCGAGCCACCAGAACGCCACCAACGCGGCAATGCCGGTGACGACGGGATGGCGTCGCCAGACGCGTGACCAGGCGGACTTTCCAACCGACGTCACAACGTATCGGCGTCGCTGCGTGATAGCACGACATCGAGCCGAAATACGCGTTCCTCCAGTTCGGTGAGGTCGCGGAGCCGCTGCGGCACGCCGACATCCCTAGGCCACAGGTAGCGCCACGGCAAGTAATCGTTCGGCAGCAGGTAGACGTTGAAGCCGCGCTCGAGGAAAGGTCGCAGCACGTCAATGGGCCGCAGCTCCGGATCGCTCCACCAACTTGGTGACAGTTCAACCACCAATTCTGCGTCGGCGGCGAGCGCGTCGACGGACGCCAACATGCCGGCGAGCACCCGGTCCTCGCCGCCCTCCACGTCGATCTTGATCATGCGCGCGGTCGCCAGCTCCTCGCGGGTCAAGAGCGAACCGAGCGGCGCTGCCAGCACTCGGCCCTGTTCGCGGAGCTTGGGGCGGGCGACCGTCGTGGTCTCGCCGAGGTTCCAGTTCGGCCCTAAGAACAGCGGGAGTTCGTGATCGTGATCTGACACCGCGGAGGCGACCATGCGTACGTTCGTGAGCTCGTTCCTCGTCACAGTCTCCTGCAGCCAGGGGATCACTACGGGGCACGGTTCGATCGCCACAACGGTGCCGCGCGGTCCGACCAATTTGGCGGTCAGTGCGGTCACGCACCCGATATGGGCGCCGACGTCTACAAAGGTGTCGCCCGGTCGCAGCCGGCGGCGCAGAAACGCCGCGAGATCGGGTTCCCACGCCGTACCGAACAGGTAGACGTAGATCTGGATACCATCTTGGAGCCGGCATCGAATACGGACGCCATCTTCGGTGGTGCTGTCAACGATCAGCGGTCCCCATAATGCGGCACGGATCCACAATGGGAAACATACTGCGAAGAACGGCACTATCATCAGCAGCGCTCGCGCCCAGCGCTCTGCGACGCCGACGTGTTCCTTGTCGGTATGGAGAAGTCGCATGTACCGGCGCCCCAGCGGCAGGATCAGTGCCTTGATCATTTCTGCAAACTACCCGCTGAAACTGGCTGAGGATGGCTGACGCTGATGTTCCTGCGGACTGGCTGCGGATTGAGAAAGCCCCATCGACCTGGCTCCCGACTGGGAGGACTCTACTCATCTCCCGCGTGGTGGTTTTGATAGCGCCAGTAGGTGATCGAAGTCATCTCCCATCGAATCAAACGCAGGAGCCGACCCAGCCGATTCGTCAGACAGACGACGAAATTCGTTGAAGGACTGCGCCAATGCGACGGCGTGATCCTCCATCGTCTGATCGGGTAATGGGTCATCGTAGTTGACCACGACGGTTTTTCTTTCTGTAGCGTTTGCGGCAGTCGCAGAGAGGATTTGAACCACGTTCCGCCGTCGGGAGGGTCCGCAGTAGGGGCCAGGATCTGGGAAAAGGCCCTGAGCCACGCCAAGCCACGAACAGGGTTGCGGTGGTGCGACGGGAAGGGTTAATCACCGTATCCAGCGTCTTGCGCAACGATCGCGTCTGATAGCTTTCTGGCGTCAGAGGGAGGGAGACTCGATGAGCAAGCCCAAGGTGCCTGTCGTCGCGGACAATGTCACGTCGCTGATCGTGCGCCGAATTCGTAGGTGGGACTCGCGCCACAGGTTCATTGATCTGGATGAATCGTCGCGCAGCATCATTCGCACAGTCGACCCGTACACTTTGACCTCCGGCGAGCGCGTTGCCGCCTTGTGCACGAGTGTCGATTACATCGTCGACCACGACATCCCGGGAGCCTTCGTCGAGTGCGGAGTCTGGCGCGGCGGAAGCCTGATGGCGATGCTGTTGCGCCTCCGTGAGCGTGGCATCACCGACCGTGACGTTTTCGGGTTCGACGTGTGGAGGGGCATGGGACCGTCCGGTTTCCCGTACCAACCCACCGACGAAGACGTGCTCTTCAACGGCACATCGGTTCAGAGTTCCATGAACCCGGGCCGCATCTCCAAGGCGTTCTACGAACAGATAATGCCGAGATTTACTCACTTCAAGCCTTCCCGCGACGATGTCTTCGCCCTACTGACGTCCACCGGATATCCTCCGGAGCGGATCCACCTCGTAGCTGGTCCTGTCGAGGACACCCTCCCTGCGAACGCGCCCGAGACGATAGCCCTATTGCGCCTCGACACCGACTTATATGAGTCCACGCGCCACGAGCTCGAGCATCTCTACCCGCGGATCCCTGTCGGCGGAGTGTTGGCCATCGATGATTACGGCTACTTCAAGGGTGTCCGCAAAGCCGTCGACGAATATTTCAAGGGGCACCGCATATTGCTGCACCGCGACGGCCCTTCAGTTCGATTCGCGATCAAACAGCAGGAGCGCTGATCTCGGCGGCCAGTTCATTGCCAATGTGGGTGGTAAACCAATGGGACATCCAATACCAATGGTGTTGACCACGTAACGGCGCTGACTTCGACCAGGGGTTCTAAACGTTTCTACCGAGTTTGGCGACGCCGGCCAGGTAACTGTGCCCCTCTTCGGGTCGGCATACGCCGGTAGTCAACGCGGCCGTGACTTCGGCAACGTGAGCCTGCGCCATCGCCTTGCGGGCGAAGGCTTTTGATCGTTCATTTCCGTCGTGGTCTACCCACCGGGCGAGCCACCTCAGGCCCTGGCCATGACGCGAACATGTGACGAGCGTGGCGGTCCACCGTGCTTGGGTCCATGGCGGTGAACCGTTGAGCGGAGGGTGTCCATCTTCAAACGATCGCTGAGACCGGCAGGTGTTGTAGTAGTCCACCCAATCATCGAGGGCCTGCTGCGCGATCTTGAGAGTGCCGAAAACTGTGTGCTCGCTGAGGAACTCGGTGCGCAGGCTGCAGATGCTCGATCCCACGCTCACGACAGACCGCATCGCAGAGCACCTCCACCGGCGGGTGGAACCGGGCGGTGAACACCTTGCCGTTATCGCTCAGGATCTGTTCGGCCGCCCCGAAGGTCCCCGGCGCAGCCCGCAGTCCCTCACACATCGCCTGGGTGCGTTCACGCGCAATCACCTTGGCGCAGAAACACATCCGGGAATGACCGTCGATACCGGTCAACACCTTGGCGCTGATGCCATCGGCAATCGGGAACCCGCCCACGACGTCCATCTGCCACAGATCCCACACGCTGGATCCATCATCCCCGCCCGCGCCAACCCCCGATATACCGCCGACTCCGACGGCAACGGCGACACCCGGCGCTTGGCCAACTCAATTTCAACCGCCGCTGCCCCATACGGTCGCGACCGCCGCAGCTCGAGCATCGCGGCCTCCACCGCGCCGGCATCTGATGCGGACACGACACTGCGACCGATCAACCAACCCGTCCAAACCTTCGGCCTCATAGCGGGCCAACCACGAGTGCAGCGTCTGCCGCGACACCCCCACCTTCTGGGCGACCTTGCGATACCGACAACCCGTCACTGATCACTGCCAACACGGCCAGCTACCTCTGCTCGGCCACGCTCAACTCCCTTACCCAAGGGAGTATCAACCATCAGCCGAAACACCGTCAGGCATCAACCGAAGACCAACCGTCAAGCATCAACCGACGTCATACACCTATTTCTGGTGCCCCCACCAGGGCTCGAACCTGGGACCTGCGGATTAAAAGTCCGTAGCTCTACCAACTGAGCTATAGGGGCGCGAGGGATCAGGATACTGGGTGCCGTCGGGCGGCGCGTTTGAGGATTGGGGTGCCGGTACCCTAAGCTATCGAAGCTCCCAGCGTCACAGCGTTGTGAGTACCCCGGAGAGATTCGGCTGGCCCCCTTCGTCTAGCGGCCTAGGACGCCGCCCTTTCAAGGCGGTAGCGCGGGTTCGAATCCCGTAGGGGGTACGCGCGGCACCGTACGATGGAGCCGCAAGGTAAGGCCCTGTGGCGCAGTTGGTTAGCGCGCCGCCCTGTCACGGCGGAGGTCGCGGGTTCGAGTCCCGTCAGGGTCGCCACTATTGGCGAGGCACTTCGGTTATCCGCCGGTGCCTTCCGGCCAGGTAGCTCAGTTGGTACGAGCGTCCGCCTGAAAAGCGGAAGGTCGCCGGTTCGATCCCGGCCCTGGCCACTCCAGAGGCGGTCCGCCTCGATTCTCACCCGTACTCGACGCTTATTCATCGCGTATCCCGGCCGCCCGAGCCAATACGTCAGCCACCACCCAATGGAGTTGCGATCCGGCTTCGCCGGTGCGACTCCACCTCCGTCTAGGGCGCCCGCGGTTCAGTCATCTCGCGAAATCCGACCGCATTTGACACCCGCCGAGGCGTTGGTCGTCACAGTTTCCGCAGTTTCTGAGAATCCGCCAAGGCATCCGCCGCATCCTGACGTGACCGGCCACTACGGCCCGAAACGGTGAAAGGAGTAATCGATGAACCGAGCGACCACACGAAGAATTGCAGCGTTGGCAACGACTTTGTTGGTGTCCGGCGGTCTAAGCGTGGCCGGTTTGGAGCTAGTCGTGGGAACCGCGCAGGCCGAGCCCACGCCGATGACCGTCATACCGGAGGGAGCAGCGCAAACGATCGTCGACGTCGTCTCCGAGAGCACCGGTTTCCACCCGACCGATGTGAAGTGCCCGTCAGGAGTGGAAGCGAGGGTGGGGCTGCAGTTCGAGTGTCAGTTCACCGGTCCTGAAGGGCCCTATACCGCCTACATGCGAATCAAGAAGGTCGACGGCCAATACGTCGAGTACTACGTCACGACCCGTCGAAACTAGACCGCGGCGGCCGACCTCCAAGGGTTGCGCCTTTCTGAACGAGCGCATACCTTCCGTTGGTACGATGGTGTACCACGGAGGGATTAGATGGCTGAGCCGACCACGGACCCGGTGCGCATGCCACCGGCGCCGCGCATACCCAAGCTGCTGCAGGGCGTGGGATTCCTGGCTGCCCGGGACAAGGCGGTCGCCGCTGTGTCCAAGCGGTACGGCCCCACATTCACGCTCAATCTGCCGATCTTCGGACCAACCGTCGTCGTCGGCGATCCCGCACTGATCAAGGAGTTGTTCACAGCCAAGCCCGACTTGATCGCCCGCGCAGGCGTGCTCGGCGAGATGTTCGGGCCGGGCTCGACGTTCAGCCTCGCGGGTGCCGAGCACCGTGAGCGCCGCAAGCTCCTGGTCCCGCCATTTCACGGCAAGCGGATGGTTGGCTATGAGGCGATCGTCGAAGAAGAGGTCATGCGCGAGATCGAGTCGTGGCCCGAGGGCCAGGAATTCGAGACCATGCCCTCGATGATGCGCATCACCCTCAACGCGATCCTGCGCGCGGTGTTCGGAGCGGAAGGGTCCGCGCTGGACGAACTGCGCGATGTTCTGCCTTCGATGGTGTTGTACGCCTCTAGGTTGGCCGTCATGCCGCCGGTAGTGCGCAGGGACTACGGGCCGCGAAGTCCCGGCCGGAAGCTGGCGGACAATCGCAAGCGCTATGACGCGATCATCGCGCGCCTCATCGCGGATATCCGCAGCGACCCGGTGTTCGAGGACCGCACCGACGTCCTGTCGCTCATGTTGCAGGCGCGGTATGAGGACGGTTCACCGATATCCGACGACCACGTGGCCGATGAATTGCTCACGCTGCTTGCCGCGGGGCATGAGACCACGGCCACCACGTTGGCGTGGGCGGTCGAGCGGTTGCGCAGGCATCCGCGTCTGCTGGCCCGGCTGAAGGCCGAGGTCGACGGTGGCGGATCCGAACTCGTACAGGCCACCATCTGGGAGGTCCAGCGGACCCGGCCCGTCATCAACGGCACCGCACGCATGACCAAGACACGAATGCGTCTGGGGGATTGGGTGATTCCGGAACGTCACGTGGTGATGGCCAGCATCTCTCTGGCGCACCTAACCGAGGCCGCGTTCCCCGACGCAGCGGACTTTGATCCCGATCGGTTTATCGGCAACCCGCCGGACAACTATTCGTGGATTCCCTATGGCGGCGGGATCCGGCGCTGCATTGGAGCCGCGTTCGCCAACATGGAGATGACAGTGACATTGCGAACGTTGATGCGCGAGTTCGAGTTCGGCACCACATACGCCGCGGGTGAGCGCCGCCATTCCCGCGGCGTGGCCACGGCGCCGCGGCGGGGCGGCCGAGCGGTCGTGTACCGGCGTCGCGCCGTGGCGCCGCAGGCAAGTTCATCCGATGCCGCGCGGGTATCGGCGTGACGGCGAACGAGGCGGTCGTCGATGTCGGCCGCGGTATCGAACTGTGCTACGACCAGACGGGCGACCTTGCCGACCCACCCGTGATCCTGATCGCGGGTCTGGGTCAGCAATTGCATTCGTGGCCTGACGAATTCGTCACGAAGCTGGTGGGACGCGGCTACCACGTGACCCGGTTCGACAACCGCGACGCGGGTCGCTCCACCCACATGAAGTATCGGCCGCCCAATCCGGTCGCGATGTTCCGCGGCGGTGACCCCCGCCACCAGTACCACCTCGGTGACATGGCGCGAGACACCGTCGGGCTGATGGATGCGCTCGGATATGCCGACGCGCACCTGGTCGGTGTCTCGATGGGCGGGATGATCGCGCAGACCGTCGCCGCGCACCACCCGGGCCGGGTGCGCACACTCACGTCGGTCATGTCGACGACGGGGGCACGCCGGCTCGGCCGGCCTGCGCTGTCCACCTGGCGCCGGATGTTGATGTCAAAGCCGCCGCGCACCCGGGCAGAGGAGATGGATCGCGCCGCGAATATCTTCTCCCACATCGGATCCCACGGCTTCCCCTTCGACGAGCAGTCTGTTCGCACATATGCGGGCACCGCGTACGACCGCGACCCGAGCCCGGCCGGCATCGTGCGGCAGCTTGCAGGCATCTTCGCCTCGGGGGACCGCACGGCGGAGCTCGCGCAGATCGACGTTCCCACCCTGGTCATTCACGGCGACCGCGACCGTATGGTGCATCCGACCGGTGGAGCCGCGACCGCCCGCGCGATACCCGGCGCGCGGCTGGAGACAATCGTCGGCCTCGGCCACGACCTGCCCGTCGGGGCATGGGACCGGATCATCGACCTGATCACCGACCACTTCACGTTTGCAGTCCTTACCCACACCCAGCACGAGGAGAACGCATGAGCAAGCGGCGCAGGACGATAAGTGGCCGCACCGTGGTCATCACCGGCGCGGCATCGGGTATCGGCCGCGCTCTGGCGCAACGGCTGTCGGCGCACAGCTGCCCGGTGGCCATCGCCGATGTCGACGAGGCGGGTCTGAAGGAAACCGAGGCGTCGTTGCGTGGTCCAGCTCTACTGCGGGTGTTCGACGTCAGTGATGCGCACGCGCAGCGCGACTTCGCGGCAGAGGTACGCGACTGGACGCCACAGCCGATCGGCGCGGTATTCAACAACGCGGGCGTGGCCGTCGGATCGAGCGTGCTCGACGCAGTCCCGGAGGACGACGCATGGCTGTGGAACATCAACTTCGGAGGCGTTGTCAACGGCACCCGGGCGTTTCTGCCTATCCTTGTCGAGCAGGATGAAGGCGCGATCGTCAACACGTCGAGCGTCTTCGGTCTCGTCGGCATGCCGACCCAGAGTGCCTATTGTGCAGCCAAATTCGCGGTCCGTGGGTTTACCGACGCGCTTCGCCAGGAGTTGCGCGGAACCGGAGTCACCGCCATCAACGTGCACCCGGGCGGCATCGACACCAACATCGTGCGCAACGGCCGGATGCGTAAAGATCCCGAGGGTCGAGGCCGCACACAGGAGCAGATGGCCAAGGAGTTCGCGAACCTCACGATGACGCAGCCCGACAAGGCCGCCGAGATCATCCATCGCGGTGTGGAGTCCGGAAAGGCACGGATACTCGTAGGACCTGACGCCTACATGTTCGACGTGCTGGCGCGCGTGGCGCCGACGCACTATTACGACGTGCTCGGCCGGCTGCAGACCGTCCTCCGGAAGCGGGCCTCGAGCTAGGGGACCAGCACCACCTTGCCGACGTTCTCCCGGGCGGCGAGGATGCGGTGCGCCTCGGACGCGTTGTCGAACGGTACGGCGGCGTGCACAACCGGCGACACGGAACCGTCCGCCAGTGCGGTCGACAGTGGACCGATCCACGGTTCGAGGGTGCCGCGGTCGTCCCACAGCGTCAGCATGTTGAGGCCGATGACGGCCTTCGACTCCGAGAGCTGCTTGGTCAGGTTGAACCCCCGCAGCATCGGAAGCAGTTGCGGTAAAGCAGTGCGCAGGGAACGCTTTTCGCCCTGCTGAAGCGACGAGATGCCATAGGCGACCAGCCTGCCGCCGGGCCGCAGCAGGTCATAAGAACGGCGCAGCGAGGTGCCGCCGATCGCGTCGAGCACGACATCGTATGGCGGCAGATCCTTCCACCAGCCGTCACGGCGGTAGTCGATGGTGCGGTCGACGCCCATTTCGCGGAGCACCTGGTGTTTACCGGGTGACGCGGTGCCGTGGATCTCGACACCGGTGGGTTTGGCGAGTTGGATCGCCGCGATGCCGACACCGCCCGCCGCTGCGTGGATGAGCACACGTTCGCCAGCGCGCAGCGAACCGTACCCGTGAAGCGCCGCCCACGCTGTCGAGTAGTTGACCGGGACGGCGGCGCCCTGCTCGAAGCTCATCGTGTCCGGCAGTGCCACCGTGTCGGAGGATTTGACGTTGACGATCTCGGAGTAGCCGCCGAAACGCGTTCCGGCCAGCACTCGTTCGCCGACACGTGACGCGTCGATGCCCTCGCCGACCGCCTCGATCGTGCCCGCCACCTCATAACCGACCACGCACGGCGGCTTGGGGGCATCCGGGTACAGGCCGACCCTGGCGAGATGGTCGGCGAAGTTCACTCCCGCCGCACGCACTGCGATCCGGACCTGGCCTGCGCCAGGCTCCGGTGGGTCGGGGCGCTGCTCGACCTTGAGCACCGAAAGGTCACCGTGCTTGGTGATGACGACGGCGCGCATGGCTACGCCGTCGCCTTCGCGTGTTCATACAAGTTCGCGTCGTGTGCGCACACCATCAACAGGTCGGGCTCCTGCCGCTGGTACAACTCGGTGAGGCGAGCATGGTTGTCCCGCACCTTCTTTCGATCGAATGCGAGCAGAGGTTCGATGACCTTAATCGGAGTAGGGACCTTGGAATGTCCATCCAAGGTGCCCTGATGGTAGAAGGCGTCCCCACAGTGCAGCACCCATCGATTTCCCGCGTCGACGGCGATGCACGCGTGACCGCGGGTGTGGCCGGGCAACGACACCAGCACGATTCCCGGTGCGATCTCGTCGAGTTCCTTGGCAGCGGCGAATCCCCGCCATTTCTCTCCGGCGGGATTGTGCTCGACGATCTTGGGCCCGTGCGCCCATTGGCCGGCGCGAAAGCGCATCTTTTCCCGGAACGACGGTTCATGCACAGCGCCTTGTATTTCGGCGCTGGTGGCGTGGATCAGCGCGTCGGGAAAGTCTGAGATGCCGCCGATGTGGTCCATGTCGAAATGGGTGATGACGATGTGGCGGACATCGGCACGGGTGAAGCCGAGGCGCTCCACTTGGCGCAGCGCCGTCTCGGCGTGGTCGAACACCGGCTTGAAGAGGCGGCGCGTGGGCCCGACGCGGGCATGGTCGTCACAGTCGTGCGTCCCGTATCCGGTGTCGACGAGCACCAAGCCGTTGTCGGTCTCGACGAGCAGTACGTGACAGACGATTCTCGGTGCTACGTAGGGGTTCATCGTCCCGCAGTTCAGGTGGTGGACCTTCACAGTTCTCCCGATCCCGCCAGGGCAAGCAGTTCGCCACGCCCGATCTGCGTGACGAGGCTGGCCGAGTCGAAGTAGATGCGTTCGTTGACGACGCGGTCGCCGTCAAAGTAGAAAACCGCGATGATCGGCACCCGGAACGCCTTACCGGTCGGCGGCAGACCGTAGAACTCGCCGAGATTGGTTCCCAGGAGGTCGAATTCGACGATGATCGCATCGTCGGCGACGTGGTAGCGGACGTTGTCGTGCCGCTGGTCGGGAAAGGCCGTTCTGGTGGTCCGGTAGTACCCCATGACCTCGTCGTCGCCGTCGAACACCTGACCGGTGGCCATGATCTCGTAGTGCGGGTGGCCGTTAAAGGTAGCCAGAGTGCGGTCGAACTCCTTGGTCACCTCGGTGTCCATGTGTTCCCGGATGACCTCCAGGCGGCGGTCACGCAGATCGTCTGTGATCACACCTGAACTGTAGGCCGCCGTTCGGTGTCAGACCGCGGATTGCAGCGGCGCACCTAGCTGCTGGTGCCTGTGCTGGCGCTCGACGACGGCCAGGTAGGCCGCCCACGCGAAGGCGGAGCTGGTGAACAAGATGAACCCGCAGAACAGCCATGCGTGCTTGATGCCACGCCTGCGGCCGTCGACGATGGACCAAATCGGGAAGAGTAGAAGGCTCATGATGGTGTAGTCCTGGCTCTGCCGAGCTCGCGGCGGGGTTGGCGTATCCCAGCGTGATGAACTCCCACCAGCTTCCGGGGCCCCAAATGAAGTTGTGCAGGCCGCCAGGTGGCGCGTACTCGGCTACGTACTGGTTGTTGAAGTAATAGCCGAGCACAACCGACGCGATACCCGCGACGTAGTAGAAGAGCTCGAGCCTCCTCACCTGCGGGCCGGACGAGTAGCGCGCGAAGATCGGCGGATTCGTTTTGACGATGAATGCCAACGTCGCGAACCCGAGGACTAGGTGGACGATCAGCGAAACCATAGGCAGGCAGTCTCACCACCGTCCCAAGTTTTGTCAATAATGACATAACTTTGTGCGGTACTTTCTCCCCATGATCCGTCCCGCCCAAACAGCACGAAGCGAGCGCACGCGCGAGGCGCTGCGGCAGGCGGCGGTGGTGCGGTTCCTCGCGCAGGGGGTCGAGGACACATCGGCCGAGCAGATCGCGGCGGACGCCGGGGTATCGCTGCGGACCTTCTATCGTCACTTCGCGTCCAAGGACGATCTGCTGTTCGCCGACTACGCAGGTCTGCAGTGGTTCAGGACGGCATTGGCGGCGCGCACTCCCGACGAGTCGATCCTCGACTCGGTGCACTCGGCGATGATGGCGCGGCCGTATGACGATTGGGCCGTCGCGCAGACCGCATCCCTTCGCGCCCAGGAAATCGAACCCGACCGGATCGTGCGGCATATGCGGCAAGTCGAGGCCGACTTCGCCGAGGTGATCGAGCAGCGCCTCATCGAGGAAAATCCGCCGGAGCCCAGCACCGACGAACGCATGCAGATCGCCGTCACCGCGCGATGCATCGCGGCGGCGGTCTTCGGTGCGATGGAGGTCTGGATGCTCGGTCAGGAACGCTCGCTGCCCGAGCTGTCGCGGTTGACCCGGGCGGCGCTGGACACGCTGGCCAAGGGGATCAGCTGAAAGTTTTGTCAATATTGACAAAACGTGGAGGGCGTGCCAGCCTCAGCGCATGGCTGACTTTGACGCGATCGTCGTCGGCGCGGGTCACAACGGATTGACCGCTGCCGCACTGCTTCAGAAGGCGGGGCTACGCACGGTCTGCCTCGACTCCAAGCTCTATGCCGGCGGAATGGCTTCCACCGTCGAGTTATTCGACGGCTTCCAGTTCGAGATCGCGGGGTCGGTGCAGATTCCGACTTCGGCCGTGGTCAGCCGCGAGCTCGGACTCGACGAATTGCCGACCGTCGACCTCGATGTGATGTCAGTGTCCCTGCGCGGCGTGGGCGACGAACCGCTCATCTACTACACCGACCCGATGAAGCTGATGACGCACATCAACGAGGTGCACGGCGCGGAGGCCGTCAACGGGATGGCTGGTTTGATGGCCTGGTGCCAGGCGCCGACGCGCGCGCTGGGCCGGTTCGAAGCCGGCCAGCCGCCTAAGACGCTCGACGAGATGTATGCCTGCGCGACAAACGAATTCGAGCGCTCAACCATCACGGATCTGCTTTTCGGGTCGGTCACCGATGTGATCGATCGCTATCTGCCCGACAAGGAGAAGCAGGGAGCATTGCGTGGCATGCTCTCGCTGCTCGCGTGCAACACAACCTATCGCGGACCCGCGACACCGGGCACCGCGGCGGCGCTGGCCTACGGGTTCGCTGTTCCAGACGAAAACGCGCTGCTGGTCAAGAAACTGCGCGGCGGTATCGGCGCCTTGACGTCGCACCTGTGTCGAAGTGTTCACCTCGGCGGGCGGCGAACTGCGGTTGCGCAGCAAGGTCGAGGAGATACAGGTCGCCAACGGCAGGGTGAGCGGCGTCCGGTTGGAGGATGGCTCGGTCATCACCGCACCCATTGTCATATCCGGCATCGCACCGGATCTCACCGTCAACGGAATGGTCGACCCTGCCGCGCTGCCAACCGACGTTCGTGAACGCTTCTCGGGCCAGGATCACCGCGGCAGCTACCTGCAGATGCACTTCGCGCTCGATGGCATACCCGAATTCGCATCGCCCTACGAACTGCTCAACGATCCGGCGATGCAGTCGAATATCGGAATCTTCTCCACCCCTGAGGAATTGCAGCAGCAATGGGAGGACTGCAGGCGCGGCATCGTGCCGGCCGACCCTTCCATCGCATTGCAGATACCGTCGGTGAACGACCCGGGCCTGGCGCCCGAGGGCAAGCACGCGGCGTCGGCGTTCTCGCTGTGGTTCCCGATCGAGGAGTCGGAGTCGAGCTACGGGGAGATGAAGGCCGAAATGGGGCAGCGAGTGATCGACAAGATCACGCGGCTGGCACCGAATTTCGAGAGCCTGATCCTCAAGCACACCACCTTCACCCCCAAGCACATGGGCACCATGTTCGGTGCGCCCGGCGGCGACTACTGCCATGGGCTGATCCACCCCGACCAGATGGGACCCAACCGGCCCGGGCCGAAAGGTTTTGTCGATCAACCGATCCCGATCGACGGCCTCTATCTTGCGAGTGCCGGATGCCATGGCGGACCCGGTATCACGTTCGTACCCGGTTACAACGCGGCCAAGCAGGCGCTGGCCGACGCGACGTAATCTTCGGACACGCGACTGTGCGGTTTGGTGCGCGACACTCCGCGTAGGCGACGAAATCCGCACACTCAAGCTTGAGCGCGCCGCCCGGCCGCGACGGTTTCGATCCCGCGTGGACGGGCATCCCAAACGGCATGGGGCTCACGGTCGCCGTCACCGGCCCGACGGGTGAAATCGGGATCTCGGCAGTCACCACGCTGGACCGTGATCCCGTCGTCGAGCGGATCATCGGGATGGCCCGCCGGCCGTTCGACCCGGCAGGTCAGGGCTGGACCAAGGCCGAGTATCGGCAGGGTGACATCACGGAGCGCGAGGCGGTCGACCGCCTGGTCGCGGACGCGGACGTCGTCATCCACCTGGCCTTCATCATCATGGGCTCGCGCGAAGAGAGCGCCAGGGTGAACCTCGCAGGCACCCGCAATGTGTTCGAGGCGACTGTCGAGGCGCAGCGCCCTCGTCGGCTGGTGTACACGTCCTCGGTGGCGGCGTACGGCTATCACTCCGACAATCCCGCTCCGATCACCGAGGACGTACCGCCGCGCGGTTCGCCGGAGCACTACTACTCCGAACAAAAGGCCGCCTGCGAGGCGGCACTGCAAGACATAGTCGGCGGATCCGATCTCGAGGTATACGTACTGCGGCCGTGCATCGTCGCCGGGCCCAAGGCGCACGCGCTGGCCGACGTGATGCCTTGGAACCAACTGCCCGGACCCGTCAAGCGGGTGACGCAGATGCTGCCCCTGTTGAAGCCGCCGCTCCCCGATCCCGGCATCCCGATGCAGCTGGTGCATCACGACGACGTCGCCTCCGCCATCGCACTTGCCGCGACGACCACCGCTGCGCCGGGCGCCTACAACTTGGCAGGTGACGGCGTGGTGTCGATATCGGCAGTGGCCACCGAACTCGGCGCCCGACCAGTGCGGGTGCCAAAGGTCGCGGCGACGGCCGCATCGGAGGTGATGGCCAGGATCCCGTTCATCCCGTCGTCGCTGGAATGGCTGCACGCCAGCCGCGCTTCAGTCGTCATGGACACGACCAAGGCGAAGGCACAGCTGGGATGGACACCGAAATACACTGGCGCCGAAACGTTGTCGGCGCTCGGGCGGTCGCTTTAGCTCACTGCGTGTGATCGCCGGTGTCGGCGGGGCCGCTGGGAGTCGCGCCGCCTTCATCGGACCAGTCCGCAGCCTCTTCGTCGCCCTTGGCCGGGTCGCTCTCGACGTCGTCGTCCGCCCCGCTCCGGCCAGAATCGGTCTCGGCGGTGTCGGGGTCGTCGGGGGTTTTCTTCGTCATGCCCGCCCGGATACCCAAACTCAGTCGGACCGACTCCGAAGCTGGGCCATCCAGTCTTTGGGGACACGATCCGCCGGCCCGGGAGCGGTCTGGTCTTCGGGATGACTATCCGGCGGCGCAAGTTCCGGGCCGTCGTAATACTCGTTGGTGTCGTAATTCCAGAACCAGTCCTCGCCCGGTTCAAACGACCTGATGATGGGATGCCCGGTGGTACGCCAGTGCGCCGTTGCGTGGCGGGCAAGTGAGTCGTCACAGCAACCGATGTGGCCGCACGCGGCGCAGCGGCGAAGGTGTACCCACCACCCGCCGTGCTCATCGCACTCCACACACCCGGTGCCGCTCGGCGGGACGGTCGGATCGACGGCATCACTCATAGTCGATGAGACTACCGATTTTGGCGCCGTCCGCGGACAAGC
>CAVRFN010000006.1:0-20804 GCA_963720345.1 uncultured Actinomycetota bacterium
TTCTATGTGACGCCTTGACTACGAGTACGTATTGCTATTGTCTTCCCGGCAGCGGGTGATGTCACCGACCTTCGCGGCTTCGGCGCCAGCCCGCCCTGTGCGAGCAAGTAGCGATGGAAGACTACGCCGACGACTTGAATGCCCTTCTCGAAGCCTTGGCGATCCGAGAGCCCGTGACGCTGTGCGGGCTGTCGATGGGGGGCTACATCGCGTTTCAGTTCTGGCGAAAGCACCCCGAGCGGGTCGGCCAAGCTGATCCTCTGCGACACGCGAGCCGTGGCCGACACGCCCGAGGCCGCCAAGGGGCGGTTGGAAATGGCGGACCGGGCACTGAAAAAGAGGCCAGCGTGGCGTCGGGCATGCTGCCCAAGCTGCTGGCTCCGGCCACGCAGCAATCGCGTCCCGAGCTGACCGCATTTGTGCGGGAGATGATCGAAGGCACCCACCCCTGCGGCATCGCCGCCGCCCAGCGCGGCATGGCGGAGCCGCCGGACGTGGCAAGTACTCCCCGGATCAACATTCCCACGTTGGTGATCGTAGGCACCGGAGCACCATCTCCACGCCCGCGGAAATGCAAACAGTTGCGGCCGCCATCCCAGGTTCGGTGTTCGTCAGCGTGCCCGAGGCGGGGCATCTCTCGCCGCTGGAGAGTCC
Organism: uncultured Actinomycetota bacterium; assembly: GCA_963720345.1. Classification (GTDB taxonomy): domain Bacteria; phylum Actinomycetota; class Actinomycetes; order Mycobacteriales; family Mycobacteriaceae; genus Mycobacterium. Next base: position 655 of record CAVRFN010000006.1, read on the forward strand.
AGACGTGGTCGACCGAGCAATACAGCGGTTTCTTGAGTAAGCTTTCCGCAGGCTCGCGAAAGAGGACGTTCGATTGGCAGGCAAGCAAAAATCGCTATTCCGAGCTTCGACGAAATTATTGCCGTCCTTCGAGCGGAGACTCGCCAGGACCTAGTCATCCTGATAATTCCAAGCCATGACCGAAAGGAAAGGGAACTCGCAAATCAAGAATGGTGGGCAAGCCAGGCGATCGAAACTGTTCGCAGACCTCTACCGGGGAGCGACTGCCTTTAAGACATTCGCGGGGATCTACAAATGCGACGATGGAAAGATTCTGCACGACACGCCAATCCTGGTAGAATCGTATGTTCAGAGACAGGATTTGGAGAATCAAGCCAAGTTGCTGGAACTGCTCAAGTTCGCCGCACATGGGTAAAGAGACCAATCAAGCCGCGGTGGCAATCGTCATCAACAGTGTTTTCCATGAAATAACGGATTTCAGCGGAAAGTAGAGGAACTTAATGGGGTCACTCAATCAGTATTCCATTAGCCAGGCATTGGGCAGCAAGATGAAGCCGGTTAAGGAGGCTCGTTTTGGCAACTTCGGACTGCTTGAAACAACCGCCGAAGCTCTTCGGGCTCGGGAATCTGCGGAACCTTCAAGCGGCGCAGCGTTTTTCACGTACGCCGAGGATCGTGTGATTGTCAAGGCGTTCGAGAGTGTCCGCCAGGGGGCCGCCCCGGATGCAATTCTCTGGAATACCGCGCTGGCGCCACAAGTTTCTGCCAACGTTGCCGCGAGATGGGCATTGACGCATCGAATGCTTTCCTCGGCCGTCGCCTACTCAACGTGCGTGACCAAGAACAAGAAGCGGTACGAGAAACACGGCATCAGAATCGCGCCTGCCACGGCACGGGATCCCCGGCCAAGCATCCTGCCGCACTATGCTCACATCATCGATTGCACTGGTTCGACTGCGGTTCCGATTCGGGCACCTCCATTGATGACATCCTCCTCGACCCCATGCTCGGTGAGCAATTTGAGGGCTTGGCGCTGGGCATCGCCCCTCAACTCTCGCCGCAGGACACACGCCTTCAAGCACTCGGCCTGCGAAAGTCGAGATTTCTGGCGAAAAAGGACGAGCGAATTCTCATCTCGATGAATCTTGGATTAATCGACAATGCCTTGTCCGAACCTGTATGCCTGTGCGAAGCAGACGAATCGGACGTACCAGAAGGACCTGGAATGATCGAGCTACGGGAGGAAGGTCGATTCCTGTATATTGCTCGGAACGAGGACCTTCGTCCCACGGTGCGGCAGTTCAGCAGTGGGGACGCCTTCGCGATTATGGCCAACTTTTTTTGGAGCACCTTCGCCTGGACGCCATTACGGTGCAATTCTTGGAAGGCGACGCGTTCCAGGGAATCTCTATGGCGAAATGGGAACGGCGACTCATTTACGATCGTGCGCCGGTTTTCAATTGGCCAATGCACAAGAAGGCTGCTTGATGGCCGCGTGCCTTGACAGGTCCACCAGGCACTCAAGCACCGCAGCCATTGATCCTTTCCGCCGGCTGGGCTAAGCTCGAAGGTTGTGCGGTTACGGCAATTGCGCGGCTGCTCCCACCCAATCCACTCATCCCCTCCCGCCATGAGTGCCCGTTCAGACGCTCTCTTGCACCTGGTTCAGACGCAACGTGCCCGCTGGCAGAGGCTGCGATTGCTGGAGGCGGCCGGTCTGGCCGTGTCCGGTATCCTGGCGTACTTTCTAACGGCCGTGCTGCTGGACAATGCGGCCCATCTGCCCGCCGCCGGACGGTGGCTGGCGGCGGCCGGCTTAGCGGTCGCTTGCGTCTGGTTCGGCAGATTGCTGTGGCGGCATGGCAACAGCGGCACGCCGGCGAGGATGAAATTGCCTTGTCGATGGAACGTCGCACGCCCGGCGGTGTCCAGAACCGTCTGATCAATGCCTTGCAGATCGGCCGTGAATTGAAGGGGCCCGTCGGAATTGAACCGGGCACACCGCGATATGGGGGAGGCGGGTGACAAGAGAATTGCCGGCACTTGCAAGAGCGGCCCCTTTATCGCGCGGAATAGCGGCCGGCCCGCCGCTGTTTGGGCCGTGCTCGCCGCCGGTTTAGTGGTGTGATGACGAAGTTCCCGTCCTCGTCGATCTCGAACTCGTCGTCGACCGTCAGGACCTTCGACGTCGTCCCGGACAAGCCCTCCAGCACACTGAACGTGATGTTGGCCGGGCGAGCGTTCACATCGGAGTAGTTGTGGATCTGGCCCCGGATTTCGTATTCCGACGCACCGTTGACGCCCGTGAAGCGGTAGATGGTGTCCGGATTGTCATAGAGGATCCGTGAGCCGGGGACGTTCTGGCCGAACCAGATGTGCGGTGGGGCCACTTGGGTGACGAATTTCGGCGTCATCGAGTTGAGCAATTGCTGCTGGAACGCAGCGCCCATCGCGTACTCGTTGACTGCCTTGTCGAGAGCCGCCATGTTCTCCGCGTCCACGCCGTTGGGGTACAGCTGGTTTGCGGCCGATAGAAATTGCTGCCGCAGAACAAGTTTCATGATCGCCACCGGCAGCGAGTTCGCGGTCTGGGTGGCGATCCTCTCGGCCTCCAACTGCTCCGGGGTCGCCAGCGGACTGACCGCGGTCGTCGAGACGTCCTCGGCCACCAATGCCGCGACCGGCGCCCCGGCGACGGACACAAGCGGCGAAACGATGTGCCCGATCTCCCTGCGCACCCAACCCAGCATGGCCCACAGCATCGGAGGCTGCGGCGGCACCACCGGGCCGCTGGCCGCCTGCGAGCCAAAACCCAAGGCGGACAAGACCGTACTGACCACGCCGCCGATGCCGCTGGTCACCGTGGCGGCGGGGGAGGTCACCTGCGACGTCCTGGTGGACTGCGGAACGATCGCGACGAACGTCGATGCGGCCGGTATGGACGGCGAATCGGTCACCGCCGCCATGCCCATGGTGTCGTCGGCTGCGGACTTGTCGATGTCCGATGAAGTGATCACAGTCCGTGCGGCCGTGATCGACAGCGACTCCGAAAGGATGACGTCCTTGGTCAAGGAGTCGTCGTTGCGTCCACTGCGCATGTTCGACGTGCGGTCTGTGTCTTTCTGCGCCTCTGCGGAATACTCCGGCTGATTCAGCGCTGATGACTCGTCGCCGTCATTCGTCGACTCGCCTTCCCCGTCGTCCTCGACTTGCTCTTTGGAGTCGGCGTCACCGATTTCGTCGTCACCGATTTCGTCGTCGCCACGGGCTTCCTCGTCGTCCGACTCGTCGTCGTCCGACTCGTTGTCGTCGTCCTCGCCGGTGTTCGCGTCTTCTCCCGAAGTGTCGGTGCCCTCGGCCGATCCCGAGCCAGCCGAAGCGGGCGAGCCTGTTGCACCCGTCGTCGAGCCCGAGTCCGACGCACCCGACGGCCCGTCCTGCGCCCACGCCAACCCCGGGCTGTTGGCGATGGCGACACCGATCCCGAGCGCGACTGCCAGCGCGCCGACCCTGCCGATGAAGCGTCCGTAACCAGTTGGCGTCGTTGCCAAGGACTTCGTTGCCAAGGAAAGGACCTTCCGTGAATCCGCTGAGGGGGAGTTTCAGCTATTTGCTCGACGGTATGGCGGTCCAGCGGTTTCCGCACGCACTTTCGGTCGTTTGCGGGGCGTTGAATGCTTCCGCGAAAAGGCTAGTTCATGTACCGTCTGGTACATGATTACCGACTGTGGCGTCGACATCGACGCACCGGCGACTGTCGTCTGGGATGTCTTCAGCGATGTCGAGCGCTGGCCCGAATGGACCGCCTCGGTCACCAGCCTGATCGCCCTCGACGGGCCCGGCATTGCGGTGGGCAAGCGGTTCGAGATCAAACAGCCGCGCATGCCGAAACTCGTCTGGGAGGTCACCGACGTCGAACCGGGCAGGTCATGGACCTGGGTGCAGCGCTCACCCGGTGGACTGACCAAGGCCAGCCACCACGTCGAGGCGCTGTCAGGCAGCCGTTCCCGAGTTCGTCAGCAGATTGACCAGGGTGGCCCGGTGGGATCGCTGGTCGGGTTGGCCATGCGGTCGATGACCCGTCGGTATCTGGATATGGAGGCTGCGGGTCTCAAAGCCCGAAGCGAGCACATGCACCACCTCGATGGCCCGGCCTCCTGATCGCGAGCGGCGCCAGGAACTGCTAGATGCAGTGGTCGAGGAGTTCGCTGCACGAGGGATAGGCGACCGGTCGCTGCGCGATGTCGCGGCGGCGGTCGGGACGAGCCACCGGATGCTGCTGCACCACTTCGGTTCGCGCAACGAACTGCTGCTGGCAATAGTCGGTGAGGTCGAGCGCCGTCAGATGTCGATGATGGGCGAACTGCCGACCGAGCCGGCCGATGCCATCGCCGCGATGTGGGCCGACCTACGCCGGCCCGAATTGCGCCCGTTCGAGCGACTGTTCTTCGAGTGTTACGCCCGTGGCGTGCAGGGCGAGCAGCCGTTCGCCGGGATGCTGCCGGGTGCCGTGGACACCTGGCTGGCCGACGACGCCGCGCAGGCGGTCGATCCGGCGCTGATGCGTCTGGGTCTGGCCGTCGCGCGGGGTTTGTTGCTCGATCTGGTCGCCACCGACGATCGCGATGGTGTCGACGCGGCGGCGGCAGCGTTTGTCGAATTGGTGCGCCGAGCAGGCGTTTAGGCGGCGGTTGGCGGCGGGTAGCCTCGATGCGTCGGGGGTCGCAATTGACCAGCGCGTCCGCGCGGTTGCGGGCGTGCCGATCGAAGGAGTCGACCTGATGAATGTCAAGAAGAGCGTCCTCACGGCGATATGTGCCAGCGCTCTGGCGAGCGGGGCACTGGGAATAGGTGCGGGCGTCGCCAACGGCGATCCGAAATGGCCAGGCCCCGCCATGGCCGCCGGTTCCTGGTCCCGGCGTGAATGTCGGCGTCACCGGGCAACCCGTTGCCGCCGGGACAGCGCGGCCTTCCGCCGCCCGGACATCGCGGCGTCATCGTGCCGGTGTGGGCGCCACCGCCACCGCCGCCGCCGTACTGGGCGCCTTGGCTTCCAGTGGAGTGGAACAGCGAGGTGAACGCCTGGGGCGTGCAATGGAATGGAGGGTTCAGGACGGCTCCGTTCTGATGACACGTTCTGATGACGCCGCCGGTCGGGTGGGGTCTGGGGCGGGTTTACCGACCGGCCGTCGTCGCTAGTCCTCGCTGCTTCGCCGGTTGCCGATGAATTCCCGCAGTCGTGAATCGTCGGAGGTGAACCGGTCCATCTCTTCGCCACCGTCACAGCGCAACAGGGCGACCGTCAGAGTGTCGCCACGCCGCGCGATCACCTGCCACATGGCGCCGGAGCCCTGCCAGCGCTTCAGTTCTGCGACCCGATCGACCGTCATCCCCCCACGATTCCACGGTGCGGCGTGAGACGAACGTCCGATTTGGGTAAGACCTGAGTTGTGACGGTCGTTCTCGCATTGCGGTGCGCCGACGGGCTTGTGATGGCGTCGGACTCGCAGATCACCGATCCCGTGCGCGGCGTGAGCTATCCGGCGCAAAAGCTGCACGCACTCGGCAAGCACGCCTCGTGGGGTGGGAGCGGCTCCCGGGCCGTGCTGTTCGACCTCGAGCAGATCTTCGACGCCGAGGCCGACGCGATCGTCGAAGCGCCCGACGTCGGGCACGCCCTGCAACAACGAGTCGCGCCGGTTCTCGAACAGCACTACAGCACCTTCATCTCCGACGTCCCCGGCGGCAAGCCCGGCGCGACGCCGGCGACGTACATATTGGCCGCCGGCTACGCCGACGGGAAGCCGTTCATCGTCGACATCGATCCGCATGGCTTGATCGGTCACCACGAAGAGACGGGCTTCCAGGCAGTCGGCAGTGGTTCGCCGATGGCCCAACAGGCCTACGCCCTACTCGCGCACTTTCAGATGGCCAAGCGCAGCGTCGACTACGGTGTCGTGGCCGCCCTGCGGGTACTCGACACGCTGGACACATCGTCGCCGAGCGTCGGCGGTCCCATGGACATCTGCCGTATCACGCCGGATGAGGCCCGGCACCTCGACGAGGATGAAGTCGCGCGTGTCCGCGAGCGCGTGGTCAGATGGATTGAGTTGGAGCAGAAGGCAATCGACGAACTGTTCGAATGATTCGCGACACCGATCTCACTCGCGTGAGGCATCGCCGCGTCCGACTGCGTAGCTGCGCTGGCCGATCACCGGGTTTCGGCGCTGCGCTAGCCGAGCAGTTCTGTCACTTTCCGGCGCGCGTCTGCTGCGGCTTGCTGCTCCTGCGAGTACAGCAGCCCGAAGGTGAAACCGTTCTCGCCATCCGTCGTTCCCGCCACCTGCCCCAGCCGTAGCAATGTCTCCGCCGCAATCGCGCCGTCCTGGTGATCGCCCAGTACGCGTTGAAATTTCTTGTAATGCTTCACTGTTTTCTTCGCGCTCTTGTCGAGCGGTCGCCGAAGCTCGGCGGCGTAGCGCGCCCGTTTGGCTGCCTTCCGACCCCGGTGTAACAGCGCGTCGTCGCCGGACTCGATTCCGTCGGCCAGCCGCCGGTCCGCTTTTCTTTCGGCGCGGCGGGCCCGTCCGGTCAGCTTTTTCACGGAGATCCCCGCTGTGACCGGCGGGTTGGAACGCCATTGCCGCAGAACCGCCAGTAGGTCCAGATACCGTGGCGAGGCCATCGCTTCGGTCACGCGGTGGCGCGCCTGTAATTGGTCCGCCTGCAGGTCGTTATTGATCCTGTTGGCGACTGGGCCGAGCACGAGTTCGGGCGGAAGTCCTGCGAGCGCATCCCGGAAGCGACGCCGTTGCACCTGACGATCGCGCACCTCGCCGAGCAGCGCTGCGAACCATTTGAGTTCGTCCTCCACGCCGGAGATCGCGCTCGGGTCGAGCAGCTTGCCGAACACCCGCAATGTACTGCGCAGGCGTCGGATTGCGACCCGGGTGTCGTGGATCGGGTCACTGCCCCGACGCAGGCCCAGGTCACCGACGAAGACTTCGTCAATCTGCGTGTCCAGGTAGTCCGCGATGGCCTGGGCGGCGTATGTGTCACCGGCGGGCGCCGGTCGTTCGGTGTGCGCGGCGCGCGCGAGCTTGGACGGATACCTGGACGGCTTAGCTCCGGATTGGGCCAGCCGGTCGACTAGCTCTTGCGGTATCGATTTCGTCGTCGGGCCGAGCTCGACTTCGATCTCGCGCCATGCCAGGAGTCGATCGTCGACAGAGGCGCGCACCTGATCGACGTCGACCTCTACACACACCTTGTCAGCGTCGGGCTCGCTGATGCGATAGCGATCGCGCACCGTTCGGATGGTCGCGATGCTCACCAATGGCTTGCCCAGACGCATACCGGTGAGCACTTCGGTGAGCTCGGTCGGCGGTGTGTCCGACCGCGTGGTGCGGATCTCGACACGGCCCTCGACATCGGGCACCTTCAGCTGCCAGCCGGTGCCGTCGTCGCCGTCGCGCCGACGTAACAAGACTCCGTGAGCCCGCAGGTCGCCGTCGGCGGTGTCGTAAAAGGAACCGGTCAGGTGAACGGTGCTGTGCTCGACGTCGGCACCCTTGACGATGTCATCGAAGCGGGGGAGCACGAAATCGTCGTCAACCTCCCACTTCAGTTCGCGTTCCAGGACTTCGTACATGGAATGAGGCTGCCCCCGACGTCAGTGCACAAAACATCGACGGGCGACGTCGAGGTAGGTAAACCTATCCTCAGTTACTCCGGTAGGCTCGGCGGTCGATGACCGACATTGACGAGGCCCCATCACCCGTCTTGCCGCGCGAGCTGACATCGATATCCGACGAGGTCCGCGCGGTGGGCGCGCCGCCGACGCCTACCCTGGGCCAACCCTATGGCGTCAGGCTCGTCGATGCCGCAGCCGACGCGAAGATGCTGTCGGAGTGGATGAACCGTCCGCACCTGGTGGAGTCATGGGAGTACGCCTGGCCGCCCGAGCGCTGGCAGCGTTACCTGCAGGCCCAACTGGACGGCGAATACTCTCGGCCGTTCGTCGGCAGTTTCCGCGGCCAGCCGTTCGTCTATGTCGAGCTCTACCGAGCGGCGAAGGACTCTATCGCCCCGCGTTATGACGCAGATCCGTACGACATCGGTCTGCACGCGGCAATCGCGGAGATGCGGTTCGTCAACCGGGGAATCGCGCCGATCATGTTGCCTCGCTTGGTCGCCAACATCTTCGAGCTCGAACCCCGTTGCCGTCGCATCATGTTCGACCCGGACCACCGAAACACCGGAGCGCGGGCAGTCTGCGAATACGCCGGCGGTGTTTTCCTCGGCGAGCACGACATGTCCAATCGGCGAATGGCGTTGTACGCGCTGCCCCGTTCGCCGTCGGACACACCCGATATCGGCTAGCGTCCCGTGCCATGAAGAAGGCTGTGCTGTGGGGGCTCGGCATCGTGATCGTTCTCGCCATTGTCGGGTTCACGGCCGGGCCGTGGATCTATCGCGAGTTCATCGCCGGTGAAGCCGACGCCGAGTTGACGCTGCCCGACCAGACGGAGGCGGCGACCACAGACGTCAACGGGACGTGGACCGTCGTGCCGGGACCGGACGACGACGCCGCGCGCACGCAGGCGGGCTATCGCGTCGACGAGATTCTGCGTGGCTCACCGCTGACCGTCAACGGCCGGACCCCAAAGGTCACCGGCGAAGCGGTGGTGGCTGCGTCGAAGCTGGAATCGGCGACGTTCACCGTCGACGTGGCATCGATCACCTCTCCGGAAGGCGCGCGAGACAACCAGTTTCGCGGCGGGGACATTCTCGACACCGCCAAGTTCCCGACCGCCGAGTTGCGCGTGACCCAGCCGGTCGACGTCGCGGCGGTGCCGGAAAGCGGCGCATCGGTGACTCTTGATGTACCGGTCAGCCTGACGGTCAAGGGTGTCTCACGCGAAGTCACCGCCAAGGTTGACGTTCAACGTGCCGGCGACACTATCGTCGCCGCCGGTTCTGTCCCCGTCACCTGGACCGACTTCAACGTCACACCACCGGATTTCGCGGGGTTCGTGACTGTAGAGCCTACGGGCACCATCGAGTTCCTGGTCAACCTCGCCAAGAAGTGAAGTCGCGCAGAAACTAAGGCAGCTGGTTGAACTCGGCGTAGCCGTCGTAGTCCGGCTTCATCGCCGCGGCGACCAATTCCCACAGCACTTCGTCGGTGCCACCGCCGACTCGCGCCAGCTTCATATCGCGCCACCACCTGCCCAGCGGGGTCTCGTCCACCAGGTAGCCCGAGCCGCCGAAGATGTGCATGCATTCGTTGAGCACCTCTTCGCCGAGGCGGGCCGCGTTGACCTTCATGGCCGCGGCGGCGCGGAGGTCCAGCTTGCCCGTCGCGGCGATTCCGTCAAGCGCGTAGCGCAACATGTCGACGCGCGCCTGCAGGTCGGCGATGCGTAGCCGCAGCGCCTGATGCTCGTACAACGTATGGCCGAACTGTCGGCGAGTCATCATGCGTGCCAGCGTGATTCCGATAACCCGCTGGGCCGACGTCGACACCAGGCCGGCCACCGACATCCGCTCCTGTGCCAAGCCCCCAGGAGATCGCGGCCAGTCCGATGCCCGCGCGGGCGACCAGTGCGTCGGCGGGCACCCAGGTGTCGATGTGCACGGCAGCGGTGTCCAACGGTCCTGCGCCGACCTTGCGGTACTGCGGCTGAATTTCGCACTGCGCCAACGGAACGGCGATGACGACCACGCTGCCGTGCTTGCTGTTCGGGTCGTGGTCGACGTTGCGGGCCACCGCCATGACATGGTCGGCGATGGGGGACAGCGAGACGAACTTCTTGATGCCCTTGACCTCGAAGCCGTCCCGTACGGACCGGACCTCGGTGCCGACGATCTGAAGGTCGGATCCGCCGGACTGCTCGGAGGCGCCGATGCACAGTACGGCTTCGCCGCGGATAGCCTGCTCGGCGATGTTGCGAAGGTAGTCCGACTTGCCGAAGCGGCGCAGGATCGCGATCGCCGAGTCGTGCAGCCCCACACCGACGCCGATGCCTGCCGATCCCAGCACGCCGAGCTTGCGTGCCAACGCGATGACCTTCGCGACGTCGGAGTTCTGTTGGCCAGCCGGCCATTTGGCGGCGAAAACACCTGACTCACCCAGGTACTCGATGAGCTTTCGGGGGAAGCGTTCGGTCTCTTCGGCCTCGGCCGTCCACTTCGTGACTCGGTCATCGAAGACTCGGTCGAGCAGTTCGCTGTAGTCCTCCGCCGGAGGAACGTCTGCCGATTCCGTCATCGGCTGGCTCCCTCCAGGTTGCGCTTGACCTCCAACCGGCGCAGCTTGCCCGAAGACGTCCGGGGTAGCGCACCGGGTTTGACGAAGACGACATCGGCGGGCACCACGCCACATTCCGATGCCACGCGTGCCACCACGGCACTGCGCGCCGCGGGTTCGTCCTCGCCCTTGAATTCCGCGGTGATGACGAGCCTGGGCCGCGCGGTGGCCTCACCCGTGCCGATCGCCACCACGCAGCCGTCGCGCACGCCGTCGATCTGGCCGGCGATGCGCTCGATCTCGTTGGGGAACACGTTGCGTCCGGCGACTGTGATGAGTTCCTTCGCGCGGCCACAGACGACGAGCCCTTCGTCGGTGAGGTACCCGAGATCTCCAGTGGGCAGCCAATCCTGGGGATCGATCGGTGCCTCGCCGACGTACCCGTTCATGAGTGACGTGCCACGGATCTCGATCTCTCCGACGTCACGACCGGTCACCTCGGTGGCGTGAGGCTGCTCGGTGTTCACCCGGACCTCCATGCCGTCGATCGGATGGCCGAGAACCGCGAAACGCCGAGTGGACTCGCCCGCGTCGGTCGTGACGGTGACCTCGTCAGTCCGAAGACCCATAAAGGGCTCGGGAATCGTTACCGCACAGGTAGATTCGGCCAGTCCATAGGATGGGGAAAGCGAGTTCGGGTTGAAGCCGAACCGGGCCATCTCGGCGGAGAAGCGGGCATACCCGTCACAGTCGACGGGTTCCCCGCCGTTGAGCGTGTAGCCGAGATTACTCAGATTGAGACCGGAGAGGCCGCTGGCGTACTTGCCGATGATGTTGAACGCCATATTGGGCGCCGCGGTCATCGTGGCCTTGCTCTCAGTTGAGCCAGTTCAACCAGCCAAACGGGTTGCCGGCGAAGGCCTTTGTGGGCGCTTGCCATAGGTCTGCCTGCGCCAGCGTGGATACGAGCATGACGGCCAGGCCCATATCGTGGTAGATCGGCAACCAGCTTTGTAGGCGGCACTTTTCGTCGATGTTGACACGCGCGATCAATCCGCGGAGATTGGCCAGTTCGGCCGCGGGCGAAATCTGCGCTGTGCGTGGAGTTCCCGTCGAACCCGCAGTGCCCTGCAGGATCGCGACGTCTGCGGTCTGGGGTCCTTCGAAAGTGGTCGAACGGTGGGCGTGGGCGACATCGCCGAGATCGTGGACGACGATTCCCTCGGCGTCTGCCTCGCAACAGTTCCAACTCTGCGCCGTGGCTGAAGACCGTCGTCACTCCGATGCTGCGGAACCTGTCAAGAGTGGTCTGGGCCCATTGCCGGGGATCGGCACGACGGATGGGCCCGGGCAGGATCGACAGCGCTGCACCCGCGAAGAACGTGCCAGGGATGGCGGCGAGGAACTCCACGGTCGGCTCGCCGACGAGGCCGACGGCCGTGGATCCGTCGTCGACGATGCGGTCGGCGACGTTCTCCGACCGCGCGTGGACCTCTTGCCAGGGGTGGCGGACCCACGAGTCACTGTCGGGATCGAGCACCGCCAGCTTGGTGGGGGCGCCCCGCATCGCCGCCGACAGCGCTGCGGCCAGCACGGTCACGAGTTCGGCTGGGCGGCGGGCACCTTCGCGAGGATGGCCGCTTCGAGGTCGCCGACGGTGTCGCAGCTGAGCAGATCCTCTTCGGACAGCGCCACACCGAGTTTGTCCTCGATGGCCACCATTCCGACTGCGAATGCCACCGAATCGAGTCCGACGTCGTCGATCAGTCTGGATTCTCTGGTGACCCGGCGAATATCGACATTCATGTCTTCGCTCAGGATTTCGGTGAGAGCAGCGCTCACCGCTTCAGGATTAGACGAGGTCACGGCGTGGGACGGTACACGGGAATCCGAGGTGAGGCTAGCCTTACCTGCTGCGCATCAGCGGTAGTCGCAGGCGCCGATGCCGCGATATTCGCTGCTAGAGCGGATACAGTCGACCGCCGTGGTGATGGATCTCGCCCGAGCTCGTCGCTCGAACCGCCAACTGGCTGATAGTTCCTACCGTCATAGCGATGGGTAGGTGTGCCACATGACCGCGGATCAGCCGGGTGCCGACGATCACGATGACGCGGCCGAAGCGGCACGCTCAACGGGTTCAGAGCGACTCGCATGCCGAGTTGCTTACCGATCCCGACGCTCCGGCCAGACCATTACGACCACTGCACCTGCGGCCATCGGCAATGGCTTGGATCTTCGCCGGAGGTATCGCGGGTACGGCACTGCGCTATTACATCGAGAAAGCCCTGCCGCACGATGGCGCATCTTGGCCGTGGGCGACCTTCTTGATCAACCTCAGCGGCGCTTTCGTCCTGGGCGGCTTGCTGGAGGGACTCGCGCGGCTGGGCGACGACTCAGGATGGCGCCGCCGCGCCCGCCTGTGTGCCGGGACCGGGTTCTGTGGCGCATTCACCACCTACAGCGCCTTCGCCTTGGAGATCGTGCTGTTGGGCCGACACGGCTACGCTCGGAACCGCAGTCAGTTACGGCCTGCTCAGCGTCGTGGGCGGCGTGTTGACCGCCTGGCTCGGCATCGTGGTCATGGCAAGCGTGCACCGCCGGAGGGCGCGCGCATGATTCCGATTCTCACCTTCCTCGCAGGAGCCTCGGGTGCGGTCACCCGATTCCTGCTCGACGCATGGACAAAACAGCGGTGGCGGTCACCGTTTCCGTTGGCCACTGTCGTCATCAACATCACGGGATCGCTACTCATCGGCGTTCTTGCCGGCGCCGTGCTCTTCCACGGCCAGTCCAGCGCCTGGCAGACCGTGCTGGGAACCGGATTCTGCGGCGGGTACACAACTTTCAGTACCGCGAGCTTCGAAACCGTGCGACTGGTCCAGCAGGGCCGGCGAATGCTCGCGTTGCTCAACGCGGTATCTCCTTGGTTATGTCGGTCGCCGCCTGCGCGGCCGGACTCGCCCTGGTGTGGGCGGTCTGAGAACATGGCGCAACACGTATACCTCGTCCGCCACGGAGAGACATCCCTCAACGCCGACGGAAGACTCCGTGGTCTCGCCAATCCTGAGCTGAACGAACACGGTGAACGCCAAGCCCGCGCGGTGGCGGTCGCGCTAGCCACGGTCGACGCCGGCGTCGTGGTGTCAAGTCCACTTCAGCGCGCAGTCCGCACTGCAGCCGCCGTCGCCGATCATGCGAGAACCACGCACCAGATCGACGATCGCTTCAACGATCGCGACTACGGGCAATGGACGGGCGCGGTGAAATCAGAGGTGATCGCCGAGTGGGGCAGCGTCGACGCCGCCCCGGGAGTCGAGCCCACGGCGGCTGTCTTGTCACGTTCTGCCCCGGCACTCGACGAGTGGGGCGCGTGGGCGGAGTCCCGGCACACGGCGGTCGTCGTCGTGACCCACGACGCGGTGATCCGGCCGCTCCTCGCGCGCATCGCTCCGACCCTCCCCACTGTGTCCGTATCCACGGGCTCCTATCAGGTGCTGCGGTACGAAACCGGAATCTGGTCCGTCGAGCTGACCGACCAGCAGCCGCCGGTTGTCGAGTAGCGGGTGCGACGAACTGTTGGCGTTGGCCTGAATTCTTTGGCATCGCCTCGGTGCGCCGCGCGGAACCGGAGCAGAATCGAGACCATGGCCAATCCCCGCGCCGGTCAACCGGCACAACCCGAAGACCTCATCGATGTGGCGCAGGTGGTCACGGCGTACTACACCGTCGAACCCGACCCCGACAACGTCGATCAACAGGTGGCGTTCGGTACGTCCGGTCATCGTGGTTCGAGCCTCGACGCGGCGTTCAACGAGGCGCATATCGTCGCGACGACGCAGGCCATCGTCGAGTACCGACATGCGCAGGGCACGTCAGGACCGCTGTTCATCGGCCGCGACACCCATGCGCTCTCGGAGCCTGCATGGGTCTCGGCGCTGGAAGTGTTGGCCGCCAACGATGTGGTGGCGATGATCGATTCGGCCGATCGCTTCACCCCGACGCCCGCCGTCAGCCACGCCATCCTGACTTTCAACGACGGCCGCGACGGCGATCTGGCCGACGGGATCGTGGTCACGCCCTCGCACAACCCGCCACGCGACGGTGGCTTCAAGTACAACCCGCCCAACGGCGGCCCTGCCGACACCGACGCCACTGGCGCGATCGCCAAGCGGGCCAACGAGATCCTGCGCGACGGCCTCAAGGACGTGAAGCGGGTTCCGCTGGCCAGCGCGCTGAAGACCGTCGAGCGTCACGACTATCTCGACGCCTACATCGCCGACCTGCCCAATGTCGTCGACCTGCATGCGATCAGCGCCGAGAAGATCCGCATCGGAGCCGACCCGCTGGGCGGCGCGAGCGTCGACTACTGGGGCGCCATCGCCGAGCGGCACAACCTGAACCTGACCGTGGTCAATCCGCTCGTCGACGCGACGTGGCGGTTCATGACGCTGGACACCGACGGCAAGATCCGGATGGACTGCAGTTCGCCCAACGCGATGGCGGGATCGAGTTGATCGCCAACCGCGGAGACCTACCAGATCGCGACGGGCAACGACGCGGACTCCGACCGGCACGGCATCGTGACACCCGATGGCGGGCTGCTGAATCCGAACCACTACCTGGCCGTCGCGATCGAGTACCTGTACACCAACCGGCCCGACTGGCCCGCGTCCACAGCGGTCGGCAAGACCGCGGTCAGTTCGTCGATCATCGACCGGGTGGTCGCCGGGTTGGGACGCAAACTGGTCGAGGTGCCGGTGGGCTTCAAATGGTTCGTCGACGGATTGCTCAGCGGCACTATCGGTTTCGGCGGCGAGGAAAGCGCCGGGGCGTCGTTCCTGCGGCGCAACGGCTCGGTGTGGACCACCGACAAGGACGGCATCATCCTGGCGCTGTTGGCGTCGGAGATCCTGGCGAAGACGGGTTCCACGCCGTCGCAGCGATACGACGCACTTGCCGAAAAGTACGGTGCGCCAACGTATGCCCGCATCGACGCCCCCGCCAACCGTGAGCAGAAGGCCCGGCTCGCCAAGCTGTCGGCCGAACAGGTGAGCGCCACCGAGCTGGCGGGCGAGGCGATCACCGCCAAGCTGACCACGGCGCCCGGCAACGGCGCGCCGCTGGGGGGGCTGAAGGTGACGACGGAGAATGCGTGGTTCGCGGCGCGCCCGTCGGGCACCGAGGATGTGTACAAGATCTACGCCGAGTCATTCCGCGGACCGGAGCATCTTGCCGAGGTGCAGGAAGCGGCCAAGGAAGTGGTGAATAAAGTCATCGCGTGAGCACTGACGCGGAGGGTGACTGTTCGACGGTCAGTCGCCGGGGCAAGCCGAAGCTCCCGCGTGAAGTCTGGCTGCTGGTCTCGGCCAACGTGGTGGTCGCGTTCGGCTACGGCGTCGTCTCTCCGGTGTTGCCGCAATATGCCCGCCACTTCGGTGTCAGCATCAGCGCGGCGACCTTCGTCATCACGGCTTTCGCGATAATGCGGCTGGTCGCTGCGCCGCCGGCGGGCTGGCTGGTGCAGCGATTGGGGGAGCGCCGGGTCTACATCAACGGCCTGCTGATCGTCGCGGTGTCCACCGCCGTGTGCGCCTTCGCGCAGACCTACTGGCAGCTGCTGCTGTTCCGGTCCCTCGGAGGACTCGGGTCGGCCATGTTCTCGGTGTCGTCGCTCGCCTTGATGATCCGGATCTCGCCTCAGGACGCCCGCGGTCGCGTCGCGGGACTGTTCTCGTCGGGATTCCTGATCGGATCGGTCGGTGGGCCGGTGCTCGGCAGCGTCACGGCCGGACTGGGTCTCGCCGCACCGTTCGCGATCTACGGGGGTGCGCTGCTTGTCGCCGCTGGTGTGGTGTTCTTCAGCCTGCGGGGCAGCACGGTGGCTGCGCCAGAGGAATCCGCCGGGCCCCCTGTCTCGCTGCGAGAGGTGTTGCGGCACCGCGCCTATCTCGCCGCGTGCTTCTCCAATTTCGCGACCGGGTGGGCGGCGTTCGGGCTGCGGATCGCGCTGGTGCCGCTCTTCATCGTCGACGTGCTCGGCCGCAGCACCGGCATCGCCGGCCTGGCACTGGCGACGTTCGCCATCGGCAACGTCTCAGTAGTCATCCCCAGCGGCTATCTGTCTGACCGGATCGGACGGCGCAAGCTGCTGATCGTCGGGCTAATGGCCGCGGCGGTGTCGACGAGCCTGCTCGGGGTGACGTCGTCACTCGTGGTCTTCCTGGCGACCGCGTACGTGTCGGGTGCGGCGACGGGCATCTTCATCTCCCCGCAGCAGGCCGCCGTGGCCGACATCGTCGGGAATCAGTCGCGCGGCGGGGCTCCGGTGGCCGTCTTCCAGATGATGGTCGACGTGGGGTCGATCGGCGGGTCGCTGATCGTCGGCATGATCGCCCAGTACGCGTCGTTCGGCTGGGCCTTCGCCGTCAGCGGCGCGGTCCTCTTCGTCGCGGCGATCGGTTGGGTATTCGCCCCGGAGACCTACGACCAGCCGCCAGCTGGGCATACGCCGGCGCGTCCGCTCGGGCCGGAGGCGGCCGGCGAAGTGCCCTGACCTGCGATTTTGATGGCCTACCGCAGGTGGTGTAACTTCGATGAGCACAACAAGGGGCTATGGCGCAGTTGGTAGCGCACCACACTGGCAGTGTGGGGGTCAGGGGTTCGAATCCCCTTAGCTCCACCCAAAGGTCGCGCCGGTTAGGGTCGCGTAGGGTCTCAGCGATTCAACCGAAGACCGACGCAGCATCTAACGAAAGCCAGTATGTCCGAGGACCAGATCGCCGACGTTCCGCCAAATCACCTCTCCACGGATCCAAACAGCCCTCTCTATAGCGAAGAGGTGCTCAGCCGCGATGTGGGGATTCGCTTCAATGGCGCCGAGAAAACCAATGTTCTCGAATACAACGTGGCCGAGGGCTGGGTGCGTGTTGAAGTGCCCACCGCGAAGGATCGTCGCGGAAATCCGATGGTTATCAAGCTCAGCGGGACGGTCGAACCTTATTTTCGCCTCGCAAAATAGCTCTTGACGACAGTCGCTGTCTCGTGACGCCAACAATGGCCCTCACAGTCTCGGACAGGGGTTCGAATTCGCGCTATTGCGACTCGGACTCCGGGAAGCCCAAACTCCAACCGCGGTAGGTATAGCTGTCGTCGCCCACACTAGGAGTGGGCAGGATCTGGATGTTGCTCCCGTCGCCGTATCCCGGCGAGAGCCCCTGAACACCGCCGGACACGTAGGTCCCATCCCCGCGGGAGATGTCGATATGCGCGCCGACGAATCCTCGGCTGAAAACAAGTGCCCCACGCGGGGGGTTCCTGTCGGTGTGGATCTTCCCTTGTTCGAGGAGTGTCTGGTACATGGTCTCGGCAGCGCCGTCCCAACCGTATTGAGCCTGCGACACGCCGAATGCGTGGGCCACCAGGGCTTCACATCCGTAGATTCCGAATTGGTCTGTCCCAAGAAGGCTTTCGGCCTTAGCGATAGCGGCGTCTGCTCCAGGGATCATCGGCTGTGGCGAAGCCGGTGCACTCGCTGCGAATAGGAGTGTCGCGGCTAGCCAAGTGACCGTAAGAAGCAGGCATTTTCGGACGTTCAACTTGTGGCTCCGATTCTCGGCCTTGTGTGGCGGCGTCTGGACGGCAGATCAGTCAACTGCTGGTGAGATCTAGCACCGGCTGTCTCGCGAACCTGTCTGCAAGCACATTAGGTGTTTCTTCAAGTGTTGTTCAGCTGGCGATCGTCCTGCTTGGAGCTTGGGTGGTGGCTGATGGTGAATCCCATGCCCCTTCCTGAGCCGACTAAACGCGATCAAGAATCTTGGCTGGCTGCTCGCGACTTCCTCGAGCAGCGATTGCCGCTCGAAGTTTCCGTCGTTACCGGGGTTGTCGTGATGCGAGAATTGCTAGGTGCACCTCGTACCGCCACTAAGCGTTCTGGGAGATCTACCGATGCGGGACTTCGTGGTCTCGCCTGGCTTTGCCGGCGTAGTGGCATTGCTGGCAGCGGTCATTGCAGCGTGTGCTGTGCTCTACGCGTCACGACGCGCGCGTCAGCGGTTTGAGCAGCAGCGCGAGCAGCAGGAACGCCGCCAAGATCAGGCTCGTAATGATGCGGAGAACGCACTCGCGTGGGAGCGGTGGCAGTGGGTGGTCGACACCGCCGGCATCGAGCCTGCCGTGAGCGAGGGTGCCACCTTGGGTCTTGGGCCTGCAGTGACCCTGGAGCTGTTGGGAGGGTTGCTCCGTGATGCCGAGCGACTCGGCGATGAGACGCTCGCCAAGGCTGTGGCGGTGTACCAGGAGCAACTGTTACTGGTGCTGGCACAGCAGGCCGGTCCTGTTTCTGACATCGCGGGGGCTGCGGCGGCACGCCCGCGGGAGTTGAAGCACGAGAAGCCGGCCGCAGCGACCCCGGCGCCGGCTACAGCGACCCAGAAGCCGACGCCGACTGCTGAAACATCTTCGGCTCAAACACCTTCCGCCACAGTGACGGAGAGCAGCGGAGGGCGGCGACGCCGATGACGACGACTCGCCAACACATTGAGGACCTCGACGTCGACAGGTGGGCGACGTTGACACGACGCGCGGCGGCGGACTCAGTCGCCGCCGCGAAGCGGTTGGGGATACAACCACGGGCCGAATCGGTCGCGTTGGCTCAGATGAGTGAGCGCGAACTCGTCCAACACCGTGAACGCAATGGGCCGCCCGTGCCACGACGGTCGCTGGCGATGCAGCTCGTCGAGGCTGAGCATCTGCGCCGGCTGGCCGAGGAGCGGGAGCGTAAAGCGCACCAGGGCAGGCTCGACGCAGAGGCAGCGGCCTCGCTGGCTCGAGCGGAGGCCGAGGAATCGGCACGCGTTGCCGCGGCGGCGGGTGAGCGGGTCCGTGCGGTGGAGGCCGAGGCCGCGCGCAAGGACGCTGAACGGAGAGCGGAGCGGGCCGCTGATCAGAAGGCGGTGCAGCAGGCGCAAGCAGAGATCGAGCGGGTCCGCGCTGACGCGGCGGCTGAGGTGGCGGCGGCCGAGGAGAAGGTTCGGGCTGCGGAGGCACGTGCCGTCGAGAGGAGCACCGAGCGGACAACCGAGCGCGCTGCCGCGGAGAAGTCCATCCAACAACTACAAGTCGAGATCGACCGGGTCCGCGCTGATGCGGCGGCTGAGGTGGCGGCGGCCGAGGAGAAGGTTCGGGCTGCGGAGGCACGTGCCGTCGAGAGGAGCACGGAGCGGACAACCGAGCGGGCGACGGGGGAGCAAGCAGTACAGCGGTTACGCCGAGAACTGGAAAAGGTGCGCTCGGACTCAGCTGCCGAGGTCGCGGCGGCGCTTGGGCAGGCGAGCGGTGACGTGGCTGCCGCGCGGGAAACCGCCGAAGCCGAGGTGACGGCCGCGCGGGAAGCCGCGGAGGCCGAGGTCGACTGCCGCGCGGGAAGCCGCAGACGCCGAGGTCGCCCGCTGGGAGGCGCACGCCCGGGACATGGAGCGATGGGCCCGAGCCGAAGTGTCGACCCAACAGTTGACGATTCCCATCCCGCCGGTGGAGGTGCGTGTCCGAATGGGTTCTGTCGAGAGCACGATCGACACGCTCTATCAGATCGATCACGTGATGGAGGTTGTGCTGGCTGAGGACGCGGAGTCGCAGTATGTGCCCGATCTCGAATACACGCGCAACCTCACATTGAAGGTGCAGGAGCAGGCCAAGGATCTGACTCACGAATTGGCCAATCTGTCCGCGCGGTACTCCGACCAACCTCAGGTGGAGGCCGCCGCAGGCTATGCCGTGGCTGCGGGTGACGCCTATCGCGCGCTTGTGCAGCGCGTAGACGCCGCTGTCCAGCGGCTGGGAAGGCGCTTCCACAGCCCAGATGCCGAGATCATCGAGGCGGTCACCGCCATGCTCGCTG
>CAVRFN010000007.1:0-87516 GCA_963720345.1 uncultured Actinomycetota bacterium
GTCGTCGGCCAACTCGGGCTCGTGCTCTACATGTTTCTCGTGGGCGCGTCATTCAAGCTCGACATCCTCACCGCTCATTCGCGGCAGGCCGGTGTCACCTCAGCCGCAGGCATGGGATTCCGCGCATCCTCGGTGGCATCGTCGGATGGTCGATGGTCAGCCTCGGCGGCTACTTCACGGACAAGGTAGTCCATTGGCAAGGCGGTCTTTTCGTGGCCGCGGCGGTCGCCATCACCGCATTTCCGATGTTGGCGTCGATCGTCTACGACTCCGGACTGCTCAACACGCGACTGGGCACGATGGCGTTGTCCTGCGCCGCCGTCGACGACGCCTGCTCGTGGGTCCTGCTGGCGACGGTCGTGGCGACGGCCAAGGGAAGCGTGTTCGGGGCGATCCTGGCGGTCGGAGGCGGACTGGCCTACCTCGTGTTCATGATCTTCGTCGGCCGTCCGCTTCTCGGCAGACTCGAGACATGGACGCCGCCACACTTCGAGGCGGAACGTCGCGGCGGGTTGCCGATCGCACATCTGAGCGTCGTTCTCCTGGTGGTGCTCGCCGCCGGTTGCATCACCGATGCGGTCGGAATCTATTCGGTGTTCGGCGCTTTCGTGGCCGGGGCCGTCATGCCGCGCGGCGCGCTACTCGAGACGATCCGCGAACGATTCGAACCGTTGGTCGCCTACCTCCTGTTGCCCGCGTTCTTCATCTACTCGGGACTGAACACGTCGCTCACGTTGATCTTCGACGAGTCGACTCTTCTCATGGCGGGTGTCGTGCTCGTCGTATCGTTCGCCTCGAAGTTCGGCGCCATCGGATTGGCGGCGCGCTGGCAAGGCATGAGTTGGTATGAGGCCGGTTCGATGGGGGCGCTCGCCAACGCTCGCGGCCTCATGGAACTCATCCTGCTCAACATCGGGTTCGAGGCGGGCCTCATCTCCGGAAAGCTGTACACCATATTGGCGCTCATGACGATCATCACCACGTTCGTCGCCACACCGTTGCAGCGGCTGTTCGGACGCCGTCTACCGAAGTCGGGATCGAAGTTCAGCCCCGCCGGCGAGGAACCTCTCGGCCAGGCATCTCAGGCCGAGCTGGCCTGGTAGAACGCGATCCGCCAGTTCTCGCCGGTGCGGGTGACGATGACACCGACGCGCAGGTGCACGGATTCTCGATCGCGATACCCGAACTCCGCGGCGAGGTAGCCGAGCACTACATCGTCGCCGGTCGAGCGGGATTGAAGGATCCGGTAGTCCACCGTCATGCCCGGCGGCTGTGACGCGTAGTAGTCGCGGACCCCTCGCGGCCCACGCTGAACGGTCGCAGCCCCTGGAAGATCGCGTCGTCGGTGAACCACCGGCGACCCGTCCCGGTTCGTGTGCGTCGATGCCGTCCTTCCAGATGTCCAGCACCGCATCAGGTCTCGTCAGTGCCCGGCGCTCTGGCCACCGTCGACGTGCAGTATCTCGCCGGTGACGAAGCCGGCCTGCTCCAGATAGAGCACGGCGTCGACGACGTCGTCGATGTCGCCGAATCGCCCTGGGATTCAGCGGGCCAGGGAGTCGTGGGTGGAGGACGTGCATCGGTGTGTCGGATGATGCCGAGCGCCACCGCGTTGACCCGGATGCCGCGGGCGGCGTACTCGACGGCCAGCGACTTGGTCGCCGCGTTGAGTCCGCCCTTGGTCAGCGACGCCAGGGCCGACGGCGCTCGCGAGTTGGCCTGATCGACCAGGCTGGTCGACACGTTGACGAGGTGGCCGCCGGCCTCCATCGCCGCCAGCGCGGCGCGGGACACCTCGAAGAAGCCGCGCAGGTTCACCCCTGTGATGGCGTCGAAGTCGGCGTCGGTGTACTCGGTGAACGGCTTGGCGATGAAGATGCCGGCATCGTTCACCACGGTGTCGACGCGGCCGAAGCGCCCAGCGCCGCGTCGATGAGCCCTGGCCGACACCGGGCGCTGAAATATCGCCCGCGACCGCGAGCACCATCGGGTCATCGCTCTCGGCGATGTTTCGTGAGTTGGCGACTACGGCGTAACCCAGCTTGCGATAGCCCTCAACCAGTGCCGCGCCGATTCCCTGGGAGCGCCGGTGATGACCGCGACGCGTGGTCGGAGTTTCCATGGCGATCCTTTCCTAGCGGTTGTCTTGCTCAACGTGCCCGGCGCGGCGACCCATGCCTGGCAGGCGCGACCGATCGACTCCTTGCTGGGAGGCTGGGCCTACTAGGCTGACCCGATGGAGTTGCGGCAGCTGCGCTACTTCGTCGCCGTGGCCGAGGAATTGAACTTCGGTCGCGCGGCCGCGCGTCTGCGCATCGCTGGTCCGTCTCTGTCTCAACAGATCAAGGCTCTCGAGCGCGACCTCAAGGTGACCCTGTTCGACCGAGACCGTCGGTCCGTCGCTCTCACCCGGCTGGAGCTGCACTGCTGCCCGATGCCCAGGCGCTGGTTGCCGGTGCAGACGAATTACGCAGGCGAGCAATGGGTCTCGGGGGATCGCAGCCGGTGCGCATCGGTTACGTGAACTGGTGCCCGGCCGATTGGGCCGAGCGGGCCGCGGGAGTCGCCGAGTTGCGGGTGGACACCTGGGTGATGCCATCTCACGCGCAGGCCGCGCGGGTGGCCGAGGGCAGTCTCGATCTCGCGATCTGCTGGGTCCAGAACGCCGATCTCGAGGCGCTGTCGCTGGAGGCGCGGCTTCTCGGAACCGACCGGCTCTATGCGATCGCGGCGGGCTCCGACGATTCACCGGTCGACGCGGCCGACACCGTGGTTCTCGTTGATGCCGATGCCGCCAGCTGGTCGTCGTGGAATCGGTACGGCGAGCAGTTCGCCACCGCCACCGGCGCCCGCGTCATGCGCACCGATGACGGCGGTGTCACCGGCCCGACGTTCTTCGAGCATGTGCGGGGACTACGTCGCCCGGTCCTCAACAACCCCAGAGGGCAGGACGATCCGTTGCCCAGCGATCTGGCGCGCCGTCCGGTCGTCAACCCGTCACCGTTGTGGACATGGTCGCTGGTGTGGCGACGCAGCGAGGACAACCCGGTGGTCCACGCCCTGATCGACGAATTCGCCCGTGGTGTTGGAGATTTCGGACTGCGCGACGCTTCGGTGTGGTTGCCCGCCGACGATCCGCATCAGGCTCGCGACGAGGGCCGCGGCCAGCACGACGGCCGTGGCGACCAGCAGGGCGGGCCGGAACCCGTCGTGAAGTAACGGGCTCACCATCACCGGTCCGGCGATCTGGCCGACCGAGTAACCGGCGGTCAGCAAGGCAACAGCTCGCGGATAAACGAGCAGGCGCCCGGCCGCCAGGGACAGTGTGCTGATGCCGATGAAGGTGCCGCCGAACAGCGCCGCGCCGATCAATGCGGCGGCCACGCCGCCGAAGAGGCTCGCCGCGGCGATCCCGGCCGCCTGCACGCACAGCGCGGTCACCAGCAGAGCCGAGTGCGACCACCGAGAGCTCAACGCGGCCCACAATGCCGCCGACGGCACGGCCGCCAGACCGACCACCAACCAGGTCCCGCCACCTAGCCAAGGGGGTGCACCCGCAGCGACTGCGGCGACCAGGAAGGTGCCGGCGATGATGTATCCGATGCCTTCGAGGGTGTAACTCGCTGCGAGCAGTGTGAAGGCGCGATGCGGCAGGCGGTCCCGGGCGCGGCTCGGCGATGCTTCCGATGCGGTCGCCTCCGCGGCCGGGTGCATCGTCCACGCGACGGCGGCCAACGCCGCGGCCGCAGCTGCCGAGGTCCACCACGCCAGTCGCCATTCCGCGCTGACCAGAACCAGTACTGCCGATAGTGCGATGCCGGCGCCGACCCCGCCGAGTCCCCAGCCGGCGAGATGGGCCGGCCGCGCGTGCAGATGCTCCAACAACAGGTTGACGGCGATCACGAAGACGAGCGCGCTGGTGAATCCCGCCAGCGCACGCAGCGACATCCACTCGATGGGCAGGGTGGCCCACGACATTCCCGCCAGGCTGGCGACGAGCACGGCCAGCGACGTGCGGCATGCAGCGACGGAGCGGGCGAGCCGGGGCCACACGGTTCCGGCCAGCGCCCCGGCCAGGTAGCCGACATAGTTGGCGGTCGCCAAGGTTGCGGCGGTGTGCGCGGTGATGCCCGCCTGAGCGGTCATCAGCGGCAGGATCGGGGTGTAGACGAATCGGCCTATGCCCATGGCCGCGGCGAGTGCCGCGGCGCTGCGCACGATGTGCCCGTGGTGCTGCATCTGCCCATCGTGGGACGCCTCGAGGTGCGCGGGCCAGGATCGATGTGCTCACAGCTGGAAGGTGTTGCCTCCCGTAGGCGATCAAATTGACGGACGATTAGACATCCTCGGTGCCAGTTCATAGCCTGTCGGAGACATACGTAGCCGGACCACCACCGGTCCCTGCAACGAAGGATCGTGACAGGCCGAATGAGTCGGGTGCGCCACTCTCTTCGGCGAACGGCGCTCTTTTTGGTGGCCGCGGTCCTGGCGCTGGCCATTCCGATAGCGGGCGATGTCAGGGCCGACCCGGCGACTGACGCGCTTTCCAGACTCGATGAGCTGTCCCGTCAGGCGCTGCAAACTCGTGAAGCCGTCACCGCCGCCCAACGCGATGCCGACGACAAACGGGCTGCACAGACCGCGGCTGAAGACCGTCACCGCGCCGAGCTGGCAGCCCTCGACGCCGCGAATTCCCAGCTCGCCTTCCGTCAAGCCGCCGCCGACAAGCTGGCATCAGCGACCTACGTGAATGGACGCACCGGCCAGTTGGCGGCGCTGATGACCGCAGGTTCCCCGCAGCAGCTGATCGACCAGCTGTCCCTTCAGCGGGTAGTCGTCGCGGAGACGGCCGATCAGATGAAGGCCTTTCAAGCGGCGCGTGTGCGCGCGGCCGCCGCCGCCAAGGCGTCGGAGAAATCAGCCGCTGACGCACGTGCCGCGGCGGAGCAGTCTGCAGCGGTGCGCGCAGACCTGCAGGCGAAGTGGAAGGAACTGCTCCGTCAGATCTCCGCGGCGGAGGCCCAGTACGCAGCGTTGACACCTCCTCAGCAGGCGGTGGTCGACAATGCGGCCGCGGCGCCGCCGCCGGTGCAGGCGTTGCCCGCTCCGGTAGGCCCACCGATCGTCGCGATGCCCGGCCAGCCTCCCCCCGAGTTGGCGCCTCCCCCCGCGCCTGCCCCGGTGGCCGCTCTCATGGATATTCCGGAGTCGTTGCCCGTCGGTGTCGCGTTTGAGGGCGGACTTCAGCCCAACACCGTCCTGGCTGCCCGCGCCGTCAGCGCGAGGTTTCCCCAAATCGGCGAGATCGACGGGGTGCGGCCGGATTCGAAGCCGTGGCATCCGAGCGGACTGGCGATCGACATCATGATCCCCAACCCCGAAAGCCCCGAGGGCATCGCGCTCGGGGACGAGATTATGGCGTTCGCGCTGGCCAATGCGGGCCGGTTCGGGCTACAGGATGTCATCTGGCGCGACACGTACTACACGCCGGACGGTCCAGCAGGATCGGGTTACGGGCACTACGACCACGTGCACATCACCACGACGCCACGCCGCTAATCCGGCTCAGCGATCTGTAGTCGCGGCGCGTAGTGGTCGAAGAACAGGCGGGCGACGAGTTCGCCTCGCGAGCCGGCTCCGGTCTTGTCGAAGATCGACTTCAGGTGGTCTTGCACGGTGTATGCGGAGAGATGGAGTCGCTGCCCGATGTCGTTCGTGGAAAAGCCCTTCGCCACCAGTTCGGTGACGCATCGTTCGCGGTCGGTGAGCCCGTACGCGTCGGCGATCAGGGGTGCGAGCTCGGCCGGCTGGGACTCTTCGATCAGGACGGCGACTGAGGGGTCTTGACCGTCGCCGAGAACCGAACCCCGCACGGTTATCCAATTCCCTTGTGCGGTACGGACTCGCGCCCGCGCAAACGTGTCGGACCCGGGCGGCCATTCGGGATCGTCGATTATCGCTGGCGATGCGTCGTGCCCGTGCGGCGACGGAGAGCACGGATACCGGCAGGTCCGCACCAGGGGTGTCAGCGGCGGCAAGATCAGCGAGCATCCGCTCAGCTCCTGCGGTGGCCGAGTCGATCGAGTTGTCCGGGGCGAGGACAACGACCCCGGTCCCGCGCTGGTCGCCTCTCGCGACGTCACCGAGGATGGCGGCGCGGCGAAGGCCCTCGGCCAGTAGTGGAGCGAGCGACCCGAGGAAGCTGACCTCCGAGGCTTCGAAGCTGGGTCGCCCGGATTCACGTGCCAGCGTCAGCGCCCCCCATGTTCCCGTCGAGTCTGAGCACACGACGCGCACCTCGTCGTCGAAACCTATCGATCGGCAGAGTTCGCGATAGCGAACGCTCTGTTGAAGGTCGCCTCGAGTCGCATCGCTGAGACTGGCGGCGCGACGACGCTGCCGAGCCAGGGCATGAAACTTGTTGAAGTCCGGTTCGCCGAGCTCGATCTCGATGAAGCGTGGCCATGTCTCGGAGGCGACGTCGTCACTGACGCCCAGGCGTGCGTCCACGACTTCGCCGGTGGGCAGCAGGGTCGCCGGATCGACGGTCAGCAGGCCCAACCCGTCGAACGGGACGGCCCGCTCGAGGATCCGCGTCATGTCCCGGGCCAGGCGATGCGCGTCGGTGGTCCGGTGCAGGAGCCGGACGATGTCGTCGCGGGCGCGGGCCTCGTCACTGCGGCCACGTTTCCACAACGACTCACCGGGAGCGAGGGTTCACACCGGAGGAACAAATCCCCAGAAATATGGGATGGATGCGGTCGCCGATGACGCCTTGAGGTAATCCCCATGTCCACAATCTTCTCCAGCCCCTCCCGCTGACCGCGGAGGATGTCACTGCCGCGTGGCTGAGCGAAGCGCTGCGCACCCATTACCCGGGTGTTGTGGTCGACCACGTCGAGCCGGTGCAGGTCATCGAAGGAACCGCCACCAAGGTCCGCCTCCGGCTGGGCTACCGCCCGCACACCCGTCCCGATGGGCTGCCCGACCAGATGTGCGTCAAGGGCGGGTTCGGTGCGCATCGCGAGTACCTCGGCGGGCAGGGCCTCTACAGCGGCGAAGTCCGCTTCTACAACGAGATCGCACCCCTGTACGAGCTGGCGCGCCCGGCGAGCTATTTCGGCCTGACACAGACCGATCCCGTCCAAGGCGTCGTCGCACTGGAGGACCTCGACGCGAGGGGTGTCGTGTTCGCGCGTGCGACGAGGCCGCTGAGCGTCGAGCTCGCCGCCGCGGGCCTTGACACCCTCGCAGCCCTGCACGGCCAGTCGTGGGCGGACGAACGTCCGCGGCGGCTCGGTGTAGAGCCGCTGATGTCCGACTCAACCGATCCGGTCTTGCGGGACTTTCTCGACGCAGCGCCGGAGCGGTTCGCCGCACCACGCGGTTTCGCCGCCCCGGTCGCACTGCATGAGCCGGATCGGCTTCGCGCAGCGTTCACGGCCTACCGGGCCGGGGTACGGCGCAACGCCCAATGCGTGGTTCACGGCGACGCACACATCGGCAACGCCTACGTCGAACCCGACGGACGCGTGGGTTTCGTCGACTGGCAGACCGTCGGGATCGGGCCCTGGGTGCACGACGTGAATTACTTCCTCGTCTCCGCGCTCGACGTGCCCGACCGGCGGACTCACGAACGCGAGCTACTCGGGCACTATCTGAAGGCGCTCGCCTCGTTCGGTGTGTCCGGCCCGGGACTGGACGAGGCGTGGAGCGACTACCGCCGGGCGACGGTCCACGGCTTTCTGGGTTGGTTGTGCAATCCGGACGTCTGGCAGCCGGCCGAGGTGAACACTGCGACGTACGCACGCTTCGGCATGGCGATGATCGACCACGAGACCTACGACGCGCTGGGGGTGTGACCATTTGTCGAACGAGCCGGTGACCCCTGACGCGATCATGCAGCTTGGAACTGCGTTTTGGGGCTCAAAGACACTGCTGAGCGCGGTCGAGATGAGGCTGTTCGCGGTGCTCAGCAGTGCCGGGCCGCTTGACGCCGAGCAGCTTCGCGAGCGACTCGGCCTGCATCCACGGGGCGCGAGGGATTTCTTCGACGCCCTCGTCGCGCTCGGGATGCTCGAGCGCAATGCAGGGCGGTACTCAAACACACCGGCGACCGAACTCTTCCTCGACCCGGCGAAGCCGTCATATATGGGCGGCCTCTTGGAGATGGCCAACGCCCGCCTCTACCCGTTCTGGGGATCACTGACCGAGGGCCTGCGGACCGGGAAGCCGCAGAGCGAAGCGAAGACCGGAGGCAACTTCTTCGCGGCGGTGTACGCCGACCCGGAGCGGCTGGCGCAATTCGCCGGCGCGATGAGCGGGCTCAGCGCCCACACGGGCCGGGCGATCGCGGCCAAGTTCCCGTGGCGCGACCACGCCAGCGTGATCGACATCGGTTGCGCCGAGGGTGCTGTCCCCGTCGCGATCGCGCAAGCGCACCCGCATCTGACCGGCGGCGGCTTCGACCTGCCTCCAGTTGAGCCGCTCTTCGACGCTCACGTCGCCCGAGTCGGGCTGGCGGACCGCCTCCACTTCACTGCAGGCGACTTCTTCGCCGACCCGCTCCCGAGCGCCGACGTGCTCGTCATGGGTCACATCCTTCACGACTGGGATCTCGACGAGAAGCGCATGCTGCTCGCAGAAGGCCTACGCTGCCCTACCCGATGGCGGGCGGCTGATCGTTTACGACGCGATCATCGACGATGACCGGCGCGCGAACGCTTTTGGACTCCTGATGAGTCTCAACATGCTGATCGAGGGGCCGGTCGGGTTCGACTACACGGGTGCGGACTGCCGCGCCTGGATGGCCGACGCGGGATTCCGCGAGAGCTACGTCGAGCACCTGGTAGGCCCGGACTCGATGGTGGTCGGGATCAAATAAGCGGAAGCAGCGAGACGGCGGCTCGTGGTCGCGGGGCGAGGCCGGCGGGCGATCACATTGATGGACGAGTGGACATTGTTGATGCGAGTTCATAGCCTGTCCGAGAAGTATGTAGCCGGGGGGCTTGCAACGAAGGATCGTGACAATCCGAATGAGTCGGGTGCGCCACACTCTGCGGCGAACGGCGGGCGGATTTGCGGCCGGGGTCCTGGTGCTAGCCATCGCGATAGCGGGCGACGTCAAGGCTGACCCGGCGGCTGATGCGCTGGCCAGGCTCGATGAGTTGTCCCAACAGGCATTGCAGACTCGTGAAGCCGTCACCGCCGCCCAACGCGATGCCGACGACAAACTGGCTGCCCAGACCGCGGCTGAAAACCGCCAGCGCGCCGACTTGGCAGCCCTCGACGTCGCGAATTCCCACCTCGCTTCCAATCAAGCCGCAGCCGACAAGGTGGCGGCAATGACGTATGTAAGTGGACGCACCGGGCAGTTGGCGGCGGTGCTGACCGCGGGCTCCCCGCAACAGCTGATCGACCAGCTCTCCCTGCAGCGGGTAATCGTCGCTGAGACGGCCGATCAGATGAAGGCCTTTCACGCAGCGCGTGAGCGCGCGGCCGCCGCCGTCGGGGCATCGGAGAAATCGGCCGCTGACGCCCGCGCCGCGGCCGAGCGGTCTGCCGCGGTACGCACAGAACTTCAAGCGAAATGGAAAGAACTGCAGCGTCAGATCGCCGCCGCGGAGGCCCAGTACGCAGCGTTGACGCCCGCTCAGCAAGCGGTGGTCGACAACGCGGCCGCGCTGCCGCCGCCGCCGCCGCAGAGTGTGCCCGCTCCGGCAGACCCGGCGATCGTCGCGATGCCTGGCCCGCCTCCCGCCGAGGTTGTCCCGCCCCCGGCGGCCGCTCTCATGGATATCCCGGAGGCGTTGCCCGTCGGTGTCGCGTATGAGGCCGGGCTTCAGCCGAACACCGTCATGGCTGCCCGCGCCGTCAGCCAGAGGTTCCCCCAGATTGCCGACATCGACGGTGTCCGGCCGGACTCAAAGCCATGGCATCCGAGCGGCCTGGCGATCGACATCATGATTCCCAACCCCGAAAGCGCCGAGGGCATCGCACTCGGAGACGAGATTCTCGCGTTCGCGATGGCCAATGCGGGCCGATTCGGGTTACAGGATGTGATCTGGCGCGGCACGTACTACACGCCGAGCGGTCCGGCAGGATCGGGTTATGGGCACTATGACCACGTGCACATCACCACGACACCACGCCGTTAACCCACGAATTGGCCGACTCACGCCGCGCGCGCGCTGAATTCGGGCGTTCGCTCGGGCGTCGCCTCGGCGAGAGCCTTTCGGGTGTTCTCTGCGTCGAAGTCCTTGCCGTACACCGGGGTTCCGGGCTGCTGGCGCCATGACTCAGAAATCGGACCGGCATCGACGGGCTCGAATCCGAGTTGTTCGACGATGTCGTGTACCAGTTGACGGCCGCGCCCATCCTCGCCGGCGATCGGGAGTGCGATGCGGTTCGGTGTGCCGCTCGGCGTTCCCTTCTCCAGCAGATGCTTCCACCAGATCCCGTTGAACACCTTGTACACCGGTGCACCGATCTGCTCCGCGACCCATGCGCTCTCGACCCGACCGTCCTCGATCCCCGCGATCTCGCCGTCACGCTGCTGCGGGTAGTAGTTGTTGGTCTCGATCACGGGGGCGCCTGGTTTACGCGCATCGACGATTCCGTCGGCGAGGTCGGGGACGTTCTTCTGCGGAATGCTCACGATGACGAGGTCGGCATCGGCGGCGGCGTCCTTGGCCCATACCGCCGTCGCACCGGTTTCGTTCGCGAGGTCGGCAAGTGTTTCGGGAGAACGAGAGTTCGACATCTTCACTTCATGTCCGAGTTCGCGGAACCGACGCACCAACGTGCCGCCAATTTGACCTGCCCCGATGATTCCGATTTTCATGCAGCGCCTCCGTACGGTGGTGGTCTCGTCCTCTCGGGCCAACGTCGGGCACACGGGCGCTATTCCGCACCCTAGCTGCCGCTGTAGATCGCGTGGTCTCCCGTTGTCACCGCCCGCACAGGTCGATACTGGGGTGACTGAACCGGTATGCGGGGGGTCACATTCACGCTGCTGTGTAGCTAACGGGAGAGAACGAGGGCTGGCCAAATGACATCTGCCACTGAGGAATACCGCGCTGAGAAGGGGTTGGCGCGCGTCGCCCAGTCACTGGCCGGTTGGACGGAGAGGTGGTTTCCGGACGCATATGTCTTCGCGCTGGCAGGTGTCGTCCTCGTCGCTGTCGCCGCGCTGGCCAACGGTTCCTCTCCACAGACGGTCGTGAATGCATTCGGCGACGGATTCTGGGATCTGGCCACATTCACCCTGCAGATGGCCATGGTGGTGCTGACCGGATACGTCGTAGCCACAAGCCCGCCGGTGGCCCGGTTGATCGATCGCCTCGCCACCATGCCCCAGACGGCAAAGAGTGCGGTGAGTTTCGTTGCGCTCCTTTCTATGTCGGTTTCCTTCCTGAACTGGGGACTGAGCTTGGTCTTCGGCGGTCTGCTGGCCCGGGCGATCGCCCGCCGGACCGATTTGCGAGTGGACTACCGCGCGCTCGGCGCCGCAGCCTTCATGGGGGTGGGCGCTGTGTGGGCGCTCGGCATGTCATCCTCGGCCGCGCAGCTGCAGGCAACCGCAGGCTCGCTGCCTCCGGAGCTCCTGAAAATCACCGGCGTTCTGGATTTCGGCACCACGATCTTCACCTGGCAGTCCCTGCTGATGTGCGCCATCATCATCGCGCTGACCGTGGTGATCGCTCATTTCTCCGCACCCAGCGGCGCCGCCATTACCACCGCCGAGGACCTGCACGTCGACTTGGACGACCAGAGCGAAGAGGCACCGCCACGCTCGCGGCCCGGTGAGTGGCTCGAATACAGCCGCATTCTGCCCGTGCTGGCGGGCCTGATGACGTTGGGATGGCTGGTGTCTCAGCTGTTCAGCAAGCCGGTCCTGACCGTCGTCAGCAGCCTGAACGGCTACCTCCTGGTCTTCCTCATCTTGGGGCTCGTGCTGCACGGGACGCCACGCAGATTCCTGCAGGCCGTCGCAAAAGCTGTACCGGCCACAGGCGGCATCCTCGTCCAATTCCCGCTGTACGCCGCCATGGCGGCGATCCTCACGAAGGCGGAAGGCAGAGGCGGCCAGACGGTATCCGATGTGCTGGCGGAATTGTTCACGAGCGTCGGCGGCGGGGCTTTCCCCATCGTCATCGCTCTCTATACCGTCGTGCTGGGGCTCTTCGTCCCATCCGGCGGCGGAAAATGGCTGGTTGAAGCCCCGTATGTCATGCAGTCAGCCACGGACGTCCAGATGAACCTGGGCTGGACGGTTCAGATCTACAACGTGGCCGAAGCGCTGCCGAACCTGATCAACCCGTTCTTCATGTTGCCCTTGCTCGCAGTGCTCGGGCTCAGGGCGCGCGATCTTGTCGGATTCACGTTCCTGCAGTTCGTTTTTCACTTGCCCGCGGTTCTGGTGCTGGTGTGGTTGCTCGGAATGACGTTCGACTTTGTCCCGCCTGCCGTGCCCCCTGCACCGTGAGCCCCGACCAAGTGCTAACGCTGCCGTAATGGCCGCCGATAACAGAGGCATGATCAGGTTCCGTCTTGCCGGCGCGCTCGCCGTTGCGCTGGCTGCGCCCTGGTTGTCGGTGGCAATGGCCAACGCGGAGGCCTTTGCGCAACTCGGTCAAGTTCCAGTGGTGGCGTCCCCGACATGTGCCGGCAGCGTCAGCGCCGAGGCGCAGGTGACGCCGGTGCAGGTCGACGACCGTGTCGAGAACGGTGTCCGCGTTGCGATCAACTACGACGCCGGCGTCTACGACGGTTCGTGTGCGCTCACCGTGGTCGCTTCTTGGACGAATCTCGACACCGGCGCTTCAGGGCGCGGTGACATCACCGCGGTATCGACGATTGACGGCCACTACGGGTTCATCGGCTACGCCAACACCACGTTCGAAACAGGTAGCGGCACGGTGGTCGTGACGCTCAGTTCGCATCCGGGTGCCGAACTGCGCATCACGGCGTGATCGACGCCTGGTACTGCCCCACCTGCCGCCGCTCACCACGCCGGGTGAGCGCCACGCCAATGGCCGTTTCCGCAGAGTCCCGGTCGAGGTAGGCGAACATCGCCAACGGTTCACCGCTTCCGGACTACCCCCACAAGGCAGACGTCAGAATTCCGTAATCACTCTCACGCTGCCCCCGTGCCGCGAGTGTGATTCGCTCGAAGTGCAACGGTTGTGCATCGATTGGTAGGCGAATTCATTCCCGTGCAGCACCCGCAGTCTGTGTGGCGTTTGACCCATAGCGTCTGCACAACGCGAGGGAAGGAAGGGACGGAGCGGCATGGACGTGCGAGCGCAGGTGTCGCACATGAGTCAGGACACGCGGGACGCCCTCGCACGACGCATCAGGTCTCGTCTCTCGCTCGGCGACCAGCCAGCAGCCGATCACGACGTCAGCATCGTCGGTGGAGGCGCGGCCGCTCTCACGTTGGCACTGGAGATCCACCGCGCGCGTCCGACCACCCGAATTGTGATCGTCGAGCCGAACGCCCACCCGGTACCCGAGATCACCCACACGGTTGGCGAGTCGACGGTCGAGGTCTCAGCGCACTACTTGCGCGACCGACTTGGGTTAGGCGACCACCTGCACTCCTCTCAGCTCCGCAAGATGGGGCTGCGAATGTTCTTCTCGCACGACGGAAACGCGGACATCGCGCAGCGGATGGAACTCGGAAGTTCGTCGTTCGTGCCGCAGGTCACGTATCAGATCGATCGTGGCAGACTGGAAAACGAGCTGACCCGGCGTTGCATAGGGGCCGGGGTCGCGATCGTTCGTGGTCGAGTCCGGTCGGTCGAGCTGGCCGCTGCCGAAGGTCCGCACGTCATTGTCAGTCAAGCCGACGACACCGTCACGCGGATGACGGCACGGTGGGTGGTCGATGCATCTGGCCGAAACCGGGTCCTGCCCCGGCAATTGGATCTCAAGTGGACTAACGAACACGATTGCAACGCAGCATGGTTCCGCGTCGCAGCCGAGATCGACATCGGGCGATGGAGCGACGACCCGACATGGCAGGGCCGTCTCATCGAGGGCGACCGGGCGATGTCCACCAATCACCTCATGGGCGAGGGCTACTGGGTTTGGCTCATTCGACTGGCATCCGGCGCCACCAGCGTCGGAATCGTGGCCGATCCCGCGTTCCACGCGTTCGATGAGTTCAACACACTGGCCAGGGCGCAGGCGTGGCTTCGTGAACACGAGCCACAGTGCGCGGCGGTCCTGGCGGAGCATCCTGATCTGATCATGGACTTCCGCGTCATGAAGAAGTACAGCCACGGCGCGACAAAGGTTTTCGACGGGCGCGACAGGTGGTGCCTCACGGGCGATGCCGGAGTATTCCTGGATCCGTTGTATTCATCAGGACTAGACCTGGTTGCGATCGGCAACGGCTTGATAACCGACATGGTCACTCGGGAACTCGACGGTGAGGACATCGTCGCGCGCGCACAGATAAGCGACTCGCTATTCCGTTCGCTGAGCGAAATGTGGCTCGCCGTGTATCAAGATCAATACATCCTGATGGGTGCGCCGACCGTGATGTCGGCGAAGGTCATCTGGGATATCGCCTTCTATTGGGGATTCATCGGTCTTCTCTACATGAACGGCAGGTTCGTGAGCATCGCGGACGATCCCGAGTTCGTTCCGCATCTGGAAGGGCTCATCGCGCTGAGCAATCGCGTTCAGCGATTCTTCCGAGAGTGGGCCACGGTCGAGGGCGGCACTCCGTCGGCATCGTTCGTGGACTTGTATTCGCCGCTGAACTTCATGGTGACACTGCACGCGGCGATGACGGAAACGCGCCGGGACTTCGCCGAGCAGTTCGACGCCAACTCCCGCCTGCTACACCGACTGGCAGGTCAGCTCGTTGAGACCGTTCTCGCCGAGAAGCACTCGATGTTCGGCGACGACGAGGTCATGCGGCAGGCACAAGCATGGCAACAGGATTCGCTTCTCCGACAACTGCGCTCGGCGTACCGCCAAGAACAAGCGACCGACCCGATCAGCGGCGGTTGGATCGTCACTACCTCACCGACGCTCCAGCCGAGTTGATCGAGATACTCCGATGATCTGCGTGGCCGACTCACCCCGAAGGTGCGGGCAGAGGATGAACAATGCTCACTGAAGGCGGCAACCACGAGCCGTTGGCCATCGTCGGAATCGGATGCCGCCTCCCGGGTGGCGCCGACTCTGCGAAAAGCCTCTGGAACCTGCTGTGCGACGAAACCGACGCCACGTCCGTCGTACCTGAAACACGCTGGAACGCAGGCCGGTATCACGATCCAAATCCGTCGAAGGTCGGCAAGATCGTCACCCGCAGAGGCGGATTCCTCAGTGAGATCGATCAATTCGATCCGCAGTTCTTCGGGATGTCCCCGCGAGAAGCGCACTCGCTCGATCCGCAGCAGCGTCTGCTGCTGCATACCGCGTGGGAGGCGCTGGAGGACGGGGGAATACCCGCCGACGGATTGGCGGGTACCGACGTCGGAGTGTTCATCGGAGGCTTCACGCTCGACTACCAACTGCTGCAGAATCAAGGCCGCACGAGTCGCTACCGGTTCAAGCCTCATTCGGCCACCGGGATGATGATGACGATGCTGGCGAACCGGATCTCGCACGCCTTCGACTTTCGCGGACCCAGCATGACGATCGACACGGCGTGTTCGGGCTCGCTCGTCGCGGTGCACTTGGCGGCGTACAGCATCTGGAACGGCGAGTGCGATCTAGCCCTTGCCGGCGGCGTGAACATCATGATCGGTCCCAACACCGCCATCGCGGAATCGAAGAGCGGATTCCTCAGTCCCGAAGGACGTTCCAAGGCCTTCGACGACTCCGCGGACGGCTATGCGCGCGGAGAAGGCGGTGCGATCGTCGTCATCAAACCGTTGCAGCGGGCGCTCGACGAAGGCGATGAGATCTACGCCCAGATCCTCGGGACAGCGGTGTCGCAGGATGGTCACACCGACGGCATCACGGTGCCTCGTGAGGAAGCTCAAGAAGCCGCGATCACGACCGCGCTTCGACGTGCGGGCGTCGATCCGACCGAGGTCGGTTACGTCGAAGCGCACGGCACCGGAACTCCCGTCGGCGACCCCATCGAAATGCGGGCACTCGCGAGTGCCCTGACGTTGGATCGACCGGCGACGCAACCCCTTCTCATCGGATCGATCAAGACCAACATCGGCCACCTCGAGGCCGGCGCCGGCGTGGCCGGACTCATCAAGGCGGCGCTGGTCGCCAAGCACGGGTACATCCCGGCCAATCTGCACCTTCAGACTCCGACCCGCCACGTTTCGCTCGCGGATCTGAAGATCGACGTTCCGGCGACGGGCCGTCCGTTCCCCGCCTGCGAACGACGCGTCATCGGGGTGAACTCGTTCGGCTTCGGGGGGACCAACGCGCATGTCGTGCTTGCCGAAGCGCCGGCTCCGGTCAGCGCCTCCGGAGCGGAGCATCAACCACACCTGTCGCCGACTGTGCTGCCGATCTCAGCGCGCAGCGAGGAAGCATTGGTCGCCACGGCCGACCGGTTGGCCCGGCACTTGGCCGCACACCCCGATGTCAGGCTGTCGGACCTCAGATACACGCTCGGCCAACGACGCACCCACCTGAACCACCGCCATACCGTGATCGTCGACAGCATCGTCGATGCGCGAGAACAACTTCAGGTCCTCGCCGAGGGCGGGGCGAGCTCGACGGGCCGCACTGCTTCCACCGCGCCGAAACTCGCGTTCGTCTGCACCGGCATGGGTCCGCAGTGGTGGCAGATGTGCCGTGGGTTGTTCGATTCTTCCCCTGCCTTCCCCGCGTTCACCGAAAGCATCCAGCGCAGCGACCGGGAGCTGTCCCGGCACACGGACTGGTCTCTCATCGACGAACTATGCCGCGACGAGAACCGCTCTCGCATGACGGAGACGGAGATTGCGCAACCGGCCAACTTCGCCATTCAGGTCGCGCTGGCCGAGCAGCTGGCGCAGTTCGGGATCAGACCGGATGCCGTAATCGGGCACAGCGCCGGTGAAGTGGCCGCTCACCATCTGGCTGGTCTGCTCACCTTCGAGCAGGCGATCGAGGTGATCTACCACCGAAGTCGACTTCAGCAGCGCACAAGCGGGCAGGGCCGGATGCTCGCCGTCGGGCTCGACGCCCAAACCCTGACGCAGAAGATCGGCGGCAAGGCACTTGATGAATTCGGACGGCTGGTGTCGGTGGCCGCGATCAACAGCCCGTCTGCGGTGACCATCGCGGGCGACAGCGACCTGCTCGACGACATCGCCCGGCAGCTGGATGAGGCCGAGGTTTTCAACCGCTGGCTCGCCGTGAAGGTGCCCTACCACACCCACTACATGGACGCGGTGAAGGAGGACCTCTTCAGCGCATTCGAGGGGCTTTCTTCGAAAGTGGCTGCGCTGCCGCTGTATTCGACAGTCACCGGCGAGCAATTGGAGGGCTACCAGGCTGGCGACGCCTACTGGTGGCAGAACACGCGCGCCACCGTTCTCTTCGAACCGGCGATTCGCCGGATGCTCGATGATGGATATACCCACTTCGTCGAGTTGGGACCCCATCCTGTACTGGCGGCGTCGATCTTGGAAACCGCCGGAAAGCAGCGGGTTTCGGTGTTGGCGACCCAGCACCGCGGTCACGATGACCGCCGTGCACTGCTGAGTAGTGTCTGCGCGCTGCACTGTCATGGCTACGACGTCGCGTGGAATGCGGTCAACCCCCGTGAAGGGGGCCGGCTCCTGAAGCTCCCGTCCTACCCCTGGCAGACGAAGCGCTTCTGGAACGAGACCCAGGAAGCGGCGGAGTCCCTGTTCTACAACCCAGTGCATCCGCTACTCGGACAACCGGTCAGCGCTGTCCATCCCACCTGGGAAGCCGAATTGAGCACTGTTCTCAACGCATTCCTCGCCGATCACCAGGTGCAGGGAAGTGTGGTCGTACCTGGGGCGGTGTACATCGAAATGGCCCTGGCTGTGTCCAAGGCAACCTACGGGTCGAACCACAGCGTCGATAACGTCGTGCTTCACCGTGCCGTAATACTCGACGACATCTGCGACCCCATCCTCAGGACCACCTTGAACGAGGACACCGGCACGCTGGAGTTCGCCGCATTCACGGCAACGGCTGATGGGGAATCCAAATGGATGGTTACGGCGACCGCGGAACTCAACACGCTCCCCACGGCGCCGCGCCGTCACAACCGGCGGGACGATGTCGAGACGATCACCTCCATCGGCCGTGATGACTTCTACGCCCGCACTCAGGCCATCGGCTTCGACTACGGCGACGCGTTCCGATCCGTCCAAGGCGTGACCGCCGGAGAAGACTGGGCAGTCGCCGACATCACGATTCCAGGTGCGATCGCCGATGAGCTCGATCAATATCGATTCCATCCGGCGCTGGTCGACGGTGCTTTTCAAACGCTCTTCGCCGCACCGTTTCTCGGACAGGAGGAAAGCGAGGATCCTTACCTGCCGTCCAGGATCCGGCACTGCGCGGTCTACGGATCACCGGAAGACCACATGCAAGTTCACGTTCGTGTCGTGTCGGCGACCAGACAGCAGGTTGAGTGCGATATCACGATCACCGACCGCGCCGGAAGGCTGCTCGCCGTATTCGACGGCTTCTCCGTGCAGTCGCTGAGCGCCTCATCAGGCATGTCGACCGAGCGTATCGACAAGGGGCTGTACGAGATTCAATGGTGTGAGACATCCGACGCGATGGACACCGCTGCGCGCGAACGGCATCGAAACCACGACCGTCGATGCTCCATGGCTGGTCTTCGTCGATGCGACCGGTGTGGGCGCAGCCGTCGCGGAAGCACTTCGGATCCGTGGCCACCGCGTCCGTACCGTCGAACATCA
This sequence comes from uncultured Actinomycetota bacterium, assembly GCA_963720345.1. Classification (GTDB taxonomy): domain Bacteria; phylum Actinomycetota; class Actinomycetes; order Mycobacteriales; family Mycobacteriaceae; genus Mycobacterium. Next base: position 18,882 of record CAVRFN010000007.1, read on the forward strand.
ACCCGTCGATGAGCTCACCGAGGTCGACGGGGACGTACGTGATGAACACGGGATGCCCCGACCAGATGGGTTACCTGATCAAACATGTCAGTGCTGAAGGCGGCCTCACGGGGATCGTCAACTGCTGGCCACTCGACATCGCTTCCGGCGGCACTGAGAACCGTTGGCTAGGCGCAGACTTCGTCGACGAGAACTATCGGCTGGGCGCGTTCACCATCCTGCGCCTGGTCAAGGCCCTCGCTGAGCACGACGTCGGCAAATCGCGGCTCTTCCTCGTCACCGCCAACGCGCAACAGGTTTCCGGAACCCAACCGCCGGCTGTCGACCAGGCCGCTATCTGGGGGCTGGGCAGAGTCATCGGTCACCAAGAGTTCTCCGACCTCTGGGGCGGCCTCATCGACATCGACGGCGCTGACGATCGCGGTCAAGCGGGCGAGCGCATCTGCGAGCATCTTCTCGACCGCGGCGCCGAAGATCAGATCGCGATCCGCGGCCAAACGACATTCGTGCCACGCATGCGTCCATGCGCGGGTCTGACGAGGCCCTTCCCCACCAAGCTCGCACCTGATGGGACCTATGTCGTCACGGGCGGGACCGGAGCGCTCGGCCGCGTCGTGGCCACCTATCTGGCCGAACGCGGAGCACGACACATCACACTGCTGAGCCGAAGCGCGATCCCGCCCAGAACACGTTGGCCGGAGCTGACCGAAGACGATCCCCACTTCGCGACTGTCGCCACGATCCGGGCGATCGAACGCCTTGGTGTCCGAATCGCCACCGCCAGTGTCGATGTCGCCGATGTCGACCAGGTGACGACCTGGCTGAGCGGGCACATCCGAGACGGCGGAAGGCCGGTTCGCGGAATCGTTCATGCCGCAGGATCGGTCAATGACCAACTACTCGTGAATACGAGCGAACTCGATTTCGTCAAGGTGATGGCGCCCAAGGTCACCGGCACTCGGGTCCTGCACGACGCCTTCGGCGACCAGGACCTGGAGTTCTTCGTCATGTTCGGTTCCGCGGGCTCGACCATCGCCTCGCCGGGACAGGGGAATTATGCGGCCGCCAACGCGTTCCTCGATGCCTTCGCGCACTACCGACAGGCGCAGGGACTCCCAGCACTCACCATCGGATGGGGGCCCTGGTCGGTGGGAATGGTCGAAGAACTCAAGTTGGAGAAGGTCTATGCGCAGCGGGGCATCGAGCTGATCACCCCCGCAGTGGGTGCGCGGATCCTCGATCGGCTCATCGGCCAGACGGTGCCCAACGTCGTGGCCATCAGTGCGGACTGGAGTCGAGCTCGCCACGCTGGGCTAGGCGGACGGCTGCCGGCGGTGTTCTCAGATCTCGGAGCGGCCGAACCCTCTCCCTACGACATCGATTCGGACGGATCGGTGCTCGATGTTCTCGCGGTCACTCCAGAGGTTGACAGGCCGACCGTCGTTGCGAACCGTATCCAAGAGATCGTCGCCGCTGTCTTCGATTGTGCGGTAACGGACTTCGGATCCGACGACATGCTCGACGACATTGGCCTGGACTCGATGATGGCGATGGAGTTCCGGTTGAGGATCAACACGATTTTCGCGATCGATCTCCCAGTGCTCGAGATTCTCCGAGGCGTCAGCGTGAACTCGTTGACCCGTCGAGTGCTCGCTGACCTCCGCTCGATTCATGGCGATGCGTGCGTTGTCACCGGCGAGTCAATTCCGCCGCAACCTTCTTTCGTCGAGAACGAGGTGGACGGGCTGGTGGATGGACTGTCACCCGCTGAACTGCGAGAGCTGCTGGCTGAACTAGAGGCACAGATCGCCGAACCGGAAGCGGGAGGGGCACACTCGTGACTTCCGCCGTGAGCGTGCGTGGCTTGGCCAAGACCTACGGACGACTGCAGGCGGTGCAGGAGTTGGATCTCGACGTCGGCTACGGCGAGATCTTCGCGATCCTCGGTCCCAATGGCGCGGGCAAGTCGACGACGATAGAAATTCTGGAGGGCCACCGGAAGCGCGACGCCGGCGAGGTCCGCGTCTTGGGCGAAGACCCTGGAACTGCGGGACGGAGCTGGCGCGCCAGGATCGGCATCGTGCTGCAGGAATCCAACGATTTCGGGATGCTCACCGTCCTGGAGACCGCGCGGATGTTCGGGGAGTGCTACGGCGAGGCTCGGGGCCCCGATGAGCTACTCGAACTCGTGGGGCTCACTTCGACATCTGGTTCTAGGGTCAGGACACTTTCCGGCGGACAGCGGCGCCGGCTCGACGTCGCTCTCGGAATCATCGCCAAGCCCGAGTTGCTGTTCCTGGACGAACCGACCACCGGCTTCGATCCTGAAGCGAGACGGCAGTTCTGGGATCTCATCAGGGTCCTGGCCGACGACGGCACCACCATTCTGCTCACCACTCACTACCTGGAGGAGGCCGCCGCGCTGGCGGACCGCGTCGCGGTCATCGCCAAAGGTCGGCTGGCCGCCGTGGATTCGCCTGCACGGTTGACCGCACATGTGGATTCGACTGCCACAGTGCGGTGGGTGGAAGGCCGTGAGTTCCATGTCGAGGTGACCGATCATCCGACCGAGCTGATCAGGCAGCGGTCGTCGGCGGGCGTGGAACTGGCGCAGCTCACTGTCACACGACCCACCCTCGAAGATGCGTATCTACACCTGATCGGTGTGACGTGATGGCGATCGAATCCGCGGAGAGTGCCGCCAGGCCCCGACACCGCGCCGACGACGCGGAGTCAACCCTTCCGTCTGCAGTACGGATCGGAGTGTCACGGATCGTCCCTGAGCTCAAGATGTTCTACCGCCGCCCCGAACAGCTGGCTCTTACTTTCACGATGCCTGCGGTGATCTGCCTGCTGTTGGGCGCCATCTTCTCGGCGAAGGTGCCCGGCACCGAGATCAGTACAGGCGCCGTCATCGCAGCGAGCATGCTCGCCTATGGAATCCTCTCGACCTCGTTCATCAACCTCGGCATCGGCATCGCAGCCGACCGAGAAACCGGCGCCTTGAGGCGACTGCGTGGAACTCCGGCAACCGCGTCGTCGTACTTCATCGGAAAGATCGCGCTGGTGGCCATCGCGAGTCTGGCCGAGGCCGTCATCATTCTGTTGCTGGGCGTACTGGTCTTCGGCCTCCGCCTACCGGCGGACGTATTCGGATGGTTCACATTCACGTGGGTGTTCATCCTCGGAATCATCAGCTGCTCACTACTGGGCATCTTCGTTAGCAATCTCGCCAGCAATGCCGTTTCTGCAGCGGTCATCACCAACGGCCCGGCTGTCGGCTTGCAGTTCGTATCAGGCACTTACGTGCCGCTCATGGTGTTACCGACTTGGATGTTGATTGTCGGATCGTTCTTTCCGGTCAAATGGATGGCTCAGGGATTCCGGTCGGTGCTGTTGCCGCCGCAGATGGTTGCATTCGAACCGGCTGGCAGTTGGGAACATTGGCGGATCTTCCTGGTTCTGACCGCGTGGAGCATCGTCGGTCTGCTGGCGTGCCTGCGCGTGTTCCGTTGGTCCGATAGGAACTGACAGGAGCCTGTATGCCACCTCTGCTCACGATCACCTATCACTTCTTCCTTCAGATTGCCGTCATCCTCCTGACCTACCGGCTGCTCTGGCCGTTGTTCCGCCGACTGGCGCAGGTTCAAGTGGTCGCCATCATGGTGGCCGGATTCCTGCTAGGCCCTTCGGTGTTGGGGGCGATCTGGCCCGCTGCGCAGCAATGGCTGTTCCCGACGAAGCTCACCATCGGAGCCGAAACTTTCACGCATCCGAACCTCACGGCTATCTACGTTGTCGGCCAACTCGGGCTCGTGCTCTACATGTTTCTCGTGGGGGCGTCGTTCAAGCTCGACATCCTCGGCGCGCATGTCAGGCAGGCCGGTGTCACATCGGCGGCTGGCATCGGCGTTCCGCTGGTTCTCGGTGGCGTCGTTGGATGGTGGATGGTGAGCCTCGGCGGATACTTCACCGACAAGGTGGTGCCCTGGCAGGGCGCGCTGTTCGTCGCGGCCGCTGTGGCCATCACCGCGTTCCCGATGTTGGCGTGGATCGTCTACGACTCAGGACTGCTCAATACGCGGTTGGGGACGATGGCGTTGTCCTGCGCCGCCATTGACGATGCCTGCTCCTGGGTGCTGCTGGCGACGGTGGTGGCTACGGCCAAGGGAAGCATGTTCGGTGCATTGCTGGCGGTCGGCGGCGGGCTGGTCTACCTGGTGTTCATGGTCTACGTCGGCCGCCCGCTGTTGGCGAGATTGGAGACGTGGACACCACCCCGCGCCGACGTCGAGCGCACGGGCGGGTTGCCGATCGCACACACGAGCATCGTTCTCCTGGTCGTGCTGACTGCGAGCTGGTTCACCGATGTGGTCGGAATCTATTCCGTCTTCGGCGCTTTCGTGGCGGGGGCCGCCATGCCACGCGGTGCGCTGCTGGACGCAATCCGCGAGCGGTTCGAACCTCTGGTCGCGTACCTGCTGTTACCCGCCTTCTTCATCTACTCGGGGCTGAACACTCAGCTCACCCTGATACTCGATCCGTCCACCTTGCTCGTGGCAGGGATCGTGCTCGTCGTATCCTTCGCCGCCAAGTTCGGTGCGATCGGACTGGCGGCGCGTTGGCAGGGCATGAGTTGGTTTGAAGCCGGTTCGATGGGCGCACTCGCCAATGCGCGCGGTCTGATGGAACTCATCTTGCTCAACATCGGGTTCGAAGCGGGACTGATCTCGGGGAAGCTCTTCACCATCCTGGCGCTCATGACGATCATCACCACGTTCGTCGCCACACCGCTCCAGCGGCTGTTCGAACGACGCTTGGCGAGGTCGGGCTGGAAGTTCGGCCCTGCGGGGAGGAACCTTACGGCGAGTTAGCTCGAGCTCGGTCTACTTCTGGAACGTAGTCGCGACTGCAAGGTGTCGAGGCCGACAGGTCGACGGTCAACCACCCCTCCGTTGCTGCGCCGTCAGGTCGTCTTTGGAGGTAACCGTGTGCTTCTCGCATGCAGGTTTCCTGGTCGCCGACATGTCCAACCCCCTTATGGCGACATGCTATGTTGCTCCGCAAATCCCGCGGTAGGTAACAATTCGAAACCTGTTGTGTTGCAGCATGAGCAGCCAGCGGCGTCAATTGGACCACCAACATTTATGGTCTCAGAGTGCGCCGGCGAACCGCTCTCAAGCTGCCGTTGTACCTGGCAGCAGCCGCGGCACTGACCAAAATTCCGCTCGCCTCCGCGGCGAGCCGATGGTCCGCCGACCGCGCCAACGCCTGGTACGCGAAGCAGGGCTGGCTGCTGGGCGCGAACTATGTCACCTCGACCGCCGTGAACCAGCTCGAAATGTTCCAGGCCGGTACCTACGATCCGCACCGCATCGCCGGCGAACTCAGCGTGGCCCGGCGGATCGGCATGAACACCATGCGGGTATTCCTCCACGATCAGTTGTGGGCGACTGACCGAGCGGGATTCAGCAGCCGACTATCTGAATTCGTCGCCATCGCAGCGAGCCACAACATCAAGCCGCTCTTCGTCCTGTTCGACTCGTGCTGGGATCCGTTGCCGAAGGCGGGCCGTCAACGCGCGCCCATAAAAGGGGTGCACAACTCGGGCTGGGTACAGAGCCCGGGCGCCCACCGTCTGCAGGACCCGGCCTACACCCGCGTCCTACAGAGCTATGTCACCGGGGTGGTGGGCATGTTCGCCAACGATCCGCGGGTACTCGGTTGGGACGTATGGAATGAGCCGGACAACCCGTCGAAGGACTATCGCAAGGTCGAATACCAGGGCAAGGAAGAACTCGTCGCCGCCTTCCTTCCCCACGTCTTCCAGTGGGTGCGCGCCGTCAATCCAGTCCAACCGCTGACCAGCGGCGTGTGGCAAGGCCACTGGAAGGACCCCGGAAGCCGCAGCGCGATAGCCAGCCTGCAGCTCGAGCACTCGGACGTCATCAGCTTCCACAGCTACGGCGATCCTGCCGAGTTCGATGCCCGCATCGACGAACTCACCCCGCTGGGCCGACCGATTCTCTGCACCGAGTACCTGGCCCGAAACTTGGGCAGCACCGTGGAAGGCATCCTTCCGGTCGCCAAGAGGCGCAATGTCGGCGCTTACAACTGGGGGTTCGTCGCCGGGCGGACACAGACATATCTACCGTGGGATTCCTGGCAACGGCCCTACACCTCGCTCCCGGAGACATGGTTCAGCGATCTCATCCACCCCGACGGACGGGCACACGACGACAACGAGGTTCGGTTCATCCAGAAGCTCGCTGGGGTAGGGCGTCCTGCCTAAAGCGATATTGGCGCGCGCGACGCAAACGCAAGCACCCAAGTTCTAACGCAGACAGCTCACTGCGCGGCTGAGGTGGGATCTTCAGCGGACAGCCGGTGCATTTGATCTCGGGTGGCCGGATACAACTCACACCACGTGCCATACAACTCGTCGTAGCGATCGCGATTGCGCGGGTCCGGGTTGATCTCCCGGGCGATCCTGGCCCAGTCGGTCTGGGGCGGCACGAGGCCCACACCGATCGCCGCCAGGAGGGCATCGCCATAACTGGCGCCGAGGGCCTGCGCCGGCACCAACTGGGTACGGCCGGTGATGTCGCTCAGGGTCTGCGTCCACACCGGGCTGCGCAGCCCACCGCCGACCGCGACTGTCCGGATACAGGGCTGGGCGTTGTCGAAGCGCTCTAGGATCTGACGGATACCGAACGAAATACCTTCGTAGGCAGCGCGAAAGAGGTGTCCGCGCCCGTGCCGCAGAGTCAGTCCGGCCACGACCCCGCGAGCGTGCGGGTCGAAGACCGGGGTCCGTTCACCCGCGAAGTACGGCAGCATCAGAAGCCCCTCGCTGCCGGGCGGCACCAGTTGCGCCTCGGCCGTAAGGTCGTCGAATGATGCACCGCCGGTGACCTTTTGCAGCCAACCGATGAGGCTGCCCGCCGTTGAAGTGCCCGCCGCGAGCGCCCGACTATGCTGTTGGACTCCGGCGGTCGCCCACAGCGCCGGATCGCTGTGGTACTCGTCGATGATCTGGACCAGGAACATCGTCGAGCCGTACATCAGCATCTGGTCTCCCGGCCATCGGACGCCAACGGAAAACGCCTCGGAGTAGGCATCCACAGTGCCCGCGGCGACCGGCGTACCGGCTGGCACCCCGGTCTCGGCTGCGGCCGCCGACGACACGGCACCCACCACGTCGCTTGGCCACACCAGCCGCGGAAGCGGTAGATGACCGCAAATCCGTTGCGCCCATTGCTGGTTCCAATCGAATTCGCGGATGGCGTAGAGCGGATCGCACTGGCTGGCGGTGTGGTGATCCATGACGTACTCGCCGGTGAGCTTGGCCGTGATGTAAGAGTTCGATCCGTACCAACCCCTCGCCCGCTCGAACACCTCGGGTTCATGGCGGCGCACCCACTCCAGCTTGGGCCCGACGGCCTGGCTCGAGAGCAAAGTGCCTGCCCGGTCGAGGATGTTGCGCTCACCCAGTTCAGCGGTTAACGCCTCGATTTCGACCGAGGCGCGGGTGTCCACGCCATAGAGGATCGCCGGGCGCAACGGTCGCAGATCGTCGTCACACAGCACCAGGCACGGGCCCACGCCGCTGACACACATTCCGGCCACCACACCGCCCGGCGGAACCTGCGCCATCAGCGCTGTACTGATCTCGCACACCTCGTGCCACCACAAAGCCTCGGCGTCGACTTCGGCCCAACCGGGACGTGGCAGATTCATCGAATGGGCGATGACTTCCGACGCCAGGACAGATCCAGACACGTCGACGAGCACACCTTTGGTGCTCCCCGTTCCCATGTCGATTCCGAGCAGCACATCCACCCGCCAAACCCTAGTGCTGGCCATCGGACTTCGCGGCAACGATGACTCGAACGCCGGTTAGCTTCGATGGCGCGGCCTACAGTCGTCGGATGCGTACCGTCGGTGCCGTGCTCGGCGTCATCGCCGTGCTCGTCGGCGGATGCGCCGGCTCGTCCAGCGAGAAGCAGACCGAATCGGTGGCGGCGAGATTCGAATCCGCGCCGTGCCCGACGGCGGACCCGCTGGCCAATTCGGAAGCCGACCTCGGGCGCGAATTCGCCTGCGGCTTTCTGGTGGTACCCGAGAATCGTGACCGACCCAAGGGTCGCACCATCAAGATTGCGGTGGCCCGTGCCAAGGCGCAGTCACCGAGCCCGCACCCCGACCCGCTGGTCTACCTCACCGGAGGCCCCGGAGGGTCCGGGCTAATACTCGGCAACGAACTGGTCGCGATGGGCCTGAACCGCGACCGCGACCTGATAGTCGTCGACCAGCGCGGCACCCAGAACGCGCAGCCCGCCCTCACTTGCCCGGAGGTCGACGAGTTCAACAGCACAGCCACGGGGCTATCGGTGCAGGCATCGACTACCGGGCAGAAGGACCTGGCTGCGGTACGGTCCTGCCGCGATCGGCTGGTCGGCGAGGGAATCGACCTGTCCGCATTCAACACCACCGAAAATGCCGCGGACATCGCGGAATTGCGTACCGCGCTGGGGATCGCGGAGTGGAACGTCTACGGCGTGTCCTACGGCAGCGATCTCGCACTGCAGCTGCTGCGGGATCACCCCGACGGCATTCGCAGCATCGTTGTGGACTCGTTGGTGCCACCGCAGGTGAATATGGTCGAGCAGATGTGGCTCAGCGCGGCAGAGGGTTTCGCGGCGTTGTTCGATGCCTGTGCGGCCCAACCGGATTGCGCCCGCGCGTACCCCGGCTTGGCCGACGAGTTCACGGCCACGGTGAACCGACTGGCCGAGGTACCCGTCGTGGTCAACCTGCCCGGCAATGCCGGTGCGCCGCCACAGCGTGTGGTCATCGACGGATACACGATGGCCAATCTGGTGGCCGCCACCACCCTCAACACCAGCAGGATCCCGGCGCTGCCCCGGGTCATTCATGCGCTCGCCATCGGCGACCATGCCGCTCTGGTTGCCGACTTGCTGGCGCCCAGTGATGGCCCACCGGCGGGCATGGTCGGCTATGGCCTGACCTACGGCGTGTTCTGCGGGGAGGCCGCGGCATTCACCGATACGCCTGCGATTCTCGCCGCGGCACGGCGAGTGCTTCCCGCACTTCCCACCGCGGTGCTGTCGCTGGTGCCGCAGGTACCCCGGATCATCGACGAGTGCGACGTCTGGGATGTCGGGCGCGCCGACTCAGCTGTGCGCGCACCGGTGCGCAGTGACATTCCCGCACTGTTGCTGACCGGCACGCTGGACTCGGTGACGCCACCGAGCCAGGCTGATCTCGCCGCCGAGGGCTTCCCGAACGGGCGCGTCGTGCGCATCGCCGGTTCGGGCCACAATGCGTTGAGAAGTTCGCCGTGCGCGCAGCAGATCACCCTCGACTTCCTCAACGACTCAACGGGTTACGACGCACGATGCGCCGCCGGGCTACGCACGCCGGCGTTCGCGGGCTAAGCCCGAGAAGGTGTCAACCCAGGTCAGCGGAAGCGGACGTCCAACGTCGCCATGCCGAAGATCTTCTTGCCATCCGACTTCGCCGCAACGATCACGACGCCGCTGCGGTTCTCCGGATTCAATGACTTGACCCGGCCGCTGAATTCGATATCCGTGCCTCCGGTGGCGGACACAATCGCGGGCGCCGACAGCCGCACGGTATAGCGCGTGACCGCACCGGGGTCGCCTGACCACGCGGAAGCGTATCCGGCACCCAGCCCCATGGTGAGCATTCCGTGGGCGATCACGTCGGGCAGTCCGGCGAGCTTGGCGATGCCCTCGTCCCAGTGAATCGGGTTGGCGTCACCGGCCACGCCGGCATAGTTCACCAGGTCGCCGCGCGACAGCCGGGTGTGGTGCACCGGCAGCTGGTCGCCGACCTTCACGTCCTCGAACGACGGCGTCCCCGGTGTCCGGGTGCCATCGTCGGCGATCCGAATCTCGCCCTCGGGGCGAACCTCTTTCTCGTAGGAGCCATCTGCTCCAGGAATGTCGAGGATGTTCATGTCGTGCATCATCGCGTTCTGCACGGCCGTCTTGACCCCCGCGTCGATGTCCTCGGCGGTGACTCCGACGACGGTGGTGTGCAGGGTGTGCACCCGCTCGCCAGCGGCATCGGTGAACGTATTTGTGACGGTGATGAAATCTCTGCCTGCCGTCCTGCGCACCGACGTCAGTTCGACGTCGATGGTCAGTTCATCGCCGGCCACAATCGGGCGGTGCTGCTCGAAGACTTCCTCGGTCTGCAGGTAGGTGTCGTATCCGACGACGATCGACTCGAACATGCGGCGGTTGCACTTCATACCGGGGGTCGACGTGAACGTCAGCGGCGCCACGACGTCCGAATAGCCCAGTTCAGCTGCGGCAGCGACATCCCAATGTGCGGGGTGATAGTCCTGCACCGCGCGGGCGTATTCGCGGACCTTTTCGCGGCCGACGAGGTATGTGCCGTCCATCTGGTAATAGGCGCCGACCCGCGCTTCGATCGGCGACGTTTCTGCTGGTGCAGTCATGAATTAACTCAACTCTTCTTCTCGGCTGGTTCTGAGCCGACCAAAGCACACTAACGCGCGGGTGCCGGTATGCCGGAATCCTGGGATTGCGCCGACCAGGCGCTTACGCTGATTGCAGACATGACTGTCGACAGGCGTATCAGGGTCGACGGCGAGTTCGCAGGGATCGAGCCCGCCGAGCTCTTCGACGTCACGCTGCCCCAACTGTTCGCCGAGGCGCAGGATCGGCTCAGTCCGTCGCTGCAGGAAATGCGGCCGCGACCGCTGACCATCGATCTCACCGGCCGGTGCTGGTCGCTCGACGTCGACGACGATCGCATCACCGTCTCAAAAGGTCCGACAGCGGGCACCGTTCTTCGGGTCGACGCCGAGCAGGTCGCCGCGCTGGTCGCCGACAAAGTCACGCCGATGGGCTGGTTGACGACCGGGTCCCTGGATATGGACGGGCACCTGTCTGACGTCCTGAATTGGTGGCTGCTCCTGCGTGCCTCGCTGGACGGCACGACACCGCATCGAACCGGCGCGGTCGAATTCAAGGACCGCAACGGCGGACAGCTCGATCTCAGCCGCTCGTTCGCGCCCGACGATCCGGCCGATGAAATGGCCTGGTTCCTCGAACAATCCGGCTTCCTCCACGTCAAAGGCCTGTACAGCGAAGAAGAAATGGCCGCCATTTCCACCGAAATGGACATCGTCGCACCGCGTTACTCGGATGGCGACGGACGCTCATGGTGGGCCAGCCTCAAGGACGGATCACGCTCGTTGGTGCGGATGCAGCGATTCGACAAGGAATCGCGGGTAGCCGCGGATCTCGTCGCCGACGAGCGTCTCATCCGCATCGCCGCATTGACGGGAGACGGTCACGTCGCCAGCGGATGGGACGGCAATAGACTCGAGGCACTCTTCAAGCCGATCGGTGTTACCCAAGGGATTTCGGACATCCCGTGGCACAAGGACTGCTCTCTGGGCCGGCACAGCTACGACTGCTGCGGCCTCACGGTCGGGATCTCGGTGACCGGCGCCGACGCCATGTCGGGTCAGCTCCGCGTCGTCGCCGGTTCGCATCGAGCCCTGGTATGGCCCGCGCCCAGCCTCCAGCCGGGCCTTGACCTACCGGTCGTCGACCTCGCGACCGAGACAGGCGATGTCACCGTGCACTGCTCGTGCACCCTGCACATGGCTCAGCCGCCCGTGAAACAGGAACGGCGAGTGATGTACACCAGCTTCAGCCTTCCGGTGATCGGCACAGGCGGCGCTGACGCCGGCCGCAAGGAGCTGCGACGAATGGCTGACGCGGCACCCCTCAACACGAGCCAGTAGCGCCGAGGGCACCATCGGTCATCCCGCCCATACGTCCTCGACGTAGCGGTCGGAGGCCACCAGCCCGTCGAGCCAGCCCGAAGCCTCGTCTTCATCGGCTCCGCCGCGCGCCCGATAGATGTCGAGGAACGCTCGACGAACGGCGGGTGCCATCTGCGCGCCATCGCCGCACACGTACACATACGTGTCCTTCGCGGGATCACCGAGAAGATCCCAGACGTCGTCGGCATCGGCGGCAATGCGGTCCTGGACGTACCGCACACCGTTCTCCGGCGCGCGCGAAAATGCAGGTCGCATCCGCACGATTCCGAGCCTCTCACCCTCCTCGAAGTCCTCGCGGAAGATGTAGTCGACGGCCGGGTCGCGGACACCGAAGAAGCACAGCGCCGAGGTGACTCGGCATTGAACTCGGGCGTCGTCCCGTTTCGGAAAATCTCGGAAAGCGCCGCGGTGAAGCTCGCGGGGATCGGGGCCAGGCCGTCGTAGTCATAGGAGTTGAATCTGGCTCCGAATCCGGCCAGCCCGACGGTGTCCATCGCGAGCTTCTGCAGGTCGGTGGACACGTCGACCGGCTGCTTGCCTGCGCTGGCGTCCCAACGGTTGATGAGCTCGCAGTTGATGTCGAGCATCGCGGAGTGGTAGTTGCGCAGCCCGGCGTAGCTGAAACCGGGCAGCAGGACGTCATGGGCCTTCTGCCAATTGGATTCGCCGTAGTAACTGGTGAACAGCCCGTCGCCGGCCAGCGGCCGGATTCGGGCCAGCGATTGGGTGAGGTTCTTGGCGAAGCGGGCCTCGTCGCAGAGCTCCTCGACCAATTCGGCAGAACAGGCATAGAGCTTGCGCTCGCCGTCGTAGTCGGCGTAGAACAACGGGCCGTGCAGTTCGCCGAAGAGGTCGATCGGCAGCGCGTACGGGCGGCCGACCAGTAGTTCCGGGCCCGGAAGAGCACCCTCGGCCGAGGGGACTCCGTCCAGTTCTGGGGGTGGCGACGGTCCCAGTTTCATCCAGCGGAGCGTAGTCCCGCTCTCAGCGTGGCAAGTGCCGAGTCGAAGAACTGCCACCTCGAGGTGCATCGCCCGCCGGTAGGCCTGCCCGACGGCCGGGCTGTCATCGGCGTGCTGGTCGAGTAGGCCTTCGAGCTGGGATGCCAGATCGCCGAAGCCCGGATCGGCGTACGTCTGCACCCATTCCGCGTACTGTCCGGCCGCGCCCGCGTCCAACGATGCCCCGAGCCACGCGTAGAGGCGCATGCACGGAGTCATCGCCGCGAGCGTCACGCCCAGCCCGCGCGTTGCCGCGGTGGCGAGGAGAAAGTCGGTATAGGCCAGCGTTGCAGGCGACGGTTCGACGCCGGCCATATCGATGCCCCAGCGCGCGGCATAGGAGTTGTGCAGACCCAACTCGTCGGCGACTCCGGCGATCAAGCCGGCCAACGCGATCAGCGTCGGTGTATCGGAGCTGCGGGCCAGGGCCAGCGCGTAAGCGCGAGCGAAGGATTCGAGGAAGAACGCATCCTGGGCGACGTAGCCCGCGAAAATCTCACGGTCCAGTGAGCCGTCACCGAGCCCACGGATGAACGGATGCGCCAACGCGTCGGCGGCCAAGTCGGCATTGGCGGACCACAGTCGATCGGAGAGGCTCATGCCAGCGCCATATCCCAGAACGCCACCTCACGCGTGAGCACCTCGGCGACCACCTGCGTCCTGGCCTTCGGGGGTCGCCAGTTCGCCGAGCGCGTCCACGTAGGCCGCGAAGCCGGGCGCGGTCCAATGCTCAACGAACTCACGCAAGGGCGACGTGCTCGAGGCCGCGGACGACCACGCGAGCAGGTACACCCTCTCGATGACCCAGAGTCCCGTCAACGCGACGTCGACCGGCACGGTGTCCAGCCGCAGCCAGCAGCTCGCGGTAGGCCAGCGTTGCCGGTAGCGCCGGCTGCTCGAGATCGACGCCGCGCCGCGGCGGCCTGGACCTCGAACCAGTCCAGCTCGTCGACCAGCGCGACGCATCCGCCGGCGAGCACCCCCTGAGCCGGCCGAGGTGCGCGTGCGAGCAGCCGCGCCTGAAAGGTGAGCAGATCGGCGACGAACAGCGCGTCCTGGGCCAACCACCGGTTGAAGGCGTCGTCGGCGATGGTGCCGTCACGCACGGCGTCGAGGAACGGATGCCGGGTCGCGGCGGTCCACAAGGCATCGAGCACGCCCGAAAGACTAGTCATCTCACGGAACATCGAGAACCGCGATGGCGGCGACACCTACGAATCCATCGGTAACGTCGTCGTTGATGACTGACACCCCGGCTGACGTAGTCGAATCGATCGACCCGCCACGGCGGTCACGCAATCTGCGCCGCATGGCTGTGGTGGTGGCCATCGTCCTGCTGCTGTTCGGCGTGCCTTGGTGGGCGCTGCTGGCGTCCGGAGCGGCCTGGCCGACGCCCGTGTTCGTGGCAGGCACACTACTGTTCGCCGCGGCCGCTATCGCGCTGCCGTCCTTGATGGTGCTCGGCCACGGCCACAGACATATCGACGGGGCCGCCGCGGCCGGTGACGCGCTGCTGGGTGCGGCATGGGTGCTGTTCGTGTGGTCGGTCTTGGGCCAGGTCGCGCGCCTGGCCCTGCTCGTCGCGGGCGTCCAGGATCCGGCGCGGTCTCGGTGGGCCGCCGTCGGCGTCCTTGTCGTCGCCGTGGTCCTCCTGGTGTGGGGTTACATCGAAGCGATGCGAGTTCCACGCGTCCGGGAAGTCGAGGTGGCCATCGACCGGCTCGGTCGCGGTCTGGATGGCCTGCGGGTCGCCCTCATCACCGACACCCACTACGGGCCGATCGACCGGGCGCGGTGGTCAGCCGCCGTCGTCGAGCGGGTCAACGGCCTGGGCGCCGACGTCGTGTGTCACGTCGGCGACATCGCCGACGGAACAGTCGAGGTACGCGAAGAGCAGGCGAGCCCGTTGGCGTCGGCCCAGGCCACCTTGGCGCGTGTCTATGTCACCGGCAACCACGAGTACTTCAGCGAGGCGCAGGGCTGGCTGGATTACATGGAGAGCATCGGCTGGGTTGCGTTGCACAACCGCCACGTCGTCGTCGAACGCGGCGGTGATCGGCTGATCGTCGCCGGGGTGGACGACGCCACAGCCAAGGCATCCGGCGTCGACGGGCACGGCGCAAATCTCGATGCCGCGCTCGGAGGCGCCGACCGCGCGCTGCCGGTATTCCTTCTCGCACACCAACCAAAGCAGGTGGCGCACGCCGTGCGGGCGGGCGTCGATCTCCAGGTTTCGGGACACACGCATGGCGGCCAGATCTGGCCATTCAATTACCTTGTCCGACTGGATCAACCGGTGGTGCAGGGACTAAGTCGACACGGTGACCGGACTCAGCTGTACACCAGCCGCGGGACAGGGTTCTGGGGCCCGCCCTTCCGGGTGTTCGCTCCCAGCGAGATCACCCTGCTGACCCTGCGCTGCGCGGTAGCGGCACGAAGCGCTTGAGCTTGCCGGTGGCCTGGTGGCGGTCCAGCGTCTCGACTGTACGCATCTGAATCGATGGGTGAGCAACGCCGTGACGCTGCATCGCCGAGACCAAGGCTGGGACGAGAGATTGCATTTCAGCTGTTGCGACCACCAGCACGTTCGCGCCGCCCTCGGTCTGCACCACCTGGTATTCCACGATGCGCGGATCCGTCCCGAGCACATGCCGAAAGGCACTGGCGGGCACCGAATGTGATCCGTAGACGAAATCGTCGTCCTGGCGTCCGCTGATGTCGGCGACCCGGGCGAACGCACTCCCACATGGACACGGTTCGGACAGCAGAGTGATCTCGTCGCCGAGGTCGTATCGGATGAAGGGGAACGTCCGGTTGGACAGACCAGTGGCCAGCGTGCGGACCGCCGGTTCGTCGGGTGCGACGGGTGCGCCGGCGGCGTCGACGCGTTCCAGGATCACTTCGTCTTCACAGACGTGCAGCCCTGGCCCATGCCCGCAGCCCACAGCCTGCACACCGAGTTCGGTTGAGCCCCAGAGATTATGCAAGGTCGCGGGCCAGGCATTGACGATCGCCTCGCGGTCCTCGGGCAGCAGCGGTTCTGAGTTGGTGCTCACCCGGGACGGCCGGATTCGGAGATCGCCCGCCAACGACGCGCGGGCCAGTCGGCCGATGACGCTGGCGTAGCCCACGAGGTGGGTCGAGCGCATCTCTTGACCGCAGCGAGAACCTCGTCGAACGGCGCGCCTGCCTCTATGACAACGGTCTTCATCCCCGCGACGGTGGGCACGTCGAAAAGCGGTGTACTGGCGTGCGGTGGCACGGCGGCGGTCAGTACCGCCAGCCGGGCATCCGGCACCGATTGGCCGCGCCGTTCATCGCGCGCCTGCATGCGCCACGCAAGGCACGCGGTGGTGATGAAGAACTGCCAATCCCAGACATACACGCCGCGCACACCGCTGGAGCCGCCGGAACTGAACACCTGCTCATCGTGAGGCGTGTAGGAGAACCACGGCTGTTCGTTCAGTATCCGCTCTGCCACTTCACGATTGAGGTCGGGCGTTGTCACGATCCCATCCCAGCAGCCCTGTGCCTCCGCCTTCGTCAGCATCGGAATCGACGCCAGATCAGCCGCCGTCGCGTTCTCGAAGTCGAGGCCGCGCAGTCGGTCGGCGTAGAACGGCGAACGCTCGCGCGCGTAGACCAGCAGCGACCGCAGCCGTCGGTCGCGGTGGGCGCCAATCCGCTCCGCCGACCAGTCGAGGCGGTCAAGGTGATCGTCGAGCGTCGCCTGCACGGCATCGAGGTGAGCGGCGCGGATACGTTCGTAGGCGGATCGGCCCATCGCAGCTCCCATCTTCGGTTGCGAGTCTGACGCAGGCTTCGGCGGCCAGGCAAGGCTATGAGAGCGCTGCCCCCAAGACCCCGGTCCCGAACTGGGGTAGGCGACTACCCCAGCCACCCCACAGCGGTGAACGCAGACTTGGGATCGGTAGCCGTCTCCGGCCTCGACTTCCGGTTTTCGTGGCCCGAGAACGTGCCTGTCGAGGCCGCGCGGTCGGACTATGAGGTATCGGGGACCGATTGGCTGACGCTTGTCGAGAAGTTCGGGTTGGCGTCCCAGGTCAAAAAGAACGCTTAGCGTCCCCGTCACTGTCGCCGTTTAGTGGCCCCGCCACTGTCGCCGTTTTAGTGGCCCCGCCACTGTGGCGTGCGCTTCTGCTGCCATGCCTGGATTCCCTCGGCGACATCATCGGTGGCTGCGGCGACTTTGCGCATCGTCTCGCCGAAGCGGACGGACTCGATCCACCCCATGTTCGCGGTGCGCCACGCGACCTCCTTTGTGGCCCGCTGTGCCAGGGGCGCTGCCTTCGTCAGGGTCTGCGCCCATGCACGCGCTTGGGCCTGCAGGTCGTCGGGCTCGGCCAACTTCCACACCAGGCCAACCTCTTTGGCGCGTTCGGCGGTCATCGGCGCGCCGGTCAGCAGCAGTTCCATGGCGTCGGCCCACCGCAGCCGCTCGGGCAGGCGGATCGCCCCGACGATAGTCGGCATTCCGAGCGTCACCTCCGGGAACGAGAACGTGGCCGTGGTGGAGGCAAAGACGAAGTCGCAGAACAGAACTCCGGTCACGCCGTAGCCGACGCACGGGCCGTTCACGGCGGCGATCGTCGGCTTGAACAGCTCCATACCGCTCTCGAACGAGTTGATCGTCGGCTTCTCCCAGAACGTGCCACCGAAGGTGCCCACCGAACCCTCGCCGTCCTTGAGGTCGCCGCCGGCACAGAACACGCTGCCGTTGGCGGTCAGAATTCCCACCCACGCGTCTTCGTCGTCGCGGAACCGCTCCCACGCCGCGTTCAGCTCTTGACGGAGAGCGCCGTTGATGGCATTGCGCGCCTCGGGTCGATTGAGCGTGAGCGTGGCGATGTGATCGTCCAACTCGTAAGTGACGAGGCTCATGGCGCCACGATAGCGATGTCCAAACCCGACAGTCGCTGGGAGCTCAGGTCCTGTGCCTAAGCGGGTGGATCGCACGCACCTGGTGACGGCAAGCAACCACTTAAGCGCGCCGACGCGGCACCGACAAGTGAGCACCGGGGGAGGGTGACCGAAGCGGCCTGGCGAGACATACGGTCGAACAATGAACTTCGAGGAGTACCGGACCTACGACGCCACCGGGCTGGCGAAACTGGTCGCCGACAAGGAGGTGTCCGCGGTCGAGCTGCTGTCGCTGGCTTGCGAGCGCGCGGCCGCGGTGAACCCGCGGATCAACGCGATCGTGCGCGACGTCCCCGCGGCGCCGACAGCCGATCTCAGCGGCCCGTTCGCCGGCGTCCCGTTCCTGATCAAGGACTTGTCGCAGGACTATGCCGGTCTGCCGACCTCGAGTGGATCACGCGCGCTGATGTCGGTGCCCGCTGCCGCGCACGCCACCGTCGTTCAGCGCTGGATCGACGCGGGCCTGGTCATCTTCGGCAAGACCAACACCCCGGAGTTCGGGTCGAAGGGGATCACCGAGCCCGTCGCGTGGGGGCCGACGCGTAATCCGTGGGATCTTCAGCGCACGCCGGGTGGCTCGTCGGGCGGGTCGGCAGCCGCGGTCGCGGCGGGGATCGTGCCGTGTGCCGGTGCGAGCGACGGCGGCGGGTCGATCCGCATTCCGGCCGCCTGCTGTGGGCTGGTCGGTTTGAAACCCGGCCGCGGGCTGACGCCCTCGGGGCCCGCGACTGGCGAGTCGATGCACGGGGCGGCCGTGCAGGGCGTCGTCTCGCGCACGGTGCGCGATACCGCCGCGATGCTCGACGTCATCGGCGGCGGCGAACCGTCGGGACCCTTCGTGCCGGGTATGCCGGATGCGCCGTTCGCGTCGTGCGTGGGAGCAGACCCGGGGAAGCTGCGAATCGGTGTGCGGGTGCCGACGGCGATCAATCCCTCGCCGCATCCCGAGGCGTACGCGGCCGTCGAGGCGACGGTTCTGGCGCTGACCGAGCTGGGCCACCACGTCGACGAACTACCCCAGGCGCCCTTCGACGATGCCGCGCTGGCCCGGGAGTTCCTGCTCGGGTGGTTCGTCTACACGGCGTGGGAACTCGCCGAGGCCAAGCGCGTGAGCGGCGCGGGCGACGAGATGTTCGAGCGCGACACCCTGATCATGGCGGCGCTCGGTCGCGCGACCAGCAGCGTGGACTATGTCGATGCGGTGCAGAAGCGGCACGAGCACACCCGCCGGTTGACCACCTATCTTCGAGTCGTACGACCTGCTGATGACGCCCTCGCTGGCCACTCCGCCGCCGAAGATCGGCGAGTTCGATCTGCCGGTGGCGTTGCAGCACGGCGCAGACCTGTTGATCAGGACGCGCACCGCCTGGGTCCTGCGCTTCACGAAGATCGTCGACGACATGGTGGACAAGAACCTCGGCTGGGTGCCGTACACGCAGCTGGCGAATATCACCGGGCGGCCCGCGATTACGTTGCCGACGCACTGGACGGCGTCGGGTATGCCGCTGGGCGTTCAGTTCGTCGCCCCACTGGAAGGCGAGTCACTGCTCATCCGGTTGGCGGCCCAGCTCGAGCAGGCACTTCCGTGGGCGGATCGGGTCGCACCGGTCTAGTGGCGCGCACGCCACTGTGGGTTTGATCTGCACCGCAGGTGGAAATGAAAATTCCATGCACCCCGCTTCCGCTCCTGCTGGTCAGCGCTCGCAGCGTTGACCTCGTGTGCCGCATTCGCCAATCAGGCCGCCACCGAATCCTCGACGGCCGCCGACGCGGCGACCACAGTGGCCACGCCGAGAACAGAGGCAACGGCCACGCCCAACTCCGATCCCCTCGACCGATCAGATTCCGCCCGATCGGCGACGTCTCGCTGGAATTGGACGACCGGGGCGATCTGGGACAGATCATCGTCGACGGCTCGGGCCGCACCGTGTACGCGTTCACCACGGACCCGTTGAACGACCCCACCTGCTACGACGTCTGTGCCGACACGTGGCTGCCGCATGCTGGCCAAGGGCAATCCGGCGGGCGGCATCGGAATCGACACGGCCGCAGCGGAAACGACGCCGCGCCGCGACGGCGGCAATCAGGTGACCTACAAGGGCCACCCGCTGTACCACTACGCGGGCGACAAGAGCGATAAGGACGTCGGCGGGCAGGGCCTGGACCTGTTCGGCGGTGAGTGGCACGTGCTGACCAAGGACGGGCAGCCGCTGGCCTGACCGCCACGGACTATTCCTGGGCTGTCTCGTCGTCCTCGTCAGGCTCGGTCGGCAGGGCCGCCGCTCCCGGGGTGGCCGGTGTCTTCAGAACTTCTTCGGTTTCGCTCGGATTCTCCTGAGACGTCATATCCCGCCCGTACCCGCGAACAGAGCGGCAAAACCAGGTTGCGGCATGATGCGCAGGTGACATATCGCCCGCCGACCCTGGCCGACGTTATCGCCACCCTCCACGTCGATCGTGTCGATGACGACCATTTCCACGCCCGACAGCTCGACAATCCGGCTCACCACATCGTCGGCGGCCATATCGCCGGGCAGGCGTTGATGGCGGCGAGCCTGACGGCGCCCGGACGGACACCGCACAGCATGCACGTGTACTACGTGCGAGCCGGTGACGCCCGCGAGCCCGTCGACTTCCTCGTCGATGTGGCGCGCGACGGCGGCTCGCTGTCGACTCGCCAGATCACGGCCCGCCAGAACGGTCAGATCCTGCTCGAAGTGCTCGCATCGTTCAGTGCGCCGATCGAGTCGCTCGACTACTACCAGCCGATGCCCGACGTCGCCGACCCTGAAGCTCTGCCGCCGATCCAGGAGCAGTTGGCGGACTACGCCGACGAGCTCGGCGGGCATTGGGTTCGGCCGCAGCCCTTTGATCTGCGCTACGTCGACGCACCACCGCGCCTGGCCCTCGAGTTGCCCGAACCGCCTCCGCGAATGCGAATGTGGTGGCGGCCCAACGGTTCCGTACCGGCCGACGAGGTGTCTGCACAGCTGCCTACTGACGTACCTTTCGGGCACGACGATGGTCGAGGCGGCACTCGCACGGCGGCGCCAGACACCCATCGGTACCTTCAACGCACTCATCGACCATGCCCTGTGGTTTCACCGGCCCGTCGACTTGTCGGATTGGGTACTGTCCGACCAGGTTTCGCCCAGTGGTGTCGCTGGCAGAGGATTGACGACATCGACGATGTACAACCGGGCGGGCCAACTGGTCTGCATCGCGACCCAGGAGCTCTACTTCGGCCGGAAAGACTGAGACCGGAGACACAATGGCTGATCCGATCGAAACCTTGATGCGGGCGAACCTGCTCGAAGTCTTCAACGAACGCGATGGCGCCACGCGGCGCGCCGCGATCGAGCGCACCTACGCGCCGGACGTGCGAGGCCGAGCCGCGTGAGCACTCGAAGCCAAATGCGTGGCGTTGCAACAGCAACTCGGGAACTGCAATTCGTGCGCCGGCCCGGTGCACCAGCTGCCGAACTTCGGCTATCTGGCCTGGCATCTCGTCGACCCGGACCGGGCAGCCGGCATGTCCGGTTTCGACGTCGGCACTGATCGAAGACGGCGCGATCGCGCGACCTCTATACGGTGCTCATCCCGCCGCAGTGACGAGGTCTCACGCATGAGATCACCGCGGCGGGGTATCCCAAGCGGGACTCGTTTCCTTGAGGAAGGCATATATGACCGCGTCACAACCGCGGCTTGACCAGCGGGATCTGGCAGAAGCCGAACGCGTGGTGGCGGCGGTGTCCTCGGCTTTCTCGGCCAAAGTCGTCGGCCAGAGTGAACTGCGGGAGTCATTGCTCATCACGCTCCTCGCCGGTGGGCACCTGCTGATCGAGAGCGTTCCCGGCTTGGCCAAGACCACCGCCGCCCGCGTTATCGCGGAGTCAATCCAGGCCGGATTCCGACGCATTCAGTGCACCCCCGACCTGTTGCCCAGCGACATCATCGGCACCCAGATCTATGAGGCGGCCACCAACTCCTTCGTCACCCAACTCGGGCCCGTGCACACCAATATCGTGCTGCTCGACGAGATCAACCGGTCCAGCGCGAAGACCCAGAGCGCGATGCTCGAGGCGATGGAGGAACGCCAGACCACGATCGCCGGCGTGGAATATCCGATCCCCGAACCCTTCCTGGTCATCGCCACCCAGAACCCGGTCGAACAGGAGGGCACCTACCCGCTGTCGGAGGCGCAGACCGACCGATTCATGCTCAAGGAACTCGTTCAAGTACCCCTCGATCGACGACGAGGTCGAGGTCGTGTTGCGAATGGACGCCGGCCTGTACGAGAAGAACCACCGCACGCCGCCGGTGGTCGGGATCGACGACATCCGGCGCGTGCAAAACCTTGTCGGAACCGTGCACATGGACCGGGACTTGATCGAGTACGCCAGCCGCCTGGTGAACGTGACGCGGGAACCTGAGCGGTATCTCGCGGCGAACATCGCCCGGTTGATCGAATACGGCGCGAGCCCGCGGGCGACGATCGCGTTCTGCCGGACAGCGCGCGCCCTGGCCGTTGTCCGCGGCCGCAACCACGTCGTGCCCGACGATGTGGCCCGGGTTGCGCATCGCGTGCTGCGGCACCGCCTGATCCTCGGCTTCGAGGCGGCCAGCGTGCAGCTCACACCCGATGCCGTGGTCGACGCTGTGCTGGCTGCGGTGCGGGTGCCGTGAGGTCATGGGCTCCCATCTCGACCGCGCCAAGCAGTTCTTCGGCCGCGACACGACCGGGCTGCTGGACGGTGGCCGGTACGCGTTGGTGCACACCCGCAGCCTCGAGTTCGACGACCTGCGGCCGTACGTGCCGGGTGATGACGTCCGCGATATCGACTGGAAGGCCACCGCACGGTCGGGCCACGTTCTGATCAAACGCTTTGTCTCCGAGAAGCATCACAAGATTCTCGTCGATCGCCGACGCCGGCCGGAACACCATTGCGCAGGCTCCATCTGGCGAGCGCAAGCGCGACATCGCATCGCACGTCATCGGGGCCATCGGTCTGATCACACTGCGCCGGTCCGACGAGATCGGGATGGTGTTCGGCGACGTCCGCGGGTGTGTCGACATCCGCCTGCGGCGAGGCGAGACGCACATCGAGAGCATGTTGCATCGGTTTCATCACCACACCGCGACTGCACCGGCGCCCAGCAGTGTTGTCACACAACTGAATTGGGTGGCAAAGCACTATCGGCGTCCGCTGTTGATCTTCGTCGTCTCCGACGAGCCGGAGATCAGCGACGGTCTCAGCGAGGTTCTGACTCAACTCACCGCACGGCACGACGTGTTGTGGGCCATGGTCGCCGACATGGCCGCGGTCGGGGTCCGTCGATGATGAGGATGACGGATACGACGTCGCCGGTGGCCGCGTCGTACTGGGCGGTGCTGCACTCGGCCCGCAGGTTGTCGAGGCGTACCGCCGGGCCGAATTCGAACGGCGGGAACATCTCTCGGCCTTCATGACGACACATGGCGTGCCCCATGCGAGATTCACCGGCAGCACACGCATCAGGGCCGGGCTGACAGCAATGACCGGAGCGTTCGCCCGTGTCCGATGAGCTTGTCGGTTTCGTTATCGGACCCACGCCGTACTCGTCGTGGTGGCTGTGGCTGGCGGCCCTGCTGTTGCTGGTCCTGATCGGCTGGTACGCAGCGGTATTCGTGTTCACGATGCCCGGGCGAAGGATTCGCGGCTCTGCCCGTCATCGGAGCCGCCCGCAGCGAGCTGGTCAAACGACGGTCCGCCCGAACGGTGCGCGCCATCGGTGAGCGCTACCGCGCCGGTGAACTGGCCGCGGCGCCCGCCGCGGCGGCCGTCAGCCGGGAGCTGCGGGCATTCCTGCACGCGGCGACCGGCGCCAGGGCCGAGTACATGCAGGTGGACGCTATCGCCGCGAGCGAGCTGGCATCGGCCGCACCGGTTTTGGCGGAGCTGATCGACGCCCAGTTCAACGCCGACACGGTCGTCGACGTCGGGGCAGCGAGCGACTCCGCCGAGGAGCTGATCCACTCGTGGAGTTGACCTGGTGGGTGGTGGCGATCGCGGGCTGTCTCGGGTTGGCGATCTGTATCGCGGCGGTGCTGCTGCAGCCGATGCGTTCCGAGCATCGGCGGTTGCGCCTGTTGGCCAACGTCGGACGGCTGACTCGGTTGCCGGAGTACCGGCGTGCAGCCCGTCTGCGCACGTTATCGGCCGTGGCCGCGATCGTTCTGTTGACGGTGACCTTCGGCGCCGCCGTGGTCGCCGCCGCCCGTCCGGTCGGATTACCCTCAGCCGCACGGCAATCCCAGGGAGTCCAGCCCGAGGACATCATGCTGTGCATGGGTGGTCCGCCAACCGACCCTGCCGTCCGTGCCACGCTGCGGTACTTCGCCGACCAGGTGAAGACCTTCGGCACCGAGCGCATCGGGTTGACCTCCGCTGATCGACGGATAGTGCCGCTGACACGTGACTATCAATATGCGGCAGCTCAGTTCAATGCCTATGCGGCTGAATCGGAGCAAGCGGGCGACTCGGCTACCTGGGTGTCTGGCGTGTCCTACGTCAACTACGCCGGCGGTGTCGAAGACGTTCTGGCGATGTGCCTGACGGGCTTCCCGTCCTCCGATCAGGAGCCGGCACAACGGCGTTCGCTGATCTACGTCGGGCCGGGATCGCTTCGCGCACCGGGTGACACTCGGCCCACCATCTTCACCCCCGATGCGGTCCGCGGTCTGGCGGAGGACGCCGCTGCTCAGGTCAATGTTCTGTTTACCGAAACTGGCAACGGCGCGCTGGACGCCTTGGCCCGTGAGAGCGGCGGCCGCTCGTTCTCCCCGAACTCCAACACGGTGGCCGCCCTGACTGAGATCAGGGACCACCCGCCACCGCCGACCGCGGCTGAGGGTGCCGCCGTCAGCGCCACCGAAACACCCGACGTACCACTGATATTGGCCCTGGCGGCGCTGGCCGGCCTGGTGCTGTGGCCGCTGGTGGTGCGGCGATGACGCTGCATCCGGTGCTACCACCGCTACTCCTGGTTGCCATGGCGGCGCTGCTGGTCGTGGCGCAGATTCTCGCACTGCGCCGTTGGCGGGCGTCCGGACGCAACCGCACGATGCTGTGGCGCTGGCTCCTCGTCACGTTCGCGGCACTGCTGCTTGTCGTCGCGGCCGCTCGGGTAGCGATCGTCGCCGGCGATGAGGCCCCGACACGTATCGCCGGGGACGCAGAACCGAACGTGTTCCTGGTCGTCGACCGCTCACCGGATATGGCGGTGCGCGACCTCGACGGCCGAACTCGAATGGAGGTGGCGCGCAACGATCTCGAGGTGCTGATCGACCGCTATCCGCGCGCGCGGTTCGCCGTCATCGGGTTCTCCTCGGCCCCTTCGCTGGACTGGCCGCTCTCGGCCGATACCTGGAGCCTGCGACCGGTCCTGGACACCATCACCCCGTATGCGTACGGCCCCGACGCCGTCACACTGACCAATGCCGGTGCGGCGAGCACTGTGCTGCGCTACCAGTTGATCAGCGCGGTCCAGCAGTATCCGCGGGCCACGACGCTGGTCTTCTACCTCGGTGCCGGCGCCCCTGAGTCAGCGCTGCCGGCAAGGGAATTCGTTCCGCCGGCGGAGGCGGTCGACGGTGGGGCGGTGCTCGGCTACGGCAGCCCTGCCGGGGGCCGCGATTCCCGGCACCGACATCGAGCGATCCGCCGTCGACGAGACGGCGCTGCGGGCGGTCGCCGACCAGCTGGGCGTGCCGTTCGTCGCGCGCTCCGATGACGCACCGCTGACCGCGGAGCTGCCCGAAAGCAGCGCGGAAGAGCCAACGACGGCTCTGCGCCTCAGCGGGTGGGGAGACCGAAACGTACTGGCTGCCGGCCCTGGGCGCCGCGGTCCTCATCCTGATCGAGCTCTACCTTGTGCTGCGCGACCTGCGTCGCAGCAGGTTTGTCAGCGTGGACGTGACGCCGTGACCGTCCTGACGTGGTGGCGAACCGGGCCCGCGCGGCTGCGGCTGCGCCGTCGCCTGCTGGTGTTCTCCGCACCGGTTGCGCTGCTGCTCGTCGTCGTGATCGTCAAGTCGCTCTCGGTGGTGATCGCCGGAGATTCCGCCGCCTCGGCGTACACCGAACGGGACAACGCCGGACTGCGCCGCGCAGTGGATTCACTCACCGTGCTCAACGTGATCGAGCCGGCCAAGGCGTACTTCGCCGCAGGCGGTCTGGCGGTGCTCGACAACCGTCTCGAGGAGGCGGACCGTCAGTTCAGCGAAAGCCTGGCCCGCACGGAGCCTGCCGAATCCTGCGCGGCACGGGTGAACCTCCAGCTTGTCCGCGAAACATTGGGTGACCGCGCCGCCGCGGTGCTCGATGGACGCACCGCGGTCGCCCAATACGTCAGCGCGCGAACCGTTGTCGAACAAGCTCCGCAGGGCTGCTTCGCTGGAAACACCGACCCGGATCCACAGCGGCAGGTGCTCCGCGACGACGCGCTGCGCCGTCTCAATGCGAAGATCGACGCCGCGCAGGTCGCACCGCCTCCGCCTCCGCCCCCGCCGGGCGCCACGGCTGCACCGCCGCCGCCGGCGCAATCAGGAGGGACCTCGGCTGAAACGGACTCGCAACTGCGCCTCGAACCCGGCACACCGATGGAGCAACTGCAGCAGATACTGCGCGACGCCGCAGCCAGTCAGTGAGCTCTAGCCGCCGCCGGTGACGATGTTCGACGACAGCAGGAGGATCTGGCCGCTCTTGCATACGCCCCAGCGGCCGCCCCAGCCGGACGTCCATACCACGGGCTCTCCAAGCCAGACCTCGGTCGGCTTCGGCGGGGCGTTGGGTGGCGGTATCTCGCCCTGGGGAAGGGAACACGGTGGCGGCTGGGCGATCGAGATTCCGGCGCCCATGCCGAGGGTTGCTGCGGTGAGTCCGCCGGCGATCGCAAAAGCACTCAAAGTGGTCTTGATCGAAGGCATCAGCATCACTCCAGTGTCGGGAATCAAACCGGCTAATTAGTAGACGTAACCACCCTACGGGATGCTTAAACGCCCGGGCAGCACTGTGACACCTGGAGCGCAGAATGTAACGTCCAGATATGACTCGAGTCTCGGTGATCACAGGTGGTGCGGGCGGCATGGGGCTGGCCACGGCGAAGATCGTCGGGAGCGACCACACGGTCGTTCTCTGCGATGTCAGGCAGGAGCGCCTCGATGCCGCGGCGAAAGCGCTGAAGGATCTGGGCGTCACGACCACCGTCGTCAACGGCGACGTCACCGACCGGGACGCGGTCACCCGGCTGTTCGAAACCGCATCCGGTCTTGGGACGGTTGCCTCGGTCATTCACACGGCGGGGGTCAGCCCGAGCATGGGCGACGCCGACTACGTCATGCGGACCAACGCGGTAGGCACGGTCAATGTGAACGAGGTCTTCTACGAGTCGGCATCCGAGGGCGCGGCGATCGTCAACGTGGCATCGATGGCGGCGCACATGCTGCCCGACGAGCTGATCCCGGCCGCGCAGTTCCCCACGGCACTGACCGACGAAGCCGCCTTTATGACGGCGATGCTGTCGGCGTGCGACATTGCCGGTGACGAGGCGCGATCCGGCATCGCCTACGCGATCAGCAAGAGCTTCGTCCGTTGGTACAGCACGTCGCAGTGCGAGAGGTTCAACGGCAAGGGACTGCGCGTGGTCTCGGTCTCCCCGGGATCGATCGACACCGAGATGGGCAGGCTCGAGGAGCAGGCGGGTGCGGGTGCGATGGTCGCCGACGCCGCGGTCCCGCGCTGGGGCAAGCCGGAGGAGATGGGCGCGCTACTCGCCTTTTGCGCGAGCGACACCGCCGGTTATCTGACCGGCACCGACATCCTCAACGACGGCGGAGTGATCGCCTCGATGAAGGAGCGCGCCAGGGCGGCCGCCCAAACCGGCTGAGCCGCGACGGCCTCAGCCGCGGTACTTCTCGACCTTCGCGGCGTAATCGTCGAGTAGTCGCAACGACTCGTCGAGCGGCTTGGTGGGCAATAGCAGCGCCACCTGTCCGAAACCCGAGGTCCTCGACGGCGCGCCAGTAGTCGGGATCGGCAGGCGTGCCGAACTGAGCCAGTGGGACGTCGTGGCCCGCACCGGCGCGGAGCTGTTCGATCCGTTTGGCCAGATGGTCCACGGGCAGAGGGTTGGAGATCCAGCCCGCCTCGTGCCGGATCACGCGTTTGACGGTGGCATCGGAATCGCCGCCGATGTAGATGGGCGGATGCGGCTTCTGCACCGGCTTGGGCCGCAGGTACGACGAATCGAAGTCGACGTACTTGCCGTGATATTCGGCGGGTTCGTTGGTCCACAGCTCCCGGATGGCCTCGATGCGCTCGTCGAGCAGCGCACCGCGTGTCTTCGGGTCGGTGCCGTGGTGGCGCAACTCCTCGATGTTCCAGCCGGCGCCCACCCCGAATACGAACCGGCCGCCGGAGATCAGGTCGATACTCGCGGCTTCCTTCGCGGTGATGATCGGATCACGCTGGATCAGTAGCGCGATGCCGGTGAACAGCTCGATCCTGGAGGTCACGGCCGCCGCGGCGGCCAGGGTGACGAACGGGTCCAGCGTCCGGTAGTAGATCGACGGCAGCTCGCCGCCCATCGGATACGCCGACTCTCGACTAGCCGGAATGTGCGTGTGCTCGGCGATCACGAGCGAGTCGAAACCCCGCTCCTCGATCGCCTTCGCGAGCGATACGGGGTCGATGCCGTCGTCGGTCACGAATGTGGAGATCCCGAACTTCATGAAGCTCCCATCATCGGGTATGTAGTGCTCAAGTCCGCGTCGAGGAGAAGTATTCCGTTGCGAGTGAGTGATCTTTAGTGGTCACGCGACTTGCACCCCGTCTCGGGGTTGTTCGGCAGCCTTGGGGCTGCGTCCCTTCCGCGCTTCATGGCCACCTGCCGGGCGAGGCCCGGTCTTACGGTCGGCTCCACGCTTGACGGCGGCCCCGACTGGGCCGACGGCGCTAACGGTGTCCTCGTAGCGCGCGAGGTTGATCGGCGGCGTTGTCATCACGGTGATGCGGTGCCGCGCAGCCAGCGCATTGCCAGTGCTCAGCCCATCCGATGTTCTGCACATGCTCGCAGCGATGGCAGGTTTTCGAGGACGGGAACCAGCGGTCAGCGACCACGAGCTGTCGACCCGTACCAGCGCGTCTTGTACGACAAGTGCCGGCGAGGTGTGCCCAGGGCGGCATCGGATAGTCCGCGCCGACGTGCGCGGGCAGCCGGGCAATCCCTTCTGCCGCAGCAGCCCCGCCGCGTCCAAACCTTCAACAACTATGCGGCCGTGAGTTTTGGCCAACCGTGTTGTGAGGAGAGTGGAGGTGGTGGGTGCGGATATCGTTGACACGGCGGTGCAGCCGGGAAATCTCGATGCTGCGTCTCACGATAGCGCCGTGAGCCTTCCGTACAGCGCGAGCGGGCGCGGCTGGCATGCCGTAGCTCTTTGAGTGCCGCCTCCAGCGGGCGGGGATTGGGCACTTGTTGGAGAACGGTGCCGTCCTCATTGGCGACGGTGGCGAGGCGCCGCACACCGACGTCGACACCGACCCGTGAATCGGGGTGGCGCCGCCTGCGGTTGCTGCGGTCGCTGCACGAGGACCCGGACGCTGGCGTCGAGCCGGGTGCCGTTGCGGCGCACGCGAGATCGCCAGCATCCGCGCTCGGTCTTTGGCGATGAGCCGCTGGAGACGGCGGGTGTTCTCGTGCGTGCGGACGGTCCCGATCATCGGAAGCGTGAGATGGCGGCGATCAGGTTCGACGCGCATCGCTCCGGTCGTGAAACTCACACGGTCGGCGTCGCGTCCCTTCTTCTTGAACCGGGGAAAGCCCATCCTTTTGCCCTCGCGTGTGCCAGCACGGGAGCTCTGCCAGTTCCAATACCCGTCGACCGCGCCCGCGATGCCATCGGCGTAGGCCTCTTTGGAGCACTCGCGCCACCACACCGCACCGGTGTCGGGGTTGACGCACACCGCGTCCTTGACAGTGTTCCAACGCTTGCGCAGCACCCGCAGCGACGGCTTCGCTGTCTCGACACCAGTAGCGCGCCAGCGCCTCGATAATCGGCTTTGACAGTGGCGACGGTCCAGTTGTATGCCTTACGACGCGCACCGAAATGCCGCGCCAACGACCGCGGCCTGCTCCTCGGTGGGGTCCAGCGTGAACCGGAACGCCTGCACCGTCCAGCCCTCAGGAACCTCGAAGCGGGCCATTACAGCGAGTCCTCGTCATCCTGGCCGCATGCTGGGCAGTCGCCGTCATTGCACATATCGCAGAGCCCACCGGAGTAATAGTGAATATGAACTCAGCCGGCAACAAAAGCACGAAGTCGCGCTTCGGCTCGCCGATTCATACCAACCGACATAGATCTGTTCTACAGCACACCCCTGACAACTACCGACCACCAACCCGCAACAGCTGCATCCCCTTCCGCGGCTATGCAAGCGTTTTGTTCAAGACCGGGAGCGAGACGGGGTTGAAACTGTGAACATGAGTGAGCACGCCTTCACCCCGGCCGCCGGGCGCTTCGCGCCGACACGGTTCTACGATCCCGTGGTCGCGTTGACGCGCGAACGGCTATGGCGGTCGCTGGCCGTCATGTACGTCGCACCCCGGCCAGGCGACGTGATCGCCGACGTCGGTTGCGGCACTGGATCGTTGGCGGTGCTCCTGAGCCGCGTGGAGCCCCGCGCACGGGTCGTCGGGCTGGATCCGGATCCCGAAGTGCTTGCCTTGGCGCGGAACAAGGCCGACTGCGGCAGATGCCACGGTGGACTGGCGCGTGAGCATGGGCGATGCGCTGGTGGACTCATTGGGTGCGAATTCGGTGGACACCGTCGTGTCCAGCCTGGTGCTCCACCAATGCCCGCTGCCGATGAAGCGAGCGGTTCTGGCCTCGGTGTACGAGGTGCTGAAGCCCGGCGGGAAAGTGGTGATCGCCGACTTCGGGCTACAGCGCACGGCGTTGATGCGGCTGGCGTTCCGCATCGTGCAGCTCGCGGACGGCAAGGAGGATACCCAGCCCAATGCCGACGGTGTGTCTGCCAGATCTATTGGCCGAGTGCGGATTCAGCGAGGTACGCGAGGCTGAGGTGGTGCCGACGGTGAGCGGTTCGATCTCCGTCTATGTCGCGACGCAAGGACTGACTGCGCACGATCGGCAGCAGTGCTGCAGGCGTGAGCCCCATCATCTCGCGCATCTGGCGGGTGAGGTGCGCCTGGTCGGCGAAGCCCGCCGCAGCCGCCGCGTCAGCCAAAGACTGACCACTTTGAAGTGCCTCGGCGGCGCGCCGCAGTCGCGTCCACACCCGCCAGCGCGCCAATGGCATTCCCAACTGTTGGCGCGCCAGCGCCCGCAGACGCTGCGGTGAGAGCCCGACGTCGACCGCCAGCCTCGGCAGCGGAATATCGCTGTCTGCCAATGCATTCAATGCCAGCACCAGCCGCGGATCCAGCTCGTTGGACCCACGGCTGCCCGCCGGGCGGACGTCGTCCTCGGTCAGGCCCGTCAACTCGGGTGCCGCGGTGATGCCGTCGCCGTAGCGCTCGCGCAGTCGGTCGGCGAATGCGCAATGCGGCTCGACGAAGTAGGTCAGCACGTCCGACGTGGCCAGCAGGCAGTGCGGCTGCATCGGCGGTACGACGAGTGCAGCAGCGCGGTGGGTGATATCGGCTGCATCCACGACGCCAACCGCGTCCGGCATCCCGATCATGATCTGAAAGGCCGCATGACGATGGATGGTTCCCGCCGTCGTCGGACCCCGATACACCGCGTAACCCTCGCCGATGGCGAACCGGGGGATCATGCCTTACCAGACGCGAACCCAGTCGACGAGCATCGTCGCCGGGTAGGTGCCGCCACTGGGATCCCCGCCGCCGGAGCCGGCGACCGCGAGACCCAGGATCGGAAACAGCGTGAAGCCGGGGTTGCTGAACTGGTAATTGGGCAGCATGTCGGGCGTGACGGTGAAGTACGGTGACGCACCCTCGGTGTGGTCCAGCCAGAAGCTGATGCCTGCGTCCGTCCACTGTGCGCGCCATCTATGCCACGCACTGTCCGGTGCGATGGTGTGGCTGACGTGTTCACCGCCGTTGAGGTTGGCGTGGACGGTGGTGCCCGGCGCCCAGCTGCCGTTGCCGTACCACTCGATGATGTCGACTTCGCCGCCATGGGCGGGATCGTTGTTGGCCAGGTACCAGGCGGGCCAGCATCCGGGGGTCAGGCAGTTCGAACTTGACCCGGGCTTCCCAGGTGGTGTTGATGGGGCCCCGGTACTTGCCGAAGAGCTTGCCGCTGTAGTAGGTGTCCCCGTCCTTGGCGGCTTTGATCACGAGGTTGGATTTGCCGTCGAGGAAGAGGTTCTTCCGATCGTCGCGGTACTGGCCGACGTTCTCGGGCAACTCCCAGAACGTGGGATCCTCCATGCTCTCGCGTTCGTACGCCGGCTCCCATTTCGAGTAGTCGGGGGCTGAACCGGCCTTTCCGTCGAAGTTGTCCTCGAAGAGGTAGTCGCTGGTCGGCGGCTGCAGCGTTGGCGGTGGGCAGGGACACACTGGCCGCCAGCGCGCCGAGACCGGCGATCTGCATCGCGCGGCGACGATTGATGTCAGGCATCACAACAGGAAAGCGGTTATGCCCGCTGAGCGCAAACCTTGCCGCCCGTCAGGCGGTGCGGCGACGCCTGCGGAACGGATCGGTCAGCGACGGCGGCAGGTAGCCCACGTCGCCTCGCGAGATCGTCGATCCGGGCGGCACGATCTCGTCGATCCTGTCGAGGATGTCGACCGACAGCGTCGACCTCGGTGGCGCCGAGCTGGGATTTCAAGTGGTCGAGGGTGCGCGGGCCGATGATCGGCGCGGTGACCGCCGGATGCTGCATGACGAATGCCAGCGCCAGGTGAATCAGCGACAGCCCGGCATCGTCGGCCAGTTGCCCGAGCGCGTCGGCGGCGTCGAGCTTGCGCTGGTTTTCCGGGCGGGACATGTCGAACCGGCCCGGCATCAGGGTGCTTCGCTTCGACTCGGGCAGATCCTTGTCCTTGCGGTAGCCACCGCTGAGCCAGCCACCGGCCAGCGGGCTCCACGGCAGCACGCCCATGCCGTACTCCTGCGCCACCGGCAGAACGTCAGCCTCGATCCCGCGGACCAGCAGCGAGTAGGGCGGCTGCTCGGTGACGAACCGGCCGAGACCACGCCTCTCGCTGACCCACTGCGCGTGAACCATCTGGTGGGCCGGGAATGTCGACGACCCGAAGGCGCGGATCTTGCCCTGCTGCTGCAGATCCGTGAGCGCTCCCAGGGTCTCCTCGATGTCGGTGTCTGGGTCAGGGCGGTGAATTTGGTAGAGGTCGATCCAGTCGGTGTTCAGGCGGCGCAGGCTGTCCTCGACTTCGCGGATGATCCAGCGCCGAGAGTTGCCGCGCTTGTTGGGATCGCCCTTGGTGCCGGGTGGGGACCCCGGCGGTACACCCATCTGAATGTTGACTTTCGTCGCGAGGACCACGTCGTCGCGCTTGCCCCCTGCGAGCGCCTTGCCGACGATGACCTCCGATTCGCCCTGCGAGTAGACGTCGGCGGTGTCGATGAAATTGATGCCGGCGTCGAGTGCAGCGTGGATCGTCGCGATCGATTTATCGTGATCAGGCTCGCCAAAGCTGCCGAACATCATTGCGCCAAGACACAGCGGGCTGACTTGGATTCCGGTTCGTCCGAGGCTGCGGTACTCCATGTCTGCGACTGTACGCCCGCGTTAGGTGAGCTAATGATTGCCGGCCGTGAACCCGAAATATCTCTGCGCCTGCCCGATTCGGCTACCGTCGCCTGAATGAGCGATGCGACGCCGACACCTGCCCAGTCCGGTCCGACGCGCGCCCCGACGAGCACCCGGCGGGCGGTGCTCAACACCATCAAGGGCTCGGCAGGCAACCTCGTCGAGTGGTACGACGTCTACGTCTACACGGTCTTCGCGTCCTATTTCGAGGCGCAGTTCTTCGACAAGGCCGACACCAACTCGACGGTCTACATCTACGCGATCTTCGCGGTCACCTTCCTCATGCGACCGGTGGGATCGTGGTTCTTCGGCCGCTTCGCCGACCGGCGCGGCCGCAAGGCGGCGCTGATGTTCAGCATCACCGTCATGTCGACGTGCTCCTTCGTCGTGGCGGTCATGCCAACCCGCGAGAGCATCGGCTACTGGGCGGCGGTGATCCTGATCCTCGCCCGGCTGGTGCAGGGGTTCGCCACCGGCGGCGAGTACGGCACGTCGGCGACCTACATGTCGGAGGCGGCGACGGCGAATCGGCGCGGCTTCCTGTCGTCGTTCCAGTACGTCACCCTCGTCGGCGGCCACGTCCTGGCCCAGTTCACACTGCTGATCGCGCTGCAGTTCCTCGACGACGACGCGATGCACGAGTGGGGCTGGCGGGTCGGCTTCTTCATCGGCGGCATCGCCGCCCTCGTCGTGCTGTGGATCCGGCGCTCGATGGACGAGTCGCTCAGCGAGTCCCATCTCGGAGGCCATCCGTGAGGGCAAGGACCGCGAAGCCGGCTCCATGAAGACGTTGTTCACCACGCACTGGCGGCCCCTGCTGCTCGTCTTCCTCATCACGGCCGGCGGCACCGTCGCCTTCTACACCTACAGCGTCAACGCCCCCGCAATCGTCAAGTCCACGTTCGGATCTGACCGAGCGCTGACGGCAACGTGGGTCAACCTGTTGGGCCTGATCTTCCTGATGCTGCTGCAGCCGGTGGGCGGCCTCATCAGCGACCGGGTCGGCCGCAAGCCGCTGCTGATCTTCTTCGGGGTCGCCGGCGTGATCTACACCTATGTGCTGCTCACCTACCTGCCGAAGACGACGTCGGCGGTCATGGCATTCCTGATCCTGGCCGTCGGCTACATCATCATCACCGGCTACACGTCGGTGAACGCGATCGTGAAGGCGGAGCTGTTCCCCGCTGAAATCCGCGCGCTGGGAGTGGGTTTGGGCTACGCGCTGGCGAACTCGGCGTTCGGAGGTACGGCTCCGTTGCTGTACC
Source organism: uncultured Actinomycetota bacterium (assembly GCA_963720345.1). GTDB lineage: Bacteria > Actinomycetota > Actinomycetes > Mycobacteriales > Mycobacteriaceae > Mycobacterium. The sequence goes on from CAVRFN010000007.1 coordinate 53,764, forward strand.
AGGCCGCCAAGCCCGATCACATCACCCTGTTCATCATCTACGTCACGGTGATAATCGGCGTGAGCCTGTTGGTCTACATCTTCGGCTTGAAGAACAAGGGAGAGACGGTGCTCGACCGCGAACAGGGCAGCGCCTGGGCGGTGCCGGTTCCTTCTCGATGACGACGCCGGAGATCCTCCAAAGCTCGGCCCTGGCTGAAGAGATCCTCGAATCCCACCGCCACCGCGCTCACGGCGATGACGCCGGCTACGACGCTTACAAGGCGCATGTGTACCGCGTGATCAACTTCGCACGCGCGCTCACGCCGGACCAAGCGGACCGCGACGACAAGCTCGCCATCGCATCGGCGTTTCATGACCTGGCGGCGTTCGACACGCTGGACTACCTGGTGCCGTCGATCGAGGCGCAGGACGCATGGCTGAAAGAGACCGGCCGCGAAAGGTGGTCAGATGAGCTGGCGCTCATCGTCGCCGAGCATCATCGCCTGTTCCGATACGGTCCGACCCGCCCGCACGCAGCGCTGGTGGAGGCGGTCCGCCGAGCCGACCTCATGGAGGTCAGCCAGGGACGGATCCGCTTCGGCCTCCCGCGTTCCTACGTCGACGAAGTCCGCGCGACGTTCGACGCCGACGTCTTCTTCAAGCGGGTAATCCCTTCGGGGACATGGCGTGCCATCCGCACGTTCCAGCAGCCCGGCTTCCTGCGTCCCCGCAACGCACTGGTCCGCTCGGGCCACCAAGGGATCGATCGTTGAGTCCCCGCGCCGTGCGCGTGGCCTGCCTGGTCTGCGCCGTCGCGGCACTGGGGCTGGGGCTTTACGCGGCAATGGACCTATATTTCGCCGGCTTTCCCGACGGGCACCTCACTGACTACGACGAAACGGTAAGCGCGCCTAAACGGCTCCTCCAGTGGGCGGAGTTCGGTTTGGCCGGCCTACTTCTGGTCTTTGCCTTCGTGCCGATGAGTGCACGGGCGCGCGCGGTCGGATTGCTCGTCAGCCGTGATCGCGCTAGTAGTGGTCGTAGTAGCCCAGCTAGTCGGCGTCCCTTGGTATTTCGGCACTCATCTCGGTCTAGACAACGGAGTCGGGGGCTAATCGCAGCAACACGTCGGCTACCGCCGACGGTCGAGACAAGAACGGCGAATGACTGCCAGGGAGCTCGACGATATCGGCGCCGATGCTGTTCGCTGCCCGCCTCGACCAGACGGGGTTGACGACCCGATCCTCATCGCACACCACTGAGGTACAAGCCACCGAAGGATGCTCGGTCAGCGAGCATGGCAGTGTCCACGGATATCCCGACTGGGGTCGAAGGTGGTCGATGGCCGCGGACACGGTGGCCTCGTCGCAGTCGGCGTAGAACACCGCTCGGGCGAAATCGAGATCAACCCACGCCGTTCGCAATTGGTCGTCGGGATCCGTCAATGCCTGCAGCCATCCGTCACCGAATTCCTTGGCCACCATGTCGGGCTGGGCCTGCCATTGGTCGACCAGGCTGAGTCCCGCCTCGGGAATCGCTGCGCACAGATAGACCAGATGCCGCACCGGACGGCGGCCAGGAATCAACGCCCCTGTGGCACCAGCCAACGAGTGGGCCACCACCACCACGTCGTCGTCACAACCGCTGAGAGCAGCGCACACCGCATCCGCGTAGGCGTCGAAGTCCGCGGACCCATCCTCGCTCGGCAGCTCAGGCGCGACGACGCGATGTCCTGCCTGCTCTAACAGGGGTGTCAGGCGCTCCCAGCACCACGCGCTGTGCCATGAGCCGTGGACCAGCGCGAACGTTGTCATGCGGAGAGGGTAAGTCGATTGCGCTTCCTACGGTCGAGATTGAACACAGGGTTGTTCAGCCGATCACAGCCCTGAGTTCAATCTCGGTCATAGGACTGCCGACAGGACCTAGCCCTAGTCGAGCCGTCCCGCGTCGACCACGCGAAGAACTGCCACGCCTTCCTCGTCGGAGGCCTCCAGGTCCACCTCGACGTCGAAGCCCCAGTCGTGGTCGCCGGCCGGGTCGTCGAGGATCTGCCGCACCCGCCACAGCCCGGGCTGCCGGTCGATGATCAGCATCGCCGGGCCCCGGGCGTCGGCGCCGATGCCCACGTCGTCGTGGTCGGCGAAGTACGCCTCGACCGACCTCCTGCCAGCGCTCGGACGTCCACCCCGAATCGGCGTCCAGCTCACCGAGGTCGTGCCAGCGCCGCCGCGCGAACAGCTCCACCCGCCGGAACAGCGCATTGCGGACCATCGCGGTGAACGCCCGCTCATTTCCGGTCAGCGGACGCGGCCGGGCGGGCACCGCCCGGATTTCCTGGATGGGCGCGTCCGCCTGTTGATCTGGACTGGTGAGCTGTTCCCACTCGTCGAGCAGACTCGAATCCACTTGGCGGACAAGCTCACCGAGCCACTCGACGATATCGGTGAGCTCCTCGCTGCGCGCCGTGGCGGGCACTCCTGACCGCAGTGCCTTGAACGCATCGGAGAGGTAGCGCAGCACCGCACCCTCTGAGCGGGTCAGGCCGTAGACGCTGACGAACTCGCGGAAGGTGAACGCCCGCTCCCACATCTCGCGGACCACGGACTTCGGCGACAGCTGTCCGTCGGCCGCCCACGGATTGGTCTGCAGGTACACCTCGTAGACGTGTCCGAGCAGCTCTTCCAGCGGCTTGGGATAGGTGACGTCGTCGAGCAGTTCGATCCGCTCGTCGTACTCGATGCCGTCGGCCTTCATCTGCGGCGACGGCCTCGCCCCGGGCCTTGTTCAGCTGTGCCGCCAGGATCTGGCGAGGATCCTCGAGCGTCGCCTCGATGACCGAAACGACGTCGCAGCGCATAGGTTTCGGCTGCGGGGTCGAGCACGTCGACCGCGGCCGAGCGCGAACGTCGACAGCGGTTGGTTGAGCGCGAAGTCGGGCGGCAGGTCGACGGTAAGCCGGTAGCGGCGCCCATCGGCCTCGGGTTCGTCGAGTCGCTCCAGCACGCCGGCCTGCAGCAGCGAGCGGGCGATGCCGATCGCCTCGCGGATGTGCCGAAGCTGCCGTTTGCGCGGCTCGTGGTTGTCGGTGAGCAGCCGGCGCATCGCAGCGAACGGGTCGCCGGGACGGTCGACGACGTCGAGGATCATCGCCGTCGACACCCGCATGTTGCTGGTCAGCGGCTCGGGGGCGGCCTCGACGAGCCGGGTCATGGTCGATTCGCTCCACGGCACCATGCCTTCAGGCACCTTGCGGCGAACCAACTTTCGTCGTTTTTTCGGATCGTCGGCGACTTTCGCGAACTGTTTGAGGTTCTCCACCTCGTGCTCGGGTGCCTGGACGACGACGGTGCCTGCGGTGTCGTAGCCCGCGCGGCCGGCCCGCCCGGCGATCTGGTGGAATTCGCGGGCGTTGAGCAGCCGGGTGCGGGTGCCGTCGTACTTCGACAACGCCGAGAAGACGACGGTCCGGATCGGCACATTGATGCCGACGCCGAGGGTGTCGGTGCCGCAGATGACCTTGAGCAGGCCGGCCTGGGCCAGCTGCTCGACCAGCCGCCGGTACTTCGGCAGCATCCCGGCGTGGTGAACGCCGATGCCGTGCCGGACCAGTCGCGACAGCGTCGTGCCGAAGGCCGACGAGAACCGGAACCCGCCGATCAGGTCGGCGATCGCCTTCTTCTCCTCCTTGGTGCTCACGTTGACGCTCATCAACGCCTGCGCCCGCTCCAGCGCCGAGGCCTGCGTGAAGTGGACGACGTAGATCGGCGCCTGCTTCGTGTCGAGCAGATCGCCGATCGTCTCGTGCATCGGCGTGGTCGCGTAGTAGTAGTACAGCGGAACCGGGCGCTCGGCGTTGGCGACCAGCGCCGTCGGCCTGCCGGTGCGTCGGGTGAGGTCCTCGCGCAGGAACGTGACGTCGCCGAGCGTGGCCGACATCAGCAGGAACTGGGCCTTCGGCAGCTCCAGCAGCGGAACCTGCCAGGCCCAGCCGCGGTCGGGGTCGCCGTAGAAGTGGAACTCGTCCATCACCACCAGGCTCGATGTCCAGCCGTCGCCGCCGCCTTCGCGCAGCGCGATGTTGGCCAGCACCTCCGCGGTGCAGGTGATGATCGGTGCGCCCGCGTTGACCGCGGCGTCGCCGGTGAGCATGCCGACGTTGGCCGCACCGAACACGTCGCACAGCGCGAAGAACTTCTCGCTGACCAGCGCCTTGATCGGCGCGGTGTAGTAGCTGCGCCGGTCCGCCGCCAGCGCCGCGTACAGCGCGCCGGTGGCCACCAGCGACTTGCCCGAACCGGTCGGCGTCGCCAGGACGACGTTCGCGCCGCTGACCAACTCGATCAGCGCTTCCTCCTGCGCCGGGTAGAGCACGGTGCCGCTGCGCCTCGGCCCATGCGGCGAAGGAGGCGAACAGCTCGTCGGGGTCCGCCCTTTGCGCGCAGGCGGAAGATCGCTGGGTCTCGAGCAGAGCGGTCATCGTGAGGACAAGCGTGCCCTGACGGCCGTCGAATCAGCCGAATTCCAGCAGCGTGTAGGCGCCGCGGATCTGTTTGGTCAGCTTCCACTGCCAGAAGGCCGGAAACAGTTTCTTGAACGACGAAGCCTCGGCCCTCGGGCATGGGCAGATCGTGCACCGCCCGGATACCGGGCACGGTATTGGCCAGGTCGGCCAGTTGGATTGGCAGACAGGCTGAACGGCATCGGCGGGACACGGTAATGCCTGGAGGACGCGCATGCCCTTCGGCGCGAGCTTCTTCACCAGCACCGGCGGCAGGTCGAAGATCATCTGACCACCCGGAAAGCGGCTGGCGCACTCGGTGATCAGGCCCATCGCCTCGTCGGGCTGCAGATACATGAGCAGGCCCTCCGCGGTGATGAAGACACCGTTGCTCGAGTCCACCGCGTCCATCCAGGAGTAGTCCAGTGCCGACTGCGCGAGGTTGGTGATTCGCTCAGACGAGGGCAGCAGGCGGTGGCGAAGATCAATGATCGGCTGGAAATCGACGGTGATCCAACGGAATTCGTAATCAGGCAACGCGCTACTGAGGCGCCAGAAGCTCGTCTGCAGACCTTCGGCGAGCGCGACGACGGTGGCGGCCGGATGTGGTCAGGTACTGCGTCGTGGCCCGGTCGAAGGCGAGCGACCGCAGGGCCATCTCCTGGCCCTTGCGTCGGCCGAACTTGTCGAAGTCGAAGTCGATCGCATCGACGACCCGAATCGCCATCGGGTCATCGATGATGGCATCCGGGTGACGGGCCTGGTGGCCCTGCCGTTGAGCGTCAGCAGCGCCGTCTCCGAGACTCCGGTCAGCGTCGCGGCCGTCAGACCCGCAGCAGGCAGCGGGCCCACCAGATTCGACGGTCGGCACCACAGCGCCACGACCGCGGTCAGCGCCGCGGCCACCGCGAACGCCGCCTGCACGCTGACCAGATCGGCGGTCCCGCCGAGCAGCACCGCGGCGATCGGCCGTGAGCCGACGAACCCGACCAGCCACAGCGCCATGATCCGGCCCCGCAGTTCTTCGGGTGCGCGCTCCTGCACCACCGTGCTGAGCCCCGTCATCGCCCAGCCGAAGCCCAGACCCGCCAGCGCGAATCCGGCCATCGCCACGGCGGCGTCGTGCCGAAGGCCAGCAGTCGCGCATCCGGCGGCCAGACCTGACAACCCGATCGACGACACCCGCGCAGAGGCCATCCGGCCGCCCATGATCGCCAGCACCGCCATCCCCACCGCCGCGCCGATGCCGAAACTCGCCGACAGCATGCCGACCAGATGGGTGCCGCCGCCGAGTTCGTCGGCCATCGACGGGGTCAGCGTGATCGACGGGTCCGATGCGATAGCCGACCGTCGTCACCGCGACCAGCGCGAGCAACAGCGGGCGGTCCCGCCACACGTACCTGACCGCGGTGCGGACGCGGTAGTCGGTGTCCGGAGCGACGTTCCGGCGGGGACGGGAAGCGCACCACGAGCAGGAAGATCGCGAACACGAGGTGCAGTCCGGCGCTGACGGCGAAGCCCGTGGCCGAGCCGAGGTGTGCGGCCAGATAGGCGCCCGGTCGCGGGCCCGACGATGCGGCCGACGGTCATCGGCATGCTGTTGAGCGCCATGGCGGTCGAGAGTTCGCCGTCGCGAATCAGGTTCGGCACGATCGACTGCATCGCCGGGCCGCCCACCACGAAGCCGAACCCGACGAGCAACGATCCGACGAGCACCGGGATGGCGGCGGCCATGCCCTGCAGGTCGGGTCGAGCGAACAGCCACACCGCCGCGAAACCGGAACCGGCGACACACAACACCCTGCCGAGCAGGATCTGACGCGCCGGATTGCCGGTGTCGGCCCACTTGCCGCTGGTCGGGCTCAGGATCAGCTGCGGCCCGAACTGCGCGACGCCGACCATGCCGACCATCAGCGCCGAATGCGTCGCGTCGTACATCACGATCGCCGCGACGATGCCGTGCGTCCACACCGCGACGACGGAGAACATCTTGCCCCAGAACAGCGCCCCGAAGACCGGGTCGAACATCAGCCCGAGTGCGCTGCGGGGCCGCGGCGGGGCGGTGGCCTCTGCGGTCATCGGCCCACCGCGTATTCGAATCGTTCGGTCAGCCGCTCCAACAGGGTGACCAGGGTGTCGACGTCGGCGTCGGGCCAGTCGGCGATGGTCTCGGCGACCAGTTCGCGGCGCCGGTCGGTCACCGTCGCGAGCGCCTTTCGGCCGACGTCGGTCAGCACCAGCACGCATCGGCGTTGGTCGTCGGTGGCGAACGCCTTCGTCAGCAGACCGGCGGCGACGACGGCGGCTACGGTTCGGCTGGCGGTCGAATGTTCGACGGCCATGTACTCGGCGACGTCGCTGATGGAGGCCCCTGCACCGGTCTGTTGCGCTGCTCGACCGCGCGCAGCACCCGCAGCGTCGAAACGTTGGCGACCGGGTTGCCGCCGTCGAGCAGTCGGCGCCGCCAACTCGGCCGCTGCCGCGCGACATGGAGGCGCGTCAGCAGCTCGTCGAGGTGGTCGTAGCGCGAATGCGGCACGTATATATGCATAGCACATACATATTTACTCGCCGAGCCGGCGGGTTCGGGGACCGATGCGCCCAGCGTGTAGGCCGTCATCGACAGCGACCCGTAGGTGTAGCCGTCGACAAGGACGTCTGCGGCTCGGCTCGCTGCGCGCCGCCAACCCGGCGAAGTACAGCGACGGGATGAAGTGGTCGGGCGTCGGCACCGCGGCGTCGAAGTCGGGATGGTCGGCGAGGGTCGACCGAAGCCGGTCGGGTCGCGTGCAGCATCTGCCCCGTGCGGCGTCGTCGAACCGCTGCGCCCAGTCGAAGCCCGTCGTCCGGCAGGTCCCAGTCCATGCCCGCGAGATTGTGAACGATGTTGCCGCTGCCGAGGATCAGGACGCCCTGCGTTCCGCAGCGGCGCCAGCGCGCGCCCGAGATCCAAGTGGTAGTCCAGCGGCCGGTCGGCGTTGATCGAGAGCTGGACCACCGGGATGGCGGCGTCCGGGAAGGCGTGCATCGAGCACCGACCAGGTGCCGTGGTCGATGCCCCAGCTGTCGACGTCGGCACCGACCCAGGTCGGGTGGACGATGTCGGCGATCTCCTCGGCGCAGCTCCGGCATCCCGGGCGCCGGGTACTCGCACGTCGAAGAGGTCCTCGCGGGAAGCCGTAGAAGTCGTGAATCGTCCGGGGCCGCGGCATCGCGGTGACGGCCGTGGCGTTGATGTACCAGTGCGCGCTGACACGACCAGGATGGCGCGCGGGCGCGGCACGCGCGCGCCGAACGCCCGCCAGGCCGTCGTGAACCGGTTGCGCTCGAGCGCGTTCATCGGGTTGCCGTGCCCGATGAAGGCCGCCGGCATGACGTCCTCGATCCGGCTGCTCATCACATCGAGTATGTAGTCAAATATGGTCGAGCCGTGACGGTCACCTACGACGACGCGCTCCGGAACGGGTCCGCGCCCAACTCGCCGACCACGAACGCCGCGCCGTGACCGACCCGACGAAGCGGCACGCCGCAGTCGCAGTGGTCCTGGTCGACTCCGAGCTCGGAGAGGACCGGGTGGATCCGGCGCCCGTCGACGACTGGATCGCCGGCCGGCCGATGCCGAGGCCGGCCTCGACGGCCGCATGGTCGACGTCTCGGGCGGCGCCGCATTCCTGCTGTGCCGCAGGGCATCCCGCCTCTCGTCGCACCCCGCCCAGTGGGCGCTGCCCGGCGGCCGGGTGGACCCCGGCGAAGAGCCGTCGACGCGGCGCTGCGCGAACTGGACGAAGAGGTGGGCGTCGCGTTGCCCCAGTCGGCGGTGCTGGGTCTGCTCGACGACTACCCGACCCGGTCGGGCTACGTGATCACCCCGGTGGTCATCTGGGGCGGCGGCCGGCTCGATCTGCGGCCCGCACCCGACGAGGTGGTGGCGGTCTACCGCGTCGGCCTGCATCAACTCCAGCGCGACGATTCGCCGCGATTCATCACCATCCCCGAGAGCCCGCGGCCCGTCGTTCAGATCCCGCTGGGCAACGACCTGATCCACGCGCCCGACCGGGGCGGTGCTGCTGCAACTGCGGTGGCTGTGCCTCGAGGGTCGCCACGACCCGGTCGACGAGCTCGAACAACCCGTCTTCGCCTGGAAATAAGAGACTCAGGCGAGTCCGCTCAGCGCGGCCGGCAGCGGACCGCGGTGGAGGACGCCGAGGCGTTGGGTGGCGCGGGTGAGCGCGACGTAGAGTTCGGCCGCGCCGCGCGGGCCGTCGGCGAGGATCCGGTCCGGCTCCACGACCAGGACGGCGTCGAACTCCAGGCCCTTCGTCTCCGACGCCGGCACCGCGCCCGGCACGCCCGGTGGCCCGATGACCACGCTGGTGCCCTCGCGCGCGGCCTCGTCGTCGACGAATTCCTCGATGGCGGTGGGCAATTCGTCGTCGGTGACGTGCCGGGACCACGGCGGGACGCCGCACGCGCGGACCGACTCCGGTGGCGCGACGTCCGGTGCGAACTCGGCGAGCAGCGCGGCGGCGACGGTCATGATCTCCGCCGGGGTGCGGTAGTTCACCGACAGCGACCGGTAGACCCAGCGGCCGGGCACGTACGGCTCCAGCATCGTGTCCCACGACGTCGCCCCTGCTGCCGAACGCCGTTGGGCGAGATCGCCGACCACCGTGAAGGACCGGCCCGGGCAGCGGCGCATCAGCACCCGCCAGTCCATCTCGGACAGCTCCTGGGCCTCGTCGACCACGACGTGCCGGTAGGTCCAGTCCCGGTCCGCGGCAGCGCGTTCGGCGAGTTCACGGGTGTCGCGTTCGACGAAACGATCCGCCAGGTCCTCGGCGTACAGCAGGTCCTGGGCGAGCAGATGGTCCTCGTCGTCCATCAGATCCTCGCGGCTGATCATCATGTCCAGCACGCCCGGCCGCGTACGCGGCTTCGTCCTGCCGTTCCCGCTCGGCGGTCTGGTCGACCGCCTTGTCGCGGCCCAGCAGGTCGACCAGTTCGTCGAGCAGCGGCACATCCGAGACGGTCCAGGCGTCGCCGTCGGCGCGCCACAGCGCCTCGTCGGCGCCTGCGGCGCGCAGCCGTTCCGGTGAGGAGTACAGCTGGGCCAGCAGCGTCTCCGGCGTCAGCATCGGCCAGAGCGCGTCGAGCGCGGCGGTGAACCGCGCGTTGTCCGCCGAGCTCGTCGATCAGGTCCGTCCGCAGGTGCTCCCATGCGCTCGCGGTCCTCGCGGGTCAACCAGCCCCGGCCGATCCGCGCTATCGCCCGTTCGGTGAGCGACGTAGGTGAGGATCTCGGTGAACACCGCGCGCGCCTCGTTGTGCGGCAGCCCGCTCGCGCGCGCCTCCTCGCGGGCCCACTCCGCGGTTTCGGCGTCGATCCGCACCGTGACGTCCGCCAGTTCGATCGGCAGCGGATCCTCGGGCAGGCGCTGCCGATCGGCGATCGCTGCCGCGAGCACGTCCAGCATCTTCAGCGAACCTTTGATCCGCGCGGCCTCCGGCGCGTCCTCGGCGGTGACGCGCAGACCGGGCACGAGGTCGCCGGTGGTCATGAACACCACGTCGGACTCGCCCAGCGACGGCAGCACGCGGCCGATGTGGTTCAGGAACGCCGGGTTGGGCCCGACCACGAGCACGCCGTGGCGTTCCATCCGCTCCCGCTGGGTGTAGAGCAGGTAGGCGACGCGGTGCAGCGCCACCACGGTCTTCCCGGTGCCGGGGCCGCCCTCGATCACCAGCACCCCGGGGTGGTCGAGCCGGATGATCTCGTCCTGCTCGGCCTGGATCGTCGCGACGATGTCGCGCATCCCCTCACCGCGCGGTGCGTTGACCGCCGCGAGCAGGGCGGCATCGCCCGCGTTCGTCACGCCGTCGGGGCGGCCGAGGACCTCGTCGGTGAAATCGACCACCCGTCGTCCGCGGGTGTGGAACTGACGGCGCCGACGCATGTTCTCCGGGTTGGCGGCGGTGGCGACGTAGAACGCGCGCGACGCCGGCGCCCGCCAATCGAGCAGCAACGGTTCGTATTCGTTGTCCTCGTCGAGAAGGCCGATCCGGCCGATGTAGGAGGTTCGCCCGAAAACGCTGTCCAACCGGCCGAAGCACAGTCCGTTGTCGGCGACGTCCAGCCGCTTCACCTCTTTGGCCAGCGCACGCACCTCGGCGTCGCGTTCCACGAGCGTGCCGCCGTCCATGCGGTCCATGGGGCGCCGAGCGCGCGCTGTACCTGCCTTTCACCCGCGCGCGCTCGGCGTCCAGCCGTGCGTAGAGCCCGTCCACATAGCTCCGCTCGGACCGCAGTTCGTCGTCGTATTCCTGAGTTGACACATGCCCCCAAATCTTCCCCTGGCCTACGGCCGTGGGCCCTGGTTCGAGCCAGGCGGATGATTCTGCGGCATGACCGGGGCCTTGCCGCAAGCCCCCATGTGGGATATAGATTGTAGTGGAAGGGATCCGAGGACCCTTCCATTCTTGTTTCTCGGGGACGATCTAGCCGGCCATGAGGTTCGGCCGCTGCGCTGCATAAGCTGGCGGGAATGTTCATCGTTGTGCTCAGCGCGGTGCTGGCGCTGATGAACGTCTACCTGTGGAAGCGGCTGGTCAAGGACACCACCGGGCCGGGGCGAACGAGACGGATCCTCACGGCCGTGCTCATCGCGCTCGCGCTGTTGCTGGTCGCGACGCTCGTCGTGCCGCGTTTCGTCGATGTGCCCAAGTCGGGCTGGTACGCGTGGCCGGGTTACCTCTGGTTCGGCCTGCTCGCCTACCTCTTCCTGACACTGCTCGTCCTCGAGCCGGTGCGGCTTGCGCTGCGCCGTTGGATCAAGGGTCAGCCGCAAGAGGCGCCGCAACTGCCGAAGAGCGCGCGGCCGGCGCTGAACCGCCGGATGTTCATCGCGCGGACCAGTGCGGTCGCCGCCGGGGCCGCGTCGGTCGGCTTGGTCGGGATCGGCACCGCGACCGCGCTCGGCCCGCCCGACCTGCTTCAGGTTCCGGTGCGCCTGCGCCGACTGGACCCGGCCCTGCGCGGATTCCGCATCGCCGTGGTGTCCGACATCCACCTCGGGCCATTGGCCGGACGGGCGCATACCGAGCAGATCGTCAACACCATCAATGCCGCGGAGCCGGACCTGGTGGCGATCGTGGGCGATCTGGTGGACGGCACCGTCGAGGAACTCGGCGCGGCGGCCGCACCGTTGCGGGACCTGTCCGCCCCCGAGGGCACGTTCTTCGTCACCGGCAACCACGAGTACTTCGTCGACGACACCGCCGCGTGGCTGACCGAACTGGAGCGGATCGGCATCCAGCCGCTGCGCAACGAGAACACGGCGATCCGGCGCGGCGGCGCGGCGTTCGATCTCGTCGGCGTCAACGACATCGCCGGCGGGCAGCGCGACGACCCGCCCGACTTCGACCGCGCCCTGGCGGGAGTCGACTTGTCGCGTCCGACGGTCCTGCTCGCACACCAACCGGTCCTGGTCTCGCGAGGCCGCCGCGCGCGGGGTGGATCTGCAGCTGTCCGGCCACACCCACGGCGGGCAGATGTGGCCGTTTCACTACGTCGTCCGGATGGTGCAGCCAGCGATTGCCGGCCTGTCGACCGTCGACGACACCCAGTTGTACGTCACCCGGGGCGCGGGGTTCTGGGGCCCGCCGGTCCGGATCGGTGCTCCGCCGGACGTCACGGTGCTCAGCCTGGAGCCCTAGAGAGCATTGACATGTTGACACAAATAGATAGTCTTTGTGTCAACCGATGCATCGGAGGGCGAGATGGTCGCACCTGTCGAGACTTCCTCGACGCACGACACCGAATCCGTACGGCCGAAGGTTCTGGTCGAGTTCCGTAAGCACAGCGGGAGCACCCTCGGCGGCTTCTTCGGCGCAGCCGCCTTCGACGAGGTCGCGCTGGTCCCGGTGGCAGCAGCGGTGGACAAGACCGGCCGCTTTGCCGCCAACTTCGCCGATCGCGGTGTGCGCAGCGGGTTTTCGGCCCTTCTCGCCATCTGGGGTGACGCCGAAGACAAGGTCGCCGAGGCCAATCGGCTCAAGATGATGCACAGGGAGGTGCGCGGTCGGGGCACGGGCGACTTCGCCGACGTGAGATACAGCGCGCTCGATCCGAAACTGTGGAACTGGATCGCGGTCAGTGGAATGTTCTTGGTGCTCAACTCCTTCACGCCGTGTACCGGGATCGTGCTGTCCGATGCCGAACGTGAACTTGCATACGCACAACTGCTCGACGCCTTCGCCGCGCTCGAGCTGCCAGGGAAGAGCGCGAAGCTGCCCGCGACCTATGCCGAGGCCGAGGACTACTACGAGTCGATGGTGCGGGATGAACTGCAGGCCAACGCATTCCTGCAACGGGTCACCATCGATCTGACCCGACTGCCGTTGCCGACGCTGGTGCTGCCCGCGCCGTTGCGCCGGCTGCTGACGCCGCCGTGGCTGGTACTGCGACCCGTCGCGGGCCACGTCCTGAAGGTGTGCTCCTTCGGAATCCTGCATCCGGGGATCCGTGAGCTGACCGGCTTCCGATGGGAGTCGCGCCACGACCTCGAGTTCGCACTGTATTGCCGTGTGCTGCAGCTGGCGTGGCGGGTGCTTCCCGACAAACTGTTGCTGATCCCGTTGGCGCGCAATCGAATCGAATACGAGAAGCTCGTGCATGTACATCGATCGGTCGCGCTGGACTCCTTTGCGCCGCCGGCCGGCTGCCCAGCCCGCTGACCTAGGGTGACTGGATGCGCCGCACCAACGCCAGCCCCACCCAGCAGGAGGCCGCGATTCTGAAGGCCGCCGCCGAGGAGGTGGCGCTCGTCGGAGTCGGCCGGTTGAGCATGGAAGTGATCGCCCGGCAAGCCGGCGTCAGCCGAAGCACCCTGTATCGGCGATTCCCCAGCCGGGAGGCACTGGTCACCGAACTGGGCAGGCAGACCTTCGATTTCGCGATGGCGCGGTTACAGACGGTGGCAATCGACAGTGGTCCGGCCGAAGCCGCCGTTGCCGCATTCCGCGAAGGCATCCGGCTGCTCACCGGTGAACCGGTGATGCGCAGGTTTCTGCAGTTGGACGGCGACTTCACCGCGGTGACCGGAATGTTCGACGAGGCCAGGACATTTCTGATCAGTGCCGCCACGGCGATGGCCAAGGCGCTGCGCTCGGCGGGCGCGACGATGCCAGATGACGACCTGCTCGCCGTGGCCGAACTGCACATCCGGTTGGCCGCCTCCCTGGTCCAGGTCAGCTCCGCAGTGCTCGATGTCACCGACGACGAGGCGGTGGCCGCCTACGCCAGGAAACATCTGGCGCCGCTCGTGCGGTGAGCCGGCTGTCACAGAATCGACGCCTCCCCGGTCATACCTGTTGAGGAACAAACCAACAGGAAGGTGCATCATGAGAATCGTCGTCATCGGAGGTACCGGCTTCGTGGGCTCCAAGCTGGTGCACACCCTGGACGAACACGGCCATGATGTCGTGGCCGCCGCCCCGTCGACCGGCGTGAACACGTTCACCGGCGAGGGTCTGGCAGAGGTTCTCGCCGGCGCGTCGGTTGTCGTCGACGTATCGAACTCGCCGACGCTCGACGATGCGGCAGTGGAATTCTTCCGCACCGCGACCACCAACCTGCTCACCGCCGAGAAGGACGCCGGGGTCGGACATCACGTCGCGCTGTCGGTGGTAGGCACCGACCGGCTCGCTCCGCACTCCGGGTACTTCCAGGGGAAGCTGTTGCAGGAGAAGCTGATCAGCGAGGGTCCCATCCCGTTCTCCATCGTCCGCGCGACGCAGTTCTTCGAGTTCGTCAAGACTCTCGCCGACTCCGCGACCGTCGATGGCACGGTGCGGATGCCGCCCGCTCTCTTCCAGCCGATGGCCGGTGCCGACGTCGCGGAAGGCGTCGCCATCACCGCGGTCAATGAACCGGTGAACGGAATCGTCGAAATCGGTGGGCCCGAGGCGTTTCTGCTTCCCGACGCCATCAGGACCTCGCTGACCGCACGCGGTGACAGCCGCGAGGTCATCGCCGATCCCGAGGCACGGTACTGGGGTATCGAACTCAAAGAGCGCACGCTGGTCCCCGCGGACGGCGCAACCCTGTTTGACACCCGCCTCGAGGAGTGGATCCTCGAAGCGGCCGCCAAGGCCTAGCCATGGACGTCTACGAGGCGGTCAAGACCCGACGGGCGGTGCGGGGCTTCACCGACCAACCCGTTTCCCGTGAGGTGATCGAGCGCGTGCTGTCCGCGGCAGCACGGTCGCCATCCGGATCGAACATCCAGCCATGGAACATCTACGTGGTGACCGGCGAGCCGCTGGCACAGCTCAAGAAGGTCGCCACCGAGCGCGTGGCCAACAGCGACCCATGGGACGAGCGCGAGTACGTGATGTATCCGGCCCAGCTGAAGTCCCCGTACGGCGAACGCCGATCGGCGTTCGGAAGGGACCGCTACACCGCACTCGGCGTCGCGCGGGAGGACTGGGAAGCGCGGACGCGGGCCGCCATCGGGAACTGGGAGTGTTTCGGCGCACCGGTGGCACTGTTCTGCTACATCGACCGCGACCTCGGTATGCCGCAGTGGTCCGACCTCGGCATGTATCTGCAGACGGTGATGCTGCTGTTGCGTGCCGAAGGGCTGCACAGCTGCCCTCAGATGGCGTGGTCGCAGGTGCGCAAGTCGGTCGACGCGGTGACCTCGCCGCCGCCGGAACTCATGCTGTTCTGCGGAATGTCGATCGGCTACGAGGACCCAGACGTGAGTTTCGTCGACAACGGTCGGGCGTCGCTCGATGAGACAGTGACGTTCATCGACGGATAGGCGCCTGAGGTAGGCGCGGCAAACGATAAGCGGTGGAGACATGGTGGAACAGTCTGGGGGGCAACGTCTTCGCGGGCGCGTAAGCGAATGCGAGATGCTACGGGGCCTGATCTCGACCGTTCAGTCGGGCAGCTGCGGAGTGCTTTATCCCTGGCGTTCCGCACGATCCAGGTGGCAGGCGTCGAGTCCGATATGGAACTCGCATACGCCGGCCTGCAGCAGTTGTGGACCGGTATGACGAACCAGGAGATCGGTGCCCAGCTGTTCATCAGCACCCACACTGTCGAATGGCACCTGCGGAAGGTCTTCGTGAAGCTCGACATCAGTTCCCGCAGACAGCTGCGCACGATGTCGTGGGCGAGTTAGTCCGAGACCACGGACTTTCCAGGGTCCGCTACGGCCCGGCGCCTGCCAGGCTGAAGTCATGAGCGAACGCATCAACTACAACGAAGTTGCTCCCCGTGGCATGAAAGCGCTTGCCGGCGTCCATGTCTACGCCAGTCAATCGGGGCTTGCCCCCGAGCTCCTGACGGCCGTGTATCTGCGGGTGTCGCTGATCAACGGCTGCGCCTACTGCATCGACATGCACTCCCGCGAGCTGCGCGAGCTCGGGGTCAGCCAACGAGAAGATCGCCCTGGTGCCGGTGTGGCACGAGGCCGGCCAGCTGTTCGACGCCCGAGAGAAGGCGGCGCCTCGCCTGGGCGGAGACGGTGACGCGGGTATCGACGACGGGTGTCCCCGACAGCGCCTACGAGGCCGCGTCGGCGCACTTCGACGAAAAGGAACTCGTGGATCTGACGATCGCGATCGGAATGATGAACGCCTACAACCGAATGGCGATCAGCTTCCGCACAGTGCCCGCCGCGGCGACCTAGGGCGCCGACTACGGACTACGGATTGCCGACTACGGATTTGCAAGGGTCCGCTTCCGAGCGCAGGGCGCAAGGCTCATTACAAGAGTCCAAGCCGAGCACCTGGAGGGTCATCATGAAGGTAGTCACCAGTAAGCCCGAGTCCGACACCGATCTCGCGGCGCGCTTCACGTTGGAGGTAGAACCCCTCCTCGACATGCTGTCCAGGGGCGCGCGCCGGCTGACCCATTCCGACGCCGACGCCGAGGATCTACTGCAAGACGCCTTGATGCACGCATACGCGGGATTCCACACCTTCTCCGACGGCACCAACTTCAAGGCGTGGCTCTTCCGGATAGTGCACAACCGGTGGATCAGTGGATACCGATCGAAACAGCGTCGACCCGCCGAGGTGTCCGTCGACGAGATCGCAGAGTGGGATGGCTGGGACGCAGCCCGGCGACTGGCGGACGCGCCGCGCTCCGCCGAGGCGGACTTCTTGGATGCGGTGCCGAACCCGGAGATCAAGGCCGCCATGGCGACGCTGCCCGAGGGTTCGCGGACGGCGATTTACTACGCCGATGTCCTGGATTACACCTATGCCGAGACCGCGGTACTGATGGACATTCCGATTGGCACCGTCATGTCCCGGGTGTCGCGCGGGCGCAAGCGGCTACGGTTCGCGCTTGGCCGTCTGGCCGGTGACATGCGGCGATGTCGCGGTGCTCGAACCGGATATCGCGTAGCGGGTCACGTCCCGCAGAAGGTTCGGTACTTCCCGAAGTCCTCGGGTGCGGGTTCGGCGTAGCGCTGCAGGCCGTCACGTTCGTCGTATGGAGCGCCGATGGCTTCCAGGAGCTTCGGAAGCGGCGCCAGGTCGCCACCGGTCGCCGCCTCCAGGGTCTCCTCGACAAGATGGTTGCGCGGAATGTAGACGGGGTTGACCCGGTCCATGCCCTCCGCATCGGGGTTCAGTGCGCGCCACCGCACCAGCCATTCGTCGAACCCCGCGAGGTTCATGAACATCCCGCGTGCCGGCTCGGCGTCGCCGCGGGCGGCGTGGCCGAGGTTGCGGAAGAACGAGGTGAAGTCGACGTGGCTTTCCGCAAGCAGCCCGAGCGCGTCGTTCATCAACGGTGTCGCCACGTCCTCGGGTACGTCCTCATCTGAGCCCTCGGCCAGCCCGAGTTTCGCGCGCATACCCGAGGCCAGCGCACCTTGGAGTCGGACGCCGAATCCGGCGAGGCTCTCTTGGGCGAGTTCCACCGCGTGGTTCTGGTCGTCGGCGATCAGCGGCAGCAGCGTCTCGGCGAACCGAGCCAGATTCCACCCGGCGATCGACGGCTGGGCACCGTAGGCGTAGCGGCCCCACGAGTCGATCGAACTGAACACCGCCTCCGGGTCGTAGGCCTCCATGAAGGCGCACGGCCCGTAGTCGATGGTCTCGCCCGCGATCGTCATGTTGTCGGTGTTCATCACTCCGTGCACGAACCCGACGAGCATCCACTGCGCGATCAGCGCCGCCTGCGCGGAACCCACGGCGTCGAACAGCGCGAGATAGCGATTGTCGGCGTCGGCCGCATCCGGGTAGTGGCGGGCGATGGCGTAATCGGCCAGCCGCCGCAGCACATCCACGTCGCCGCCGGCCGCCACGTACTGGAAGGTGCCGACCCGCAGGTGGCTGCTCGCGATACGGGCCAGCACCGCGCCCGGCAGGGGCGTCTCGCGTTGCACGGTGCGCCCCGTGGCAACCACCGCCAGCGACCGCGTGGTCGGGATGCCGAGCGCGTGCATGGCCTCGCTGATGATGTACTCGCGAAGCATCGGCCCAACCGCCGCGAGACCGTCGCCGCCCCGCGCGAACGGTGTCCTTCCCGAACCCTTGAGGTGCAGGTCGCGAAGACCCCCATCGGCCGTCGCGAGTTCGCCCAGCAACAGTGCTCGGCCGTCGCCCAGACGCGGAACATAGCCGCCGAACTGGTGTCCGGCATAGGCCTGGGCCACGGGCACCGCACCCTCGGGAACCAGGTTGCCGGTGAGAAATCGCACCCCTTCGGGTCCGCGCAGCCACCCGGGTTCGATCCCGAGTTGGGCCGCCAGCGGCTCGTTGAGAACAAGGAGACGCGGTTCGGGGGCGGCTTCGGCCTGCCAGCGGACGGCCAGCTCGGGCAACTCGCGTGCGAAGCGGTCGTCCAGGTCGGGTGCAACGCTCACGTCACCCAGACTACGGAGGGTCACAGGCCCGGTCTGTAGGGTGAGGGCCCCGGCAAATGCGTGTGTGGTCATCGTCGACCCGCCAGCCGAGGGACGTTTCACATTCGATTAGGGGTGCAGTTCGGTGACGCTCAACACGATCGCGCTCGAGCTCGTTGCGCCGAACGTCGAGGACGGTCATGAGCGGGCGCTCGAGGAAGCGCAGAAGGTACTGAGGTGCTCCGCGGAGGCCGGCCTCGAGGGCCGGATCCGGCACGTGATGATCCCCGGAATGATCGAAGAGGACGACGACCGGCCGATCGAGATGAAGCCGAAGATGGACGTCCTCGACTTCTGGAACGAGATCCGGCCCGAGCTGACCGGAATCAACGGCCTCTGCACCCAGGTCACGGCCTTCCTCGACAAGCCCGCGCTGCGGCAGCGGCTGACCGACCTGAGTTCCGCGGGCTTCGACGGCATCGCGTTTGTCGGCGTGCCACGCACCATGAGCGACGGCGAGGGCTCCGGCGTCGCACCCACCGATGCGCTGTCGATCTACGACGACCTGGTGCCCAACCGCGGCGTGATCCTGATTCCGACCCGCGAGGGCGAGCACGGCCGCTTCAACTTCAAATGCGACCAGGGCGCCACGTACGGCATGACCCAGCTGTTGTACTCCGATGCGATCGTCGGGTTCCTCCGCAATTTCGCCTCCGAAACCGACCACCGGCCCGAGATCCTGCTGTCGTTCGGCTTCGTACCGAAGGTGGAGACCAACGTCGGCCTCATCAACTGGCTGATCCAGGATCCGGGCAACGCCGCTGTCGCCGGCGAGCAGGAGTTCGTCAAACAGCTGGCCGCGACCGAGCCGACGGAGAAGCGCAAGCTGATGGTCGACTTGTACAAGCGGGTGGTCGACGGAGTCGGCGAGCTCGGCTTCCCGCTCAGCATCCACCTCGAGGCGACCTACGGGGTTTCCACTCCGGCGTTCCAGACATTCGCCGAGATGCTCGCCTACTGGTCGCCCGATAAGCCCTGAGCCGGCCTCGACCTGAGATGTCCGAGCCGTCAGTCGCGCAGCTTCGCAAGCGCCTCGACGGCCTGACGATCCGCGACGCGGCCCGCCTCGGCCGTCGCCTGAAGAACCTTCGCGGCGCCGGGCCCGACAAGCTTCGACATGTTGCCGAGCAGATCGCCACGGCCGAAGGGCTGATCGCCACCCGCCTGGCCGCCGTGCCGACGATCACCTATCCCGATCTTCCGGTCAGCGAGCGCCGCGACGAGATCGCCAAGGCGATCAGCGATCATCAGGTCGTCATCGTCGCCGGCGAGACGGGCTCCGGCAAGACGACGCAGCTGCCCAAGATCTGCCTAGAACTCGGTCGCGGTATCCGCGGCACGATCGGCCACACCCAGCCGCGCCGGCTCGCCGCGCGCACGGTCGGCCAGCGCATCGCCGACGAGTTGGGCACGCCCCTGGGTGAGGCCGTCGGCTACACCGTGCGGTTCACCGATCAGGCCAGTGACCGCACTCTGGTGAAGCTGATGACCGACGGCATCCTGCTCGCCGAGGTCCAGCGCGATCGACGACTGCTGCGCTACGACACGCTCATCCTCGACGAGGCCCACGAGCGCAGCCTCAACATCGACTTCCTTCTCGGCTACCTGCGCGAGCTGTTGCCGCGGCGGCCCGACCTCAAGGTGATCGTCACCTCCGCGACGATCGAGCCGGAGCGGTTCGCGGCCCACTTCGATGGCGCCCCGATTGTCGAGGTGTCGGGCCGGACGTATCCGGTCGAGATTCGGTACCGGCCCCTCGAGGTCCCTGTCGCGGCCGACGACACCGACGATCCCGACGATCCGGACCACGAAGTGGTGCGCACCGAGTTGCGGGACCAGACCGAGGCCATCGTCGACGCCGTCGACGAACTGTCGGCCGAACCGCCCGGTGATGTCCTGGTATTCCTGTCCGGCGAGCGCGAGATCCGCGACACCGCAGAGGCTTTGCGTCATCTGAAGAACACCGAGGTACTGCCGCTCTACGCCCGCCTGCCGACCGCCGAACAGCAGCGGGTCTTCCAGCCGAGCCAGACCGGCCGACGAATCGTGTTGGCCACCAACGTCGCCGAGACATCGCTGACGGTGCCCGGCATCCGCTACGTCGTGGATCCCGGCACCGCCCGCATTTCGCGGTACAGCCGCAGGACCAAGGTGCAGCGACTGCCGATCGAGCCGATCTCGCAAGCATCCGCCGCCCAGCGGGCCGGACGGTCGGGGCGCACCGCCCCCGGTGTGTGCATCCGCCTCTATTCCGAAGACGACTTCACATCGCGACCGCGCTACACGGATCCGGAGATCTTGCGGACCAACCTGGCGGCAGTGATCCTTCAGATGGCGGCGCTGAACCTCGGCGACATAGAGACTTTCGGGTTTCTCGACCCACCCGAGCGGCGCAGCATCCGCGACGGTGTCGTGCTGCTACAGGAACTCGGCGCGTTCGATACGAATGGTGTCATCACCGAAATCGGCCGCCGCCTGGCCCAACTGCCCGTCGACCCACGCCTGGGCCGGATGATTCTGCAGGCCGACGAAGAGGGCTGCGTGCGGGAGATCCTCGTGGTGGCCGCCGCGCTGTCGATCCCCGACCCGCGCGAACGGCCGACCGACCGCGAGGAGGCCGCGCGCCAGAAGCATGCCCGGTTCGCTGATGAGCATTCGGATTTCGTCTCCTATCTGAACCTGTGGCGCTACCTCGGTGAGCAACGAAAGGAACGGTCGGGCAACGCGTTTCGCCGGATGTGCCGCGAAGAGTTCCTGCATTACCTGCGCATCCGCGAATGGCAGGACCTCACCGGGCAGCTGCGCAGCATCGCCCGCGACCTCGGCATCAGAGAGTCCGACGATCACGAACCCGCTGACCCTGCGCGCGTGCACGCGGCGCTGCTGTCCGGCCTGCTGTCACACATCGGGCTGCGCGAGGGCGAGTCCCGCGATTTCCAGGGCGCGCGCAATGTGAAGTTCGTCCTCGCCCCCGGCTCGGTGCTCACCAAGCGCCCGCCCCGCTGGATCGTCGTCGCCGACCTCGTCGAGACCACCAGGCTGTACGGGCGCATCGCGGCGCGGATCCAGCCGGAAATGGTCGAGCGCATCGCGGGCGACCTCGTCGCGCGCAGCTACAGCGAGCCGCACTGGGGTGCGCGCCGCGGCGAGGTCATGGCCTTCGAACGGGTGACGCTGTACGGCCTGCCGCTCGTGGTCGGCCGTCGTGTCGGGTACGCGCAGTTCGACCCACAGCTGGCCCGCGATCTGTTCATCAGGCACGCGCTCGTCGAGGGCGACTGGCAGACCCACCACCACTTCTTGCGCGACAACGCCCGGCTGCGTGAGGAACTCGCGGAGATGGAGGAGCGTGGGCGCCGCCGCGATCTTCTCGTCGGGGACGAAGAGATCTACGCCTTCTACGACGCGCGCATCCCCGCCGACGTCGTCTCGGCGCGGCACTTCGACGCGTGGTGGACGAAGCAACGGCACAAGACTCCCGACCTGCTGACGCTGACCCGGGACGACCTGCTGCGCAAGGACCCCGCCGTCGTCGAGCAGCCAGACGCGTGGCGCGCCGACGACCTTTCTCTGCCACTGACCTACCGCTTCGAGCCGGGCGCCGAGGACGACGGCGTGACGGTGCATGTGCCCGTCGAGGTGCTGGCCCGCCTCGGTGGTGACGAATTCAGTTGGCAGGTACCGGCTCTGCGCGAGGAGCTCGTCACGGCATTGATCAAGTCGCTGCCAAAGGACCTGCGCCGCAACTTCGTTCCCGCACCGGACACCGCACGAGTCGTCCTCGCCTCGATCGCACCCGACGGTGAACCGATATTGCAGGCAGTTCAGCGTGAACTACACCGCCTGACCCGCATCCTCGTGCCGATCGACGCGTTCGACCTCGACAAGCTGCCGCCGCACCTGAGGGTCACGTTCGCGGTCGAGTCGGAGGGCAAGGAGGTCGCGCGCGGAAAAGATCTCGAGGCCCTGCAGTCACAGCTCGCCGTGCCGATCCGTCGTGCCGTCGCCGAGGCGGTCGCAGGCGAGCTGGAACGAACGGGTCTGCGCACGTGGCCCGACGACCTCGACGAACTGCCCCGCACCGTCGAACGCTCCAGCGGCGGCCATGCCGTGCGTGGCTTCCCTGCGCTGGTCGACACGGGCAGCCGCGGTCGACGTCCGTGTGTTCCCGACAGAGGCCGAGCAGGCAGCTGCAATGGTGCCGGGAATCCGCCGGCTGTTGCGCCTGGCCGTGCCGTCGCCTGCGAAGAGCCTTGAGCGAGCACTGGATCCACGCGCCCGACTGGTGTTGGGCGCGAACCCTGACGGGTCGCTTGCGGCGTTGCTCGACGACTGCGCCGACGCGGCCGCCGACAGACTCGCACCGGCACCGGTGTGGACGCGCGCCGAGTTCACCGCCCTGCGAGATCAGGTCGCCCAACAACTGGTGCCCACGACCCAGGCGATCCTCGGTCAGGTCGAGAAGGTGCTCGCCGCAGCACATGACGTCGATCTCGCGTTGCCCACTACGCCGCCACCCACGCAGGCCGATGCGATCGCCGACATCCGCGACCAGCTCGACAGGCTCATGCCGAAGGGCTTCGTCACCGCCACCGGAGCCGGCCGGCTGACCGATCTCGCCCGCTACCTGACCGCCATCAACCGGCGGCTGGACCGACTACCGCATTCGGTCGGTGCGGACCGCGAGCGGATGCAGCGGGTGCACGACGTTCAAGACGCCCTCGACGACCTCGTCGGCGCACTGTCACCCACCCGCGCGGCCGCCGACGACATCCGCGATATCGCGCGCCAGATCGAGGAACTGCGGGTCAGCCTGTGGGCCCAACAACTCGGCACCGCCCGACCGGTGAGCGAGAAACGGATCTACCGTGCGATCGACGCCATCCGACCGTGAGAACGGGTATCTATGGGTGCTATGCGCGATAGTGACCGGAGCCGGGGCCGCGCTGTCATCTGGGCCGCCGCGGTGATCGCGCTGGTTGCGGGCTGCAGCAGCGGCCAATGCGGCAGTCACCGAGACGAGCACGTCGAAGGCCCCCGTCCCGACGATCAAGCCCGAGGTGCTCGCCGAGATGCCGCATGACACGTCGGCCTGGACCCAGGGCCTGGAGTTCGACGGTCCCACCCTCTACGAGGGCACCGGCGTCGCGGGCCAGTCACAGCTGCGTGAACTCGACCCGGAAACGGGCGCTGTCCTGCGCGCCGTCCCGGCGCCCAACAACTACTACGGCGAGGGAATCACGGTCGTCGGCGACCGGATCTGGGAACTCACCTGGCAGGACAACGTCGCCGTCGAGTGGGACAAGGCCACCATGACGCCCCTGCGTGAGGTGCCGGTGAACGGCGAGGGCTGGGGGCTGTGCAACGACGGGGACCGGCTCATTCGCAGCGACGGGTCCGACCGGCTGATATTCCACGACCCGGAAACGTTTGCCGAAACGGGCTCGATTGCCGTCACCCGAGACGGCAATCCGGTGCGCAGCCTCAACGAACTGGAATGCGTGGACGGTCAGGTGTGGGCCAACATCTGGACGTCCGACACGATCGTGCGGATCGACCCGGCGACCGGCGAGGTGAACACCGTCGTGGACGCCAGCGAGCTGGCCGGCGCCGCGGGGGGCAACACTCAAAAGGTTCTGAACGGCATCGCGCACATCGACGGCGACGAGTTCCTGATCACCGGCAAGTACTGGCCGAAGATGTTCCGCGTTCGCATCCCTTCGAACTAGGACGGAATAGCGGTCGCACCGGAGCAGGTTGCCCAACACATGACCTTTGACCCGCGCACGCTGCTCGCCGAGAGCCGACTGGGAGTACTGGCCACCATCAAGTCCAACGGCCTGCCGCAACTGTCACCCGGTGACACCGTTCTACGACCGCGACGCCGACACCATCTACGTATCGATGACGGAGGGTCGCGCCAAGACCGCCAATCTGCGTCGGGACCCGCGCGCCGCGATCGAGGTCACCAGCACCGATGGCTGGGCGTGGGCCACCGCCGAGGGAGCGGTGACACTCACCGGGCCCGGGGCAGACCCGAACGGTCCCGAGGTCGAGGCGCTCGTCGACTACTACCGCAGCGCCGCCGGCGAGCATCCGGATTGGGACGAATACCGGTCGGTGATGGTGTCCGATCGCAGGGTGCTGATGACGATGACCGTGGAGCGGGTCTACGGCGAAAAGCTGCGCTGACCGCCGCTATGGTGACCGAATGCGACGCGTGATCATCGCCGGGCTCGGAGACAGCGGCGTTCTCACCGCGATCAAACTTGCCAAACACGCCGAGGTCGTCGGTATCTCGGCCAAACCGGGCCTCGTCAGCGGCCAAGAGCTGGGCTGGCGGCTGTCCCGGCCGGGTGAGTGGGCCCGGCATAACTGGATTTCCTTCGACAAGTTCCGCGGCCTCGACCGGGTGCGCACGGTGCAGGGGACGCTGACCGGTGTCGATCTGGCCGCGGGGAAGGTCTTCCTGGACCGTCCCGACGGCATCGCCGCCGTCGAACCCTATGACGCGCTGGTGATCTCGACGGGGGTCTCCAACGGCTTCTGGCGCAGGCCCGAGCTGCAGTCTGCCGATGAGATCGTTGCCGGGCTGCGTGCCACGCACGACCGCCTGGCAACCGCCGAATCGGTGATCGTCATCGGAGGCGGTGCCGCAGCGGTGAGCAGCGCGTACAACCTGGCCAGAACATGGCCGGACAAGCGGGTCGAGTTGTACTTCCCCGGCGAGCGCGCGCTGGAACACCACCACAACCGCGCCTGGGAGCGCGTGCGCAGCCGGCTCGTGGAGGCCGGGGTCCAGTTACATCCCGGCCACCGCGCGGTGATCCCCGACGGCTTCGAGTGCGATGACATCACCGGCACGCCAGTCGAATTCAGCACTGGACAGCCGCCCGCATCCGCGGACGCCGTGCTGTGGGCGATCGGTCGCGTTCGGCCCAACACGGACTGGTTGCCGGCAGAAATTCTCGACGAGCACGGATTCGTTCGCGTCACGCCAGAGCTGAGGGTCCCCGATCACCGCGGCGTGTTCGCGATCGGTGACGTCGCTGCCACCGATCCGCTTCGTACCTCGGCGCGCAACCGCGCGGACGGGCTACTCGCGCGAAACATTTTGGCCGAGTTCGCCGATCGGCCGCTGCGCTCCTTCCGTCCCGCGAGTCGGCGGTGGGGTTCGATCCTTGGAATCCAGCCCGACGGTCTGGAGGTCTTCGCGCCGAACGGAAAGCCCTTCCGATTCCCCGCCTGGTCTTTCGAACGGATCCTGATGTCGTTGATCGTGCGGCGCGGTATCTATCGCGGTGTGCGGGACAACCAGCGTTCTCCTGATCAGCCGGCGCGCGGCAGCTCTGCGGCGATGAGGTCCATCAGCGCCGGATAACGCTTGGCCTCGCGATGTCCGCCCGGCTTGCCGCTGCTGATGAGACCGGCAGCCAGACCACGCTCAGGGTCGGCCCACACCGCGATGTTGCTCAGGCCGGTGTGGCCGAAGGCGGCAGGTGCGTCGCGGCCGAACGGGCCGAATCTGTTGGAGCCCAGCATGTATCCGGTCCCCCAGCGCAGCGGCACCAGACCGGTGGCCACGTCGGGGCGCAGCCGCCTGCACTCCTTCACCGCGGCACTCAGGGTTTCCGGCTTGACCACCCGCACTCCGTCGAGCTCGCCGCCCCTCCGCAGGATCTCGGCGAACCGCGACAGCTCGTTGGCCGTAGAGATGGTGTTGGACGACGGCAGCACGCTGGTGAGGTACTGCGGGGAGTTCGAGAACGGGATGATCTTGTGCATCGACCCGCCGACGGCCAGGCTGAACACCTTCTCCATCGGCGCGGGCATCGGTTTCCCGGTGGCATGGCTGGGAGCGATCAGCGGAACATCCTGGGGCGCAACGCCGTAATTCGTCCAGCGGAAACCAAGCGGGTCAAGTATCTCGGTGGCGAGAATCTCGCGAATGTTCCTACCGGTGGCCGCCGAGACGATCTCGCGCATCAGCGGGCCCCACGTCAGCCCGTGATAGATGTGCACGAGGCCGGGCCGGTACAGCGGCTTCAGTGCGCCGAGCTGCTCCCGGGTGTACTCGCTGTCGTCCATGCGTTTGAGGTCGACGCGTGGTCCGCGGTAGATCGGAATACCTGCGCTGTGGGTCATCACGTGCCGGATGGTGGTGCGGTCCTTGCCGTGGCTGGTGTAGGCCGGCAGGTAGTCGCAGACGCGGTCGTCGAGTGAGAACTCGCCCCGTTCGACCAGCATGTGCACGACGGTCGTCGTGATCGCCTTCGCCGCGGAGTACGCGCAGAACGGCGTATCCGTTGTGACAGGGATCTTTTCGGCGTCTGGCGGGTCGGTCGGCCCATTACCCCAGCCGTGGCCGATGGCGCGGTTCAGGACGACTTTCCCGTTGTGCCTCAGGCAGAGTTGGATCGCCGGATGCATGCCCGCCTGGTACCAGTACCGCGCCGCGTGCCAGATCCGCTCGATCGATGCCGCGTCGACCCCGGAGTGGTCTTCCTCGCCGACTGCGGTCACGGCGTCGAGATCCGCCGGTACGCGGATTCGGCCGTCGTCGGTCACGCCGTCAGGGGCCGGGCGCTGCACCCGACGGCGCCAAGTGCTCTGTTGGCGCCTCGGTTTCCGGAGCTTCGGCTGCCGGGGCCTCGGCTGATGGAGCCTCGGCTGGTGGAGCTGATTGCGGCGGCGGGCCCGACGGATTGGTCAGGATGAGCTTGCCGAGCTGACCCAGTATTTCCACCGGGTTGCCTTGTTGTTGGGGCAGCGGCGCGTTGGTCATCTGCCATGGCTGGCAGTCGTTGGTCGTGAACGCGGTGTCGCCCGCCGAAATCTGCACCACCGCGGGCTTCTTGGTGAGCGAATTGTCGACGAGCTCGTCGCCGTCCGTCCGCTTCCAGTAGCACGCGGGCCCGTCGGGAGTTCGGCCCTGCCGACGTGTAGTTGCCCGGCACGATATCTTTTCCGACCGCATATGTGCCGTCGGCATCGATGGTCGTCTTGGGCCCAGGTGGGGGTGTGCCCTCCGCGGGTGGCGCCGCAGCGGCAGTCGGGTTAGTTGGGGGCGCCGGTTCCTCCGAGGAGGGCTGCGCGCTCACATGACCTGCAGTAACGCCGGCAGCGATGAGCAGCGTCGCAGCAAGCGCGGCGGTTCTGGTCGGCCTCATACCAAGTCAGTCTAAGCGCGGTCCAAAAACGTTACTCGGCGGTGCGAGAAACCCGCCGTCACAACACGGCTGTGACGACGGGTTTTCGCTACTTGATCTGATGGGCTCAGCCGGCCATGAACTGGCTGTATGCCGATGCGAGGTCCGGCGGCAGCACCGCAACGTTGCACTGGCTCTGCTTGTCGCCGATCGGCGACAGGATGCTGCGCAGGTCGTTGTACTCACCCGGGTTGGCGGTGAAATACCCGCGCAGAGTTGCCGCCGCTTGATCGCGGGGCTGGCTGAACGCCGTGGTCACGGCCGCGTCAGCGCCCGGATGGCTGGCGAGGTACGCACGAGCCGAACCAGTCGCCGAGCTGACGGTGCCCGAGAGCTCGCTGGCGCTGCAGCCGGCAGGAGCTGCCATGGCCGCCGGCGCGGCGATGGTCGCGACTGCCAGGCCACCGAGCAGCGAGCCTGCTGCGCATGCGCCGACGACCCGAGCCTGGATATTAGTGAACTTCATTTGCCTTCTTTCCTTTGAATTGCGAATGTGTCGTTGTTTCCCCGTTCCCGAACTCCAAGGTAGCGAAACAAAAGTGGTGCCAACCGGACGCTCGCCAGCGGCTCTGCCTGCATCGACGGTGTTACATCCGACGGACGTGATTTATGCCGCAATTTCGGCGAATTCGATAAGTCACCGACTAGATCGCTGCGCAGATCTTGAAAATCCTCATAATTCGGCAGACGTTCTTAAATGATCGTGATTTCGATAGTGACCGAATCGTTACGGGGTTGGGCAGTAGGTTCGTGCGCATGCGGGGAGCAAGTAGCGATGTCTGGGAAGTGATGTCCACCGCCAGGACGATCCGGCGCTTCACCGACGAACCGGTGGACGACGTCACCCTCGCTCGATGCCTGCAGGCGGCGACGTGGGCGCCGTCGGAGCCAACGCCCAGGCGTGGCGGTTCATCGTGCTGCGATCAGAGGAGCAGCGCGCGGTGGTGGCGACGGCCGCCGCGCGGCTCTGGAAGTGATCGAGCAGGCCTACGAGATGAGCAGGCCCGATCCCAAGGACGACAGCAGGCGCGCCCGCGACAACCGGGCCACCTACGAGCTCCATGATCGGGCCGCCGAGTTCACGTCGGTGCTGTTCACCCAGAAGCGATTGCGGATGGCGTCGGATCTGCTGTTGGGCGGTTCGATCTTTCCGGCGATGCAGAACTTCCTGCTGGCCGCCCGCGCACAGGGCCTGGGTGCGTGCCTGACGAGTTGGGCCTCCTACGGCGGCGAACAGGTGCTGCGCGATGCTGTCGGGGTGCCCGACGATTGGATGATGGCTGGACACGTGGTCGTCGGTTGGCCCAAGGGCAGCCACGGTCCGGTCCGGCGACGTCCGCTTGCCGCGGCCGTCAACATGGATCATTGGGACCAGCCGCCGGCAGACCTGCTGGGGGAGAACACTTCTCGAGAAGCGAGGCGAACGTGAAACTGGATCTGCTCTCACCGGGCATCGAGGTCGGTCTGGTGACGACCAACCTGGACGCGATGGTCGCCTTCTACGAGGGCTTCCTCGAGCTCGAATTCCAGGGTGAGATCGAGTTTCCCGGCGGATCGCAGCGGCGCTACTCGCTGGGCGGCAGCGTGCTCAAGCTCGTCACCTTCACGACACCGCCTCCGTTGCCCGCCACTTCCGGCGGCGGGCGGGCGGCGGCCGGGGTCCGGTACTTCACGATCGGAGTGAAGGACCTGACCGGGTTGTCGAAGACCTTCGCCGAATCGCCGTACGACGTGGTGGAGCCGCTCACGGAGTTTGAGCCGGTGCCGGGAATGGGCTGGATGTTCGTCGCCGATCCCGATGGCAACTGGATCGAACTGTTCGGCACGCTGTAGGCATGACCACCCCGCCGCAGACGCCGACCTGCTACCGGCACCCCGACCGCGCGACGTACGTGCGGTGCAACCGCTGCAACCGATACATCTGCCCGGAGTGCATGCGCGACGCCGCGGTGGGGCATCAGTGCGCCGAATGTGTCGGCGAGGGTGCCAAGACGGTCCGGCAGGCCCGCACACAGTTCGGCGGGGTGCCGTCGGCCACGCCGCTGGTCACGTATGTGTTGATCGGCATCAACGTGGTGATGTTCGGTCTGCAGACCGTGTCGGTGGATCTGCAGCGGGAGCTCGTGCTGTTCTCGCCCGCGGTGGCCGCGACGGGCAGTGGTACCGGCTGTTGACGTCGGCGTTCCTGCATTACGGCGTGACGCACATCCTGTTCAACATGTGGGCGCTGTATGTGGTGGGCCCGCCGTTGGAGGCGGCGTTGGGGCGGCTGCGGTTCATCGCGTTGTATTTCTTGAGTGCGCTCGGCGGATCCGTGCTGGTGTACCTGCTGTCGTCGCTCGGCGCGCAGACCGCGGGTGCTTCCGGTGCGATCTTCGGTTTGTTCGGAGCGACGTTCGTGGTCGGCAAGCGGCTCAATTTGGACGTGCGTTGGGTGATCGGCCTCATCGCACTGAACATGGCGTTCACCTTCGTGATCCCGCTGGTGAGTTCGCAGAACATCAGTTGGCAGGGCCATATCGGTGGGCTCGTCACGGGTGCGGCGATCGCGGCGGCGTATGCGTATGCACCGCGGAAATCCGCACCGCTGTTCAGGTCGGGGCGACGGTCGGGGTTCTGCTGCTGTTCGTGCTGCTGATCTGGTGGCGCACAGGAGAGTCTCCTGTCCATGTTCGGCGTGACCTGACTGGGCACGACCCGTCGCGCGAAATTCGCCCGCTGCTCAACCTCTGGTCATGCGTGCATGTCAGCGTGGACATGTGACGGTTGAGTCGTCGACGCCCGCCAGGATGGGAGCGGTCGAGCGGTTCCACCGATTGTGCGTCGCGGTGGTTGCCCGCCTGCCGTTCGGGCTGAGTTCCGTTGTCGCCCCGACCTTTCTCGGGTTCTGTCTGATCAACAGCTTCACGTTCGGCGTCGATCTGGTGCTGCTCTACCTCATGCATGGGGTGCTGCAGCTGCCGGTGCCGATCGCCGTGAGCGTGGCCTACGCATGCGCATTCGCGTTGAGTTACGTCCTGAACCGGATTTTCAACTTCGCCTCGCACGCCCCCGTTGGACCGCAGTTCGCCATCTACGTCGTCGTGGTGGTGGTCAACTACCTGGCGTTCATCCTCGGGGTGTCCAGCCTGCTGACTGCGCTCGGCATGGACTACCGCATCGCCCGAGTCGGGGCGGGCGCATGCGAGGCCGTGTTCATGTACAGCATGATGCGCTGGGTGGTTTTCCGCGGATAAGGTTGCTGTCAGAACGGTGGCGGGTCGTCGCCTTGTGGCGGTCGGGGTCGCGAGGGGAAATAGGGTTCGCCACAGGCATTTTCGGGATTCTCACCCTGTTCCCACTTACGCGCGTGTTCTTCTGCCTCGGCTTGGATGACGGCCTGGTTGTGTGGCGTTCGTCGTTGATGGCTTGGGTTCGGTTCTGGGTTCGGGTCGCTGTGCGGCGGGGCATGGCCAGCCGACGGGCGGCAGCGTCGTCGGCACCCGATACGGCTGTCCTCGTCGTCACGGCTGCGGTGGGTCGGCACAGGGTGGGGAACAGTATTCGGCTGCCCGGGTGGGTCGTGTAGGTCTGCCCGTTCGGTGAGGTCCATACCACGGTGCCGTCGGGTGCCTGTTTGTCGTGCCAGCCGCCGAAGGTTTTGAGTAGGTGGTGTTTTCGGCATAGGCATTTGAGGTTGGACGCCTGGGTCGGTCCTGCCGGGTAGGCGATGGTGTGGTCGATGTCGCAATGGTGGGCGGGTTCGTCGCAGCCGGGGAAGCGACACGTCATGTCGCGGCACCGGATGAAGGTGGCCAGTACGCGGTCGGAATGTAGCGGGGCTGCGGCGGGGTGTCGCCGGGATGGCGGATCGGCACGATCTTGGCGGTGCCGGCGATCTTGGCGGCCAACAATGGGGCAGGCAGCATGCCGCCACCCATCAGCGCGGCCGGCGCGGGTCGGCGGCGGGGCCGGTCGGTGGTTCGGGGGTGGGACATTCCCCCGGCCAGGGTCTCCGGGTTCTTTCCCATCCAACTCGACCGGGGTGTCATCGGACAGGGACTCTTCGTGGGTGATGACGTGCACGACCACGGTGCTGGCCTGGCTCCCGCCGGCGTCGCAGTCGTCTCGGTCGCATAGGCAGGCCAGGTGGTCGGTGCCGTGCCCGATCGCGCCCAGGGCGTCGGCGCGACGCTGATCCAGGGTGCTGGGGTCGTCGTCGCACACGGCGGCCGCCATCGCCTCCAACCGTTGATCGAGGGCGTCGGCGTCGGTGGCCAACAGCCGGGCCTCGATGTCGGCAGTTCCCGACCCGTCCTGGGGTTTGCGCACATCGGCAAAGCGCCCACGCGCGGTGTATTCGGTGCGGCGCACCGCCGCGGGGTCGTAGCGGTCGACCCAATAGTCGATCTCGAGTCTGAGTTTTATCCACCGACAAGGACCCCCACCCCGCGATGTGGGCGGCGATCTCGGTGTCGACTTTGGCCATCGCGTCGGGGTCTTTGATCAGCCGGGTGCGCGATACGACCGCGGCCACCATGCGGTAGGAGATGGCGCCGGCGGCGAACACCTCGGCCACCCGCGGCAGCCGCTTGCGTAAGCCGTCGGCGATCAGAAGTTGATGCGGGCGACCCCGAGCGACACGTTCTGCGCGGCAGCGACCGAGGCGGCGACGGCGTCCCAGTTGTCCAGGCACCACTGCTCCCGCTCAAGAGAGCCGTCGGCCGTCAGCATCTGTTCGAGTTCATCGGCCATCGCGAACAGCCGCCGCGCGCAGGCGGCGTTTTCCACTCGCGCCCACGCCCCGACCGCAGCTGAAGCCCGGCTAGCGAGGGCCGCGCCTACCAATGAGTCGAACATACGTTCGACACTACGCACCAGGCCGACCGCGTTGACTCATCAGAAATGCGCGCGAAAGGGTGATTCGTTGCCTCATTGAAAATGCGCGCGTAGGCCCAGGGGATGGGGTTGACGTTGGCAGAGCGCAGAGCAATCACCGAGACAGCTGCGACCCGTTACCGGCTGGCGAGTAAGCGCGGTAAGAGTCGGATTCTTGACGAGTTGTGCGCCAATACGGGGTGGCACCGAAGCCACGCGCGCAAAGCGCTCGCAGCGGCGCTGCAGGCCAAGATCATCGCCCCGAGACGTGCTCGGCCGGTGAAGTACGGGCCTGATGTCATCGCAGCACTGACGGTGTGCTGGACAGTGCTGGGAATGCCCGCCGGCAAACGGCTCGCGCCGATGCTGGTGAACTGGTGGGTGTGCTGCGTCATTTCGGAGAACTGGCCATCGATGAGGACACCGCGGCGCTGTTGGTGTCCGTGTCGGCAGCCACTATCGATCGCCGCTTGGCCGGTGAGCGAGCCAAATATCGCCTCAAGGGGCGTGTCGGCACTAAGCCGGGATCGCTGCTGAAAAGCCAGATCCCGGTGCGCACCTGGGCCGAATGGGATGACGCCCGGCCGGGGTTCGTCGAGGTCGACCTGGTGTGGCACGACGGCGGTATCCGGGGTGGGGCTCATGCGTTCACGCTGAGGTCACCGATATCGCCACCGGTTGGACCGAGAACCGCTCCGTGCCGGACAAGACCGGCAAATGCGTGCTGGCAGCACTCAATGACGTCGCGCGCACGATGCGTTCCCGATCGTGGGCGTGGACTCCGACAACGGATCAGAATTCATCAATGACCACCTGCTGCGATGGTGCCAACGACGCCAGATCACCTTCACCCGGGCGCGGCCGGGGCAAAAAAGAATGACGGTTGTCACGTTGAGCAGAAGAACTCGACGGTGGTGCGTACCGTTGTCGGCTACTACCGCTACGACACCGCTGCAGAACTGTTGCTACTCAACGAGATCTGGCAGTTGCAGTCCAAGCTGACCAAGCTTATCTACCCGCAGCAGAAACTGGTCTCCAAGGTCCGAAAGGGCGCCAAGGTGTCGAAGAAACACGACGAAGCGGCCACCCCGTTCCATCGTGCGATCGACCACCCCACCATGGCTGTAGAGCGCATCGTGGCGATGACTCGGAAATGCTCGCTGATCAATCCCGCCGCCACCCAGCGCCAAGTCCACGCCTTGACCGCCCAGCTTTTCACCCTCGCAACCAGCAAAGCTGCACCCGGCGCCACAGCTCCCATCAACAAGCGCGCACGTTTA
>CAVRFN010000008.1:0-9016 GCA_963720345.1 uncultured Actinomycetota bacterium
CGGGCGGTCCCGATATGACACGCGGGAACGGCGCTCGCGGAACTGCGAAGGCCGCACCCAAACAGTCGAGCCGAGACCGGCTGTCGGATCAGGCCATCCTCGTTGCAGCCGGTACAGCACCGGAACCGCCGAGCCCTCAGGTCACGTCGTCCACGCACACGGTGAAGTTGCGCTCGTCGTAGGGATAGCCGACGCCGCTCGCGCACTGGTCGACATTCGGCCACGTCTCCAGGAACTGGGTGACGCGCTGGCGGTTGGGCACCGAGGAGTCGTTGCAGTCTGCCCGCAGCGGATCCTTGTCGTTGTTCGGGTCGATGCTCATGCAATCCCCGACCACCCAGTCGATGTCCATGCAGATCGTCGTGCTGGTGTCGGAGAAGTGCTGCGCATCGAGTAATACGAGTCGACGTCCGCCGGGCACTGTTCGCTGGTCTCGGTGCCGTTGAAGGTGGCAGCCACCTTGAAATTGGACTCGGGGCTACCGCAGTCGACCCTGGTCACTTCTGGCCGCTCCGGGGTGCCGCCGTCTTCAGGCAGTCCCCCACCGCCAGATCCGCGGCCGACGAGGATGAACAGCCGGCCAAACCCCCAATCGCAATGATCGCCCCCGCGACGACCGCGGGCAGGTTCTGCACGTAAGTGGTGTCAGCGACGCAGCCCGAGGCGCTCGATCAGTGAGCGGTAGCGCGCCACGTCGACCTGCGCGATGTACTTGAGCAGGCGGCGCCTGCGACCGACCAGCAGCAGCAGACCACGTCGTGAGTGGTGGTCGTGCTTGTGCATCTTCAGATGCTCGGTCAGGTCGGAGATGCGCTTGGTCAGCATCGCAACCTGGGCCTCCGGCGAGCCGGTGTCGGTGTCATGCAGGCCGTATTCGCCCAGAATGGTCTTCTTTTGTTCGGCAGTGAGCGCCACGAAATTACTCCATCAATCGGTCCGCGAACATTGGGAACAAGAGGCCTTCGACCCCCTGAAAGCGCAGCCACCGCGAACTGCAGCACACGCTCGGTCGGCGAGAAGTCTAGCAGCGCGCGCCTGAGCTGCGAAATCGCAGGTCTACTGCGCTGCCAGGATGCCCCGCGCCCGCTCGGTGTCGGCGCCCATCGCCGTGACCAGGTCCTCGACCTTGGCGAATTTCTCCTGCCCGCGGATGCGCGCGACGAAATCGACCGCCACGTGCTGGCCGTACAGATCAGCCGACGGTGTCGAGCACGAATGCCTCCACGGTGCGGGTCCGCCCCGAGAATGTCGGGTTGGTGCCGACCGAAACCGCGGCCTGATAGCGCTCACCTGGGACGACGGCGCCCGCGATCGGGCCGTGGCCGAGCACCGTGAACCAAGCCGCATAGACGCCGTCGGCGGGGATGGCCGAATACATCGGCGGTGCCACGTTGGCCGTCGGAAAGCCCAGCACCTTGCCGCGCCCGTCGCCGCGGACGACGACGCCCTCCACCCGGTGCGGGCGCCCAAGGGCCTCGGTGGCGGCGACGACGTCACCGGCGTCGACGCAGGACCGGATGTAGGTCGACGAGAACGTGACGGTGTCGTCCCGGCTGGTGTCGGCGGCCTCGGACACCAACGTCATGCCCTCGACCGCGAACCCGAATCGCTCGCCGGCCTTGCGCAGCAGGTTGACGTTGCCCGCCGCCTTCTTCCCGAAGGTGAAGTTCTCGCCGACGACGACCTCGACGACGTGCAGGCGCTCGACCAGCAGTTCGTGGACGTACCGCTCGGGCGTGAGTTTCATGAAGTCCGAGGTGAACGGCATGACCAGGAACACGTCGATGCCCATTTCCTCGACCAGCTCGGCGCGCCGCGTCAACGTCGTCAACTGGGCGGGATGGCTGCCTGGAAAGACGACCTCCATCGGATGCGGGTCAAAGGTCATCAACACCGTCGGCACGCCGCGCGAGCGACCCGCCTTCACCGCGTGATTGATCAGCTCCTGATGGCCTCGATGAACACCGTCGAACACGCCGATGGTGACGACACATCGGCCCCAGTCCGTCGGGATCTCGTCCTGTCCCCGCCAGCGCTGCACAGCGCAAGCCTACGGCGCACGCGCCGCAGCGGCCTCGCTAGATCGCCAGATCAGGTGACAACTGCCTAAACTTCTCAGGTGTGACTCGGAATGGTGATCCGCGCGACTTGACGATGGTCGCCCAGGATTACCTCAAAGTGATCTGGACCGCCCAGGAGTGGTCGCACGAAAAGGTCAGCACCAAGCTGCTGGCCGAACGGCTCGGCGTATCCGCGAGTACGGCTTCGGAGTCGGTCCGCAAGCTCGCCGATCAGGGTCTGGTCGATCACGAGAAGTACGGCGCCGTGACGTTGACCGAAGCCGGTCGGGCGGCCGCACTGGCGATGGTGCGCAGGCACCGGCTCATGGAGACCTTCCTCGTCCGTGAACTCGGATACAGCTGGGACGAGGTGCACGACGAGGCAGAGGTGCTCGAGCACGCGGTGTCCGAGCGGATGCTCGAGCGCATCGACGCCAAGCTCGGACATCCGACGCGCGACCCGCACGGCGACCCGATCCCCGCCTCCGACGGCCGGGTGCCCACCCCGGATGCCCGCCAACTGTCGGTCTGCCGCGACGGCGACACCGGAACCGTCGCCCGAATCTCGGACTCCGACCCGGAGATGTTGCGCTATTTCGACAGCGTCGGCATCAGCCTGGATTCGCGGCTGCTGGTGCTGGCCCGCCGGGACTTCGCGGGCATGATCTCGGTGGCCGTCAAGTCCGCCGACGCAGGCGAGCACGAAAAGGGCACCACCGTAGATTTGGGAAGCCCTGCGGCAGAAGCTATTTGGGTGGTCGGCTAGCTCACCGGGCGACGTACTGCTGGACCTGCGGCCGAGCGAGCGCCGCAGCACGACTGCCGCGACGGGAAGACACCAGGGTCGCGAGACCGCGATCGTGGCCGGACGCAACACGACAATCGATTTCGCTCGCTTGCCCTCGTCGCGCAGCAACGAAATGACCTGTCCGCCAGCAGCGGTGGCGGCATACACACCGTCGATACCCGCGGGCTCGAGCGGACGGCCATGTCGGGTGTCCTCGGCCTCACTCGCCGACAGGTCGCGGCGGGGGAAAGTCAGCAGGCACGCCTCGTCGAGCGTGTACGACAGCCGCGGCCGTTCAGTGAGTTCGTCCAGGCCGGCGGCCAGGTCGAGCCCGAACGAACCGACACGGGTTCGGCGCAGCGCGGTGAGGTGACCACCCACACCGAGCGCGGTGCCGACGTCACGTGCCAGCGCGCGGATGTAGGTGCCGCTGGAACAGTCGACCTCGACGTCCACGTCGACGAAATCCCCTTGGCGCCGGACGGACAGCACGTCGAATCGGTCGATGCGAACCCTGCGCGGCGCGAGTTCGACGGTGTGTCCTTCGCGGGCCAGTTTGTAGGCCCGCTGGCCGTCGACCTTGATGGCGCTGACCGCCGAGGGAACCTGGTCGATCTCGCCGCGCAGCACGGCTACCGACTCTTCGATCTGCGACGCCCCGACCCCGGCGGCCGACACCGTCTGCAGCACTTCGCCTTCGGCGTCCTCGGTCGACGTGGTCTGGCCCAGCCGGATGGTCGCGGCATACGACTTGTCTGTCGCGGTCAACATGCCGAGGATCTTGGTGGCCCGTTCGATGCCAACGACCAGTACCCCCGTTGCCATCGGGTCGAGAGTGCCTGCGTGACCGACCTTTCGGGTGCCGAAGATCCGCCTGCAGCGGCCGACCACGTCGTGACTGGTCATACCCGAAGGCTTGTCCACGACGACAAGGCCGGCTTCGGTCACAGCACGATCGCCGTGAGCGTCAAACCGTCACGCACCGACCAGCGTCCCGACAGCGTCTGCAGAGGTGGCCCGAAGGGGACGGAAGGATCGATCAGGATCCGTGACTCGAATCCGCCCGAGGAGCCGTTGCCGTCGACGTCGAAGGTGATGTGAGCATCCTCGAACCCCAGCCAGCGATGCGCCACCGGGAACCATGCCTTGTAGGTGGCCTCCTTGGCGCAGAACAGGATTCGATCCCAGTGCAGTCCGGTCGGCAGCGCCTGCAGTTCGGTGCGCTCTCTCGGCAGGCTGATGGCGTCGAGCACCCCATTGGGGAGCACGTCGTGCGGCTCGGCGTCGATACCGACGGATCGAATCGCGTCGTGTCGGGCCACGGCCGCACCGCGGAAGCCCTCGCAGTGGGTGAGGCTGCCGACGATGCCGTCGGGCCAGCACGGTTCGCCCTTCTCCCCCTTGAGAATCGGCACCGGCGCAACACCGAGCTCACCGAGCGCCTCGCGCGCGCAGTAACGCACGGTGATGAACTCGTTGCGCCGCTTGGCGACCGACTTCGCGATCAGCGGCTCTTCTTCGGGCAGTGGCGCGAGTTCCGGTGGGTCCGTATACATCTCGGCGGCGGCGAGCGCCTGTCCAGCGTCGGGCAGCACACCGGAGAGCAGCGTCGCCACGACTGTCACGACTGCCTGTCCCTGATGCGCTGCTGCATCTTCTGTGCGTGCTCGCGCATCTCCTGGGTGATCTCGAAGTGTCCGCCGAACTCGTTGAGATAGCCGGGCGCATACATCGGGCTCGGCAGTATCTGCCGTAGCCATCGATATGGCTTGCGGCGGCGCCACTCTCGGGGATACCCGACGGAGACCTCTTCGTGGCGTACCCCGTCGTACCACGTGGTGCGCGGGATGTGCAGGTGCCCGTACACCGAACACGACGCGTTGTAGCGAGTATGCCAGTCGGCGGTCGCCGTGGTGCCGCACCACAGCGCGAACTCGGGGTAGAACATCGCATCGCACGGTTCACGGACCAACGGAAAGTGGTTCACCAGGATGTTGGGCGTCATCCAGTCGAGTTCCTCGAGCCGCTTACGGGTATGGGCGACCCGATCGCGACACCACGCGTCACGCGTGGCGTACGGCTCGGCCGACAGTAGGAACTCGTCGGTGCCCACGACGTTGCGCTCACGGGCGATCGCAAGGCCCTCCGCCTTGGTCGCCGCCCCCTGCGGCAAGAACGTGTAGTCGTACAGCAGGAACATCGGCACGATGGTCGCCGGGCCACCCTCTTCCGTCCACACCGGGAACGGGTGCTCCGGAGTGATGACACCCATCTCGTCGCACATGTTGACGAGGTAGTCGTAGCGGGCCTTGCCGAAGATCTGCATCGGGTCGCGGTTGGTGGTCCACAACTCGTGATTGCCCGGCACCCAGATCACCTTGGCGAAGCGTTTACGCAGCAGATCCAGCGCCCAGCGGATCTCGTCGGTGCGTTCGCCGACATCGCCCGCCACGATCAGCCAGTCGTCGGGAGTGGCCGGGTACAGCGATTCGGTAACCGGCTTGTTGCCGGTGTGACCGGTGTGGAGGTCGCTGATGGCCCAGAGGGTGGGCTGCCGCCCGTCGCGTGTCACAGCCCTTCAGCCTACGTGCGACCGACGAACCTCTCCGCACCCCAACTAGAACATGTTCTCGTTTCCGCTTCGGACAGTCGCCGCAGGCCGCTACACTCCCCGGGCAGGATCGGACCAGATGCCGGCGGCCGCGCCGCCACGACAGCAGGGGGTGTAATGATCGCCAAGCTGCGCGTTCTTGCAGCGCTGTGCGCGCTCGTCGCAGCGGTGATCGTGTTAGGCCAGTCGAATCCGGGCGAACCCCTGCACGTGCGCGCATCGGAGATCCCGATGACCAACGTCACAACCAGCATCAAATACCCGGTCATCGACATAACCGATCCGGACCCGTTCAACCCGTGCCGCGACCTCCCGCTCGACGTGATGGGGTCCCTCGGCCTTGCCTTCACACCGCCGATCCCCGAGGAAGGGATGCGGTGCAAGTACGACGCAGGCAACTACCAGATGACCGTTGAGGCGTTCGTGTGGAAGACGTTCGAGGAGGCCTTGCCTGCCGACGCCATCCAGCTCGATATCGAAGGTCATCGCGCCGCGCAGTGGTGGGTGATGAAGCCGACCGACTGGAACAACCGCTGGTGGACCACGTGCGCGATCGGGTTCGACACCAGCTACGGCCTGATCCAGCAGACGATCTTCTTCTCGACGATCTACTCCGAACCCGACCCCGGACTGCATGCAGACCAACCTGCAGCGCGCCCACGAGTTGGTGCCGCATTACAAGTTCCAGGGAGACCCTAACGAGTGATCTTGTCCATCGGGCTCGAGCGTTCGAGCATGCCGATGGCTTCTTCACCGTCCCACCGGTAGCGCACGCCGGCCTGCTGTAGCGCCGGAAACGTCCAGTTCGCCATCTTCTCGAGCATCTCTGCGGGAAGCTCGCTGGGATCGGTGATGTCATGTGTCGACACCACCGTTTCCCCCTCGATCCGGACGGTGCCGCGAGCGGTTTCGAGTACGACCGAGACGTCCTCACCTCGCGGCTGCAGCCGGGTCAGCCACGGCGCCTGCACGGCACGCGCCGGGATCAGATCGCCTCCAGATCCGGGCCGTCAAACAAGTAGCCCTCATTGAAGGCGGGCTCACCGTCGGGGCGCGGCGGGTAGGCGATGTAGCCGAACGCCCGTCCGCCCGGAAACAGCGCCGACTGCCAGCAGTGGCCCCAGAAACCCTCCAGGCGGCGCACTCCTTGGCGGCGGATCCGAAGGCCACTTCCATTGAACGTGTGCTGTTCGCCGGCCACATGCACCGAGCCGGTCGCCCGGAACAGCTGCTCGTAGCGGGGCCCGCCCATCAGGTCACCCACGATCGAGGTCTTCAGCTGTGAGTCCGCATCCGGCTGCAGCGCGCCCTGCACCCACGGCGGCACGGCCATCCTCGCCTCGACCTCGAACCGCAGGTCGACCCGCGGTCCGTCCTTGCGTCCCGCGATCAGTTCGCTCGACGACGTCGCGTCGGCCTTGCCGTCGAACGTCATCGTCCACACGTCGAAGGGTTCGACGCACGTGAACGCGAGCGGGCCTGCGCCCAGCACCGTCGGCCGACCGCCGGGACCGGTGGGCGGCAGACTCGTGCCCTCGTCACGCAGTCGGTATACCCGCCCGTCGGCGAAGGCGACGTTGACCTGGACCCCATGCGCCTCCCAGTTCGCGGCGACCGCTTCGACACCGATGCGCGGCAACCCCACTTCGCCGCGATCGTCGACGACCCAGAAACTCACCGAATCCCGCATCTCGGGGTTGTCCGGCCGCTCGGCGAACATGTACTCGCGCTCGGGGTCGATGCCACCGGTCAGGTCAATTGCCATGCGAACTCCCCATGTAGGTATCGACGTAGGTGGCGAACAGCGGCCGAATTATGTTGAGGTCCAAGCCGAATGCCTGTGGGTCCGCCCTCGGATGCGGTTCACGATTCTCGGCGTTCTCCGCCCACCAGGCGCGCATGCCGTCCTCGAACTCCTCGGTCACGGGTTCACCGAGCCAGGCGTACAGCCGGCGCACCTCGCCGATCGGATCGTCCAGCATCGCGCGAAAGTCGATGTCGTAGAAGCGATCATCGGCGCCACTCGTCCGGAACTTCAACGCGCGGTCCATCCCCGTCGACCACTGCTTGACGTTCAGCTCACCGAGATAGAAGCGGTCGACATCATCGCTGAATCCTCCGACGATGTCGGCGTATACGTCGGCGACGGAAAGCATGACGTCGGTCGGGTCGCGGTGCGTCATCACGAAACGGGCATCGGGAAACACCCGATCGAGGTAGTCGAGGGAGATCACGTGGGCAGGTGACTTCAGCCGCCACGGCCGCGTCGGCTCACCCCACTGCAACAGCTTCAGGACGCGCCGCTCGTAGAGGTAGGTGGAGGTGAAATCGGCCCGCTCCAGCAGCCAGTCGGAGTACGACGGAATCTGCGCGAACGCCTGAAACATCTGCGACTTGAAGTCGAGCGCCATCAGGTCAAGGCATTCCATCGGCCCCTGAATGTCGTTGGGGACGTGGTGTCTGGTGCCGACGACGACGGGGCGCTGATCCGGCGGGACCCTCGGATCGTCGCCCTGCACCGTCGAAGGCGGCGGACACGGCCGGGTTGACTCCCAACTGCGCAGGTAGCGGATGTGCGGATCGCGGGCTAGCAAAAACGACAGCGCGGTCGACCCGGTGCGGGGTAGACCGAGACCGAACAAGGGCGCCTCGATCGGCTCTTCGTCGATCTCGGGATGACGGCGATACCAGTCCTCAACCTGCAAGCGCTGGCACAGGTGCAGCCCGAGGCGGTCGTAGACGAAACCTTCGCCGCGGGCATTCAGACGTGCTTCGTCGGCCAACGCGCGAAGCAGGATCTCCAGGCCCTCGCGGAAGGCGTCGTCGCCGAAGTCGTCGAGCCCGGTGCGCTCGACTGCGGCGGCCATCAGTTCATCCGGTGATGCCACGGTGCACCTCCCATGAATTTGGTGACGGTACACTGTCACTATTATGAGCGAGCCGTCAATAGCTAGCCGGCGCACCTACGACAACCGCGCGCGTCAGGAGAAAGCGGCGCAAACGCGCGAGCGCATCGTCACGGCGGGCAGCGAGCTGGTTCACGACTTCGCCTCCTGGAATTGGCGGGATCTCACGTTCAAGGCCGTGGCCGAACGCGCGGGCGTCGGTGAGCGGACCGTCTACCGGCATTTCCCCACCGAGCGGCACCTGCACGACGCGGTCATGCAGCGCCTGGAGTCGGAGGCGGGTATCTCGTACGAGGTCGTCGACCTGACCAACATCGGCGACGTCACCGGCCGGGTATTCGCGTCGCTGCAACGGTTTTCGGTGCGTAAATCCGTTGAGGCGCCGCAGGACCCGACGTTCGTCGGCGTCGACGTTCGCAGGCGCGAGGCTCTCACGCGTGCGGTGACAGCGGCGGCGCCCGGGTGGTCGGCCGCCGAACAACATCTGACGGCGGGCCTTCTCGACGTGCTGTGGAATGTGCCAAGCTACGAGCGACTGGTCGGGGAATGGGATATCGACGGGACCGACGCAACCCGCGCGATCGGCTGGCTGATGGCAAAGGTCGT
Organism: uncultured Actinomycetota bacterium; assembly: GCA_963720345.1. GTDB lineage: Bacteria > Actinomycetota > Actinomycetes > Mycobacteriales > Mycobacteriaceae > Mycobacterium. Next base: position 8,971 of record CAVRFN010000008.1, read on the forward strand.
TGCGGCAATCGAGGACGACGACCCGCCTCCGGTAGCCTGCGTGAGA
>CAVRFN010000009.1:0-8919 GCA_963720345.1 uncultured Actinomycetota bacterium
GCATGCCAGCCCCACTGATTGAAGGCCCACACCAGCGGCATCATCACGAATAGCGCCGTCGGTGCGATCAGCCCCATCAGCCACAGGTAGGCCTTCTTGTCGCGCCACTGATCGATCTCGAGCTCTGACATTTGCGTGGTCACTGGGTGCCTCCTCGTGTGAGTGCCATCACGGACTGAGTTTGACTATAGAGCCACTTCCCTCGTCTGTCTAGACATAGAGGCATTTCTTTGTAAAGCCCCTCCCGCCATCGGGCGCGCTCATCGACCGTCGCGGTGCGTCAGCGCGCCGAAATCGCGGCCCGAATAATCGCCAACACCCGGTCCGGGTACTGGGTGAGGTCCAGCCAGGTGAAGCGCAGCACCTGCCATCCGTTGAGCACGATGGCGTTCTGGCGTTCACGGTCGATCTGGAAATCCTCAGCGCCGCTGTGGAAGGCCATCCCATCGACCTCAACGGCTACCCGCGGACCCGGAAACCCGACGTCGACGCGGTAGCCCGCGACCCGGTAGTTCGTCTTCCATCCGGTGATGCCCGCGTCTTTCAGGATCTTGATCAACAGCCGCTCGGCGGCAGACCGCGATCCGTCGGATGCCGCCTGCAAGAGCCGCCGCGAGCGTGGCGCACCTGTTCGGCCTTTGTTGCGAAGATGTGCGTGCCACAAGCTGTAGAGATCGACATGGCGCTGCAGCGCGTTGTCCATCAGCTTCGGTCCACCTCCGCGCTGGGCGGCGGCTTCGACGACGGTCAACGGAAGCGACGTCACTGTTAGGCCGCGACGTTCGACAACGTCGCAGTCGTCGAGGCTGCGGCGTCGCACTCGTGGTGCCTGGGTGCCTGCGGCCGTGACTGTCCCGCGGCACGGTCACTTCGGCTATCTTGGGCGCGAACCGGGTCAGACCATGCCACCACGCGGCCGTCAAAGCACTGGCTGCGGCGCCGGACCCCCGTAGCCCCACACCGCGGCCCGGACCCGGGCGGCGTCTGAAAACGGCCGGTCGTCTATGAAGTACACGCCTCGATCTGCATCGAACCCATTCGCCCGACTGCAGCCTGCGCTGAACTGCCCGCCAACTGAGTCCCGCCGCGCGTGCCTGATCGAGGGTGATGACGCCGTCGTGTCGGCGCAAATAATCGTTGAGCACGATTGATCAGACGGTCGGGATGCCCATCTGCGGTTCTCTCTTTTGCGAATCGGGCGCGAAAACCAACCGCGACGGTTGATCAGCGCGCCGAATCCGCAGTCAGACTCCGACTCCCGCCGACCGAGCAGCGAGTGCCGGCGGCCATAAAGGAAATAGACCACCACGCCGATGGCCATCCAGATGAGGAATCGGATCCAGGTCAGCGCAGTGAGGTTCAGCATGAGCCAGCCGCACGCAAGGATCGCCGCGATCGGCAGCAATGGCACACCCGGCGCCCGGAAGCCGCGCTCGAGGTCGGGACGCGTGCGACGCAACACGATCACACCCGCGGACACCAGCACGAACGCGAAGAGCGTTCCGATGTTGACCATTTCCTCGAGCTTGTCGATCGGGAACACCGTCGCCGTCACGGCCACCAGTGCACCAACGATCAGGGTGATGCGCACCGGCGTGCCGTGCTTACCGGTCTTGGCGAGCGACCGCGGCAAGAGTCCGTCGCGTGACATCGCGAACAGCACCCGGGTCTGCCCGAGCACCAGCACGATCACCACGGTGGTGAGCCCGGCCAGCGCGCCGATCGAGATGACCTTCGCGGCCCAGTCGATACCGTTGGCAGCGAATGCCGTTGCGAGGTTTGCCTTTTCACCAGCCTCGCGGAGCGCGGTGTAGCTCACCATGCCGGAGATCACCACGGCCACCGCGATGTAGAGGACTGTGACGATCGCCAGCGAGGCGAGGATGCCGCGCGATACGTCACGCTGCGGGTTCTTGGTTTCTTCAGCGGTGGTGGCGACGATGTCGAAGCCGATGAACGCGAAGAACACGATGGACGCACCCGCCAGCACGCCGTACCAGCCGTACGTACTACCTCCGGCGCCGGTCAGCAACGAGAACAGCGACTGGTCAGTTCCCGAACCGCCTTCACCGGCCTCGCGCCGGCGGGACGAACGGGGTGAAGTTCTCCATCTTGATGTAGAACGCGCCGACGGTCACGACGAGCAGCACCACCGCCACCTTGATCACCGTGATCGCCAGGCTTACCTCGGCGGACAGCTTGGTGCCCCACGCCAGGATGACGGTCACGAAGACGATGATCAGTAAGGCGCCCCAATCCACTTGGAACCCAGCCAGATCCGCGGTGCCACCGCCGAAGCCGAACACCGTGCCCAGATAACTCGACCAGCCCTTGGCCACCACCGCGGCCGCGACGGCGAACTCGAGGATCAGATCCCAGCCGATGATCCACGCGACGAACTCACCGAACGTCGCGTACGAGAACGTGTAGGCACTGCCCGCCACGGGCACCGTCGAGGCGAACTCCGCGTAGCACAGTGCGGCCAGGCCGCAGGCGATCGCGGCGAGGACGAATGAGATGGAGATGGCCGGACCGGTGATGTTTCCGGTTGTCGACGCCGTGATCGTGAAGATGCCCGCGCCGATCACCACCGACACCCCGAACACGGTGAGATCCCACCAATTAAGGTCTTTTCGCAGGCGAGTGTCGGGTTCGTCGGTATCGGCAATCGACTGCTCAACCGACTTCGTCCGCCATGCCATCGGCGTTTCCTCCCGTGGTCTGTCTCGGGAATGTACCGAGTACTGTCCACCCAATGGGGCGGAGTTATAAACACGCAACCGTCATTGGAGCCAGCCTGGGCGGGCTGTGCGCCGCCCGGGTCCTCTCCGATGTGTGCGAGCGCGTGACTGTCTACGAACGCGACGAACTGCCAGACGGCCCGGTGAACCGGACCGCCGTCCCGCAGGGCAGGCATGTACACCTGCTGATGGCGCGCGGAGCCCAGGAATTCGAGAGTCTCTTTCCCGGCCTGCTCGAAGACATGGTGGCCGACGGTGTGCCGATCCTGGAGAACCGGCCCGACTGCATCCACTTCGGCGCCGCCGGCCATGTGCTCGGCACGGCGCATCGGCTGCAGGACGAGTTCACCGCCTACGTCCCGAGCAGGCCGATGCTGGAGTGGCAGATCCGGCGCCGCGTCATGGCGATCGAGAACGTCGACGTTGTTAACGCGACGATCACCGAGCCCACCTACGACGCCGCGCAGGGGCGCGTGACCGGAGTGCTGCTCGACTCGGGTGACGCAGTGCCCGCCGATTTCGTCGTCGACGCGACCGGCCGCGGCACCCGGCTCCCCGCATGGCTCGAGAAGTGGGGCTACGAGCGGCCGCGCGAGGAAAGCGTCGACGTCGGCATCGCCTACGCCAGCCATCAGTTCCACGTCCCCGAGGGCCTGCTCGCGGAGAAGGTCGTGGTGGCCGGCGCCTCCCGCGCACAACCGGTCGGCATCGGCATGCTGTTTTACGAAGACGGCAACTGGAACGTCACAACCTTCGGCGTCGCGAAGGTCGAGCCGCCGCAGACCGTCGCGCAAATCCTCGACCTGGCCGACGAGATCCTGCCCGAGCATTTTTCGTCCGCGCTGCGGCAGGGGACCCCGCTCGGCGAGATGGCGTTCCATAAGTACCCAACCAGTCGTTGGCGCCGCTACGACAAACTCGACCGCTTCCCCGGCGGCATCTTCCCGTTCGGCGACGCCGTCGTCAGTTTCAACCCGACATTCGGGCAGGGCATGACCATGACGGCCATCCAGGCCGCGAACTTGCGTGTGGTGATCGAGTCTGGGGAGCCCGACGTCGCCGCCGCACTCGCGAAGGCGACGGCGAAGACGACGTGGCCGGTCTGGGCGATGACCGCCATCGGCGACCTCGCGCTGCACAATGCCACCACGACCGGCAAGGTGCCGTTCTGGTACAAGCCGGTGGGTGGCTTGTTCGATCAGTTCCTCGGCGCCGCCGAGACGGATCCCGTACTGGCCGAATGGTTTCTGCGTAGATTCAGCCTTCTCGACAGCCTGTACATGGTGCCGTCGGCGCGCCTAGTCGGCCGCACCATCCGGCACAACATGAAGCTGTGGCTGTCGGAGAAGCGCGGTCGTCCGGCGGCCACGCCCGCAGCCAGCACGGTTGGCTGACGCACACCAACGATGACTTCCGTCGCAGCTGGCGGCACGGTCACCGTTTGATACGGCCCTTTACCGGCTATCTAAGTTACTGGGGCGTAGGGCCGGTGTCTGAGGAGGTCTGAGATGGCCGACAACGAAGAATTCAGCGAAGGACGGGCCAGGGACGTCGCCGAGCACGCGCGGGAGGCGGAATGGCGCCAGCCCAGCTTCGGCAAGGAATTGTTCCTGGGCCGGTTGCGGCTGGACCTGGTCCACCCGCACCCCACCGGCTCGCCGAAGACCGCTGAGCGTGGCGAGGCGTTCCTAGCGAAATTGCGCGAGTTCTGCGAGTCGCAGATCGACGCCGCGGTGATCGAGCGGGATGCGCAGATCCCGGACAAGGTGATCCTCGGGTTGAAGGAACTGGGCGCGTTCGGAATGAAGATCGGCACCGAGTACGGCGGGCTGGGCCTGTCGCAGGTGTACTACAACAAGGCTCTCGCGCTGGTCTGCTCCGTGCATCCCGCGTTGGGCGCGCTGCTATCAGCACACCAGTCGATCGGGGTGCCGCAGCCGATCTCGATGTTCGGAAGCCCTGAGCAGAAGCAGAGGTGGCTGCCGCGGTGTGCACAGGAGATCAGCGCATTCCTCCTCACCGAACCCGACGTCGGCAGTGACCCCGCCCGGCTGCATGCCACCGCCACACCGGACGGCGACGACTACGTGCTGGACGGGGTCAAACTGTGGACCACCAACGGCGTGATCGCCGACCTGATGGTGGTCATGGCCAAGGTGCCCAAGAGCGAGGACCATCCAGGTGGGATCACCGCACTCGTGGTGGAGGCGGATACGCCGGGCATTGTGGTGGAGAACCGGAATGCGTTCATGGGGTTGCGCGGCATCGAGAACGGGCTCACCCGGTTCACCAACGTGCGGGTGCCGGCGGCCAACCGAATCGGCGACGAAGGCGATGGGCTGAAGATCGCGCTGTCAACGCTGAACGTGGGCCGGCTGTCGCTCCCGGCGACGTGCACCGGTGTGGCGAAATGGTGCCTGAAGATCGCCCGCGAGTGGTCCAAGGAGCGCGTGCAGTGGGGGCGGCCGGTCGCTGAGCACGACGCGGTCGCGGGCAAGGTGGCGTTCATTGCGGCTACTGCTTACGGCCTGGAGGCGATGGTCGAGCTGGCCAGTGAGCTCGCCGACGCGGGTCACACCGATATTCGGATCGAGGCAGCGCTGGCCAAGCTCTACGGCTCGGAGATGACCTGGCTGATCGCCGACGAACTCGTGCAGATTCGTGGTGGCCGTGGCTTCGAGACGGCCCAATCGCTGGCCGACCGTGGCGAGCGCGGAGTGCCCGCCGAGCAGGTGCTGCGCGACATGCGCATCAACCGGATCTTCGAAGGCTCCACCGAGATCATGCACCTGCTCATCGCACGCGAGGCGGTGGATGTGCATCTGACCGTGGCTGGCGACATCATCGACCCGGACGCGGACATGCGGCAAAAAGCACGAGCGGCCGCGAACGCCAGCCGGTTCTATGCTCGCTGGCTGCCTACCTTGCTCACCGGAAAGGGACAACTGCCAACGTCATTCGGCGAGTTCGGACCGCTCGGCACCCATCTTCGCTACGTCGAGCGAGCCAGCCGGCGATTGGCGCGCAGCACGTTCTTTGCGATGTCACGATGGCAAGGCAAGCTGGAGCACAAGCAACGGTTCTTGGGCCGGATCGTGGACATCGGGGCAGAGCTGTTCGCAATGACCGCCGCGTGCACCCGCGCGCAGCGTGAACCGGCGGATGATTCGGCGGTTGAACTCGCCGATGCTTTCTGCCACCAATCTCGAGTCCGGGCCAACCGCCTTTTCGACGAACTATGGCGCAACGCTGATGGCACCGATCGGGCACTGGCGCGAGGCGTGCTCGACGGTCGCCACACATGGTTGGAAGAGGGGATCCTCGACCCGTCGATCGAAGGGCCGTGGATAGCTCAGGACGGCGGCGCCGCGAAGGCCGACGTGCACCGCGTGATCCGCGATGACGTTAGGCGCGGCGCAGCATAACTTGGACGGTGCAGGCCGCCATGTGTTCGCTGATCAGGCCGCTCGAGGACATTGCGGCGTGCGAGATCCGTACTGGTTGCCGCCGGGCGGCATCGACAACGGAGTCTGGGCGGACACGTGGAAGTTGATCGTCGATCTCGACTCCGATGATGTCCCAACGGTTCTCGGCCTGCTCGCTACCGTTGATGTCGGCGGCTATGCCGCTGTTCCCGGCGGACGACGAGCAAGCGCACGCGACCCCGTCCCGTACACCCTCTGGGTCGATGCGACGCTGTACGGTCTCGCGGAGGACCTGCTGATCGAGTTCATGAAGAGCCGTCAGGCCCCGCCCACCATGGAGTGAATTCCCGCAACCAGTGCGTCGACCACCGTCACCAGCTCGGCATCTTTCGTCCTAAATTCCCACCGTCGCCCTGAAGAGTTTCGTCGGAACGTCGGCGGCAAGACGGATCGGTCCCTCGTCGGCAGCTACCCACGCGGCTGACCCGCGGTTCAGCGTGACGTTGCCCCCTTTGGCGTACACCATCGTCGAGCCCTCGGTGCACAACAGTATCTGAGGCCCGTCATGCCGGCTCGGCGCGTCGATCTCGTGACCGAGGTGCTCGCCGTCGATGCGCAGCTCCGAGACCGCGAATTCCGGCGCAGGAGTGTCGTACACCGATTCGAGGCCGTCCTTGGTGATCTTGGGGCGGATCAGATCCTCGCTCGCCGGGGTGAAGTCGAGCACGCGCAAAAGCTCGGGCACGTCCACGTGCTTTGGGGTGAGCCCGCCACGCAATACGTTGTCGGAGTTGGCCATTACCTCCACACCCACGCCGTGTAGATAATTGTGCAGGTTTCCTGCCGGCAGATAGATGGCCTCGCCCGGGGCCAGGGTGATCCGGTTCAGAAGCAGGCTGGCCAGCACACCTGCGTCACCCGGATAGCGCTCGCCCAGTTCGAGTACGGTCCTGGCCTCCGCGGCGAATGTCTTACTGCCCGAACGCACATAATGAATCGCGCCTTCGATCACCGCGGGCACCAACACGTCGAGATGAGGCTGCGGCGCGGTGATCCATGTGGTGAACAAGGCCCGCAAGCCGTCTGCATCGGGTTGGCCGGCCAGCAGGTCAACAAATCCGTCGAGGTCTGCCACCGCGAGCGCGCGCATCAGGTCGACGCTGCGCTCGGCTGGGCGGAATCCGGCGAGCGCCTCGAATTCCCCTAAGGCGACCAGGATTTCAGGTTTGTGGCTGGGGTCGCGATAGTTGCGGTTCGGCGCGTTCACCGGGATACCGAGCCGGTCTTCGCGTGCAAAGCCCTCCGCCGCTTGCCGTGCACTTGGATGCGCCTGGAGCGAAAGCGGCTCGTCGGCGGCGAGCACCTTGAGCAGGAACGGCAGCGTGTCACCGAATCTGCCGCGCACAGCCGCTCCGAGCTGTCCTTCCGGATCATCGCGCACCGTGTCGAGCAGCGACCGCTCACCGTCCTCGGTTTCCAGCCACGCGGGATCGCCTGGATGGGCGCCGAACCACAGTTCAGCCTCGGGATGCGCTGTGGGACTCGTCCGTCCGGTGAAATCGGCGATCGCAGTACGTGATCCCCACGCGTAGGTCCGCACTGCTCCTCGTAGCAGGTTCACTTGCTCAACCCCGGACCAGCTTCAGATAGACCGCCGTCATCTCCATCCGGACGGCCAGCATCGCCAGTTGCTCTTCTAGACGTCCAGGTCCGGCCGGGGCGGCGGCCGCCGGTACGCGCTCGATGTCGGAGATGTCGAATGCCTCCGGCACGTCCTCTGCGTGGATCACATCGACGCCGTCGAGCCCCGCGACCCTGGTGGCGACCACTGAACGCTCGGCGTCGGTCGCGAGCACGAAGGTTCGAACTCGCGGCGGAAGGGGGCCGTCGATCTGCTCGTCGTGGAAGATCGACTGCCCACTATCGGCGCCGGATGCCGCACCCATTCCGTTTCGTAACGCCACCACCGCGTCGGCCAGACCCACCGCGGCCACGGCCCGATGGGCGACCCGCAACATCACGGCCGCGACGTGTCGGGCCAACGCCAGCGTCGCCGCGTTGTCACCCGCGATGACGACATCACAGCCCGACATCCGCTCGGCCAATGACTTCGCCGGATTGGTGAACAGTTCGCGTCGAGCGCTGTTGCGCAAGGCTTCCGCATCCAACTCGTCGGCCAGTGCCGCCAGATCCACCCGTAGTCCCGGGTCGACCATCGCCAGTGTCGCCAGACCGGCGGCAAGATAGCGGGAGAAGCCGAATTCGTCTGGCACCCACACCCGCGGAGCCAGCGCGACGGATCGTCCCGCGGTGGCGTCGCGGAGCGGTCCCTCATACGGCGCGATTACGACGACGCGAGCGCCGCGACGCACTCCGGTGGCGGCGGCCGACACCAGCGCAGGATCAGCCGGGTCGTCGCCCGCCACGATCAGTACGTCCAGTGCGCCTATCCACGGTGGCACTTCGGGGGAGACGACAATCGGCGCGGCCACCGAGCCTCCCAGTGCAGCGGCGAGCAACGACCCTGCGGCTTCGGCGTTTCCGCGACCCGCCACCCAGATCACCGTGCGGGGTGGCTCGTTGCTCTGCAGCTGATCCAGTTCGCCCTCGTCGAGGGCCGCGGCGGTAGCGCGCACCTGGGCACCGGCCATCGCCACAGCGCGCAGCGAACCGTCGCGGTCGGCAGCGAGCAGTCCGTCCACGTCGTCGAAGTCGACGATCGATTGGGTGGCGTTCACTCTGACACCTCGGAT
>CAVRFN010000010.1:0-119293 GCA_963720345.1 uncultured Actinomycetota bacterium
TACTGTTATGTCTGATGCCTTGGTTAAACATCGTATTGCTGTGCTCGGCTGCAGCCGTGCCGACATCGCGTCACTGGAGGAGGTCGGCGCCGTCGCACGCCGACCTGCTGGCCTATGAGCGACCAACCGCGACCGTCGGTCGAGAGCTTGCGGCTGGAATCCTTCGGAACTCGCCACGCCCGGATGGTGGCGGCGGCACGGCGCCACGGCATCGATCCCGAAGGTATGGTCCTGCCGGCCGAGGGCGTGTTCACGACCGACGACGGCGCCGATATTCACTATCTCGAATGGCCCGGTCCCTCACACGAACTCGCGATGATCTTCTTGCACGGCGGAGGTCTGCACGCGCATACCTTCGACGTCGCGGGCAATCTTCTCCGACAGCACGCGCGGTGCGTCGCGCTGGACCAGCGCGGGCACGGCGAAAGCGAGTGGACACCTGGCCGATATGGCAGCGAGCACTGTGCTGACGACATCGCCGCGGCGGTGGATCGGCTCGGTTTGAAGCGTGTCGTCGTGGTGGGCCATTCGATGGGCGGCATCGGCGCCGTGGAGTGGGCGGCCAGAAACCCACCCGAGTTGGCCGGGCTGGTGATCGTGGACGTCGGACCTGAGCTCACCAGTTCGGCGACCGCGTCGATCAACGACTTCATCACGTCGCGGCCGTCCTACGCCGGTCTGGAAGATGTCGAGAGCGACAGTTTGGCAGCGAACGTGCGCTGGGGCGATGACGGACGGCTCGTCTCCAAGTACGACGATTCCCAGTTTTACAGCGGTGCAACGGCATTACCGATGGATGACGAGATGCGTGCACTCGGTCGGCGGATTGCATGCCCGACGACGATTCTCCGTGGCGAACGCAGCAAGGTGCTCTCTGACGAGGCAGCTGCCTCGTTCGCAGCCGAGATCGGCGGCGCCGACTGGCAGTGCATCCCCGACGCCGGCCACACCATCCAGTCCAGCAATCCACGGGGCTTGGCCGACGCGGTCCTCCACTTCCTGGAGCGCGTGGGATGAAGGCCGTGACGACGTGCATCCCACCGCGCTCGGGTGAGCTCTGCGCTCCCATCCGCTTTGTGCTGAGGCACGATTCGACGGTGCTCGAACTGACTTCCCGCCACCGGATCACCGATGTTGAATGGGATGCCGCCGAAAGTGCAGTCGTGATGGTCGTCGAGATCACCGACCCCGAGACTGCGCGACCGGTCGACGTCCGCATCGACATCGTCAACACGATGCCACGAACCGATCTCGACCCGAAGCGGCACAATCGTCCGCGGCGAGCGAGGACCAGGACGTGCAGGTGTAGGCACGTATCTCGGCGTCGTCGCCGACGAGAACTGAAGCCCTACAGGAACGGAGACGATGAGCGCGACGAACCGCACCGCGGCCATCGTCGGTGTCTACAACACCCAACAGGGTCGACGCCTGGACGGTGAGACGACTCGACGGAGCTGATCGTCGAAGCGGTGCAGGGCGCGCTCGACGATGCGGGAATCGAGTTCGACTCCGTCGACGGCATCACCTCGGGTGAGTTGTCCACGACGTTGATCTACGATCTTCGCCTCGGGCCGGCATGGCAGGGGTCCAGGTTTCGGGCTCGGGCATGATCACCGAGGCGGCGCGGCCATCGAAAACGGGCTGGCCAAAGTGGTCGTCCTTGTCGCCGCACAGGCCGGCGCGTACCGCGATCACGAAGCCACCGCGCCGTGGACACGGCCCGAGAACGAATTCGTCGCGCCGTGGGGAATGTTCACCGCCGCGGAGTTCGCGCTGATCGCCGACGGCACATGCACGTCTACGGCACGACCCGCGAACAGATGTCGCTCGTCGCGGCGACGATCCGCAACAACGGTTCGGCGAATCCCGAAGCCGTGTACTACCAACGCGGTCCATTCATCCCGGACGACATCACCGCCTCCCGGCGATCGCCGACCCGTTCCACTTGCTCGACTGCGCAACCACGTCAGAGGGCGGCTGCGCGCTGGTGGTGGCCAACGTGGAGAAGTTTGACCTCGCACGGCCGCCCGGTCTATGTGCTGGGCAGCGGTTCTGACTTCTTCGGACCCTCTTATCAGCATCCCCCGGCCTGGGATCTCACGGGGCGCGCGGGGACCATCCGAACGGTCTGGTCGGGCAGGCACGCTGCCGACATGGCATTCGCCCACGCCGGTATCGGCAGGGACGAGGTCGACGTACTGGAGCTCTACGACCCGTTCTCGTTCGAGATCATCCGCCAGCTGGAGGCATTCCGCTTCTGCCCCGACGGCGAGGGCGGCCCGTTCGTCGACGGACGGGCATATCGCCATCACGGCAGCCATCCCGTCACGACAGACGGCGGAACCATGTCGTTCAGCCACGCCGGCACCAATCCGCAGATGATGCAGCGCGCGATCCGCGGCGGTTCAGCAGATACGGGGTGACGCAGGCGAGCTACAGGTCCCGAACGCACGAATCGCCCTGTGCAGCAACGGCGGCGCCGGTGCACTGTTCACCACTGTCCTGCTGTCTTGGAGACGAGCCACGATGACCACCGAACCGGCCGTTGGCCGCTCAACGCGCAGCCGTCCCGCACGCCGTGCCCGGTCCGTTGACGCGCCGTTCTGGCAGGGCTGCGCAGAAGCACAGCTGCGCTTCCAGCGCTGCGAGTCGTGTGCGGCCGCCAACTTCCCGCCGGCCGAACACTGCGTCAATGTCTGTCCATCGGCACTCGAGTGGGAGCGCAGCGCCGGCAACGGAGTGGTCTACAGCTGGACGGTGGTGCATCGGGCCGCAACCCCGGTGTTCGCGACGCCTTATGCGCCAGCGATCATCGAGATGGCTGAGGGCTACCAGATCCTCACCAACATCATCGGCTGCCGAGACGCGCAGCTTCGTGTCGGATTGGCGGTCACCGTCGACTTCCGCGTCGTCGGCGATGATCTGTGGCTGCCCTATTTCAGGCCGAGTCGCCATGAGCCGCACGCGCGTCCAGCGGCGACCTGCCCACCACGGCCTACCTGGTCCTGGGCATTCTGGCCGCCAACGACGAGCAGTTGACGGCCGGCGAAATCAAGATCCGCGCCGAGTTCTCGGTGGGTTACTTCTACTGGTCGCCGTCGGTGAGCCACGTCCGGCGCGAACTCACCGACTCCTGGAGCGGCAGATGGTGCAGGACAGCGAAGTCAAGACCGGCAAGCGGACCAGCACCCTCTACGAGGTGCACCGACTGGGCTGGCCGCGCTGCAGCGCTGGGTGGAGCAGCTGCCGGACACCGACCAGGTGGTCATCAAGCACCCGGTCATCCTGAAGGCGTGGCTGTCCAAGGACTCGAGCGACCCGGAGCACTCGACGAGGCCTCGATCGTCACCTCGAGGCAACGCGTAAGCGCCTCGACGAGGCGCTGTGGAGCCGGCAGCGCACCCGCGAGGTCGGCATCAGTGAAGAGCCCTCCATGCGGACGTCCCTGGCGGTGCACAACTACTCCATCCGCGCGCTCTACGCCGAGCTGTCGAACATCGAGCAACTTCGCGACGAGGTCGCGGTGGGTACTGCCGAAGATCCCGCCAAACGCGTTGATCGGCCTAAAGGCCAGCTACGCCGCACCCGCGACTAATCGTCGGGCGCCGAAGGCCGCGAGCGCCGCCATCGCTGTCCTAGTGAAGACCTTGCGCTCGAAGATCAGCGAGCATGGCCGTGATCGCCGCGAGGATCTCAGCATCCGGGCTGTGGAATCGCTTTCCCAGTCGCTGGACGGCGTCATCTATGCGCTGCAGAAGCGCGCGGTAGGCGTCACCCGCGGCCTCGGCGTAGCCGGCCGCGGCCTGCACCTGGGAATGATCGGAGTACCGCGTCGACAGAGTAGCCAGTTCATGAGCGAGACCCTTGGCCTGCTCCTGCACCTTCCCGGTGAGATTGCGTGCGAAGTCGACGTCGGCCACGAACGGTGACTCAACGTCCTCAGCCAGTACCACCTCCAGCAGGTGATCGATCTGGTGGAGCATGTCGATCGCGCTTTCGACAGACCAGCTTCGGGCGCGTATCTCCGGCGGCGGAAGGGGAATCGTCAGCAGTCTGCGTCGACACTTCGCCTCGTGCCCATCGCTCCATGTTTCGGGCATGGGCCTCCCAGTGAGCGACCTCGGCCTGTGCGGCTTCTCGCGCGGCGGCGATGTCGGCCTCTGCGGCTTCGCGTGCGGCAGCCACGTCACCACTTGCCTGCCCACGAGCAGCCGCCACCTCAGCGGCCGTGTCCGACCGCAACTTTTCCAACTCGCGGCGCACCCGCTGCACGGCTTCCTCGCCGGTCGCCCGTTCGGTTGTCCGTTCTGTGCCCCGTTCGACGGCACGGGCCTCCGCCGCCCGAGCCCTCTGCTCGGCCGCCGCCACTTCGGCCATCGCATCCGCGCGGACCCGCTCGATCTCGGCGTGCAGTTGCTGCGCGGTTTGCTCGCCGGCGGCCCGCTCGGTTGTCCGCTCTTTTGTCCGCTCGGCGGCGCGCTCCTCCGCCGCCCGAACCTTCTCCTCGGCAGCCGCCACCTCGGCCGCAGCACTCGCGCGGACCCGCTCGATCTCGGCGCGGGCCTGCTGCAGCGCCTGCTGATCGGCCGCCCGCTCCGCTGCTCGTTCGGCGTCTTTGCGCGCTGCCTCGGACGCCGCCGAGCGGACCCGCTCACCCGCCGCTGTGGCAGCGCGTGCCGATTCTTCGGCTTCAGCACGCGCTCGCGAGGCCGCCGCCTCGGCGTCCAGCCTGCGCTCATCCGCTTCGCGCACCCGCTCCTCGGCCAGTCGGCGCAGATGGTCTGCCTCGACGAGCTGCATTGCCAGCGACCGGCGCGGTACGGGTGGACCGTTACGTTCGCGGTGTTGGACGAGTTCGCGCTCACTCATCCCTGCCAACGCGACCGACTCAGCCCGTGGCTGCAGCCCCACGCGCTCGGCGGCCGCGACTGCGTCCGCCGCCGCGCGTCGTGTCAACGCCGCCCAGCGGTCGACCTCGAGGTCCTCGATATGTTGGCGAGTAGTCGTCATCGGCGGCGCCGCCCTCCACTGCCCTCCGTCACTTTGTTTGAAAGCGCTTCAGCGGAAGGTGTTTCGGCATCCGGCGTCGATGCGATTGGTTTCCGGTGCTGCGATACCGAAGTGTTGTCGCGGTTCTGATCGGGCGAGCGCCTCGTCGTGTCCCCCGCGATATCAGAAACAGGACCGGCCTGCTGCGCCAGCACCAACAACAGCTGCTCCTGGTACACCGCCACAGCCTTGGCGAGCGTCTGGTCGCCGAGTCGCTCGGCATCACGGAGCAGCCCTCCCAACAGTTCCAGGGTCACCGCAGGGCCAAGACCTAGGGTGGCGCCCTCGCTCGCGGCCGGCTCTATTCCTGCGTTGTCGACCACCCACTGCCATCGCTCCCAAGCCAGAGCGTCCTGGGCGTCGTCGCGAGCCTGTGCCTGTCGGCGTTCCTCCCGCTCACGCCGCTGCTCGAAACGCTGACGTGCTCGTCGAGACGCGTAGAGCACAGCCGCCGCTGCGATGACCGCTGCCAACAGCGCCATCAGGCCGGCGAAGCCGGGCGAGACTACGAAGTCCCGCGCCGGCAGATCTCCGAGGATGCCTAGTGGCGGTACATGGTCCACCTAGTAAGTCTCGCACTGCGAGGACCCGGGTAATGACGGAAAATCGAAGCAATCGGCCATCCGACACTGGACAGATTTTCGATCGTGTTTAGTCGGCGCAGGAGGGGGCACTTCCACGATGAGCCACGACCCAAGCTCCACCGCCCCAGTGATTAACTGACCCAGCCATCCAGAAGCCACCATGCAAACCGAGAACCGGAGCCACACGAGTTGAACATCCGAAGTTGGCTGTTTCTGTCAACCATTTACCTCGCCGCGACACTCCTATTCGCAGGGAGTGCATCAGCTGAGCCACGGCAGACGATCCCTGGAGCCGACGTCGCCATCGCCAGGGCCGAAAGCCTCCTTGGGACAGACCAATTCGGTATTTACGGATGTGAAGCGTTGGTGGCCCACGCATTCGGCGTGCCGCAGGCTCAATACGGTTGGGACGGCGCTGCCGAGACCATGTACCAAACACTCCTCGAACAAGGGAAGATCCACAAGGACATGAACCCGCCGCGTGGGGCACTTGTCTTCAGCAGAGGATTCGTCGGCGCCCATATCGACATCGCCCGCGGGGACGGGACCTACGTATCCGGCGGCGTCCAGGGGCTATCACCGGGATACGGCGACGGGAGCAATATCCAAATTCTGCCCACTCCGAGTGTGGGGGACGACAGCTATACCTACCGTGGCTGGAGTCTGGACTTCCCGAAGCAAGCCCCCGCCGACAACTAACGCAGAGCCAACGGCTTTGGGGTGGATTCGAAGTCTCTGGCGATGCCGGCGCCATTCGTGTCGTGCCTAGCTGGCCAATAACGAAAGCCCATCCCGGGCTGCGGCGGCAAGCCTCATGAGACGCTCGCTACTCGACACCCGTCCGTTGACTGTGGTCTTCTGGCGCGTCATCAGCCGACGCTGCCCGGTGTACCGATCGGTACCTGCATTCCTACCCAGTTGCACGGCGTCCAAGTCCGCCACGCGATCAAAGCGCACTGCTGCTCGGGACTCAGCGACGGCGCACACGGCGGCATCCCCGGCACTCCACACACGGCAGGGGTGGCCGAAGCGGCACCCATAGCCGTGCCGCCACCAACGATGATCGAGGCCGCGGCGGCCCCGACAATCACCAATCGTCTCAACATCTCAAGCCTGCCTTCTGTCGTTTATGTCAAGGGGTGCTTCACTTGTCGCTGGGGCCACCCGGATGGTTGTTGCTGCCACGGCAACGCGGCCACGACTCGAGTTCGAGTCGTTTGGCATGCCTCACTATTGACCTTGAAGGTGAGGCGGTCGCCATTCCAATCAAGACTCGCAGCCGATGCCGTCGTTGTCGGAATCCAAGTGCGGTCCGTAATACGGCGAATCGTAAGGAATGTTGGTGTCGCCGTTGGCCCTTGCTTCCGAGCAGTTTCGGTAGGGCTGCTGCGCGTTGGCGATAGGCGCCGCGCCGATAGCCACGACGGTCCCCAGAAGCAGGCCTGCTCCGATGGTGCGAATCATTTTGCTCTCCTTGAGTAGTCATAGGTCTTGAAGTAATCCACGCGCACCAGCGAGCTTTTCGAGATCGCGTACGACGCGGACCACTTACGGGAATGCACGCGCCTCGCGCGTCAGCAGGGTGTGCTCACACACCCGGGACAGGCGCGACAACAACCGCGGCGATCATTGGCACGCACCCTGACGACAGCACAGCGGTCGCAGCCAGGGCTGCTGTGGTCAGGCTGATCCTCAGCCAGGTGGATGCGGGGGTGCGGTTCCGTGACGATCCGAACATTTTGTGCCTCCTTGTTGATAAGTAACCACTTACTTACAGGGATATTGCAGCACAGTAACGACAGTGCGTCAATCCCCTAGTGCAGAAAATATTGGGTGCGGTTCCGAGCCAACAGCGAGGGCCGAACGTGGATGGCGGCTCCCAACCGCCGATCCTGCTGTATCGCTCTTGCCAGGCATAGCCCCGCATACGGAACTGAACACGCGGAAGCGAATGGGTAACACAGGACTACTGAAGCAAGGTGAACGCGGTTTGGCCGTCACCGAACCTCATCGGGTCACGCTGTGCGGCCTAACCTTTCGCGGCTGCGGGTGTTTGGCGGTCAGCGTCGCCCCTACGTGCGGACCGCGAAGACCTCGTCGAGCATCGCGTGGTCCTTAACCTGCAGCATCGAGCTGCCCTAGGTTCGAACTACTTCTGCGGCAGGTACTTTGAGGCGTGCAGCGACCATCTCGGCGATCGCCCGCAAGTATCGGTCGGTATCGATGGCGGACGGGTGTTCGCCTCCGAAGAGGTCTCTTACCAACCAGTAGTGCGCCAAGGAGCTCTGCAGGACGACTGCCACAGCATCCCAGTCTTCGTCGCCCCGGTCCGGGCCGGCGAGCTCGGCTAGCCCTCGCGACAGTACCGACAGCACCACCAAGTGCTCGTCGCGCCGCGCCACCTCCAGCGCGTCCTGCGGTGCCGTGTTGTCACGCAACAGGATTCGGGTCACGTCGCGGTCGTGATCGAGCCGTTGCAAACCGATCCTGCACAACACCATCAGCCGGTCGACGATGTCGCTGTCGGGTGCGACGAGATCCAGCATCGCGAGCACCGAGAAATCGGGCGAGAGGAACTGTGCCCACTGGCCCCGGTCCAGGACTCGGGCTTGCAAGGCCTTGCACGAGAAGTTCGTCTTTGGACTTGAAGTGGCGGTAGAGCGCGCCCGAGCCTGGTGACAGGCCCGCGGCCTTCTCGATCTGGGCGATCGACGTCCCCGCATACCCCTGCTCACCGAACAGGCGCAACGCCTCGGCGAGGATGCGATCCCGCGACGACTCAGCCATAGCAACTCCCAATGTAAGTAATTACCTACTTACGTCAAAGAGTACAGGAACAGCAGAGGCGCCGAAAAGCAAGCACACCGTGTGGCGGCCCACCTGCGTCGAGAGAAGGACCAGCCGACGGTGCCACTAGAGCCACGGGCTGACGGCCGAGGCCGGTTGACAGCCCGCGCCAGTAACTTAGCGGCGCCCGCTACTTCTCTAGGCGGAAGTACGGTTCAACCGTGCCGCTGAGCTTGACCACCATAGGATTTCCGCGGCGATCCTTCGCGGTAGGGACTTCAACACGCACCCAACCCTCGGCCACGTTGTATTCGTGAACATTGGTTTTCTCGACGCCATTAAAGCGAATACCCACGTCCCGGCGGAGCACCTCTTCGCTATAGAAGGCGCTGCGTGGATCGATGGAGAGGTGATTCGGTGGAACGTCTGTGTTCTGATCCTCGGACATGATGGCTTTCGTTCGAGTGCGGCGTGAGGGTCCTTCTGATTCTCTACGAACCTACGCGACCCTCTAGTAGCGCCCGGCGGCGATGTTTCGATAGCGATAGGACAGTGCCCGCATTGTGCGATGCCCGAGGCGCGCGTCCCTCAACACCAGCAACTTCCAGGCTTCAGGACCCACAGCCGTTACGATTCAGGCGACCTAGAACGAGGTTGCCATGACAGATCCGACTGCCAACGACCCGCGCAGAGTTCGCTCAGACTCAAGCGGCGACCGACACCGGGGAAGTATCAGAAGTTCGCACCGGAGACATTCCAACCAACGTTTGCCGACATCAGCCCATCCGCGCCACTCAGTCAGATCGAGGTCGGCCAGCGGCTCGATGACTTCGATCTGCTCATCGAACTCGGCAGCGGCGCATTCGCGCGGGTTTTTCTGGCCCGGCAGCTGTCGCTGCAGCGACTGGTCGCGGTCAAGATCTCCGCGAATCACGGCCACGAACCACAGACCCTCGCTCAACTCGATCACGACTACATCGTCCGGGTCTTCGACCAGCGCATTCTCCGCGACGGGACTGGCGGCTGCTGTACATGCAGTACCTGCCCGGCGGGACGCTGCTCGACCTCGTCGAGGCGCATATGCCGCACGGAGCGGCCACCCGACTCCGGTCAGGCGCTGCTCGACGCGGTCGACGAGCGCACTGGAGTCACGCGGCGAGATCCGGCCCACCGAATCGATCACCCGCGCCGAGCTCGCGACCCTTTCCTGGCCCGAGACTGTCGCGTGGCTGGGGAAACGACTGGCCGAAGCGTTGCACTATGCGACGTCGCGGGGCGTCCTGCACCGCGACATCAAGCTCGCGAACGTGCTGCTCGCACCCGAAGGCACCCCCAAACTCGCGGACTTCAACATCAGCTTCGCCCGCAACGTCTCCGGCGCAAGCCCGTTCGACTATTTCGGCGGCTCACTGTCCTACATGTCGCCCGAGCAGCTCAAGGCTTGCCGGCCCGGGCACACGCACGGAGGCCGCAGACCTCGACACCCGCAGCGACATCTACTCGCTCGCCGTCGTGCTGTGGGAACTGCTGACCGGCCTGAAGCCGTTCGACGACTCCGCGGCGCAAGCCGCTCGGGCGGACTCGGGCGGATCCGTCGGCGACACCACCGCGCTCGAGCTGATGCTGACCACCCGCGGAGCAGGGGTTTCGTCCGCGGCGCTCGCCGCGCTGCCCACGGACTGTCCCGCCGCGCTGCGCCGAGTTCTGCTGAAGGCACTGAGCGCCGACCGCGATCAGCGCTGGGCCTCGGGCGCCGAACTCGCCGAGCAACTGCAGCTGTGCCTCGATCCGCACGCCCGCGACCTGGTGGATCCGCCCGCGCGCAGTTGGCGACTGCGGCTGCGGCCGTTCTTCCTGCCGATCGCCACGCTGGCCATCCTGATTCCCAACCTGCTGGCCAGCGCGTACAACATCCAGCACAATCAGCTGCTCATCGTCAGCCAGCTCTCCGAGCAGGCCCAGGATCGGTTCATGCTGGTCACCACGCTGATCAACCTGGTTTTCTTTCCGCTCGGCGGTGCGGCGCTGATCTATTGGTTCCGCTACGTCATCCTGGTCCCGCGGCGCCTGCGGCGGGGCCGGCACCGCCGGCAGAAACCCTGGCCCGAGCGCGCCATGACTGTCTCGTCGCAGGTGACCGGGTGGTGTTCGTCGTGTTCGGTCTGTGGTTGGTGTGCCGCGCTGACATTTCCGTTCACCATGCAGTTCGTCGCGGGTGGGATCTCCGGCAGGTCGGCGATCCACTTCTTTGGGTCGATCACGGTGTGCGGCGCCATCGCGATCGCGTATCCGTTCTTCCTGGTCACCTTCTACATCGTGCGCAGCGTCTATCCGGAACTGGTGGCACACGGACAGACGAATCTGCGGGAGGCCGAACAGCTACGCGCGCTCAGCCGTCGACTGCCGCCGCTATCTGGCGGTCGCGGCCTCAGTGCCGTTGCTCGGCGTCGTGGCCGTCAGCTTCCTGACCGCCCCCGAGATCGCCGCAGTTATCGTGCCGATCAGGGTGCTGTGTATCGGGGGCATTGCCGGCGTTCGTGCTCGCGTACTGGCTGTCGCGGCAGATCGAATCCGACATTCGCGCGCTCGAGCGGGTGATTCGCAGCCGAGCGCCATACGAGGTTCCAGATTCAATTCGCCGTGCGCCGCTGTTCTGAAGAAGCATGTCCGCCGGTACTTCGGCCGGCGGAGAACGGGCCTACGATGTCCGTCATTTTGGCGCGCATCGAAAACACCACATTGCTACCCCGGCCGCTCTCACGCGATAGTAAAAGTCCGCAGGGCCTCATGCCAATGCCCGAGCGGCATCTCTACCCACGGACCCGACTTAAGCGGAGAAGGAAACATCTCATGGATTTCTGGGCCGACGCATGGAAGATGCCGGTGGATCGATCGCACGACCCACGCCGCGAACCTGGTCCAATTGAATTGCAGCGCTATCAGTTCCAGATGTCGTATTCCGGGATCGCCACGATGTTTGGTGTGCCGTTGTGTCTCAATCAGGACGACCTGCGGGCCGGCAAGGTAGATGTGGCCGTGCTCGGCGCGCCGGTAGACATGGGTGTCAATCATCGCGGCGCGGCGTTTGGGCCGCGGGCCCTGCGCAGCGATGAGCGTACCTTGCCCAATTCGCCGGCGACGCTCATCAACGACAGCGTCCGTATCCAGCCGTTTAAGGTGTTGACTGTCGTTGACTATGGGGACGCGGCAGTTGACCCGTTGAGCATCGAAAATTCGCATCAGCCGATCCGCACGCTCGTGCGCGAGATCGTCGAAGTGGGTGCGGTGCCGATCGTGCTCGGTGGGGACCATTCGATTCTGTGGCCGAACGCCGCCGCAGTCGCCGATGTGTACGGGGCCGGCAAGGTCGGGGTGATCCACTTCGATGCGCATCCCGACTGCGCCGACAATATCTTCGGGCATCTCGCGTCGCACGGCTCGCCGATCCGGCGGTTGATCGAGGACGAGCACATCCCCGGACGCAACTTCATCCAAATCGGTTTGCGCAGTGCACTTGCGCCGGACGATGAGTTGTTCGGTTGGATGCGCGAACGTGGGATGCGCAGCCATCACATGGCCGAGATCGAGCGCCACGGATTCCCCGCCGTGCTCGAGCGGGCGATCAACGAGGCGCTGGACGGACCGGAATACCTATATGTGTCGCTGGACGTTGATGTGCTCGATCCCGCCTTCGCCCCCGGCACCGGAGCGCCCGAACCGCCCGGCTTGACCAACCGGGAATTGCTGCCGGCGATTCGCCGCATCTGCCACGAAACACCGGTGGTCGGCCTGGAAGTGGTCGAAGTGGCTCCCAACCTGGATCCGGGTTACACCACCACAATGAATGCACGCCGCGCGATATTTGAGGCGATAACCGGCCTCGCGATGCGACGCCTCGGCCTGCCGGGGCCGGCATACCTTCACCCGGACGTCGCCGGACCACCTGCTGATTGAGTGTCTCGCGCCACGCTCCTGGGAACCGGAAGCGATTCGTTGACTTCGCGGGGTTCGAGTAAGGGCACCACGGTTTCGCCGAAGTGGAGCTAAGGGGATTCGAACCCCTGACCCCCACACTGCCAGTGTGGTGCGCTACCAACTGCGCCATAGCCCCTTAAGTCGTGCTCATCGAAGTTACACCACCTGCGGTAAGCCGTTCAAAATCGCAGGTCAGGGCACTTCGCCGCCGGCTTCCGGGCCCGAGCGGCGCGGGCCGGGGTGTGCCCGGCTGGCGGCCGGCCGC
Organism: uncultured Actinomycetota bacterium; assembly: GCA_963720345.1. Taxonomy (GTDB): domain Bacteria; phylum Actinomycetota; class Actinomycetes; order Mycobacteriales; family Mycobacteriaceae; genus Mycobacterium. The sequence continues at coordinate 12,661 of CAVRFN010000010.1, forward strand.
GGGTCTCCGGGGCGAACACCCAACCGAGCGCCGCGACCAACAGGATCGCGCCGCTGACACGAACGCCCAGCCGAACGACGAGGTGCTGCGCGATCATGCCCGACGAGCAGCGACCCGCCGATCGAGCCGACGTCGGCCATCATCTGGAACGTCGCCACCGCGGTCCCGCCGCGCGCCTTGTTGCCGACGATGTCGGCGACCGCGGCCTGCTGCGGGGAGATGAAGATGCCCGTCGCCGCACCCGCGACGTACGCGGTCGCCAGGAACACCGGCAGCGACGACGTGAACCCGAGCAGGCTCGTCGCCACCGCGGCCGCCGTCAGGCCGACGATCAGCAGCTTGCGCCGCCCGATCCGGTCGGACAGATAGCCGCTGGGGATGACCACCGACGACGTTGCCGATCGCGAACGTCGCCAGCGCCAGGCCCGGCGACGCCGGCACCGCGGCCGAGCACCTCGACCACGAACAGCGGCACCAGCGCGATCCGCAGCCCGAACGCCGCCCACCCCGTCGCGAAGTTGGACAACAGCGCGGCGCGGTAGGCGCGGTGGCGCAGCGACCTCTCGCAGCGAGACGGGCGGTCTCGGCTTCCTCGTCGGGCGCCGCCAGCGAGCTGCTGCCCGCAGGCTGAAGAACACCACGGCGGCCGCGACAGCAGCGCGGCGCCGTAGATCGCGAACGGCGCGCGACAGCCCGAACCCGGCCGTCAGGCTGCCCAGCACCGGCCCGCCGACCGAGCCGACGAGGAAGCCCGACGAGAACAGGCCCGCGACGCGGCCGCGCGCGTCCTGCGGCGAGATCCGGATCATCAGCGCCGAGCGACGACACCGTGAACATCGCCGACCCGAGTGCCGCCGAGCGACCGGAACAGCAGCAGCTGCCAGTACGTCTGCGCGAACGCGCACGCGGCGGTGGACACGCGCGACGATCAGCAGGCCGCTGATGTAGACCCGCCGCTCCCCCAGCCGCTGCACCAGCAGCCCGGCCGGCGGCGCGAGCACCAGCCGCATCACCGCGAAGGCGGTGATGACGAACGTCGCCGCGCTGATGCTGACGCCGAAGTGGCGGGCGTACTGCGGCAGCACCGGCGCGACCACGCCGTAGCCGAGCGCGACCACGACGTTCGCGGCGACCAGCAGCCAGACTTCGCGCGGGAGCTTCGGCTTGTCCGGCGGACTGTCCGTCGAACAGTCGCCCTCCGCGTCAGAGCTCACGCGATGACTTTATTCACCACTTCCTTGGCCGCTTCCTGCACCTCCGCAAGATGCTCGGGCCCCTTGAACGACTCGGCGTAGATCTTGTAGACGTCCTCGGTGCCCGACGGCCGCGCCGCGAACCACGCGTTCTCGGTCGTCACCTTCAGCCCGCCGAGCGGCGCGCCGTTGCCCGGCGCCGTGGTCAGCTTGGCGGTGATCGGCTCACCCGCCAGCTCGGTGGCCGTCACCTGGTCGGGCGACAGCTTGGCCAGCCGGGCCTTCTGCTCGCGGTTCGGCGGGCGCGTCGATGCGGGCATACGTTGGCGCACCGTACTTTTCGGCCAGCTCGTGCGTAGCGCTGCGACGGCGTCGACCCCGTCTTCGCGAGGATCTCCGACGCCAGCAGCGCCAGGATGATGCCGTCCTTGTCGGTGGTCCACACCGAGCCGTCGCGCCGCAGGAACGACGCCCCCGCGCTCTCCTCGCCGCCGAAACCGATTGTGCCGCTGAGCAATCCGTCGACGAACCACTTGAAGCCGACCGGCACCTCGACCAGTTTGCGGCCCAGCCCGGCGACCACCCGGTCGATGATCGACGAACTGACCGCGGTCTTGCCGACCGCCGTCGACGCCGGCCAGTCCGGCCGGTTGGTGTACAGGTAGTCGATCGCCACCGCCAGATAGTGGTTCGGGTTGAGCAGCCCGCCGTCGGGCGTCACGATGCCGTGCCGGTCGGAGTCGGCGTCGTTGCCGGTGGCGATCTGGTAGCTCTCGCCGATTGGCGATCAGCGAGGCCATCGCGTTGGGCGAACTGCAGTCCATCCGGATCTTGCCGTCGGTGTCGAGCGTCATGAACCGCCACGTCGCGTCGACGAGCGGATTGACCACGGTGAGCTTCAGGTTGTGTCGCTCGGCGATCGCGCCCCAGTAGTCGACGCTCGCGCCGCCCAGCGGGTCGGCGCCGATGCGGATCCCCTCGGCACTGATCGCGTGCAGATCGACGACGTTGGGCAGGTCCGCGATGTAGGCGTCCAGGTAGTCATGGCGCTCCGCCGTCTTGCAGCGCACTGGCCAGCGGCACCCGCTTCACGTCCTTGAGGCCGTCGCGCAGAATCTCGTTGGCCCGCTTGGCGATCACCCCGGTGGCGTCGGTGTCGGCTGGTCCGCCGTTGGGCGGGTTGTACTTGAAGCCGCCGTCGCGCGGCGGGTTGTGCGAGGGCGTGACGACGATCCCGTCGGCCAGATCGCCGTCGCGGCCGCGGTTGAACGTCAGGATGGCGTGGCTGACCGCGGGCGTCGGCGTGTAGCGATCGGCCGAATCGATCATCGCGACCACGTCGTTGGCGGCCAGCACCTCCAGCGCCGATACCCACGCGGGCTCCGAGAGCGCATGGGTGTCGCGGCCGATGAACAGCGGTCCGGTCGTGCCCTGCGCGGCGCGGTACTCGACGATGGCCTGCGTCGTCGCGAGGATGTGCGCCTCGTTGAACGCCGCGTCGAGGCTGGACCCCCGATGACCGGACGTGCCGAACACCACCTGCTGGTCGACGTTGTCGGGGTCGGGTTCGACCGTGTAGTACGCGGTGACCACCTGCGCCACATCGATGAGGTCTTCGGGTTGTGCCGGTTGACCGGCGCGGGGATTGGCGCCATGGTGTCGATTCTGCTCCGGTTCCGCGCGGCGCATTGGCGCGGCGCCAAGAATTCAGGCCAGCGGCAACATTTCGTCGCACCGACTACTCGAGAGGTGGCGCCTGCTGATCGATCAACTCGACGGACCAGCTTCCGGTGTCGTAGCGCAGCACTTGGTAGGACGCCGTGGGTACGGACACCGCAGTGAGGCTCGGAGCAATGCGCGCGAGCAATGGCCGGATCACCGCGTCGTGGGTCACGACGACTACCGCCTTGTGCCGGGACTCCGCCCGAGCGCCCCACTCGTCCAGCGCCGGCCAAGACCGGGACAACACCGTCTCCGTCGGCTCGACTCCCGGCGCGGCGTCGACATTGCCCCACTCGGCGATGACCGCTGACTTCATCGCTCCCGTCCATCGCCCGTAGTCGCGATCGTTGAAGCGATCGTCGGTCTGGTGCGGTGATTCCCGCTTGATCGGCGATGGCGGCTGCAGTGTGGACTGCGCGCCGCAGCGGACTCGACACCACGATGTCGGCATCGACCGTCGCCAGCGCAACCGCGACCGCGCGGGCCTGGCTTTCACCGCGTTCGTTCAGCTCGGGGTCGGCGAGACCGCGCAGTCTTCCGTCGGCGTTGAGGGCGGTCTCTCCATGACGGACGAGGTAGAGCTGTGCCATCAGAGCGCCCACGCCAGCGCGAGTCCACCCGCGCACGCGGCGACCGACAGAATCAGGGAAACGACCGCGTTGAGCAACGCCAGTGCTCGTCGGCCCTGCTGAATCAGTCGCACGGTTTCGAAGCTCGCGGTGCTGAACGTCGTGTACCCGCCGCAGAATCCGGTCCCCAGCACGGTCTGCCAGGCGCTGGCCTGGCCGTGGAAGAGCACGACTCCGGCAAGAACGCCGATGAAGAGCGATCCTGTGACGTTGATGACCACAGTGGCCAACGGAAACGGTGACCGCCACCGCTCTTTCGTCCATGCGTCAAGCAGGAACCGGGTCACCGCGCCCGACGCTCCTGCGAGGAACGTGAGAATCGGAATCATGCGTGCACTCTCCGGCGGTGCACGCGTTCCATGACCACGATGCCGAGCCAGGCGGTGAGCACGCCGCCCACGACGCTGAGCAGGCCGTAACCGATCGCGGTTCCGAAGTGGCCGTGCCGGCCCAGCAGCACGATCTCCAACGCGAAGGCGCTGTAGGTGGTGAAGGCGCCGCAGAACCCGGTGCCGGCACAGAGGCGGGCGCGGCGGCGCCATCCTGAGTCATCACCCAGCATCGCGAGTCCCTCCAGCAGGCCACCCAGGACGAAAGCGCCGCTGAGGTTGATCAAGAAGGTCGCCCACGGCCAGGCTGCGCCGTCGTGCGGCAGGAGTTTTTCGACGTAGTAGCGCAGGGCCGTACCGACGATCCCTCCGGCGAAAATCCAAGCCATGGACGATGGCCGCAGGTGCAGGGGTCGTAGGGGTCTGGCTGGCGCGTCGGGATCTATGAGCAACTCGGCATGCGAGTCGTTGGACGTCATAGGCGCCGCCGCGCCAGTCGCGTCATCGTGATCGTCGGGGTGGTCGACACCCGGCCGATCCGCGGTCACTTGGCCCGAACTCGGGCGAGATCCATCACCACCGCGGTCGACTCTAACTGCTCAGGCACCGGGTATTGAGGCATTACCGCCTGAGAGGTAAGCCTAGCCTCACCTTGCATTCCCGTGTACCGTCCCACGCCGTGAAGCCGTCTACTCCCGAAGCGGTGAGCGCCGCTCTCACCGAAATCCTGCGCGAAGACATGAACGTCGATGTTCGCCGGGTCACCCCTGATTCCAGATTGATCGACGACGTCGGCCTCGACTCGGTGGCGTTCGCCGTCGGAATGGTCGCCATCGAGGACAAACTCGGCGTCGCGCTGTCCGAAGAGGACCTGCTCAGCTGTGACACCGTCGGCGACCTCGAAGCGGCCATCCTCGCGAAGGTGCCTGCCGCACAGGCGAACTCGTGACCGAACTGGCCGACGCGCTGTCGGCCGCGATGCGGGGAGCTCCGAACAAGCTGGTGGTGCTCGATCCCGACGCTGACAGGTGGGTTCATCACCCCTGGCAGGAAGTCCACGCGCGCTCCGAGAACGTCGCCCAGCGCATCGTCGACGACGGATCCACGGCAGTCGGCCTGGTCGGCGAGCCAACCGTGGAGTTCCTCGCCGCGATCCCCGGCGTCTTCTTCGCGGGCGCGGCGGTTGTCGATCCTGCCCGGGCCCATCCGGCGGCGCCGATCCCGAGCAATGGGCGCAAGCCACTCTGGACAGGTTCCGCGGCATCGGAGTGACGACGGTCTTCAGCCACGGCGCCGAGCTGGAACTGTTGCGCGGGCAGGCCGAGGGAATCGTCCGTCCACGACCTCGCCGAAGTCGCCCACGCACACCGTTCGACCACCTTCGAGGACCGCGGACCGCTGACGTCGCGATCCTGCAGGGCACTGCGGGATCGACAGGAACGCCCCGCACGGCACAGATTTCGCCCGCGGCGGCGCTGGCCAACCTTCGCGGACTGATGAGCCGAGTCAACGTCGACGAGCAACTGCCGGCTGCACAGCTGGTTGCCGATCTACCACGACATGGGCTTGACCTTCATGCTCGTATCACTGCTGGCGGCAGGCAGACCTGTGGCAGGCGCCGACGACGTCCTTCGCCGGCAACCCGTTCGGTTGGCTGCAACTGGCTCACCGAGAGCAGGGCCACGATGACCGCGGCGCCGAACATGGCCTTCAACGTCATCGGCAAGTACGCCAGCGGCGTGTCGCGACCTCGATCTGAGCAATCTCGGCTTCACGCTCAACGGCGGTGAGCCCGTCGACTGCGACGGGTACGCACGCTTCGCCGACGAGATGGCCCGCGTTCGGTTTCAACCCGAACTCGCTGTCCCCGTCCTACGGCCTGGCCGAATCCACCTGTGCGGTAACCGTTCCCGAGCCATTCACGGGCCTCCGGGTCGACGAGGTCACCGTCACCACCGATGCGGGTGAGTCCACTCGGCGCTTTGCGGTGCTGGGCCACCCGATACCCGGCATGGAGGTGCGGGTGAACACCGATCGAGCCGCACGCGACCGAGGTGACCGGCCGCGAGGTCGGCGAGGTCGAGGTCCGCGGCACGTCGCTGATGACCGGGTACGTCGGCGAGGCACCGATCGATCCCCAGGCATGGCTGCCCACAGGCGATCTCGGCTACCTCACCGACGACGGCCTCGTCATCTGTGGCCGCGCGAAGGAACTCATCACCGTCGCGGGCCGCAACATGTTCCCCACCGAGATCGAGCGCATCGCCGGCCAGATCGACGGTGTTCGCGACGGTTGCGTGGTCGCGATCGGCACCGGCGAGGCGACCGCACGGCCCGAGCCTGGTGATCACCGCGGAATTCAAGGGTGACGACGAATCCGCCGCGCGCAGTGCGCGTGGTGGCAGCGCGTCGCGTCGGAATGCGGCGTGGTGCCCGCCGACGTCGTGTTCGTGAAACCCGGTGCGCTGCCCCGCACGTCGTCGGGCAAGCTGCGCCGGCTGGAGGTCAAGCGCAACCTGGAGGGGGCAAGCCGATGACGGCGACCGCCGACGCCGACGGGGCCTCGGCGGAGGACTACCAGCGAGCTGCTCGACCGCGTCTTCGACGAGCGGGTCACGGAAATGGACCGCCGAAGCCGAAGAGACCGAGCGTTTCCCCCGCGAGCTCATCGAATACCTGGGCGAGTCAGGGGTTTTCGCCGCCAAATGGCCGGCAGGCCAGCAGCAGTCCGACGTCGCGAAGGTGATCGCGCTGGCGAGAAAGCTCGGCGTGCTGGGATCGGCCGGCATCGGCGTCGGCGTGGGACTGCACGACTCGGCGATCGCGATCCTGCGCCGCTTCGGCAAGTCGGACTACCTTCGCAACATCGCCGAGCAGGCCATCCGCGGCGAAACGGTGCTGTGCATCGGCGCCTCCGAGCAGTCCGGCGGATCCGACCTGCAGATCGTCGGGACCGAGGTCCGCTCCGTCGGTGACGGCTTCGAGGTCAAGGGCGTCAAGAAGTTCGTCTCGCTGTCGCCCATCGCCGACCATGTCATGGCGGTGGCCCGCAACGTCGACCACGACCCGAACAGCAAGCACGGCAGCGTCGTCGTCGTCGCCGTTCCGTTGGCGCAGTGTGAGGTTCAGACGCCGTACCGCAAGGTCGGCGCCGGACCGCTGGACACCGCCGCCGTGCACATCGACACCTGGGTGCCCGCCGACGCGCTGGTCGCACGGGCGGGTATCGGCCTGGCTGCGATCTCCTGGGGGCTGGCGCAGGAGCGGATGTCGGTGGCCGGCCTGGTGTCGACGTTTTCCCAGCGCGTCATAGGAATCACCCTGGCGCGCATGATGACTCGCCGGCAGTTCGGCAGCACGTTGTACGAACATCAGGCCCTGCGGCTGCGCATCGCCGACCTGCAGGCACGTGTCGACATGTTGCGGTTCGCCCTGGACGGCATCTCCGCGACAGGCAAGCTGGACTTGCGCACGGCAGCGGCGATGAAGGTCAACGCGGCCCGGCTCGGCGAAGAGGTGATCAACGAGTGCATGCACATCTTCGGCGGCTCGGGCTACCTCGTGGACGAGACACCGCTGGGCAGGTGGTGGCGCGACATGAAACTGGCGCGTGTCGGCGGCGGCACGGACGAAGTGCTGTGGGAGTTGGTCGCGGCGGCGATGAAGCCGGACTACGACGGTTACGCCGAGTTCAACCAGCTGCCCTAGTTCTTGGCGAGGTTGACCAGGAACTCGATGGTGCCCCTGGGCTCGACAGTCACAAACCCGGCGAAATCCGGTGGTGTGACGTTGAAGTCGGTCCAGGTGACCGGGACCGAACCGACGGCGACGATGGAAGCACCGGCACGCTTGACGTTCACCTTGGCGGTGGCATCGCGTGAGACGCCCTTGATCGTCATGCTCACGGGGACGTCGAGAGTGGTCGCTTCACCGCTTTCGGGCACAGCGGAGACGTCGACGGGCTGGGTCACTCCGCAACTCCGCTGTCGGGAACTTGCCGGTGTCGAGAATGTCCGCGCCACGAAACTGGTTGTCGCGCGCGCCTTCCGGGGACGTGATCGATGCCACATCGATGGTGAAGGTCGCCGATTCCATCTTCGACTCAGCCACCACGACCTCACCCGTGACCTTCGGCGTGCGGCCGTTGACGGTCAGTGGTGAACCCCGCAGGATCTCATCGACTCGATAGCCGGCTTGCGTGCGCGCGGCTTGGTCGTCCGGTCCAGGCACGACGGCCCACGTCCCGTTGACATCGGTGGTCGCCGCCTCCGTCTGCCCGGGCAGCGCCAGCTCGGCATCGGCATCACCGGCGATGTACACGCGGTAGAACCACGGCCCCACCGTGAAGGCGACGATGCCGAGAACAACCAGGGTGCCGAGCCCCCACAACACAGCCTTCTTCATGGCAGGCAACGCTAGTCGATGTCAGGTGTGTCTGATGGTGAACGAGGGAGCGCGTACAAGGCCATTCGCCGGTTCGACATGTCGTGCTCACCGAGGAACACGCCGCCGGCGTACTCGCAGACCGCACGCGCACCGGAGTTGCGGTGGTCCGGGTCGAACATGATTCGACGGCAACGAGGTTCGAGCTCAAAGATGTTGGCGACCAAGCGTGGCAACATGATCGGCGCGATCCCTCGGTTGACGAACCGCATGTCCGCGATCGCCGCGTGCATACCGATGTCGAACGGATCTGCGTCATACCGCGGCGCTATGGAGTCCTTGGCCGCCCGGTAGAGCTCGACGTAGACAAACGGCTGGCCGCGGAAACTTCCGATGAAGGGGCGCGAGTACTCGCCGTCCAGTTGGGCCTGCAGGTGGCGCTGCCACCTCTCCGGCGGCCAGTCGTATTCCCACGCCTCCACCAGATGCGGGCGGTTCATCCACTCCGACACCATCTCGGCGTCGCCGGCGGCGTCGGCGAGCCGCACGCTGTAGGGCTCGCCCAGGTCCGGTGTCGGCGGCGCACCCACGGCGCGGACCTCGTCGCATATCGAGGTCAGTTCGCGCGGCAAGACGGGTGATGGGGCCTCGTCAATGTCTTCCTGCTTCATCGCCGTGTGCCTCCCGAATTGTGGGAGGACTTGCCAGGGCTCCACAGGCGTTTAATCTCTCCGCCCGTCCGGCGGCGAGAATGATTTTTGCGGCGTTGTGGTCTCTGTCGTGGGCGACCCGGCACACCGGGCACGTCCAATCCCGAACGTGGAGTGGCAGTTCGTCGAGTCGATGCCCACACCCCGAGCACGTCTTGCTCGACGCCAACCATCGCGACACGGTGTGCACGGTACGTCCGTAACGATCGGCCTTTTCGCCGATGATCCGCACGAACCTGCCCCACCCCGCATCGGAGATCGCGCGAGCGAGGCGACGGTTTTTCACCATTCCCAAAATGTTGAGATCTTCGACGTGGATCACTTGGTTCTGCGTATCAATGCCAAAGCCTGCTTGTGGTGATAGTCCCGCCGCGCACGGGCCACCTGGCCGTGCGTCAGGGCGACCTTGCGCCGCGACTTGTCCCTGTTGGCTGATCCTCTCTGCCGGCGAAATTTCTCTCTGCTCCAACCGTGCCAGCTTGCGTTTCTTGCGATCCATATGTTTCGCATTTACTACGTCGGTCCTTGTGCCGTCGCTGGCCGCGATCGTCGCCAGGCGCGCGATCCCGACATCCACCCCAGCTTCGCGATCTACCGCTGGCAGCGGTGCGGCCGCGACGTCGATGACGAAACTGGCGTAGAAGTGGCCATCGGGCTCGCGGATGATAGTGACTGACGACGGCTCGGCTAAGCAAGTTGCCGCGACCAGCGCACCCTGACCTCGCCGATCTTGGCTACAAATAACTGCCCGTTGGTTCGGAGCGAGAATCCGTTGCGGGTGAGCCGCAATGACTGACGGTGGTCCTTGCGGGATTTCATCCGCGGCCGACCCAGCTTGCGACCCTTGCGTTTCCCGGTGGTCGAACCGAAAAAGTTGCGCCAAGCGCGTCGAGAATCGTTGACCGACTGAACTAACGCCACGCTGGGCACCTCGCACAGCCAGGCGCGCTCGGCGGTCGATTTGGCCGCGGCTAGATGACGAGGCGCTGGATCTCGCTGTCGGACAGTTTGATCCCGGCCCGAAAGGATTCCTCGCGAACCCGCAACGCATCGTTGAACACCACCCGGCAGCACCCGAACACTCTCACCAGCATCGCCTGCTGAGCGGGCGTCGGCTCGATGCGGTCATCGCCCGCCGAGCTTACCCGAGCTAGTGAGGGTAGGTTTACCTACCTCAAGGGGTGTCCGACGATTACCGCAGTGCCGAAAGCCAGTGATCGGCCAGCGCCGACACCCAGTCGGCGGCGGCGTGCGCGTCTTCGGGCGGCCCGTCGACGATGACGAGTTCGTCGACTCCGAGGTCGGCCAGTGCGACGACATCGCGGATATGCAGCTCGCGCAGTGCCACCGTCACACGCAGCTCGCTGCGGTCGCGACCGCACTCAGCGCACCGGTCGCCAAGGAAAGCGATGCGGTCCGCCGCTTCTCTCACCCCGCGAGGTTGAAGCCGTACCAGCCGTCACCCCAGGCCGCCACCCGACGCAGCGCCGCGTCGCTGTTGCCACCGAGGACGATCGGGATGGACCTGCCATCGGCGGGTTTCGGGATTGACGCGCACCGAGTCGAATGCTGACGAATTCGCCGTCGAAAGAGGCGATGTCGTCTCGCCATAGCGTCCGCATCGCCGCCACATACTCCGCCGTGCGCGCGCCGCGTCGTTCGAACGGGACACCCAGCGCGTCGAACTCCTCACGCGACCATCCGATACCGACACCCAAGGTCAACCGGCCTCCGCTCAACGAGTCCAGCGTCGCGGCCTGTTTGGCGACCACCACCGGATTGTGCTCGGGCAGCAGCAACACCCCGGTCGCGATTCCGATCGACGAGGTGGCGGCGGCCGCGAAGCTCAGTCCGATCAACGGGTCGATCCAGTCCGCGGTGGCCGGGACCGCGATCTGGCCGTCGTCGGAATACGGATAGCGAGATGCCGAGCGATCCACCATCACGACATGCTCGCCCGACCACAGCGTGGCGAACCCGGCGCCTTCCGCGGCGACCGCCACCGCGTCGATGACTGCGCGGTCGGCACCTGCTCCGATGCCAAGTGCGTGCAATCCCAGTCGCATCGGGCGATGGTCTCACGCCGCGAGCATGCCCGTTGCCGATCAATCGAACAGTTCGTCGATTGCCTTCTGCTCCAAGTCAATCCATTTGGCGACGCGTTCGCGGACACGCGCGACTTCGTCCTCGTCGAAGTGCCTGGCCGCATCCGGCGTGATACGGCAGATGTCCATCGGGCCGCCAACGCTCGGCGACGATGTGTCCAGAGCGTCCAGAACCCTCAGTGCTGCCACGACCCCGTAGTCGACGCTGCGTTTGGTCATCTGAAAGTGCGCGAGCAGTGCGTAGGCCTGCTGGGCCATCGGCGACCCACTGCCCACCGCTTGAAAACCCGTTTCTTCGTGGTGCCCGATCAAGCCATGCGGATCGATGTCGACGATGAACGGGACGCCGTCCCTGTAGCCAGCGGCCAGGATGTATGTCGCGGGCGTCGCGCCGGGCTTTCCACCGGGAACGTCGGCGATGAAGCTGCTGTAGTGCTGCTCGAGCACCGGCACGACGCGTTGCTGCAGTGCATGCCCGACGTCCGGCGCCTCGACGATTGCATCCGCCTCGGCGTCGAAGATCTGCACGAGGTCGAACAGCACCGCCCGGGAGCCGCTCCCACCCCAGGCCGCGTGCTTGCCGAGCGCGTGCAGCTTTTGCGCCGGATAGCTCACGCCGCGGACGGGATCGGTGATCTGCGAATCCGACGCCATCACCAGTCCATCGGCACAACGTAAAGCGAGAACGACCGTCACAGCTCAGGTCTTACCCACATCTGGCGATCATCTCACGCCGCGATCAGCAGGGCACCGGCGACGAGCAGCGCGACGACCTTGATGATCTCCAGGCCGACATAGACCCCGTGCGCCCGCGAGCGAGGGACCTCGGCCCCGGCGAGGGTGGCTTCAGATCGCCGCGTCAGCGCAGGCCGCACCGCCAGCACCTGAGCCAGCAGGACGATCACGGCGACACCCGCGGCGATCCCGGCCGCGCCGGTCGGCGGCCGGATGACGAAGCACGCCACCATCGCCGCCGCCAGCACCACCTCGCAGGCGTTGAGCGCACGAAAGACCAAGCGGCCGATTCCAAGCCCGATCGGCAGCGTCACGCCTGGCGCACGGAACTTCAGCGGGGCCTCGAGAAGGAGATCGCCAGCACCATGCCCAGCCACACGAACACCGCTGCGGTTGCGACGGCCGATGCTGGGCTCACGGCGGTGAGCCTATGACAGCCGCTAGCGGGGTGGAATCGTAGGAGGGATGGACGTCGATCGGGTCGCGGAGCTGAAGCGCTGGCAGGACTCCGGCGCCGTGTGGGAGGTGATCTCACGTCACGGCGACACCCTCACAGTCGCCCTGCTGCGTTGCGACGGTGGCGAAGAGATGGACCGGTTCACGTCCGACGACGTACGACTGCGGGAATTCATCGGCGACCGGCGAAGCAGCCAGGAGTAGGACAAACGACAGATCGCCCCGCCCAAGAGGGCGGGGCGACCGTGACCGGTCGATCAGAACGGGGCTGCTCTGAAGCCGCCGTTCCACTGAACGCCCCAGGCGTTCACCTCACTGTTCCATTCCACTGGAAGCCACGGCGCCCAGTACGGCGGCGGCGGTGCCGGCGGCGCCCAGACGGGCACGACGTACGTTGCGATGACCAGGTGGCGGCAGGCCGTTCTGTCCCGGCGGCAACGGGTTGCCCGGTCCACCGACATTCACGCCGGGACCAGGAACCGGCCAGGGTGGCGGGCCAGGGATTTTCGGACCAGCGCTGGCGACACCCGACCCGATCCCCAGGGCGGCACCGGCCAACGCGCCGGCACAAATCGTTGTGACCACGCGTTTCTTGACATTCATTTGGGTCGACTCCTTCGATAGCGGCATGCGGGCATGCTCGTCATTTTCGACCCCCGACTTCTGAGGGCTACCCGTCGGCAGTCGCGGGCTAAACCCCTGCTCGACGCACCAATTCCACGAACGCCTCCGCCGCCGCGTCGACGCCATCGCGATCATCGGTGGCCACCAGGTCGAGCAACAGACCCCGTGCGACGGCAAGGCCGAGGCGCATCATCGCGGGGTCGACTGCCGTGCCCGCGTCGTCATCGCGAGCCAGAGTCGCACGGCAGCCCGGCAGCATCCGGGCGAAGGGCTGCTCGCCCTGGACACCGCGCGCGTAGCACTCGAAGAACAGCCGCTCGAACGGGCGCAGTTCAGGCCGGCGCAGGTTGGCCCACATCGCGGCGATCGCGTCCGCCGGATCGTTCCGGCAGCTCGTGCATTAGCGCCATCTGGCGCCGCTCGACCTCGTCGACGATGGCCAGCAGGAGTTCCTCGCGCGAGCCGAAATGATGCAGCAGCATGCGATGGCTGGTACCGACGGCCGCCGCAACGTCGCGCAGCGATCGGTCACCGATGCCGCGTACCGCGAACTCCTCCACCAGAGCGTCGAGCAGCGCCTGGCGCCGCTCGAGGTCAGGAGGCCGGGCCATCGAGGTGGTAGAGATGCTCGCTTCGCGTTTTGAGACCGGCGGCCTCGAGGTCGAGGTAGCGCCGCGTCATCCGCGCATGGCGACGCCGACCAGGGCGCCGACGGGACCACGCTGGTCGATCCACTGACGCACCCGGGTTCGGCCATCGGAGATGGCGCTGACGTCGTGGCTCGCCAGTGTCAGACCGCCGGGTGAGCGCTGAGCCCAGGTCCACGAGCTGCCCGGTGTCACGTCGGTGACCTCCCACACCAGCTTCGGCATGCGCGGCTGCTTGATCTCGAATCGGTTGCCGACCGCGATGGCCGGCCCGTCGAGGGCGACAGGCTCGTGACCGAAGCCGTCCATTCGGGCCAGCGCTCGACGTCGCTGAAGACATCCCAGACGACAGCGGCCGGTGCGTCGATGTCGACACCACTCTCTGTAATCATGTACCAGACGGTACATGAACTAGTCTCGTTGCGAAAGCATTCGTCGCCTCTCCGCAACCGACCGAAAGCACGTGCGCGAACTGCCGGACCCCCATACCGTCGAGCAACAGCTGACAACTCCCCTCAGCGGATACACGGAGCCGTAATAAATGGAGATCCCGTTCGCCGACGCCGTGTTCAACCGGCGGAGCCGCCGCGAGGCCGCGCTCGACCTCGTTGAGGCAGTCGAGGACGAGGTCGTCGACTCCGTTGGCACCGTCGAGCTGCCGTCGGCCGAGCCGACGCTTCTGCTGCAGAAGATGGAGAACAAGCTCGTCCGGCACCATCTGGCCAACCCTGACGTGTTGAGCGGCGAGGAGCTGCGCAGGCTGCGGTACATCCTCAATTTCGCCCGGCTCGCCGACTTCGAACCGGGCGCCGCAGGCCCGGGCGGCAGCCGCGGACGCGGAGACGTCTCGGTGGGCGCCGAATTAGCCCCGTGGCGGGCCAGGGTGGCCGACGCGCTGTACGGCCCGCTTCGCGAGGAGCGTGACCCGGCAACGGCATTGGCGACGGGCGCGCGATGTTCTTGCCGAACTGACCGATGACCAAGACGAGCAGCGCAGAGCGCTGATCGAGAGCGCACGGGAACGACTTCTCCGCCGCCGAACTGGACGCCGAGGTCGGCTACAAGAAACTCGTCACCGTTCTGGGCGGCGGTGGCGGTGCGGGATTCGTCTACATCGGCGGCATGCAGCGACTGTTGGAGGCCGGCCAGATACCCGACTACATGATCGGCGCTTCGTTCGGATCGATCATGGGCAGTGTGGTTGCCCGCGCTCTTCCGGTGCCCATCGAGGAGTACGTCGCGTGGGCGAAGACGGTGTCGTACGGCGCGATCCTCGGCCCCGAGCGTCTTCGGCGCAGACACGGGCTGGCCGGCCTGTTCTCGCTGCGCTTCGACCAGTTCGCCGAGGCGTTGTTCAGGCGTGAGGACGGCGAACGTATGCGGATGTCGGACTTGGCGATTCCGTTCGACGTCGTGGTCGCCGGTGTGCGCAGGCAGCCGTATGCGGCGCTGCCGTCGAGGTTTCGCCGTCCGGAACTGGCGGCGCTGCAGATGCGGTCGCTTCCCTTCCTGCCCATCGGTATCGGGCCCCAGGTTGCGCGCGCGGCTGTGGCAGGTGTCGGCGTTCATCGACCTGCGGGTCGTCAAGCCGATCGTCATCGGCGACGACGACCGGACTCGCGAGTTCAACGTCGTCGACGCGGCCTCCTTCTCGTCGGCGATTCCCGGTGTGCTGCACCATGAAACAAGCGATCCGCGCATGGTCCCGCTGCTCGACGCCCTATGCGAGGAAAAGGAGGTCGCGGCGCTGGTCGACGGCGGCGCGGCAAGCAACGTGCCCGTCGAATTGGCGTGGAAGCGGGTCCGCGACGGCAGGCTGGGCACCCGCAATGCCTGCTACCTCGCGTTCGATTGCTTTCACCCGCAATGGGATCCGCGCCATCTGTGGCTCGCCCCGATCGCTCAGGCGGTCCAGTTGCAGATGGTGCGCAATGCTCCGTACGCCGACCATCTCGTCCGCTTCGCGCCGACGCTGTCACCCGCCAACCTGGCGCCGTCAGCGACGTCGATCGACCGCGCTTGCGCGTGGGGGCGCAAGAGCGTCGACAAGGCCATCCCGGTGACCACCGCCCTGCTTGAGCCCACGTGGTGGGAAGGTGACCGGCCGGCGGTTCCCGGCGCCGAACCCGACACCCGCCCATCGGTGGCGTCGCCGATGAGTGCCGTGATGGCGGCAATCCAGGAACCTGCGAACCGCTTGGCGCGGTGGCGAAACCGACGGCTGACGTGAAACCGGTCGCCGCCCGATGACAGAGACAGTCGCGGTGATCGGCGCCGGGCCCGGCGGACTCGTCACGGCGCGGTGGCTGCGCTCACAGGGATTCGAGCCGACGATCTTCGAGCAAGGGTCCGCGCTGGGTGGGCAGTGGACCGGGCTACCGGGCCAAAGCGGAGTGTGGCCGGCCATGTACACCAACACCAGTCGGGTGCTGACGGCCTTCAGCGACCTCGAACACGAAGGCGATCTTGCGTTCCTGTCGAACCGCGACGTTCTCGCCTACCTGAACCGATACGCCGACATGTTCGGCCTTCGAACCCGCATCCGGTTCGGACAACGGGTGGACCACCTCGCCCGCGTCGGCGACAGGTGGCACGTGACTTGCAATGGGACCGATGAGGCGTTCGACCGGGTGGTGGTCGCCACCGGCAGATTCAGGTCCCCCGCCATACCCGCGGTGCCCGGCATCGACACGTTCACCGGCTCGGTCGGCGTCATCTCCACGTTCGACTACCGGGGCGCGAAACCCTATGCCGGCAAGCGTGTTCTGGTGGCGGGGTGCGCGGTCAGCGCACTGGAGATCGCCACGGAACTCGCACAACTCGGTGCGGCGCGTGTGGTGGTGACCCAGCGGCGACAACGGTATGTCCTTCCGAAATTCGCCGCGGGAGTCCCGTCCGATCACAGGATCTTCACGCGATACGGAACCCTGGCGAACGAGACGCTCCCACCCGCAGAGATCGATCGCCAGCTCAAGGAGATCGTGGTGGAGGCCAACGGGAGCCCGGAGCAGTACGGCGCACCGGCGCCGGATCCCTCTCTGTTCGCCGCCGGGGTCACCCTCAACCAGGGCTACCTGCCGCTGGTGGCCGAAGGCCGAATCACGGTGCGGCCGTGGATGGCAGTCGATCAGCGGCACGCAGGTGACCTTCGCCGACGGGCACGCCGAGGAGTTCGACGGAATCGTGTTCGGCACCGGGTTCGCGCTGGATCTGCCGTTTCTCGAGCGACGACATCCGCGCGACTCTCGACCTGGACGACGGTGCATCTGGACGCCGACCGCTACACGTTCCATCCGGACCTCCCGGGGTTGGCGATCGTGGGCATGTGGGATCAGTCCGGCGGATACTTTGTGCCGCTGGAACTTCAGGCCCGCTGGATCGCGTACACGTGGGGCGGCGCGATACCCCCGCCCGACGAGGCCGAACAACGGGATGCGATCGCCGCCTATCGTGCGCGGCGCGGATCGTCGCAGAAGACGCGGATGAATCTGGCGGCGCTGACCTTTGCGCGTGCCGCGGGGGTGGAACCGCAGCCTGGAGAACTGGCCGGACCTGCGGAGGGCACTGCTGTTCGGTCCGCTCGCACCGAGTTGTTTCCGGCTCGAGGGCCCCGATGCGCTGCCCGACGCGCAGGCGCGGTTCGTGCGCGACGCCGCTGCCTTCGGTGCGATCACGTCGAACGAGTTGACCGAGCGGGAACGCCGCTACTGGTCGCAGGTGGAGTCAGGTAGGCGCTATGCGTTGAGCGCGGTCTCGCCGATCACCCGTCGGGTGCGCAAGTCCTCGATCTCGTCGTCATCGAGAGACCGAGTCCGCGCAGTATCTCGTTGTTGTGCTGCCCGAGTGTCGGCGGCTTGAATCGGTGGTGGCTGTCAGGTCCGGGCGTCATCGTGAACGGCCAGCCCGGATAGCGATGCCGACCGGTGACCGGGTGCTCGAACTCTTCGTAATACCGACGTTCGTCGAGTTGTGCGATGTCGTACATCCGGTCGGCGGTCATCACCCGCTCGGCCGGCACATGTCGTGCACTGAGGATCTTCGACGATCTCTTCCGCGGTCCGAGTTCGCGTCCACTCGGCGACCACGTCGTCGAAGTCGTCGTGTGAGCGTTCCCTCTCGTCCGCCGAAGCGAAGCGGGCGTCGGCGATGAGGTCGGGTCCGCCCATCACGTCGGCCAATTGCGCCCAATCGGCGTCGTCGCGCACCGACAACGCCACCCAGACGTCGTCGACAGCGGTCGGATAGACACCTTGCACGAGGCCGCGATGCCGATTGCCGTTGCGCGGCTGGACAATCCCGTTCATCGAATACTCGATGACCGGCTCGGCGGTAAGGCACGCCGCCACCTCGATCTGCGCGATCTCGATGAGCTGGCCTTCGCCGGTGCGGCGGCGGTGCTCGAGCGCGGCCAGCAGGGCGACGCCCGCGTGCACCCCGACGATCGGGTCGGCGGGCCCCTGCAGGGTGCAGGGCGGACCGTCTGCATAGCCCGTGACCGCGGCCATGCCCGACGTCTGCTCGAAATTGAGTGCCCATCCGACGTATTCGCGCCACGGCCCCTGCAGGCCGAACCCGGGCATGCGCACGAGGATCACATCCGGCTTCAGTTCGACCAGCGACTCGTAATCGAGCCCGAACTGTTCGATCACCCGCGGCGAGAAGTTCTCCACGACGACGTCGGCCTGCCGAACCAGGCGGCGGACGAGGTCGCGACCCTGTTCGGACGTGAGATCGAGGGTGATGTCGCGCTTGTTGAGGTTGGTGGCCTGCCAGAGTCCGCCGCGCTCGTACCAACGGTCACCCTCGTGCGCCCATGCACCCGAATAGCGGAACCCGTCGGGCCGCTGGATGGATTCCACCTTCACGATCTCGGCTCCGAATGCGCCGAGGTAGCACGTCAGGTAGGCGCCCGCCCAGAACGTGGTCAGATCAAGCACTTTGATGTCTGCAAAGGGCTTCGATGGATCCGTCCCCGCGCCGTTGAACACCGATGAGCTCGTCGCGCCGGACGGTCGAGAACCCATACGAGGTGCGGGCCGGGGCGGCAGCGCCGGGGACTTCGACAGCCGGAACGGAGCGCCGGGCCTACGGAAAGACCAGTCCGCACCGCCGGCATGCGACGAAGAATTCCCGCTCGAGGTATTGAGGGCAATCCAGGACCGTGGCGCCGTCGTTGACCGGCGATGCGGGAATGCGCATCGCTTGGCTCAGTTCGACGATCTCGCCCACTGTGTGGTCCGACAGCCATGGCTGGGCCTTCTCGTAGAACTCGGCACGCTCCGGTCCGCCGAGCATGATCTCGATCTGCTGCTCGCCGTACTCGGGCAACCCCAGCATCGCGCACGCGTCCAGCCAGTGCTGTCCCGTCAGGCAGTTGATTCCCAGCCAGCCGTCCGCAGCGCGGACGATGCCCATCATCGGAGCGGAACGGGTGTTGGCCGGCATCCCGAGATTCTTCATCTTCTCGGCCAGCAGCATCGGGTACGGGAGTGTCGACAGCAGCGACTCGAGCACCGACACGTCCACCTCGACGACGCCAGTTGCGCTGGCGGACCGGCTTCTCAATGCGGTCAGAGCCGCGAGTGCGCCGTACCCGCCGGCGACGTACTCGGAGATCCGCCCGCCGGCCTGTACCGGCGGCCGACCGGGATCTCTGTTGTTGACCCAGCCCGACGCCGCCTGCACGGTCAGGGGCGTGGCATCGCGGTCACGCAACGGGCCGGTCTGCCCGAAGTCGGAGATGCGCACGACTACGAGGTCGGGGTTGAGCGCCGCCAGCGCGTCCTTGCCGAGACCCAACCGATCCAGCGTTCCCGGCCGCAGACCGTCCACCAGCAGGTGCGCTTGCGAGATCAACTCCGCCTGCCGCTTGTGCGTCGCTCTCGAGATCGACTGTCGCGCCGCGCTTTCCCGCGTTCAGATACTCGAAGAGACCCGACTTGTTCGGGTCGGGTATCCCGCCGGGAAACGGTCCCCAGCACCGCAGCGGATCTCCGGACGGAGGTTCGATCTTCGTGACGTCGGCGCCGAGATCGACGAGCAGCTTCGTGCAGTACGGTCCCGCGATATCCCCGGCGATCTCGACGACGCGCAGTCCCTCCAGCGCCGCCATCACGCCGGAATTCCGATGGCCTTCTGTTCCATATAGCTGTACAGGCCGGGAAGGCCGCCACCTTCGCGGCCCAGTCCGCTCTGTTTGAACCCGCCGAACGGCGCATCGCCTGGAATGCAGCCGTTTACGGCGATCTGCCCGGTACGGACGCGGCGCGCGACGCTCACCGCGCGCTCGACGTCGCCGCCCCACACCGCACCGGAAAGTCCGTACTGCGAATTGTTGGCGATCGCGACCGCGTCGTCGTCATCCCGGTAGCGCAGTACCGCCAACACCGGACCGAACACCTCTTCCTGGGCGATCACCGAGTCCGGGGTGACACCGGTCAGGATCGTCGGCTCGAAGTAGAAGCCCGTGTCCAGACCGGACGGGCGTCGGCCGCCGGCGACCAGTGTTGCGCCCCCTTCGACCGCGGCGCCCACATGCGCCTCCACCCTCTCCAGTTGAGCACGACTGATGAGCGGGCCCATCTGCACGTCAGGATCCGTTGGGTCGCCGACCTTTACGCTCCGGGCCAACTCGACCAGCCTGTCGACGACCTCGTCGTGGAGGCGGTCCGGCAGCAGCAGGCGGCTCTGCAGGATGCACGCCTGCCCGGCATGAAGCGAGCATCCGTCGAAAAAGAACCGTTCCAGCAGTTCGTCGGTCACCTCGACATCGTCGAGGAAGATCCCCGCCGACTTTCCGCCGCACTCGAGCAGGATTCGCTTCATGGTGCCGCCCGCGGCGGCCATCACCTCACGGCCGACAACCGAGCTCCCGGTGAAACTGACCATATCGATGCGGGGGTCAGTCGTCAGTAGCTTGCTCGCCTCGATCCCACTCGGGGTGACGACGTTGACCACTCCGGGCGGAATATCGGTGTGCTCATCGATGATTCGTGCGAGCGCGAGGCCGGCGAGCGGTGTCAGGGGTGAAGGCTTGAGCACGATGGTGTTGCCGGCGGCCAACGCACGGCTGAGCTTCATCACGTTGAGGCTGTGCGGGAAGTTCCACGGCGTCAGGATCGACACCACACCCTGCGGCTCGTGGCGAAGCAGCGTCGTTCCGGCTGCACCGAACGGATTGATCGGCTCGTCATCGAGTTGCAGCGCGAGTTCGGCCGTGTTCATCGCCATGAACGCGGGACCGTCGATCTGGATCATGCGCTCGTTCGCGGTACATCCCCACTCCGCCTGCGACAGCGCGAAGAACTCGTCGGCGCGCTCCATAAGTGCATTGCCCAACTGGTTGAGGCATTGCGCCCGTTCATCGACCGATGCATGGGCCCACGGCCCGGAGTCGAATGCCCGCCGCGCGGCCGAGATCGCGGCGTCGACGTCGGCGAGGCCGGCGTCTGGAGCCTGGGCGATCGTCGCCTCCGTCGCCGGTGAAATGTCGTCATAGCGGCCACTCTCGGGCTCGACCCACCGGCCGTCGATGTACAGCGCATATGAGTCGAGGAGTGGACGCGCGTCGGCCATATCGTTTCCTCACCGGGTCAGTGGGTCAACACTTGGTGTACACCTGTCGGACTCGCCCGTCAATCACCGTTGTCCAACTCGGTTGAATTTCAACAGATCATCGAGCATTGACAGTGTCGATGCCATCAAGTAGACACAATGAGAATCGGACAGATCGCATCGATATGTCTGATCGCACTGAGGGAGGCCGCCATGCGAACCGAAGTCCCTCTGCACTCGCCCGACTTCTTCACGGGCGACCCGTACCCGGCGTACAAGGAACTGCGCGCAACCGAGCCGGTCGTGCTGGAACGACGTCACCAAGTTCTGGGCGCTGCTGAAGTACGAGGACATCAGGTACGTGTCCACGAACCCGGAAAAGTTCTCCTCGGCCAAGGGCATCACCATCCCCGACCCTGGGTTTCCCAACCCGGTTCAGGAGGGCAACCTCATCTTCACCGACCCACCGCGGCACCGGCAGCTCCGGAAGCTGATCAATACCGGCTTCACGCGGCGCGGCGTGGCGGTCCTCGAGCCGAAGGTGCGCGAGATCGTCTACGGGGTGCTCGATGAGGTCCGACCCGACTCCACCGTCGAGTTCGCCGAGACGCTCGCGGCTCCCCTGCCCACCCGGATGATCGCCGAGTTGCTCGGCGCCCCACCCGACGATTGGGAAAGGTTCCGCAGGTGGTCCGACGCGTGTACCGGCAACGCCGATCCCGAAATCGAGCTCGATTCGATGGTGGCCGTCGGCGAGCTGTTCGAATACTTCCAGCAATTGATCGCATCACGGCGCGCCGAACCGCGAAACGACATGCTGTCGGTCTTGAGCACCGCTGAGATTGACGGCGCCAGGTTGACCGATGAGGACCTGCTCAACTTCGCGTTCCTGTTGCTCGTCGCGGGCAACGAAACGACCAGCAACCTGATCGCGCTCGGGACGTTGGCGCTCATCGAGCATCCCGACGAATGCAAGAAGCTGGTCCAGGATCCGGCGCTGATACCCGCCGCGGTCGAGGAGATGCTGCGGTGGTGCAGCCCGGTCACCCACATGGCGCGCACGGCGACGGTCGACGTCGAGATCCGTGGGCAGCGCATCCGCGAGGGTGACACGGTCGTGATGCTCTACGGCTCGGCCAACCGCGACGAGGAGATCTTCGGCTCCGACGCCGAGGAGTTCAAGATCGAGCGCCATCCCAACCCGCACATCGCCTTCGGCTGCGGTGAGCACTCATGCGTCGGCTCTCAGCTGGCCCGACTCGAGGCGATTGTCTTCTTCGAGGTATTGCTCGGGAGATATCCGAAGCTCGAATTGGTCGGCGACGTCGACCGGATGAGGGCGACCATGGTGCCGGGCGTCAAACGCATGCCAGTGCGATTGGGAACGGGGAGCTTAGCGGTGTATCTGGACTTCACACCGGACCAGAAAGAACTGCGGGCCGAGATCCGGGCGTCGCTGGAGACGGTGATGACGCCCGAACGCATCGCCGCGGTCGCCGGCCGCATGGAAGGCGGCGAGGCAGTCAAGGAGTGCGTGCGCGCACTCGGCGCCGCCAATCTTCTCGGCGTCGGCTGGCCCAAGGAGTATGGCGGACGCGGCTTTACCGCGCTCGAGCAGTTCATCTTCTTCGAGGAAGCCCAGCGGGTCAACGCACCCATCCCGCTTGTCACCCTCAACACCGTCGGACCGACCCTCGCCCAATCCGGATCCGACGAGCAGAAGCAGAAGTTCCTGCCTGCGATTCTCGACGGCACGGTCGAGTTCGCGATCGGCTATTCCGAACCGTCCGCCGGAAGCGATCTGGCGTCGCTGCGGACAGCCGCTGTGCGCGACGGCGACGACTACATCATCAACGGCGCGAAGATGTTCACCAGCGGCGCGGCGTACGCCGATTACATCTGGCTCGCGGCCCGCACCGATCCGAACGGTCAAGAAGCACAAGGGCATCACCATCTTCATCGTGCCGACGTCGTCACCGGGCTTCTCGTGCAAGCCATTGCACACCATGCCGGGCGTGTCGACCTTCTACACCTTCTACGACGACGTGCGCGTGCCTGCGAGTTCGATCGTCGCGGGCGAGAACGAGGGCTGGAGGCTGATCACCACGCAGCTGAACTTCGAACGCGCGGCGCTGGGCAACATGGGTGCGCTCGTGCCGCTGTTCGAGAAGACGCTGGCGTGGGCGCAGACCACCGAACTCGACGGCGGGCGCGTCATCGACCAGCCGTGGGTGCAGCAGGCGCTCGCTCGGGTCGAGGCGCAGGTCGCCGCCTACAAGATCATGAACCTGCGCGTGAACGCGGCGATGTCGATCGGCGTACTCGGCATGGGCGAGGCATCGGCGGTCAAGGTGTTCGGCACGGAACTGACCCAACAGGTGGCCAGGGAACTGCTCGAGGTGATGGACCGCGGTGGCACCCGAAAGGGTGACGACGCACCGTTGCGCGGCGCGCTCGAATCGGCCTACCGGATCGCGGTGATCAACACCTTCGGCGGCGGCGCCAACGAACTACAGCGCGACATCATCGCGATGGCGGGGCTTTTCATGCCGCGTGCACCACGTGACCTTCGGGCCAACCAGAATGGGGATGCGAAGTGACGAGAGTCGAGACAGACGAGTTCCGGAAGAAGCTCGACGCGCTCATCGGGCAGCCGACCGGCGGGTCCGGCAAGCCGACCGTTGCGCCGGATCCGGTGAACCAGCCGATGATTCGGCACTGGGCTATGCGCTCGACGACATGAACCCGGTCTACCTCGATCCAGAATTCGCCGAGAAGTCCAGGTTCGGCGGCATCGTGTCGTCACCGGTCATGCTCCAGACGTGGACGATGCCCGCCCCCAAGATCGAAGGCATCGCCGAACGCGGAGGCGTGCCAATGGAGATGGGGCGCAATCCGGCATCGTTCATCGAAGACGCCGGATTCACCAGCATCGTCGCGACGAACTCGGAGTTCGAGATCGAACGCTATCCGCGCCTTGGCGACGTCATCTCGGTGACGCAGGAGTTCGAGGACATCTCCGACGAGAAGAAGACCTCCCTTGGCACCGGCCATTTCGTCACGTGGTTGTCGACCTACACCGACCAGAACGGTGAAGTGCTGGGCCGCCAGCGATTCCGTGTGTTCCGATTCAAGGCCAATGGCTGATGGCGACACGACTGGCGCCGACGGTCAGCCCCGACTCCGAGTTCTTCTGGAACGGGGTGCGCGACCACAAGCTGTTGATTCAGCGCTGCAAGGGATGCCAGGCGCTGCGGCAGCCCGCACGGCCGATGTGCCCCGCGTGCCAGTCGCTGGAGTGGGACACGGTCGAATCCTCCGGCCGCGGCACCGTGTACAGCTACGTGATGCCGCAGCATCCGCCGATGCCGCTGATGGAGTATCCGTACATCGTCGCGCTGGTCGAACTCGACGAGGGCGTGCGGCTGGTGTCGAACCTGTGCGAGATCGCACCCGAGGACGTCGAGGTCGGCATGCCGGTCGAGGTTTTCTATCAGACGTTCGACACCCTCGACGGCAAGGACCTCGTCCTGCACCAGTTCCGCCCGGTTCGATAGGCAGGGCATCACAGCCATGGATTTCACGTTCACCGAAGAACAAGAGACGATCGCCAAGGTCGCGCGCCAACTCTTCGAGCATCGGGTCACGCCCGAGCATCTGACCGAGCTGGAGGCCGGCGACGTTCGGTACGACGCGGCGCTCTGGCACGAGCTCGCGACCGCCGACCTGCTCGGAATCGCGTTGCCCGAGAACGTCGGTGGCAGCGGCCACGGGTTCCTCGAGTTGGCCCTGCTCCTCTCCGAGGTGGGCGTCGGCGTCGCGCCGGTACCGGTCTACGCGACTCTTCTGCTCGGCGCCGACACCATCGCCCGCCACGGCGACGACGGCCAGCGGCAGCGGTACCTCCCCGGTGTCGTCGACGGATCGCCGTCTGCTCACCGCGGGGCTGACCGAGCCGGGCCGCTCCGATCCGACGACGCCGACGACCACCGCGCGTCGCGACGGCGACCGGTGGCGCCTCGATGGAAGCAAGGAGCTGGTTCCGGCCGCGCAGATCGCGCAGACCATCGTCATTCCCGCCGAGATCGACGATGGTGATGTCGGCCTCTTCCTGCTCGACGCGGGAGCCGACGGCGTCGAGATCCAACCCGCGGTAACGACGAACAGCGAGCCACATGCCGACGTGATCCTCGACGGTGCAGTCGTTTCCGGTGAAGACCGTTTGCCCGGGGACGGCGCCGAGATGATCGAATCGCTGCATACCCGCGCCATTGTCGGGCTGTGCGCGATTCAGCTCGGCGTGACGGAGCGCGCGCTGCGCATCGCCGCGTCGTACACCACAGAACGCGAGCAGTTCGGCAGGCCGATCGGCAGCTTCCAGGCCGTCCAGCAGCGGATGGCTGATGCGTTCATCGACGTCGAAGCGATCCGCTGGACCACGTGGCAGGCGGCCTGGCTTCTGGCCGAGGGTCAGCCGGCCGAGCGCGCGGGCGCGATCGCAAAGTTCTGGGCGGCCGAGGCCGGCGCCCGCGTCGCGGCCACGGCGCAACAGGTGCACGGCGGCATCGGCATCGACATCACCTATCCCCTGTTCCGGTACTTCCTGTGGGCCAAGCACAACGAGTTGACGCTCGGTTCGGCCTCGGCGCAATTGGCGCGACTCGGCGCTGCCTACGTGAGTGAAAGGAAATGACCACTGTGCCCGTGAATACTTCTCGCACCACGACATTGGACTGGCGCGATATCAACGTCGGCGACGAGGTCACGCCGATGGATGTCCCGGTCACCGCGACCGTCATCGTCGCGGGCGCGATCGCCTCGCGCGACTTCATGCCCGTGCACCACGATCCCGAGTTCGCCAAGAAGCAGGGGTCGCCGAACATGTTCATGAACATCCTGACCTCCAACGGGCTGTGCGTGCGATTCCTGACCGACTGGGCCGGTCCCGAAGCGATGGTGAAGAAGCTGGCCATCCGGCTTGGCGTGCCGTCCTTTCCGAACGACCCTTTGCGCTTCACGGGTAGCGTCACCGGCAAGTCCGAGGGATCCGATGGCGAAGGCCTGCTGGAGATCACGTTCAAAGGGAGCAACAGCCTCGGGGATCACGTGACGGGGACGGCGATCGTCAGCCTGCTGGACGACCGAGTCGGCGCATGAATTCGCTCAGCAGAAAGACCGCTATCGCGGGCATCGGCCAGACGGAGTTCTCGAAGGAATCCGGCCGCAGTGAGCTCCAACTCGCCTGCGAGGCAGTCAAAGCCGCGATCGCTGATGCCGGCCTGCAACCCGCTGACATCGACGGCATGGTCACCTTCACGATGGACTCGAGCGACGAGATCGACATCGCGCGGAACGTCGGTATCGGCGACCTGACGTTCTTCAGCCGGGTTCACCACGGCGGCGGTGCCGCGGCGGGCACCGTGGTGCAGGCCGCGATGGCGGTTGCGACGGGCACGGCGAACGCCGTGGTGTGTTACCGCGCATTCAACGAACGGTCCGGGTTCCGGTTCGGCGGCTCGGGGGCGCGGCCGACGGGTGAGACGCCGTTGTTCTTGGCCAATTACGCGCCGTTCGGACTGTTGACACCCGCCGCGTGGGTCGCGCTGCACGCGCAGCGGTACATGTCCACCTACGGGGTCACCAACGCCGACTTCGGCCGCATCTCCGTCGTCGACCGCGCCAACGCGGCGCGCAACCCGGACGCGTGGTTCTACGAGCGGCCGATCACGCTGGAAGATCATCAGAACTCGCGCTGGGTCATCGAACCCGTTCTGCGGCTTCTCGATTGCTGCCAGGAGAGCGACGGCGGAGTCGCGTTGGTCGTCACCACCGTCGAGCGCGCACGCGACCTCGCCAGCACGCCCGCGGTGATCACCGCCGCGGTGCAGGGTGCGGCCGCCGATGGCGAGATGATGACGAGTTACTACCGCGACGACATCACCGGACTGCCCGAGATGGGGGTGGTGGCCGAAAAGCTCTGGCGGGACTCCGGACTCAAGCCTACCGACATCCAGACCGCGTTCCTCTACGACCACTTCACCCCGTTCGTGTTCGCCCAACTCGAGGAGCTGGGGTTCTGCGGTCGCGGCGAGGCGAAGGACTTCGCGACGATCGAGCGGCTCTCGCTCGGCGGCGAGCTGCCGATCAACACCAACGGCGGGCTGCTCGGCGAGGCCTACATCCACGGAATGAACGGCATCACCGAAGGTGTGCGCCAGGTGCGCGGCACCTCCTACAACCAAGTCGAAGCCGTTCAGAATGTCCTGGTGACCTCGGGAACAGGGGTGCCCACGAGCGCGCTGATCCTTTCGCCGGACGGCTGAGCCATGAGCCTGCCGACAACTGCCACAGACACTCGCGAGCTCATCATCGAGTCTGCCTTCGACTGCTTCCGCCGGCACGGTCTGGACAAGACGACCGTCGTCGACATCGCCCGCGCCGCCGATGTCTCACGCAGCACGGTGTACGAGTACTTCCGCGACAAAGCCGCGATCGTCGAGGCCTGCGCGGAGGGCGCTTCGCAGAAGTTCTACCGCGAGATGGCCAAGGCGATGCGAAGGGGCGCGACGCTCGAGGACCAGCTCGACTCTCGCAGGAGTTTTCGTGACCAGTGCCCGACGGTTCATCGAACCCGAGGACTACTTCGACGCCGACGAGGTGAGCCTGCTGCTCACCAAGAACGCGGCCGTCCTGCTGCGTGAGTGCACCGAATTTCTCGCGCCGTATCTCACCGCGGCGAAGCTCACCGGCGAGGTGCGCAAGGACCTGGACGTTGCGGCCGCAGGCGAGTGGTACGCACGGATGCTCTTCTCGTTGTTCAGCACACCGTCGTCAACGCTGAACATGGACGATGACGACGTAGTCGCCGAGTTCGTCAGATCGCATGCGGTGCGGGGATTCACCGGAGACCGCCGCGGTCGCACGAGGTAACAAGAGGTCAGGCGCAATTCACTGGTCGATTTCGCCCGCGATGCCGCGCTCGATCGCGGCACGCGTCGCCGGCGGCAAAACGATCAGACCCTCGAGCTCCTGGCGCGCCAGATCGTAAGCACGTTCACGTTCGTTCGGTGTCGCAGCCTCATTCGAGGCCACACGGAGAAGCCGCTGAGCAAGGACAATTCGCTGCTGTCGGGTTCGGGGAAGTCGTTTCGGCGTCTCCGCATCGCATCGGCCTCGGCGGCGTTGAAAGCCGCGACGTAGTCCTCGACGGCGGCCAGGTAATCGCTGGCTGATTCGCGATCGTCCAGCAGATCCTCTGCTCGTACCGGACGCAGCATGTCCGCGCGGATCTTCGCCTTGTGAAACGTTCGGTGAGAGGCTCGCGCAGGTCGGTCATGAGTGGGAAGTCCAGCAGTTTCGCCGGGTCGAGTTCGTAGTCCAGCCACCGCGCATCCGTTCGTGAGTGCTCGTCGATCGCGCGCGTGATGGTGCGCCACAAAGCGGCGGAATTGACGGTGGCCGGCGGCGCCGGTCCAGAGTTCGGTATCGGGACGCCCGTCGGTGATCGCCTGGTCGGCGCCTCGCTTCTTGGCAGACGAGAAACGCCCTGAAAGCGGCAATGATCGCGCCCGCGACCGGCACGATCACGATCAGCAACTCGAAGAGGCGGATCAATAAGCCCACATCGCCAGGATGCCAGCTACGGAGCGACCACCCACGATCCTCGGCGCAGCACGCCGGTCACCGCCAGATCCGCATCCAGTACCACCAGATCGGCGGCACCCCCGGGGACGAGCCCATCAGCCGGCAGACCAAGCGCGCGGGCAGGGTTGATCGACGCCTGACGCACCGCGAGCGATCAGCGCCTCGTCGCTGCGGAAGGCCGCTGTGCGTCACGGCGAAGCGGAACTGGTGGTCCATGGTCGCGGTGCTGCCCGCGATGGTCTGCGTTCCGGCGACGCGCGCCACCCGTCGACCACGTCGACCGCCAGCGGACCGAGCGATAGGCGCCGTCGGGCATACCGGCCGCCGAAATCGCGTCGGTCATCAATGACACCCGGTCGGGTCCCGCGCTGCGCGTGACATGGCGGTACAGCGCGGGATCGACGTGCACGCCGTCGGTGATCAGTTCGACGGTCACCCGGTGAGTCTTCGAGGAGCGCGATGACCGGGCCGGGCTCGCGGGTGTTGATCGGGCGCATCGCGTTGAACAGGTGGGTGCCCACCGTCGCGCCCGCCTCGATCGCCGCCCGGGTCTGCTCGTACGATGCCTCGGTGTGGCCGACAGCGGCCACCACACCGGCGTCGACGATCCGCTCGATCGCCGCAAGTGCGCCTTCGGCGTTCCGGGAGCGATGGTGATCATCCGAACAGCGCCCTGCGCCGGCATCCAGAACCCGGTCGATCTCGACGGGGTCCGGGTCACGCATCAGGGCCGGCTGATGTGCGCCGCACCGCACCGTGGACAGCCAGGGACCTTCGAGGTGGATCCCGTCGATCAGGCCGGCGCGCACATCGTCCGGCCAATCCGGTTATCTGATGCAGCAATTCGTCGGGGGCCGCAGTGACCAACGACGCGACCAGCGTGGTGGTGCCGTGCCTGCGGTGGAAGTCGACGGCCGTGGCCGTATCGGCGTGCACCGCGGCGGAGAAGTTGGTCCCTCCCCCGCCGTGCACATGGGTGTCGACGAAGCCCGGCACCACCGTCACCGCGCCGAGGTCTCGATCTGCCGGACGCGGCGGTGCACCCGCACCGACCGCATCGACGCGGCCGTTCGATACCTCAATCCATCCGGGCCGCAACAGCTCTCGGCCCGTCAGCAGGGTCTCGGCGGTCAGCAGCACTCAGATGCCCTGCCATTCCGGCTTCGAGCGGTAGGTCTCGCGGTAGTAGTCGACGAGCTGAAGGCGTCGCGCCGCCGCCTCGTCGAGCAGCACCGTGACGTGCGGATGAAGCTGCAGAATGGTCGCGGGCCACAGCGCGCTGACCGGGCCCTCGACCAGTTGGTGCACGGCTTCGGCCTTCTGCCGACCCGTCGCCACCAGGATCAGGTGCCGGGCCTCCAATATGGTCGCCAGCCCCTGCGTCAGGCAGTGTGTCGGCACCGCATCGACGTCACCGCCGAAGAAGCGGGCATTGTCCATCCGGGTCTGCCTGGTCAGCGTCTTGATCCTGGTCCGTGAGCCCAAGGAGGAACCGGGTTCGTTGAACGCGATGTGCCCGTCGGTGCCGATACCGAGAATCTGCAGATCGACACCGCCCGCGTCACGGATCGCGGCCTCGTACTCCGCGCACGCGGCCGGGATGTCGGCGGCGAGCCCGTCGGGACCCTGGACGGCGCCCGGCAGCGAAGTCGACCTTGGAGACGAACACCTCGTCGATGACGTTGCGGTACCGCTGCGGGTGGTCGGCGGGCAGGCCGACGTACTCGTCGAGCGTGAAGCCGCGCGCCTGACGGAATGAGACCTGGCCGCGGTCGTGAGCGGCGCGCGAGTTCGTCGTAGATCGCCAGCGGCGACGATCCGGTGGCCAGGCCCAGCACCGCGGTCGGTTTGCGACCGAGCAGGGCGGCGATCGCGTCGGCGCCGACGACGCCAATCTCGTTGGCGTCCGGCAGGATGATGACTTCCATCTACTTGTTCGCGATGAAAAGGTCTGTCCCGGAAGGAATCTGCGCACCCTCCAGGACCGCCTCGGACGGGACGATGTTTCGCCGCTTCGCGTTCGTCCATCACGACCACCGGAACGATGGGGTTGAGGCCCTTGGCGACGACCGACGCGACGTCGTAGGTGATGACCACCTGGCCGGCGGTGACGTCGTCGCCCTGGCTCAGGTGCGTGGTGAAACCGTCGCCCTTCAGCTGGACGGTGTCCAAGCCGAGGTGGACCAGCACGCCGACGTTCTCCGGCGTCATGA
This sequence comes from uncultured Actinomycetota bacterium, assembly GCA_963720345.1. GTDB lineage: Bacteria > Actinomycetota > Actinomycetes > Mycobacteriales > Mycobacteriaceae > Mycobacterium. The sequence continues at coordinate 43,605 of CAVRFN010000010.1, forward strand.
CGATGTAGGCGTGCGGCATCAGTTTCAGCAGCTTCCCGCTGACCGGGGCGACCGCCTCGACCACCTCGTGCGGAGGGTCGACAGCGGCGCCATGGCCCACCATCCCCGCCGAGAACACCGGATCGGGGACGTCCGCCAGCGGAACCGCACGACCGCCGACCGGCGCGACAACCTGAGTCGTACTCACGTCGAGACTCCTTCTGCTCGTGCGCACCAACAATACGAGCGTGCCGGAAAGAGGGCCTGGACTTCGGCGTTTCCTCTAAGCTTCCGCTGAGCTTCGACGGCTCGGTCGGCTATGGCGAGGAGGTCACCGCATATGAGTGACACAGCGAAACCTTCAGGTACACAGAAGAAGTCGGGGCTGAGATTCCCCGGATTCGCGCAGTTGCAGCGGCTGGGCAAGAGCCTCATGCTGCCGATCGCGGTACTGCCCGCGGCGGGCATCCTGCTGCGGCTCGGCCAGCCCGACCTGCTGGGCAGGATCGAGACCCCCGTCATCGGCGATTTCTTCAAGGCGATGAGCGCCGCGGGCGATGCACTGTTCAGCAACCTGGCCGCTGCTGTTCGCCGTGGGTGTGGCGATCGGTTTCGCCAGGAAGGCGGACGGTTCCACCGCACTGTCGGCTGTCGTCGGCTACCTGGTGATGGAGGCGGTCTTCAAGACCATGTCGCCGATCGTCCTCGCCGGCGAGGTGGACAAGGCGGGCGAGCAGGCGCAGATCAACTACAGCGTGTTCGCCGGAATCGTGATCGGCCTGGTGACGGCGTGGCTGTTCGACCGCTATCACACCATCCAGCTGCCGTCTTACCTCGGCTTCTTCGGGGGCAGGCGGTTCGTTCCGATCGTGGTGTCGCTGGCCAGCCTGTTCATCGCCTTCGCGATGAGTTACTTCTATCCGATCTTCGATGCGGGCCTGACCAGCCTCGGCGAGTTCATCGGCGGTGCGGGTGCGTTGGGCGCGTTCGTCTACGGGTTCGCCAACCGCATGCTGATCCCGCTCGGTCTGCACCACATCCCGAACTCGTACATCTGGTTCCTCTACGGCGACTATCAGCCACCCGGCGGTGAGGCCGTCACCGGCGAACTGCCCCGGTTCGCCGCAGGTGATCCGACGGCGGGCATCCTCACCTCGGGTTTCTACCCCATCCTGATGTTCGGGCTGCCTGCCGCTGCGCTGGCGATGATCCACGTGGCGAACAAGAAGCAGCGCAAGGTCGCGGTCGGCATTCTGGCCGCCGGCGGCCCTGACCGCGTTCCTGACCGGGGTGACAGAGCCGCTCGAGTTCGCGTTCATGTTCGTGGCGTTCCCGCTGTACATGATCCACGCGCTGCTCACGGGCCTTTCGCTGGCCATCGCCTACCTGCTCGACATACACCTGGGCTTCTCGTTCTCCGCGGGCCTGATCGATCTGCTGCTGTACGGCACCGCGCCTGCGGCGAAGAACATTCCGCTGCTGATCGGCATGGGCGTGTTCTTCTTCGTCGTTTACTACGTGTTGTTCCGGTTCGCGATCACGAAATGGAACCTGCGGACACCCGGACGGGAACCCGAGAGCGAGTTCGAGGCGCGAGGAGCAGGCCAACCTCGGCGAGGGCGCCGATTCGGCGACCGCCGTGTCGGCCGGCGGTGCGACCGCGACGCTGACCGCACCCGCGCGTGCGGACAGCAAGGCCGAGCAGGTCATCTCGGCGTTCGGTGGACGGGAAAACCTCGTCAACGTCGACGCCTGCATCACCCGGCTGCGCGTGGAAGTGTCCGACAAGGACAAGGTGGACCAGGCCCGGCTGAAGAGCCTTGGCGCCGCGGGCGTCATCGAGGTCGGCAACAGTGTTCAGGCGGTGTTCGGCACCGACGCCGAGGCATTGAAGAACGACATCAACGAGATCCTGTAGACCCGAGTGTCGCGATGTCCTAGCTCGTCACGTCGCGGAACGCCTCGACGAGCGGTGACAGGATCTCGAGCGCCCGGTCGTGGTCGACGGTCAGCGATGCCGGGAACCGGACGTCGGTGACACCGGCTGCGACGAGCGCGGGAACTCCGGCCACCGACGCCGCGTAGTCGATCGATCCGTCGTCGGCCTTGACCACACGTGCTGACGCCTTGCACCTGCAGATCCGTGGGATCCCCGCCGAACTCGCGCACCTTGTCCTTCATCGCCGTGATCGCGCCGGGGAGGTCCGCGTACGCCGGACCCCAAGGGATCCAGCCACTTCCGAAGCGCGCGATCCTGCGCGCCACCGCGTTGTTGACGGTGCCGCTGATCCACAACGGAACACCGCCCGGCTGCACCGGCTTGGGCATCTGGTGGATGCCGTCGAAGGTCAGCTCGGCGGATTGATACGTCGCCCGCTGCTGTGTCCACAACGTCTGACAGACCTCGAGCGTGTGATTGAGCAGCCGCCCGCGGTCCTCGAAGGACAGCCCGACGGCCTCGTACTCCTCACGCTGCCAACCGACTCCGACCCCCAGATCCACCCGGCCATCCGACAACACATCCAGCGTGGCGAGCTGCTTGGCCAGCACCGCAGGGCGTCGCAAGGCGGCAAGCAGTATCGCGGTGCCGAGCCTGATGCGCGTCGTCGTCGCGGCGATCGCGGTGAGGACCGTCAGCGGTTCGAGCCAGGCACCGTCGGGCCCGGTCGGCTGCTTACCGCCTGCCTGGCCACCGATCGACGGATCTGCGTACGCGTCGAGGTTCTCGCCGAACACGAGGTGATCGGACACCACGAGCCGGTCCACTCCCGCCGCGTCCATCGAGCGGGCCAAATCCAGCGTCGCACGCCAGTCGTGGTGCGGAGCGTCGCTGAATGTCGCCAAGTACAGCGAGAGTTCGGGCTTGCGCGTCGTCATCGTCTCTCCGGGGCCGTGTGGATCCAACGGTCCAACACTGCCATCCGTGTCAACGGCTTCCGGCACAGACCTCTAGCCGAGGTCGGCGAAGCGCTTCAGATAGCGCCACGCGATCTCGGGCGGCATCCCGCCGCACAACGGTGAAAGGTTGATGACCTCACCGTCGGCGACGCGCTCTGCGGCCTCGTCCACCGAAGAATCACATGCGTCCGCGACGACGCGCGAAGCTCGTCAACCGTCTTCGCTGTCGTGATATTGGCGGACACGTGTTGTCGGGATTCCATTCCGAGTAGGCCAAGGCGTCGTGCAGCAGATACTTGCCGATCTCGTCCCACGCCGCGTCGACATCCTCTGCGACGAAGACAATTGGTGGCGGTTTCTCGTTCGGGCATCAGCATGAACCCGGGCTCGTAACCGGCTCGCGGCATGGCTTCCTCGTACGCCTCCCTCATCCCCGGCACGACGCCGTTGGCCAACAGGCCGAGACCGTTTCGCCCCGCACGACGTGCCGCGGCGAGGCTCGCACCGCCCCACATCATCATCGGCCCGCCTGGAGTACGCGGTGGCGGCGTCACCTTCATCCGCCGGCCGCCGTGGACGACTTCTTCGCCCGAAAGCAGCCGGCGCAATTGGCCGAGCTTCTCATCGGCGAGTCGACCACGGTCGGACAACGAAAGGCCGAAATGGTCGAATTCCTCCTGGCGATAGCCGATTCCGAACACATAGCTCGCGCGGCCCGCGCTGATGTGGTCAAGTACCGACATGTCCTCGGCCAGGCGGGCAACGTCGTAGAACGGCAGAATGATCACCAGATTCAGCATCAGCTGTTCAGTGCGGGCGGCGATCGCCGATCCGAGCAGCAGCGGCGACGGCAGATAACCGTCATCGGCGCAATGGTGCTCGCACAACACCGCGGCGACACATCCCCGGGTCTCCGACCACGCCGCCATTTCGCTGGCCGCCGCATAGAGATCGGTCGGCGGCGCTCCGGTCGACGGTGCCCTCATGTCGAACCGAAGCGTGAACATCGGCACTAGCGCTCTCCGTAACCGATCCCATAGCTTGCGCGCTGGCCTGAATGATCATCTTGACGGCATCGTTGCGACTGAGCGTCTTGAAGACCTCTTCGGCCCATGCGGCATCATGTCCGCCCACCATGAGCGTAGGACCGTTGGTGAGATTGTCGAATGCTTCGTCGATGACATCCTCAGCCGAAATGGCACCGGGCGGAATGTCGTTGAGCGAGGCAATCTGACCTCGGCTGTGTTCGAGCTGCCGCAGTGCCGGTGTGTCGGTCTTGCCCAGGAGCAGGCCCAGCACGTCGACGCCCTTGTCGTGCAGCTCGGCCCACAGCCCTTCGGTGAAGACCATGTCGAAGGCCTTGGTGGCACCGTAGGCGACCATATTCGGTCCGCCGGCCAGCGCCGCGCCCGAACTGAAGATCACGATGCCGCCGCGGCCGCGCGCGACCATCGTGGCCGCGAAATGGTGACACAACCGCATCAGAACCAGACAATTGCGTTGGAGTAACGCCTCGGCAGCGGATACCGGATTGGACAGAAAGGGTTGGTAATTCGGATCCCCGCCCGCGCAGTACACCAGCATGCCGATCTCGAGGTCCGCGGTGGCGTCGATGATCGTCTGTGCGGCACGGGGTCGGTCAGGTCGACGGCGAGCGTTCTGGTTGCCGCGCCGGTGCGCTCGCCGATGCCCGCGGCCACCTCTTGCAGCACATGCTCGCGGCGTGCGACGAGAACCACGTCCACGCCCTCGCGCGCCAGCCGCTCGGCGAACAGCGCGCCCAGCCGTCGGACGCGCCGACGACGAGCGCCCATGGTCCGTACTTGTCGGCGAACTCACTCATATCAGGCTCCCACCATGACGAGTCGAACAGAGGTGAACTTCCGCTTGCTGATCCGCCAACCGTCGGCGGTGCGCACCGCTTCGTCGTCGTAGTACCCGACTGCATTCACGCCGGAGCCCTCCGGGCCGAGGATCAGTGCATCGACATAGGTCCGAGCCTTCGCGGCATCGCCATCGACGGCGACCACCTGATTGCTCATGCGGTGCAACGTGTTCGCAGCCCCGGCATGGGCCAGATCCATGAACTCGGTGACCTCCGCCGCGCCTGTCCATTGCCCGACCTCCCCGTAGTCCAGCTCTGCGTCGGCAGTGAAAACAGTTGAGAGAAGCTGATATTGCTCGACTGTCGATCGCGGTGGCGTAGCGGATCGTCAGATCGATGAGTTCTTGGCGGTCGGTCATGCGATGTCTCCGTTCGGATGTACCACGATGCGCGGTGGTCCTGCGGACTTGCGTGCCTCGTCCAGCGCATCGGGTACTTCGTCGAGGCCGATGACCTTTCCGATGCTGGGCAACGGATCGAGCCTTCCCTCGACCACTGCATCGAGCACGCCGTACCAGTCCTGCGGCATGGGACCGCCTCCGAATTGCAGGGTCAACCCGTTACGGGTGGCCTCGGTGATATCGAGTGTGTCACCGGTGTACCAACCGCCTGCGCAGTAGATGCGGGAGTAGAACTCCGCCTCCTTGACGATCTTGTCGATAAGCCCCGGCGCACCGACGCATTCGAACACCACCGCTGAGCCACCCATATGGCGTTCGGCGCGCACCTCGCGGAAGACGTCGAACACCGATCGTTCGCGCCGGATCGACCAAGACGTGCGCGCCGAAACTCGATGCGGCGAGTTCACGCCGTTCGGACTTGTAATCGGCCACGATGATCGGTTCGATGCCGCGGGCGGACAAGGCCGCCACGGCCGACAACCCGATGGCCCCAGCCCCGATCACGATCGGAATCTCCCCCGGCTCGATGCGGGACGCTCGTACGTAGAACTCGCCGACCGCGAAGGCGTCGACGACGGCGATGGCGTCGCTCGACACCGATCCCTCGACCACTTGGCGGTCGCCTCCGGCACAACCAGCAATTCACCGAAGCTGCCCTGCGCTTCGGGGTGCTGGCCGATGATGCGCAACCCGCCCGCGCCGCCCTCGACCAACCTGATCGGCATCGACGTCACGCGCGAACCGATCGGGAACGCGTCGCTGCATCCGGACCGTGGCCGATGACCTCGCCCACGAACTCGTGGCCCATGACGATGTCGCGGTCCGGGTCGTACAGCGATCGCCGGTCGGATCGTCGATCGCAAGCTCCGGGTGGTCCATGAAATGGACGTCGGACGCGCAGATCGCCGTGCTGAGGGTCTTCAGCAGAAGGTCGCCCTGGCCGGGAACGGGATCGGCGGTCTCCCGGACCTCCAGCCGGCCGCCGCGTAACACCACTGCGCGCAAGTCCAGCTCATTTCTCTATTATTCGAGATAGAATTCTCGAAATACTGAAATGACGGTAGAAGGCCCCACACGAGGAGTCAAGGTTGCGCGGAGCGAATTCGGCACCGACAGAAAGAGTGCTCGATGTCGTCGAGCTGCTCAGCCATCCCGGCAACCGGCAGATGCGATTCTCCGACGTGGTCCGCGAGACTCGAACTCTCCCAGGCCACCGCGCACGCGATCCTCAAGACCCTGACCGATCGCGGTTGGGTCAACCGAGATCCCGCCGCAAAGACGTTCAGCCTCGGCCCGGCGCTGTCGCTCATCGCCGCCCGGCTGGACGACGCCCGCCCCTCGACCAACCTCGCACGCGATGCCGCGCGGCGCGTCGCCGCCACAGTCGACATACCGGCCTCGGTCATCGAGCGGGCCGGAGACGATCTCGTCATCACCGCATTCGAACAACCGAAAGGCGGTGCGATTCCGGCATCGCCGAACGAACGCATTCCGTACACGGCGCCGTTCGGAGTCGCATTCGCCGCGTGGGACACCCCGGATGCACAGCAGGCCTGGATCCAGCGCGCGGCGGGCTGATGACGCAGCACTCACCCGCCAGCTATACGACGTCCTGGCGCAAACCCGCGAGCGCGGCTACGACATCGACTGGATGACGCCCGCACTCGCCCAGGCCGCGCATGCCATCGGTTCGCTGTCCGAGCACGCGCTACCGGTCAACATGAGATCGATCATCGATCAGTTGCGCCTCGAATTCACCTCGGCGGCGCTGTCTTCGGGCGACAACAGTCGTGCGCGTCGTCCCGTCGCCACCATCTCCGCACCTGTCCTCGACCAGGCGGGGCATATACAACTGGTCCTGGGTATCCACCCCGTGCGGCCGATGACGATGAGGGAAATCCGCGCGGCGGCCAGACCGCTGCTGCACGAGATCGCGCAACTCACCAACGGCTCAAATTGACTGCGGCGTCATCGCCTTCGAGTGAAGGTCCTACAACAGATCGGTGATCGTCTTGAGGCCGGCGTCGTAGAGGACGCCTGGCAGCATCCCGCCGTCGGCTTCGATCGTCGTGCCGTTGACGAAATCCGCCGCCCCCGACGCCAGGAACACACAGACGCGTCCGACCTCTTCGGGTTCCCCGCCGCGCCGCATCGGCACTGCGGCGAAGTACTTGCTGCCGGTCGGGTCATCCTTCGGCAATACGAACGATCGGAAGTTCTCGGTGATCGTGGGTCCCAACGCAATACAGTTCACCCGGATCTTGGGCCCCCATTCCTGCGCGAGCGACCGCGTGAGGTGGTTCAGCCCGCTCTTGGCCGCACCGTAGGAGACCAGCGTCGGCGAACCGGCGGGATGGCCCGCACCGCTGGAGATGTTGATGACGCAGCCGGTGCCGTCCTGGGTGAGCATCTGGCGGCTGGCGCGGATCGCGAACCACATCGGACTGATCAGGTTCATCTGGATGGCGAACTGGTGGAACAACGCCGTGCGTTCGTAGTCGTCGTCACTTCGCGGCGCGCCCTGGATTCGGGAGACGAGTTCGGGAATGTCCTCGACGTGCGGGGCGGGGACCGTTCCGCCCGCGTTGTTGACCAGGATGTCGAGGCGGCCATGCGTGTCGACGACGTCAGTGATGAAGGCATCGATCGAGTGGAGATCGCCTTGATCGCAGACCAATTGAGACGAACGAGACGCCCAGTCCGCATTGTCCGAGGTTCCCGGTAACGCATCCAGTGCCGACCGTGAGCATCCGACGACAGTGGCCCCGGCGCGCAGCAGTTCATGCGCGATGCCGACGCCGACGCCACGGCTGGTTCCGGTGACCACGGCGACTTTGCCGTCCAGCACGCCGCTCATCGTGACCGCCGCCATGTGCAGCGCCGCGCGGTGACTGAACAACAGCGACGCCCCGATCGGGTTGCCGCCGCCAGGGTAGGTCTCACCGGACACCGCGGCCATCGTGTTCCCCGCCGCATAGAGGCCGGGGATCGGCCGGTCGTCGGCATCCAGCACGCGCGCATCGACGTCCGTGCGCAGTCCGCCCTTGGTGCCGAGATCCGATGTCCCGAACGCCGCCGCCCGGAATGGCGGGGTGTCGATCGGCACCAGGGGTGACGCGCCGCCGGTGAACGCCCGATCGAAGGATTCCCGGCCGCGGCCGAAGTCCTCGTCCTCGCCGCGCTCGCGCGAGTTCGTTGAAGCGGCGCACGGTTTCGACGAGATTTGCTTCGGGAACGCCGATCTCGCGTGCGAGCCCCTCCAGGGTGTCGGCCTGCACCCACAGTCCGGCCGACTCGTACTCACTCGTCGGCGAGAAGGAGACGTTGGTGGCCATCACCGGAGGCTGTTCACCGGCGCGGCTGTCATAGACCATCCAGTACGGCGTGCCGACGGTGCCGTCGCGCATCGCGCTCAAGATCTCGCGGCCCAGCCGGTCGTAGGCGGCGGACTCGTTGACGAACCGGCGCCCGGCCTTGTCGACGAAGATGCCGCCGGTGAAGCACAACGCGAACACCGCGCGGCCGTCGGGATGGATCAGGCCGGGCGACCACCACGCCTGGTCCATCAGGTCGGTGCTCGCACCGGCGGCGATCGCGGCCTTGTGCGCCAGGCCGGTATTACCGGGTGCACCCATCGTTCCCGATGCCGTTCCGGGAACGCCGTATTCGGCCCGCATCTCCGCGTTCTGCTCGAATCCGCCCGCGGCCAGCAGGACTCCGCGACGCGCCCTGATCGTGCGCCGCTCCCGTCGCACTCGACAACCCCACCGGTGACCCGGCCGTCCTCGACGATCAACTCGACGAGGCTGGTGTTCAGATGGGCGGCCACGGCCGGGTTGTCGGCCATCGCCCAGAGAAAGCGACCCACCACTGCCCGCCCACCGGTGAGCAGGTCCGGCTGCGGTCCGCCGAGGCGTTCGTGATCCAGCGGCCCACGGACCTGCCCCTGGAATCGCCCGAGCCGTTCGTCCGGCACCGCCTTCGAGACGGTATGGCGCATACCGTCGTTGCGCGCACCGGGGACCGAACTGTAGTAGTCCGGCCACGGCAGGATCTTGAACGCGAAGTGTTCGTCGGCCTCGAGATACTCGATCAGTGCCGAACCCCCGCGCACATACGTCTCCTGCAGTTCGGCCGGGGTGCGGTCGCCCACGACGGTGCGGTAGTAGCTCAGGGCCTCGTCGATGGTGTCGTCGACTGCCGGCGCGGACCAGCACGGGATTGCAGGGGTACCACATTCCGCCACCGCCGGAGTAGGCGAATGTGCCGCCGAATTGGTCGGTCGCCTCGACGATCGCTACCGAAAGTCCTTCGCGTGCAGCGGTGTACGCGCCCGCGAGAGCGCCCGCGCTGCCGGCCACCAGGACGTCGACAGTTTCTTCAGCATCGGAAGTAGTGGTCACAGGTTCCTCGATCTGTTGACGAAGCGGCCCTCCCTGGGCGAGAAGAGCCATCCGCCACCGGCTTTGGTGCCGCCGTCGACGGGAATGTTGTGGCCGGTGACGAACGCGGACTGATCCGATGCCAGGAACAGCGCGACGCGGGCCTGGTCCTCGGGCCAGCCGACCCGACCCACGGGCGCCCACGACGCCCACAGATCATCGACATCCTCGTAGCCGGTCAGGTAGTCGACCTGCGGCGTCTGCGCCAGATCGGTGCCGATGCCGTTGACACGGATGCCGTGCCGGCCGAGATCCACGGCCAGGCAGGTGGTGAAATGCGCGGCCGCGGCCTTCATCGCCCCGTACACCGGGTCCTTGGGGTAGCCGCGCATGCCCTCCACCGAATGCACCGTGACGATGCTGCCGCGGTGGGCGTCGATCATCGAAGGGACGAAAGCCCGTGTGACGGCGAAGACGTGGCGCAGGTTGATGTCGTACTGCTGCTGCCACGACTCTGGCGTCGAATCCGAAATGGCACCAGGGGCCGATAGTCGCCGACGTTGTTGACCAGCACGTCGGCCCGCCCGTGCTCGGCGAGCACGGCTTCGGCCAGCCGGGCGACATCGTCGTCGGCGGTGACGTCGACGACATGGCAGCGGATCGATCCGCCGGCGCTGGACACTTCGTCGTGGATGCGGTCCGCGCGTTCCCGATCGGCCTCGGCGACTTCGACGAGCGCCCCGTGTTGGGCGAACAGCCGGGCGATGCCCGCGCCGATGCCGTCGCCGCCGCCCGTGACGACCGCGACTCGACCTTCGAGGAGCCGATTCCAGTCGTCGATGTGCGGGACGCCGTCGTCCGGCGGGCCGGACCGTCCTACCTCGTCACCGGTCATGGCGACGGACTTTAGCGGCTCTCTTCTATTCGGCGGGCGACATCGCGTACCGCGGTGTCGTCATCAACGCGCTATGGCCGCTTCGGCGTTCTCCGGCGCTTGTTTTCAGCGCGCAGCGCGTCATTGTCGCCTTCTAAAGTGACGTTGAGGTCGTCGAGAACGCTATTTCGGTCTTCCAGCGAGAGGATGCGGCCGACGCCGGCGAGGTTGACACCCGCGGCGACGAGTTCGCTGACTCGCTGCAGTCGCACCAGATCGTCAGCGCTGTAGCGGCGGGTACCCCCGGGGCTGCGCTCCGGCGTCACAAGTCCGTGCCGTTCGTACAGACGCAGCGACTGCTCGCTGACGCCTGATAGCTCGGCGGCGACGGAGATGCCGTACACCCCGCGGTCGGCGGCGGGTGGGCCGACCTTATTGACTCCATCGCCGGTGTCGTCGTCGGTCATGGGTACGCAAACCTCATGGTGCTGATGGGAAATTTGTGTCTACTCAGCCAATATATGTCGGGATGTTGCATAAGTCCAGTGCCAGTGCTATACAAAATCTATCGCTAGTGCCATAGATTATCGTCTCGCTCCTGCAGCGGGGATCTACGGAACGGGAGTGACATCATGCTTGCACCCGGCTACGGACGGGATCACGATCCGGTCGGACATGGCCGGCGTCATGCCAACGTCCCCCGAACTCGACGCCGCCCACCTAGGACTCACATCAACGGTGCGGTTCACGGAACCGGCGCCAATCCGCAGGTTGGCAGCTTCCGCTTCTGGTTTGAAGATCAGCGCTGGGAATGGTCCGACGAGGTGTTCCGGATGTACGGCTATGAGCCCGGATCGGTAGTGCCGACAACTGAGCTTGTGTTGTCGCACAAGCATCCCGACGACCGAGATGACGTGGAGGATCTTCTCGACCGGGCCCGGTATTCGGGCGGGTCGTTCTCCAGCCGGCACCGTCTCTGCGACACTGCCGGGCAGGAGCACAGCGTGATTGTGGTCGCGGAACGGATGCTCGATGAGACCGATGCAGTAGTCGGTGCGAGCGGTTATTACATCGACCTCACGGAGGCGCTGGAACAAAGCCGTCGAGACACTTCTCGACGAGACCCTGCCGAAGCTCGTTTGAAGCGCGTGCGGTGATCGAGCAGGCCAAGGGGGCGCTGAGGCTCGTTTATGGCATGAACGACGAACAAGCCTTCAGGCTTCTTCAGTGGCGATCGCAGGAGAACAACACGAAACTGCGCGCACTGGCCACCCAACTGGTTACCGAACTCGAGACCCTCACATCGGTAACGTCAGCGCTCCGTACCGAATTCGATCACCTCATCATGACCGTGCACGAGCGCGCCCCCGACAACCACGACAGTCTAGCGCCAGGAACTCAAGTGCGCATGCCGCGACGCCGTGAGCGCCGCGTCGTGCCGAGAAATATAGAGCGCGACACCCACAGCCAACAGGATGGCCGCGAAGAGCCAGACTTTGGTCGGTCTGCTGGGTGAGCAGCAGTACGCAGGACGCCACGCCGAGCACGGGCACCGCGGTCCACACCCGGAAGTGTGATGCTCGACGGCGTCGCGACGCAAGACCAGCACGGCGACGTTTGTCGAGATGAAGACGATCAACAGCAGCAGGACGACGGTCTCCGCGAGCGTCGACAGGTCGCCGACCAGAGTGAGCAGCATGGCCACCACCGTCGTCGCCACGATCGCCACCCACGGCGTTCGCGCGCCGCGGCAGCACCCGACTCAGCACGCCGGGCAGCAGGCCGTGCTCGGCCATGCCGTAGGCGAGCCGGCTCGACATGATCATGGTCAGCAGCGCGCCGTTGGCGACGGCGACGAGCGCGATGGCGCTGAACAACCAGTCCGGGACGCCGACGCCCGCGACGCCGCGACGACGGCCAGCAGCGGTCCCGACGACTGGGACAGCTCATTCGGCGGCAGGGCTGTGGCGCTGGCGATTCCGACCAGGGCGTAGAGGACGCCCGCGGTGACGAGCGCGCCGAAAAGCGCCGCGGGATAGACCTTGCTCGGGTTGCGAATCTCTTCGGCGACGTTGGCCGACGTCTCGAAGCCGACGAACGAGTAGTACGCGACGATCGCGCCGGCGAGGATCGCCAGCGCCGGGCGTCGCGCCGTCAGGGAACTGGTAGACGCGGCTGGCGTCGCCGCGGCCGCCGCCGACCATGATCGACACCGCGACGATGACGATGAGCAAACCTGTCAGCTCGATGACCGTCATGACGACGTTGCTCTTGACCGATTCGCTGATCCCTCGAGCGTTGAGGCAGGCCGACGAGGCGCAAGGAACCCGATGGCGGCCGGGACCGTCGGAATGTCGATGAACGTGGCGAGGTAGTCCCCGGCGAATGCCAGTGCGAGCCGGCGGCGCTGGTCACCCCGGCGGCGAGCATGCAGAAGCCGACGAGAAACGACACCAGCGGGCTGTCGGTACGCACGCTCGGCGAAGACCGCGGCGCCACCGGCCTTGGGGTACTTGGTGACGAGTTCGGCATAGGAGCCAGCCGTGAGCAGCGCGAGCAGCAGGGCGGCGAGCAGCGGCGCCCACAGCATCCCGCCGACATCCTCGGACAACACGCCCATCAATGCGTAGATGCCCGCTCCGAGGACGTCGCCGAGAATGAACATGAACAGAAGCGGTCCGGTGATCTTCCGTTTGAGTTTGCCCTCGGCGTCAGCGTCCTGTTCACCCGTGTGGGCTTGTGCTGCCGACGTCATGAACTCCTCCTGTCCCATCCACTGCGCACTGCGCAAGCTTTGACGGAATACGGACAGTTCAAACGCAGTGATGCCGTTCAGCCGCTCTCCTGGATCCGTCGGGCGACATCGCGTACCGCAGCCCCCATCTGGCGGATCTCCTTGTCGTTCAAACCGCGGAACGGCGCCGCCGTGATCGACATCGACACCACTCCGTCGGCGTCTCTGACGGGCACCGAGATGGTCGCGATCTGATGGTCAGAGCCACCGTCGAGTTCGTCGGGCAGATAGTCGACCAGCGCCAAATCGGCGAACGCACCGGCCAGCCGTGCGGTGATCTCATCGGGCTCACCGTCGGCGGCCAGCGCACGCAGGGCCATGTAGACGCGCACGTACTCGCGACTGAGCCGTTCAATCACATAGCCACGCTCACGCACCTGGGCGAGTACAGCGGTCAGCCGCCTGCGCAGCTTTGTCGACGGTTCACCGATCCCGGCGAGCCACACCTTGATGGCCTGCTCCCCTGCCCACGCCACATAGTCGCGCCCGAACGGCGCCACCAGCGGCATCCGCAAGCCCGCCGTGACGCGCGGGGCGGCGAGTGAATCCCCGACCGAATCCGTCACCACCAGAGTTGCACCCTCACGACGAGCCAAGAAGACCTGCGCGCCAACACTTTCAGACAGGCCTTCCAACAGCGGGCGGAACTGCCGGTCGTGCGTCGGCCGGGCCAGCGCACCGATGGCCGGACCCCACGAATAGCTCGCCGACGGTTCGTGCCGAACAACCCACCGGTGATGGGCGAGCGTGGCCAGGATGGCGTGACCGGTGGCGCGGCTGATGCCGAGGCTGCGGGAGATGTCCGCGAGCGAGAAACTGCGCTCCGGGTCGCCGGCCAGCAGGTGCATCACGGCGACGACGCGTTCGGTCGGCGGGGAAGGCACTTGACGGCCTTCGCTTCCGGCGTCTACGTTCAGCGTCACAATATCGAACGGTATGTCGAATATTCGAATCATGCAATCACTTCCGAGGACCGGCGATGGGCACTGCTTCAGATCTTCAAGAGCTCAGCTTCGACGATCTGACCGCTCCGCAGCTGACCGACGTCCAGCGGCAGATACTCGAGCACACCGAGCGACGCCGCATCGACCTCGACATCGAGCAGATGGTCGCCGAGGCCGTCGCCGAGGCGGGTGTCGACGACTTCGCCGCCGACGACGGGTTCTGGGATCGCGTCGCCGCCTACGCCGGGGCGATCGACGGCGACGATGGTCTGACCCAACTGATCCGCGGGACGTTGCGCCAACGCATGGTGCGGCTGCTGCGCAACCGGTTGTCGTTGACCGAACTGATCAAGCGCCACCCGGAGATCGAGTCGATTCCGATCGAGAAGCCGTTCATCGTGGTGGGGATGCCGCGCTCGGGGACGACGCACCTGGTCAACCTGCTGGCCGCCGATCCTCGACGTCGCGCGCTGCCCTACTGGGAAAGCCAAGAGCCGCTGCCTATTCCGGGCCAGGGCCCTGACGTCCACGGCGTCGACCCGCGGTACACCCGCGCGAAGAACGAGCACGACGCGATGATGGTCAGCGCTCCGGCCACCGCGGCCATGCACGACCGCTTTCCCGAGGCGATCGAAGAAGAGGTCGAGATTCTCGACCTGGACTTCGCCGGGTACGTGCTGGAATGGCATGCCCGCGTGCCGGGCTGGCGGGACTTCTACCTCGGCCTCGACCAAACCCGGCACTACGGGTACATGAAGAAGGTCTTGCAGGCGTTGACGTTCCTGCGCGGCCCCCGCACATGGGTGCTGAAGTCACCGCAGCACTGCGAGCAGCTCGGTCCGCTGATGGCGACGTTCCCCGACGCCACCGTGGCCTTCACCCACCGCGATCCCGTCGCGGTGATCCAGTCAGCGATCACGATGATGGCCTACTCCGACCGGCTGCGCCGGCGCAGCATCGAACCGCAGTGGCTGCTCGACTACTGGGCCGACCGCGTCGAGCGCCTACTGCGCGGGTGTGTGCGGGACCGGGCGCTGGTGCCTGCGGAGCGCAGCGTGGATATCGGCTTTCACCATCTCAACGGTCACGAGTTCGACCTGCTCGACGACCTCTACGCCCGGGCAGGCGTCGAGCTGACCGCCAAGGTCCGCAGGGCGTTCCAGGGGTATCTGGACAGCAATCCGCGCGGCAAGCACGGCTCAGTGCGCTATGAGTTGCAAAGGCACTTCGGGGTATCACCCGACGAACTACGCTCGCAATTCGCTTTCTACTTCGAACGATTCGACGTGCGACCCGAAGGAAACTAGGTGAGCGAAGAACCCATCTACCGGAGTCGCCCCGGCGCCGACGCGCTTGCACCGGCAGCGGCCGAACATGCCGAAGAGGTCGCTCCGGGCATCTGGTGCTCGCCCGGGCTGTCGAACACCTATCTGCTGGCCACCACCGATGGCCGAGTCGTCGTCAACACCGGGATGGGGTTCGAAAGCCAAGTCCATCGCACCAATTTCGACGCTGTCGACTCCTCGCCCATCCGCTACATCATCGTCACCCAGGGGCACTACGACCACGTCGGCGGCCTGGACACGATGCGCGACCCGCAAACTCAGGTGGTGGCGCAGGCCAACTGGCGTCACTGGCGCGACGACAACGAGCGCCTGCTGGCTTATCGCGCCAACAACAGCGCCTTCGCGTTCTCCGACAAGCTCGCCGACGGCATCGCCGCGATCCAGCAGCGGTTCGGGAAACGGCTACCGGCCCAAGCCGCACATGCCGCTGATGTCGAAGTCGACGACTCTCTCGTGTTGACCGTCGGAGGACGCACCATCGAACTGCTGGCGACCCCCGGCGGCGAGACCACCGACTCGATGGTCGTCTGGTTACCTGAGGAGCGGGTGTGTCTGTGCGGCAACACCTTCGGTCCGGTTTTCGGCCACATCCCGAACTTCGTCACCATGCGCGGAGATCGGTACCGCGACGCGCTGACGACCATCGCCTCGATCGAGAGGGTCCGCGACCTGCGACCGGAAGTCTTGATCACCGGGCACTTCGATCCGATCCGAGGCGCCGAGCGCATCCACGCCGAACTGACCCGCCTGCGTGATGCGATCGCCTACCTGCACGACCGGACCGTAGAAGGCATGAACGACGGCAAGGACGTTCACACCTTGATGCGTGAGATCACCCTGCCTGCCGAACTCGAGGTCGGGCAGGGCTACGGCAAGGTGTCGTGGGACGTGCGGGCGATCTGGGAGAACTACTCCGGCTGGTTCCACCACCGCTCCACCGCAGAGCTTTACGACATCGGACCCGACGAGCTCAACGCCGATTTCGTTGACCTCGCCGGTGCCGACCGGGTCGTGGAACGGGCCGAGGAACACCTCGCGGCCGGGCCGTCCGGTGCATGCGATTCATCTCGCGGAAGCCGTCGCCCATGCCGACTCGGCACACGCGGGCGCCCGGGCTGTACTCAAGGCCGCGCACAGGACCTGCTGGCCGCCAGCACCAACTTCTGGGAATCCGCATGGCTGACCAAGAAGATCGGAGAGTACACATGACCGCGCGCGCGACCTTCGACTTCACCGGGACCGAAGTACTGATCACCGGCGGCACCAGCGGAATCGGCCACGCGACCGCTCTGTTGTTCCGCGACGCCGGGGCGACAGTGACGATCACCGGCACGAAGGCCGGTCCCGGCGACTACGACACCGACCTCACCGGGATGACCTACCGCCAGCTCATCCTCACCGACACCAAGTCGATCGACGAGTTGGTCGCGGCGACAGGCACACTCGATGTCTTGGTAAACAATGCCGGCGCGAACTTCCCCGGAGGGCTCAACGAAGCCGACCCCGACGGTTTCGAGGCGTCGGTGGCGCTCAACCTCACGGCTCCGTACCGCTTGACCGCCGGACTGCGCAAGACCCTGGCAGCTTCGACCGCGCCCGGCGGCGCCAGCGTGGTCTTCCTGTCGTCGCTGTCGGCACTGCGGGCGGTGACCATGGTGCCGGGCTACGGTGCGGCCAAGGCGGGCATCGCCAGCCTCACACACAATCTCGCGGTGAAGTGGGCACCGCGCGGCATCCGGGTCAACGCGGTGGTCCCCGGCGTGATCGATACGCCGATGACCGAACTCGCTCAGACGGTGCCGGAGATCATCGACGCCGAACTTGCCCGAATCCCCCTCGGCCGCTTGGGCACTCCTGCCGACGTCGCGTCGACGATCGCCTTTCTATGCACCGAGCAGAGTTCCTACACCAGCGGCGCACTGTTCATTATTGACGGCGCCTCCACCAGCCAATGAACGAGGCGTATCGATGACAATGGCCATCCTGCGGTTCAATTTCGCTGCACCGCAAGATGATCCGGCGGCGCGCCGAGACCGGATACGGGCCGCGCTGGAACTCAGTTCCTGGTCGGAGACACGGGGTGTGAGCGCCGTCAGCTTCGACGAGCACCATCCAGAGCGGACACGGCTGGAGCAGCAATCCGATCATGACCGCGGCGGTCCTGCTGGCCCGCACCGAACACGTCGTCGCCAGCGTCGACTGCGCGCTTGGGCCGCTTTGGCACCCGGTACGACTCGCCGAGGACATCGCCCTTGCCGACACCATTGGTGGCGGACGGCTGATCGTCACACTGGGGCTGGGTTACCGGCCCGTGGAATACGAGTTGTTCGGAACGCCGTTCGAGGACCGCGGCCGCCTGATGGACGACCTCCTCGAAACGCTGATGTCGCTGTGGTCGTCCGAAGACTTCACCCCGGGACCGCTCACGCGCCCGCACCCCACGGTGTTCGTCGGCGGAAGCGTCCGCGCCACCGCGCGGCGGGCCGCCAGGTACGGCCTACCGCTCAACCTGCCCAGCCACCTGCCCGAACTCGCCGAGTACTACCGCGAACTGTGTGCCGATGCCGGGCACAGGCCAGTCGTCGTCATGCCGCCACCTCGCAGTCGCGGCATGGTTTTCCTGCACGAGGACCCGGATCGGGCGTGGGCAGAACTCGGCGAGCACTACCTGTGGGAAGCCCGCGTCTACTCGGGATGGGGCGGCGGCGAGGTGCACTCCTTCATGCACGGCAGCCGAGAAAATCGAGACCGTCGACGACGTCAAAGCTGCGGGCCGGTATCGCTTCATGTCGCCCGAACAGCTGATCGCCGACGTGAAGGAGAACCCGGGCGATCACGTAGTACTGCACCCGCTCGTCGGCGCGATGCCGATCGAGGAGGCATGGAAATCGGTCCAGCTGCTGACCGATGAGGTGCTGCCCGCCCTGAAAGGACAGTGACGGGTCGTCAGCGGGCACAATCGGCTCAGCATGTCTGACATCGAGGATTCCCCACCCACATCGCGGCGGCGCCACATCGTGCGGCTCGCGATTGTCGTGGTGTTCCTGCTCGGCCTGTTCTACCTGGTCGCGGTCGCCAGGGTCATCGACGTCGAGGCCGTGCGCGGCGCCGTCGCCGCCACTGGTCCCGCGGCGCCCCTCGCATACGTCGTGGTGTCCGCCCTGCTCGGTGCCATTTTCGTACCGGGGCCGATCCTTGCGGCCGGCAGCGGCGTGCTGTTCGGACCTGTGCTCGGACTGTTCGTCACGCTGGGCGCGACCGTCGGAACGGCGGTCATCGCCAGCCTGATCGGCCGCCGCGCCGGACGGAACAGCGCGCGAGAACTGCTCGGGACGCAGCGGGCCGATCGACTGGATGCACTTATCGAGCGGCGGGGATTGTGGGCGGTCGTCGGGCAGCGGTTCATCCCCGGCGTCTCGGACGCGCTCGCCTCCTATGCGTTCGGCGCGTTCGGGGTCCCGTTGTGGCAGATGGCCGTTGGCGCATTCATCGGATCGGTGCCGCGGGCGTTCGTCTACACGGCGTTGGGCGCGTCGATCGGGGATCTGTCCTCACCGCTGGCCTACGTGGCGATCGCGATCTGGTGCGTCACCGCCGTCATCGGAGCGTTCGCCACACACCACGGCTACCGGAAATGGCGCGCACGCCCGACGTCCCAGTTGACTGTGACGGCGCTCACACTAGAGTCGGGTCATGAACAGGAACCATTCTCATTCCCTTGCCGCCGGCGGCCTCAACTGGGACAGCCTGCCGTTGAAACTGTTCGCCGGGGGCAACGCCAAATTCTGGGATCCGGCGGATATCGACTTCTCGCGCGACCGGGCCGACTGGGAGGCGATGTCGGAACTCGAACGCGACTGGGCCACCCGACTGTGCGCTCAGTTCATCGCCGGCGAGGAAGCGGTCACCCAGGACATCCAGCCGTTCATGGCGGCCATGCGCGCCGAAGGTCGCCTCGGCGATGAGATGTACCTGACGCAGTTCGCGTTCGAAGAGGCCAAACACACGCAGGTGTTCCGCATGTGGCTCGACGCGGTCGGGACTGACCGACGACCTGCAGCACTACCTGGACGACCTCCCGTCCTACCGGCAGATGTTCTACGAAGAGCTTCCGAAATCACTCAGCGCGCTGGCGACTGATCCGTCACCTGCCGCTCAAGTCAGGGCCTCGGCGACGTACAACCACATCATCGAAGGAATGATGGCGCTGACGGGATACTATGCGTGGCACCGCATTTGCGTGGACAACGGCATTCTTCCCGGGATGCAGGAACTGGTACGGCGCATCGGGGATGACGAGCGTCGCCATATGGCGTGGGGCACCTTCACCTGCCGTCGCCATGTCGCTGCCGACGACGCCAACTGGGCGGTCTTCGAGAGCCAGATGGCCGAGCTCATCCCGTTGGCCTTGCGCAATACCGACGACGCCTTCGCCCTCTACGACGAGATCCCCTTCAACTTCACCATGGACGAGTTCACCGCGTACGCCACCGACAAGGGGATGCGGCGGCTCGGGACCATCAGCAGTGCGCGGGGACGGACACTCGAGGAAATCGACGTCGACTACTCGCCGGTGCAGCTGGAGGAAACATTCGCCGACGAGGACAAGAAGACCTTGGCCGCGTCGGCCTAGACACCGCCACTACCGTTCGGACGGTGAAAGTCGGCGTTCAGATACATCCGCAGAACACCACGATGGCCGCCCTGAGGGCCGGCTGGCAGGGCGTCGACGAACTCGGCGTCGACAGCCTGTGGACATGGGACCACTTCTTCCCGCCGCTCTACGGTGCGGCGGACGAAGCGCACTTCGAGGGCTGGCAGATCCTGTCCGCGATGGCGGTCACGACCTCCCACGTCACCCAGATCGGAATGCTGGTGACGGGTGGCTGCTACCGCAATCCGGACCTGCTCGCCGATATGGCGCGCACGGTGGATCACCTGTCGGGCGGCCGGGCGGTGCTCGGCATCGGCTCGGGCTGGATGGACAAGGACGAGATCGAATACGGCTACCCCGTCCGCACGCCGGGGCAGCGGCTGGATGCCCTCGCCGAGGCACTGCCGCGCATTCGTCGTCGGCTCGGCCTGCTGCAGCCGGGACCCATCGGCCGTCTGCCGATCCTGATCGGAGGCAACGGCGAGCGGAGGACCCTGCGCCTGGTGGCGCAGTACGCGGACATGTGGAACGGCTACGGCGACGCCGAGACGATCCGCGCCAAGAATGCCGTCATCGACCGATGGTGCGCCGAGGTCGGGCAGAGACCCCGCGGAGATCGAGCGCACGGTGTGGATCGAGCGGGCGGATCCCGACCTCATGCAGTCGCTGGTCGACGCGGGCGCCGAGCATCTGATCCTCGGCCTGCGCGCGCCATACGATCTGCGCGAGGTCGAACGCTCGCGTCCGCGCGGTTGCCAGACCATGATGCGATGTTGCCAAGCTACGAGCGACAATGTCGCTCATCTACTACATGACCACCGAGCGTCCGCGACAAAGTCGCTCGTAGCTTGGCAATACGACTAGTCAACCCGCGGCGCGAAGACGGGCATGTAGACGCTTTCATCGCCGACGTCCTGGCGTTCGAAGCGCACCTCGACGGGAAGCCCGACATGGACCGAGTCCGGTTCGCAGTCAACGATGTTCGATGCGATGCGCAGGTCGGCCTGCTCCTCCAGCTCGACGATCGCGATCACGTACGGAAGCGGCACGGCGGGGTTGAACGGCTGGTGGTTGACCGTATAGGTGAACACCGTCCCGCGCCCGGACACCGGGCGTGCCTCCAGGACACCGTCGCAGTCGGGACAGTCGGCGGCCGGTGGACTCACCCACACGCCGCACTGAGCGCAGAACGCGATCTGCAGTTGCCCGTCGGCTCCCCCGGTCCAGAACGCCCGGTTGTGGTCGTCGAGCGCGGGCAGCATCCGCGCTGGGACAGCGGGTGGGGCGTCGTCGGCCATGAGAAGCAAAGTACATTCCTAATCGGCTGTCATTACAAAAATAGATGGATGGGTGTGCCGGTGAGCTACTTCGAGAAGGACACGATCATCAGTGGCCTCGGTATATCGCGCGTCGGTCGACGGACCGGGATTCCCGGCCTGGAGCTGACCATGGAGGCCGTGCGGGCCGCCATCGACGACGCCGGACTGACCCCCGACGACATCGACGGCATCGCGACGTTCGGCGACACCTTGCCTTCCGAAGTCGTTGATGCCCTTGGTAATCAGGCCGCCGATGTCGGCGTTGGGTTCGGCACCGGCGGGGTGCTCACTCCGTTCATGTCGGCGCTTGTCGCGGTGTCCGAAAAGCGGGCGCGGCACGTGCTCGTCTACCGGACGGTGCAGATGCTGGGCGGGGCGATGACCGGTTCGGACAATGCGTCGCCGCTCCTCGCCCCGCTGGCCGACCCGCCGGTCGAGCCGCGGCTGCCGGGAACCCGCCGGAAGCTCAAGCCGTTCGAGGACATCGACGCGCTGCTGGCGGCCCACGCATACTCGGCGGCGAACTGGGTGGCGATGCATTGCCAGCGGCATATGGAGCTGTACGGAACGACCAAGGAGCAGCTGGGCTGGCTCGCGATCAACAGCAGGCGCAACGCCGGCCTCAATCCTCGTGCGGCCTTCCGCGAGCCGATGACCATGGACGACTACCTGGCCGCGCGTCCGATTTCGACGCCGTTCGGCCTGTTGGACTGCGACATGCCGATCGACGGAGCCATCGCCCTGGTGGTGTCGCATGCCGACTACGCGGCGGACTGCCCGAATCCCGCTGTGAAGGTCGAGGCGATCGGCGGGGCCTACGGGTCGGGTGGATGGTTCCATCGCGACGACTTCCCGAAGATGGCGTCCAGTGAAGCCGCAGCCGAGATGTGGTCGCGCACGGATCTGACGCCGTCCGATGTGGACGTGGCCGAAATCTACGACGGCTTCACGTTTCTCACGTTCGCGTGGCTGGAGGCGTTGGGGTTCTGCGGCGACGGCGAGGCCGGCCCGTTCGTCGAAGGGGCGACGCGGATCGCGCTCGACGGCGAGCTGCCGCTGAACACGTACGGCGGACAACTGTCCGCGGGACGCTTGCACGGCTACTGGCTGTTGCACGAGGCGTGCCTGCAGTTGCGCGGGCAGGCCGGGGACCGTCAAGCTCGCGCGACGGCCCGAGGTGGCGGTCGCCGCGGCAGGTGGTGGTCCGATCGCCGGCTGCATGGTGCTGACCTGCTGACGCAGGCTACGTCGTCCGCGATCAGGCGACGGCGTCTTCCAGGTAGGCGATGCGCATGTGCGCCGTCGTCGGTGACGAAGACCAGATCGTCAAGGGGCACCGGCAGGAAGCCCTCCTCCTCCATCCGGCGCAGCTGGAGTACCAGCCCGCTGTAGAAACCCGCCGTGTTCAGCAGCACCACCGGCTTGTCGTGCAGGCCGTGCTTGCTCTGCTCCAGGATGTCGGTCGCCTCGTCGAGTGTGCCCGAGTCCGCCGGCCATCACCACGACAGCGTCGGATCGGGCGAGCAACAACGCCTTTCGCTCGGCGAGGTCGTCGGCGAACACCATCTCGTCGGCGTCCGCTCTGGCCCACTCCCGCAGGAAGTCCACCGATATGCCGACGAGTCGTCCTCCGGTCTCCTGCACGCCGTCGGCGACGACTTTCATCAGCCCGGTATCGGACCCGCCCCACACCAGGGTGTGGCCGCCCTTGCCGAGCAGTTCGGCGAACTCGCGAGCCGGCCGGGTGTATCGCTCGTCGAGGTCGGCGGCGGATAGAAAGACGCAGACGTTCATCGGGTCAGTCGTCGACGACAGTCAGGATGCCCGACGGCGCGTCGAGGGCTTCGACGGTCCGCGCGGCGGCGGTGTCGATGTGCACCCTTGGCGCCGCGGGTAGTTCGCCCTCGTAGTAGGTGCCCGGCCCATAGAACGCGCCGTAACGCAGCACGACGCCGCTCACCGCGAGCACGGCCTCTTCAAGGTAGGCAACCGCATCGGCGCCAGGCCCGGGATCGGTTGCCCACGCGATGCTTTGGGCGACGATCCGAGCCTGACTCAAATCCGTCGATCGCATCGATGAGGTTGCGGGTGCCCTCCTCGCGGATCCGAGCGTTGAGCAGCTGGGCCTTCGGGAGGTCCTCGAACGCGTCGGGCAGGTCCGTCAGCTCATGCAGAACCACGTCAGGCGAGAACGACTGGACGGCGCCGATCAGAGCCGGCGCGGTCGAAAACGTCGCAAACGATCGGCTCAGCACCGAGTGACGACAGCCGCTGCCGCCTTCTCCGCCGATCTCGTCATCGCGCCGACGGTGTGACCGGCGTTGACCAACAGCGGTACGAGGCGGCTGCCGATGACACCGGATCGCCCCTGCCAGAAAGATCCTCTTGGCCATCGCGTCACCTCTCTGTCCGACCTCGATCAGGTCGTGTCTCCACATCGACGCTACGCCCGAGATTGGCCTGGATACGTGGTCCATTTGCACCGCTTGTTTCTGGGCCATTCATGAATACCCTGGTGAGCCTGGGTATAGATTACTAAACTCAGGAATAGGCCCGGCGGATTGTCCGCTTGCACCTAGTAAGACCAGGATCTGCTGAAAGGTGAAAGCCATGACTGTCGTGAAAGCCGCTGCAGTACAAATCAGTCCGGTGCTCTACAGCCGCGACGGAACCGTCGAGAAAGATCGTCGCCAAGATCGCCGAACTCGGCGACCGCGGTGTGCAGTTCGCGACTTTCCCGGAGACGATCGTGCCGTACTACCCGTACTTCACGTTTCTGCAGGCGGCCTTCGAACTCGGCAAGGAGCATCTACGCCTGCTCGACCAGGCCGTGACCATCCCGTCGGCCTCGACACGACGCGATCGCCGATGCGGCCAGGTCGGCCGGAATCGTGGTGTCGATCGGGGTCAACGAACGTGACGGCGGCACGCTGTACAACACACAACTGTTGTTCGATGCCGACGGCACCCTGCTTCAGCGTCGCCGCAAGCTCACGCCGACCTATCACGAACGGATGCTCTGGGGTCAGGGCGACGCGTCGGGTCTGCAGGTCGTCGACAGCGCCGTCGGACGAATCGGCCAGTTGGCGTGCTGGGAGCACTACAACCCGCTCTTCCGGTACGCGTTGATCGCCGACGGGGAGCAGATTCACTCCGCGATGTGGCCCGGGTCGTTCGGTGGACCACTTTTCGCCAAGCAGACGGAGATCAGCATCCGCAATCACGCACTCGAAGTCCGGCAGCTTCGTCGTCAACGCCACCGGCTGGCTCGATGCCGACCAGCAGGCGCAGATCGTCGCGGATACCGGAGGCCCGATCGGCCCGATCTCGGCAGGCTCGTTCACGGCGATCGTCTCGCCACTGGGCGAATTGATCGGGGAACCAATAGTTTCCGGAGAGGGCGAGGTGATCGCCGATCTCGACTTCTCGCTGATCGATCAACGCAAATCGAAGATGGACGCCAGCGGGCATTACGGCCGCCCGGAACTGCTCAGCCTGATGATCGACCGCAGCCCTGCACCCTACACACACGACATCACCATCGAGGAGGCAGATCATGTCCGCATCTGAGCCACAAACCATTCCGTTCGACGGCGTCCGGCTACGCTTCGGCAGCACAAAGAGTTTCGACGATCTCGTCGACGCCGTGCTCGCCGATGTCGGCCGCGAACCCGTGCCGATCGACGACATCGCGAAGCAGTTCGAGCAGCTGGGAGTCCTACGAGACACGAGGTGCAATCCCACGTCGGCCCAAGCGGTTTCATGTTGTTCGGCACTTTCGACCACGGCGGGTGGATTGCGCAAAACCGGCATCCAGCGGAAGGTGCTGCGGCTGGTGATCGGAAATCCGCTGATCGCGATCACGATGATGCGCCACGATGTGACCGCGGGACTCTTCGCGCCGGTCGAACTGCTGCTTACCGAAGAGGAGAACGGCACAAGTGCGCTGACCTACGTCGTGCCGTCGTCGCTCATGGTCGTCGAGCCCAATCCGCCGCTTCTTGCGGCGGCCCAGGAACTCGACGCCAAGCTGGCCGCACTGGCCACGAAGGTGACCGCGAGGTTAAGCCAGCGTCGCGAACTCCGCCGCCATGTCGTCCAGCCGTCGAAGCGTCTCGTCGCGAGGCTCGGTCGGAAGCTCCACCACGACCCGCTCGACGCCGAGGGATGCGTAGCCTTCCACGTTTCCGCCGTCAGCTCTCCGAACTGGGTGACGGTCACCGGCACGTCATTGCCCGCGACGGCGTGCAACTCCTCGAGTTGGCCCGAGAGAACGTCCGGCGACGGGGCGATCGCCATCCACCCGGCGTTCAGCCGGGCGATGCGCCGGAACGACCGCCGGTCCCCCGCCACCGACGTACAGCGGCGGATAGGGCTTCGTCACGGGCTTGGGCCAGCAGAAGATCGGGTCGAAATCGACGAATTCTCCGTGGAATTCGGCTTCGTCCTGCGTCCAGATCGCAATCATCGCGTCCAACCGCTCGTCGGCCACGCGCCCGCGCACCGCGGGATCGACACCGTGGTTGGCGATTTCTTGGCGGTTCCAGCCCACGCCCACGCCGAACAGGAACCGTCCTGCCGAGACAGCATCGAGCGACGCGACCTCTTTGGCCGTGATGATCGGATCGCGCTGCGGGATCAAGGCGACGCCGGTACCGAGCACCAGCTTTTCGGTGGCACCCGCGGCCGCCGTCAGCGCCACGAAACGGATCCAGTGTCCGGTAGTACTTCGGCGGAATCGGGCCACCCATCGGGTAAGGGCTCGCGTTGTTGACGGGGATATGGGTGTGCTCGGCGAGGAACAGCGACTCGATGCCGCGCTGCTCGAGGCCGGCGCCGAGTTCGGCAGGGCCGATGCCGTCATCGGTCACAAACGTCCCCAGACACGAATCTCACGTCAGCTCCTATCGCTGCCGCAGAACCGCGTCAGACGTGTGCCGGCATGCTGTCCCAGCCTCTGACCGCCGATGACGATGAGAACACAGCGTTGTCCAAGTCGATGTTCCATTCGGGAAAGTCGTCGTAGTACAACTCGTCCATGCTAGTCGTCATCGTTCGGTCCTCGGGTCGGGAAGCTGCGCGCTGCCGGTCGGCGGCACGAGAGCCCAGGTAGTCGCACGCCATCGCCAACATCGCGTAGGTGCCCACGACGAAGATCAACTCCATTGCCTGGTGTGTGCCGATCTCGTCGACGAGGCGCTGCCACGTCTCGGACGCCGCACGCCCCTCGGCGAGCAGCTCGTCGGTGGCCTCGAGGACCAACAGGTCTTTGCCGTCGAATCCGTCGTTGCCTGCGGCAAGCCGCGCGATATCCGCTTCGGGCAGGCCACCGGCAATCGCCACTCTGACGTGCTCGGCCCAGAAGAACACCGACCGCCGCGCATGCGCCAGCCGAAGGATCGCCAGCTCGCGCAAGCGCAGCGGGAGTTCCCCACGCTGGAGCAGAAAGGCGTTGTAGGTCATGAACTCCCGGGCCATCGCGGGATGACGCGCCAGCACCCCGAGGATGTCGAAGTTCATCGGGTCGCGCGCATCGCCCGAACCGGCCCGCGGTACATCGTCACCCGGTATGCCGAACAGCGCACCGACTGCGGCGTACTCGTCGTCGCCCCACTCATCCGCGGTCAGCGGGCGCAGAAGCGTCATGACGGGGCCCGTTCAGTCCGTTCAGACCGTGCAGTTCAGCCAACGCATGGATCTGTTCCAAGTAGTGCTCGAGTGAGTCGTGAATGAAATACGCGAACACCGTCGTCGTGCCGGCCGCCGCCATCATCTCGAGCGTCTCCTTGGTCGCCTCTGGCTTTCCCACCGGGTCGAGCGGCCTTTCGGCAGGCAGCACAACCTCGAACCCGGCGGGCACATCGCGGACGCTCAGCCACTCGGCGGCGGTGTCGACCGTCACACCGAATGGGCACCAGCCGTCCGCGAGTGTGAGCGCCCGCCGCAGCGAGCGCTTCGTGCGACCACCGACCCAGATCGGCATATGAGGTTGTATCGCGCACGGGTCAACGGTGAGACCACCGAAAGAGTAGAACTCGCCCTCGTACGCCGGTTCATTGGTTGGCAACGCAGCCCGGAGCGCCCTCAAGGCGTCGTCGCCGCGGGCCCCTCGGTCGTCGAACGGTGCGCCGAGCAGATCGAACTCCTCCTTGAGCGAGCCGACTCCGACGCCGAGGATCACCCTCCCCTTACTGACATGATCGAGTGTGCCGTAACGCTTTACGATCTCGAGTGGATGGTGATATCCGAGCACCAGCGTCATGGTGGCGAGGCGGATCCGATCGGTGCGAGCCGCGATGTAGCCCAAGGTGGCCAGCGGATCCCAATAGCGCGCACCGCGCCGGCCCGCCTCGGAGGCGGGTATGCCGATGTGCTCGCTGCACGTCAAATGGTGGTAGCCGAGCCGATCGGCCGCCTCGGCGATTCGGCCGATGTCGTCGATCGTCGCATCGCGCTCCCACGTCAGGGCGGCGCCGCCGACGTTGGTGACCACCGGCGTCGCGATGCCGATTTTCACTGCAGAGGCTCTTCGCCCGCGAGGATCGTGCGATGCATGAGACGCCCACTGTCGACGGGATATTCGAGCACTCGGTGCATCGTGCCGGTGTTGTCCCACATCAGCAGGTCACCGGGCTCCCACTGGTGTCGGTAGACGTACTGCGGCTGGGTGGCCCAATCGCGGAGGCGGGCAAGAAGCGCGCGGCTTTCCTCGACCGGCATGCCGATCACGTAATCCGCTGTCGCGCCGAGCAGCAGCGACTTGCGCCCGGACTGATGCGTCCACACGATGGGGCACGCCTTTGTCGGCGACTTCTGCCAGAACGTGATTTCGTCGAAGCTCATCTCTGGACGAACGTAGTACTGCGAGCGCTCGGCGCTGTGGACCACGCGAAGATCCGCGATGAGCTCCTTGTCGGATGACGGCAGGTCATCGTAGGCCGCATAGGTGTTGCAAAACTCCGTCTCACCACCGGTTTCCGACAGCGTGATGGCCCGCAACAGGGTGGCGAGATTCGGGAAGGGCTGCAGTGAACCGTCGAAATGCCAGAACATCGAGCCCTTCAGATATTCGGCCCGCTGGTTCACGTTCTTGTCGAGCGAAATCTTGTAGATACCGCTCTCCCCTTCGTTCGCGGGGATGGCTCCGAGGGTCCGCGCGATCGCGACCTGTTGTTCGTCGGTGATGTCGAGTCCACGGAAGAAGACGACGCCGCGCTGCTCGAGGATTGCGCGAACGTTCGGCGCTTCGGCGCCGCTGAGCAGCGTGTCGAGGTCGGTCCTGATCTCGCTGCCGATCCGCGGCGTGAGGTCAACGACGTCGAGTTGCGCAGAGGTGAGTCCCATGGTGAATCAGCTCACTCTCGTGAGAATGGTGTTGGCCGAATGCTTTACGCGCGGCTGCTTCCACAGCTCCACGGCCAGCGACACGGTGATCAGCGAGTAGAGCAGATTACGAAGGTTGGCGACGTCATCGGGCAGCGGTTCTGAGTAGTCGAACTTGTCGACATAGGTGACGGCTTCCTCGGCGAAGGGGAACACCTGGTCGTAGAACGCCTGGATCTCCTCCATCGAGGAATTCACCCGCTTCACATAGCGCTCGTGTCCGTCCTCGATGGCCCACTCGTCGACCAGGTGCTCGAGTTGCGAAAAGTCCTTTGGCAGAATGTCACTCATCGTCCCGCCTCCCCCGCCCCGACATAGTCGGCGACCGTCTTGTGCAGGTGACGCAGGAGGATCTCCTCGTCGTTCATCGTGAAATGCGTCAGCGCGCCGCTGTTCAGCATCGCCTGTAACCCCTCCGATGGGCTGGCGTCCTCCAGGATGATGTCGTTGAGGAACGTCATCGTCAGTTCCTGGCCCAGCCGTTCCCGATGAGTGGTCGGTGGCTGGTAGTAAGCCTCTGTTTCGAAGATGTGCGAATGCGGACCCGTCGGCCAGTGGGTGTGCACCGTGAAACCGGATGCGCCGAAGATCAATACGAAATTCGGGAAGAACTGGAACGAATCGAAGCCATACTTCTCGGCACGGGTCGGGTTGATACCCGGTGGCATCGGTCCCCGATCGGGCTTCTTGTTCCACGGGCCGGCCGCGCTGGCCTCCATCACGCATTCGATCGGCTTGGAGTACGGCGTCTTTTGTGACGGCTCCCCCGCGAAGGAGAACATCCGGTGCGGCCCCTTGAGTTGATATCCCAGCGCGTCGGTGAACGGGTTCGGTTGGTCGAACGCATCCCTGGCCTCAGCGGTGAGAGCGCCGAACGACGACGCGTGCAGATAGGGGCCGTGGTAGCTCTCCGCGAAGCCGTCGACGAAGATCTTCCAGTTGCACTGCAATTCGACCTTGAACTGATACACCTGGTGCGGACCGTCGAAGGGATAGCCCTCGAGACCGTGAGCGAGTTCGCCGAGGTACGAACGCAGTGACTCGGTGTTGTGCGGGTTGAGATTGATGAAGATGAATCCTTCCCACACCTCGCACTGGATGGCGGGAACGCGGCAGCTGTCGGCGTCGAAGTCGAGCAGGAGATCCTTCCGCGTCGCCGAATGCAGCGAGCCGTCTAACTTGTAGCGCCAGCCGTGGAAGCGGCAGTAGAGCAGTGGCGCGCGGCCCTGCACCTCTTGGAAGGGATCGTCCTCCCACAGCATCTTGTTGCCACGGTGCGGGCAGATGTTGTGCATGGCCCGGATCACGTCGTCCTTACCCCGGACGATGATGACCGAGGTGTTGAGAAACCTCAGCTCACGAGTGAAGTAGCTGCCAGACTTCGGCACCCGCTCCACCCGCCCGACATAGAGCCAAGTCTTTTTGAAGACGTGCTCGCGTTCCTTCTCGTAGAACTCCTCCGACACGCAGTCTTCGAGTGACACGGGTCCGCGGCCGAGTTCGGGATAGGCGTCGGTCCAGTGACCGCTGTCGGGTTTCGTCACCAGGCTGTCGTGACTCATGGAGGCCCTCCTCAGACTTCGGCCCCGATTACAG
Organism: uncultured Actinomycetota bacterium; assembly: GCA_963720345.1. Classification (GTDB taxonomy): domain Bacteria; phylum Actinomycetota; class Actinomycetes; order Mycobacteriales; family Mycobacteriaceae; genus Mycobacterium. The sequence goes on from CAVRFN010000010.1 coordinate 74,060, forward strand.
ATGGGCCGACGCTAACAGCTGCTGAAATAGTCAAAACAGATGCACAACTGCAACACCCTGTTGCATATTTGGAACAGCTGATGGAACAGAACCTGCCTTTCGACCTCGACGCCCTGCTGGTATTCGGCAAGGTCGTCGAGAGCCGCAGCCTGTCGAAGGCGGCGGTGCTGCTCGGCATGCCCAAGTCCACCGTGAGCCGCAAGCTGACCAAGCTCGAATCCGATCTCGGCATCAAGCTACTGCGCAAGAACACCCATCAGCTCACCGTCACCGACCTCGGCGAGAAGGTCTACAGCCACGCTGTGAACATCCTCGCCGAAGCCAACGGCGTACGCGCCCTGGTCGAGGGCAGCAGACAGGAGCCGCAGGGCGAGTTGAGGGTTGCGATACCGATCTTCCTCGGCATCGACTACGCGTCCCGCGTCGGTGCCGCGTTCCTACAGCACTATCCCCACTCGCGGTTGGACATCCGGCTGGTTGACAACCTCGTCGACCCGATCAAAGACGGGTTCGATGTGGTGTTCGGCACCGGACCGCTGCAGGATTCGACATTGATCGCGCGAAAGGTCTTCAGCCTAGAGCTCTTCCTGTGCGCCTCACCCGACTTCGTGCGGCAGTTGCCCGAGCCGATCACCGACCCCGCACAGCTGGACCTCCTGCCGTTCATCGACTTCGGCTTCGGCGGTCCGCGCAAGTTCAGCGTGGCCAAGCACAAGCGCCGATACGAGCTGACACCTCCGGTACGGGCGCGCGCCAACAACTTTCAGGTGTGCAAGCAGTACATCCTGCAGGGACTCGGCATCGGCCCCATGCCCACGCAGATCATCTGCACGACCGAACTGCGCGATGGCAGCATCGTGCCCGTCCTGCCGGAGTGGCAGCTCGAGGCGATGGACGTGCACATGATTTATCCGTTCGAGCTCTCCTTCTCCACACTCATCAGCGCGTTCTACGAGACCGCGTGCGAGATCATCGTCGAAAATTCAGCGCGAACTTGAGGTGAGGTGAATGTTCAAGCAGGTGTGTTTCTTTCGCAAGCGCCCGGATATGACGATGGAGGAGTTCATCGACTACTACGAAAACCAGCACTCTCGGCTGTCTGCCCGCATGGGGCGTTCCCCGTCGATCCCGAACGCGGTGCGCTATGTGCGGCGCTACCTGACTCCGGAGCGCAATCCGGTCACGGGTGAGGTGATCGATCCCGGCTACCACTGCATCATGGAGATCTGGTGGAACAGCCGCGAGGACTTCGAGAACTCACAACGCGTCATCGCCGACCCCGGACGTCTGCCCGACATCATGGCAGACGAGGCGAAACTCTTTGCCACCCACAGCAACCCGATGTGCTCAGTGATCGAATACGACTCGCCTATGGGCCCGCAGGGCCAGCTGCCACGCGTGGAGCTCGTTTACGAGGACTGAAGGTCCGATTCTTCGAACACCTCGATGGGCGTGACGGGATTCAGCATGATCACCGGGATGTGTCGCGTCGTCGCCTTCTGATAGTTGAGGTAAGGCGGATATACATGCGCCATGAAGTCCCAGACCCGGTGTCGCTCTTCACCTTCGGGCTCTCGCCACGATGCCCGGAACGCCTGGGTGGCGATCTGCAGGTCGACCTCGTCGCCGGCGCGAAGGTTGAGATACCAGTCGGGGTTGGAGTCGGCGCCACCCTTGGACGCGACGATCACGACCTCGCCGCCGACATCGCCGTAGATCAACGGAACGATCTGCGTCCTGCCCGACTTGCGGCCTTTCACCCTGATCAGACAGTGGGTGGTGAAGGCGTGGCCGCCGGCATCGCTGATGTCCATCACATGGCCCTGCGCGCCGCCCGAACGCAGGTACGCCTCGCGATGCTGGGCGGCCCAGTCACGGCGTTCCTGCGCGGATGGCCGCTGCCGACTCGTTGCTCATTGCGCTTCTTCCTTTGGGCTGGTCTCGGAAATACATATCATGACGATCATGTCCGATCTATTGAATGGCATCCCACGGGTCGACGCGACGGCCGAGGCGCCCGCGATGCGGCGTATCGTCGCTCGCGTCCTCTCGACGGACCCGGGTCTGCCGTCCACCGCCGCCTCATGGCGCCCCTCGACGGCCCGCTGATGCGACTGAGCCGGGGCCACGTGCACTTCGGCAAGGGCACGATCCCCCTCGTCGTGTTGCGGTCGACCGGTGCCAAGTCTGGAATCCAGCGCGACGTGCCGCTCGGCTACTTCACCGACGGTGACGACGTCATCCTCATCGCCTCGAACTACGGTCAGACCCACCATCCGAGCTGGTATTACAACTTGCTGAAAAATCCGCACTGCCAACTGTTCGCCGAAGGTCGGACCGACCGCGGGGGTCATTTCGTGGCCCGTCTCACCGAGGGCGAAGATCATGACCGTCTATTCGCACTCGCGGAGGGCTATGCGTCCAACTTCGCGTCGTACGCGGTGAAGACTGACGGCGTCCGCACGATCAACGTGTTTCGGTTGTCGCCCGCAGTTTAGCTACCGAGCCGCCGGGAGAATCTCCACGGATGGAGCCGACCAACGACCCGCCGTTGAACCCGAAGGACGCCAACAAGGCCACCGAAGATCAACGGGAACAGCAGGAGAAGCTGGACCATCGGAATGACGACCCCGACGCGCCCGGCGGGCATCAGACGAAGGGCCAGGTCGCCGACGAGACGTAGCCCACCGAGACGTAGCCCACCGAAACCAAGGTCAGGTCACCTGCCGTGCGTGGCGAAGAACTGCGCACTGGCGAAGGACGCGTCCAGCCAGGTGTGACCACCGCCGTCGATCTGAACGAACGAGACCTCGGTGCCGTCAGCGCAGCCAGCCGAGGTGAACCGGTGTACCGATGGCGCCGGAGAATCCTCGACGGGCGCCGGGCAGCCGTTCAGAGTCGCGCCACTGCTGCGCCATCGCCGGTGCGGAAAGGATGTCGCTCGCCCCGCCCCGCCCCACCATCGGGCCACCGTTGAACGGCACGACGTTGTCTGCCGTCCCGTGGATATTAGGACGGACACGGGTTGCGAAGGACTGCACGGGAACGCGGAGCCCAGCGTTCCCGCGACCGGGGCGACGGCGGAGAAGACGTCTGCGCGAGAACACGCCAGCCGGTTGGCCATGAATGCGCCCGCCGACATTCCGGTGGCGAACACCCGGCCGCGGTCGATGCCGAAGTCCTGCGTGAGCCGATCGGCGAGCGCGACGAGGAAGCCCACATCGTCGACACCCTGACGGTCGGGCACCGAGGCGCCACGTCCGTCGGCCCAGCTGAAGTCGATGCCGTCGGGATAGACCACGACGAACCCGTGCTGATCAGCGACGGCGTTGTAGTTCGTCATCGCCGCTTGAGCGCCGACCGGTCATCCCGGCGCCGTGCAGGTTGATCACCAGGCCGGTGGGTTGCGCAAGTCCGGCTGGGGCGTGTACGAGGTAATTGCGCTGCAGTCCGCCGAACGTCAGGCCGTCGGGAAAGTCCCCAGCGGGAACCGCCGAAGCGCGCGCACCGCTGAACGCGACGGAAACCCAGAACAACTGCCACCAACGCCGTCGTGCGCCCGATCACCCGCAAATTCAGCACCCCCGGTTGCGACATGACACCCGACCGTACGGATCGCCATTGTGGTTGCGCAACCAACCAAAAGACCCGCTGCTAGAGAGCACGCCAGGCCGGACTAACCAGCCACGAACAGTTCGAGCTGGATGTTGTCGGGGTCGCGGAACACCACCGTCGCAAAGGGGAACGGCTGGTCCCCGCCCCTGATGCCGGAGTGTTCGATACCGAGTTCGTCGAGCCGGGCCGTCCACGCCTCGAGGTCGCTCCGTGAGGCGACGTTCAGCGCCACGTGGTCCAGCCCCGTGCGGGCCTCGTCGAAGGGCTGTCCGTCATTGCCGGTGTTGGTGTGCAGACCGATCACGACACCCGAGCGCGGATCGACGAGCAACTCGCCGTAGCCGGTGTCCTCCCAGTCGTAATGCGGGAACTTCATCGGCACCCGGTCGGCCCCGAGCAGGCGCTGGTACCAGGCCAGGCTGGCCTCGAGGTCGGTGACGGTGATGGAGAAATGGTGGATCCCGGTGACGCCGGGGCTGGCATGTTCGCTCACGTCTGGCTCCATGTCGATGGTCTACCAGGCTGGGGGTCGGCTGGTTTCGGCAGGCCGGTGTTTGGGTATAGCCGAAGCCACGAGAGGTTCAGATCCGAGCCGCTTATTGCAAGCGCAACCCGGATAGGGGCGTCCTAACGTGTCCGATTCAAATTCTGAGTACGGAGACCTCACCGAGATGTTTCGCCGTCTGGCGACCCTCGATGAAGGCTCGAGTGCATACCAGCGGCAGCGCGACGAAATCATCGGACGAGCACTGCCGCTCGCCAATCACATTGCCCGGCGGTTCAGGAATCGCGGAGAGCCGTACGAGGATCTCGTCCAGGCCGCTCGGGTTGGTTTGGTCAACGCAGTCAACCGTTTCGATCCCGACAACGGTGCGGAATTCCTTGCCTTCGCCGTGCCGACGATGATGGGTGAGGTTCGCCGTCATTTTCGTGACTACGGATGGGCGGTCAAGGTCCCCCGCCGCTTGAAAGACCTTCAGGGCCAAATGGTCAAGGCTCGTGGCGCGTTGTCCCAAGACCTCAATCGTGCGCCGACCGCTTCGGAGATCGCCAAATATCTTGGCATCGACCGTGATTCGGTGGTCCAAGCGACGATCGCGAGTAGCAATTACTCCACGCTGTCGACCGACGTGCAAGCCGGTCCTGACGCCGAATACCGCGGCATCGGCGACACTCTCGGCGATGTCGACCCCAACATCGAGAAGGTGCTCGCGCTCGAGACCGTCCGTCCGTTGATAGCCGCCTTGCCGGATCGCGAGCAGACCGTTTTAACCCTGCGGTTCTTCGATAACATGACGCAGACGCAGATCGCCGCACGCATGGGCTACTCGCAGATGCACGTGTCGCGACTCATCGCCAAAGCCCTTGGCACGCTACGCGACCAGGTTCGTGAGCCGGACCGGGTGGACTCGCGAGAACTCGCCGCAACCGCCTAAAGCCGCGATTGTTTCGTGACGGCCCGTCGAGTGTCGCGTTATTGCACGAGATCGGGCGTCACGCGTAACAGAACCCGACACTCGGCCTAGTTGCGATTCGTCACGAGACGAATCGATGAAGTCCTCGAGGAGGCTCACCACGGTGTCGGCACATTCCACCTGGGGCTGATGGCCCGCACCGGGAATGAGATGCAGCAGGCTGCCTGGAATTGCGTCGTGTGCCGAACGGGCGTGGGCGACGGGGATGCAACGGTCTTGCTCACCGAAGATGATGAGTGTCGGCAGATCTGTCCGCAGCCGGTCCAGGGCGCAGACCGTCTGGCCGCGGTGGTCGACGACCGAGCGCAGCGTCCGCAGGAACGCGGCCCTGGTTTTCGGGTCCGACAGCGCGGCTTGGCCTTTCAGTGTCTCGCTGTACCTGCTGGTTTCACGGCCCGAGGACAGTGCACGCTTACGGAGTGCGCCGCCGACTTTGATCGCGGGCTTGGAACCGACCAGCTGCAGAACCATTTCGGCACCGGGCAGCGACAGCATGCGCAACAGCCTGCCGAGATCGGGGCCGAGACCGCCGCTGCTGATCAGGACGAGCCGACGGCAGTATTCCTTGTGTTGGTGGGCGAACTGCAGGGCCACGCCGCCGCCGAACGAGTGGCCGATCACCGTGGCCTCGCGGATGTTCAAGGCGTCGAGGAAGTCACGCAGCCACACCGCGAATGCGCCCAGCGAGTAGTCGCCCCGTGGCTTGTCGGACTGTCCATGACCGAGGAGATCAACGGCGATGACGCGATGGCGTGCCGCTAGCTTGTGCACCACGCCGCGCCAGCAGTCCGAGCTTCCGCCGATGCCGTGGATCAGCAACAACACGTCACCCGCGCCCTCGTCTAGATACGCCACCCGGTTCCCGTGCAAGGTCAGCACGCGGAGCTCCGTCGTCGGCTCTGTGGCCGTTTCTTCCACTGCGCTCATGGTCTCCTCCTTTCTTCGATGGGAGGAACTCTGCGCAGCGGCACTTGGAAGTTTCTTAACGTGCGCGTCAGACCTTCCGAAACTCAACAATCCGCCGATGGCAGTTGTGCGACGCTGCCCGGACCCGAAGAAATCGACTGCCTCGGACAGGACTCGAAGATGATCGCCGGCCCACGCAATACCGGGACGATCCTTCGGCCGCAAAACCACGTGTTTACAGTGGTGGGGATCGTTCTCGCCGCCGTTACGACGGTGTCGCTCATGACCGCCGTACCCGCCGCCGGCCAGAACTGTGGTGGACGGACAGCTGCTTTCTCGGCCGCATTTGACGGCCTGCCGAAAGACCTGAGCGTCGTGCCCGTCTGCCCCGCCGACATCGGCCCCGGCTTCGCCGACCCCAAACCCACCGCCCAGTTCTCGACGCTGACCGCCGGCGAGATCACCGACACCAGCATTTTTCGCCGGACGTAGTCGCCCTTGATGTTCTCGTCGCCACGCTCGAAAAAGGCAGCGGCGAAGCCTTCGTCGACGGCTTGTTCTCGCGACTGGGCGCCGGCGCCCGCGACGGAACCGTCACCCTCGACGGGAAGCTGGTGCAGTACATCAACGTCCCCGGAGGGCCCACCGGCTACGCCTACGGCGCGGGCCCGACCGTCGTCGTCGGGTACGTCAAAGCGCCGCCGGGGCCGCCGTGGAGCAACTACGGCGCGATGGCCGCGCGAACGGCCTACACCCACGTTCTCGCGATCGCGACCGGGGCTCCCCTGCCCGACACCCCACCACCGGCGAATGGTCTCGACCAGTGGCCGCCCGCGCGCGGTCGCTTCACGACGCTGACCGACCCCGGCTGGATTTACTTCCGGACACCGACGGAAAAGGAGGGTGTTTACTCCTACTCCTGCGGAATCGCACCTGGCGGAACCCAGGCCGGCTGCGATTTCGTGCCGGACAGTGCGCCCGAGGGAACCAATCAGACCATCGTCGACTCGGCCGGCGCCCGCTACATCCACGCCGATACACCGACATTCACCCGCGACGTCGACGCACTGCCGGCCGGTGAGCGCCTGGAGAACGGGCCCGCCGCATGTGGTTCGACATATCAGGGCGCCGTCACCTGTCGAATCGGTGACCACATGTTCGTCACCAACGGCTTCCTCGAGTGACGGGTTTCCCCGATGTCACCGCGGATCGGACGTATCCACGTTAAGAAAACAAGGTGACTTCGGCACCTGAGGCATTCACCACGACCGGCGACGGCGGCGTTCGGATCGTCGGCGACCGGATCGGCGATCCCCTCGCGCCGGCGGTGGTCTTCCTGCACGGCGGCGGTCAGACCCGCCGATCCTGGGGCCGCGCCGCCGCCGCGGTGGCCGAGCGCGGATGGCAGGCGATCACGCTCGACTTCCGTGGCCACGGCGAGTCCGATTGGTCCGACGACGGGGACTATCGCGTCGCTTCCTTCGCCCGCGATGTGCTCGAAGTACTGCGTGATCTTCCGCCGAAGCCGGTGTTGGTCGGCGCCTCGCTAGGAGGCTTCACCTCGATGCTCCTCGAGGGCGAAATCGCACCGGGGACGGCACGCGCCGTCGTACTCGTCGACATCGTGCCCGACATGGACGAGTCCGGCGCATCGCGAATCCACAACTTCATGTACGACCGCATGAAGTCCGGATTCGACTCACTGGACGAGGTCGCCGACATGATCCAGGAGTACAACCCGCACCGTCCGCGGCCCACCGACCTGGACGGCCTCCGAACGAATCTGCGTCACCGAGACGGTCGGTGGTACTGGCACTGGGACCCGAAATTCATCGACGGCACATCGGCACTTCCGCCGATCGAGGTGACCGAGGTCGATCGCATGCACGCCGCCGTCCAAACGATCGTCGACGCCGGCGTGCCCATGCTGCTCGTGCGAGGCCAGGTGAGCGACCTCGTCACGCAGGAACGGGCCGACGCGTTCCTCGCCAGATTTCCCGCGGTCGACTTCGTCGACGTCGGCGGCGCCGGGCATATGGTCGCCGGAGATCGCAACGACCTCTTCGCGGGTGCCGTCGTGGACTTTCTCGGCCGGCATGCCGGCAACTGACGGCTCCCGCTTCTGAGTCAGGAACGCAGGCTGGCGTCGCGGTCGCCGAGGATGGCCTGCATCCGGCGCCTCGAGGCGGGCGTTTGCGGGACTGTTGGGCCACCAGAACCACCGCCCCAGTAGCGCGGCGATCGACGGCGTCATGAACGACCGCACGATCAGGGTGTCGAAGAGGAGTCCCAGCGCGATGGTGCTGCCGACCTGCGCAATGCTGAGTAGGTCGCCGAATATGAACGACGCCATGGTGGCAGCGAAAACCAGACCCGCCGATGTCACCACCGAACCCGAACCCGCCATCGCCCGGATGATGGCCGTCTTGAGTCCGTGGTGTAGTTCCTCCTTGAACCGGGAACGAGCAGCAGGTTGTAGTCGGAACCAACCGCCAGCAGCAGGATCACGGACATCACCAGAACGATCCAGTGCAGTCGGATGCCGAGAAGGTACTGCCAGACAGTACCGAGAGCCCGAACGACGTACCCAGCGACAGCAGAGACGGTGCCCACGATCACCGCTGATGCCACGACGCTTCGCGTGATGATCAGCATGATGACGAAAATCAAGTGCCACAGCGGACATTCCGGCGATCAGCAGGTCGTAAGTTGGACCCGTCGTGCATGTCCTTGTAGGTCGCCGCGGTGCCGCCCAGGAAGATGGTCGAGCCTTCCAGCGGAGTGCCCTTGATGGCTTCCTTGGCCGCCTGTCTTGATCGCGTTGATGCGCGCAATACCCTCCGGGGCTGGCCGGATCGCCGTCGTGCTCGATGATGAAGCGCACCGACTTGCCGTCGGGTGAGATGAAGTTCTTCATGCCGCGTTTGAAGTCCGCGTTGTCGAAGACCTCGGGCGGAAGATAGAACGAGTCGTCGTTCATCGAGTCATCGAACGCGTCGCCCATCGCGGTCGAATTCTCTTGCTGCGCCGCCTGCTGATCCTGCATGCCCTTCTGGGTGGCATACATCGTCAGCATCATCGTCTTCATCGTCTTCATCGTCTGCGATCTGCGCGGGCATCAGCGCGACCAGCTGCGGCATCAGCGTGTCGAGATGTTCCAGATCGGGCAACAGCTGCTGGATGTCGTCGGTCATGATGTCGACGCCGTCGAGGGTGTCGAAGACCGACCGGATCGACCAGCAGACCGGAATGTTGTAGCAGTGCGGTTCCCAGTAGAGGAAGTTGCGCATCGGCCGGAAGAAGTCGTCGAAGTTGGCGATGTTGTCCCGCAATTCGGCGATGTCGACGGTCATGGCCCTGGTCTTGGCGACCATGCTGTGGGTGACTGCGGCCATCTGCTCGGTCAGCGCCGACATCTTGCGTGAGCGTGTCGATCGTCGTCTGCATCTCGTCGGCCTGAACTTGAGCATGTCGGCCATGCGGTCCTGGTTGTACTTCTGGTTCAGCTGGTTCGTGGTGCCCTGCATGCTGAGCAGGAACGGAATGGTGGTGTGTTCGATCGGCTTTCCGTCGGGACGGGTGATCGTCTGCACCCGCGCGATGCCGGGCACCGTGAAGATCGCCTTGGCGATCTTGTCGATCACCAGGAAGTCCGCCGAGTTCCGCAGGTCGTGATCGCTTTCGACCATCATCAGTTCGGGATTCATCCGGGCGGCGTCGAAATGCCGGTCGGCGACGGCATATCCGATATTGGCCGGGGTGTCGTCGGGCATGAAATGGCGCCCGTCGTAGTCGGTCTTGTAGCCCGGCAGGGCGAGCAGTCCGATCAGCGCCAGCGCGCACAGTCGCCACGAGAATCGGGCCCGGCCACCGCACCACGACGACGCCCACCCGGCGCCAACCGCGGGAATTGATCGCGCGTTTGGGTTCGAACAGGCCGAATCGGCTGCCGATGACGATCACGGCCGGGCCCAGCGTCAACGCGGCGATGACCGCGACGAGTATGCCGACCGCGCACGGCACCGCCATGGTCTGGAACCACGGCAGACCGCGTGAACTTGAGGCACAGCATCGCACCGGCGATGGTCAGTCCGGAACCAAGCACCACGTGCGCGGTGCCGTGAAACATGGTGTAGTACGCGGTTTCCCGGTCTTCGCCGTCTCCCCGCGCCTCTTGGTACCGGCCGATGAGGAAGATCGCGTAGTCGGTGCCCGCGGCGATCGCGATGAGCGTCAGCAGACTGGTCGCGAACGTCGACAGCCCCATGACGCCCGAATTTCCGAGGAACGCGACGATTCCCCGGGAGGCGCCGAGTTCGACGAACACCATCAGCAGGATCAAGACCGTCGTGGCGATCGAGCGGTAGACGATCAGCAGCATGATGAAGATGACGACGAGCGTGACGAGCGTGGCCTTGGCCGCGCCCTTGTCGCCGGCGACCCGTTGGTCGGAGTTCATCGCCGCGCCGCCGGTGACATAGGCCTTCACGCCCGGCGGAGCGGGTGTCTTCTCGATGATGTCGCGCACGGCGGCGATGGACTCGTTGGCCCGCGTCTCGCCCATGTTTCCGCGCAGATAGAGCTGCACGTAGGCGGACTTGCCGTCGTTGCTCTGGGCGCCCGCCGCGGTCAGCGGATCACTCCAGAAGTCCGCGACGTGCTCTATATGTTCTGGGTCGGTCCGGAACGCCTTGATCAGCTCGTCGTAATAGTGATGCGCGTCAGCGCCGAGAGGCTGGTCTCCTTCGAGGATGACCATCGCGTTGCTGTCGGAGTCGAACTCCTGAAAGTTCGCACCGATGCGCTGCATGGCGATGAAGGCCGGCGCGTCGTGTGCGTTCATCGACACGGTGTGGGCCTCGCCCACCTTCTCCAGCGAGGGAACGAAGACGTTCGTGACGACGGTCAGCGCCATCCAGCCCAGCACGATGGGCACGGCGAGCACGCGAATGGCGTGCGCGATCTTCGATCGCTCCGTGGATACAGAACTCATCGTCGGACTACCGGCCCCTCACCTCGGCCCACAAGAAGCCGCGCGTTACATGCTCCGTATCGCGTGTCATATATGTAGCCAGTCAAACTGTCGCCTGTCAATTGCTGACCTGCAGCTCTGACAGCGTTTTCACAGCATGTCCACAGGCGGTCGCGCCAGACGTGCGGGTCCGCACTTGTTGGGATCGGTAGCCACTCGGGCTCGATGTACTTACCGCAGTGACGACGCCAAACCGGCGGCGCATGACCTAAGGAACCAGCAATGAACATCGTCCCCACCCGCATCCAAGAGCAGATCGGCCAGGTCGATCGCACGTACAGCCTCGTCATCGGGATCAGCGCCGGTATCGCCGCGCTGTGGTCCATCTACCGGGTGTTCTGGCTGTTCTACACCGCCGCGACGTTCTCCAGCGTGGGCTGGTCGCCCGTCTCGCTGGTCTTCCCCCTGGTGCTGTGGGGCACGTTCACGGTCGGCGCCGGATTCGTATCCGCGGCCTTCCTGCTCCGATACGCCAAGCAACCCTGAACCGTGGTAAGTGACCGAAGGGGCCGCAGACACCTGCGGCCCCTTTTCGGTGTGATCACCGAGATTGTGTGTCGGCCTGCGCTCGGCGGACGCGACTCAGTGGTCCGACGGTGGCGACAGCCGTCTCGACTGAGGCCACGGCGGTGAGGCCGCTGACCCTCAGGACTGGCATGAGAATCGGGTTGACGATCAGGCGGATGCGATCGGCGTGGCCGAACAGGGCGTTGATGGCGGCGCTGTCCAAGTACTCGACACCGGTGAGGTCGATCGTCAGCACACCGCCGTCCTGCGATGCCGGGGTCATGGCATCGGCGATCGCCGCCGTGAATACATCGACATTGCTCATATCGAGTTCACCGGTCGCACTCAGCACCACCGTGCCGTCATCACGACGGCCAGTGCTGACACTCAGCGGAGTGGCCATCAGGCGATCCTCGTGTGCATGTGAATCGTCGTGCCGGTTTCACTCGGCTCAATGGTCACATCCTGCATCAACGCGCGCATCAACATGATGCCCCGGCCCCGGTGGGAGTTGGGGTCCGATTGCGGCGGTTTCCACGAGCCGGTATCGACCACCGTCAGATGCAATCGGTCCGCCACAGCGGTCGCGCGGAGACTGACCGTGCCTTCAAGTCGTTCGCGGTGTCCATGCTCGATCGAATTGGCAACCGCCTCTCCTACGGCGATCAGCACGTCCATTGTCTGTTCGGGATCCAGGCCGGCGCGGGTGAGCCAGCCGCGCAGCGCCGCGCGGGTCGGCGCGAGTTCACCCGCGTCGGCGGCGATCTCAACCTCGAGCGGCGCGGGTTGCCGATAGAGCAGAAGGGCGACGTCGTCCTGATACCCATCGCTGGGCGTCAGTCGCGACATGATCTCGTCGGCCAGGCCCTCGAGCGCGGTGTCCCGGTTGTCCTGAACGAGGTCGGTTGCGCGGCGGATCCCCTGGTCCAGCGGATTCACGACGACGCTCGATCAGACCGTCGGTGTACAGCAACAGTGTCGACCGGGCGGGTATGGTCTGCGCGGGCCTCGGGACGCGACGTTGTCGTACGGCAACCCCGAGCGGTGTTGCTGCGGCACCGTCGAGCAGCCGCGTGCTCTCCGTCTGCGGTGCTCATCTCAGTTTGCCTCGAGCGCGTCGGTCACGGTCGGATAGGGCCGGAGGACACTGTCGAGCTTGGTGATCTGGATGGGACGGAGAACTGCGGCGTTGGGAGCGACGACGCGGACGGCGACGCCCGCGGACTGTCCTTGCTCGTAGGCATTCGAGGACGGCGTTGAGGCCTGCGCTACCGAAGTGCGTCACGCCCGAAAGCTCGATGACAAGCAGTCGGGCCGGGTGGTCGAGAGCCCTCTTCAGCGCCGTATCGAGATGGAAAACGAAGGTAACGACACTCGCCGAATCGATCTCACCTAGCGCCGACACCACAACAGCGGCATCGCGAACATCCTGATTCACTTCCAGTAACGCCACGTCTCCGCACCTGTTGCTAGCCGAATATTGGAAACACCGATACCCGATTTGCTGCCGCAGCACACCCGCTAATCGCGGCGACCGGTGTCGATACGCTCGTGCGCCGTGAGCAGCACGTGGTCGAACTGCCGCTGCAGATCGACTGGCTGAAATTCGAGCGTATTGAGATCGGCGATTATCTGAGCGGCCAGCGCGCGCACTTTGGTGTTGGTGTGCTGGGAACGCCATAGCAGGAGCTCGAACGCCGCGTCGGCATCGATCCGGTAGACCAGCATCAAAGCGCCCTTGGCCTGCTCGATCGCGGCGCGTGACTCCAACAACTCCGGAAGCGAGGCGTCGAGGGCTTGGCGGCGGGTTTGATCGAACGTGTCGGTCAGGTCGATGTAATAGCCCTCAGTTCCCACGACCGCGCCGTCATCGAGCATTCGGTCGGCGAGCACGATGACGGTGTGGACACGGCCGCCGGTGTCGATGAAGCGGTGACGGCTCGAGAACGACCCTCCGGAGATCAGCGCATGGTCCAGAGCGTCCTGGACGTGCTGCCGGTCGTCAGGATGCTTGTGGGAGAGCAGCAACTCGGTGGTCGGTACGACCTCGCCCGGCTCGTAGCCGTGCATGCGGGCGACCTCGTCGGACCATTCCCACGACTGCCCGACAAACCAGAAGCGGAAGCTGCCGACGTTGAGATCGGGCGACATCAGCGCCGACCGCTCGGCGCGGGGCGGCACGCCGGGCTCATACATCGACAGATCATCGCATTACAGCGAGTCGTCGCAACAGGTATTTGGCTGCGGCATCAGCCGCGGGGGCGATCGTCCGTCTTCTGGGTGATTGCCACCTAAGCTCTATCCGTGCGCAACGCATTCCATCAGCAGCTCGACGACCTGATCGTCGGCATCGCCGACATGTGTGGCGCGGCGGGTCAGGCCATGGAATCCGCGACGCAAGCCCTACTGCAGGCCGACCTGCTGCTCGCCGAACAGGTGATCACCGACCACGACGTCATCCGGCAAAAGGCGAGGAAGACCGAGGAACAGGCGCTGACCGTCCTCGCGTTGCAAGCCCCTGTCGCCGGAGACCTACGCGCAGTCGTCAGCGCGTTGAAGAACATCGCCGATGTCGACCGGATGGCCGCACTGGCCCTGCACGTCGCCAAGTTGACCCGCAGACGTCATCCGGCAAAAGTGCTCCCGGAGGAAGTCAACGGCTACTTCACCGAAATGGGCCGTATCGCCGTCGATATGGGAAGCAACGTCAAGCAAGTCGTTCTGTCCAAGGACACCCACCGCGCAGAACAGCTCGCGGACGACGACGACGACATGGACAACCTCCACCGCCACCTGTTCTCAGTACTGATGGACAGAGAGTGGAAACACGGTGTGGCGGCAGCCGTCGACGTCACCCTCCTGGGCCGCTACTACGAGCGCTTCGCCGACCACGCCGTCGAGATCGGCCGCCGGGTCATCTTCTCGGCCACCGGAGAATCGGTATGACAGCGCCCGGCGTACGCCGGTAGGTCTCAGGCGGCGGCCTGACTTTCCTCGACTCGCTGCCGTTTGCGCTCCCACGGCCAGGTGATCAGGGCCCACACGATGAGGACGATCGTCACCTCGATGAGCAGATACACCGGCCATGGGCCCAAAAAGTCCAGTACAGATGCGGTGGGTGGTTTGCCGTTGAGGTAGCCGTAATTGGTTCCCACGATCGCGTTGAACGTGAAGGTGAAGGCCCCCCAGACCAGAGTGGCGATGATCGCGAAGCGGTAGTCGCGCCAGCTCGGTCGCATCCGACGCCCCCACGTCAAGTAGATGGCCGCCCACACGACGAGCACATGAAGCGCAAAGAATGTGATGAACAGATGATGGGGGAAATCCGGCGACCCTTCTTCAGCCGTGCCGACATCCGGTGTGATCAACGCCTGTGAGCTGAGCACGAGGCACCAGTAATAGGTGAGCACAAACGCCCAATGCCGTTGCGTCCACAACGCATAGACCGCAATGAGTTCCGCGACATCGCACAGCTGCAGCGGTATTGATGTGTCAAGGACGGGGCTGAGCAGCTTGTACGTCAACGCCACCAGGAACATCGCCAGGATGACAACCGCAAAGCCCCGGCTGAAGAGTCGAGCCTGCGCCTCAGTCTGCCGGCGTCCGCCCCAAATGAGCAGTGCAGCGCCGATTGCGAACACAGCCAGCACGATCAGATGCGACGGCCCGTAGGCCGTGAACTCTCGTTGTGCCGCCAATAGCTCCATCAGGTCCCCTATCTTTCAGAAACCCTATTGCCTCAAGCGCGCATTGGCTCGACTTGTCGCAGATCGTGTCTCCGGAGCCTCCGTGCACTGACGAGGCGTCTAGTTGTCTGCCGGTTCGTATCGCAGCATGGTGACCTCATGGTCGGGATAGTCGAAGAAGACGGGCCTGACCCGCATACCGATCCGCAGGTCGGCGGGATCCACGTTCACCATCTCGGTGGAAAAGCGTGGCCCCTCGTCCCATTCGACGATCGCCAGTAGTTGCGGCACCGCGTCGGCGAAATGCGGTCCGACGGGCCGGCGAGCGACGGTGAAGGAGTACAGGGTGCCCATCCCCGAAATCTCCCGCCACTCGAGATCGCCTGCCAGCGTGCGCGGGGCACGCACACGTGGATAGAAAACCCAAGCGTCAGTGGACGGCGAGTACTGGATCCGGATGCGATGCTCCGACAAGGCCTCCCAGAATGGTGCGGTGGTAGGCGTTTTCACCGGCATCGGTCGTTCGAAGGTTGTCATGCGATCAATCTCCCTCGAGGATGAGCGTCGTCTGCTCGGACAGGATTCCTCCGTTGCCGGAGACGAACGCCCGGTGGCAGTCGGAGACCTGTGACTGACCCGCTCGCCCCATGATCTGTCGGGTGGCATCGCATACGTGGTGCATGCCACCCGCGAGTCCCGCCTGACCGAAACCGAGTTGACCGCCCGCGGTGTTGAGTGGGAAGTCGCCGCGGAACGTCAGGTCATGGTCGGCGACGAATGACATGCCCTTGCCCTTTTCGCAGAACCCAGCGTCCTCGAGGCTCAGCAGCACCGTGATGGTGTAGCAGTCATAGATCGACACCATGTCCATGTCGGCGCGCTGCAGATTGGTCATGCCGAACGCGGTGTCGGCCGCCTTGGTGATCGGCGTCTGCAGAAGATCCTGCGCGTAAGTAGGGGTCTTGAACGGGACGTGTTCGCCGAATCCCTTGATCCACACGGGCCGATTGCGTGACCGCTTGGCAATGTCGCCGTTGGTCACCACGACGGCCGCCCCACCGACACACGGCATGACGATCTCCAGCATGTGCAACGGATCCGCGATCACCGGGCTGGCGATCACGTCCTCGACGGTCAGCGGCTTGTCCTTCCAGATGGCGCCTTCGGTGTGATTGGCGTTGAACCGCTGATCCACCACGATCTTGGCCATGGCACGCTCGTCGTAGCCGTAGACCGCGCCGTAGCGCTGGGCGACCTGCCCGTACGGACCGTTCTGGCCGAGGTTGCCGTAGGGAATCTCGAATTCGGCTTGGGGAGAACCGTATTGGTTGCTAGACGAGCCGAAGAACACCGCGTCGACCAGCTGCTTGGGTTTCTTCTCTGACATATGGGTGATGTAGCGTGCGGGCACCGTACAGAGGACGACGTCACACAGCCCCAGCTCGATGGCCGCGGCGGCGCGCCACACCATCCCGGCGGCGCTGGCGCCACCCAGGTCGACCAGTTCGGCGAAGTTGGCATCTACGCCGAGGTATTCAGCCACGGTGGACGGTACGAAGATCTCCGACTCCCCCAGGTGTGAGGTGATGATCCCGTTCACCGACTCCGCGGTAACGCCCGCATCACCCAGGGCGGCAGCGGATAGCTCGGCCCACTGCTCGAGCGTGAACGGGCCGGGCGCTGCCGTGTTCATCCGTTCCGGCGGCAACTCGACATAGCCGACGATCGCCGCTTCTCCACGTAAACCCATGCTGTGTCCTAAATCTCGCTGCTCTCGGCCTTCACTTACGGGGCAGGCCCATGATCATCTGCGCAATGATGTTGAGCTGGATCTGTCGGGTGCCGCCGCCGATCAACTCGGCGGGCAGGCGCAGGTACGGTGCCACGACAGCCGGTTCTGATCTCTCGACCATTGCGAGCGGACCCGCCAACTCCAACGTGGCCTTGAACGTTCGACGCAACATGATGCTGGTGGCCACCTTGGCGATGCTCGAGGCGGGCCCGGCGCTTTGTCCATCGAGCAGCCGGATCGTCTCGCGAACGCCGAGCGCCTTGATGGCATTGGTGTACGCGTCCAATTCTCCCAGCGCCCGTACGACGGCATCCTGATCCGGGCCTGCTTGCGCGGCGAGAGTCCGCAGCGCACCCGCGCGGTCGATGTTCACGTAGGCACCGATCGCGACCCGCTCCTGGGCCATCGTCGCGATCGCCAGACTCCACCCGTCCGTCGGTCCCCCGAGCAGCATCTCGTCGGGTACGAATACATCGGCGAGGAACACCTCATTGAAATGCGGATCCCGGTCCGCCGTCTTGATCGGCTGGATCTCCACACCGTCAGCGCGCATATCGATGATGAAGTAGCCGATGCCCTTGTGCTTCGGCGCGTCAGGGTCGGTCCTGGCCAGCAGCGCGCCGTAGTCGGCGTATTGCGCCGACGACGTCCAGATCTTGTGGCCGTTGATTCGCCAGCCGCCATCGACTTTCACCGCACGTGTGCTCAAGGCCGCGAGATCGGATCCGGCTCCGGGTTCACTGAACAACTGACACCAGAGCAACTCACCGCGTTGTGTCGGCGGAATCAGTTGCTGCTGAAGGTCTTCCGATCCCGAGCTGATAAGCGACGGCAGTATCCACTCGGCGATATTGAGGGAGGGCCGCACCAAGTCGGGCCGTTTGGCGAATTCATCGTCGATGATCAACTGCTGCAGCGGCGTCGCATCCACGCCCCATGGTCGCGGCCAGTGGGGCGCCATCAGTCCGGCATCGGCGATCAGCGTGCGCTGAGCCCCGCTGGCCAGGTGGTCGTAGTCCCCTAGCGGGCTCGGCTTGTCATTGACCAGTTGCAGCGCCTGGTCCAGCAATGCGGCAATCCGGGCGCGGAAGTCCGCTTCCGCGTCACCGAGTTTCACCGTCATGTCACGAACATGCGTCTGGCTCAGCTCACCCAGTCGGCGTGACCAGCCGGTGATCGGTCCCATCGATGCGGCCAGACTGGTGGCGCGCCGCCAGTACAGGTGCACGTCGTGTTCCCAGGTGAACCCGATGGCGCCGAACATCGTCAGCGCATCGAGCAGCAGTTCCGGAGCCGGAGCGACGGCCATGACGGCGGCAGCAGCGGCGGCCAGTTGGCGCTGCTCCGGCGCTTCGTCGACGGCACGCACCGCGTCCCACGCTGCCGCCGTGGCCAATTCGCTGTTGACGAGCAGCATCGCCGCTTCGTGCTGGAGCGCTTGGAAAGTGCCGATGGGCTTGCCGAACTGCTCCCGCGTGCGCAGGTGTGCGGTCACCGCATCCACAGCCCATCGCAGTGTTCCGGCAGAAGCGCATGCCGACAGCGCGACGGCGATGTCCCATGCCGCATCGTCGTCGATACCGTTGAGCACCAGCGCATCCGGTACGTCATGGCCATCGAGATGCAGGACTCCGACGTCGATGGTGAGGTCGGTGCCATCTCGCGCCTCGACCGAGGCGACGGCCGGATCGACGACGAACCACAACGTCTCGTCATCGTCGCGCTTCGCGGCCGCCACGATCACACCGGCCGAGCGCACCCCGAGGACGTCGCCCGACGATCCGGTGACCCGCCATCCACCGTCGGTGGCGGTCGCGCGCAGGTTGCCGGTTCCCGGCAGCGCGACGGTGGCCGTACCCCCGGCGGCGAGATCGCTCAGCAGCTTGTCGGCAGCCGGCACGTTGTCGCCCACCGAGAGCACGACGGCGCCGGTGATCACGGTCGGCAGCAGTGGCCCGGGGAGCAGAGCGGTGGCGGCAGCCTCTATGACGCAGGCCGCGTCGCCCAGCGAACCGTCTTGTCCGCCAACGGCGTCGGGCAGGTGCACCGCGTGAAAACCTTGTGCGACAAGGTCATCCCACCACTTGGGCAGCGTTCCGTCTGCGAGCGCGTCGAATGAGCCGCGGGTCTGGTCGACGGCAGCATGCCGAGCCGCGAAGCGGCCGACCGCCTCTTCGAGTTGGAGCTGCTCCGGGGTGAGCCCGATGGGCACCGTCACGCCGCCTTTCGTCCTAAACAAGACGGACCGTCTCGTCTTGTGGCAGACTACGGGTTGTCCGACGCACCGGCAACCGAGGATGCGCCACATGGTCCGCCCCGCCACGGCTCCACGCCGCCGCAGCGAGAAGTCACGCTTGGCAATCGTCACCGCAACCCGCGAGTTGCTGCTCGAGCGTGGGTTCGACGGGACGAGTATCGAGGCGGTGGCCGCCCGCGCAGGAGTCGGCAAGCAGACCATCTACCGCTGGTGGCCCAGTCGCCCCGCCCTGGTGGCCGACGTCCTGCTCGCCGATGCCGACAGGATCATCGCTCCGGTCACACACACCGACGATCTGGTGGACGATCTCGTCCGATGGGTGGACAAGCTCGCCGCGACGCTGACCACCGAACGCGGTTCGGCGATGCTGCGCATCCTCACCGTCGCCTGCATGGAGCACGAGGACACGGCGATCAGGTTGCGGGCGGGATTCAGCGCACCGCTGCTGGAAAGTGTCCGGGCGCGGTTACTCGCGGATGGCCTCGACGAAACCACCGCGAGGTCTGCTGCCGACGCGATCGTCGGGGCAGTCGTTTACCCGATCCTGTCCGAGGGTCGCGCCTACGGTCGAAAGCGGGCCGATGCGACCACCCGCCTCATCATCGCGGGCTTGGCGATCTAACGGTTCATGCTCGCTTTGGTCACGAAAGATGACCGAGGATGCTCATCCGGCGACGTCAGTGATTGGATCGGCTGAGCCGCCTATGTCGTCGACGGCCCGGAGGTTATATGGGGTCGCTGGGAACAACTCCGTTCTTCTTGCTTGCGGTGGTCGCGTCCACCGCTGCGTTTTGCGGCTTCGTCGCTTCCATGCTTGTGCGGAGAAAGAAGCAGCGTGCGCGGCGCTCGTTCATCGTTGGGTTCTTGTTTGGATTCACCGCGGGAGTGGTTGTCCGCCGGAGGTGGCGGGAGATCGGTCATCTGGCCGTCCGCGCACTCAACTCGGCGGCAGCGCCTAGTCGACTGGACCGGTCGCGGCCGCAGCTTCGCCGACTTCCGATGGCATTGTTGACTGTTCGGCGTTAGCGCCGCCGATGAATTCGAGGCCGGCGTTGATCGCCTTGCGGTGACGCAGGATGCGGTAGTGCGCCAATCGTCCCAGCCCGCGGGTGGTCACCAAACTCGCCCCTGGCCACAGGTCGACGATCCGTCGGCTCATTTCATATGGACTGTCAGGGTCATCGGGGTCGTGCACGATCAGCAGCGGCGGCGGCTCGTCGAGGGTGACGGCCACGGCTGCGATGTCGGTGTCATACAGCGGCATCTTCAGTCGCCGGTCGAGGCGGTTGACCAGGCCGCGGCGAATACGCGGCCCGAACCCATGGCGATCCGCGAAAATGTCCAGATACCAAGAGAAATCGCCCATCGGCGCCAAGAACACCAGGCGGTTGACTTCGGCACCCCGCGAGATCGCCAGCGCGACGGCCTTGGCACCGAGGGAATGCGCCACGATCGCGTGTGCGGGCCCGTGCGTATGCACGAAAGCTCTTACTGCTTCGGCACATTCGACGATCGTCGTGCGCCCCGGCGCAAGATCGCCCGATTCAGAGTCGTTGTGGCTGGGCAGGTCGAACGCGATAACCCGGTGCCCGGCCTCGACAAGAGGTTTGACGAAGACTCCCAGGTGCGCACGGCAACCGCCCCACCCGTGGACCAGATACACCGTGGGCCCGGTCCCCCAGGACTCCCCGGCGATCCGGTGTCCGGACCAGGCGGCTTCGACAGGCTCGCCCGGTGGGACGCCCGGGGGCATACGCAAGCTCATCTCCACAGCAGGTGGGGTACACCAGAGCTCAATGGCCCACCTCGACCCGAGTGCGGGCGCGAAGCGCTCGAGCAGCCCGAGCGCGCGGCGCACCTTCTGCTCGATTGGCGGCTCGACGCCAGAGCCCGCGTCGGGCAATCCGGATTCCCCGGCCATCAGCAGTTCCCCTCTACGTCGTCGGCATATCTTACTCGCGGGTAATATGCCGTGCGAAGATGGGCTCGCGGTCTAACCTGGCCTGGTGGACGTTCACACCAGGCACAACATCAACGTCGTAGGCGCCGAACACGGCCCGACGATCCTGTTGGTCCATGGCTTCGGATGCGATCAGAACCTCTGGCGTCTCGTTGTCGACGAACTCAGGGCGGACTTCCGTTTGATACTCATCGACCTCATCGGATCGGGATCGTCCGATCCAGGCGCGTGGGACGCGATCAAGTACTCCTCTTTCGCCGGCTATGCCGGCGACATCCTGGAAATCGTTGACGAACTGGACCTGCGCGACGTCGTATTCGTCGGCCATTCGGTGTCGGCAATGACTCGGCGCATTGGCCACGATCAAGGACCCGATTCGGTTTGCCAAGCTTGTCCTGCTGACGCCGTCACCGTGCTACATCGACGACGACGGGTATCGCGGCGGATTCTCCGAAGCTGACATCGACGAGCTCCTCGAGTCCCTTGATCAGAACTATCTGGGTTGGTCGCAGGCGATGGCGCCGGTCATCATGGGCACTCCGGACCGGCCCGAACTTCAGGACGAATTGGCGGCGACCTTCTGCCGCGCCGACCCGGAATATGCCCGGGTATTCGCCCGCACCACATTTCTCTCGGACAATCGCGCGGATCTCCCCCGCGTATCGCTACCAACCCTGGTAATCGAATGCGCGCAGGACGCCATCGCGCCACGCGAGGTGGGAGCCTACGTCCACGCGCATATCTCCGGTAGCCGCAAAGTCACCTTGGAGGCAACCGGGCATTGCCCGCACGTCAGCGCCCCGGAGGCCACCGCCGCTGCGATCGCCGCGTTCGCCCGCTCAACGTGACCGACGGCACCGTCGAGGACTTCTGGGAATATGCCCCGTGCGGGCAGATCATCGCCGACCCCGACGGCCGCATCATCCGCGTTAACGCCACACGCTGAGCGGTGGCTGGGATACGAGCCCGAATACGCTGTGCGGCAAGCCGTTCACTGATCTGCTGACAGTCGGCGGACGTATTCTGTACGACACCCACTTCGGACCGCTGCTGAATTTGGGCGGCGATCTCAACGGTGTGACGGTGGACGTCGTCGACCGCCGATGGGACTCGGCTCCCGATGTTCCTCACTGCGAACGTCAAAAAGTGATGCCGCCCAGAGGCCGGAGCTGCTTCGGATCAGCGTGGTGGATGCCGCTGATCGCCGTGCCTACGAGGTCGAACTCCTGGAGGCGCGCCGGCTGGCGGTGAAGGAGCAAGGGCGCGTCCGGGAATTCGCTGAGACTCTTCGAAACGCGCTGCGGCCGCCAGTGCTGTCACCGCCCACCGGTCTGGAGGCCGCCGAGTACTACAACACGGCTTCGGTCGACGACGTGGGTGGCGACTTCTATGACCTCTTCCCGCTCTCACGTACCACGTGGGGCTTCTTCCTCGGCGATGTTTCGGGCAAGGGTGTCGATGCCGCGGTGGTGACCGGGTTGACCAGGTACACGCTGCGCGCCGCGGCGGTTTACGACGACGACCCGGTAGAAGTGCTGCACAACCTCAACACCGTCCTCAGCCAGGAACTCGGTGGCGAACTCAACCGGTTCTGCACTTTGATCTACGGGAAACTGACCCGGTGCGACAACGGTTTTGACGTCCATCTGGCCAGTGGCGGCCACCCGCCACCACTGCTGTTCTATGCCGACGGCAGCGCCTACTACGTCGATACCATCGGCGGCCAGGCCGTCGGCATAACGAATGAACCGCACTTCGTCGCAAGCCAATTCACGCTCGCCCCTGGCGACACGCTGGTGCTGTACACGGATGGACTCACCGAAGCCAGTACTGGCGTCGGCCGCGAACGCTACGACGACGAGGGCGCACTGCTCCGCTTCGCGAAGGCGCACTCTCCGACGACCGCGTCGGCAATCGTCGGCGCCGTTTCTGGCCTACTCGAAGGCCTCGGTTCTGGCGTCCAGGACGACACGGCGGTATTGGCGCTCGGCGTCCCTCGGCGAAGTTGAGCTTTCTTCGGCCGTTGGCGGGACCAAACTTGCATTGATCGTTGCCATTTGTCGCCGCCGCCGTTTTCGCGTTGGCCGCGTGGGTATAGCAGCAGGAGTGACGGCAGTTGACGGTTGTGTCTGGAGGCGTCACGAGGCGGATGTCGGGGTGCAACCCTGACGTTGAGAAAACAGCGCAGCCTGGGGTTCGCCGTTCTTTGACCCCTCGACCGTGGGCGCCCATCCGACGTCACGTGCACGTGGTCCCTGACGGACCGATGTTTCAGCTGGTCAACGACGGGGTATAGCCCTCCCGCAGGTTCAGATCCGAGCCGCATGCATCAGCTCGACAGCGCAGCGGATAGGGGCCTTCAGGGTGTCAGGACGAAGTTCGGAGTACAGGGATGTGACGGACATGTTCCGTCACCTCAGATCACTCGACGAAAAGTCGGTCGCCTTCCGCCGCCACCGCGACGCGATTGTCGAACAGGCGCTCCCGGTCGCTGACCACATCGCACGTCGATTCATGAACCGCGGCGAACCACTCGATGATCTCGTGCAGGCCGCACGAGTTGGTCTGGTCAATGCGGTGAACCGTTTCGACGTCGAAACGGGATCTGATTTCCTGTCATTCGCGGTGCCCACGATGATGGGCGAGGTGCGTCGCCACTTCCGCGATCACGGGTGGGCGGTAAAGGTTCCTCGTCGCCTCAAGGATCTTCAGAAGCAGCTCGTCCATTCCCGCGGTGAGCTGTCGCAACGGCTCGGCCGCGCACCGACGGCATCAGAGCTCGCAGATCATCTCGAGCTCGATCGTGAATTGGTCGTCCAGGCGTTGATCGCCGGCAGCAATTACTCGACGCGTTCTACCGACATGCCGGTCGGGGCGGATGGCGAAAGCCGTTCGCTGGGCGAGACATTCGGCGACGTCGACCGCAACCTGGATAGTGTGCTCGACGTTGAAACGGTACGACCACTCATCGCCGCCCTATCTGAGCGTCACCGCAACGTACTGATGCTGCGATTCTTCGAGAATATGACCCAAACCCAGATCGCGGAACGCGTCGGATGCTCGCAGATGCACGTCTCGCGTCTCATCGCGCAGGCCCTTCGCATCATTGCGAGATCAGATCCGTGATCCCGACCTCGCTGCGGCCGCCTGACGCCGAGTTCATATGTCCGCAGAATCAACATCACAGCGACAAAGCGTTTCGGATGACTGCCGCAGCGGTATCCGGATCAACAGGGCTCGATTTCGAGTCGCAATAGAACCGAATTGAAGGGAACACATCATGAGTGCCGGAGACAAAGCAAGCAACAAGATCGACGATGCGGGCGGCAAGATCAAAGAGGGTCTTGGCAAGGTGACCGGAGACAAGAGCACCGAGAACGAGGGCAAGATCGACCAGGCGAAGTCCAGCCTCAAGGACGCGGGCGAAAAGGTCAAGGACGCGTTCAAGAAGCTAGCCCGGAGTCGAACCGGCCCGCCATCCCTCCCGGGTGGCGGGCCGATTGCTTCCCAAGCGTTGGGGATTGGCCTCCTCAGACTGCAAGCAGTCGCTGGAAGAATTCTCGATAGCGCTGCAGCGCCAGTCGAAGATCCTCGGTGGAGGCCTGCTCGCCCCGAGCCCATTGCGCCTCGAGTCGCGAGCGCGCCTCAGAGAACGCCGCCGTTAGCTGGTCGACGACCTCCGCCACGAGAGTGTCAGCCTTCTGGACACAGTCAGCAGGATCGTCGACAAACGCTGCTTGGATGTCATCCCACCGCGAGCGCAGCCCGGAAGTGTCTGCGGCGAAAAGCAATTCGTTGTCCGACGGTTGAACTTCGGGGCTCTCGCGGCACCGTTTCCGCTCGAGTCGACCCGACGTTCGTCATCGACGATTCATCGTCAGCGATCGGCGTCTCGGTCCGTGTGGGCTGAGCGTCGAGCGGCGCACTGCCCGAGGCGGCGTCGTTGGGTTCGGCCGACGAAACATCCTGCGCGAGGCGCGGTTCCGCTTCTGCGCCCGAGAACTCGGGCTGTGCCGGCTGTGCCGTTTGTGTCGGAGCTGTCGTCCGCTCGTCATGGGTTGTCATGCTGTCGCCTCCTTTGGCGTGTCCTGCTCGGTTACGTGGTCCGCGCCGAGCAACTGCTCGAAGAGCGCGCGGTAGTGGACGAACGCCTGGCGTTGCGCCTCCGTGCCTATGTCGGCCTGCTCCTGGGCCAGGTGGAGGGTGTGCGCGGCGCGGTAGTGCTCCACCGTGTCGGGGTGATCCACCGAGATGTCGGCGGCTTGCTGTTCGAAATCGTCAACGGGATAACCACGTTCGCGCATCACCTCGGTGACGAGTCGGTCCGCGTAACCAACTGCCTCTGACGGATCGTCGACGAACGCGCGCTGAATGTCGGTCCACTGCTGGGCATACCGTTGGTGCGCCGCGGGTGACAACTCGACGATGTCGAGCTTTTGCCGTTTCCGTTCACGCGCGACGAGCTCCTGCTCGGCGGCGCGCTGATCGCCGGCGTCATCGACGGTCCGTTCGTACTCCGCACCGAAGTGCTCTTTCAGCCGTCTCGTTTTTCTGCGGCCGGTCACGGACACAACCGCGATCAATATCAGCGTCAACGCGATCAGAACGCCTGCTGCGATGAAGAACCAACTCCAGACGGGCATCTTTCCTACCTCCTACGAGGCGGATACCCGACCGACACCTACGGAAACGTCAATTTCGCCACCGGCTGCCACCGCCTCGCTGAGGCTGGCCACCAAGGTCGATCAGCCCGCAGCCGCGACCACCCGATCCCCGGAGAGGAGCGGTTCCAACTCGCGATGGCTCGGCGATGACAAACGCGCCGATCAGGAACGTGCAGTAAACAAGCTGACGAGTGCAGCAATGGCTGCGGCGCGTCGCGGCGCGGGCCGAACTCGGCCTCGTTTCATGCGTTGCCCAGCACGGTCCGCGATCGCGGTCACCAATCCGCGCCGTCGGGTACCGAACTCGTGTGTTCCGCGGATCTGGGCAAGCATCGGCACTTCGCGGAACTTCTCCTCGGACGCCGTCTCGGGCGCATCGTCGGAGGTCGCCGTCAGGATAGCGATCCGGTAGGGAGAGCTTGCAGATCGTGCGAACGGTGTGCCAGAACTGACGAATCAACGGTCCGGTCGTGTAGGGCAGATCGTATTCAGCCAACAGCGCCTGGACTCGCGCCGCAGATCTCGGGGAGCCTGTTGCTCGGCAGATCCGGGAACAGGTGATGCTCGATCTGGTAGCAGAGGTTTCCACTCATGATCCGCAGGACGGGGCCCGCATTGAAGTTCGCGGTTCCCAGCATCTGCCGCAGATACCATTCCGGCTTCGTCTCGTTCTCCACGGCTTCCGGGAGTGAACTTCTCGGCGCCATCGACGAAGTGCCCGCACACGATCACGATGTAGGCCCACCCGTTGCGGAAACCGGCTGCGATCAGATTCGCCAAGAACGTCCGGAGGAAGCGACGTCCGCTGAGCGCCGGGTAGAGGAGATAGTCCTTGGCGGCCTGGCGACCCATCTTGCGGAGCATGGCGCGCTTGAGCTCGGCCTTTTCCTCTTCGGTCGCCTGATCCCGTTGTTCTGCGGCCAGGTTGTGCAGCGCGATGCCCCACTCGAAGACGATCGACAGCCCGACCGCCCGCAATGGAGCCCACAAGTAACCCGGCTTCCACTCCTGGTCACGACTGACGCGTATGACGCCGAAGCCGAGGTCGTCGTCCATGCCGATCACATTGGAGAAGACGTGGTGGCGGTAGTTGTGGGAGTAGCGCCACTGCGACGACGGGCTCACCATGTCCCACTCCCACGTATTGGAGTGGATCTCCGGGTCATTCATCCAATCCCACTGTCCGTGGGTGATGTTGTGGCCGAGCTCCATGTTCTCGATGCACTTCGCCGCGAGCAGTCCAAGCGTGCCGGCCGTCCAGCCGGCCTTGCCCCTGCTGGCCCAGATCGTCAGCCGGGCGGCGACTTCAAGGCAACGTTGAAAACGTATGACGCGCTTGATGTATGCGCGGTCGTTGGCGCCGAGCGACTCCTCGATATCACGACGGATCTCATCCAGCGACGACCCGAGGGCCTCGACGTCCGCTTCGCTCAGGTGGGCGTATTCAGCTACTTCTGCGATGGCAACGCTGCATCACATCCCATCGGAAGATGGGATGACGCCGCAGAGAAAACGCCGGTTGATACGGGCTGAATTCTCCGTGGGAGACGGTGCCTGCGAGAGAGCCGCGCAATGGCACACTCCGTCCCGGTTCACGGCGACGTCTTCACCGTGGATGGCTCAATGTAGCCATACGACGCGCCACTGCACAATCGAGCCGCTAGAGCCCCGATTTGGTAGCTGGATCGGGACGAATTGGCATCCAAACCGATATGCGCGCGTCTCAGGTCGAGAATCTGCATTCGTCCGCCGTCGCTGACGGTCGTCATTGACAGTCGTCATTGACAGTCGTCAGCCAATTGTCGTACTGTGCGGATATGTCGTCACCGACCATCACAGCTGGCCATTCATCGCCGACGGTGAGTCCGCGAGAGGCAAAACGTCTTGCCACGCGGGCCAGGCTGTTCGACGCCGCAGTTGCAGAGATCGGGCGGTCCGGACTTGCGGGCGCGGACGTCAGCACGATCGCTTCGGCCGTCGGGGTGGCAAGGGGAACGTTCTACTTCCACTTCCCCACCAAAGAACACGTCGTCGTCGAGGCGGAGCGTGCCGAAGAGGCAAAGATCGTTGCCCAACTCGGCGCAAGACGGTCGGAGTTGAAAGATCTGCCGTCGATGCTCTCGGAATTGGTCCGCGAGGTGCTGGCCGCCGAGCAGCGAATGGGTCCTGTGTTCTTTCGCGACATGTTGGGGTTGCACTTCTCCTCGACCCGTCCCGTGGAGGACGAATTGAGTGAACATCCGCTGGCGGACTTCGTGATCGACGCGATCACCGAAGCCCAACACGCGGGACAGGTGGCAGTCGATGCAGACGCGGGTGAACTCGGGGTGTTCTTTCTCACCGGGCTTTTCGCATTGCTGGCCACCGACACGAGCGCGCCCGAAGCTCGTGCGGCACTTATGGATCGATACGTGAAGACGATCGTTTCAGGGAATGGAGTCACGATGAACGACACCGGCATTGAGGGCTACCGCGTCTTCCTGGAGCGCCGCGATGGTGAAGCCGACTTGTTGAACAGACGGTTGGAGCGCCGCGAGGAATTCTTCGGTGATCTCGAGTCGAACCCCGTGCGGTCGGCACGTCCGGCGGACCGCGAGGTCTTCGCGCGAAATCTGCGCCGACGCGTGCCCGAGCCGGGACGTGGACCGAAAGATGCTCTTTCTCTTGGCCACCGCCAAACTGAACCAGGCCGAGCGGTTCGGCGTCGGTCTCGGCGAGACCTACGGACTCAACAGCGGCGATGACCTGCCGCCCGAACGGGTTTACCTCGAACTCGAGGAGCACTATCACACCCGGTTGTTGGCGTACGTGCTCGATATCTTCGGTCTGCCGTTTCAGGTGGTTGCGCCGCCGTTCGTGTTGCGCCAGTTCGTGAAGATCGGCGTGTTTCTCCCTGAGCGACTGGGGTTCCTGTTCGTGGGCGCGGCGGAAATGGCGGGCTGCGTGATGTTTGACGAGCTGCGCCGGGTCGGCATCGAGCTGTTCGCAGACGAACCAGAGGTTGCCGCACGCATCGAGCAGCTCTACAGCGAGATCCTCACCGACGAAGTCGGCCACGTCGGTTACTGCGCTGCCCGCTGCACCCCGACGGAGCGAGCGCTGATGCGACGGCTTTACCCGCGCATCGCACGCCTATTCGCGCGCCAGACCTACGAAATCAGCCTTCTCACCGATCGCGAGAAACTTCACGCCCGTCTTGACCGGCCATTCGATGTCGAGGAGCTCACTGCCGGGCTTTCGAACGAGACATTCCTCGCCGCCCACCCCTGATCTCACCGCAAGGTGGTGGCGATGTGAATCTCCGAGGTCAGGGTCTGATGAATAGGGCAGCGCCCGGCGATCAGCAGTAGCCGTTGCCGTTGAGTGTCGTCGAGGTCGCCGATCAGCTCGATGTCGAGATCGATGTGATCGATCATTCCGATGCGCGTTTCGCAGTCCGCACAATCTTCGGCGTGAATACGAGAGTGCCGCAACGTGACTCGTACCTGATCGAGTGGCCAGTCCTTGCGCCTGGCGTACATCCGCACCGTCATGGAGGTACAGGCGCCGAGCGCTCCGAGCAGCAGATCGTAGGGCGTCGGTCCCGCATCGTCGCCGGTCGGCCGCGGCTCGTCGGAAAGCAGTTCATGGTCCCCGATGGTGATCCGTTGGGTGAATGTTCCCGTGCCCGTCCCGGCTACGACGACGGTGCCTTCTGACGAGTCCGCGTCGCCTGCAGTCTCCGGTGTTGTCATGCCGACCTCCTCGGCGATTCGAGCCTGGAGCGACTCGCCGCACCAGTGTCGATCGTCGACCTTATCGGCCGGGAGAGGCAGGATCGGGTCCTTTCGATTCGCCACTGCCACACCTGCTGCCGAGAGTCGCGACGCCGGGTCCAGAATGAGCGGATGCGATTCGGAAACTTCATGGCTCCCTTCCACCCAACCGGACAGAATCCGACGCTCGCCATCGAGCGAGACCTCAGACTGATCGTGGCGATGGACGAGCTCGGATTCCACGAGGCGTGGATCGGCGAGCACCATTCCGCCGGATTCGAGATCATCGCGTCACCGGAGGTGTTCATCGCCGTCGCCGCCGAGCGAACCAAGCACATCAAGCTCGGCACGGGGGTCAGCTCGCTCCCGTACCACAACCCCTTGATGCTCGCCGATCGCATGGTGCTGCTCGACCACCTCACGCGGGGCCGGGTCATGCTGGGCTGTGGGCCAGGACAGCTCACGTCGGACGCCCACATGCTGGGGATCCCGGCGGATGAGCAGCGTCCGCGCATGGAGCAGAGTCTTGACGCGATCATGCGGCTGCTTCGTGGGGAAACCGTCACCATGGAAACCGCCGGATTCACCCTTCAAGACGCGCGGCTGCAGCTGAAGCCTTACAGCGACCCCTGCTTCGATGTCGCTGTCGCGGCGTCCTTCTCCCCCACTGGTCCACGAGGCGCGGGCAAGCACGGCATCGGCATGTTGTCGATCGCGGCGACCGCGAAGCAGGGAATGGATCTTCTCGCCCATCACTGGTCAACGTGGCAGGAGGTCGCCGCAGACCACGGCCATGTCGCCGACCGCTCCAAGTGGCGCCTCGTCGGCCCGATGCACCTTGCCGAGACTCGCGAGCAGGCCGAGCGCGACGTCGAATACGGCATCGCGGAGTTCTCGCGCTATTTCAGTCACATCCTGCCTGCGGGACCCGTCCAGGGCGATACCGCGGCGGAGATCATCGCCAACAACCGCGAGTCCGGTTTCGCAGTGATCGGGACACCCGAGGACGCGGTGGCCAAGATCGAGGAGCTGGTGGAAGCAAGCAACGGCGGCTTCGGTGCGTTCCTCCTGTTCGACCACGACTGGGCCCCGCCCGCCGCGAAGCTCAAGAGCTATGAACTTTTCGCGCAGTACGTGATTCCGCATTTCACCGGCCAGCTCGAGGGGCCGGCCGCCTCCGCCGACTGGGTCATCGGAAGCGGGACCGAGTTCGTCGACCGTGCGTCGCACGCCATCGGTAAAGCAATCGAGGACCACGCGGCGGAACGAGCGGCACGTCCTGCCACCTAGATCAATGACGTTGGCTGTGAGCACTTTTCAACTGGCGCGTCGGCAGCTTCCAGTCTGCGGCATTCAGGCAATTCACAGCAAAGCGTCAGGTCACTCCCAGCCGTAGGCCGTCAAACACGTCGATCGCGCCGCTGCGCGACGCGCCGCGAGTGTCATCGACGTCATGGCGTGCGCGAAAAGTGGCACCCGCTCCCACGGCTTTGCCCACTACCGGCGACCGACATCGGAGTAGGCGGCTCAGCGCACACGTCTGCGTGTCCATTGGGGCCTTCGCCCAGAAAGCCATTATCGCTCCAGCAACGCCGCAGGACGCCGGGCAGCAGATCCGGCGCCGTAGCGTGGCGAAGGTCACCGGCATGCGTGAGAACGTAGCTCCCCATGACGACTGACTCTGGTGTAAATTCGCCCTCGATCGCTTCGTGATTTGGCAAGTACCCTGCTTCAGCTGCGAAGTCTTCGCTTTTCGGACATCTGAGCCATCCTCGGCTCGCTCCGAGAACGAACCCCTAATTAGTTCAGCGAATCTCTTGTGTCTAAGGTTAGCCTCAGCTAATCTTCAGCTGCCATTTGGCAAATACACAGGCTCAACAGGAGACAACGTGCAACTCGCAGTTCATGCCGACTCGCCGGTTTACGATTTCTCGCCCAGCCACTCACCGTCGACTCGCCGCAGCACCAAGTTCATGGTTGCTGGCGTCGCGATGGCGAGTGCGGGCGTGATCGCCGTCAGCCCGGTAACCCCCCCAATGCCGAATATCCAGGACGTCCAGGAGCGCGTGTCGCACGCGGCGGTCCAGCTTACGGCGGCCGCCAACCCGCTCGTCGTGTGGCAGCAGACCATCGCCACATCGTTGACCAATCTGCAGGCCCTGGCCACCGGGTCCCAGGGCGCCTTCGGTGCGTTGGGGCAGCAACTGGCCACTGGCAGGATTTTCCAGGAGATCGCTAACGTCCTGGTTCTCAATACGCTCAATCCGGGCCCTCTGCTAGATCAGATCCTTAACTTCCAGACGCGCTTTGGTCCCACGATCGAGTTGGCCCTGAACAACACCCTTACGGGGCTGAATACCGCTGCGTCGCAATTGCCGGGCGTGCTGCAGGAATCGCTGACTTACTTGTCGCAGGGCCAGTTCGTCGAGGCATTCTCGAAGATCAACGGCTGGTTCGTGCTCAGGGTGCTGGGCGGTATACGCCCGCTGATCCCGATTCTGTCCATCCCTTCCCAGTTCGTGGGGGCGCTGCCGGGCGTCGACAGACTGGACAACCTGCTCGATGTCGTGTCCGAATTTGCCCTCGCCAAGGCAATTTTCGAACCACTCATCGGCGCAGCTCTGCAGACAGCGGAGATTTTTGACGCCACGCGGGCCGCACTGACGGCCGGTGACATCGAGACCGCAGCCAACGAGCTGGTGAACCTGCCAGCCAGGGTGGCCAATGCCCTTCTCAACGGAATCACGCCGGCTGGCACCACCGCGCAGTGGCAGGGTCTGATCAGGGGCGGCCTTGGTACCTACCTCTTGGTGACGCTGCCCAATCAGATCACCGCAGCGTTGACGCCTCCGGCGGCGCCTCCAGCCGGGCCGGCTTCCGCGAGCTTCGGCGGTGGCGAAACGTTCGCGCTCAACATCGCCGGCCCCGAGGGTGGCGGTCCCGTTGGGGGCATCGACGGCGAAGAAGGCGAAATCCAAGACGCAGAAGCCAAAGCCAAGGCCGAGGCAGAAGCCGCCGCCGAAGCCGAGGCCAAGGCCGAAGCAGAAGCCAAGGCCGCAGCCGAAGCCGAAGCCAAAGCCAAGGCCGAAGCAGAAGCCGCCGCCGAAGCCGAGGCCAAGGCGAACGCCGAAGCAGAAGCCAAGGCCGAAGCCGAAGCCAAAGCCGAAGCGGAAACAGAAGCTGAAGCTGAAGCAGAAGCTAAGGCCGAAGCCGAAGCCAAGGCCGAAGTACAAGCCGAAGAAAACAAGCCAGAAGAGAAGAAGGAAGACAAGCCTGCCGACGGCGGCGACGAAAGCTAAGTACGTTCGAATTGACGGCCCCCTCGGCAAAGAGGGGGCCGTCTTTCGTTCGCGGATGAATCCGGGATCGGCACAGCCTCATTGCTTTTCGCATCTAGCGACACTGGCCTCACGGGACGCCGGTGCTGATCACCGATGCCGGTCAAGGTGTGGGCCGCGGACTGGCGGCACCTTCGCGCTCTCATAGGAGCGCGTGCTCTTTCGCTGGTCACGGGCCTCGCACCAGCTCGGATCGGCAACGGTTCTTGGGATCGGTAGCCATTCGGACTGTCTGTACTCATACATGTCGGGGCGCCACACACGTGGCGCCATGACTCGTAGGAAAAGCGGCACGACACGAAAGGAGCCAGCCATGATTACGCACGTCACCATTCACACTGCCCCCCAGCCGACGTCGCACGCAGCGCGCGCGACTGGCCTCTACGCGCTGAAGCCATGGTTCACGGGGCGCCTGACGTTCGTCGTCAACGCGGCTGTAGCTCGCCAAGTGTCCCCCGACGCGTTCACCGTCGCCGGCGTGGTCGCGGCCGGTGCCGCGGGCGTCGCTGTCGCATTCGGCTGCTGGCCACTCGTGGCGGCATTCATGGTGCTGCGACTGGCGGGCGCCAACCTCGATGGCGCGGTCGCCCGTGCCCGTGGAGTTAGCCGGCCGTGGGGGTTCGTCGTCAACGAGATCGGTGACCGTACCTCGGATCTGTTGGCCTTCGGCGGCCTGGCGGTATGGGCCGCCCAGCAGCATGGCTCCGGACTGAACTGGTTGTCATGGCCGGTGCTGCTGGTCGTGGTGGCCGCGCTCGCCGCGACGCTCCCGACATTCGCATCACTTGCCGCCACCGGCGCGGGAGTGTCCCGCCGCAACGGCGGCCCGTCCGGCAAGACCGAACGGTGCCTCTTCGTGGTGCTGGCCGCCGCGTTCCCGATCCTCATGCCCTTCCTGACGGTTTCGCTGGTGATCGGTTCACTGATCACCGCGGCGCTGCGACTGCGGGCCGCGCATCGCGAGTTGACGGCGCAGCAGTTGCGGACGCACGCGGTGGCGCTAGACGACGACTCCGTTGTCGACCCCAGTGAGCGTGCGCGCTCGCCGAGGCGGCCTGACATGGCGATCATCGACCACTACTTGTGGTTTGTTCATCTCGACCGCCGGATGCCACTCAACATCGACCTGGGTCCGCTGCACATCCACCTCTACTCCCGTGCAGTGTTTTTCATGTGGGTCACGGCGGCGATCCTGGCCCTGGCCGGCATCGCGGTGCTCGTCTCGCGCAAGCCGGAGCTGGTACAGAAGTGGCGCACCTGGGTGCTGATCGCCCCGGTCGTCGGCTTTCCGATGTGGATCGGCGAAGGTACCACCGCTGTGATTGGCCGCGGCGCTGGCCATCGTCGCGGTGATCGAGTACGCACGACTGGCGCAACTGGCGAAAGCAGACACCTGCGTGCTCGATGGCGCTGGCCGTGCTGTACCCGCTCGCGGCCTGGCTGCGCCCGTCCCTGTTGCACGTCGCGCCCCTCGTCCTGCTGCTGTGCGCATTGCCGTCGGTGCTCGGCGGCGACGTCGAGAACGGTGCCAAGCGCAGCGCTTTCACCGCATTCGGTTCGGTGTGGATCTGCTGGTCGCTGTCATACCTGGTGATGGTGTGGCCGGATTCGTTTCTGGTGTGCTTCGCCGTCGCGGCCACCGACGTCGCCGCCTGGTGTGGCGGAAAGGGCTTGCGCCGCATGGCTTGGGCGCGTCGCCCGCTGTCCCCGTTGAGCCCGAACAAGACGGTCGGCGGGTTGGTCGGCGCGATCATCGGGGCGTTCGTGATCCTCACTCTGTTGGGCACCATTTCGATCGGCCTGCTGATCGCGGTCTCCATCGGGGGTGTCTTCGGCGACCTCCTCGAGTCCATGTTGAAGCGACAGGCCCAGGTCAAGGACGCCGGCGACTGGCTGCCCGGCTTCGGCGGCCTGCTCGACCGGATCGACTCGCTGTTGCTCGTCCTCCCGTTGGCGTACTTCCTAGGATGAGCGTTCACATGATTTCTCCGACAGCGCCCGCGATCACCGTCCGCTCCGGCGGTTGGCAGCGCACGTTCGTGGCGGGCGACGACGTCGTCATCGGGCGCGATGTCCGCGCCGACGTGCGCATCCCCCACCCGGGGATCTCCCGCTCACATGTGATCCTGCGCTACCTCGACGGAGGCTGGGTCGCGGTCGACGACAACAGCTCCAACGGAATATTCGTAGAAGACCAACGCGTGCAATCCGTCGAAGTCCGCGACCAGCGGACCATCCACCTCGGCAACCCCGACGGTCCCCTGCTGACATTCGAACTCGGGACCGCGCCGCTCGCGGACGACAGCCCAACGCAGTCGCGGGATTCGATCACCATCGGGCGGTCCGCGGACAACGACATCGTCGTTCCCGACGTGTTGGCCTCGCTTCACCACGCCAAGTTGGTGACCACCGAAGCGGGCGTGCAGTTGCAGAACACCGGCAGCGGCACATTCGTCAACGGCGTCAGTGTCACCCACACGGCTCTCGGCGAAAACGACATCGTGACGATCGGCAACGTCGACTTCGTATTCACCAACGGGGCTCTGGTGCGTCGCACCCAGCCGGCCGCAACGACCGGCGGCCTCGAGGTACGCGACGTGAGTCTCGCCATCGAACGCGATACCGTTCTGCTGGACAGGGTTTCGTTAGATGCACGCCCGGGCACACTGACCGCGGTGATCGGCCCCTCGGGTTCAGGTAAGTCCATGCTCTCCCGGGTGATCGTCGGTTCCGCCCAACCCACCAGCGGCTCAGTGTCATTCGACGGTAGGAACCTGCACACCGAATACGCGTCGTTGCGTAGCCGGATCGGGATGGTGCCCCAAGACGACGTCGTGCACGGCCGGCTCACCGCCATGCAGGCGCTGGAATTCGCCGCAGAACTACGCATGCCCGCTGACACCACCGCCGGCGATCGCACGGCGAGTGATCACTCAGATACTCGAGGAACTCGAGTTGACCGCCCATGCCACTACCCGCATCGACAAGTTGTCGGGCGGGCAACGCAAACGCGTGTCGGTCGCCTTGGAGCTGTTGACCGGCCCGTCGCTGCTGGTGCTCGACGAACCCACCACGGGACTGGATCCGGCGTTGGACCGCGCCGTCATGGCGATGCTGCGCCGACTCGCCGACGCCGGCCGCGTGATCGTGGTGGTGACGCATTCGTTGACGTTCCTCGATGAGTGCGACCAGGTGCTGTTATTGGCGCCCGGCGGTAAGGCCGCCTTCTACGGACCGCCGGACGAGCTCGGATCGGCGATGGGAACCACCGACTGGGCAGACATCTTCACGATCGTGAGCGCCGATCCCGAAGACGTTCAACGCCGGTTCATGGAACGCACAGGATCAGCGGCCGACGAGCGGTCTCCCGAGGAGAAATCGAGCGCGGACACCGAGGTGCTCCTGGCCACCGACCGTCCGGTCGCAGACGGCTGAACGCGGCACGCACCAGCGTGTGGCGCCAGTTCTCGACGATCGCACGCCGTCAGGTGCGGCTCCTGATGGCCGACCGCGGCTACGTTGCGTTCCTCGTGGTGTTGCCGTTCATCGTCGGCCTGCTGCCTCTGACTGTTGCCGGCCACGCCGGTTTCGGTCATCCGCCGTCCGATGGCTCCGCACCCTTCGAGCCCAAGCACGTCATCGCGCTGATCAGCTTCGCCGCAATCTTGATGGGGGCGACCCTCACCGTTCGGGATCTTGTCGGCGAGCGGGCCATCTTCCGCCGCGAGCAGTCGGCAGGGTTGTCGGCGTCGGCGTATCTGCTGGCCAAGATCGCGGTGTTTGGTGCGGTTGCCGTGATTCAGTCAGCCATCCTGGTTCTGGTCGTCACGGCACCCGGGTTCGGCAAGCCCGGACCGTCGTCGGCGGCGGCGCTTGGCATCCCGATGCTGGAGTTGTTCGTCGGTGTCGCGGCGACGTGCGTTGTTGCGGCGGTGCTGGGGCTTGCACTGTCGGCGCTGGCGCGAACCAACGATCAGGTCATCATGCTGTTGGCGGCGGCGCTGGTGACGCAACTGGTGTTCGCGGGCGGATTCATCCCGGTGACGGGCCGGCCGGCCCTGGAGACCATCGCGTGGATCATGCCCGGGCGGTGGGGCTTTGCGGCCGCCGCGTCGACGGCGGATCTGAGCAATCTCGTCGTAGGAATCGCGCAGGACTCGCACTGGCAGCACACGGCGTCGACGTGGTTCTTCGACATGGCGATGTTGGGAGTGTTGGCCGATACTCTTCGCCGGTGTCGCGCGGTGGAGGCTGCGGCTCACGGTGCCGGATAAAGTCTTGGTATACAGATACGACGTAAACCCAACGCCGAGGAGCGCGGACGCATCATGACCGCAATGTCGCCACCTCCCCACGCTCTGTTCGAACAGCCATGGCCCGACGGCGAGTTCCGGTTTTTTCAGCTCGGTCACGTCGTCGACGATGTACTCGCAGCAGCGTCTATGTGGGTGCGTGCCTTCGGCATCGGCCCCTTCCACGTCCTGCCCGTCATGGAGCAGCGAACCAACTTCGGTGGCGAAATGCGCTCGGTCCAAATCCAAGTCGCCGTCGCCCAAGCCGGCCCTGTTCAGATCGAATTGATCCAACAGCATTGCCGTACGCCGAGCATCTTTCAGAACTGGAGCCGTGGCGGTACGTCAGCGTTTCACCAGATCGCCACCGTGACAGACGATTACGATGAGAAGAAAGTCGCGCTTCGAGGCGCTTGGCTACAAGATCGCCGCCGAGAGCGACGCCGGCAAGTTTCGTGTCGCATATGTGGACACCTCGAGGGACTTCGGGTTCTACACCGAGGTCGTCGAAAGCTACCCCGGCCTTCTCACGCAGGTGCGCGCCATATCCGACACCTGCGCCAACTGGGACGGCATCGATCCCGTCCGGATCATGACGCGTGACGGTTACCGGGTGCCCGAAGAGTCCAAGGACCGGTGACGATGTCCGACCTGACTGGGCCGCTGCGGCGGCAGCGACACTCCCTTGGAGAAGGCGGTTCTCGGAGCACTCGACAACCTCGAGCACGCCCTGCAGCTGGAACCGCAGGGCGACAACCGGTTCCGCGTGACCAACGAACCGAGTCGGTTCGGTCGAGTCTTCGGCGGCCAGCTGCTCGCGACAGGCCATGCAGGCCGCCACCGCCACCGTCAGCGACCACCTGCCCCAGTCTCTGCACGCGTACTTCGTCCGGTCGGGTGATTCGGACACCCCGCTGGACATCGACGTCGAGCGCGTGCGCGACGGACGCTCCATAGCGACCCGCCGGGTCACCGTGGCGCAGGACGGCCGCACCCTTCTGACCGCGATGGCCTCATTCCACACCAATCCTGTGGAGCCCGACCTCGCCCAGCCGCCACTGCGCGTGCCGCCGCCCGAGGACCTACCTCTGCTGCAGCACTGGGTGGAGTACACCCCGCCGGAGATGCGGCGCAACGGCGCGACCTGGATCGATGTCCCACCTCCGCTGGAAATGCGGATCGCGGAGGCACCCACCTTCCTGGGCGGTGCGCAGGCAGTCGGTCCACGGTCCCACTGGATGCGCTTACCGCGCGAGATCGGTGATCACCCCGCCGTTCACAGCGCCATGCTCGCCTACGCAAGCGACTACCTGCTGGTCGACATGGCGTTTCGCAACCATCCGCAGCCGGTCAGTTATGGATCGCTTGCGGCGCTGAGCCTGGACCATTCCATCTGGTTCCACCGTCCCGCCCGCTTCGACGAATGGCATCTCTACACACAAGAGATGGTGGCCGTCACCGGGCATCGCGCGATGGTCCGCGGCACCATTCGCGATGCTGACGGACATGTCGTCGCCACCACTGCGCAAGAAGTGCTCGTCCGCCCCATCTCCTGAAGCCATCGTTGACTTCGGTCCTGCCGCAGCGGAATGTGTAGAGGCCAATCAAGTACGAGAGGTGACGATGTCGAAATCAGTTGGCCGAGTGGCCGGCAAGGTCGCGTTCATTACGGGTGCAGCCCGCGGTCAGGGCCGCGAACACGCCATCCGGCTCGCGGAGGAAGGCGCCGACATCATCGCCGTCGACGTGTGCGGCGACATCGACGGCGCGCCCTATCCCCTGGCGACCGAGGCCGACCTCGACGAAACTGCCGCGCTGGTCGAGAAGCTGGACCGCCGCATCGTCACCGCGAAGGCGGACGTCAGGGACCTCGAGGCCTTGGCGCCGCGCTGCAACAGGGAATCGACGAGCTGGGCCGCCCCGACATCGTGATCGCCAACGCCGGCATCAGCGGCAGTCCCGCCCCCGCTGCTCTGATTGAAGAGGCCGCGTGGCAGACGATGCTCGACATCAACATCACCGGGGTCTGGCACACGATCAAGGTGGCGGTGCCCCACATGTCCGACGGGCGCGGTGGATCGATCATCCTGGTGAGTTCGATGCTGGGACTTCGCGGCGGTGGCTACATGGCCCACTACGCCTCGGCGAAGCACGCCGTCGTCGGATTGATGAACTCACTCGCCAATGAACTTGCTCCGCAATGGATTCGAGTGAACTCGATCCATCCGGGGAACATTCTCACGCCGATGATCGACAACGAGCAAGTTCCACCGCACCCTGAGGCCCGACCTCGCCGAGCCGACCATGGCCGACGCGGCGGAGCTCATCGGGCATTTCCACATGCTGCCGGTGCCGTATTTCGAGGCGCGCGCTGTCAGTAACGCCGTGCTGTTCCTGGCCTCCGATGAGGCGAAGTACATCACCGG
Organism: uncultured Actinomycetota bacterium; assembly: GCA_963720345.1. GTDB lineage: Bacteria > Actinomycetota > Actinomycetes > Mycobacteriales > Mycobacteriaceae > Mycobacterium. The sequence goes on from CAVRFN010000010.1 coordinate 113,765, forward strand.
GGCCGCGCTGCCGATCGATGCAGGAGCAACCGCGAAGCTTCTCGAGCGTCACCTTCAGGAAGGTGTCGCGTACCGATCGCGCAGCTTGGACAGGGTCGCCTCGATCCCGGTCGCATTGCCCTTGGCGAAACCCATGCGCTCGTAGTACTTCAGGCCATCCTTGATTCGACCGGTATCGCGGTAGTCGAACGTCTCGGTGACGCGGGTGCGTGTCGGCGACAGCGCTTCGAACTCCCAGCGCCAATGGTGACCGACCGGGTGACGCCACTCGATGAGCTTGTCAGGCTCTAGCGCGGTGACAGTGCTGGTGATGCGGTAGGGCACCCCGTACATCCGCATTCGAGTCGAAAAACGTTCACCCACAACAAGGTTTCGCGGGAGCACGGATGTTGTCGCGCACGGTCCCAGAACCGTCGACCTCATGGTGGCGCGTCGGGTCAGCCACGATTGCGAACAACTCCGACGCAGGTGCCTGCACCTCGACGACCGGCTGATCTGGCGCGGGCCGGCGTCGACGACGGTCACGCTCATACGCTGCTGCCTTCCGGTGGCGCGTTTTCAGCGCGCTCCGCGCACCAACCGGCCGGGGCGGGCGCCGGTGTCGACGCCGTCGCGCCGGGTGACGACGCCGCTGACGATGGTGGCGCTGTAGCCGCAGGCGCCCTGCACGAGGCGCTGCCCGCCGGCGGGCAGGTCGTAGGCCATCTTCGGCGCGTGCAGCGTGCAGCGCGTCCATGTCGATGACGTTGATGTCGGCCTTCTTGCCGACCTCGATGACGCCGCGGTCGGTGAGCCCGAACAGCTGCGCGGTGTCGTGGGACTGCTTGCGGACCAGGTACTCCAGCGGCAGCTTCTCGCCGCGGTGCCGATCGCGCGCCCAGTGCGTCAGCAGGAACGTCGGATACGAAGCGTCGCAGATCATGCCGCAGTGCGCGCCGCCGTCGGACAGTCCGAGGACGCCGGCGGGGTGGGTCAGCATCTCGCGGATCGCGTCGTGGTTGCCGTAGGAGTAGTTGAAGAACGGCAGCATCAGCATGGTGGTCGCATCGGCCTCGAGCATCAGGTCGTACAGCGTGGCCAGCGGGTCCTCGCCACGGTCGGCGGCGATCTTGTCGACCGTGCCGGTCGTGCGGTCGGCTCGTAGTCGGGCGGATCGCCGAGGGCGTAGATGCCGGCCCAGCGAGTACTGAACGAGCGCGAACATGTCGTCGAACAGCATCGTTCGGATCGGGCGGCAGATCGTCCTCGGACGAGGATCGCCGCCTTGACCGCGGGATCGGCGAGCCGCGCGCGCCAGCTCCTCGTCGGTCGCACTCGGCCTTCAGCCGCCGGAAGGTCGGCCGATGGGTGAACGCGTGGTGGCCGGGAAAGCCGAAGAGCATGCCGAACGGCCGGGCCGCGATCTGCGGGTACAGCCGGCTGCCCGCCGCGTGCGCCGCCGCCGAGATGTCCATCTGCTCGCGCCACAGGTCGGGTGCGGCGTCGACCTGGATCAGCGCGAAGCGAGATCGGCCGGTCGATCTCGGCGCCGAGGCGCTGCATCCACTCGAGTTCCTTCTTGGGCGCGATGATGTCCTCGCCGGCGACCCCCTGCGGCGCCAGCTCGAAGACCGCCTGCCCGCCCGCGGCCATCGCCCGGCCGAGCCCGAACAGTTCGTCCTCGGCGGCGAACGTTCCGGGTACCGGCTCGCCGTCCATGGCGCGGTGGCCCAGCGTGCGCGACGTCGAGAAGCCGAGCGCGCCGGCCTCGACGCGCCTCCTGCACCAGCCGGGCCATCGCCTCGATGTCCTCGGGCGTGGCGGGCTCGTTGCGGGCGCCGCGCTCGCCCATCGCGTAGGCGCGCACCGAGCCGTGGGCGACCTGGCTGCCGACGTCGACGGCGAGTTCCTGCTTGCCGATGACGTCGAGGTACTCGGGGTAGCTCTCCCAGCCCCACGTCATGCCCTCGGTGAGCGCGCTGCCGGGGATGTCCTCGACGCCCTCCATCAGCTCGATCAGCCACTCCTCCTGGCCCGGCCGCACCGGCGCGAACCCGACGCCGCAGTTGCCGGCGACGACGGTCGTCACGCCGTGATCGCTCGACGGCTCCAGCAGGCTGTCCCAGCTGACCTGGCCGTCGTAGTGGGTGTGGATGTCGACGAACCCGGGCGCGACGAGCTTGCCCGTCGCGTCGATGGTCTCGGTCGCGTCGCCTTCCAGCGGCGCGTCGCCGGGCCCGCGGCGACGAACCTCGACGATCTTGCCGTCCTTGACGCCGACGTCGGCGGTGAATCGGTCCGCGCCCGTGCCGTCGACGACGGTTCCGCCGGTGATCTTGAGGTCGAACACGATTTACTCCCTCGACGTCGCTGCCAGCCGTTATGGTGGCCAATGTAACACCGTTACAGGCGGGCAGTAGACGGATTCGGAGGGAATCGTGACGCGAACGGCGACAGTCGGCAGCACCGTCGGCAACCCGGCCCAGACCGTGCGCGAGGACGCGATCGGACCGCCGCCGCAGCGGCCCACCCTGGTGCCGGCGGAGCGCTACTACTCGCCGGATTTCGCCCGCCTCGAGGTCGAGCGGATGTGGCCGAAGGTGTGGCAGGTCGCCTGCACGGTCGACCACGTGGCCGAACCCGGTGACTACTTCGAATACCGTTGCGGCCCGTACTCGGTACTGATCGTTCGCGGCGACGACGGCGAGCTCCGCGCCTTCCAGAACGTGTGTCGGCATCGAGGCAACTCGCTGTGCGCTGGGTCCGGCTCGGACTTGCGTGAACTGCGGTGCGGCTATCACGGCTGGACGTGGGATCTCGCCGGCGCGCTCAAGCGCGTGCCCAACCGCAAGGGCTTCGGCGCGCTGCGGATGGCCGACTTTCCCCTCATCGCGGTCAGCGTCGAAACGTGGGAGCGGCTCGTCTTCGTCAATCTCGACACCGATGCGATGCCGCTTGCATGACTACCTGGAGGCCATGCCGCACGACATCGCGTGGAACCGGCTCGGCGACTTCCGGTGCTACGCCACCATGACCATCGAGGTCGACGCGAACTGGAAGACGATCGCCGACGGGTTCAGCGAGACCTACCACATCCAGACATTGCATCCCGGAACTGCACAGATGCATGGACGATGTCTATGCGCCGCAAGTCGATCTGGGGTCACACCGGCAAGTCCGAACAGCTCTACGGCGTGCCCAGCCCGAGCATCAAGGAAGGTCTGACCGACGCCGAGGTGTGGGACGCCTACGTCTGCACCCAGGGCGCGCTGATGGGCGTCGCCGAGGACACTCCGTTCCCGGCCGATCAACCGAGCCGGCCAGTCGGCGGCAGACGTGATCGCCGCGCGCACAAAGGCTTTCGCCGACAGCGCGGCGTCGACCTGAGCTGGGCGAGCACCGACCAGATGATGCGGCTGCACCAGTACAACGTGTTCCCGAACATGTCGCTGCTGACCAATGCCGATCACCTGACGGTGCATGACCGCACGTCCAGGGCCCGATCCCGACCGCGGCGAACTGGTGATGATCCTGTGGATGCGGATGCCGCCGGGCGCGCCGCGCAGCAAGCCCGCCGATGTGCGGATGAAGGCCGACGAGGCTCACCCCGGTCTGGTGCTCACGCAGGACATCACGGTGTTGGCCGGACTTCAGCGCGGGCTGCACCAGCCAGGGTTGACGCATCTGACGCTGTCCAACGAGGAGCGGCGCGTGATCAACATGCACCGCAACCTGGACCGCTATCTGGACCTGCCGGAGTCGGACCGAATCACCGGGGGTGAGCCGGTTGACGTCGCCCACGTAGCAAGGAGCGGTGACGGCGTCACCGCCGAACTGATCCTCGAGACCGCGGCTCGTCTGATCGATGTCGACGGGGTGGAGGCATTCACGATGCGCCGGCTCGCCGAACAACTGGGCGTCGCGGTCACATCGATCTACTGGCACATCGGCGGCCGAGGACAAACTCTTCGACAGCTTGGTCGAGCGACTGCTCGATACAGATGGCGCATCTGCCCAGCGAGGGCGAGAACCCCGTCGACCGCATTGCGTCGCTGGCGCGGTCGCAACGCAGATGCTGATCGAGAAGCAGCATCTCTTGGCCATCGCCCATGAACGCGACCGGACGCCGCAGTTGTTCCTGCCGATTCAGCAGCGTCTGGCGGCGGAACTGTCCGAACTGGGCGTGACCGGGACCGAAGCCGCGCTCATCCTGCGAGCGTTGCAGGTTCACGTCATTTCGTCTGCGGTGATGCAGTTTTCGGCGGTCCGCGGGGCCAAGCACGACGAAGAGGATCCGTCGCTGTGGGCGGACGCGTGGCCCGATCAGGCGCTGGTCGAAGCGCTGCAATCCCCTACCGACTACGACGCCGTGTTCGAGTACGGGCTGGACGCACTGTTGGCGCCGCTGCGCGATCGACGATCAGTGGGTGATCTGTCAGTCGGCCGCGATCATCGCGACCGCAGAGGAAACCACCGGGCTCTCCGACTTCGGGGGCGACGAATGGCGTGAAGCCCTCGACGTGCTGACCGAGGCGCTGCGCACCGAGGCCGGTTTGACCGAGTTCGGAGAAGTCGTCGCGCAGGCCGACCTCGTCGGATCCCTCACCAGGCGCCTACAGATCGTCGAACATCGGCGCACGCACCCCGAGGTCGCCGACCTCCCCTATCGAGCGGCCGATCTTCATCGTCGGCCAGGTGCGCACGGGAACCACGATCCTGTTTGAGCTGCTCGCGCAGGATCCCGATGCCAGGGCTCCGTTGACGTGGGAAGTCGACGCGCCCTGTCCGCCCCGGAAGCGGCGACGTACGACACCGATCCCCGCATCGAAGACAGCCGACAGATTCAGGAGATGATGACGTCGATCATCCCCGACCTCAAGACCATGCACCCCATCGGTCCGCTGCTGGCCCAGGAGTGCGTCCGCATCACCGCCATGGATCTCGGAGCTTCATCTTCCCGACGATGTATCACGTCCCGACTTATGCCCGGTGGCTGCTCGAAACGGACATGTCGTCGGCATATCGATGGCACCGCGGGTTCCTGCAGCATCTGCAGTCACGAATCCCGGTGAACCGCTGGGTGCTCAAGTCGCCCGGCCACATCTGGGCCCTGGACGCGATGATGAAGCAGTACCCGGATGCACTGGTGATACAGACGCACCGCGATCCACTCCGGACCATCGCCTCGGTGTCCTCGCTTGGCGTGCACGCTGCGCACGTTCGCCAGCGAGCAGACTCCCATCGAGCCGGTCGCCCGCGAGTGGGCGGAGTACGTCATCGACGGCATCGACCGGTCCGTCGATGCGCGAGAGTCCGGGATCGTCCCGGCCTCGCAGGTGGTCGACGTGCAGTACCAGTCGTTCGCGGCTGACCCGATCGCGACCATCGCCGCAGCCTACGACCAACTCGGCCTGGCCTTCACGGCCGAAGCCGAAACCAAGATGCGCAGCTTCCTGGCCGCCCAACCCGCCCACGAACACGGCGGGCACCACTACACGTTCGCTCAAACGGGTCTGGACGAGAAGGCATTTCGGGAGCGGACGGCCCGCT
>CAVRFN010000011.1:0-20544 GCA_963720345.1 uncultured Actinomycetota bacterium
GCCGCCGCGAGTTGTGTGATGCGGCGATTCAACTGTTGGCCACTGAGGGCGCCAAGGGTTTGAGCCACCCGAAGGTGGATCGCTATGCCGACGTGCCGAACGGAAGTACGTCGTTCTACTTCCGCACCCGCTCGGCACTGCTACAGGCGGCGGCGCAGCGCCTTGCCGAACTGGATCTCGCGGACCTGATGTCGGTCGCGGGTCGGACCGAGAAAGATGATACTGCCCGCGCCGGCGGCGCATCCGCCCTCGCCACCATGGTCATGCTGTCGGGTGAGGAACCGCGCTTGACCCGGACAAAGGCCCGGTTCGAGCTGCTCCTGCAAGCCAATCGCGACCCTGATCTCGCCGAGATCTTCAGACAGAACAGCGAAATCTTCACCGAACTGCACCGACAAGAGATCCTGTCGCGTTCCCACCCCAAGGACACACCGGACCCTAAGGTGCTAGCCGAACAGACCGCCGCCACAATGAGTTTCGTCAGCGGACTTCACATGCGGTTCATCGCCGGCGATCGTTCGATAGAAAGCGCCGAGCAACTAGATCTGTTGCTCAAGGGCATCGCGGACGGCATCGCGGCCGCCTACCACATCTGACGCGTCACCAGATGCGCCGGAGTTGGGCTCCGGTCCGCCGGTGCCGCAACTGCGCGACCCGCTCCTGCGGCGTGAGCACCGGTGTGCCTGGCGGGTAAGTGCTCGAGTACCTCGGCGACCGGCACCTTCGTCACCGTCGCCTCGGGGTACTCGTCGGCGCGATAGAAGCGGGCCTGCAGGATGCCCCATGGCCAGTCGGCCTTGTCGAGCCAATTGTGCACGCCCGGGTCCTTTTTCGATACCACGCCGCGAAACCAGCCATCGGGATCGATGCGAGCCTGAACGTCGTTGAGGCTCGACTGGCGGTTCACCCAGTCGACTGTCGAGAATCGGTCGTCGGCGACGAGGATCTGCCAGTAGTGGCAGTTCGGCCGGTACGGGGAATTCCACGACGAGCGCCTCGTCGTCGGCGATCTCGGTGGATTCCGTCGTAGTACGCCTGTTTCGTCGCCAGACCGCCACCCTGCTGAATCCACTGCGATCGTAGGAGGACGTTGATCCCGTGGTGCTCCCGGTAGTACCGGACGAGCTCCATATCGAAGTCGATCATGCCCTTGATCCAGTCGCCCAATTCCGAGAAGCGGCGGGCGATCTCGGCCGGCTTCATGTCCTCACCACCGTCATCGAGCCGGTTGATCGCGACTTGCGCGTCGACCTCGGTGTTCCAGTCGCACGCACACTTCCGCATCAGCAGCTTGCCCGCCTCGGGGTTGAGCGGCCACCAGTCACCGTCCTCGCCCGCAGGACGCTCTACGCTGAGGACCACCCGGAAGGTGCCGTCTTCGGCGATGGTCAGGTCGTCGAGGTCGTGAGTGATGGCCTGAAACTTCATTTGCCGCTCAACACCTTTGAGGCTCTTCATCATTCCCGGGGCGGACTGGGTGATCTCGACGAAGCGCACAGTGCCGCGCCGACCGGTCAGCTCGTACACACCAGAACCGTCGACTTCGGCGTTGAGGTACACGTAGTCGGGGTTGGGGCCGCCCTGGTTGCAGGCGTAGTTCCACAGGGGCATGAACACGGGTCTGCGGGCGTCGGTATACACGTGGCACAGGTAGCCGCACGCCAGGATCGACAGCGCCAGCTTGTTCATGTCCTGCACCTCGGCCTCCGACGCGTTCTCGGGGCGCCAAGTGGCCAAGAGGTGGTCGGCGACGCCTTTTAGCGCCTCCATCTGCTCATCCCAGGTGGGCAGGGTAGTCATGGGGTCATCCCTCCACCGCCACGTCGAAGTGACGGATGTAGAAGTCGTAATCGGATCGGATCTGTGCGTCGTCGAGACCGAACTGCTCGGCGGTGTAGTGGTGAGCACCCTTGGCGCCCATGGTGTTCGCTTCCTGCCAGTCGAAGATGGTCCGCTCGACGCCGGGCGTGAGCTCGAGATCGAGCCAGTCGTACACCCGCCGGATCGTGCCCCTTGGATCTGCGACCAGTTCACGGTGGTGGACGTCGAGGAAACGGTGCTCACCGATGCGCGCGCGTTCTTCGATGGCGCGTTGCATGCCCTCGCGCAGGTGCTCGCTGACCTCGTGGCCCAGGGCGTGCAGATCCCGCGGTTCGGCGGCGGGCGGGAAGATCGTCGACACCAAACTGGTGTAGGACGGGACCACCTTGGCCGGGTCCCGATGCGTCATTACGAACCGCATCTCGGGATAGGCACGCGACAGCGCCTCGAGATGGAACTTATGGTGCGGCGCCTTGAACAGCCAGAGTTCCGGCGGCCGCTTCGACCCGAGCAGTTTGACGACTCTACGGTGGTACTCGTAGGTCTGCGTCAAATCCGCACTGCGCCACCACTTTCGGTAGCCGGCGACCGGCAGCGTCATCTGTTGGCCGTGGAACGCCATACCGAGGATCTCGGTGTCTTCCATCGTCGCGTCGACCTCGAAGATGTGCATGGCGGCGCTGGCAGCCGAGCGCTCTTCGTGCCTGCGGACGAACTCCACGCGACGCGGATCCTCGGCTTCGCATTCGGCAACCGGAGGTGGCACCGGCTCGGTCTGCTCCCAGCCGCGTAGACACCGGAATTGCGGATCCAGAGACAGCATGTCCGCCAGCGCGGTCGTACCGGTGCGGGGCAGCCCGTTGATGTCGATCGGACCGCTGATCGCGACGTCGTCCACTTCCGGGTGCTCGACGTACCACGCCTCGACCTCGAGCCGGTTGACGAGGCGGCGCCGAAGGTCGCCGATCACCGCGACATCGGTATCCGGGTGCAGGTCGCCGTCACGTTCGAGGCTCTCCAACAGGACCGCCAGACCCTCTCGGAAGTCACCGGGCCCGAAGTCGGCGTGCTCACTCTCAGCCGACGCCTGCTCGAGCAGCTGGTCGGGCGACGGATACCGCATACCGCTCATCGTTCCTTCACGCGATCGGGGTAATGATGCGCGGCCATCGCGCGGAATCCGTCGCGCCAGTCCACCGAACAAGGCCCGGTGATCGACGTTCGTTTGGTGTGGTCACCGACGGATCCGATCGACGCGCCCGGAACGACTTCGACGCGGAGGTCGAATTCCACCCCGAGGAGGTCCGCGAAGTAGCGCGACCACTCCTGCACGGTGACGGGAACATCGCCGGCCCAGTTCACGATCGTCGCGGGAACGCTCGCCGCGCCGAGAAGCGCCTCGACGTGCGCATTGATGTCGTCGTAGTGGATGGGGCTGTAGGGCAACGGATCCCAGCGTGCTACTACGGGCTTGCTTTCGGCGATTGCGTTGAGGTGCCACAGCGGCAGGCCACCGCGGTCGCCGTAGGCGCTGCCCATCCGGGCGATGGTGATCGGTAGATCGAACTCGCGGGCACAGTACCGGGCGACAGCCTCCTCGGCGATCTTCACGATGGAGTAGGGCTGCGGAGTGGGTAGCCCGGCGTCGCCGATCGGATCGGCCTCCTGAAATGGGTGCCACGGGTCGGGATTCGGCTTGTAGACGGTGACGGTCGACATCACCAGGGCGGCCTTGGCTTTACGGCAATGCGACAGCAGCAGTCCCGTGCCCTCGGCATTGACCCGCAGTCCCTGTTCGTAGTCCTCGCCGAAATCTGCGGCGATATGAAGCAGATAGGTGAAATCGTCGGGGATGGAACCGAAGTCGGGGTCGGCGAGATCGACGACTCGTGTGGTCACGCTCAGCGCTTCGACTTCCTCCCGCACGGTGGGATCGGAGAACCGCGCGATGCCCCACACCTCGTTGTCGGGAGCCAGCGTCTTGGCGATGCCGTGCGCAATGCGCCCACCGGGGCCGGTGATGAGAACCTTTTCGCCGCTCAACATGAGCTACCCCTCCGTCCATATCCGAGTGTGCGCCAGGCGATGGCGCCTCGTGTCATGATCGTCCGCATGGATGCCGACGCAATGACGCCACCGGCCCACCCACTGTTCGAGCAGCGATGGCCCGACGGTGAGTTCCGGTTCTTCCAGCTCGGTCACGTCGTCGACGATGTCTATGCCGCCGCTGCTCGCTGGGTGCGAGCGTTCGGCATCGGACCTTTCCACGTGCTGCCCGTCGTCGGACAGCAGGCGGACTACGGCGGCGAGGTCCGTACGGTTCAGATCCAAGTCGCCGTCGCACAGGCCGGGCCTGTCCAGATCGAATTGATCCAACAGCACTGCGATACGCCGAGCATCTTCGCTGAATGGAGCCGCGGCGGAACTTCCGCCTTCCACCAGATGGCCACGCTGACAAACGATTACGACGGGAAAGTCGCACACTTCAAGGCTCTGGGGTATTCGATCGCCGCGGAGAGCCTCGGCGGAGGCTTCCGGGTGGCCTACATCGACACCGCCGCGGAGTTCGGGTTCTATACCGAGGTCGTCGACGCTCCATCGACCTTTCTCGACCAGGTGCGCAGCATCTCCGACACCTGCGCCGACTGGGACGGACGCGACCCCGTGCGAATCATGACCCGGGGCGGCTACCGGGTGCCCGAAGGATCCAGTGGGCGGTGATACGGACATCATCGCCAAAGCCACCCTTACGTCGATGTAGTGAGCTAACCTACGCAATGACTCTAAAGTCTTAGAGCAGCGAAATGCAACCAATGAACCCAGGACAGCAGGAGGACGCAGGTGGGCGGTGACGAGTCCACCTCGGTCCGTGATCTGACGGGTCCACTGCGGGGCACCTCACTCGAGACGGCGGTGCTCGGTGCCCTCGACACTCTCGAGCAGGCTCTTCAGTTGGAGCCCATGGGCGACAACCGGTTTCAGGCGTCCAACGAAGCCGATCGGTTTGGCCGTATTTTCGGTGGCCAGCTCCTCGCTCAGGCGATGTATGCGGCGTCGGCGACCGTCGAGGGCCACGCGCCGCATTCTCTGCATGCCTACTTCGTTCAGACAGGAGATTCGGGACGACCCGTGGAGATCGTCGTCGAACCCGGTTCGCGACGGGCGGTCCATGGCGACGCGGCAGGTCAGCGTGGCGCAGGGAGACCGCACGCTGCTCACCGCGGTGGCGTCGTTCCACAGCAACCCGGCAGAACCCGAATTGACCCACGGGCTGGTGGACGTGCCGCCGCCGGAGGAATTGCCTCTGCTGCAGCACTGGGTGGATCAGGTGCCGCCGGGGATGCGGACGAAACGCGCAGACGTGGATCGACGCCCCGCCCGCGCTGGAAATGCGAATCGCAGAACCGACGACATTCCTCGGTGGCAGGCAGACATCGGGACCACGTTCACATTGGATGCGCCTACCGCGACACATTGCCGACAGCCCCGCGCTGCACAACGCGATGCTCACGTATGCGAGTGACTACCTGCTGCTCGACATGGCGCTTCGTTGCCATCCCCAACCCGCCGATTACACGTCGATCGCCGCGGTCAGCCTGGACCACGCCATCTGGCTGCACCGCCCTGTCCACTTCGACGAATGGCATCTGTACACACAGGAGATAGCCGCCATCGTCGGTCACCGCGCGCTGGTTCGCGGCGTCATTCGCGACGCGGCCGGACACATAGTCGCCAGTACCGCACAGGAAGTGCTCATCCGGCCCATCGCAGACCCGACGCGAACGAGGTAGGCGGGATGGCGATGTTCGACGACGACGTGTTCGATCTGACGGGTCGGGTCGCGCTGGTGACGGGCGGCGGAACGGGGATCGGCGCCGCGACCGCGATGTTGCTTGCTCGGCACGGCGCCGATGTCGCCATCGCCGCTCGCACCGTGGCCGATCTGGAACGCACATCCACCGCGATCGTGGAGGCGACCGGCCGCAAGTGCCTGATCGTGCCCACGGATGTAAAGGTCGAGGATCAGGTCGTGGCGATGGTCGAGCGAACCGTTCGATGAACTCGGGCGGCTCGACATCCTCGTCAACAATGCCGGTGGCACGCGGATGGGTCCCCTGCAGGATTTACCGACCAGGGCGTGGGACTCGGTATACGAGCTGAACGTGCGATCTGCGTATGTCGCGACGCGCGAGGCAGGAGTTCACTTCCGGGAGAAGGGATCCGGGGTGATAGTGAATGTCTCATCGGACGCCGGTATCCACGGCGTGAAGGGCGGCGCCCACTACGCCTCGGCCAAGGCCGCCTTGCAGATGTTCACGACGGTCACCGCCGCCGAGTGGGGCCGGTACGGCATTCGGGTCAACTGCATTGCCGTGGGTGCGATCGCCTCTGAGCGGGTGGTCCAGGCCTGGGAGGTGGCCGGCATCGATCAAGCCGACTTCGCCGCGAAGATTCCGCTTGGCCGCGCGGGTCGGCCCGATGAAGTCGCGTGGGCGATCCTGTTCATGGTCAGCAATGCCGCCTCGTACATCACGGGCCAGACATTCGCCGTCGACGGCGGACCGAGCCTCGGCGGCATTCCCGATTCCTGACGCGACATCGTTGACTTCATTCCTGTCGCAGCGGAATGTGAAGAGGCCAATCAACGAGAGGTGACGATGACGAACACAGTTGGCCGGGTGGCAGGCAAGGTCGCGTTCATCACGGGTGCAGCCCGGGGTCAGGGCCGTGAGCACGCCGTCCGGCTCGCGGAGGAAGGCGCCGACATCATCGCCGTCGATATCTGCGGCGACATCGACGGCGCACCCTACCCCCTGGCGACCGAGGCTGACCTCGACGAAACTGCCGCGCTGGTCGAGAAGTTGGACCGTCGCATCGTCACCGCGAAGGCGGACGTCAGGGATGTCGAGGCCTTGGGCACTGCACTGCAGCAAGGAATCGACGAGCTGGGCCGCCCCGACATCGTCATCGCCAACGCCGGAATCAGCGGCAGCCCCGCCCCCGCTGCCCTGATCGAAGAGGCAGCGTGGCAGACGATGCTCGACATCAACATCACCGGGGTCTGGCACACGATCAAGGTGGCGGTGCCGCATATGTCCGACGGGCGCGGCGGATCGATCATCCTGGTGAGTTCGATGCTGGGACTGCGCGGCGGCGGCTATATGGCCCACTACGCCTCGGCGAAGCACGCCGTCGTCGGATTGATGAACTCACTTGCCAATGAACTTGCTCCGCAATGGATTCGAGTGAACTCGATCCATCCGGGGAACATCCTCACGCCGATGATCGACAACGAGCAATTCCACCGCACGCTGAGGCCCGACCTCGCGGAGCCGACCATGGCCGACGCGGCTGAGTTGATCGGGCACTTCCACATGCTGCCGGTGCCGTATTTCGAGGCGCGCGCCGTCAGCAACGCCGTGCTCTTCCTCGCCTCTGATGAAGCGAAATACATCACCGGAGCGGCCTTGCCGATCGACGCAGGAGCGACAGCGAAGTTCTGACACCCCCACGCTAGATATCGATTGCCGTCACTCTTCGGAAGGCGATGCGTACCGATCGCGCAGCCTAGACAGGGTCGCCTCGATCCCGGTCGCATTGCCCTTGGCGAAACCCATGCGCTCGTAGTACTTCAGGCCATCCTTGATCCGACCGGTATCGCGGTAGTCGAACGTCTCGGTGACGCGGGTACGTGTCGGCGACAGAGCTTCGAACTCCCAGCGCCAATGGTGACCGACCGGGTGACGCCACTCGATGAGCTTGTCAGGCTCTAGTGCGGTGACGGTGCTGGTGATGCGATAGGGCACGCCGTACATCCGCATTCGAGTCGAAAATCGTGCACCCACAGCAAGGTTCGCGGGAACACGAATGTTGCCGCGCACGGTCCCCGAACCGTCCACCTCGTGGTGGCGCGTCGGGTCGGCCACGATTGCGAACAACTCCGACGCAGGTGCCTGCACCTCCACAGACCGACTGATCTGGCGCGGACCAGCGTCGACGACCGTCACGCTCATACAACTGTTGCCTTCCGCGGACTCAGCGCGCTCCGCGCACCAACCGACCGGGACGTGCGCCGGTGTCCACGCTGTCGCGACGCGTGACGACACCACTGACGATCGTCGCGCTGTAGCCGCTGGCGCCCTGAACGAGGCGCTGACCGCCGGCAGGCAGGTCGTACGCCATCTTCGCCGGGTGCAGGGTCAGCGCGCCCATGTCGATGACGTTGATATCCGCTTTCTTGCCGGTTTGAATGACACCGCGATCGGTGAGCCCGAACAGCTGCGCGGTGTCGTGAGATTGCTTGCGCACCAGGTACTCCAGCGGCAGCTTTTCGCCCCGGTGGCGATCGCGTGCCCAATGCGTCAGCAGAAATGTCGGATACGACGCGTCGCAGATCATGCCGCAGTGCGCACCGCCGTCGGACAGTCCGACCACGCCGGCGGGATGCATCAGCATCTCGCGGATGGCGTCATGGTTGCCGTAAAAGTAGTTGTAGAACGGCAGCATCAACATGGCCGTGGCATTGTCTTCGAGCATCAAGTCATACAGCGTCGACAGTGGGTCGTCACCCCGCTCGGCGGCGATCTTGTCGACGGCCTTGTCCTGGGTCGGTTCGTAGTCGGGCGGGTCGCCCAGCGCATAGATGCGGCCGAGCGAGTACTGAACGAGCGCAAACATGTTGTCGAACAGCTTCGTCGGATCGGGCGGCAGGTCGTCCTCGGAGAGAATCGCCGCCTTGACTGCGGGATCGGCGAGCCGCGTCCCCAATTCCTGTCGGTCGCACTCGGCCTTCAGCCGCCGGAATGTCGGCCGATGGGTGAAAGCATGGTGGCCGGGAAAACCGAAGAGCATGCCGAACGGCCGCGCCGCGATTTGCGGATACAGGCGACTGCCCGCAGCATGAGCCGCCGCCGAGACGTCCAGTTGTTCTCGCCATAGGTCGGGTGCGGCGTCGACCTGGATCATGCCGAACGAGATGGGTCGGTCGATCTCGGCGCCCAGTCGCTGCATCCACTCCAGCTCCTTCTTGGGCGCGATAATGTCCTCGCCTGCGACTCCCTGCGGGGCCAACTCGAAGACCGCCTGCCCACCCGCGGCCATGGCTCGGCCGAGTCCGAACAACTCGTCCTCTGCCGCATACGTTCCAGGTACCGGCTCGCCGTCCATGGCGCGGTGTCCCAGGGTGCGTGACGTCGAGAAGCCAAGCGCGCCGGCCTCGATGCCCTCCTGCACGATCCGCGCCATCGCCTTGATGTCCTCGGGCGTGGCGGGCTCGTTGCGGGCGCCGCGCTCGCCCATCGCATACGCGCGAACCGAACCGTGGGCGATCTGGCTGCCCACATCGACGGCGAATTCCTGCTTTCCGATGACGTCGAGGTACTCGGGATACGTCTCCCAGCCCCAGGTCATGCCTTCAGTGAGCGCGCTGCCGGGAATGTCCTCGACACCCTCCATCAATGCGATCAGCCAGTCTTCTTGGCCCGGCCGCACCGGCGCAAACCCGACCCCACAGTTGCCCGCGACGACGGTCGTCACGCCGTGCCCGCTGGACGGCTCGAGCGAACTGTCCCAGCTCACCTGGCCGTCGTAGTGGGTGTGGATGTCGACAAACCCGGGTGCGACGAGCTTGCCCGTCGCATCGATCGTCTCGGTCGCGTTGCCTTCCAGCGGCGCGTCGCCGGGCCCACGGCGATGAATCTCGACGATCCGCCCGTCCTTCACGCCCACGTCGGCCTGGAATCGGTCTCCGCCCGTGCCGTCCACAACGGTTCCGCCAGTGATTTTCAGGTCGAACACGATTTGCTCCCTCGACGTCCTTGCAGCCGTTATGGTGGCCAATGTAACACCGTTACAGGAGGGCAGTAGCCGGATTCGGAGGGAACCGTGACGCGAACGGCACCGGTCGGCCAGACCGTCGGCAACCCGGCCCGCACCGTGCGCGAGGACGCGATCGGAACGCCACCGCAGCGCCCCACCCTGGTACCGGCGCAGCGCTATTACTCGGCGGATTTCGCACGCCTCGAGGTCGAGCAGATGTGGCCTAAGGTGTGGCAGCTTGCCTGCACGGTCGACCACGTCGCCGAACCGGGCGACTACTTCGAGTACCGCTGCGGCCCGTATTCCGTACTGATCGTTCGCGGCGATGACGGCGAGTTGCGCGCCTTTCAGAACGTGTGCCGTCACCGAGGCAATTCACTGTGCGCGGGGTCTGGCTCGGATCTGCATGAACTGCGGTGCGGATATCACGGCTGGACGTGGGATCTCTCCGGCTCACTCAAGCGCGTGCCCAACCGAAAAGGCTTCGGCGCGCTGCGGCTGACCGACTTTCCACTGCTGCCGGTTCGGGTCGAGACGTGGGAGCGGCTGGTCTTCGTAAACCTCGACGCCGATGCGATCTCGTTGCACGACTACCTGGAAGCGATGCCAGACGACGTCGCATGGAACCGGCTCGACGAATTCCGGTGCTACGCCACCATGACCATCGAGGTCGACGCGAACTGGAAGACGATCGCCGATGGGTTCAGCGAGACCTACCACATTCAAACGTTGCACCCCGAACTGCACAGGTGCATGGACGACGTCTATGCCCCACAAGTCATCTGGGGCCACACCGGAAAGTCCGAACAGCTCTACGGAGTCCCCAGTCCCAGCATCAAGGAGATTGTGACCGACGCCGAGGTGTGGGACGCCTACGTCACCACGCAGGGCGCACTGATGGGCGTCGAGGAGGGGACGCCGTTCCCGGCTGATAAACAAGGGCTGCCAGCGGCCGACGTGATCGCAGCGCGGACAAAGGCTTTCGCCGACAGCCGCGGCGTCGACCTGAGCTGGGCGAGTACCGATCAGGTGATGCGGCTACACCAGTACAACGTGTTCCCGAACATGTCGCTGCTGACCAATGCCGATCACTTGACGGTGCTGGCCGCACGTCCCGGACCCGATCCTGATCGTGGTGAACTGGTGATGATCGTCTGGATGCGGATGCCGCCGGGAGCGCCGCGAGGCAAGCCCGTCGATGTTCGGATGACGGCGGCCGATGCTCACCCCGGTTTGGTACTCACACAGGACATCACGGTGTTGGCAGGACTGCAGCGCGGTTTGCACCAGCCGGGGTTAACACATCTGACGTTGTCCAACGAGGAACGCCGTGTGATCAATATGCACCGCAATCTCGAACGCTATCTGGACCTGCCGGAGTCGGAGCGAATCACCGGGGGTGAGCCGGTTGGTGCAGCCACGTAGCAAGAACGGCGCCTCGGTTACGGCCGACCAGGTTCTCGAGACAGCGGCCCGGCTGATCGATGTCGATGGGGTGGAGGCATTCAGCATGCGCCGGCTGGCAGAGCAGCTGGGCGTCGCAGTCACGTCTATCTACTGGCACGTCGGCGGCAGGGACAAACTCTTCGATAGCTTGGTCGAGGGGCTGTTAGGACAGATGGCGAATCTTCCGAGCGATGGCGATAACCCCGTCGACCGGATTGCGTCGATCGCGCGATCGCAACGCAGGCTGCTCATCGAGAAGCAGAATCTTCTGGCCATCGCCCATGAACGCGACCGAACACCACAGCTGTTCTTGCCGATTCAGCAGCGGTTGGCGGCGGAGCTTTCCGAACTGGGCATCACCGGGAGTGAAGCCGCGCTCCTCGTGCGAGTCGTGGAGGTTCACGTCATCTCCTCTGCGGTGATGCAGTTCTCGGCGGTGCGCGGAGCCAAGCACGACGAAGAGGATCCGTCGCTGTGGGCGGACGCGTGGCCGGATCGGGCATTGGTCGAAGCCCTGCAATCCCCTACCGATTACGACGCCGTGTTCGAGTACGGACTGAACGCACTGCTGGCGCCGCTGCGCATCGACGATCGTGGGTGATTTATCGGCAGCCGCGATCATTGCGACCGCAGAGGAGACCACGGGACTCTCGGACTTCGGGGGCGACGGCTGGCGTGAGGCGCTCGACGTACTGACTGAATCGCTGCGCGCTGAGGCCGGTCTGACGGAGTTCGGAGAAGTCGTCGCGCAGGCCGACCTCGTCGGATCGCTTACCAGGCGCCTACAGGTCGTCGAATATCGACGCGCACACCCCGAACTCGCCGACTCCCCTATCGAGCGCCCGATTTTCATCGTCGGGCAGGTGCGCACGGGGACCACGATCCTGTTCGAGCTGCTGGCGCAGGATCCCGAGGCGAGGGCTCCGTTGACGTGGGAAGTCGACGCGCCCTGTCCCCCACCGGAAGCGGCGACGTATGACACCGATCCACGCATCGAGGACAGTCGTCAAATTCAGGAGATGATGACGTCGATCATCCCCGATCTCAAGGCCATGCATCCGATCGGTCCGCTGCTGGCCCAGGAGTGCGTCCGCATCACGGCCATGGATCTCAGAAGCTTCATCTTCCCGACGATCTACCACGTCCCGACCTACGCCCAATGGCTGCTCGGAACCGATATGGCGTCGGCCTACCGATGGCATCGCGGGTTCCTGCAGCATCTGCAGTCACGAATTCCGGTGAACCGCTGGGTGCTGAAGTCGCCCGGCCACATCTGGGCCCTGGACGCGATGATGGCGCAGTACCCGGATGCGCGGGTAATCCAGACACACCGCGATCCCCTGCGGACCATCGCATCGGTGTCCTCGTTGGCGTGCACACTGCGTACGTTCGCCGCCGAGCAGACGCCCATTGAGGAGGTTGCCCGCGAGTGGGCCGAGTACGTCATCGACGGCATCGACCGCTCGATCGACGCGCGGGAGTCCGGGATAGTTCCTGCTTCACAGGTGGTCGATGTGCAGTACCAGGCGTTCGCGGCTGACCCGATGGCCACCGTCGCGGCAGCCTACGACGAACTCGGCCTTGCCTTTACGGCCGAAGCCGAAGCCAGGATGCGCAGTTTCCTCAACACCCAACCCGCGCACGAACACGGCGGGCACCACTACACGTTCGCTCAAACTGGTTTGGACGAGAAGGAACTGCGGGAACGGACTTCTCGATACCAAGACCACTTCGGCGTCCCCAACGAGCCTCTAGGGTGAGCGCGATGGACCCAGCGCTACAGGAAATGATCGATGAGCATGCGCTACGGAAGCTCGTCCACGCCTACTGCCGCGCCGTGGACCGAGGTGACATCGCAGCGCTGCGGGAGCTCTATCACCATGATGCGGTCGACGCCCACGGCGGATTCTCGACGGGTTCAATCGACCAGTTCTTCGAGCAGCTTGTCGCCGCGCGTCCCTACATCCGGGCGATGCAGCACAACATCACCACGGTGAACTTCGCAATCAGCGGACATGCGGCCGAAGGTGAGATTTACACCATCGCGGTCCACACGCTTGCCGGCAGGGAGCGCGACATCGATGTCGTGGTCGGCGGGCGTTACCTCGACAAGTACGAAAAGCGCGATAACGCATGGAAATTGATCGAGCGGACGATCGTCACCGACTGGGCCCGGGTGAGCGACCCGTCCTCGATGGACATGAGCCACCCGATCACGAAGGACACTCTCAAAGGAACCCTCGACGAGACGGATCCCTCGTATCAGTTCTTCTCGCTATTGGCCGGTCCCCGGCCGACTACGGATCGGTCGTCGTCCTCCCACAGCAACAGCTGACGCACCGCAGGGCGAGATCCGTAGGGCTGCAACATTGTGCTTGCCGGCCTCGGACGCACTCGAAGCGGCCACCAGAACCAGCGTCCGAGAAGCACAGCGATGGACGGGGTCATGAACGAGCGCACGATCAACGTGTCGAACAGCAAGCCAAGAGCGATGGTTGTGCCGATCTGGCCGAGCACGCGCAGATCGCTGTAGACGAAGGACGCCATGGTGGGCCTCATATCAACCTTGTGACAGTGCGGTACGGTACCGGACAGCACAAGGCTCACAAGCGCGCCCATTTGACCAGGCATTTCTAGCGGTTCAGGGGGTGAGGCTGGGAATCGCCACATCGTCGACGAGCGATTGCACCATGCGCCGACTGGGCAGCCGCAACGAAAAGATGGAACGGAAGATGAGGTAGCCGGGCATCACGTCCCAGAGGTCCTCGGAGATGGCGGCGGCATCGATTTCGCCGCGGTCGACGGCCTGCCCCAAGACTTGGTTGAACAGGGCCTTCCGTTGATCCAAATTTGGTGCTGGTGCCCCTCACCGCGCTGTTGGCGGTCATAAGTGCATTCTGGCCGGCTGTGTGACGCGTTCCGGCCGCAATTGTTGTTGCGCGTTGCAGAATCCTTGCCACGATGACATTGATCAAATGGGCGCCCGGCGTCGCGCAGTTCCGGGGATATCAGCGGGGCTGGTTGCGCGGGGACGTCGTCGCCGGCCTGACTGTGGCGGCCTACCTGGTACCTCAGGTAATGGCCTATGCGACTGTCGCCGGCCTCCCACCGGTGGCCGGGCTGTGGGCGGCGATCGCGCCATTGCCCTCTACGCGCTGCTCGGCTCGTCGCGGCAACTGTCGGTCGGACCTGAATCCACGACCGCATTGATGACTGCCGTCGTTCTCGCTCCCATAGTCATCGGCGATCCAGCACGCTACGCGGCTCTCGCTGCGGTCCTGGCGTTGCTGGTCGGAGCGATCTGTCTCTTGGGCGGCATCGCACGGCTGGGCTTTCTCGCCAACCTGCTGTCACGCCCGGTACTCATCGGATACATGACGGGCATCGCCATCGTCATGATCGCCAGCCAACTGGGCAAGACCACCGGCGTCGCAGTCCAGGGAGACGAGTTCATACACCAGATAAGGTCTTTCGCGGCCGGAATCGGACAGACCCATTGGCCGACAGTGGTGCTGTCCGCTTTGGTGCTGCTGCTTCTGCTATCTCTGGCACATTGGCTGCCGCGCGCACCGGGACCGGTGATCGCTGTCCTTGTGGCCACGGCATCAGTCGGCGCCTTGTCCTTGGATACGCGCGGGATTGCCGTCGTGGGCCATGTCCCTTCCGGCCTACCGACGCCGGGTCTACCACCAGTCTCGTTGAGCGACTTGGCAACACTGGTCGTTCCGGCCGTCGGCATCGCGATCGTCGCGTTCTCCGACAATGTGTTGTCCGCGCGCGCGTTCGCCACCCGTAGAAGCGAGGAGATCGACGCGAACGCGGAACTGCGCGCGGTCGGGATGTGCAACATCGCCGCCGGGGTGACCCACGGTTTTCCGGTCAGCTCGAGCGGCAGCCGCACGGCCGTCGGCGACATCGTCGGCAGCCGTACGCAGCTCTACTCACTGATCGCGCTGGGATGTGTCGTCGTGGTGCTCGTCTTCGCGGGCGGCCTGCTGGCGATGTTTCCAACCGCGGCGCTGGGGGCGTTGGTGGTATTTGCCGCACTGCACTTGATCGACATCGCGCGAGTTTCGTCGCCTGGCGCGGTTTCGCCGCAGCGAACTGATCCTCGCCTTGGCCACCACGGCGGCCGTGTTGGGCTTCGGCGTGCTCTACGGCGTTGTCGTCGCCGTTGTTCTCTCCATCCTGGAATTGCTTCGCCGCCTGGCGCACGCGCATGACAGCGTTCTCGGGTTCGTCCCGGGCATCGCCGGGATGCACGATATCGATGACTACCCAGGGGCTACCCGCGTGCCCGGCCTGGTGGTGTACCGCTACGACGCACCGCTGTGCTTCGCCAACGCGGAGGATTTCCGGACACGCGCTCTGGCTGCCGTGTACGACAACTCCGGAACCCGTCGAATGGTTCGTGCTCAACGCCGAGTCCAATGTGGAGGTCGACTTAACGGCCGCTCGATGCCCTCGAGCAGCTTCGCGTCGAATTGGCCCGCCGTGGAATCGTTTTCGCGATGGCCAGGGTCAAGCAGGACTTACGTGAGTCATTGCACGCAGCGGGGATTCTGGACGAGATCGGCGACGATCGCATCTTCATGACGTTGCCCACCGCTGTCGATGAGTTCAAGCGCCGCAACAGGTCGTGAACGATCGGCGACCAGTGGACGGACAACTCACTTTTCACGGCAGCGGCGCGCACCATCTCAGCTTGGTACCGCCGGCTGGCATCGCATCGATGGTGAAGACCCGCCGGCACTCTTCGGCCCGCTGGCGCAGATTGGTCAGCCCGCTGCCAGTGATGTCACCCGCGATGCCGCGGCCGTTGTCGATGACCTCGATGCACAGGTCGTCATCGACCGCGACGCTGACGGTCAGCGTGGTGGCCTCGGCATGCCGCACGGCATTGCTGACCGCTTCACGGACCACGGCTTCCGCGTGATCGGCCAGCGTCGGCGTCGATGACCGAGAGCGGACCGCATGTACTGCGCAGTGGTGCGCAGTCCGGGGCTCGCGAACTGGGCGATGGCCTCGTCGAGCCGCTGGCGCAGCCGCGTGACTCCCGACGAGCCTCCGTGCAGGTCGAAGATCGCCGTACGGATCTCCTGAATGACCTGCTGAAGATCATCGACGCAATCCATCAGCCGTTGCTGCACTTCGGGGACCCGCGCCCGTCGGGATCGGTGCCCTGCAGGGCGAGACCGACGGCGAACAGGCGCTGGATGACGTGGTCGTGCAGGTCGCGGGCGATGCGGTCACGATCGGTGAGGATGTCGAGCTCGCGCATCTGTCGCTGCGTGCTGGCCAGCTGCCAAGCCAGCGCGGCCTGGTCGGCGAAGGCGGCCATCATGTCGAGCTGGTCGGCGCTGAACGGCGGCGCCCCGACGGGCCGAAGCGCGACCAGGACACCGGCGACGGCATCTGTGGCCCGAAGCGGCAAGCACCAGCGCCGGGCCGGTCGGGTCAATGCCGTCAGAGATTCGATGCTGTCGAAACGGCCGGGCGTACGCTGCACGAAGGCCTCACCGATGGACGTGCCCTCGAGGGAACGCTGTGCAACGCCGCGGCGGGGCCGTCGCCCGCACGTCGCCGTGACCACGAGCTCTCCGCCTCGGTCGTCGGCAGCTCGGGATCGGCCGGTACCGCCACCAGTGTCAGTTCTGCACCGCTGAGATGCCAGCACTGGTCGGCGACGAGCCGGAACACGCGCAGCCGGATCGGTGCCGGACAGCAGCTCGGTCCGATGTCACGCGTGGCTTCGATCCAGGACTGCCGCAGTCTTGGACTGTTCGTAGAGCCGGGCGTTGTCGATCGCGATGCCCGCAGCCGCGGCGAGCGCCTGGACCAGCACCTCGTCGTCTTCGCTGAACGGCTGTCCACCCGCCTTCTCGGTCAGGTACAGGTTGCCGAATACCTCGTCGCGGATTCGTACGGGTACGCCGAGGAAGGTCCGCATCGGTGGGTGGTTCGGCCGGGAAGCCGACCGAAGCGGCGTGGTGCGAGATGTTGTCGAGCCGAATGGGTTTCGGGTCGTCGATCAGCACGCCGAGCACGCCGCGCCCCTCGGGCAGGTGGCCGATCTGCGCGCGCATCTCTTCATCGATGCCTTCGTAGATGAACTCGACAAGTTCATGGTCGTGCCCGCGCACGCCCAGCGCGCCGTACTGGGCGTCGACGAGCTCGATCGCGGTGTGCACGATCGTTCGCAGGGTTTCGTCGAGTTCGAGCCCGGAGGTGACCACCAGCATGGCCTCGACCAGGCCGTCCAGCCGGTCGCGGCCTTCGACGATCTGCTCGACGCGGTCCTGGACCTCCATGAGCAGTTCGCGGAGGCGCAGTTGGGAAAGATGTATCGCGGAGCGGGCGCATGCTGGTCTCAGCGCCTGGCTCGACTTCGTCGGCCACGGCCCCCATTGTCCACCCGGGCAGCCGAGGTGGCCACGAATTGGTCAATTACCTGGCGACGGTGGTGGTTTGCACGCGGCATGGGCGGTTCCTCGTGCTGGATGCTCTGGTACTCCTCGCGGATGAACAGCCGTGGTCTGTCTCGCGTCTGGCCTGCTCGGCGCGATCACGAATCCCCCGCATCATCTTCTGCTCCATGACGAAATGCGGTATGTCGAACAGGCTATGGCCGACTGCCCCACCGCTGCCACGAACGATCAACCGTGTCCATCCGATCTTGCCTGCGCAGGCAGAAGGTCCAAGCGCCGCAAGCTTTTTCGCCGCGCTGCACGCGTCGGAAGTCATCAGGTGACATCAGCACCAAGTGTGACTTCGGCTTGACCGCCGCGACCACCTGTCGAGCCCGCTCGCCGTATCGACGCGCCAGCCATACCGTGTCGCCGACGCGGATGTTCTGCCATTCGGAATGAATCGTGTCCGCGTTGTGAATGTCCGCGCCCGCCGACTTTTCCAGCCATGAGTAGCTGTAGAAGCCGCCGCGATCCTCGCCCATCTGCGCCAACCAGGGCCATACAACTCGACCGGCGCGTCGATGGTGAGCGCGCGGGTGGTCCTCGGCGCTCCCGCCGCCACGAATTCGTCGCCGGGAAGGACGGCGGTTATCTCGTCGTCGTCTGCACCCCAGCGGTATATCCACTGCTCGAGCGGGCCACGAGAAAGCGCGATGGCGCCAATTGCTGCCATCGAGTCCGGCCAGCCATGTCCGTTGTTTGCCCATACGTCGACGCTAGGAAAAGCGCTGGACATAACTAAGGGTCCAAGGTCCTGAGCCCATGAGTCCAAAGCGCTCTACTGGCCGGACGTTCACCGCGCGGCGGTGCGCAAGCGGGCGGGTTGCAGGCCCCAGGTTTAGGTAGTCCTCCATGTCCTCACCGAGTTTCGGCCTTCAGTGTCGCCTTCATGTCGACCTCGGTGAGGACGCCGAAACCCTGATCCGCCAGTGCTTTACGCGTGCGTTCGACAGCGTCCTCGAATGTCGTGTGCAGCGTCGTCGACAATGCGTAACTCAAGATTCCTCCACACTGTCGTCGGTCTCCTCACCAGATCACGCCAGCGCCATGAAGAGCTTTTCTAGTTCGGCTTCCGTCATCGGGTTCTTGCCATCGGGTGCAGCGCCGGTGATGCATTCCCTGAGCCCGGTCGCGACGATCTTGAACCCGGCGCGGTCCAACGCGCGGGACACCGCAGCGAGCTGGGTGACGACGTCTTTGCAGTCGCGACCCTGTTCGATCATCGAGATCACGCCGTTCAGTTGTCCTTGGGCGCGCCGTAATCGGTTCAATACTGCGGCGATGCTGTCCTCGTCCCCAACCATTGGGCGTCCTTTCGTCTAGGCCTAGATGCAACACTATACCCACCGGGGTATATGCCCGACGTGATTGACCTCAGCCCGTCGCCGGCGCTTGCCGCGAGCGGGTGAGGCGGTGCAGGGGACAGTGCGCGTACCGCTTGCACACAAACGACGTTCCCGCGGCTATCAGCGTGACGGCCGCCGCGATTGCGCCGATGGTCGGGTCGACCTCCTCGGCGAGGATGAGTGAGGCCATCATCAACACGAACCACCCGAAGGCGGTACGCAGCGAGGCAGGGTCGATGAACGCGACGAGTCGTCCGCCGATCAGAGCGCCGGCCACGGCGGCGATGGACACGGAAGCGGCCAGCCGCCAGTCGATGTGGTCGCTGGACAGATGCCCTGCGAGGCCGGCGAACGACTTCATCGCGATGACCACCAGCGAGGTGCCGACCGCGACGGGCATAGGCAGTCCGCCCAGCAGCGCCAGTGCGGGTACGACGAGGAAACCGCCACCGGCGCCGACGAGCCCGGTGACCAGGCCCACCACGAGGCCGTCGAGCGACGACCGGCCAACGGCAGCGCGATGCGTGCGACCTGGCGCCGGCGGTGTCCTTGCGTCCGCGCAGCATCGCGACGGCCGGTGGCGACCATCATCACCGCGAACGCGATGAGCAGGACGGTCCCCGGGATGAACCGGGCCAGCCGGCCGCCGCTATAGGCGCCGGCCATGCCGGCGAGCCCGAAGATCACGCCGGTGCGCCACCGGACCCGCCCGGCGCGGGCATGCGAGATCGCGCCGATGGCGCTGGTTACCCCGACCACCAGCAGCGAGGTGGCGATCGCCTGTTTGGCGTCCATGGCCGCGACGTACGCCAGAAGCGGAACGGTCAGGATCGATCCGCCGCCGCCGAGCAGGCCCAGGGAGACCCCGACGAGGACGGCCAGCGCGACGGTCAGTGCGAGCATGGCGGTCACCGGGCGCCCGATCGCCTTGGCGCCGACGAGCTGGGCCACGACGGTCTGGGCGTCGCAGGCGGCGCCGCGGTTGTAGGGCAGCTTGGCCAGCAGCATGCCCATGGCGCAGGTGTTGGTGAGCGCCGCGAAGGCCAATCCGCCGCCGATCGCGGCGGCGACCCATTGCAGCTGGGCGCCGCGATGCTGCCCAGCACGCTGGCGAGCACGATGGATCCGGCGACGAGGCGGACCTGCCGTTCCAGGTCCCAGCGCTGCTCGCCACGGTTGACCGCGAAGCCTTGCCTCCCAGCGGTGATGCCGCCGTCGAGGATGTGACGTTGGCCAGGCCGGCGCTGCGCAGGGCTCCTCGGCCTGGCCGGCGCGCTGACCCGATGGCAGACCAGCACGACGTCTTCGTCGAGATGCTCACGATCTCGTCGCGGTGTTCGCGCAGCAGATCCAGCGGCACGTTGTAGGCGCCGGCGATATGGGCGGTCTCGAACTCGCCCGGGGTCCGCACGTCGAGCACCCGCGGTGGGGTCGCCGAATCAAGCAGATCGCTGAGGTACTGCGAATCGATGGTGGCGGTTGTGGTCATGGCGAGAAGGTCCTCCGGCCTGGCCAACGGTGACCTAAGCCTCTACGGCAACAAGACCACCGGGGGTATGTTCAAACTGAGATTGTATGTTATACCCCCATGGGTATTGTCAAGTCAGGAATACATATACCCCCTAGGGTACTTGACATACCTA
>CAVRFN010000012.1:0-46791 GCA_963720345.1 uncultured Actinomycetota bacterium
GCGCACGCCCTTTTCGACGCTCGGAATGAACTGGCGTGGAACGGAACCGCCGACGACCTTGTCAACGAACTCGAAACCCGAGCCTTCCGGCAACGGCTCCACCTCGATGTCGCACACCGCAAACTGGCCATGACCACCCGATTGCTTGACATGCCGCCCATGCCTTTGGCCTTGCCGCCGAGAGTTTCTCGCAGTGGCACCCGTAGCTCGACGCCGTCAACGGCGACGCCGTACCTGCGGGACAGGGCGTCGAGTACGACACCGGCGTGGGCTTCGCCCATGGTCCACAGCACGATCTGATGTGTTCGGGATTCTGCTCGATGCGCAGCGTCGGATCCTCGGCCGCCAACCGCTGCAGCCCGACCGCGAGCTTGTCCTCGTCGGTCTTGGCGTGTGGCTGCACGGCCATCGGCAGCAGCGGTTCGGGCATGGTCCACGGCTTGAGCA
This sequence comes from uncultured Actinomycetota bacterium, assembly GCA_963720345.1. GTDB lineage: Bacteria > Actinomycetota > Actinomycetes > Mycobacteriales > Mycobacteriaceae > Mycobacterium. Next base: position 448 of record CAVRFN010000012.1, read on the forward strand.
CCAGCGGGTCGGACTTCGCCGAGAGCGTGTCGCCGGTCTCGGCGCGGGACAGCCGCCCGATGGCACAGATGTCGCCGGCCACCACCGACGGCGCCGGCCGCTGTTGCTTGCCGAGTGGGAACGACAGGGTGCCGATGCGCTCGTCCTCGTCATGGTCGGCGTGGCCGGCGGTCCAACGGGGGTCGGCGTGGTCGGCGGAGGAGCCGTTGGCGCCGTAGAACGACGAGAAGTGGCCGGACACATGCACCGTCGCGTCAGGGGAGATGGTTCCGGAGAACACTCGCACCAGGCTGACGCGGCCCACATAGGGATCCGAGGTCGTCTTGACGACCTCGGCGAGAAGCGGTCCTGACGGATCGCACGGCAGGCTGTTGCGGGGCTTGCCCTGGGGGGTGAACACCTCGGGGAGCTGGCGCTCGGGGGGGACGGGAAGCCGCTGGTGATGACCTCCAGCAGTTCGAGGGTGCCGACGCCGGTGGTGCTGCACACGGGGATCACCGGAAAGAACGACCCGCGCGCGATGGCCTTCTCCAGATCGTCGATCAGCACCGACTGGTCGATCTCTTCGCCGCCGAGGTAGCGCTCCATCAGTGTCTCGTCCTCGGACTCCTCGATGATTCCCTCGATCAGGCTGCCGCGCAGCTCGGTGATCGCGTCGCCGTATGACGCGTCGGGTTCATGAGATGTGGAGCGCTTGCCGTTGGCGTACTCGAAATGGGTCTGCGAGAGCAGACCGATGAGGCCGGAGCATGGTGAGTCGGCGGGCAGGTACAGCGGCAGCACCTTGTCGCCGAACGCCTGCTGCGCGGCGTCGAGCGCGTTGTCGTAGTTCGCGCGTGCGTGATCGAGTTTCGTGACGAGGACCGCACGGGGCATGCCGACCTGACTGCATTCCAGCCACAGCGACTTGGTCGGCTGGTCGATCTCCTCGTTGGCCGCGATGACGAACAGCGCGCAGTCGGCGGCGCGTAGACCGGCCCGCAGTTCCCCGACGAAGTCGGCGTAACCGGGTGTATCGATCAGGTTGACCTTCACCCCGCCGTGCTCGAGCGAGGCCAGCGCGAGACCGACCGAGCGCTGTTGCGAGATCTCCGCCTCGTCGCAATCGCAGACGGTGGTCCCGTCGACGACCGATCCCGGTCTGTTGAGTACTCCGGCGGCGACCAGAAGCGCCTCGACAAGTGTCGTCTTGCCGCCACCCGATGGGCCCACCAGCACCACATTGCGGATGGCGGCCGGACTGTCCGCGGTGGGGGCGGCTCCGGCCTGAGAAGTTGTCGTTTTGTCAGCCATGGCCTTCCCTCCCGGGAAGCGACGGTGCTTCCCATCGGATCTGTGATCCACACTTCTCTACAACCGGCACCGAGCACAAGGGGATCGCACAACTCGCGAAGCCCGAGGTCAGAGCGCGCGCATCACGCGTGCCAGGCCGACCACCGCGCCACGGCGACCGTCACGACGGGCCCGTCCAGCGCAATCCTTTGGTACTGAACGTATTTGCGCCGCAACAGCGCATAGCCGATGGCCATCTCGTCGCCGCTGTAGTGGATCTCGGCCACGCCGTCGGCACGCACCCACCACAGTTGGGTCCAGTCTTCGTCGTAGTGGTCGACGAGCATGGTCACTCGCGGGTTGGCCTCGATGTTGGTCAGCCGTTGCAGCCGTTGGGTGGACTTACGTTTGGCATCGACCGCGGTGTACACGACGGGCTGTTCGCCGTCGTTGTTCACCGCGAAAACCACGGGCACCAGATGTGGCGCGCCATCCGGTCCGACCGTGGCGAGCATCGCGACGGGCGATTGTGCGAATAGGGCCGCGGGGTCGATTTCGGCCATGGGACCCAGACTATTCCGATTGCTCGGTACACGACTGCGTGGTGGGAAGTACCTCGGCACAGGTTGCGCCCGCGGTGGCACGCGCGAGGAGCGTGTAAAGCTCGTGCTGCTCGGCCTCACTGAGCGAGGCCAGCACATGCTTTTCGACGACCGACAGCACCTTCTCGATCTCGGCGAGCTTTCCGATGCCCGCGGCCGTCAGCGTTACGGTGTGCCTGCGCCGGTCTTCGGCCGAGCGCCTGCGTTCGATGAGGTCGCCGGCCTCCAGTTCGTTGAGCAGCGCCACCACGTTCGTCGCATCCACACCGAGCATCGCGGACAGATCGGATTGATTCTGCTCGCCGAGGTCGCGCAGCAGAGTCAGGGCGATGACGTGCCGCGCGCGCAGACCGAACGCGACCAATTCGACTTCGGCCTCGGTCTGCATGCGCCGCGCCAGGTGTACGAGCAGCGGCGCGGATAGTTCGGGCACGCCTCCATGCTACGGAATACACCAATGATCAGTCTCGTTTATATAGTTAGTAGTATACAAACTATCGACTAAGGAAGAACTGATGAACCAGCTGCTCTACATCGATTCCTCAGTCCAGGGAGATCAGTCCGTGAGCCGCCGCCTCACCGCCCGAGCCGTCGAGCTGTGGCGCGACACCCACCCCGGCGGCTCGGTCACCTACCGCGACCTGGCATCAGATCCGATCCCGCACCTCGATGGCGCGACTGGAATGGCCCGCCTGCTGCCCGCCGATGCACTCAGCCCCGCCCAGCAGACGTCGCTGGCGCTGACCGTCGAACTGGTCGATGAGATCAAGCGTGCGGACACGATCGTGCTCGGTCTTCCGCTGTACAACTTCGGCCCGCCGAGCACCGTCAAGGCGTGGGTGGACCACATCGTGGCGCCCGGGCTGTCGTTCGACGCCGAAACGGGGGAGGGTCTACTCGGCGATACCGAGTTCATCGTTCTGGAAAGCCGCGGTGGCGGGTACGGCCCCGGCACGCCGCGCGAGGGCTGGGACCACGCGCAATCGTGGTTGCCCCATGCCGTGTCGACGACGGGTCTATCGCCCCGCTTCATCACCGCGGAGCTGACGATGGCTGACGTCAATCCCGCCATGGCAGCGCTCAAACCCCTTGCAGCCGAAAGCCTGAGCCGCGCAATCGGGGAAATCGACGCGCTGTGGGGCGCCGGCGAGAACGCCGCGTGACCACCGGCGCGATACCGGTTGTGACGTAGGAGACTGTCTTTTGCCGGACTGATCCGTGCGGATTAGAGCGTTCTACCTACTGAAACTGGACGTCCAGTTTCAGAAAACTAGGAGGATGCAATGAAGACTCGTTTCATTGCGACGCTCGCCATGGCTGCTGCTGCGGGAGCCATCGGGCTTGCCCCGGTCGCGGCTGCGGCACCCACCGGCACGGTCACCACCGACACAGGTGGAGCGACGATCGTCCAGAGGCCGGGCAATGCACAGATAACCGCCACGCCGGGCCTGACCGCGTTACAGGCAGGCCAGTTTCAGTACCCGTACTACGGCGACGGCTACGGGGGTTACCACCATCGGCATCACGGGAATCATCGCTGATCAGCGACGTGCATCAGGCGGGAGGCGACAGTCTCCCGCCTGATTTGGTTGCGGCCGGTGGCTGTCGGCTGCTGGTCGTGAATTCGGCTCGTCGTAGCCGTCGTAGCCGTCGTAGCCGTCGATTCGACCGGCGTGGTCGTGTCGTCTGCGCCACCGGGACTGCGGACGATCAACAGAACTGCGGCGATCACGAGTGCCGCGGCGGCGGCACCGCTAGCGATCAAAACGACCAGCGCCTGCTTGCGGCGGTACCAGGGCGGCGGGGCAGGTTCGAAGTACCAGGTGTCCGCGTCGAACGCGTCGAACCCCCCGGTGTCCTGGCCCTGCGATACGGCGTCGGATTGGTCGGCAGGTACCGGCTCTGCCAGCGCATCGTCGTCGTCCGACACGTCGGATTCCCGGGATGCTTCGGTCAGGTCGCCCATCAAGTAGTCGAAGTCCCCCGAGGCTTCGCGTTCAGCCACATATCGATGTTATCCCTGTTACCTGCGCATATGTGCGACAACCGAAGTCGGGCGAACAGGTACCCCTGACGGCGCCGGTTCGGTAGGGTCGAGCGCCGCATATGCATTCGTTCAATGCCGCGTCGCCGTGCCGTCATCCTCGCGCCACCGCGCCGCTTCCCTGCCATCGGAAGGTTCGGCAATGAAGTCCTCACGCCTTATGGCGGCCGCGGCCGCGGCCGCAGCGGTCCTTTTGTTCGCCGTCCTGATCGGCTGCGCACCGCCACAGAAGGACAGCGCAGAAGAGCAGACAGAGTCCGGCGTGAATGCCCGTGAGGCCACGTCAGCAGAGGACTTCGGCGGCATGGACGGCCTCGTCGAGGCGGCCAAGAAGGAGGGCGAGCTCAACGGCATTGCGCTGCCGCCTGATTGGGCCAACTACGCCGCCATCATCAAGGCGTTCGAGGACAAGTACGGCCTCAAGGTGAACTCGGCGCAACCCGACGCCGCCAGCCAGGATGAGATCAACGCCGCCAACCAGCAGAGGGGCCGCAGCACCGCGCCCGACGTCTTCGACCTCGGTCAGTCGGTGGCGCTGGCCAACACGTCGATGTTCGCGCCCTACAAGGTTTCCGTGTGGGACGACATCCCCTCGGCCTACAAGAACGCCGACGGCGCCTGGGTCAACGACTACGGCGGCTACATGTCGATCGGCTTCGACTCCGCCAAGGTGCCACCAGTCACCTCGGTCGACGATCTCCTCAAGCCGGAGTACAACGGCAAGGTGGCGCTCAACGGCGATCCGACCCAGGCCGGTGCCGCGTTCTCCGGAGTGTTGATGGTCGCGCTCTCCCAGGGCGGGTCCGCCGACGACATCGCGCCGGGTGTGGAGTTCTTCCGCAAGCTCAAAGAGGCGGGCAACTTCCTGCCGGTCGACCCGACTCCGGCCACCATCGAGTCCGGTCAGACGCCAGTGGTCATCGACTGGAACTACCTGAACGCGACCGAGACCAAGAAGCTGCCGTCGTGGCAGGTGGTGGTTCCGCCGGATCATGCCGTCGCGGGCTACTACTACCAGGCGATCAACAAGGACGCGCCGCATCCCGCCGCCGCGCGGCTGTGGCAGGAGTTCCTGTTCAGCGACGAAGGGCAGAACCTGTACGCGGCCGGCGGTGTACGTCCGGTGCGCGCCGACAACATGCTGGCCTCGGGCACCCTCGACGAGGCGGTCGCGGCCGCCGTTCCGGTCATCGACGGCCCGGTCACCGTGCCGAGTCCAGACCAGACCGACAGGGCCACCGCTTATCTCGCGGACAACTGGGCTGAAGCGATCGGCTGACGTGCCGGGCGGAACCCTTCGACCCAAGCGACTGACAGAAGCTCTGCCGCTGCTGCCGTTCCTCGCTGTCGTCACGGTCTTTCTGGTGATTCCGACGGTGACGGTGATCGTCAACGCGTTTGTCGCCGACGGCGCGTTCTCGCTGAACCGTATCGGCGCACTGTTCTCGTCGACCGCGCTGACGGCGCTGGGATCCAGCGTGCTGCTGTCGGCGAGCACGGCGATCATCGGTGCGGTGCTCGGTGCGGTACTGGCCTGGCTGATCGTCAGCAGCCCGCCCACTTCGATGGTGCGCAGGGCGGTGATCGCGCTGTGCAGCGTGCTGGCCCAGTTCGGCGGTGTGGCACTGGCATTCGCGTTCCTGGCGACTGTCGGCCTCAACGGCGTGCTGACGGTGTGGGTGCAGCAGGCGTTCGGCTGGAACCTGGCCGGCTCGGGATGGCTCTACAGCCTGGCCGGGCTGATCGCTGGTGTACACGTACTTCCAGATCCCGCTGATGGTGATCGTCTTCCTTCCCGCGCTCGAAGGCCTGCGCGCGCAGTGGCGGGAAGCCGCGGTCAGCCTCGGCGCATCGCGGTGGCAGTACTTCCGCGAGGTGGTCGTTCCGCTGCTGACGCCGGCGTTTCTCGGGTCGGCATTGTTGTTGTTCGCCAACGCATTCGCCGCCTACGCGACGGCGGCCGCATTGGTGAGCCAGGGCAGCCCGATCGTCCCGCTGCTCATCCGGTCGGCGTTGACCAGTGAGGTCGTGCTCGGTCAGTCCGGGTTCGCGTACGCGCTCGCGCTCGAGATGATCGTCGTCGTCGCCGTGGTGATGGTGGCGTACAACGTGCTGGTTCGTCGCACAGCGCGGTGGTTGCGATGAAACGTGCGGTGCGAGCCGCACTCTGGGTGCTCTTCGGGTTGTTCTTCGGATTCCCGCTGTATGCCATGGCCGACTTCTCCACCCGCAAGCTTGATCGGCGATGGCCGCACCTGGCACGCGTGGACCAACCTGGTCACCGACGACGCGCTGTACCAGGCGATCGTGATCTCGCTGCTGCTCGCGGTTTTCACGGTGGTCGCGATGCTGGTGATCCTGGTGCCGACGATGATCTGGGTGCGCCTGCGCGCACCTTGGGCGAAGGGCGTCGTGGAATTTCTGTGCCTGCTGCCGCTGACGATTCCCGCGCTGGTGATCGTCGTCGGCCTGCGCAATGTGTACCTGTGGGTGACGTACTTTCTCGGCGAATCCGCACTGACGCTGACGTTCGTCTACGTGGTGCTGGTGCTTCCGTTCGCCTACCGAGCGCTGGATGCGGCGCTGTCGTCGATCGACCTGCAAACCCTCACCGAGGCGGCGCGCTCACTCGGTGCCGGGTGGGCGACGACGATCCTGCGGATCGTGGTGCCCAACATCTGGTCGGGAATCGTTTCCGCGGCGTTCATTTCGATCGCCGTCGTGCTCGGCGAATACACCATCGCGTCGCTGTCCGGATTCGAGACGCTGCAGGTGCAGATCGTGGCGATAGGCAAGACCGACGGCCCGACGTCGGTGGCCGCCTCGCTGGCGGTGTTGTTGTTCGGCTTCGTCCTGCTACTCGTGCTGTCACTGGTGACACGGGGGCGCAGGCGTGTCCAAGGAGTGACTGCATGAACGCGAACACGGCCGTCGACCTGACCGATCTGACGCGGGTCTATGGAGACGTCAAGGCCCTCGACGGGCTCACGCTGCACATCGAAGCGGGCGAACTCGTTGCGTTGCTGGGACCTTCGGGTTGCGGGAAGACCACTGCGCTGCGCATTCTCGCGGGACTCGACGAAGCCACGTCGGGCACCGTGTCGGTCGGCGGGCGCGACGTCAGCCAAATACCTGCCAACAAGCGCGACATGGGCATGGTGTTCCAGGCTTACAGCCTCTTTCCGCACCTGACCGTCATCGAAAACGTCGCGTTCGGGCTCAAGATGCGCGGTAAGGACAAGCGCGAGAGGACTTCTCGGGCCGTCGATATGCTCGACCTGGTCGGGCTGGGCGCGCGCAAGGAAAAGTACGCGCACGAGTTGTCGGGTGGGCAGCAGCAGCGGGTGGCACTGGCTCGCGCGCTGGCGATCCAGCCGCGGGTGCTGCTGCTCGACGAGCCGCTTTCGGCGTTGGACGCGAAGGTCCGCGCGCAGCTGCGCGACGAGATCCGCCGTGTACAACTCGAGGTCGGCATCACTACGTTGTTCGTCACCCACGATCAGGAGGAGGCGCTCGCCGTCGCCGACCGGGTGGGCGTGATGAGCCAGGGCAGACTCGAACAACTCGCGTCGCCCGCGGACCTGTACGCCAACCCGGCGTCGCCGTTCGTCGCGGAGTTCGTGGGACTGAACAACAAAGTGCCCGTGCAGGTCTCGGGCGGCAGGGCGCAGCTGCTCGGCACCGTGGTGTCGACGTTGCCCGGTTCGATCGCGTCGGGTCAGGGGCTTGCGATGGTGCGCCCGGAGACCGTCACCGTCACGGCCGAACCCGCGGGCACGGCGACGGTCAGCTCGGTGGCATTCCTCGGGCCGATCTCGCGGGTCTACCTCGCGATGCCGGACGGCTCGGTGATCAGCGCCCAGATTTCCGGTTCGGCCGTCAGGGCGTTGGCCCCGGGTGATCGGGTCACCGTCGGTGTGGAGCAGGGTGGCGTGCTGGTGGTCGCGAGCGGACGTCCTTGACGGGCTCGATACCAAGGTCGCGGTAGGTCACCAGCGCGGCGAACGCGATGTTGCGTTTCGCGAAGCGCTTGGCCGCGACATCGCCGCGGTCCACCATCGGGATCACACCGGTGACGACGGCGCCGGCGGCGACGACACGCTCCAAGGCGATCTCGGTGGACCCGCCGGTGCTGATGACGTCGTCGACGAGCAGCACCCGGGTACCGGGTTCGAGTCGGGTCCCCTCGATCCACTGCTCACGGCCGCGTGACTTCTGTTCCTTGCGCACCGAGAACCAGGCTTTGCCGGTGACCATCGCGACACCGATGGCGATCGAATCGGCGCCCATGGTGAGCCCGCCGACCGCGTCGAACTCGATCTCGTTCATCGCTGCCAGATCAGCGATGGCACGGCTGACGGTCGTCAACCGTTCCCCGGTGTCGATGGCGTACTTGCCGTCGATGTAGTCGTGGCTGAGCTGGCCGCTGGCCAATTTGAACGGTTCGGCGCGATGCTCGTAGCCGCGGGTCCGGATCAGCTCGAACGCTGCTTGCCAGGTCTCTGGGCGACCGCCCGCATCTGCCATACGTTTCTCCTATGTCAAGCCGCTGCCGGTTGGCAAGGCTCGTGGTCGGCTGTTGGTGGTCGGTGTGCAGGTGGTTGAAGACGGTGCGGGCGAGGCGTCGTTTGAGGCAGCGCAGGGCTTCGGGGGTGGACATCGCCTTCGGCCTGTCGTCTTGCTCGTAGTAGGTCTGGCCCGAGGCCGTCGAGGCGGATCTGGGTGACCGCGATCCGGTGCAGGGCGGCGTTGAGCTGCCGGTTTCCCGACCTGGTCATCCGGACCCGGCCGGCGGTGTTGCCCGACCAGACCGGGATCGGCGCGACCCCGGCGTGCCGGGCGAACGCCGCCTCGGTCTTGAACCGGGTCACCCCGGCGGCTTCGCCGACGAGTCTTCGCCGCGGTCAGCGCCCCGCACCCGGGCATTGCCAGCAACGTCGGCGCGACGTGCACGGCACACGTTCGGCGATCCGCTTGGCCAAGCTCGTTGATCGCTGGCGGTCAGACGCGATGATGTCGGCGAGCTCGTCGAGGGCCAGCTCGGCGACGATCCCGGTCTAGGTCGTCCAGCCAGTCGCCGCAGGAGCCTGCTGATGCTTGGCCAGGTCCAGCGACCGCGGCCTTCGGCGCGTGCGCCGGGTCGAGTTCGTGGACCCGCCACAGCAACCGGTTGATCGTCGCGGTCCGTTGTTCCACCAAGGTCTTCGCGGCGGTCGACCAGCAGCTTCAACTCCCGCGACACCTCGTCGTGAGAGGCCACCGGCAGATCGGGTTCCCGCAGGAAGCCCGGGCCACCGCCAGCGCATCGATCGGGTCGGACTTCCCGCGGGTGCGCGCCGATGCCCGGGCCTGGGCCATCATCTTCGGCGGGACCCGCACCACCTGTCTGCCCCGCGGTCGAGCAGGTCCCGCTCCAGCCGCGCCGACAGGTGCCGGCAGTCTTCGATCGCCCACACCAGCTCGGCGCCGAACTGCTCGCCGGGCCCACCGCACCGCCGTCGGCATGGCCCGGCCGTGGTCGCGTCGACGGTCTTCTGCGCCGAGCTTGCGGCCGGCCTCATCGACCGCGACGAAGGTGTGCGTCCGCTTGTGCACATCGGCTCCAACAACAACCATGGTGGTTGCCTCCTTCACTACAGTGAGGGGACGGTTGGGCCGGTCGGCGGACACATCTCAGTGGGGGCGGTGCCACGCTCCTATCAAGTCACGCCGGCCGGTCCGTCACACCAGATGCCGGCAAAACGCATGCTCGCCAACCCGAAGGCGGCAGCCGACCCTAAGAGCCAGACACCTGGTGATACAGGATCCAACCACCGCAACAGCGGCGAAGTCACCCTGACACTGACGGGATCGTATTTCAGGCACCCCGCGCCCGACGCGCCAGCTCGACGGTCGCCGAACGCAATTGGTCGTAGGAGTCGATCGGCGCGGCGTAGCCGACCCGGGTGTAGGCGATGCCACGTTCGGTATCAAGCCGCAGATCGAGGCCGTAGCGATCGGCGCCGGTGCAGGTCGCCGTCCTGGTGTCCGGGTAACCACCGAGCACCTTGGCCATCGCTGCGAGCGAGTCGGCGTGGTCGGCGTTCAGATGGGCTATCGCACCTGCGGCCTGCGGCGCAACCGGATCCGGCGCGGCCGCGGAGTAGTCCTCGCCGGTGGTGGACTCCATGCGCCCGTAACCTCCCACCCATCGCACCCGATGGACCCGCAGCACCCACAGGGTGAAGTCGGTGTAGTCGATGTAGTACTTGGCGGCCGCGACGGCGGAAAGGTGCGCATCGCGGGCCGCGGTCAGTTCGTCGCCGGCGGGGGTCGCCACCACTCCGGCGAGCGTGACGCGGCCACTGGCAAGGGGATCGGACTCCGTGGTCGGTGCGACGATCGCGATACTGGCTCTCGGATCGCCGGCGAGATTACGGCCGTGCTCGGCCAGATTGGAGACGCACAACACCGGTGCGCCGCCGAGCAATCCGTACGTCACGTATGAGGCCCACGGATCGCCGCTGTCGGTCAGCGTGGCAAGTGTGCCGGTGTTGGTCGATCCCGCGATGGTGCGGGCTTCCTCCGCAGCGGACGGGCGGGTGGAATCGGCGACTTCAGTGAGTGGGGGAGGGACCGAGGGGGCATCGCCCGGGTCCCCGTGATCGCGGGACGGCACGGTCGAACACTACTAAGGTTCGTCTCCGCGTAGGTCGGCGGTGATATCCGCGACCGCGGCGTCGATGCGGTCTCGGTCGAGCTCGATCGACTCCGTCGCGGCGTCGGTGGCCTTCTGCAATGCCTCGTTGAGTCGCTGCTCGACCGTCGGCGCGCCCAGTCGCAGCAGCCCGTCCGCGATGAACGTCCCGGTCAGGTGGTGGTGACCGTTGAGGGTCACCTCGACGGTCTCGGCGTCGTCGGTGGCGGTGAACGTCTGGTGGTTCATCTTGTACAACTGCTCGTCCATCAGTGACTGCAACCGCTGCGCCTGCTGCAGGACAGCGGCGACCTCCGGATGCATCTCGTCGGTCACTGGTCTTCCTGCTCGCCTTGCTTGCCGTCCTGCACGTCCCTGCGGCGCCGATTGCCGACGACCGCCTCGGTCCACGGCCGGTCCTCGATGTACAGATCCTCGTCGGGCGCCGTGAGCGGATCGCGACGCTTCTCCTTGCCCTGCTGCGCGCCCTGCGCGCCGTGCATGGGCGCCATCCGCCGCCCATCCCGCCCGCCATGCCACCGCTCGCCGGTGCCGGGCGCGGACCCGGCACCGACGGGCAGGGTGGGCCTGGCGCGACGGTTTCGGCCGTCACTGCCGGCGACAGTGGCGCCGACCCCGCGCTGCCGCCGCCGGCCCCGCCGCCCGATCCGCCGCCGCCGACGCCGCTGCGGGCCGCAGGCTCGGATCGGTGGGTAGCTTCGGCGTCCCGTTGGCCGTCCCGCCGCCGGGCGATTCCGCCCGGGCTGCCGCCCCGGCGCCGCCGCCCGAGGGCGATCCACCGCCCGACGGTGACCCGCCCCCGGGGCGCCGCCGCCCTGCTGTGAACCGGACTGCGGCTGCGGGCCTCCCATTGACTCGCCCATCTTCTGGGCCATCGCCGCCGGATCGCCGGTCGGGTTGGTCACCGCCGACCGCCGCCTCCGCCGCCGCTACGGGCGTGGCGCTGTCGGCCGCGGTTTGAACGGTGGGTCGGCCGGGCGGACCGGTGAGAACGTCGCATCGCTGGCGTACTCCTGGCGCACCTCGTCGGACTGCGCCTGCAGCTCCTCCATCCGCTTGCGGATCTTCTCGATCTCCCTCTGAGCCGGGACGCCGCCGTGGGGCCCGGTCAGACTGGCGAGCGCGCGCATCCGCGCTTCCAGCTCGGTGTACTCCTTGGCGATGGGGTCGTGCGCGCTCTTCGCCTTGTCATGTGCCGAAACGATTTTCGATGCGGCTTCGGCCAGGTCGTGGCACGCCTCGGACAGCTGAGTCAGCCAGGTGCCGAACGTGGTCATCCGCGCGTAGGCGGCGTCGGCGGCCTCACCTTCCCAGTCCCCGGGCGGAGGATTCGGCTTGTTGCTCTCGACGCGCGAGGACGGCGATGCCCCACTGCAACATCGCGGTCTTCAGCGACATGCCGGTGTCAGGCGCGGCTCAGCTCGGCCTGGGTCTGGATGACATTGCTGTATCCGCTCGCATCCAGTAGCCGCGGAGTGCCTGCAGGACCGGGGATTTCGGGCGGCTGCGTCTGCGGCGCGGGAATGGTGATGGCCTCGACCGCTGCGGCGCGTTCGGGATTGTCGAGCGCCCTGCCGTAGTCGTCGTCGACCTTCTGGTAGGCCTGCGCGGCGATGTCGAGCATCTCGGCTATGCGCTGGTTCTCGACTTCGGCCCACCGCACGAACTCTTTCAGCGACTGCGCGTTGGCGTTGAGGTTGGCGATCGCGTCGTTCGTGGAGGGCAGCGCATCCGGTGGCATCCACCGCATCCTCGGCTGGGTCGTGCCAGCTCTGCCCCTTCATCTCGGTGGCTTGGCCGCTCAGGGCACTGGGCTCTACCCGTTGGACCGTCATCGCCTCAGCCCTCCAGCGCCATCTGGTAGCGGCTTTCCTCACGGGGGTTGATCAACCGGATCGGCAGCTGCTTATGCCGTGGGGTGTCGATGAAGTTGTCCCGCAACACAACTCGTCCGACACCAGGGTGCGGACCGAGGTACGTCGTGGCGTTGGGCCAGGCGACCTTGGCCTCCTGCGCCGATGTGGCCGTTGATGGACCCGGCGAACTCGGCGAACTGCGGTAGCAGGGTGACCACCGCGCCTGCGGCGGCCGATCGGACGACGAACTGGGTGAACAACCGCGCGTCGCCGAGGTTGATGCTCACGTCCATGTCGTCGAACGGCATGTACACCGGATAGCGGTCCGCGGTCTCACCGACGAGAACTCCGGCAGAACCGACGGGCAGCTCATAGTGACGGTCGTTGACGGGGCTGATGCCGTGCAACGCGGCCCGCTGCCCGCCGAACAGGCAGGAAAATCCGCGCGGCGTCGACGGATTGGCGAGCGTCGTCAACAGCACGGTGGCGGTGGGAGCCTCACCGGGTCGAATGCGGACTCGGGTGATCGTGTGATCGGCGCGCGCCGACCACCACACGTCGGGACCGCCGGGCGCGGTGTACGCGGCGGTGAAGGTGCTGCGGCCCTTGATCGCCGACCATGTCTCGCGCTCGAAGCTGATCTCGGTCGCCCGGTCGAAGTCGTCGAAGCTGCGGATCGGCCGGGCATCAATACCGTTGCTGGCCAACTGATCTGCGATCCGCGTCACCGACGCAACGAGATATCGCGCCGAGTCCGGCCACACCGGAATCGCGCCGCTGTGAGGACTTGCGCGTGTGCTCCGGGTCTGCCCTCATCACGATCCACGTGCGCCGATTCGCCGGTGCGGGATACGGCCCGACGACCTGTTCATACAGTGCCACCAGGCTCGAAGGTGCGGTCTTGCCCACTCGATATCCCGCCGACACCACGTCGGCCTCGAGATCGGGGCAGTGTGCGGCCACCAGTCGCTCGACGAGTCGGGTGTCGACCACGTCGTCGCTGTAGGCCTCACCGTTGACGATCACCGTCGGCGTGAACGGCCGCGGGACCAGTTCTATGGCCGACACCAGGTAACCGTCCTGCCAGCGGACGGCGACGTGATCGCCGGGCATGACGGTGGATCCGACGGCCGGCTCGGACGGCCGGTCGGGAACATTGCGGTGGCGCCGCCGCCACGCGAACACGGCCGCGATCCAGCCGGTGAGCCGCCGGCCGCGAATCGTCAATACTGCTGCGAGAGCGATGATTACCGCCAGCGTGATCCCCAGCCAGAGCAGATCGAGCTGGATGGACAACAGGATGCTCGCCGGAATCAGCACGGCCGCCCAGATGGCGTGCCCGGTGGTCAAGCGCAGCCCGAAATGGGACGTGAAGTTTCTCATCGGCGCCTCAGTGCGCGGCGAGCGAGGGCGCCGAGTCCCAGCGCGAGCGCCAAGCCGACTCCGGTGATGACGACGGCGGTGATCGGTCCTCGGTCCGGCGGCGGGATGACCACCGGGGCCGGAATCTCCTTGACCTGGTAGGGAACTCGCTCCGGACCCGCGGGTACGTCCCATGTCAGCGCGGCCACCGGGTCGATGACGCCGGCGCCCACGTAGTTGTCGACACCACCGCCGGGGTGCCGTGCCGTGGCGGTGATCCTGTTCATGATCTGAGCGGGCGTCAGTACGGGGAAGCGTTGTTTGAGCAATGCCGCCAGTCCGGACACGTATGCGGCCGCGAACGAGGTGCCACTGATCGGAATCGGACCGTCCTGGCCCGTCAGCGCATTTACGGGCCTTCCGTCGTAGCCGAGCGCCACCAGGTTCTCCGCCGGCGCCGCGGCGCCAACCCATGGTCCGGACATCGAGAAGGTGCTCGGCTGACCGTTCTGGGCGACGCCGCCGACGGTGAGCACCAGCGGCGAGTACCACGCCGGACTGACGATCGTCTGTACCTGCTTCCAGCCGCGCGGATCGGCGGGTACCGCGGGATCGGGCGGCGGGTTCTGGCTGCAGTCCTGGCCGGTGTTGCCGGCCGCGACGATGATGACCGCTCCCTTGACGTTGACCGCGTAGTTGATCGCGGCGCCGAGGCCAGTTTCATCGATCGGCCTCGTCACCTTGTAGCAGGCCGCCTCGCTGATGTTGATGACCTGCGCGCCGAGGTTGGCCGCGCGCACGACTGCGCGTGCCAGACTTCGCAGTGACCCCGCAGTCTGCGTTGTGTTCGGGTCATTGGGATCGGTGCGTGCGCCGACCGGTTGAAACGCCTCTGACGTCTGCCGCAACGACAGGATGCGGGCTTCGGGCGCGACCCCGATGAACCCGTCCGTCGGCGCGGGCCGGCCGGCGATGATCGACGCGGTCAGCGTTCCGTGGGAATCGCAGTCGGACATGCCGTTGCCCGCTTGGTCCACGAAGTCGCCACCGGGCTCCGCGGGCACCCGTGGCGAGCCGTTCACCCCGGTGTCGATGACGGCGACAGTTATCCCCGCACCCGTTGCGAACTTCTGCGCCTCAGCGAGGCGCAGATAGTCATTCGCCCAGGGCTTGTCGGCGAAATTCGCGTTGGGAAATGCCGTGGGGGCCGAGCAGACCCGACGCTGTTCGGTGGGCTGATCGGGACCCGTCTCGTCGGGCGGCACAGCTGCTGGATCGATGGTGGGCGGTTCGATCGCCACTGCAGGCGGAGCGCTGAACAACGCCAGCAACAGCACCACCAGCAGCACACCTATGCGGTGCACGCGTTACGCACCTCCCCCGAAGCTCGACCAGCTGGCAGTATGCCGGTGCGCCCACAGCAAACTCCCGAGGGTCCCCTGTGCAGCACAAATTCTCACGTCAAGCCGACTGCCTGATTGCACGCAGCCAATCCTAAGGGCCCGCGCGGGGGGTCAGGTCCGCAATCTTGTGCGCTGGTCCGCCGGCTACCTTGGGGGCGTGGCCGACGATCCCACCACCGAGTACCTCAGCGGCCTCGCACCGACCGTGCGGGAGGTCGCGGAGCGACTTGATCTCGATCGTCAAGCGCCATTCGAACCTCGCCGTGGGCATCAAGTGGCGACAACTGACATTCGCGCTTGACGGCGACTTCGACCACTGGATATGCGCCGTGGCCGGCAGTCGATGGGGCGTTCGCGCCGTCTGATGCCAAGTACGTGCGCAGCATCGCCGTCACCTCTGCAGGCGATGTGGATGAAGCGGTGGTGGCGGATCTGCTTTCGCAGGCGCTCGACGCGTTACCCCGATTTCGGCAGCAGGTCCGCTCTAGTTAAGCGTCGAGGTCTTGCTGCACCAGCCCCGCGACAGTGTTGAGCACGTCGGCGTCGTCACAGGCGACGGTCACCTGGGCGCCGTTGCCCGCACCCAGCGTCATGATCATCAGCGCCGAACCTGCATCAACGGGCTCACCGCCGTCCAGCGAGAGGAACACGGGCACACCGGCTTTCACCACCTCTTCGGCGATGATGGCCGCGGGGCGGGCGTGCAGGCCGATCGACGATCCGACGATGACGGTCTTGGCGGGCATAAGTGATCTCCTTCAGTGGTGGTGGGTGGACGGGTCAGGCGGCCGCGAGTGCAGGCGCCTCTTCGACGTCCGCGCCGGGATTGACGAACTGCTTGGCGGCGATGACGGCAAGCGCGCCCGCCACGGTTCCGACTGCGAGGGCCACGAGGAACCAGAGCAGGTTTCCGATGGCGAAGAAGACGAATATCCCGCCATGCGGCGCTTTTAGCGTGGCGTCGAAAGCCATGATCAACGCACCGGTGATGGCGCCGCCGAACATCATCGACGGGATGACTCGCAGCGGATCGGCCGCGGCGAACGGGATCGCCCCCTCTGAGATGAACGACGCACCGAGAAGCCAAGCGGCGCGGCCGTTCTCCCGCTCCGGCTCGGTGAACACCTTCGGCCGAATCGTTGAGGCCAGCGCCATCGCCAGCGGTGGAACCATGCCCGCGGCCATCACCGCGGCCATGATGCGCGAGCGACGCGGGGTCGGCGACATTGAGGCCGGCGGTCGCAAATGCGTAGGCGGCCTTGTTGACCGGGCCGCCGAGGTCAAAGCACATCATCAGGCCGAGGATGACGCCGAGAATGATGACGGAACTGCCTGACATGCCGCCGAGCCAGTTGGTCAGGCCCGACGTGATTGCCGCCAGCGGACGGCCGAGCAGCAGGAACATCAACAGGCCGACCACCAGCGATGCGAACAACGGGATGATCACCACCGGCATCAAGCCGCGAAGCCACCGCGGGGCGGCAATCCGGCTTATCCACAGTGCGGTGAAGCCGGCGATCAGCCCGCCGACGATACCGCCGATGAAGCCGCCGCCGACGAAGACCGCGACGGCGCCTGCGGTGAACCCGGGTGCGATACCCGGCCGGTCGGCGATCGCGAACGAAATGTAGCCGGCCAGTGCGGGCACCAGGAACATGAATGCCAGCCCGCCGAGGGTGAACAGAACCGCTCCGAGGTATTGGAGCAGCCCGCCGGACGGCAGGTTGGTCAACGAGTTGGTACTGGCGATGACGTGGCCAATCGATCCGAATCCATAGGCCAGTGATGGCTTTTCGCCTTCTGCCGAGTTTGCGATCTCGTACCCGCCGAACAGGAATCCGAGCGCGATCAGCAGACCACCGGCGGCGACGAACGGGATCATGTAGCTCACGCCGGTGAGCAGAATCTGCCGCGTGCGGGTGCCCCAGCCAACCCCACCTGCTCCAGGCGCGCTCGGTGCCTGCGGCCCTGCGCCGCCGTCGACGCGGGGTGCGTTCGGATTATCAGCGGCGGCAAGCGCTTCGGCGATCATCTTGCCGGGCTCGTTGATCGCCCGTTTCACCCCGGATGCGATTACGGGCTTGCCTGCGAAGCGGTGCTTGTCCTTGACGCCGACATCGGTGGCGAAGATGACGGCGTCGGCCGCCGCGATCGTCGACGCATCCAGCGGCGTGCTGCCAGAGGATCCCTGCGTCTCGACATGAAGTGCGATGCCGGCATCCTTGGCCGCGGCGGCCAGTGAATCGGCAGCCATGTAGGTGTGCGCGATCCCAGTCGGGCAGGCGGTGACCGCGAGCAGCGTCCTTGTCCGCTCCGGAGCGGGTTCCTTTGCGGGAGCGGGCTTATCGGGGTTCAGCACTTCGTCGACGAGCGCGACCACGTCGGTGGGTGTCGTCGCCTGCCGCAGTGACTCGACGAAGTCCTTGCGCACCAACGCGCGCGCAAGGCTGGACAGCAGCTTCATGTGCTCCGCACCGCCGGACTCGGGGGCGGCGATCAGGAAGGCCAGATCGGCGGGTCCGTCGGGCGCGCCGAAATCAACAGGTGGGTTCAATCGCGCGAAGCCTATCGAGGCGGTGTCGACGTGCGGTGAGCGACAGTGCGGGATCGCGATACCACCCGGCAGGCCGGTCGCCGACTGCTCTTCGCGTGCCATCGCCGCGGCGAACAAGCCGTCGGCGTCGGTGGAGCGTCCGGAATCGGCGAGACGCTGCACCAGGGTGCGGATCACCGCCTGTTTGTCTGCACCTGCGTCGGCGTCGAGCAGGACCAGATCGGTGTTGATGGTGGTCATGGCGCTACTTTCGGGTTGGCGGCGGGTGCGACGGGAAGTACGTGCACGGCGTCGAGGTCGAGATCTACGGGGCGTGGCTGAGCCGATCCGGGCAAGGCGGCAGCGGCGCTGCCGTATGCGACCGCCATCTGCAGTCGCTGCGGGGGAGCCGCGCCAGCGACCTCGGCGCGGATGTACCCGGCGAGGGCGGCATCTCCTGCCCCGACGGTGCTGCGCGGTGTGATGGGCGGCGGAGTGGCGAACCAGCTGCCGTTGTCGTCGACCAGCACGGCGCCCGCGGAGCCGAGCGTGGCAAGCACAGCGCCGACGCCCCGATCGATCAATCGTCGGGCAGCGGAGACCACCGGTTCCGGGTCGCCCTGGGCGACAGCGGCTTCCAAGGCAAGAGGGGAGAACCCCAGCACACTGGCGAGTTCCTCGGCGTTGGGCTTGATGAGATCGGGGGCGGCTCGGTCGAACGACTCGACGAGGGCCGTCAACGGGCGGTCGGACGTGTCGACGGCGACTCGGCATCCGAATGCGGCAAGCATCGCCACGATGTCCGCATACCAGCCGTCGGGTATCCCGGGCGGCAGCGAACCCGACAACACCACCCAGGACGCGGATTCCGCCGCGGCGACCACGGACTGGGTGAGCGCATCGACGGTGGGTGCGTCCATGGCGGCGCCCGGTTCGTTGAGTTTGGTTGTGGTTCCGTCGTGTTCGGTGATCGTGAGGTTGGTCCGCACAGGTTCGTCGGTGGACACACGACGAAACGGCACCGCGGCGGCGTGTAGGGCCGTGATCAACGGATCCGCGGCAGGCGCAGGCAGCAGCGCGATCGCCGCCACGCCGGCCGACGTCAGTGCCCGCGCGACGTTGACGCCCTTTCCGCCGGCCTCGGTGGTGACCGAGGTGACTCGGTGCACGGCGCCGCGCGTGAGCGGTGTGGTGAGGGTGACCGTCCGGTCGATGCTCGGGTTGGGCGTGACGGTGACGATCATGCGACAACCACCTCCACGCCCTGCTCGGTGAACTGTGCGCGGTCGGTGTCGGTGATCTCAGAGTCGGTGATCAGTGTGTCGACGCTGGACAGCGGAGCGAAGCTGACGAAGTCTTCCAGCCCGACTTTGGAGGAGTCGGCAACCGCGACTACATAATTCGCCGAACTCACCATGGCACGCTTTACCGCCGCTTCGTCACTGTCTGGTGTGGACAGGCCGTGGCGGACGCTGATTCCGTTGGTTCCGATGAACGCAATGTCGACGCGCATCGTGTCCAGTACTCGAAGTGTTTGTTCGCCGACCGTGGCTTGAGTGACGCCGCGAACCCTGCCGCCGAGAAGTTGAAGCGAAACCGACGGCATCCCAGCGAGGCGGGCGGCGACCGGTACCGAGTTGGTCACCACCAAGAGCTCCCGATCGGTGGGTAGATGCGCGGCGATGCGTGCGGTGGTGGTGCCGGCGTCCAGCAGCACCGTTGCGCCGCCTTGGGGCAGCAGGTCGACGGCCGCTGCCGCGATGGCGTCCTTGTGCTCGGCCCGGGTGGCATCGCGCTCGCCGACACCGGCCTCGACGAGGTGGAGCGCGCGCACCGGAACCGCACCGCCGTGCACTCGCCGCAACACCCCGGCCTTGTCCAGGGCGGCGAGATCGCGCCGCACCGTCTCGGTGGTGACGTCGTAGGCATGCGCCAATTCGGTGACCGAGGCGCGGCCGTTGGCGATCACCAGTGAGGCGATCGCTTGCTGACGCTCTTCGGCGTACATGTAGCTCCGTATGTGTGGGTATTGGCCAGTATTGATGTTGGTTTAATTGGTTTTACTACTGTTTGTGTTGACTTGTCAACTATTTCTTGTAATCTGGTTCACATGAGCGCCTCATCCCCGCCCACATCACTTCCGTCCGGTACTGCTCTTTTTGGCGTGCCGGTCGTGCCCGGCGTTGCGTACGCGCCGGTGATCAGACCCGGCCGGTCGCCGTCGCTTGACGACGAACCGACGAGCGACGTGGCCGAATCCGACCGGTCCGCCGAGGCTGCCCGCTTCATCGCTGCCGCGGCGGCAGTCGCATCACGCCTGCGTGACCGCGCGGCCCACGCGACGGGTGCCGCCTCCGAAGTGCTGGCCGCGACCGCAACCTTGGCGCAGGACCGGGCATGGTTGGGCGCCGCCGAGAAGCGGATCACCGAAGGCGCTCCCGCGGTCCGAGCGGTGGCCGGCGCCGTCGAGCAGTTCGCCGATATGTTCACCAAACTCGGCGGGCTGATGGCCGAACGGGTGACCGATTTACGGGATATCCGCGACCGCGTGATCGCTGAGTTGAAAGGTCTGCCCGAGCCCGGTGTCCCGGTGCCCGCTGTGCCGTCGATTCTGTGCGCCGAAGACCTCGCGCCCGCCGATACCGCGGGCCTGGACCCGACGTTGGTCATCGCACTGGCCACGACGCTGGGCGGGCCCACCAGCCACACCGCGATCATTGCGCGACAGCTCGGCATCCCATGCGTTGTCGCCATCGAGGGCCTGGATACCGTCGATAGCGGAACGATGGTGCTCGTCGACGGCACGGCGGGAACTGTCACCGTCGCGCCCGATGCGGCTGCTGCCGCCGAGGCGGTCTCGCAGGCGCGGCACGATGCCGAGCGGACCGCACGCTGGACCGGCCCCGGCGCCACCTCCGACGGGCATGCGATCGCCGTGCTGGCCAACGTGCAGGACGGCGCCGCCGCGCGCGCCGCCCGTGGAACCGCGGCCGAGGGCGTCGGCCTGTTCCGCACCGAACTGTGCTTCCTGAACCGTGAGACGGAGCCGAGCGTCGATGAGCAGGCCGACATCTACGCCGAGGTACTCGAGGCGTTCGCCGGTCAGAAGGTGGTCATCAGGACGCTCGATGCGGGTTCGGACAAGCCGCTGAAGTTCGCCGAGCATCCTGACGAGGCCAACCCTGCACTCGGCGTGCGCGGCATTCGCATCGCTTTCGGCAATCCCGGTGTGTTGGACCGGCAGCTCGAAGCAATTGCCGCCGCCGGTAAGCGCACGGGTAACCAGCCCTGGGTGATGGCGCCGATGATCGCCACCGCGGAGGAGGCCGAACACTTTGCGGCGCAGGTCCGTTCACACGGCCTGACGCCGGGCGTGATGATCGAGGTACCGTCGGCGGCGCTGCTGGCACACCGGATTCTCGACCACGTGGACTTCCTGTCGATCGGGACCAACGACCTCGCTCAGTACACGATGGCCGCAGACCGGATGTCGGCCGAGCTCGCCGCGCTCACCGATCCATGGCAGCCTGCCGTGCTGACTTTGGTGGCGATGGCGGTGCGGGCCGGTGCCGCGGCGGACAAGCCCGTCGGCGTCTGCGGGGAGGCCGCCGCAGATCCGCTGCTGGCATGTGTGCTCGCCGGTCTGGGTGTGACGTCTTTGTCGGCAGCCGCCGCGGCCCTCCAGGGTGTTGGCGCACGACTCGCGCAGGTGTCGCTATCGCAGTGCCGCGCCGCGGCCGAAGCCGTGCTCGCCGCGGGTACCGCGGCGGACGCGCGGGCGGCCGCGCAGGCCGTGCTGGGCTGAGCTATTGCCGGAATAATGCGGACTACAGTCCGGTTATCGATGACATGCCTGCTATCACTGCCGACACCCTGAAACTGCCGCGCATCGTCGTGGCCGGACCGTCGGACACCGAACGACCGGTCCGTTCGATCACCACCGGCCCACGAGGTTATGAAGGCGAGGGCTTTCCCGTCGTGCGCGCGTTCGCCGGCGTCAGTTCCGCTGACCTCGATCCGTTCGTGCACATGGACCAGATGGGCGAGGTCGAATACGAACCCGGCGAACCCAGAGGCACCGACTGGCATCCGCACCGTGGGTTCGAGACGGTCACCTACATGCTCGACGGACGCTTCGCCCATCAGGACTCTCACGGTGGCGGTGGGCTGATCACCGACGGTGCCACGCAGTGGATGACCGCGGGATCGGGCATCCTGCACATCGAGACGCCGCCCGCCGAACTGGTCGAGAGCGGCGGTGTGTTCCACGGCATCCAGTTGTGGGTGAACCTCCCGCGCAAGGACAAGTTCGCGACACCGCGCTACCAGGCCATCGAGGGTGACGAGGCCAAGCTGTTGTCCTCAGATGACGGTGGCGCGTTGGTCCGCCTCATCGCAGGCGACATCGCCGAACATCGTGGCCCAGGTGCCACCCACACGCCGATCACCCTGGCGCACAGCACGATCCAGCCGGGCGCCAGGCTGAATCTGCCGTGGAACCGCGACTTCAACGCGCTCGTCTACGTGCTGTCGGGACGCGGTACGGTCGGACCGGTCGGTCATCCGATCCACCAGGGACAGCTGGCCGTACTCGGGCCCGGCGACCGGATCAGTGTGAGCGCCGACGCCGGCCTGGGGGCACCTCCCGCCCGAAGGGCAGGGGGAGATTCGCACCGGGCCGCGCTCGAGGTCCTCATCCTTGGCGGCAGGCCCATCCGTGAGCCCGTGTTCCAGTACGGCCCCTTCGTGATGAACACCAAGATGGAATTGATTCAGGCGCTCGAGGATTACAACAAGGGCAGGTTCGGCGCCATCCCGCCGGATGCGCTCAGGCGACATTGTGCATGAAGCCGTGCTGGATGCCGCCAAGACACTCTTCGTCACCAACGGATTAGACGCGACATCTGTCGATGAGATCGCCCGGGTGGCGCAGGCCAGCAAAGGCGCGGTCTATCACCACTTCCGCGACAAGCAGGCGATCTTCACCGAAGTGTTCCGGGTCAGCCAGGAAGCGGTCACCGCCAAGGTTATCGATGCGATGACTACAGAGCTCGACGAGCAGCCGTGGGAAAAAGTGCAAACCGCGATCCGCCTGTTTCTCCACAGTTATGTCGCTGACGACGACGCCCGTGCGCTGCTCCGTCAGGTGGTGAGCGTGTTGGGCTGGGATCGCGTACGAGAATTCAACGAGCAGCAGACTCTGCCGTTCTTGAGTACGACGCTTGAAAGTTTCGTCGCCAATGGATATGCGCGGGCGGTCTCGGTTGGAGCTACCGTTGAACTATTTTTCGCTATGTTCTACAACGTTGTTGTGTATATCACCGATGTGGCCGATCTCATCACGGCGTCAAACAAAAGTGGAGACGGTGATATTGTGCGTATTTGAGGGACTAAAGGCGCCCGCTCATGCCGCACCGCGTTTGACGACGAGATCGTCCAGATGACCGGAATCGCTTCTCGGATAGAGCATTTCCAGCTCACCGATATGTGCAGCGGCGGTCACCAGCGGTAATGCCGCCGCGACGGCGAGGTCGTCGTCGGAGGCTTCGGCGCGCAGTGCGATCACGAAGTCGTCGCTGATCGGTTGTAGCGCTGGGTCGGTCGAACCGCCGGTGACCTGACGGCACACGGCCTCCGTGTGCGTTTCCAGCACCTTGCGGGTACGTGCGTACACACCGTGCGGCGGCGGAACGACGTCGGCGATGAGTTCGGCGGCGGCGCGCAGCCGGACTGCGCGGTTGGCCCGCCGCACCACCGGCGCCCGGACGTCCGCCGCCCCGCTACTCTCCGAAAGATACTGTCGCACTCCGTCGTCGACCGTGCGTGAAGCCTCCAAGGCGTCGTGGCTGAGCGCGATGACCTTGTCGGTGGCCTCCTCGGACGCACCGCGGGTGACACGCAGGACGGCCGCCGTGAGAAAGGAAGCCCCGACGGCGAACGCCCGGTCGATGACCATCGACACCCGGGTGCGCACTCCGCGCGGCCACATCAACACCGAGACGGCGACGCCGACCAGCGCGCCGATGATGACGTCCTGGATTCGGATCAACCCGACGCTCCAGCCTGTTGGTGCGATCAGATTGAAGATGATCAACACCATCATCGTGAACGCGGCCTGGCCGGCGATGAATGACGCCACCTCCGGCACGAACGCCGAACCGAACGCCACCAACGGCAGCAGCGCCCACATGACGATGGGATCAACGCCGACGAGTTCGATGACGACCACACCCAACAGGAAGCCGAGTGCCGTACCGGCCACTGCGCGAACAACCCGGGTGCCGGTCGACAGCGCACTGCTGCGCAGCACGGACAACGCACCAAGCACCACCCAGAAGCCGTTCTGCAGCGGGAAGAGGTGAGTCACGGTGACGGCCAGGGCCAAGCCGAGTCCTGTGCGCAGACTGTTGCGCAAAACCACCGCCCTGGTCGCGACCAATCCCTTGGTGATCGCCGCGACCGCGGTCGTCTCCGGCATGACCCAATCGGCGGTTCCCGTCGGAGGCAGGCGGCGGCCCAGAACGCGCGCCCACACCGGACGGGCGTCGGCGTCGGCGGCATTGCGGATAATCCGCCCGGTCACGCCGACGGTGGCCGAGAACGTGCGGCGGCCCAACAGCTTGCGGCCGACGGCGACGGCCGCCGCGTCATCGGGCGACCCGAGTATCTCGATGATGTCCTCGCGGTAGCGCCCCTGCGCGATGGATCGCAATTCGGCCAATGCGGAGTTGAGGTCCGCCCCCCGGGCCGCACGCGCGGAGGGGTCGGAAATGCTGAGCACCGCAGCGCAATCCCGCAGCACTCGAACCAGTGGCGGCTTCAGATCGCCCAGCAGGCGACCGGTGTCATCGGTGATCCGGTCCGACAGGAAGCCGAGGTCGTCCACGACCCGCACGAGTGCCCGGCTACCTGCGGTGAGCCCGACAGGGCGAAAGTCTGCGCCCAGGAAGCTTTCCCACAGCGCATTCATCGCACGGGTCACGTCCTTGGCCGTTCCGGTGCCCTCCAACGCGTCGGCCAGTTCGGTGCATACCTGCGCTGAGTGACGTCGCAATTCGTCGTGATGGCGCGGCGCGAAGATGAACAAGGCCGCGGGCACGCACACGGCCAGCGCGATGAGCCAGCCGAGCAGTCGATCGGAAATGGGACCGACCGGGGTGCACGCCGGCAGCACGAACGTCAGCAGGGTGGCGCGCTGGCCCGCGGCGACGATCTCACTGAGCACACCGGAAAACGTCACCACCACACCGAGAACGAACATCATCGCGACGCTGACCAAGGGATGGTCGGCCACCAGCGTGCCGAGGGTGATCAAAACCGCTCCGTTGACACCCAGACCGCAGTAGGCGAGCGCACGGGCCGGGCGGTTTCCGGGGAAGTCCACCAGGATCAGCAGTGCCACCGAGCCGAAGATGCTGAACAACACTGTCTGCGAACCGGCTCCGACGGTGAACCCGACCGCAGCCGAGACGGGAACCACGATCGCCGCCCGCGCAGCGCGCCGCAGCGCATCGAACTCGGGGTCGCGCTGCCGAAGCAGATCGACCGCGCGGCGCCACGGGTTCGCCATGTCAGTGCGCAAGCATCTTGATGCCGACGACGAGCAGCCCGAGGCCGACAAGCCCGGCGACCGCCATCGCCTGCTGCCACCACGGCAACCGCGTTCGTCGCACCGCAAGCAGTGTGATGAGACCGAGTTCGCCCACCAGCGTCCACATCGCGATCCACATTGCGGTGTCGGTGTCGAGCACATCGAACACCGCCAGCAGCAAGACGATCACCGGGGGGACGGCGGCCTGCAATATCTGACCTGACGCCTGCAGGATCTGGATCCAGTACCGCCCTCGCGGCGCCTTCCCGAACACGGCCATCTGTGCGACGAAGTGCGAAAGCAGGCTGGCGGCCCACAGGCCGCCGGTGGCGACCGCGATGTCGAGAATCCGCACCCAAGCGCTGGTGTCCTCGTCGCTGTAACGGGCCAGAATCGCAAGGGTCGCCAGACAGGAGATGGCCCCGTAGAGGCGCTCGCGCAGCAGCGCCACGACGTGCTCGACCTCGACAGGCGAATCGTCGGTGTCGCGCGCTGCGTCAGTCACCGTCGGGCACCGATGCGAACCCGTCGGTGTCGAGCGCGAGGCGCAGCTGTCCGGCGATCCACTCCAACGCCGGGGGGTCCGGGGGCACGGCGGCCTGCTCGTAACCGACGAGCAAATACAGTGCCCACGCCGCGAAAACCTGAGCCTGTCGCTTGCTCTGCAAGATCTCGTACGCCGATTCGTACATGATGTCGAATCGCTGCCGGTCGACCGTGGCCTGGACGGCGTGCACATGGGCATCCAGGGAGCTCCACACCCGGATCGCTGCCTCCGCGCCGTGGGGAAGCCCCAGCCCGACCTGGATCAGGGTGTCGATGCGGCGGCGCGGATCCGTCTCGCCGCGCACCGCCTCGATCACCAGCACGGTACGCTCCCGCACCCAGTGCGCGACCAGTTCCTTGGTGTAGGCCGGCCAGTTGGTGAAGTAGTGGTAGAAGGATCCGGTCGTGACACCGAGACGGTGACAGACCTCTGCAAGCTTGAGCCCCCCATAGCCGAGATCGGACAACACGTCGAGGCCGGTCTCGAAGTAGGCCTCCCGAGAAACAACGCTGGCCATGGCACCGCACCCTAGTTGCTCACTCCGTCGAATCTCTATGTCTAAATCGGCGAGAGACCCCCAGTTATTTGCTGAATCGACCATCCGATGTCCCCGACAGGTAATACCTCGTAGGCCGACCTGTGGCTTATGGCACAATTTGACTGTGCCGCAACACACCGCGAGTAGGGGCCCGGGTCGCCCGCCCGCAGCGAAGGCTGCCGAAACGCGGGAGCGCATCATACGAGCCGCCCGCGAGGTCTTCAGCGAACTTGGATACGACGCCGCCACGTTTCAGGCGATCGCTATCCGCGCAGGGCTGACGCGCCCTGCGATCAACCACTACTTCGCAAGCAAGCGGGTGTTGTGGGCTCAGGTAGTCGAGAAAACTGACGCGCTTGTAGTTAGCGCGGGCCGGGCGCGTGCAAAAGACGAGACGAACCTGCTCAACCGCTTGTCTGCGTTTTTCAGTGCGGCCATACAGGCTGACTCTGAGGACCGTTCGGCGGCGGCTTTTCTCGTGACCTCGGTGTTGGAGGCTCAGCGCCATCCCGAACTCAGGGGCGACGAGCACGATTCTCTGCGCAATTCGCGCGAATTCATCGCCTGGGCGGTCGGCGACGCGATCGAGCGGGGCGAGCTGACCACCGATACCGATGTCAGCCAACTCGTCGAGATGCTGGTCGCGATGATGTGGGGGATCGGTTTCTACGCCGGCTTCGTCGGAAATCACGAGGAACTCTCCGCGGTCGCCGAGAAGTTCCACCTGCTGCTGGCCAACAAACTCTGGCAACTAAACGACTAGGCCGCGCCCGCCCCGGCCGCTGGCCAGCGCCCGGTGACATTACCCACAGTTCGTATAGCTTAGCTAATTTTCGTGGGTATTTCGATAGCATGGCGAACGATATAACCCACTGAACTGAGGGGGCTCGGCGATGAGCTCGTTGCGCACGCACGACGACACCTGGGACATTGCGACCAGCGTCGGGTCGACGGCCGTCATGGTGGCCGCGGCCCGCGCCGGAGAGACCGCCAAGGCCGAACCCCTGATCCGTGACCCTTACGCCGCGGTGCTGGTCGCCGGCGTCGGCCCGGGCATTTGGGACTTCGTGCGCAGCGAGGAGTTCGCTGCCAAGGTTGCCGTAGCCGATGCCGAGGTCGCCGCGATCTTCGAGCACATGGGCAACTACCAGGCCGTGCGAACGCACTTCTTCGACGCATTTTTCGCCGATGCCGTGGCGGCGGGCATCCGACAGGTGGTGATCCTGGCTTCGGGCCTGGACTCGCGCGCATACCGCCTGCAATGGCCTGCCGAGATGGTCGTCTACGAGATCGACCAGCCCAAGGTGCTCGAGTACAAGGCCGCGAAGATGGCCGAGCATGACGCGTCGCCGTCCGCCGAGCGCCACGCCGTGGCCATCGACCTTCGTCAGGACTGGCCGAATGCCCTGCGCGAAGCCGGTTTTGATGCTGATACGCCCACCGCATGGCTGGCTGAAGGCCTGCTGATGTATTTGCCTGCCGAAGCCCAGGACCGGTTGTTCGAGCAGATCTCCGCGCTCAGCGCCGCCGGCAGCCGCGTCGCGGCGGAGACCGTCGGTGTGCGGTCCGACGACCGGCGTGCAGAGTTTCGGGCGAAGTTCGAGCGCATCGCCGCGCAGTTCGGCATGGAGGACGCCCCCGATGTCGCCGAGCTGATGTACAACGACCCCGACCGGGCCGACGTGGCGCAGTGGCTCGACGAGCATGGGTGGCGGGCGTCGACGGTCACCTCTGCCGACGAGATGCGCCGCCTCGACCGGTGGGTCTTGCCGCCCGAAGAATCCGAGCAAGAAGCGTTTTCGTCGTTCGTCACCGGCGAGAAGGCGGACTAACCCCGAACGGACGACAGGAGGGGGATGAAGTTGCCCCTTCAGCGCTGCCCAACCGGTTGGTTAGTATCGGGTGTTCCTCGGGTCAGGAAGGACACCCACCGTGACCACAGAATCCGTCGCGCCACCAACCGCGACAACCACCCCGGACATTCCCAACACCGTTCGCAGGCTGCGCGAGACCTTCGCCTCCGGCCGGACCCGCAGCGTCGAATGGCGTAAGCAGCAGCTTCAGGCGCTCGAGCGCATGATGACCGAGAACGAGGGCGCCATCATGGAGGCCCTCGAGAAAGACCTCGGCCGTAGCCCGTTCGAGGCCTGGCTGGCTGACATCGCCAGCACCGCGGGCGAGGCCAAGGACGCCGCGAAGAACGTCAAGAAGTGGATGCGCCGCCGCTACCGGCTGCTGGAGATGTCGCAGCTGCCCGGGCGCGGTTGGGTTGAGCACGAGCCCTACGGCACCATTCTGATCATCGGTGCGTGGAACTTCCCCTTTGTGTTGACGCTCGGCCCCGCCGTCGGGGCCATCGCCGCGGGCAACACCGTGTTGATGAAGCCTTCCGAGGTGTGCCCTGCGTCGTCGGCGCTGATGGCCGAGCTCGTGCCGCGCTACCTCGACAATGACGCGATCGCCGTGATC
This sequence comes from uncultured Actinomycetota bacterium, assembly GCA_963720345.1. Lineage (GTDB taxonomy): Bacteria > Actinomycetota > Actinomycetes > Mycobacteriales > Mycobacteriaceae > Mycobacterium. Next base: position 29,362 of record CAVRFN010000012.1, read on the forward strand.
GAGGGCGACGGAGGGTGCAGCCAGGAGCTCATCGCGCAGGGCTTCGACCACATCTGCTTCACCGGCGGCACCGAGATCGGCCGCAAGGTTTACGAGGGTGCGGCGCCGCACCTCACGCCGGTCACCCTGGAGTTGGGCGGGAAGAGCCCGGTCATCGTGGCCGCCGATGCGGACCTCGACGTCGCCGCCAAGCGCATCGCCTGGACCAAGCTGATCAACTCCGGCCAGATCTGCATCGCTCCCGATTACGTGCTGGCCGATGCGAAGATCCGCGACCAACTCGTCGACAAGATCAAAGATGCGGTGACGACCTTCGAGGCCAAGAACCCGAGCGGCGGCAAGCGCATCGTGAACGAGCGCCACTTCGACCGGCTCACCGCTTCGCTGGCCGCGACCAAGGGTGACGTCGTCATCGGTGGCGGCTCCGACCCGTCGAACATCAGCATCCAAGCGACGGTCGTGGTCGACCCCGATCCCGCCGAGCCGTTGATGACCGATGAGATCTTCGGCCCGATCCTGCCGATTATGACGGTCCAATCCCTCGACGACGCAATCAGTTTCGTGAACTCACGACCCAAGCCGCTGGCGGCCTATCTGTTCACGAAGACCAAGAGCATTCGTGAGCGGGTGATCAAAGAGGTGTCGGCAGGCGGCATGGTGATCAACCATCTGCTGTTCCAATTCTCGACCAACAAGCTGCCGTTTGGCGGCGTTGGACCGTCGGGTATGGGCGCCTACCACGGCAAGTTCGGCTTCGAACAGTTCAGCCACAAGAAGACCGTGATGACCAAGTCGACCCGACCCGACGTCGGCGCCTTCATCTATCCCCCGTATACAGAGAAGGCTTTCAAGCTCGCCAAGCGGCTTTTCTAGGAAGGAACCTCATGCCAGGAGTGCAGGATCGCGTCATCGTCGTCACCGGGGCCGGAGGCGGACTCGGACGCGAATACGCGTTGACGCTCGCCAAAGAGGGCGCCAGCGTCGTCGTCAACGATCTCGGTGGCTCCCGTGACGGGACCGGCGCCGGCCACAACATGGCCGACGAGGTGGTCAAGGAGATCAAGGACGCCGGCGGGCGTGCGGTGGCCAACTACGACTCGGTGGCCGAGCAAGAGGGCGCCGAGAACATCATCAAGACCGCCATCGACGAGTTCGGCAAGGTCGACGGCTTGGTGAGCAACGCGGGCATTCTGCGTGACGGCACCTTCCACAAGATGGAGTTCTCGAACTGGGACGCCGTGCTCAAGGTGCACCTCTACGGCGGCTACAACGTGATTCGCGCGGCGTGGCCGCACTTCCGCGAGAACAACTTCGGCCGCGTCGTCGTGGCCACCTCGACCAGTGGGCTGTTCGGCAACTTCGGTCAGGCCAACTACGGTGCTGCGAAGCTCGGCCTCGTCGGGTTGATCAACACGCTGGCCCAGGAGGGCGCGAAGTACAACATCAAGTCCAACGCCGTGGCGCCCATCGCGGCCACCCGGATGACACAGGACATCCTGCCGCCGGAGGTCTACGAGAAGCTCACTCCGGAGTACGTCGCCCCGGTGGTCGCGTACCTGTGCACCGAGGAACTGCCCGAGACCGCCTCGGTGTTCATCGTCGGTGGCGGAAAGGTGCAGCGCACCGCGCTGTTCCAGAACGAGGGCGTGACCTTCTCCGAGGTGCCGTCGGTCGAAGACGTCGCGGGTAAGTGGGGCGAGATCACCGATCTGTCCGCTGCGCAGCGCGCCACGTTCTCGCTCGGCTGATACGGAGTGAAAGCGCTTGTCGCGCAGGAGCTTTCCGGACCATCGGGGTTGGCGTACACCGACGTAGAAGATGTTGTCGGCAATGACGACGTAGTCGTGGTCGACGTCGGTGCGGCTGGCGTGAGCTTCCCCGACCTGCTACTTCTGCGCGGCGAGTATCAGCTGAAGTTGGAGCCGCCGTTCATCGGTGGCATGGAGGCGGCCGGGGTGGTGCGGTCGGCGCCCTACGAGTCGGATTTCAAACCGGGCCAGCGCGTCACCGCGCTGACCATGCTGGGTGGCTGGGCGGAGCGCGTCGCGGTACCGCCCGCCAACCTGCGGCCGACGCCTGACGATCTCGACGACGCCGAAGCCGTTGCGCTACTGGGCAACTATCAGACGATGTACTTCGCGCTGACCCGCCGCGGCGCGCTGCGGCACGGCGAGACGGTGTTGGTACTCGGCGCGGCGGGAGGCGTCGGCACGGCCGCCATCCAGGTTGCAAAGGCGCTGGGCGCCAAGGTGATCGCGATGGTGCACCGGCCGCATGGCGCCGAGTTCGTGAAGTCACTGGGCGCCGACGTCGTCCTGCCGCTGACCGACGGCTGGTTGCAGGCGGTCAAGGACCACACCGGTGGCCGCGGCGCCGATCTGGTCGTCGACCCCGTCGGCGGTGACGTGTTCGACGATGCGATTCGCGCGCTGGCCACCGAAGGTCGGCTACTCGTCATCGGCTTCGCGTCCGGCGGCGGTATCCCGTCCGTGAAAGTGAACCGACTACTGCTGCGCAATGTGTCGGTCATCGGGGTGGGCTACGGCGAGTTCGTCAACCGCACCCCCGGTGCACAGTCTCTCTTCGAATTCGGTGTGGCCGAACTGGTTCGGGCGGGCTTGCGGCCGCCGCCACCGGTGCGGTTCCCGTTGGCCAGGGGCGCGGAGGCGCTGCAGAGCCTTGCCGACGGCGGTGTACTCGGCAAGGTGGTGCTGGAACCGTGATGATGCCGAAGGCGCTGGCATTCGACACGTTCGGAACCGTCGTCGACTGGCGATCGAGCATCATTGCCGAGCTCGAGGCATTCGGCGAAAGCCATGGCGTGCAGGCAGATTGGCCCGTACTTGCCGATAGCTGGCGCAAGGGATATCTGCCCGCGATGGATCGGGTCCGCCGCGGCGAGCTCCCGTGGACCAGGATCGACGACTTGCACCGCATGATCCTCGACGAACTGCTGCGCGACGCGGAGATCACCTCGGTCAGCGACACCGACATCGATCATCTCAACCGCGCCTGGCATCGCCTCGACCCGTGGCCGGACAGCGTCGCAGGCCTCACGCGGTTGAAGGAACGCTTCGTCATCACGACGCTGTCGAACGGGAATTTCTCGTTGCTGACCAACATGGCCAAGCGCGCCGGACTGCCGTGGGACTGCGTGATCTCCGCCGAGTTGTTCCATCACTACAAACCCGACCCGGAGTCTTATCTCGGCTGCGCCGGCCTGCTCGATGTGGCGGCGAGTGAGCTCATGCTGGTCGCCGCGCATCCCGGCGATCTGCGGGCCGCCCGCGATGCGGGACTGATGACCGCCTACGTGACCCGTCCGCTCGAATACGGTCCCAACCAGCGACCTCACAGATTCACCGACGGCGAATTCGACTTCACGGCAACGGATTTTCTGGATCTTGCCGACCAACTCGGCACCTGATTTCACGGCGTAGCGTGGACGTGTGACCGATCAACTTCACACCGAATTCCCGCCGGCGCTGCGCAGGGCGCTGGACCTTCTGATCGACCCGCCCGCGAATCCCGACATCAGCAAGGGGTATCTCGACCTGCTGACCGACGGTCTGGCGACGGGCACACCCAAGAACACAGGCGCGATCCAGGCCGTATGGGCCTCGGGAATCGGGTCGTTGCTCTACGACAACGCCCAAGCGCTGGCCCGCAGGCTGGCCAGCGTGTGGCGACTACCCATCGACTGGCTGAACATCCCGCCCGGCGGAGTGGCCCTCGACGTCGGCAGCGGCCCGGGCAACGTGACCGCCCAACTGGCGGATGCCGCGGGTCGCGACGGGCTCGCGCTCGGCATCGACATCTCCGAACCGATGTTGGCTCGCGCGGTCGAAGCCCAAGCGGCGCCGAACCTCGGTTTCATGCGTGCGGACGCACAGTGGCTGCCCCTGCGCGACGAAACGGTCGACGCGGTCACCTCACTCGCGGTGCTTCAGCTGATTCCGAACCCGGCGCAGACCCTCGCCGAGATCGCGAGAGTGCTGAAGCCCGGCGGGCGAGTGGCCATCATGGTGCCGACGGCCGGGAACATCGGAGGCCTGTTCCGCCTGCTTCCCGACGGCGGCGCCAACTTCTTCGCCGAGGACGAACTCGCTGACATCCTCGAGGACCTCGGCCTCGTCGGCGTCCGGACGAAGACCGTCGGCACATTTCAGTGGGTGCGCGCCAGACGGCCGTGACGCGGTCGAATTTCAGAGGAGGTGCGACGATGGCGGTTCACAACCTTGCCGAGTTGTGGGAAGCGCACTGCAGGTACGAGTTTGAGACGCGCGACGTCGAGGCCACCATGGCCACGATGGTCGGCGAACCGTATGTCAACCACATACCCACCATGACCGGCGGGGTCGGCTTCGACGACCTGCGCGATTTCTATGCGAACCATTTCATCGGCGTGAACCCGCCCGACTTCGAACTGGTGCCGGTCAGCCGCACTGTCGGCGAGAGTTCCGTTGTCGACGAGTTCGTCGTGCGTTTCACCCACACGACGGTGATGGACTGGATGCTGCCCGGGATCGAACCCACCGGGCGTGCCGTGGAGATTCCGACAGTCGCGATCGTGCAGTTCCAGGGCGACAAGATCGTGCATGAGCACATTTACTGGGATCAGGCCAGTGTGCTTGTGCAACTGGGATTGCTCGACGCCGAGGGTCTTCCCATCGCAGGCGCCGCAACCGCACACAAGGTGCTCGACATCTCGCTCCCCAGCAACACGTTGATGGAGCCTGCGCACAGACACCAGTAGATTCGTGTCGTGGGCACCGGCGGCATCATCGGAGTAGCGCTCGCCATTGCCGTCGGAATCATCGGCATCGTGGTGCCGCTGTTGCCCGGCACGCTGCTGGTGTTGGCCGCGATCGCGGTCTGGGCGATCGTGGAGAACAACCTCACCGCCTGGGTGACGCTCGGCGTGGTGACCGCACTGATCGGCGTGGCCACCTTGATCAAGTACACCTGGCCGGTGAAGCGGATGCGTGCCGCCGACGTGCGCACGCTGAGCCTGGTGACGGGCGGGGTGCTCGGCATCATCGGCTTCTTCGTGATCCCGGTGATCGGCCTGCTGATCGGGTTCGTGCTGGGCGTATATCTGGCGGAGCTGACCACCCGCAAAGACCAGCGGCTGGCGTGGACGTCGACCAAGCACGCGGTGAAAGGTGTCGCGCTGTCGATGGGCGTCGAACTGGCCGGGGCGCTGCTCGCCACTGTCGCGTGGGTGTTCGGGGTCTACCTAACCCAATAGCGAGCGGCGCAGCAGATCCAGTTGCGCGGGCGTAACACCGACGGCCTCAAGGTATTTGGCCAGCGACCCGTACTGGTCGTCGATGGTTCTGCGGGATGCGTCCAGATACGCCTCGCGGACGCCGAGCACCTCCTCGGTGAGCCGGGCTTCCGCGAAGGTCACGATCTCGTCGGTGGATTCCTCTGACCGGTTGCGAATCGAATCGAGGATGCTCTCCCGTAGCTGAGGCACCGCGGCATTGCTGCGCAGGAAGTCTGCCATGATCGCATCGCGACCGACCCCGACAGCCTCGAGCACGGTCGCCACGGTGAAGCCGGTCCGATCCTTGCCCGCGAAGCAATGCGTGATGACCGGCCGTTCCTCGGTCAGCATCGAAATAACCTGCCGCACAGCCAGTTGCGCGCCCGCCAATGCCGGGAAGCGTTCGTATTCCTCAGTCATGAACCGGCCGGCTGCTACGGCGACGTCTTCGTCGTCGGGCTTCTCGGTCATCATCCGCTCGAAGCTCTGCTCGTGCGGCGCCTCTGCGCCCGGTTTGGACAGTTCGTGGAACGGCAGCCGGTGAATCACGACGCCGCCGGGTACCCGGCCCAGTCCGCGACGTTCGACCTCACGGTCGGAGCGAAGGTCGGCAACGTCGGTGATGCCGAAGCCGACCAGTGCTGCCTGCCCGGAGTCGTCGAGCCCGCTCAACTCGCTGGACCGGAAGAACCTGCCCGGCCGGATGCCGGCCTCCTCGGCGATGTCACGGAAGTTCCACGCCCCTGACAGGGCGTCAGGGTTGGAAACCATTAACGCGTCACCGACTGTGTTACTGCGGCTGCGAAAGGCGACTTCTCCCGGCCGAGTTCGGCGCGCGCGATAGTCCTCATGTGCACCTCGTCGGGTCCGTCGAACAGGCGCATCGCCCGGTGCCAGCCGTACAGGCGGGCCAGCACGGTGTCGTCGCTGATGCCCGCGGCGCCGTGCACCTGGATCGCCCGGTCGATGACGTTGCATGCCATCTGGGGGGCCACCGCCTTGATCATCGAGACCAACTGGCGAGCTTCGCGGCTCTGGTTGCCGTGCTGATCGATGGTCCATGCCGCCTTGTGGCACAGCAGCCGGCTCTGGTCGATCTCATTGCGGGATTGGGCGATCTGCTGTTGCACCACGCCCTGCTCGGCCAGCGGCTTGCCGAACGCGATGCGGTTCTGCACCCGGTCGACCATCAGCGCCATGGCCCGCTCGGCGACCCCGATCGCGCGCATGCAGTGGTGGATGCGGCCAGGGCCCAGCCGGGCCTGTGCGATGGCGAAGCCGCCGCCCTCCTCACCGAGCAGGTTGGCGACCGGTACCCGCGCGTTGTCGAACGAGACCTCACAGTGGCCGTGCTGGTCCTGCCAGCCGAACACCGGCAGCGACCGCTCGACGGACACACCGGGCGTATCGACGGGGACCAGAATCATCGACTGCTGTTGATGGCTGGCGGCGTCCGGGTTGGTGCGCCCCATCACGATGAGGAGCTTGCACCGGGGGTCGGCTGCGCCGGAGATCCACCATTTGCGGCCGTTGATGACGTAGTCGCCACCGTCGCGCAGCATCGTGGTCTGGATGTTGCGGGCGTCGCTGGAGGCCACCGCGGGCTCGGTCATCGCGAATGCGCTGCGGATCTCTCCGTTCAGCAGCGGCTCGAGCCACTGCTTGCTCTGCTCCTCGGTGGCGAACAAGTGGAGGGTTTCCATGTTGCCGGTGTCGGGGGCGGCGCAGTTGGTCGCCTCGGGCGCGAGCTCCATGCTCCAACCGGTGAGCTCGGCCAGCGGTGCGTATTCGAGGTTGGTCAGTCCCGACTCGGCGGGCAGGAACAGGTTCCACAGGCCGCGCTCCTTGGCCAGCTTCTTGAGGTCCTCGACGACCGGCGGGACGGTGTGGTCGTCGCGGCCCTTCTCATGCCGGTACGCGTCGTAGTCCTTCTCCGCGGGGAACACGTGCTCGGTCATGAAATCGGAGAGCCGCTCGTGGTAGTCCTGCCCTTTGGCCGACATCGCGAAGTCCATGACCGTCACGATATGACACCCGTAAAAAGCGGAATCGTGGCAGTGGGTGACACGTATAACAAGGCATGACCGAAAGTCGTCCGCCCTTCCCGCCGTTCACCCTCGAGACCGCTGTCCAGAAGGTCCAGGCCGCCGAGGACGCCTGGAACACCCGCGACCCGGAACGGGTGAGCCTGGCCTACACGGTCGATTCGCAGTGGCGCAATCGGGACGTGCACGTCGTCGGACGCGCCGACATCGTCGCGTTCCTGACGCAGAAGTGGGAACGCGAACTCGACTACGTGCTGCGCAAGAACCTGTGGGATTTCCACGACAATCGCATCGCCGTGCGATTCCAGTACGAATGCCGCGACGCCGGTGGTCAGTGGTACCGCAGCTATGGCAACGAATTGTGGGAGTTCACCCCGGAGGGTTTGATGTCCCGCCGGGAGGCCAGCATCAATGATCTCAAGATCGAGGAGTCCCAGCGGCGGTATTTCGGCCCGCGTCCGGAGTCCGAGTACGGGGCGGAGATTCCGCTGTGGTGAGGGCATGAAAGAGGCCCTCCCTGACATACGCCGCCTGGGAGGGCCTCTGGGAGGGTGGTCTTGGGTTACTGGGAATACGGGCTGCCGAAGACGAACGGGTTGCCGTAGTAGTAGCCGCGGCGGGGCATCATCGTGATCGCAGGAGGGGCAAGGGTGGTCGGTTTGGCGACGATGCCCGGTCGCGGCTCCGGCTGGTACGAGTAGGTGCCTGCGTTGGCCATACCCGCCAGGCCCAGGGCGGCACCGCCGAGCATGCCCGCGGAGATCACGGGAAGTGCGACGTAGCGGGCGAAGATTCGGGTTGCGGTCATGTGAGTCGTCCTGTCTGTGCAAGTTTTAGGTTTTCTGCCGGCTGCTTCGGCGTTGAAACAACTATCGCCCGCCGGGGCCTGCGAGTCTGTCGGCTGATCGACCCCTGATCCGGGGGAATCCGTTGTCCCCCGATTGGGGGACAACGTGAATCGAGGGCAGCAGGTGATGTTGGTGGTCAATTCGACTTCTCTTGTGTGACTTGATGTTTGGTAGTTCCGGGCGGGCCTGTTCCGGCGACGGCTCAAGGGCCGGATGAACCGCGTGCCGTCGATTCGGAGGAATCGGTCAGGTGGCTGTGCCAAGCTGTCAGGCGTGACGACAGGGCTGACCAGCGAAAAGGTGCGCGTGGTCGTGGGGGACGACCATCCGATGTTTCGCGACGGTGTGGTGCGCGCGCTCGTATCCAGCGGGTCGATCGAGGTGGTTGCCGAGGCCGACGACGGCGTGTCGGCACTCGAGGCTATCCGCACGCATCTGCCCCAGGTCGCGCTGCTGGACTACCGCATGCCCGGGATGGACGGCGCCGAAGTCGCGGCCGCCGTGCAGCGCGACGAATTGCCTACCCGCGTCTTGCTGATCTCCGCACATGACGAGTCGGCCATCGTCTTTCGTGCGCTGCAGGAGGGTGCGGCGGGCTTCCTGCCCAAGGAGTCGAGCCGCTCGGAACTGGTGAACGCGGTGCTGGACTGCGCCAAGGGCCGCGATGTCGTGGCGCCCAGCCTCGCCGCCGGACTGGCCGGCGAGATCCGCAAGCGGGCAGAACCCGCCGGGCCGGTGCTGAGCCCACGCGAACGTGAAGTGCTCAAGCTGATCGCTTCCGGAAGCAGCATTCCCGCGATGGCCAAGGAGCTGTTCCTGGCGCCGTCGACCGTCAAGACGCACGTGCAGCGCCTCTACGAAAAGCTCGGCGTCAACGACCGCGCCGCCGCCGTCGCCGAGGCGATGCGGCGCAAGCTGCTGGATTAGCGGTGCGGACCGTATCGCCGGTTATTTCGCGGCGGAACCCGCGCGCGTCACCGCCTTCCTGCGGTTGCCGCTGATCGCATTGATCGGTCTGCTGGTGTGGACGTGGGATGTCGACCACTGGTTGCCCGGCATGTACCAGGTGGTGCTGGGGCTCTATGCCGCCGCTGCCGTGGTGTGGCTGGTCGTGGTGCTGCGCGGTCCCGTGCCGCGTTGGGCGGACTGGACGTCGACGGCCTTCGACGTGCTGGTGGTGGTGGTGCTGTGCGTGGTGTCCGGCGGAGCGACCGCGGCGCTGCTGCCCGTGTTCTTCCTGCTGCCGATCGCGATGGCCTTCCAGGACCGGCCGATGCGCACCGCGATCCTCGGGACCGGCACCGCCCTGTGCTACCTGGCGGTGTGGATCGTGTACTCCAAGCGCGACGACACCGTCGGCATGCCGGACATCGTCTACACCCACTTCGGCTTCCTGCTGTTGGCCGCGGCGGCCACGAGCGCACTGTGTTTGGTGCTCGTGTGGCGCCGTATGCGCGTCACGAAGCTGCAGGAGGTCCGCCGGCAGCTGGTGTCGGAGGCGATGCAGGCCGACGAGCGGCATAACCGGGAGGTCGCCGAGAATCTGCACGACGGCCCGCTGCAGACGTTATTGGCGGCGCGCCTGGACCTCGACGAGGTCCGTGAACGCAACGACGATCCCGCGCTCGAAGCCGTGCATGCCGCACTGCAGCAGACCGCCGCCGCGCTGCGTTCGACGGTGACCGAGTTGCATCCGCAGGTGCTCGCCCAGCTCGGGCTCACACCGGCAGTCCAAGAACTGTTGCGGCAGTTCGAGGCTCGCGGCGACTACATCGTCGATGCCGATCTCGAGGACGTCGGGAAGCCGGAGTCTCAGCAGCTCCTGTACCGGGCGGCAAGAGAACTGCTGGCCAACATCGGAAAGCATGCGCGTGCGACCCCCATCCGCGCGGGCCTGTCGCGGCGTGGAGACCGGGTCGTGTTGACGATCGCCGACGACGGCAAGGGTTTCGACCCCGAAATCGTGGAGAGCTATGTCGCCGACGGACATATCGGCCTCGGGTCGCTGCTTGCGAGGTTCGACGCGATGGGCGGATCGATGGCGATCGACTCCGTGATCGGTCGCGGCACGCAGGTAACGGCGATATCGCCCCCCGAGCCGGTCGACTTCCGCGCTAGAAAAACCGTTGGCGCGCAACGCGGCCCCACCGGTAGCGTCCGCCAGATGAAGTGGCGAATCATCGCGATCGCGGCCGTCGTCGTGGTCGCGGCGCTGGTGGTGAACGCCTTCCTCGTATCGAGGGCCACCCGTCCAGCGGAGGCGTTCGACGGTGGCCGGGTGCTCGAACTCGACGGCCCGGACCTCAACGTCAAGCAGTTCGGCGCCGGCGGTGACCGTGCGGTGGTTCTGCTCCACGGATACTCCGCGTCAGTTGAGTGGTGGGACCGCGTCGCGGCAGCCCTGACCGGCCAGCGGGTGATCGCCGTCGATCTCGTCGGACATGGTGGGTCAGAGGCCCCCCGTGGCGCCGACAGCTACCGCATCGATAACCAGGCCGCGGCAGTGCGCAACGCACTGGATGTCCTCGGCGTGCGCCACGCCGTCCTGGTCGGGCACTCGATGGGCGGCTTCGTGGCCCTCGCCCTCGCCGAGCAGGATCCCGAACGCGTTGAGCGAGTGGTGATCTCCGATACCCCCGCCGAAATGAACCTTGCGGAAATGCCCGCCTTGGCCGGATTGGCCTGCGCGCCGGTCATCGGGGACGCCATCGACCGACTGCGCTCGGTGGACGCCATCAGCGACAGTTCATTGCAGACGGGATTCGCCGACGACTACGCGGTGCCACCGCTCGCACACCGCTCGCTGGAGCAGTTGACGCACTCGGGGCTGTGTGACGCCCGCGACCAGGACGGTGAGCCTGCGGCGGTGGACCGCATCGCCGAACTCGGGCAGCCGGTGCTCGTCGTCTGGGGTGAGCGCGATGTTCTGACGCCCACCGCTGCCAACGTCGAGCGCTACCGCGAGGCCGGGTTGACTCCGACAGTCATTCCCGGGGTGGGGCACAGTCCGATGGTCGAAGCGCCAGGCGAATTCGTCAACGCCATCACCGAATTCATCCAGTGAGTCCAGCGCCCATTCTCCGGAACACGTAAACTGCCCTTCGCCAAATAAGGCATGTCCCCCCCCCCGCGCGATCACCAGGCGCTGAATCTGGTTGGTGCCCTCGAAGATCTGCATGATCTTGGCCTCGCGCATGTATCGCTCGACGCGATAGTCGCGGGTGTACCCGGCGCCGCCGAACACCTGCACGGCGTCGGTGGTCACTTTCATCGCTGCGTCGGTGGCGATCAGCTTGGCGACGCTGGCCTGCGCCGAATACTGAAGGCCGAGATCGCGTCTGCGCGCGGCATCGAGGTAGGTTGCCCGTGCGCTGACGACCGCGGCGCTCATATCAGCCAACAGGAAGCCGAGCCCCTGGTGGTCGATGATCTTGCGGCCGAACGTCGTTCGTTCGTTCGCATACCGCACTGCCTCGTCCAGCGCGGCCTGCGCCAGTCCGGTGGCCACTGCGGCGATGCCCAGCCGGCCGGAGTCCAGTGCGCTGAAAGCGATCTGCAGCCCCTGCCCGTCGGCACCGATGCGGCGGTCCGACGAGATGCGTGCGTTGTCGTAGAACGCCGAAGTGGTCGGGACCGCATGCAGGCCCATCTTCTCCTCGGGCTTGCCGAAGCTGAGTCCGGGCAGATCGCCGGGAACCAGGAAACAGCTTATGCCCCTTGATCCTTCGCCGGTGCGGGCGAACAACGTGTAGAAGTCGGCGACCCCACCGTGGGTGATCCACGACTTGGAACCGTTGAGCACGTACTCGGCAGGGCCGTCGGGCTTGGCAGCACAGCGCAGCGCCGCGGCGTCGGAACCGGCTTGTGGCTCCGACAGGCTGTAGGCGCCGATCTGCTCGCCGGAGAGCATGTCCGGAAGCCACCGGTGCTGCTGTTCGTCGGTACCGAACGCCAGCAGCGGATGCGACGAAAGGCTGTGCACGCTGACCGCGACGGCCACTGCGGCCCACCTCGCCGCGAGCTCCTCGAGCACCTGCAGGTACACCTCGAAGGGCTGCCCGCCCCCGCCCCACTCCTCGGGTTGCGGAAGGCTCAGCAGCCCCGCAGCGCCGAGTTGGGCGAACACCCCTTCGGGGTAGGTCTCGGCCTTCTCATGGGCGTCGACGATCGGATCGAGCACCTTGTCGCCGACGTTGCGCGTAAGCGCGATCAGGTCATGGGCTTCATCCGTTGGCAACAACCTGTCGACCGGCATGAGTTGGACATCCTAGTTTCCGGGCGCCGAGTCTGCGTCGCCGCGGTCCGCGCTGATGACGAGCGCGACCATCACCAGCGCTATACCGGCCACCTCGGCGAGCGTCGGTCGCTGCGCCAGCAAGAGCGCACCGATGACCGCAGCCGTCGCCGGAAGCAGCGCCAGCAGCAGCGCGAAGCGGGCTCGTCCGACCGCGGTCAGCACCACTTGGTCGAGGGCGTAGGGGATCGCGGTCGACAGCACGCCGACGCCGACCGCCAGGAGCCACGTCCTCGGCTCGGCGAACGTGGATGGGTCGGACACCACTTGGTGGGCGAGTAGCGGCGCAGCCAGTAGTACCGCGGCGGACGCCATCCCGACTGTCAGTGAGTCGAGCCCGGCGCCCTCATCGGCGACCCGCTTCCGAGCAGGATGTAGCCCGCCCACAGTGCAGCGGCCAGCAGCGCGAAGCCGACGCCGAGGCGGGTCGACACCCGCCTGCACGCCGGCGAGCAGTGCGACACCACCGGCCACCAGGACGACAGCCAGCAGATCGCGCGGGCGACGAGAGCCCATGGTCGCCACGGCCACCGGCCCGATGAACTCGATCGCGACGGCAGTGCCGAGCGGGATCCGGGCGATCGCCTCGAAGAACGCCACGTTCATCGCCACGGTGACGACGCCGAACCCGGCCGCGACGGCGAGTCCGCGCCGCGTCCACTGCACCCGCCACGGTCGTCGCCACAGCACCAGCGCGACAGCGGCGGCGGCACAGCGCAGCCAGGCCACCGCCGTCGGATCGGTGGTCTCGAACAGGAAGACACCCAGCGCGGCCCCGACGTACTGCGACACCGCGCCGACGACGAAGAACAGCGGCACCGACCACGCGGGCACGCGGGATCGGGTCGTCACGGCAAGACTCTAGTGACCGGCGGATGACCGCTTCGGAAAGCGCAGCGTTGATCGCGTCCACCCGGTCCTTGGCGTCGCCGAACAGCATCTGGGTGTTCTCCCGGAAGAACAACGGGTTCTGCACACCCGCGTAGCCGGAGGCCATGGAGCGTTTGAAGACGATGACATGGTTGGCGTTCCACACCGTGAGTACCGGCATACCGGCGATCGGGCTGCTCGGGTCCTCGGATGCCGCCGGGTTGACGGTGTCGTTGGCGCCGATGACCAGCACGACGTCGGTGTCGCCGAAGTCGTCGTTGATCTCGTCCATCTCCAAGACGATGTCGTAGGGCACCTTGGCCTCGGCCAGCAGCACGTTCATGTGGCCGGGAAGGCGTCCCGCGACGGGGTGGATGCCGAACCGGACGTTGACGCCGCGGTCGCGCAGCTTGCGCGTCAGGTCGGCGACGCCGTACTGGGCTTGGGCAACGGCCATGCCGTAGCCCGGCGTGATGATCACCGAACTGGCTGAGGCGAGCAGTTCGGCGGCGCCATCGGCGTTGATCTCGCGATGCTCGCCGTAGTCCTTGTCGTCAGCGGGTCCGGCCTCTATCCCGAAGCCGCCCGCGATCACCGAGATGAACGACCGGTTCATGGCCTTGCACATGATGTAGGACAGGTAGGCACCGGAGGAGCCGACGAGCGCACCGGTGACGATGAGCAGGTCGTTGGACAGCAGGAAGCCTGAGGCCGCCGCGGCCCAGCCGGAGTAGCTGTTGAGCATCGACACCACGACGGGCATGTCGCCGCCGCCGATTGAAGCGACCAGGTGCCAGCCGAGCAGCAGCGCCAGCACGGTGACCACCACCAGCAGCCACAGCTGCGGGTCGATCACGAACCAGACGGTGAGCGCGGCGAAGACGACGAGCGCACCGACGTTGAGAAAGTTCTTGCCGGGCAGCATCATCGGGGCGGACTTGATCCGGGCCGACAGCTTCAGGTTGGCGACGATCGAACCGGTGAACGTCACCGCACCGATGAAGACGCCGATGACTACCTCGGCGGAGTGAATGCCGAGCATGCCTTCGGCGCTCGAGCTTCATTGCTTCGGCGCCCGCTGTCTGCGGGGTCACCCTCGACGTGTAGGTAGCCGTTCCAGCCGACCAGCACGGCGGCCAGGCCCACGAATGAGTGCAGCAGCGCGATGAGCTCGGGCATGCCGGTCATCTCGACGACCTTGGCGCGCCACAGGCCGATCGCGGCTCCGATGATCATCGCGCCGACGAGCAGGCCAAGGCCCAGCGGTTCGATGTGTCGCGCCAGCGCGAGCGCGATCGTCGCGAGCAGCGCGACGGCCATGCCGGCGATACCGAAACTGTTTCCGGCCCTTGATGTCTCGTGCTTGGACAGGCCGGCGAGCGCCAGGATGAACAGCAGCGCGGCGACGACGTAGGCCGCGGTGGCGGCCGTCTCTATGGTGAACATCTCTCAGCTCCTCGAGAACATCGCCAGCATGCGGCGCGTCACCGCGAAGCCACCGAAGACGTTGATGCTGGCGAGCAGGATCGCCGCCGTTGCCAATGCGGTGATGACCACGTCGCCGTGGCCGATCTGCAGCAACGCGCCGACGACGATGATGCCGGAGATCGCATTGGTCACCGACATCAGCGGCGTGTGCAGAGCGTGATGCACGTTGCCGATCACGTAGTAGCCGATGACGATCGCCAGCGCGAAGACCGTCAAGTGCACCTGTAACGCAGCAGGTGAGAGGGCGATCAGAGCGAACAGCACCGCTGCGGCAGCGAAGGTGATGCCCAGTCGGCGTCGCGTCGTCATCGGCGTCTTGGCGGGCTTGTGCTCGACCGGGGCGGCGACGGCCGCGGGTGCCGCGGACACCTGCACCGGCGGCGGCGGCCAGGTGGTTTCGCCGTCGCGAACCACAGTCACCGACCGCTGGACGACATCGTCGAAGTCCAGGGTGAGCTGCCCATCCTTTTCCGGCGTGAGCAGCTTGAGCAGGTTGACCAGGTTGGTGCCGTAGAGCTGCGAGGCCGTGGCGGGCAGGCGCCCCGCCAGATCGGTGTAGCCGATGATCGTCACACCGTGGTCCGTGACGATCGCCTGATCCTTGACGGTGCCCTCGACATTGCCGCCGTTGGAGGCGGCCATGTCGACGAGCACGCTGCCCGGCTTCATGGACGCGACCATGTCCGCGGTGATGATCCGCGGTGCGGGCTTACCCGGGATCAGCGCGGTGGTGATGATGATGTCGACGTCGGATGCCAACTCGGCGTACAGCGCGGACTCGCGGGCCTTGTAGTCGTCGCCCATCTCCTTGGCGTAGCCGGTGGCCGAGACCTCGGCCGCCCCCGGGTCGACGGACACGTACTCCCCGCCGAGGGACTTGACCTGGTCGGCGACCTCAGGTCGCGGGTCGGTGGCCTTCACGATCGCGCCGAGGCTCCCGGCCGCACCGATGGCGGCCAGCCCGGCTACCCCCGCGCCGACGACGAGCACCTTGGCCGGCGGCACCTTGCCCGCGGCGGTCACCTGGCCGGTGAAGAACCGGCCGAAGCTGTGTGCGGCCTCGACAACCGCGCGGTATCCGGCGATGTTCGCCATCGACGACAGCACGTCCAGCGACTGCGCCCGTGAGATGCGCGGAACGGCGTCCATCGACAGCACCGTGATGGGGCGGGCGGACAGCTTCTTCGACGCAGTTCCGGGTTCAGTGCCGGGGCGATCAGGCTGACCAGCGTCGCGCCGTCGCGCACGGCCGCGATCTCGGCATCGGCGGGTGCGTTGACCTTGAGGACGATGTCGGCGGACAGTGCTTGTTCCTGGGACCCGATCTCGGCGCCGGCCTCGACGTAGGCGGCATCGGTGAAGCTGGAGGCTGCGCCGGCACCCGACTCGACGACGACGGAGTAGCCCAGTTTGAGGAGTTGTCCGACGGTCTGCGGCGTGGCGGCTACACGCGTCTCACCCGCGAGGGATTCGCGCGGTATCCCGATGATCATCCGAAAAGTCTCCCATCTGCCTCTTGGCGACCCGCGTGCCCCTCCGGCGGTAAGCGGTGCGCTTACGAGTTCTGAGTAAAGTACGGCGCGATGAAGGTGAAGGCCGAATCCCGACCGCCGGCCGCTGCTCTGTTGGTTCATGCCGGCGGCGTGCGGGGTCTGGTGTACACGGCATTGCCGGTGACCACGTTCGCCGTGACGAACTCACTGACCAGCCTGCGCCCGGCGCTCATCGCGGCGATCGGCGTTGCATCGATCATTCTGGCGTGGCAGCTGGTGCGGCGAGAGTCCACCCGCCCTGCGCTGTTCGGATTCGCCGGTGTGGCGGTGTGCGCGGCGTTCGCGTTGATCACCGGCAGGGCCAAGGATTTCTATCTGCCCGGCATCTGGATGTACCTGGGCTTGGCGATCGTTTTCACCGTGTCGATCCTGATCCGCAGGCCACTCGTCGGAGTCGGATGGGCCTGGATGACGGGGCGCGATGGGGCGTGGCGCCGCGTGCCACGGGTGCGGTGGGCGTTCGACATCGCCACCGTCGTGATGGCGACGGCATCGTGGTCGCGATTTCTGGTGCAGAACTACCTGTATGACACGGATCAGGAGGGGTTACTCGCGGCCGCGCGCGTTGCGATGGGTTGGCCGATCTTCCTGATCACCTCATCGGCGATCTATGTCGCCGTCCGGGTGGCAATCCGCGCGTTACCGCGCGCTCACACCGGGGGATATGCGGGCGGGGGGTAGACGCCTCGCAGAATCCAGGCGAACCAGTTGGCGCCGTATTCAAGCTCGTCGCTCGCGTCATAATCCGGGTTGGGATCCACGTCATCACCTCTCGCGTAGCGGCTTGTTCTCGCCCGAGTCTAGACCCGCCGCCGAAGCGGCGACACCCTCAACGCATAAACTAGCCAACCAGTTGATTGATCCCCCGGATGCGCTCCGGGCCTGCATATAGTGAGTCGCCATGCCGCCTGCGTCTTCCGGTCCTTCTGGGGAAACCCCAACCAACGGGATGTCCCGTCGCGAGGAGCTGTTGGCCGTCGCCACCAAGCTTTTCGCCGCCAGGGGCTATCACGGCACCCGGATGGACGACGTCGCCGACGCCGTCGGCCTGAACAAGGCC
>CAVRFN010000013.1:0-233233 GCA_963720345.1 uncultured Actinomycetota bacterium
ACGGTCTACCACTACTACGCCAGCAAGGCGCTGATCCTCTACGACATCTACAAGGGTGCGGCGGACTTCACCGTGGACGCCCTGCACGACGACCCGACGGCGTCGGCCCGGGAGACCATCTATCACTTCACCCGGCGGCTACTGGTCGGCATCGCCAGCGACATCGAGCGGGCGGCGGTGTACTTCCAGGAGGGCCCCTACATAACGGAGTGGTTCACCGAGGAACAGGTCGCGTATATCCGGGAGAAGGAGACGCAGGTCTACGAGCATGTGCGCGACGTCATCGACCGCGGCATCGCGAGCGGGGAGTTCTATGACTGCGACAGCCATGTGCTCGCCCTGGGCTACATCGGGATGACGCTGGGTTCCTACCGTTGGCTGAGGCCGCACGGTCGGCGCACAGCACAGGAGATCGCCGTCGAGTTCAGCACCGCATTGCTGCGCGGACTGATCCGCGATGAAACGGTGCGCGAGTCAGAGCCATTGGGCGTGAACATCAGCGCGGCCAACTAACTGCCGAGACTGTCCGGGCACAGTTTCGACGAGGAGGGCGAGATGAAGTCAACGCTGCTGTCGCGACGGGATCTCGATTTCCTACTGTACGAATGGCTGCAGATCGATGAGCTGACGAAGCGGGACCGCTTCGCCGAGCATTCCCGCGAGACCTTCGACGGGGTGCTGGATCTGTGCGAGCAGTTGGCGACGAAGTATTTCGCGCCGCACAACAAGAAGAGCGACGCAGAAGAACCGAGCTTCGACGGCGAGAAGGTCACGGTCATCGGTGAAGTCAAGGAGGCGCTGGACGCGTTCACCCAGGCGGATCTGATCGGCGCCTCGATGGACAGCGAGTTCGGTGGCGCCCAGCTGCCCGTGACCGTCGCCGAAGCGGGTCTCGCCTGGTTCTCGGCGGCCAACGTGAGCACCACCGGATACCTGATGCTCACCATCGCCAACGCGAACCTGATCGCGAAGTTCGGCACGCCCGAGCAGATCGACGACTTCATGCGGCCGATGATGGCCGGACGGTTCTCCGGGACGATGGCGCTGTCGGAGACCCAGGCCGGCTCGTCGCTGGCCGACATCCTCACCCGGGCCGAACCGCAGGCCGACGGCACGTACCGGGTGTTCGGTTCGAAGATGTGGATCTCCGGGGCCGAGCACGAGCTCACCGACAACATCGTCAACCTGGTGCTCGCGAAGATTCCCGGCGGGCCCGCAGGCACCAAGGGCATTTCGCTGTTCATCGTGCCGAAGTACCTCGTCAACGAAGATGGTTCGATCGGCGAACGCAACAACGTCGTCATTGCCGGGCTGAACCACAAGATGGGGCAGCGGGGTATCACCAACACCGTGCTGAACTTCGACGGCGCGGTCGGATATCTCGTCGGCGAACCTCACCGCGGCATCACCTACATGTTCCACATGATGAACGAGGCTCGCCTCGGCGTGGGCATGGGTGCGGTGGCGCTGGGCTACACCGGATACCTCAAGTCCCTGGACTATGCCCGTGAACGTCCGCAGGGCAGGCCGGTGACCGCCAAGGATCCGACGGCACCGCAGATACCGATCATCGAGCACGCCGATGTCAAGCGAATGCTGTTGGCGCAGAAGGCATATGTCGAAGGCGGAATGGCGCTGCTGCTGTATTGTGCCAAACTCGTCGACCTGCAGCACAGCGCTGAAACCGACGCGGAACGCGATGCGGTGACGCTGCTGCTCGACATCCTGACGCCGGTCGGCAAGAGCTGGCCGTCGCAGTGGTGTCTGGAGGCCAACAGCCTGGCGATACAGGTCCACGGCGGCTACGGCTACACCCGTGAGTACGACGTCGAACAGCACTACCGCGACAACCGGCTCAACCCCATTCACGAAGGCACCCATGGCATTCAGAGCCTGGACCTGTTGGGCCGCAAGGTGACCCAGCGCGGTGGTGCCAGCCTGGCGGCGCTGGGGGAGGCTGTAAACGCGACGGTCGAGGCCGCGAGGGCCGCGGGCGGAGATGCCGCCGAGTTGGCCGCCCGCCTCGACGCCACCTGGCAACGCCTCGTCGAGGTGACCACCGCAATGTTCGCATCAGGCGACATCGATGCGGCACTGGCCAACAGCGTGGCCTACCTCGAGGCGTTCGGCCACATCGTGGTCGCCTGGATCTGGCTGCAGCAGGTGGTGGCGTGCAACGGTCGCTCTGGTGACTTCTACGACGGCAAACGTTTCGCCGCACGGTACTTCTTCCGCAGCGAACTGCCCAAGACCGGCCCTGCGCTCGATCTGCTCGCCGCCATGGACCGCACCACGCTGGAGATGCGCGACAGCTGGTTCTGACTGATGCCTAAAGCGCATCCGATAATTCGTGACAACGGCCACCGCTGCGTCTGACGCATCCGGTCACGGGTGAAGGTTAGGCGAATCACATAGTGCCTTCGTTTGAAATCCCGGCGGGGCCGGGAAGCCGACTCCGATATGTCTTCCACACTTGACTCGTTGACCGAATGGCTGCTGACCAAAGGCGTGCACATCCTGCTGGTGGTGCTGTTCGCGGTGATCGCCACACGGCTGATCCGCTTGATCGCGCGCCGTGTCAGCAGGCGATTCGACAGCGCTGACGCCGGCGATGCCGTGCTGCGTCCGCAAAGCGCCAAACACCGTCGGGCCGTCGCCTCGGTGATCTCGTCGGTGGCCATCGCCGTGCTCTACATCGTGGTCGCCGTGGACATCGCCAATCAGCTCGGACTGCCGATCGGCTCACTGGTGGCGCCCGCGGCGGTCCTCGGTGCCGCGTTCGGTTTCGGCGCCCAGCGCATCGTCCAGGATCTGCTCAGCGGCTTCTTCCTCATCACCGAGAGGCAATACGGATTCGGTGATCTGGTGGCACTGACGGTGACGGCCGGGGGCGATGCCCGCGGCACCGTCGAGGATGTCACGCTGCGCGTCACCAAACTTCGCACAAGCGATGGTGAGGTGTACACCGTGCCCAATGGACAGATCGTCAAATCGTTGAACCTGTCCAAGGATTGGGCCCGGGCGGTCGTCGACGTGCCGGTGCCCACCTCGGCGGACATCAACGTGGTCAACGATGCGCTGCGTGAGGCGTCGGAGTACGCCATGAAGGACTCTGCTTCTCCTGGACTACCCGATCTGCTGCTCGACGAGCCGCAACTGATGGGCGTGGAGAGCATCGAGAAGGACACCGTGAACCTTCGCGTGGTGGCGCGGACGTTGCCCGGTAAGCAGTTCGAGGTGAGTCGTAGACTGCGCGCGCTCATCGTGAGGTCGCTGCGGAGCGCTGGTGTCGCGAATGCAGAGGCAGCGTCTAGTCGAAACTGATGATCTGCCGCACGGCCTTACCGTCGGCGAGTTGGTCCATGCCGGAGTTGATGTCATCCAGCGTGATCCTCGACGACACCAGGGACTCGACGGGCAGGCGGCCCGCCCGCCACAGGCCCACGAAGTGCGGGATCTCCCGCGAGGGCACGGCAGAGCCGAGATAGCTGCCGATCAGCGAACGGCCCTCGGCGACAAAGCCCAACGGCGACAGGTTGATTCGGGCATCGGGCCGGGGGAGACCGACACAGACGGTCCGGCCTCCCGCGGCGGTGAGGTCGACGGCGGTCTCCACCGCCTGCGGATGGCCGACAGCCTCGATCACCACAGCGGCCTTGAGCCCGGCCTCGCGCGCCGCGTCCGGCGTGTATGCCTCGTGCGCGCCCATGGTCCGTGCCAGCTCGAGCTTGGCGGGCAGCTGGTCGACACCGATGACACGTACGTCGTCATGCGAGAGCGCGGTGAGCACCGCGGCCATGCCGACGCCACCCAGGCCGACGACGATCACGGTGTCACCCGCCCGTGGGCGTCCCGCATTGATCACCGCGCCGCCGCCGGTCAGCACGGCGCACCCGAGCAGCGCCGCGACCTCTGGGGGGAC
The DNA here is from genome assembly GCA_963720345.1 of uncultured Actinomycetota bacterium. GTDB lineage: Bacteria > Actinomycetota > Actinomycetes > Mycobacteriales > Mycobacteriaceae > Mycobacterium. The sequence goes on from CAVRFN010000013.1 coordinate 3,923, forward strand.
GTCCGCAGGAACGGGCACGACCGACCGACGGTCGACGACCGCGTGGGTCGCGAAACCGGAGACCCCGAGGTGGTGATGAATCGGATGTCCATCGCGCGAGAGCCTGCGTTCGCCGGTCATCAGTGTGCCGGCCGCATTGGCCGCGCTGCCGGGCACGCATGGTGTGAGCCCGTTGGTCGCGCACGCCTCGCAGGCCCCGCACCTCGGTAGGAAGGTCATCACCAGGCGCTGACCGACGGCTCCATCGGGCACCCCGGGTCCCGCCTCCTCGACGACGCCGGCCGCCTCGTGGCCGAGCAGCATCGGCACCGGCCGGACCCGGCTGCCGTCGACCACCGACAGGTCCGAATGGCACATGCCCGCGGCCTCGATACGGACGAGGAGTTCACCAGCCCCGGGCGGGGCGAGGTCGAGGTCTTCCACCGAGAGCGGTCGCGATTCGGCGTATGGCCTTGGCAGACCGATCTCTTCGATTACGGCGCCACGAACCCTCATGACTACAGCCTGCCGTCACTGGAAGACTGCTGCAACGACCGAGCGGGTTCCCATACGCTGCGGGGGATGCTGGAAAAGTCCGAGATCCGGTTTCTGCCCGTCGGTGGACGCCGGGTGGCGTACGAGGTGCGCGGCAGCGGTCCACCGCTGGTCGCTCCCGCGTGGTGGGTGAGTCACCTCGAACTCGACTGGCAGAACGCAGACTTTCGTCGGTTCTGGGACGGAATCGCCGACGGTTACACATTGATCCGTTACGACCGGCTCGGAGTCGGCATGTCGGATCGCACCCTGCACGATGCCGATCTGACTCTCGACCGCGAGGTCGCGACGTTGCGCTCGCTGGTCGACGAACTAGGGCTCGAGCGCGTTTCGCTCATCGGCGGCTCATCCGGGAGCTGTACTGCCATCGCGTTTGCCGCAGCATTCCCCGAGCGGGTCGAGCGGTTGGTGTTGTACGGGTCGTACCCGGACGGAACGGCACTGACGGCGCCTGGTGTGGGCGAGGCGATATTGGCTGCGATACATGCGCATTGGGGCCTGGGTTCACGCCTTCTCGGCGATATCTTCCTAGGCAGAGCCGACGGTGACGAGCACGAACGTTTCGCCCGATTGCAGAGGGAGGCGGCGACGGCCGAAACCGCCGCCGCAGTGTTGGCTCTCGTCTATCGCCTCGATGTTAGAGACCACCTCCCGCTCGTCCGCTCCCCAACGCTGGTGGTGCATCGCCGCGACGACCGTGCCGTGCCGTACCGGCTTGGGCGCGAAGTCGCGGCCGCGATTCCGGGTGCCACATTCATCCCGCTGAAAGGGAGCGCGCACTTCCCGTGGCACGGTGACGCCGACTCCGTGGTACGCGCATGCCGCGAATCGCTGGCGCCGGCGCAGCAGTCACCGCACCACGCGAGCGTGCAGGAGCAGGTCCTGTCGGGTCGTGAGCGTGAAATCCTCGTCTGCATGGCGCGCGGTCTCAGTGATCGCGAAATCGCGCAGCACCTGGTGCTCAGCCCGCACACCGTTCACCGCCACGTCGCGAACATCCGCCGCAAGCTGGGCCGTACCTCACGAACCGCCGCCGTTGCAGAAGCCGCGCGTCTCGGAATCTTGTGAGGTAGCCGAAACGGGCCATCTGCAGAAGATGGCCGCATCGGGCGATGCGCGCGTCACGTGGCCACTCCTACGTTTGGGGCATGACCGAGATCGCTAGTGCCGAATCGAGTACCGAATCGCGGGGGAACCCGCCATCTGCGGCGTGGCTGCGGATTTTCGCGCTCGTGTATGACCCCTTTCTCTGGCTGGGTGAGGCTGCGGGCATGCGTCGGCGGCGCAGCACGCTGTTGGCCGGCGCCTTCGGCCGCGTCGTCGAGATCGGCGCAGGGACCGGGCTGAACATTGCGCACTATCCGGAGGGAGTCACCGAGCTGGTGCTCATCGAGCCTGAGCCAGGAATGCGCAAGAAACTCTCGCGTCGTACGCGCCAACACGGCTGCGCCACAAGGATTGTCGACGCGTCGGCAGAGGGTCTACCACTCGCCGACGCGTCCGTGGACACTGTCGTTTCGACGCTCGCCCTATGCACGGTCGACGAGCCTGAAGGTGCGCTGCGCGAGATTGCGCGTGTACTCCGACCCGGCGGGCAGCTGCTGTTCATCGAACACGTGCGCGCAAGCTCGCGACTACTGGCGGGCTGCCAGGACAAACTCGCCGAACCATGGCGCCGCTTTGCAGGTGGCTGCCGCTGCAACCGCGACACCGTCGAGCGCCTGCGTGCCTGCGGCTTCACCGTTGCGGCCCAGAACGTCGTGTGGCGCGGCATGCCGGCGATCGTGCGCCCTCTCGCCATGGGTCGTGCGACACGAGCCGCAGACCGTTAGGACCGGGACCTGCCAGACTGCTGAAATGACCCGTAGTGAGCAATCGCTCTCCAGCGGCGACTTTCCCGTGCACTGGCCCGTGACGACCAGGTGGACCGACAACGACATGTTCGGTCACCTCAACAATGCCGTCTACTACGCACTGTTCGACACGGCGATCAACGGCTGGATCAACACCAATTGCGATATCGACCCGCTGACGGTGCCCTGGTTGGGCGTTGTCGCCGAGTCGGGATGCCAGTACTTCGCCGAATTGCGTTTCCCTGAACCACTTTTCGTTGGCGTGGCGGTCACGCGGCTGGGAAACAGCAGCGTCACGTATCGGTTGGGGCTATGGCAGGACGGTGACCCCAACCAGCCCACAGCGGCCGTCGGGCACTGGGTGCACGTCTACGTCGACCGGGCTGGACGCAGGCCTGTGCCGATCCCGGCAACGATTCGCTCCCTGCTCGAAAAGGCGCGCGTCGACTAGTCGATATGCTCGTGCGATGCCTTTTGTGAGCAAGACCGTCGAGGTCGAAGCCCCCGCCGAGGCGATCATGGGGATCGTCGCCGACTTCGAGTCGTACCCGTTGTGGAACGACGAGATCAAGGGGTGCTGGGTGCTGGCGCGCTACGACGACGGCCGTCCCAGCCAGTTGCGTCTGGACGTCGTCGTCCAGGGCCAGTCGGGCACGTTCATCACCGCGGTCTACTACCCCGCCGAGAATCAGATCCAGACGGTGCTGCAGCAGGGCGAGTTCTTCGAGAAGCAGGAACAGAAGTTCTCGGTGGTCCCGATGGGGGCGACATCGCTGCTGACGGTCGACCTCGACGTCGAGACCAAACTGCCGATCCCGGCCCAGTTCGTGAAGAAGGCCATCGGGGACACGCTCGACTATCTGGCGGCCAAGCTGAAGACTCGCGCCGAAGAAGTCGCCGCATCCAGCTGACCGCCTGCCGACCGCACGCTTGTTTACGGGTCTACTCGGACTTTGTGTAACAACAACCGTGCGTTGGGCGGCGGCGCTCAGCCCCACAACTTCGTCTCGTCGAGCCGAGCGATCAGCCGTTGCGCGCCGTCGGTGAACTCGCCGCCGGTCAGCCTGACCGCGGTGTCGACATCGCCTCGGCGTAGCGCCGCGATCATCTCGCGGTGCCCGGCCACCGCGGATACTCCCCACTGCGGACTCGCCGCGTAGATGTGCCCGGGCAGGTATCGCGCGACATGTAAGAGGAACCACGCCAGCTTGATGCGGCCGGCTGACCTGTTGAACGCCCGGTGGAACGCGAACTCCGCGGAAGCGATCTCGTCGGGCTCATGGTGGTCGACGGCCTCGGCCAGTGCGTCGTTGAGTCGCTCCAGCTCGTCGATCTCCGCCTCGGTGATCTGCTCGGCCGCCGTTGCTGCCAACTCCTTGGCGATGGTGGCCTGGAGCCAGAAGATGTCCTCGACGTCGCGGCGCGTCAGCGGGACGACGACATGGCCGCGGTGGGGTTCGAGCTGCACCATGCCCTCGCCGCGCAGGGTGCGCAGTGCCTCGCGGACCGGCGTGATGCTGACCCCCAGTGCAGCGGCGGTCTCGTCCAGCCGGATGAAGGTGCCCGGCCGCAGGTTGCCGATCATGATGTCGGTGCGCAGACGCGCCGCGACCTCGTCGGATAGCTGTTCGCGCCGCACCGCGCGCCGGGCCCCGGTCCGGGTCCTCGGGGGTGCGTTCACACGGCTCTCCGGTCTGTCTGGGTGGGCTTGTACCCGAGCAGCCGAGGCCATATTGTGACCGGGGCAACACCATGAATTTGATCACATATAACCTGTTCAAATATCAAACTGCGCAACCCAGGCCAGGCGGAGGAGTAGTCGCTGTTGACGTCCCCTTTGATGCCAGACCCAACCGAGCAGCCGTTTCTCGCGCGTCGGCAGAACTGGACCACCCAACTCGCACGGCACTCGCTGATGCAGCCCGGCGAGACGGCCCTGCGCTTCCTGGGCCACACCACCACCTGGCGCGAACTGGATAACCGGGTCGCCGCCCTGGCCGGGGCGCTGAGCCGGCGCGGGGTCGCATTCGGCGACCGGGTGCTGATCCTGATGCTCAACCGCACCGAGTTCATCGAGTCGTTCCTTGCGATCAACAAGCTCGGGGCCATCGCCGTGCCGGTCAACTTCCGGATGACCCCGCCCGAGATCGCCTTCCTGGTGAGCGACTGTCAGGCCCGCGTGGTGATCACCGAGTCGGTGCTCGCCGGCGTCGCGACCGCGGTCCGCGATATCGACGCGACGCTGACCACCGTGATCGTCGCGGGCGGTACCACCGACGACCGACCGCACGATCGGCTACGACGACGTGATGGCCGAAGCGGGCGACGAACCGCCGCTCGCGGACATCCCCAACGACTCGCCCGCGCTGATCATGTACACCTCGGGAACCACCGGCAGACCCAAGGGCGCCGTGCTCACCCACACCAACCTCGCCGGGCAGGCGATGACGTTCCTGTTCACCAACGGCGCCGACCTCAACAGCGACGTCGGCTTCATCGGTGTCCCGCTGTTCCACATCGCGGGCATCGGGAACATGATCGTCGGCCTGCTGCTCGGCAGGCCGACAGTGGTCTATCCGCTGGGCGCGTTCGATCCCGGTGCACTGCTCGACGTCCTCGAGGCCGAGGCGGTCACCGGCATCTTCCTGGTGCCCGCGCAGTGGCAGGCGGTCGTCGCCGAACAGCGGGCACGTCCGCGGAACCTGAAGCTGCGGGTGTTGTCGTGGGGTGCGGCACCGGCCTCAGATACCTTGTTGCGCAGCATGTCCGAGACATTCCCTGGAACCCAGATCCTCGCCGCGTTCGGCCAGACCGAGATGTCTCCGGTGACGTGCATGCTGCTGGGCGACGACGCTATCCGGAAACTCGGCTCGGTCGGGAAGGTGATTCCGACGGTGTCCGCGCGCGTCGTCGACGAGAACATGAACGACGTCGAGATCGGCCAGGTCGGCGAAATCGTCTACCGCGCGCCCACCCTGATGGCCGGCTACTGGAACAACCCCAAGGCCACCGCCGAGGCCTTCGCCGGCGGCTGGTTCCATTCCGGCGATCTCGTGCGCCAGGACGACGAGGGCTACATCTGGGTCGTCGACCGCAAGAAGGACATGATCATCTCCGGCGGCGAGAACATCTACTGCGCAGAGGTCGAGAACGTCCTCGCCGGCCACCCCGCGATCGTCGAGGTGGCGGTGATCGGCCGCCCGGACGACAAGTGGGGCGAGGTGCCCGGTGGCCGTGATCGCACTCGGTGCCGCCGGCGAACTCGGCGCTCGCCGATCTTGAGAAGTTCCTGTCCGAACGCCTCGCGAGGTACAAGCATCCGAAGGCGCTGGAGATCGTCGACGCGCTCCCTCGCAACCCCGCTGGCAAAGTTCTCAAAACGGAACTGCGGGTGCGCTTCGGCGCGGCGAAAGCAGATTGACGCGGGCGAAAGTGCTACTCCGCCAACGGTTTCTGCTGGCGCACAAGAGATTTAGGGAATTGGGGCGGGTTTGCTAACGGTTAAGGGCTCAATCTTTCAGATGCGGTGCAACGCGGGGATGGCATCGGGTACAGTCCTGTGGTCTGTCTTACTACTCGACGAGTAGGGAGACGCTGGTCACAGTCACCGGGTTGGGGCAAGGAGGCCGCGTGCGACAGGGGGTGCCGTTGCGCCGCAACGGGCGCGGTTTCGTCGTAGGAGCGCGTCGGTGACGGCGTCGACCGACATCGTCGGTTACGTCCGCGACCAGATACGGCCAGGTCTGACCGCCGTCGGCGGATTCGTGCGCATGTGCGTGCTCACCGCCAAGGCAACTTTCAAGCCGCCGTTCCAGTGGCGCGAGTTCATCCTCCAGAGCTGGTTCCTGATGCGGGTGGCCTTCCTGCCGACCGTCGCGGTGTCGATCCCGCTGACCGTGCTCCTCATCTTCACGCTCAACATCCTGCTCACCGAGTTCGGCGCCGCCGACATCTCCGGGGCGGGCGCCGCGCTGGCCGCCGTCACCCAGCTCGGCCCGCTGGTGACCGTGCTCGTGGTGGCCGGCGCCGGCTCGACGGCCATCTGCGCCGACCTCGGCGCCCGCACCATCCGCGAGGAGATCGACGCACTCGAGGTGCTCGGCATCGACCCGATCCAGCGCCTGGTGGTCCCACGCGTGATCGCCTCGACGTTCGTCGCGCTTCTGCTCAACGGCGCCGTCATCACCATCGGCCTGGTCGGCGGCTTCATCTTCGGCGTGTACCTGCAGAACGTCTCCGCAGGCGCCTACGTCTCCACCCTCACCCTGGTCACCGGGCTGCCCGAGGTGCTGATCTCGGTCGTCAAGGCCATGACCTTCGGCCTGATCGCCGGTCTGGTCGGCTGCTACCGCGGACTGACCGTCGCCGGCGGCGCCAAAGGCGTCGGCACCGCGGTCAACGAGACGCTGGTGCTGTGCGTGATCGCCCTGTTCGCGGTCAACGTGGTGCTGACCACCATCGGTGTCCGGTTCGGAACGGGGAGCTGACGTGTCGACAACCCAGGTCCTGCGTTCTCGGTTCCCGCGGGCGTTCTCCCGTGGCGACGGGTGTCGTCGCCGCCCCGGCGCGGTTCCTCGACAGCGTCGGGCACGTCGCGTGGTTCGTCGTCACCGCCATCGGCTCGATCGGCCACGCGCTGCGCTACTACCGCAAGGAGACGCTGCGGCTGATCGCCGAGATCGGCATGGGCACCGGCGCGATGGCGGTCATCGGCGGCACCGTGGCGATCGTCGGCTTCGTCACGCTGTCGGGTTCGTCGCTGGTCGCCATCCAGGGCTTCGCGTCGCTGGGCAATATCGGTGTCGAGGCGTTCACCGGATTCTTCGCCGCACTGATCAACGTGCGCATCGCCGCACCCGTGGTCGCGGGCCAGGCGCTGGCCGCCACGGTCGGCGCCGGCGCCACCGCCGAACTGGGCGCCATGCGGATCAGCGAGGAGATCGACGCGCTCGAGGTGATGGGCATCAAGTCCATCTCGTATCTGGTGTCCACCCGGATCATGGCCGGCTTCGTCGTGATCATCCCGCTGTACGCGATGGCGATCATCATGAGCTTCCTGTCCGCGCAGGTCACCACGACGTTCTTCTACGGCCAGTCGATCGGCACCTACGAGCACTACTTCCGCACCTTCCTGCGCGCCGACGACGTGATGTGGTCGTTCGTGCAGGCGATCATCATCTCGGTCATCGTGATGCTCAACCACTGCTACTACGGCTACTTCGCCAGCGGCGGCCCGGTCGGCGTCGGCGAGGCCGTCGGCCGGTCGATGCGCGCCTCCCTGGTCGCGATCGTCTGCGTGGTCCTGTTCGCATCGTTGGCGCTCTACGGCGTCGACCCGAACTTCAACCTGACGGTGTAGCGCCATGACCGCACCGATCAACACGCCTCGCACCCCGCCGTACAAGCTGGCCGGCCTGGTGCTGACGCTGTTGGTCATCGTCGGCCGTGGTGCTGGTGTACTTCCAGTTCCGCGGCGACTTCCTGCAAGCGCGAACAGCTGACGATGATGTCGGCGCGGGCGGGTCTGTCGATGGATCCCGGCGCGAAGGTCACCTACAACGGCGTGGAGATCGGCCGGGTCGCCACGGTCAACGCGGTGGACGTCGGCGGCGAGCCGCAGGCCAAGATCGTCCTCGACGTGGATCCCAAGTACATCGAACTGATTCCGAAGAACGTCACGCCGACATCAGCGCGACCACGGTGTTCGGCAACAAGTACATCTCCTTCACATCGCCGAAAGATCCGTCACCGCAACGGATCACGCCGTCCGACGTGATCGACGTGACCAAGGTGACCACCGAGTTCAACACGCTGTTCGAGACCGTGGTGTCGCTCTCGTCAGCAGGTGGATCCGATCAAGCTGAACCAGACGCTGGCGGCCACCGCCGAGGCGCTGGACGGCCTGGGTGACCGGTTCGGCCAGTCGATCATCAACGGCAACGAGATCCTCGGCGACCTCAATCCGCAGATGCCCCAGATCCGCCGGGACAACCAGCTGCTGGCCGACCTCGGCGAGGTGTACGCCGACGCGGCGCCGGATCTGTTCGACGGCCTGGAGAACGCGGTGACCACCGCCCGCACGCTCAACCAGCAGCAGGGCAACATCGACCAGGCGTTGATGGCCGCGGTCGGCTTCGGCAACACCGGCGCCGACATCTTCGAGCGCGGCGGCCCCTACCTGGTCCGCGGCGCGGAGGACCTGATCCGCCCGTCGGAGATCCTGGACGAGTACAGCCCGGCGCTGTTCTGCACGATCCGCAACTTCCACGATGTCGAGCCCAAGGTGGCGGCGTCGCTTGGCGGCAACGGCTACTCGCTGCGGACGCTGTCGGGCCTCAGCTGGGCGCGGGCAACCCCTACGTCTATCCGGACAACCTGCCGCGCGTGAACGCCAGGGGCGGACCCGAGGGCAAGCCCGGCTGCTGGCAGCCGATCACCCGTGACCTGTGGCCGGCGCCCGTACCTCGTGATGGACACCGGTGCGTCGATCGCGCCGTACAACCACTTCGAGCTGGGCCAGCCGATCCTGATCGAGTACGTCTGGGGACGCCAGATCGGGGAGAACACGATCAACCCATGAAAATCACCGGTACAGCCATCAAGCTCGGCGCCTTCTCCCTGGTGCTGTTGCTGTTCACCGCGATCATCATCGTGGTGTTCGGTCAGATGCGTTTCGACCGCACCACCGGCTACTCGGCGGTGTTCTCCAATGCCAGCGGGCTGCGGGCCGGACAGTTCGTCCGTGCGTCCGGTGTGGAGGTCGGCAAGGTCTCCAACGTCGAGCTGATCGACGACGGATCGAAGGTCAGGGTCGACTTCGACGTGGACCGCTCGCTGCCGCTGTTCGAGGGCACCACCGCCTCGATCCGCTATCTGAATCTGATCGGCGACCGGTACATGGAGCTCAAGCGGGGCGAGAGCGACAAGCGGCTGCCCGGTGGAGGCACCATCCCGGTCGAACGCACCGAGCCCGCACTGGACCTCGACGCGTTGATCGGCGGATTCCGTCCGGTGTTCCGGGCCCTTGATCCGGACAAGGTCAACACCATCGCCCAGTCGATCATCACGATCTTCCAGGGGCAGGGCGGCACCATCAACGACATCCTCGACCAGACCGCATCGCTGACCTCCGCGCTGGCCGACCGCGACCAGGCGATCGGCGAGGTGATCAAGAACCTCAACACCGTGCTGGACACCACGGTCAAACACCAGCAGCAGTTCGACGAGACGGTGCAGAATTTCGAGACGCTGATCACCGGGCTGAAGGACCGCAGCCGACCCGATCGCCACATCGGTGGCCGACATCAGCGACGCCGCGGGCACCATCGCCGATCTGCTGGCCGACAACCGCCCGCTGCTGCAGAGCACCGTCGGCCATCTCGAGGCCGTCCAGCAGCCGCTGGTCGACCAGAGGGACAAGCTCAACGACATCCTGACCAGGCTGCCGACTGCGTTCAAGATCATCGGGCGCGCCGGCGGGATCTACGGTGACTTCTTCAACTTCTACTCCTGCGACATCTCGATCCGGATGAACGGTCTGCAACCCGGCGGTCCGGTGCGCACGGTCAAACTCTTCAGCCAGCCGTCGGGTAGGTGCACGCCGCAATGAGAACTCTGGAGGGATCGAACCGCGTCCGTAACGGGTTGATGGGCATCCTTGTGCTCCTCCTCGTCATCGGCGTCGGGCAGAGCTTCGCCAGCGTGCCGATGCTGTTCGCGAAACCCACGTACTACGCGGAGTTCTCCGACACCGGCGGCATCAACACCGGCGACAAGGTGCGCATCGCCGGCGTGGATGTCGGCGTGGTGCGCAGCGCGGAGATCGACGGCGACAAGGTCAGGATCGGCTATTCGCTCGACGGCACGCAGATCGGCACCGAGAGCCGGGCGGCGATCCGTACCGACACCATCCTCGGCCGCCGCAACATCGAGATCGAGCCGCGCGGCTCAACGGCGTTGAGGGCCAACGGAACACTGCCGCTGGGCCAGACCACGACGCCGTACCAGATCTACGACGCGTTCTTCGACGTGACCGAGGCATCTTCGGGCTGGGACACCCAGACGGTGAAGAAATCGCTGAACGTGCTGTCGGAGACCATCGACCAGACCTATCCGCACCTGAGTGCCGCACTCGACGGGGTGGCGCGGTTCTCCGACACCATCGGCAAGCGCGACGATCAGATCAAGCAACTGCTGGCCAATGCCAACCAGATCGCCGGCATCCTCGGCAACCGCAGTGAACAGATCAACAAGCTCCTGGTGAACGCCCAGCAGCTGCTCGGCGCCATCAACGAACGCCAGTATGCGGTGAGCATGCTGCTCGAACGCGTCGGCTCCTTCTCCGAACAGGTCAAGGGATTCATCGACGACAACCCGAACCTGAACCGGGTGCTCGAACAACTGCGCGTGGTCAGCGACGTCCTGTCCGAGCGCCGATTCGACCTGATGGACACGCTGACCACCGTCGCCAGCTTCGTGGCGTCCCTCGGTGAGGCCGTCGCGTCGGGCCCCTACTTCAAGGTCATGCTGGTCAACCTGCTGCCCGGGCCAGATCCTGCAACCGTTCGTCGACTCCGCGTTCAAGAAGCGCGGGATCGATCCCGAGAAGTTCTGGGGCGACGCGGGTCTGCCCGCGTGGCGGTTCCCTGATCCGAACGCGGCCCGGTTCCCGAACGGCGCGCCGGCGCCTGGTCCTGCGGTGCTGGAAGGCACGCCCGAACATCCAGGTCCCGCAGTGCGAGCGGGAACACCATGTTCCTACACGCCGGCACCTGACGGCATCCCGACTGCCGCGGATCCGCTGCCGTGCGCCGACCTGACCGTCGGTCCGTTCGGCAACAACCCGTACGGACCCAACTACGGACCGCCCGACGTGGTCACATCCGACCCGAACGTGCACGGCCCGCAGCCGTCACCAGGTGTGCCGGCGGCCGCGATTCCGGGGCAGCTGCCGCCGGATATGCCCGGCGTGCCTGCGGCGCTTCCACCGGCCCCGCCCGGTGCGCGCACCGTGCCGGTCGGTCCGATGCCTCCGCAGGGGCCGGACTTCACGCCGGGTATCGCTCCGCTGCCGCCGGCCTTGACCGGACCTCCGCCTCCGCCGGGACCCGGTCCGGATGCGGGGCCCGCGGGGACACCGCCATTGCCAGGGAACCCGCCGTTCCTTCCGCCACTTTCGCAGGGACAGTAGGGGGTGTAACCGATGACAACGATCTTCAACGTTCGAAACATGAAGCTGCCGAACGTATCCCGCGCTGCGGTGATCATCGGCACGCTCGTCGTGATTCTCGGGCTGGTGGCCGCGTTCGTGGGCTGGAACCTGTACAAGAAGCTGACCACCAACACCGTCGTCGCCTACTTCCCGGAGACGCTCGCGCTGTATCCCGGCGACAAGATCCAGATCATGGGCGTCAAGGTCGGCACGATCGAGTCGATCGACCCCGCCGGCGACAAGATGAAGGTCACCTTCAACTACGACAACAAGTTCAAGGTGCCCGCCAACGCCACCGCCTCGATACTGAACCCCAGCCTGGTCGCATCGCGCACCATCCAGTTGTCGCCGCCGTATACCGGCGGACCGGTGTTGGAGGACGACGCGGTCATCCCGATCGACCGCACGCAGATGCCGGTGGAGTACGACGAGCTGCGCGACTCCATCAACCGAATCCTGACGGGACCTGGGTCCGACGCCGGAACAGCCCAAGGGCCCGTTCGGCGACATCATCGAGTCGGCGGCCGACGGGTTCGCGGGCAAGGGTGAACAGCTCAACAAGACGTTGAACGGCTTATCCGAGGCGCTCTTCACGCTCAACGAGGGCCGCGGCGACTTCTTCGGCGTGGTCAAGAGCCTCGCGCTTGTTCGTCAATGCGCTGTATCAAAGCGATCAGCAGTTCGTCGCGCTGAACGACGACCTCGCGACGTTCACCAACGCGTTCACCAACACCGACCGCGAGGTCGCCAACGCGCTGCAGGACCTCAACACACTGCTGGCGACCACCCGCAGCTTCCTCGACGAGAACGCTGAGGTGCTGACGCACGACATCAACAACCTGGCCGACGTCACCAACGCGATCCTGCAGCCCGATTCGAAGGACGGGCTTGAGACCGCGCTGCACGTATTCCCCACGCTGGGCTGCCAACCTGATGAACATCGTCTCCCCGGTGACCGGCGGCGTGATGGGCATCCCGGTGATCAATAACTTCGCGAACCCGATCCAGTTCATCTGCAGTTCGATCCAGGCAGGTAGCCGGCTGGGATATCAGGAGTCGGCCGAGATGTGCGCGCAGTACCTGGCCCCGATCCTGGACGCGATCAAGTTCAATTTCCCGCCGTTCGGCATCAACCAGACCACGACGGCGATGACCCTGCCCAAGCACATCGCCTACTCGGAGCCGAGGCTGCAGCCGCCCGCGGGATACAAGGACACCACCGTGCCGGGTATCTGGTCGCGCGACACCTTGTTCTCGCACGGCAACCACGAGCCCGGGTGGGTGACGGCACCCGGTATGCAGGGCATCGACGTGCAGCCATTCACCAGGAACATGCTGCTGCCCGAGTCGCTTGCCGAGTTGATGGGCGGCCCCGACGCGCCCGTCCCGCCCGCGCCGCCGACCTTCGGTGGTCCACATCAGGCCGGCCCGCCGAACGCGTACACCGAGAACACCCCGCTGCCACCTCCGTGGTATCCGCAGCCGGGCCCGGTGCCTGGCCCTGCGCCCGGTGTGATCCCGGGTGATCCGGGTAGCGCGGCGCTGACAGGTCCGCTGCCCGTACCCGGACCCGGCCCAGGACCGGCCCCGGCGGCGCCACCGGCGCCGGCGGACCGCCGCTACCCGCTGAGGCAGGCTGATGATGACCGGTCGCAGATGGAGTCGAATCGCGCTACGCACCGTCGCGCTGGCGGCCGTCGCGCTGGTGCTGAGCTCATGCGGGATGTGGCCATGGCGAGGCATCGCCAATGTCGAGCTGCCCGGCGGTCCAGGCACCGGCTCGGAGCGAATGACGGTCTATGTCCAGATGCCGGATACGTTGGCGCTCAACGTCAACAGCCGAGTCCGGGTCGCCGATGTGTTCGTCGGGCGAGTCCGCGCCGATCGAGTTGAAGAACTGGGTGGCGACGCTGACCCTGGATCTGGAGCCCAACCTCGGGCTGCCGTCCAACGCGCTTGCCAGGATCGGACAGACCAGCCTGCTGGGCAGCCAGCACGTGGAGTTGGATCCGCCGCCGGATCCGTCCGGAACGCCGTTGCGCAGTCCGGCGACACGATTCCGTTGAAGAACAGTTCGGCGTTCCCGAGCACCGAGCGGGTGCTGGCGAGCATCGCCACGATCCTGCGCGGTGGCGGTGTGTCGAACCTCGAGACGATTCAGACCGAGATCTTCAACGTGCTGAACGGCCGGGCCGACCAGATCCGTGAGTTCCTGAACAAGCTCGACACGTTCACCGACGAACTGGACAAGCAGACCGAGGACATCACCCGCGCCATCGATTCCACCGACCGCTTGCTGTCGATCGTGGCGCAGCGCAACGACACGCTGGATCAGGTGCTGACCGAATTCCCGCCGCTGATCAAGCATTTCGCCGACACGCGCGATCTGTTCGCCGATGCGGTGGAGGCGCTGGGCCGCATCAGCGTGGCCGCCGACAACGCGTTGGCGCCCGCGAGCGACAACCTGCACACCAACCTGGCAGAACCTGCAGCGGCCGCTGAAGCAGCTGGGCCGGGCGTCGCCGTACGTCATCGGCGCGCTCAAGCTGCTGCTCACCGCGCCGTTCTCGATCGAGAACGTGCCGAAGGTCGTTCGCGGCGACTACCTCAACGCGTCGCTGATGGTCGACCTGACGCTGTCGGCGCTCGACAACACGGTGCTGTCCGGCACGGGTGTCTCGGGCATGCTGCGTGCACTCGAGCAGTCTTGGGGACGCGATCCGGCGACGATGATCCCGGATGTTCGGTTCACGCCGAACCCGCACAACGCGCCGGGCGGACCGTTGGTTGAAAGGGGTGAGTGAGCAGTGCTGACTAGGTTCATCAAGATTCAGCTGGTGCTGTTCACCATCCTGACGGTCATCGCGCTCACGGTGCTGGGCTGGTATTACCTGCGGATACCGAGCATCGTCGGCATCGGGCAGTACGAGCTCAAAGCCGACCTGGAGCGCTCCGGAGGCTTGTACGCGACGGCCAACGTGACCTACCGAGGTACGCAGATCGGGAAGGTCACCAGCGTCGTGCCCACCGAGACCGGTGCGCGCGCGACGATGAGCATCGACGACCGATTCAAGATCCCGGCGGATGCGTCGGCGAACGTGCACTCGGTCTCGGCGATCGGCGAGCAGTACCTGGACCTGGTGTCGACGGGCAACCCGGGCCAGTACCTGCGCCCCGGTTCGACCATCACGGAGAGCACCGTGCCCAGCGAGGTCGGGCCGGCACTGGACGCGGCCAACGAGGGGCTGGCCGTGCTGCCCGAAGGAGAAGATCGACGCACTGCTCACCGAAACGTCAAACGCCGTAGGCGGTTTGGGGCCGGCGCTGCAACGGCTGGTCGACTCGACCACCAACGTGGCGCAGGGTTTCAAGGACAACCTGCCTCAGGTCAACGACATCATCGCCAACGCGGCGCCGATCCTGGACAGCCAGGTTCAGTCCGGCGACAACATCGAGGCAGTGGTCGCGCAACCTGAACGTCATCGCGTCGCAGACGGCGGAGCAGGACGCCGCCCTGCGCAGTGGCATACAGGACGCCGCCCCGACGCTCGATCAGGTGAACACGGTGTTCAGCGGTGTGCGCGACTCGCTGCCCCAAACACTGGCCAACCTGTCGATCGTCATCGACATGCTCAAGCGCTACAACAAGGGTCTGGAACAGACGCTGGTGATCCTGCCGCAGGGTGCGGCGGTCGCGCCAGGCGGGAACGCTGTTCGAGGACCTCGGCCAGTTGCCGCTCGCGCTGTCGGTCAACCAGCCACCGCCGTGTCTCACCGGCTTCCTGCCCGCTTCCGAATGGCGTTCGCCGGCGGACACGAGCATGGCGGCCACTGCCCAAGGGCACCTACTGCAAGATCCCGAAGGACTACCAGGGCAACGTCGTCCGCGGTGCACGTAACTATCCGTGCGTCGATGCGCCGGGCAAGCGCGCGGCCACGCCGATGGAATGCCGCAGCCCCGAACCGTACGTGCCACTCGGCACCAACCCGTGGTACGGCGATCCGAACCAGATCCTGTCGTGCCCGGCGCCCGGTGCCCGGTGCGATCAGGGCGTCAACCCAGGACGCGGTGTCGTTCCGGCCCCGACGGTCAACAACGGCGTGAACCCGGCACCCGCGGACCAGCTGCCTCCGCCGCAGTCCACGGCGCCGGTCAGTGACCCGCTCAGCCCCCCTGGCCAGGGAAGCGTCACCTGCAGTGGACAACAGCCCAACCCGTGCATCTACACTCCGGCACCAGGGCCTCCCGGCTCCACGGCCGTCTACAGCCCGGCCAGCGGCCAGGTCGTGGGACCTGACGGCGTCAGGTACAACGTCAGAAATTCGAGCAACCCAGGAGACGACGGATGGAAGGAGATGCTGGCACCCGCCAGCTGAACCCCACCGATGCTGATGAGGCGCTCGACGAGTCGTTAGCCCCAGAATCACCACAAGCCGATAGCCAAGAAGTCGCCGCCGATCGTCGCCCATCGCGGCTCGGACGCGGCTGGGTTGCCACTATCTGTGCGGGACTGTTGGTGCTGGCCGGGGCCGGCGCGGTGGCGGGCTATCTCGCGCTGAAGGCAAACCAGCAGAATCAGGACGCCACGCGGCAGGAAGCCGCGGCCCTGCAGGCCGCCAGGGATTGCGTGGCCGCAACGCACGCGCCCGACGTCACGGCGATGAGCGCCGCGCAGTCGAAGATCATCGAATGTTCGACGGGTGACTTCGGCGCGCAGGCCAGTCTGTACAGCGGGGTCCTCGTGGACGCGTACCAGGCCGCCAATGTCACGGTGCAGGTATCCGATATGCGCGCCGCGGTCGAACGGCACAACGACGACGGATCGTTCGAGGTCTTGGTTGCGGTGCAGGTGAAGGTGACCAACTCCGAGACGGCCGATCAGGAACAGGGTTACCGGCTGCGTCTTCAGATGGCGCCCGCCGATGGCACATACAAAATCGCGCAGCTGGACCAGGTCACCTCGTGACAGCTGTCCTGGACACCGTGAACGCGCCCGACACCGACGAGGCGTCCGGGCCGCGGCTCGCCTCATGGCCGGCGCGGGCGGGTGCGTTCGCCGTCGACGTTCTGCTCGGGGTTGCGGTGATCGCGACGATGGCGGTGTCGGCCTTGAGCGCACCGTGGCTCGGCTGGCTGTGGTGGGTGTTCGTCGTCGCCGCGGCGGGTGCGTTCGTGGCGATGGCGGTCAATCGGCTGCTGCTGCCCACCATCACCGGATGGAGCCTGGGCCGCGCGCTCTTCGGCATCGCGGTGCGCACCCGAGACGGTGCCTCGCCGGGGGTGCTGCGCCTGGTGGGCCGGGAACTGGCGCACCTGCTGGACACCGCGGCGTTGTTCGTCGGCTGGTTGTGGCCGCTGTGGGATCGGCGGCACCGCACGTTCGCCGACCTACTGCTTCGCACCGAGGTGCACGATGTCGAGCGTCCGCAGCGCGATATGCGCCGACCGACGGCCGTGGCGCTGATCGTGGCGACGGTGTTGTGCGCGCTGGCCGTCGGGTTGAGCTATCTGGTGGTGTATCGACCGGAACGGGCGGTCGATGTCGCTCGTGCGCAGATAGCCGAGCAGGGCCCCCGGATCGTCGAACAGATGCTCAGTTATAGCAGTGAGTCACTGCAGCAGGACTTTTCGCATGCGCAGTCGCTGACGACCGACGGCTATCGTGATCAGCTGATCGCGCAGCAGCAAATCGTGCAGCAGGCCGGAGCGACCTCCAACGAGTACTGGGCCGTGAGCAGCGCGGTGCTGTCGGCCACGTGCGAACCAGGCGCGATGTTGATCGCGATGCAGGGTCAACGCGGCACCGATCCAAAGGACCTGAAGTTCATCACCGCGACCCTGCGGGTGGAATTCGAGAAGTCAGATGACGGCCAGTGGAAGGTCGCCAACCTCATCGTGCTGAAGAAGCCGCAGATGAATGTGCCGGGCCAATGAGCCCGCGGCGCAAGATCGAGGCCGACGAGCCCGACTTCTTCGAGGTCAAACCGGACCCACCGCGGCGATGGGGCCTGCCGCTCATCGCTGCTCTGGCGTCGGTGTTGATCGCAGCCGCCCTCACGGCAGGCACCCTGATGTTGGTCAGCCACCGAACCGACGTCCGCACCCGGGCCAACGATGCGCAGGTGCTGGACTACGTGCAGGCGTTCATGACGACCTACACCACGTTGGACCCGTTCAACGCCAACGCGTATACCGACCGGATTCTCGCGCAGGGCACCGGCGAGTTCGCGAGCATGTTCTCCGAGAAGCAGAACGAGATCCTGATCCAGGTCGCGCAGGCCGAACCGACGACGGGCACGGTGGTGGCCGCCGGCGTGCAGCGATGGAACGACAACGGTAGCGCCGACGTCCTGGTCGCAACGAAGATCACCTCGAAGTCGCCCGGATGGGAAGTCGACGATCGAGAGCGGAAACCGTTGGGTTGCAACGGCGATCAAGGAAGGACAGCAGTGGAAGATCAGCCAGCTGATCCAGGTGATCTGACCACCCCCGAAGCAGAATTGCCGGCTCAGCCGGCGGAAGCGCAGTCGCCGGAGAAATCGCCCCGCCGACGGTTCTCGCTGCGGCGCCGCCCTAAAACCGCTGAGCCTGAAGCGGTTTCCGAGACTCCTGAGGAGTCAACGGAGAGCCGAGCCGACACCGCGCACACCCGTCGGCAAGTCGCGACGCACCCCGAAGGCGCGATGTGCCGGTCGCGGAGGAGCCAGACGAACCAGCCGAGGACTCTCGACGAGTCCGAATCCGAGGTCGATGACTCCGAGCCCGCCGAGGACGGATACTGGTTCCGCATCGCCCCGCAGGCAAGCGACTGCTCATCGCCGCCACCGCGGCTCGGGCACTCTTTGTCGCGGCCGCCGCCTTCGCGGGAGCAACGCTGCAGCCCTATCCTGGCCGAACGCGCGGCCGTCGACACGAAGCTCGATGTCGCACGCACGGCGGCCAGCGCGATCTCCACGCTGTGGACCTACACCCCCGACAACATGGAGGCGCTGCCGGACCGCGCCGAAGTCTTTCTGGGCGGCGACTTCGCCAACGAATACCGCAAGTACATCGACGCGATCGTCGCGCCCAACAAGCAGGCCCAGGTCACCAACACCACGCAGGTGATGGGCGCGGCGGTGGAATCGCTGTCCGCCAACGAGGCCACCGCGCTCGTGTACACCAACTCGGTGGCCACCAGCCCGGTGACGAAGAACATCCCGTCGCTGCGCTATCTGTCGTACCGGTTGACGATGCAGCGCGATCATGCGAAATGGTTGATCACCAAGATGACCACCGTGACGTCGTTCGATCTCACACCGCAGCTGTAGGACGGACCATCGCAGACCGTGGCCGTCGAATCACCGGTTTCCCACCGCTTGACTCACGTCGCGCTGCTGCTGTTGACGTTCGCGACCGGCCTCGTCGATGCGGTCAGCGTGCTGGAACTCGGCCATGTGTTCGTCGCGAACATGACGGGCAACGTCATCTTCCTCGGCTTCTGGCTGGCCCCGCACACCGTCGTGGACGTGACCGCGGCGCTCGTTGCGCTCGTCTGCTTCATCGCCGGTGCGGTGACTCGGCGGCCGACTGGCCCGGCACCTCGATCGCGAGGTCCGTCGCTGGCTCGCCATCACCCTCTCACTCGAGGTCGTGATGCTCGTGGCGCTGTCGATCCTCGCCGGCACCGGCGTCCTCGACTACCGCGACCACACGAAGCTGATTCTCTGATCGCGGGGCTGGCCGTCACGTTCGGGATTCAGAACTCCACGGCGCGTCAGTTCGGCATCCAGGAACTGTCCACCACCGTCCTGACGACGACGATCTCCGGTATCGGCTTCGACAGCCGGCTGGCAGGAGGTTCCGGTGAGCGCGAGAAGCTGCGCTACAGCGTCGTATTCGCGATTCTCGCCGGCGCGGCCCTCGGCGCGACGTTGACACGGTTCGCGGTGGCGCCGGTGATCGGACTCGCCGCCGCCGTGGTGGCGAGCAGCGCGGCCATCTTCTGGTTCGGCGCCCGTGAGTGACGGGCTGCGTGGCGGTGTCCTGATCCTTCCCGGTGGCAGGCCTCAGAGCGGTGAGGCCTCCCGGCAATGGCAGCTGGCCAACCTGCGCATGATCTGGCTGGCGTGGGCGCTTCGAGCCAGGCTCGGCAGCGGTGTGCGGGTGCAACGTGTGCAGTACCGCTTGCGGGGATGGAACGGTGCGCAACGCGATGCTGTGCGGGACGCGCGCGGTGCGCTCGAGCGCATGCTCACCGATGTCGACCCGCGCAGGTTGGTGCTCGTCGGCCATTCGATGGGCGGTCGGGTGGCGGCGCACCTGTGCGCGGGCTCAGATGTCGGCGGTGTGGTGGCGTTGGCACCGTGGTGGCCGCGCAACGATGGCCAGTTGGTACCTGCCAGTTGTCGGCTGCTGGTGCTCCACGGCACCGCCGACACCCGCACTGATCCTCGATCTTCGCAGGCGCAAACCCGGGCGGCCACGGAACGCGGCGTCGACGCGGAATGGGTCGGCGTGCCGGATGCCGGACACTATCTACTGCGCCATTGGCGCCTATGGCACCGACGGACCGCGCGATTCGTCGAAGAGCAAATTTCCTAGCCTTTTCAAACATCGCAAAAATAGGCGTTTGGACGGGATCGGCCACGGGAAACTCCGGTCTGCGGAGGTGATCCGGGTGATCCGATCAGCGGCCGTGATTTCGGCTCTGGTCGCCGCTGCGGTGCTGTCTGCGCCGTCGGCAGCGGCGGACGAAAACGAGTACTTGAACAAGCTGCAGGACAGGTACGAGTTCCTGACACCGCAGCAGCTGCTTGCCGAGGGACAGCGGGTGTGCGCCGCCGAAGGCAGCGGCACGTTGTCACCCGCCAGGACCACGATGGTGATGAATGACCTGACGGTCTCGCGCCAACGCGGCGCTCGAGATTGTGAGCGCCGCCGAGTGGAACCTTTGTTGAGCCGCTGGTATCAGTCCCTGGAGTGACTAGTCTCGGCGTATGCCAACTGCACTCGTCACCGGAGCTTCACGGGGTATCGGCAAGGGGATCGTCGAGCATCTGGCTGCGCGCGGCTGGGACGTCATCGCCGGCGTCCGCAGCCAGCAGGATGCCGATGCGGTAAGCAAGCCTCGCCCCGCAACGGGTCTCCTCGGTGATCCTCGATGTCACCTCTGCTGACGACATCGCGGCGCTGGAGGGGTCGTTGCCGGACCGGCTGGACGCGATCGTCAACAACGCCGGTATCGCCGTCGGCGGCGCGATGGAGACACTGAGCTCGGACGAGTGGCGAAAACAGCTGGAAATCAACGTCATCGGTGCGCTCGCTGTCACCCGGGCGGTGCTGCCGCGGCTGCGCAAGTCCCGGGGGCGCATCGTGTTCATCTCCAGCGTCAACGGGCGCCTGTCCATGCCCCTGGTCGGTGCGTACGCGGCGAGCAAGTTTGCGCTGGAGGCCGCTGCCGACGCGCTGCGAATGGAACTGAACCCCTGGAAGATTCGCGTCGTCGTCGTCGAGCCCGCGCAGACCGACACGGACATGTGGCGCACCGCCGACACCATGGTCGAGGATCTGGAGGCGGGCCTGAACGCCGAACACCGCAGCCTCTACGCCAAACACATTGCGGGATTCAAGAAGATGATCCCGGTGTCGCAGCGCATCGCCGTGCCCACGGCAAAGGTGTCCGCCGTCGTCGAGGAGGCGCTCACCGCCAAGCGGCCACGCGCCCGTTACATCGTCGGGCTCGGACCCAAGGCGCAGGTGGCGTTGATGTCCGTCATGCCGACGAAGCTGCGCGACATCGCGCTGCGGAAGGTGTCCGGCCAACCATAGGATGACGACCTTCGTCAAGCGCAATCCCAGCGCGCCAACGGGCTTCTTCGCCTGCGAAGCCGCGGGGCTGCAATGGCTTTCGGCCGCCGGCGGCGGAGTGCCGTGCGCCGAGGTCGTCGACTACGACGACACGCGACTCACGTTGGGCCGACTCGACACCGTGCGGCCCGAGCGCGCCGCCGCACACGAATTCGGCCGCCGGTTGGCGCGCACCCACGATGCGGGCGCGGACGCGTTCGGCGCTGCGCCCGCCGGGTGGACTGGGGACGGGTTCTTCGGGCCGTTGCACCATCCACTTCCGATGTCGCTGACCGGATATGACACCTGGGGGATGTTCTACGCCCGCGAGCGGTTGGCGCCGATGGCCGCACGCGCCGCGGATCGGCTCAGCGCCGAAACCCGCGGCGCCGTCGATGCGGTGATAGCGCACTGCGAGACCGGACGCTTCGACGACGAGGACCCGCCTGCACGTCTGCACGGCGACCTGTGGAGCGGCAATGTGATGTGGACGCCCGACGGCGTGGTTCTGATCGACCCCGCGGCGCACGGTGGCCACCGCGAGACCGACCTCGCGATGCTGGCGTTGTTCGGCTGCCCGCACTTCGATGCCGTCATCGATGGCTATCGGATCCCAGCGGCGGCTGTCGCGAAGGCTGGCACGACCGCGTCGGCCTGCACCAGCTGTATCCGCTGCTGGCCCACGTCGTGTTGTTCGGCGGCGGCTACGCAGAGCCAGACGGCCGCCGCGGCCAGCGAGCGCGCTGCAGGCCGTGCGCTAGTTGAACGCGAGCCAGGCCGGCAGCGCACGCTCGCGAGAGTCGCACAGCACCTGACGGGTGTCGCAGTTGCCGTCCGGCACACCGGCACCCGACCACATGCCGCCGGTGTCGCGGCGCAGCACGATCGCCGACGAGCCGCCGCCGTCGAGCAGCACCGCGGTATCGCTGCCGAGGCCACGGAACAGATCCTGGATCTGATCCGGTGTGTAGCTGCCGCCCTGGAAGACGTACATCTCGTCCTTGTCCCTTCGCGTACGCGAGGGCGGTGCGGGCGGCGCTCGGGCCGCCGTCGTTGAGCTGGCCGGTGTCACCAGGCGACAACAACCCGATGCCCGCGACCGCGACGAATCGGACGCCCTTGTCGAGCAGGCCCTGGATGACAGGCGAAGCGGCGTCGTAGTCGTCCGGGCTCTTCGGCGGCACCACATACGGAGCACCGGCGACGGGAATGATCATGGTGGACAACGCCTTCCAGTGTTCGTTGCCACCCGAGAGGCCCTGCTTACCCGCGTACGCCAGGGTGCCGGTCACCGCGGCGTTGGCGCGCCCCTGCCCGCGGGTGTTGTCGACGTAGGCGCCCAGCGGTGAACTGCAGCCGGTCGACTTCCACGAGCCGCCCTTCTGCCCGCGAATATCGAAGAAGTTGGCGTTGATCGCGATCGTCGGCTGGCCCAGCGCCTGCCATGCCTGCAGCGGCGAGAAGACCTCGGACGCCTGCCAGAGTCCCTCGCCGGTGCGCGCTCGCGGATCGCGTTCGCAGCGGCCCTGATATCCGCTGTGCGAGTCGACAAGCAGTCGCGGCGCGAGCCGCTGCGACGCCGACTTGATGATCATCAGGTGTCCGCCGTTGCTCATTTCGTACCAGCTGCCGCCGGCGTTGAGCATCGGCGCGGGGTGTCCGCCGCCGAAGTTGTAAACGAGATAGGACCCGCGGGTGTTGGCGATGGCGCCGGCGAGCAGATCGCGGCCGCTGGCCGCTCCCGCGCTCGGGATGCCGGCCGTCGTCGACAGCGCAGCGCACAGCATCAGCGCCGCGGCCGATGCCGCGAAGCGCCGAAATATTGTGACTGGAATCGACAAAGTGGTCCCTCCCGGAGACATACCGACCGAGACCACATTAATCCCACCAGCAACACTGTCAACTTTCGTCACAACTGCATCACAATCGGATTTCACGCCGGCAATCGCTGGTGTCGGCTACCTGCCGCAGACCCCGCTGCGTTAGTTCGCCGACGAACGGGGTAATCGCACCGCATGCCAACAGTGTCGCGAACTTTCTCAGTCAGCCCGCCGCCTCACCAGGTCGTCGACTACCTCAAGGATTTCGGCAATGCCGTCGAATGGGATCCGGGCACACAGCAGTGCACCCGCATCGACAGCGGGCCGATCGGGGAAGGCGCATCGTGGCACAACGTCTCGAAGATCTTCGGCGTGACCGCGGAACTGACTTACACCCTGGACAGCCTCAGCGACAGCAACCTCGTGTTCGTCGGAAAGAACAAGTCGTCGACGTCCACCGAGAAGATCTACGTCGATGCCGCGAACGCGGGTTCGGTGATCACCTACCGCAACGACCTCGAAATGCACGGGCTGATCGCGCTTTTCAACCCAGTGCTGAAGCTGGCCTTCGAAAAGCTGGCCAATGACACAGAGAAGCAGCTGACGTCGGTGCTCAACCGGCTACCCACAAAGGAGCAGAAAATGATCGGCACCATCCTCAGCGCGCTCGTCGTCGGCCTGATCGTCGGTGCACTGGCGCGGCTCATCATGCCCGGCAAGCAGAGCATCGGCGTGATCATGACGATCGTGCTCGGCGCGCTCGGATCCTTCATCGGCACGTGGCTGACGTACCAGCTCGGGTACTCGAACTCCAACGGCGGTTGGCAGATCATCCCGTTCCTCGTCGGCATCATCATCGCCATCGTGCTGATCGCGATCTATGTCGGCATCACGGGGCGGCGTAAGAACAACCCGGTGCGCTAGCGCGGGGCGGGGCCAGGCGGTACACGGCGTCGGCGTAGTCGTCGGTGATGTAGACCGCGCCGTCGGGTCCCGTCACCGCGGCCACCGGGCGACCCCAGCGCGAGCCGTCCTCGGACTGAAATCCGCCGACGAGCGTCTGCTGATCGCCCAGTCCGCCGTCGCGCCAGGCGAAAGAACGACACCTCGGGCTCGCGGGGCGGCTCGCGATTCCACGATCCGTGCACGCCGATGAGCGCCCCGCTGGCATACGGCGCGGGCAGCACGCCTTCGGTGAAGCTCATGCCCAGCGGCGCCGCGTGCGCGCCAAGGCTCTGTTCGATCGGCGGCAGCGACTCGCAGTCCATTCGCTGCCGTCGGCGTTGGTCTGCACGTCGCGAATCAACGGCAGGTTCGCCGGGCCGCCATCGGGATTGCAGTAGGGCCAGCCCAATTCGCGTCCCGGGCGTCAGGCGGGCGACCGACTCCGGCGGATGGTCGTCGACGTATTCGGGATCGGGCTGCCCGGTCTGCCGGGTCGGCGACGTTGTCGCGGTTGTTGACCGCGGTCCACACCGAACCGTCGGGAGCGATCGCCAGACCGGTGCCGTTGCGGACGCCGGTCGCGAACGCCTGCGCGGGCCCGCCGCCGGGAGGAACCCGCATGATGGTCGCGCGCGGTGGGTTGGCGTCGCGATCCTCGGCGGTGATGTTGCCCGTGGACCCGATCGAGAAGTAGACGGCGCCGTCCGGTCCGACGGCGACGCTCTTGAGCGCGTGTGAGTACGCACCTTGCAGGTCCGGGCTTTTCGCGTCGGGCAGGCCGCCGGCGACGGTGCGCCGATTGATCGCCCTGCCGTCGGCGTAGTCGTAGACGTCGATCTGGTCGCTTTCCGCGACGTACAACGAGTTTCCGGCGAAGGCCAACCCATGCGGCTGGTCGAGACCCTCGAGCAGTACCGACTGCGTGGGGCCGTTGTCGGTCGGGCGCAGGCACGACGACTTCGCCTGTGCTGGGGACGGATACCAGCAGAGCGCCGTCGGGCGTCCACGCCGCCAGCCTCGGCTTGGGCATGCGGGCCCACACCGACAACGTCCACCCGGCGGGACCAGCGCCTGGCGTGGCTCGTCGAATGGCGCCTGTGCCAGGTCCGGACCGACCTGCACCGTCGACGGGGCTCAGACCGGCGGCCGACTCGGTCGTCGTCGGTGCAGCCGGTGCGGCGCTGGCGGGTCCGTAGGCGCCGGTTCGACGCCGTCGAGCACGCCGCAAGCAGCGCCGCGACGGCGATGCAGAATCCAATTCGATTATGCCGCAGCCAAACCCGCATGCATCTCCCAGACCAGTATTTCGGCGGGCTTCGGTGGCGGTGACGCGCTGGCCACCCGACGCGGTGAACCGCACGGCATCGCCCTCGTGCAACGGGCCCGCGCCCTCGAGGGTGACTTCACCGCGCGGGACGAACAGGTGCAGATACGGCGCCGAGGGCAGTTCGACGCTGTCGCCGGCCTGCATGCGCGCGCCGTGCAGCGCCGCGTACTTGTTGCGGATCGTGATCGCGGCCTGGTCGCTGTGTTCGGGCATCCCGGAGGCGATGGTCACCAGCCCGCCGCGCAGCAGCTCGTCGTCGATCTCGAGTTGCTGGTATCCGGGGTCGATGCCGGACTCGTCGGGGACCACCCACATCTGCACGAAATGCACTGGCTCAGTGTGGGATTGCTCGCCGGTCAGCGTCCACGAGTCGTTCTTCTCCGAGTGCAGGATGCCGCGTCCCGCCGACATCCGTTGCGCCAGGCCGGGATAGATCACGCCCGGAGTGTCCGGTCGAGTCCTGGTGCACGAGCGATCCGCGCAGCACCCAGGTGACGATCTCCATATCGCGGTGCGGGTGGGTGTCAAACCCGGTGCCCGGCTTCACGATGTCGTCGTTGTTGACCAGTAGCAGGCCGTGGTGGGTGTTGTCGGGTTCGTAGTGGCTGCCGAACGAGAACGAGTGCTTGGAGTCGAGCCAGCTCGATCTTCGTCTTCGCGCGGTCGTCGGCGCGACGGATGTCTACGGTCGGGGCGTGTGCATCGCGCGCTACTCCTCGGTCATCGCTGTCCTCTGGGGCCCAGCCTAGGTGTGGACACTGGACACGACAACATGGATGATGTGTCATGTATTCCGTGTGGCTGACCGAGGAGCAACAGCGAGATCTGGCGCAGCTATCTGGCGATGGTCGAGCCGGCTGCAGACCGCGATGCACCGCCAGCTCCAGCAGGACTGCGAGCTGTCCCTGTCGGATTACGACGTGCTGGTCGCCTTGTCCGAGCGCGGGCCGCTGCGGATCAACGAACTCGGCGAGGCGCTGGCGTGGGAGCAGAGCCGGCTGTCGCATCAGCTGCGGCGGATGCGTGGCCGCGGTCTCGTCGCGCGTCAGGGCAGCGACGACGACCGGCGCGGTGCGACCGTCGAGCTCACCGACGGCGGTCGCGCCGCGCTGGAGTTGGCCGCGCCGGGGCACGTCGAGTTGGTGCGCAGCGCGATGTTCGACGGAATGTCGGCCGCGCAGCTGCGGGCATTCGGCGCCGTGGCCGAGGCGGTCGCCGAGCGGCTGGCTACCAGTCCGCCTCGTCGAACTTGATGACGCCGCGGATGTTGTTGCCGTCGAGCATGTCCTGGTAGCCCTGGTTGATGTCTTCGAGGCGGTAGGTCCTGGTCACCATGTCGTCGATGTTGAGCAGGCCCGCCCTGTACAGCCCGACCAGCTTCGGCGTTTCGACGTGCGAGCTGCCACCGCCGAAGATGTTGCCCTTCAACGTCTTCTGCAACATGGTGAACAGGAACATGTTGAGCTTGACGTCGGCGTCCATCATCGAACCCATACCGGTCAGCACGCAGGTGCCGGTCTTGGCGGTCAGGATCATCGCCTCTTCGATGTACTCGCCCTTCATATCCCCGACGGCGATGATCGTCTTGTCGGCCATCAAGCCGTGGGTGACATCGATCATCGGCGCGATGGCCTCGGCCATCGACGGGTAGACGTGCGTCGCGCCGAACTTGATCGCCTGATCGCGCTTCCAGTCGTTCGGATCGATCGCGATGACGTTGCTTGGCGCCCGAGATGACCGCGCCCTGCAATGCGCTCATGCCGATGCCGCCGACGCCGATGATCGCCACGGTCTCGCCGGGTGCGACCTCGGCGACGTTGGTGGCCGACCCGAAGCCCGTCGGCACCGCGCAACCCATGATCGCGGCGGTCTCGAACGGGATGTCCTTGTCGATCTTGACGACGGAGTCCTTGTGGACGGTCATGTACGGGGCGAAGGTGCCGAGCAGGTTCATCGGCGAGACCTCGGTGGTGCCGGCGTGCACCCGCGAGGTGCCGTCGGCGATGGCCTTGCCGCCGAGCAGGACGGCGCCGCGGTCGCACAGCGAGCGGTAGCCCTTGAGGCACGGCGGGCATTCACCGCATGCGGGGATGAACGCGAGGATGACGTGGTCGCCCTCCTCGATGCCCGTGACGTTGCGGCCGACCTTGGTGACGACGCCTGCGCCCTCGTGGCCGCCGAGTGCGGGCAGGCCGATCGGGGTGGCGCCGGTGGTCAGGTGGTAGTCGGAGTGGCACATGCCCGCGGCGTGCACGCGGATCTGTACCTCGTCGTCGACGGGGTCGCCGATCTCGATCTCATCGATGCGGAACGGCGAGTTCAGCTCCCACAGCAGAGCGCCCTTGGTCTTCATGCCGGGCAATGATAGAACACGTTACAGAAACGGCGACAATTCAGCGCTCTGAGCTGCGGCATATTGTCCACTCCGAGTGGCCAGTTATCAAGCGTTCCGGTACGAAATCGGCCCGCCTGTGTGACAACTCGAGCCTGCGGATAACTCGCGCTCCGATGTGTCGGAGCGTCGCTGCCAGCTTTCGACCATGGATGGGATTCGTCGTGGCCGTTCCTCGGCAGCGAAGCGTCGCGGCGGCGCTTGGTGACGCGCGGAAGCTCGCAGCGTCGAGTATCGACCGGTCTACCGGAACGTCTACCTGCCGAAGGGATCGCCGAATGACACCGGTCGTTCGCGCCGATAGCGGCGTGGTTGTGGTCGGGTCGCCGAGGCGACGCTGGGTGGGCTCTCCGCTGCGGCGATTGCACGGTGCGAAGTGGATCGACGCGGCAGATGCCTGCCGACGTTGTATCCGACGTGGGCGCAAGCCAGGTCGAGGGGATCGTGATCCACCGCGACGAGACTGCGACCACGAGGAAGTTCGCGTGCGTCGACGGGATACCCACGACGACACCGCCGAGGACCGCCTTCGACCTCGGCCGGCAGGGGCACGACTCGAGCACGCCGTCATCCGACTCGACGCACTGGCGAACGCCACCGGGCTGAAGCGTTCGAGGTACAAGCCGCTGATCGCTCGGCACATCGGGTGCGCGCGGCTTAGTTCAGCTGCGCCGAGCGCGTCGACTTGATGGACGGCGGTGCGGAGTCGCCGCAGGAAACACGGACGACGGCTGCTCCTGATCGCTGCAGGATTGCCCAGGCCCGAAACGCAGATCGTGGTGTGCGACGAGTTCGGGGAATTCGTCGGACGCGTCGACATGGGATATCGAGGAGTTGAAGGTCGGCATCGAGTACGACGGGCGCACAACACTGGGCGACCCCGCTGAGCACGCTCGAACCATCGAGCGGATTGCCGATCTTGAGGCGCAGGGCTGGATCATCATTCGGCTCGGCGCGCGACATCCTGCGCTACCGCAAGCGGAGTCTTTATCGCTCGCGTACGTGATGCGATGCGTACCGCCGGCTGGCCGGGCTGCCAGTGAGATCAGACTTAACGCGCGGATTTGCCTCGACGGTCGTGCCGCATAAGTCTGATCTCGAGCCTCGGCGAGGCGCTTAGAGCGAGGCGGGTAAGCCCCACTTCTCGAACGACTCCATGTGGAACGCGACCACGTGCGAGATGCCGTCGTCGGTCACGGCGATGACATGCATCTGGAACGGCTCGTGCACGCCGGTCTCGCGATTGCGCATGTACATCGCTCCGGCCGGCTGGCCATTGGCCACGGTGCGGGAGCAACCGCATATCGCCGGGCAATTCGGCCGGGCAGTGCGTCTTCGACAGCAGGACGATGTTCTCCGGCCCCTGATACCAACCGTCGAACGGCGGCATCTCCCACACGGCGTCGGCGGTGAACAACTCGACGAGCTTGTCCATGTCGTAGGACTCGAACGCGGCGATGTAGCGCGTCAGCAGATCCTGGGCCTCCGGCGACTCCGGAGCCTGGAGATGGTCGTCCTCGCTGGGGCCGACGGCGTCGAGTTGGGCCCGAGCCCGCTGCAGCAGGCTGTTGACCGCCGCCGTCGACGAGCCGATCGCGTCGGCGACCTCCGCGGCTTTCCACTGCAGCACCTCTCGCAACACGAGCACCGCGCGTTGCCGCGCGGACAGGTGTTGCAGCGCCGCGACGAACGCCAGCCGCACCGATTCTCGGGAGCCCACGATGTTGGACGGATCGGTCGAATCGTCGGGAATCGGCTCCAGCCACGGCACCTCGTCGCGCGCGACGATGTCGTCGACGGGATCCGAACTCGGCGCGCCGAGCCCCGTCGGCAGCGGCCGCCGCTTACGGCTGTCCAACGCCGTCAGGCAGGTGTTGGTCGCGATCCGGTACAGCCAGGTGCGCACCGATGATTTGCCCTGGAAACCCTTGTACGACTTCCACGCCCGCAGGTACGTTTCCTGCACCAGATCCTCGGCGTCGTGCAGCGAACCGGTCATCCGATAGCAGTGGGCGAGCAGTTCGCGGCGATAACGCTGGGCATCCGCCAGGAAGGCGTCCTCGGCGCTGCTCGTCGTCGAGATTGTGGGCCAGGACGGTCACGCTCGCCGAGCTTAGTCAGTGCATGACAGGCGGTGACAACCGTCACCGTCGCCGAATCTCTGGCAGCCCGTTAGTCTCGCTTGGTGGCAACTACCCGCAGCGAACGCAGCTTCGACGGCATCGGCGGCGTCCGCATCGTCTACGACGTGTGGACCCCCGAGGTGGCCCCGCGCGGCGTCGTGGTGCTCTGCCACGGATACGCCGAGCACGCGCGCCGCTACGACCACGTCGCGCAGCGATTCGGCGAGGCCGGGCTGATCACCTACGCGCTGGACCTTCGCGGGCACGGCCGCTCCGGTGGCAAACGCGTGTATCTGCGCAACATCTCCGAATACACCGGCGACTTCCACACCCTGGTCGGCATCGCCGCCGCCGATCACCCCGACCTGCCGCGCATCGTGCTCGGCCACAGCATGGGCGGCGGCGTCGTCTTCGCATACGGCGTCGAACATCCCGACGACTACACCGCGATGGTGCTGTCCGGCCCTGCCGTCTATGCCCAGGACGCCGTGTCGTCGTTCATGATCACCGTCGCCAAGCTGGTGGGCAGCATTCTTCCCGGCCTGCCCGTCGAGACAGCTCCCGACCGAAGCGGTGTCCCGCGACCCCGAGGTGGTTGCCGCCTACATGGCGGATCCGCTGGTGCATCACGGCAAGCTGCCCGCGGGCATCGGCAAGGCGCTGATCAAGGTCGGCGAGACCATGCCGCAGCGCGCCGCCGCGCTGACCGCGCCACTGCTGGTCGTGCACGGCGAGCAGGACAAGCTGATTCCTGTCGCGGGCAGCCATCACCTTCTCGAGTGCGTGGCGTCGACGGACGCGCACCTCAAGGTGTACCCCGGAGCTGTACCACGAGGTGTTCAACGAGCCCGAGAAGGCAGCTGGTGCTCGACGATGTCACCTCGTGGATCGAGGCCAAGCTTTGAAAGCCATTGCGGGCCTCCTCCTTTCGCTGACTCCTGTTCGTTGCCGCGTGCGGGTCCGACGATGAACCACACGGCTGGGTCGACGAGGACGTGACCTTCACCGCCGACGGACTCACCATCCACGGCACGTACCGCCATGAGCGCGGCGCGGCCACCAGGGCCGGCGGCGCTGCTGATCTCCGAGAGCGGCAACACCGACCGCAACGGCGACAACGCGGTGGCGGGCCCGGTGGGCAACATGCGCCAACTCGCCGAACTGTTGTCAGACAAGGGCGTGGCCAGCCTGCGCTACGACAAGATCGGCACGGGTAAGACGGGTCTCGGCCCGTACGCGCAGCGGCCCATGGACGTCGGTCAGCGCCGTCTACACCACCGGCGCGAAGGCCGCGGTGAGCTATCTCGCCGAACAGTCCGCGACCGACAAGTCCCGCATCTCGGTGTACGCGGTCGGCGAAGGCACCATCCACGCGATGGCGCTGGCGACCGACACCAATGTCGGCGCACCAAAGATCCACTCGCTGGGCCTCTTTCAGCCGCTGCCGGGCCGGTACCTGGACATCATCACCGACCGGGTGCGCAGCCAGCGCCGCCCCGGAGGCGCTCGAACACCTGGCTGGCCGCCGTCGACCAGGTCCGCACCAAGGGCACCGTGGCGCAGAACCTTCCCGAGGGACTCGGCGCGCTGCTCAACCCCGGCAACGTCAAGGCGGTCATCGAGGCCGACAAGATCGACCCGCTCACGCTGGCCGCCAAGGTGCCCGCGGGCACGCCCGTGTTGCTGACGTGTTCAGACGCCGACAAACAGGCCACGTGCGCGTCGGTCAAGCCGCTCGTCGACGCGCTCGAGCACACCGCCCTGACCGTGGTCGAACTCAAGGGCGTCAGCCATGTGCTGCGCGACGATCCGACCGACAACGTCGCCAACTACGCCAAGCAGGATCCACTTTCTCCACAGCTCGTCAGTGCGCTCGACGCGTTTGTCGGCAAGTAGACCTAATCTGGCGCCATGAGTGACGACAAGATGTTGGCGCGCATCGCCGCTCTGCTGCGCCAGGCCGAGGGGACCGACAACACACACGAGGCCGACGCCTTCATGGCCGCGGCCCAGCGGCTGGCCACGGCGACGTCGATCGACCTGGCGGTCGCACGGTCCCATTCGTCCAACCGGACCAAGGCGCAGATGCCGGAGCAGCGCACCATCACGATCGGCAATGCGGGCGCGCGCGGCCTGCGCACCTATGTGCAGCTGTTCACGGTGATCGCGATGGCCAACGATGTGAAGTG
Source organism: uncultured Actinomycetota bacterium (assembly GCA_963720345.1). GTDB lineage: Bacteria > Actinomycetota > Actinomycetes > Mycobacteriales > Mycobacteriaceae > Mycobacterium. The sequence continues at coordinate 36,146 of CAVRFN010000013.1, forward strand.
TGACGTCGCATCGAACTCGACGTTCGTCTACGCCTACGGGTTCGGTGAGGACATCGATGCCAGCCATGCGCTCTACGCCAGCCTGGTGATGCAGATGGTGCGCGCGTCGGAGGCCTACATCGCGTCGGGCGCGCACCGGCCGACCCCGACGATCACCGCGCGCATCAACTTTCAGCTCGCCTTCGGCGCACGCATCGGCAAGCGCCTTTCCGAGGCGCGCGACGATGCACAGCGGGAGGCCACCGGAGGACGCTGGCGCCGCAAGCCGGGCACCGCTATCGCGTTGCGGAACAAGGACATCGAGCTCAAGGACTTCTACAAGGAGACCTCGGCGGCCCGGGGGACCTGGCGGGCGACCAGCGCGACGGCGGGGTATTCGTCGGCAGCGCGGCGCGCGGGCGATCGCGCGGGCCGCAAGGCCCGGCTGGGTGGCAGCGCGGAGCTGGGTGGAAAGCGTTCGGCCCTGGAGAGGTGAGCGTCAGAGACACCCAGCGGGCGAAGGTCTACGCCGCAGAGGAGTTCGTTCGGACGCTGTTCGACCGGGCCGACGAGCACGGCAACCGTGTCGTCGAGTTCTTCGGTACGCAGTTGACGCTGCCGCCGGAGGGCCGGTTCGCGTCGACGGTGTCCGTGCAGCGCTACGTCGACGACGTGCTCGACATGGCGGTGGTCGGCGAACGATGGCCCGGCATCCGACCGTTGGCCGTGCGCGCCCGGCGCGGGGTCACCGCGGCGCATTACGAGCGTGACGCGGACGGCGCGGGCATCGCCGTGCCGGAGGGACGCACCACCTGGGCGCTGCGCGAACTGGTCGTGCTGCACGAGATCGCCCACCACCTCTGCACCGCCGAGCCGCCCCACGGGCGCGAGTTCGTGGCCACCTTCTGCGAACTCGCCGGGGCTGGTCATGGGACCGGAGGTCGCGCATGTGCTCCGCGTGGTGTACGCGAAAGAGGGTGTGCGATAACGTGTCCCGCGTGACGAACGATCCGCCGGACCCGAAGGCGCTTGATCAGCTCTTCAACACTTTGCTGCACACCGAGGACGATGCGCTGACGGCCACGCGGGAGTCGGCCGATGCCGCGGGGATGCCCGCCATCGAGGTGTCCGCGCAACACGGCAAGCTGCTGTATCTGCTTGCCACGGCGGCGCGCGCGACCCGTGTCTTGGAGATCGGCACGCTGGCCGGCTACAGCACCATCAACCTCGCCCGCGCCGTCGGGCCGTCCGGTCGCGTCGTCACGCTGGAGTACGACCCCGCCCACGCCGAGGTGGCACGCCGGAACTTCGCGCGCGCGGGCGTCGAGGATCGCGTGGAGGTGATCGTCGGTGCTGCCCTCGACAGCCTGCCGGACCTGGCTGAACGCGGCGAGACATTCGATCTGTCGTTCATCGACGCCGACAAGGAGAACAACGTCGCCTACGTCGAGTGGGCTATCAAACTGAGCCATCCGGGCTCAATCATCGTGGTGGACAACATCGCTCGGTTCGGGCGGGTGCTCGAGCCCGCGGCTGACGACCACCAGGCCCGCGCCGTGCGCGACATGCTGGCGATGATGGGCGAGCATCCGCGGCTCGACACGGCGGCGATTCAGACAGTCGGCACCAAAGGGTGGGACGGCTTCGCGGTCGCTTTGGTGAAGTAGTCCTGACCTCAACTAGCCAACGACCGCGCGCACTCACGCAGCGCGTCGACGATGCGTTTTTCGTTGGCATCGAAGCGGTCGGTGGGCGCGGGCACCGAGATCCCCACGATGTGTCCGCCGACCGTCCTGGCGGCGATACCCGCCGCCGAGATTCCGGCGGTGTGCTCGTCACGGTCGAAGGCGATGTCGCTGAGTCCCGCAGACGGGTCGGTCAGCAGTTCCAGCGCAGCCCTGCCGTTGGCCGTGGACTCCAGCGGGAACCGGACTCCTACCGCCGACACCGCTCGCAGCCGGTGGGCGGACTGAACCTGGTCGATGAACAACATCTGCTGCCCGCGCAGCACCGACAGATCGACCGTCTCTCCGGTCGCGCTCGCCAACCGGTCCAGCGTCGGCCGGAACAACGTCGCCAGGCTCGCATCGTCGGCGCCGCCCAGCCCCAGTAGCCGTTCGCCGAGGCTGATCCGGCCCTCCTCGTCGATGGTCGCGAACCCGATCTCGACCAGCCCGACCAGCAACCTGCGCACCGTGGACTTGGCCAGGCCGAGCCTGCCGCCCAGGTCGACCAGGCGAAGCTGTCCTGGTGATGCGGCGATCTCGTCGAGGGCGGCAGCAGCGCGCCGCAATACCTGAATTCCGTCTGAACGCGCGGATTCGGTTGGCTGATTCTCTTCCGCAGGCGTCATTCCACCACTATATTGATCCGCAATACGAATCACAAAGATTCGTATTGCGGATCTAGGAGGGGAAGTGGCGGGACTTCCAGCGGGGCGGCACTTCGCTCGGGGCGATGACGGCTATGAGGACGCCCGACGCGCGACGGTGTGGAACCAACGGGTGCCGGACCGGTATCCGGCGATGATCGTGCAGGCCCGCGACGACGATGACATCGTCGCCGCGCTCGCTCACGCGAAGGCCAACGATCTTCAGGTCGGAATCCGGTCGGGCGGACACAGCTGGGCCGCCAACCATCTGCGGGACGGCGGTCTGCTGCTCGACATGAGCGGATTCGATCAGGCGACCATTGACAAGGACAAGATGCGCGCGGTGGCGGGCCCCGGCAAGGGCGGCAGCATCCTCGCGGCCGAACTCGACGCCCAGGACTTGTTCTTCCCCGCCGGCCACTGCAAGGGCGTGTGCATCGGCGGATATCTACTGCAGGGCGGTTACGGGTGGAACAGCCGCGTTTATGGGCCGGCGTGCGAAAGCGTGATCGGTCTCGACGTCATCACCGCCGATGGCGAGAAGCTCTACATCGACGCCGAGAACCACCCCGACCTCTACTTCGCCGCGCGCGGCGCAGGCCCTGGCTTCTTCGCGGTCGTGACGGCCTTTCATCTCAAGCTCTACGCGAAGCCGGCGGTCTGCGGCATGAGCATGTACGCCTACCCCTTCGACTGCGCCGACGAGGTGTTCACCTGGGCGCGCGAGATCAGTGCTGACGTGGACCGCAGAGTGGAACTGCAGATCGTCGCCACCAAGAGCGTGCCGGACATCGGGATCGACGGACCCGCGATCGTGCTCGCGTCGCCGGTGTTCGCCGACAACGAGAAGGAAGCAGAGGAAGCGCTCGCACTGCTCGGCACCTGCCCGGCCATCGACCGGGCGCTCGCCAAAGTTGCTTATGCGCCAACGGATCTGCCTACGTGGTACACCGCCGTGATGGGCAACTATCTGGAAGACCACCGATACTCCGCGGACAACATGTGGACGTCGGCCTCGGCCGAGGACTTGATGCCCGGCATCCACCGCATCCTCGAGACCATGCCGCCACACCCGGCGCACTTCCTATGGCTGAACTGGGGACCGTCACCGGCCCGCCAGGACATGGCGTACAGCGTCGAGGCCGAGATCTACCTGGCGCTCTACGGGGGCTGGATGGACGAAGCCGACGACGAGAAGTACGCCGACTGGCCGCGCGCCAACATGGCCGACATGGCGCACCTGGCCACCGGGATCCAGTTGGCCGATGAGAATCTCGGCAAGCGGCCGGCGAAGTTCGCCACCGACGAGGCCATGGCGCGCCTCGACAAGGCCCGGGCCGCATACGATCCCGACGGCCGTTTCTACGCGTGGATGGGACGTGTCTGATGAGCGCATATCTCGGCTACCGCGACGGTGACGCGGACACCCCGTGGGGCAAGTACTTCAATCCCGAAATGGCCGAACTGCCCCGCCACGTTGTCGTCGCACTCGAGCATGGCCCGCAGGCCGACCAGACGCTGCTCGGGTTCGATTCTGCGGGAGACATTCTCGACGACGGTTATCAGCAGACCGAAAACGGATACGGGCAGTTGCGCGGCGGCGGATTCCAGGTTTCGGTGCGCACCGCCATGCCCGGCGTCACCCCCGCGATGTGGGATTGGTGGTTCGGCTGGCACGGCAGCGATACGACGCGCTACAAGCTGTGGCATCCGCGCGCTCACGCTTCGGCGAAGTGGGCAGACAGCGGTCCTGGCGGTAGCTGGGTCGGCCGGACCTCGTTGATCGAGGAGTATCTCGGATCGTCATACGCCAAGGCTGCGATTCAGTTCGTCGAACCGCAGGTGATCGGACTCGATCCGGTCCGTCTGGGCTCGGACGTCGCGGTGTGTGCCCGTCTGGGATCCGCGGAGGTACCCGTCGACATCGGCTGGTTCGTCCACCATGTGCGGGCCACCGCAGACGGCGCCGAGATGCGGTCACGCTTCTGGATGGGCGGACCTTATATCGGCCTTCGGAAGGGAAATATGTTGGCCGACGCGGTGATTCGACCGGTCGCCGCCCATCAACTGCCGGATCCCCGTGATCTTCTCGTGCACTGCGCACAGGAGATGAATCACCTGGCCGGCTTCCTGCCCGCGGTGTATTCGGAATTCGCGGTCAATGACGCCACGGCGTGTTAACCAGTGTGGTGCCGATAGCCCTGACACCCGCCGATCCGCCACCACCGGACTAGCGCTTGTTTAACGCTGCGCCGTTGGGGCACAGAACGCCAATGGACGTTGGCCTCCGGCATCGCATGCCAACAGTCGAACGGCATATCGCGGCGCCGCCAGAGGCGGTGTGGAACGTTCTGGTCGACCTCGACGCGTGGCCACAGTGGGGACCGTCGGTGCAACGGGCACGAACTAGCCGAACCGGGACCGTTGAGGAAGGGTTCGCACGGCAAGGTGTGGACGCCGTTCGGCCTCGCGCTGCCGTTCGAGATCACCGAGTTCGAAGACCACCGGTGCTGGGCGTGGGCGGTGGCAGGCATCGGTGCCACGCGGCACGAGGTGCAAGCCGTCGACGGCGGAACCAGGTTGGCGTTCGGAGTCCCGTGGTGGGCGCCCGCCTACCTATCGGTGTGCGCGATCGCCCTGCAGCGGATCGCTGCGGCTAACTGCAGACCGCGCCGCCGGCGGCCGAGCCCACCAGCTTGGTGTACTTGGCCAGCACCCCGGTGGTGTAGACCGGCGGTAACGGCTCGAAACCCTGCTTGCGCGAATCGAATTCAGCCGGATCGACCAGCACGTCCAGTGTGCCCTTGCCGACGTCGAGCCGGATTTTGTCACCGTCGCGCAGGAACGCGATGGGGCCGCCGTCGACCGCCTCGGGCGCGATGTGTCCCACGCACAGCCCCGTGGTGCCACCGGAGAACCGGCCGTCGGTCATCAAGAGCACGTCCTTGCCGAGACCCGCGCCCTTGATGGCACCGGTGATGGCGAGCATTTCGCGCATGCCGGGTCCGCCCTTGGGTCCCTCGTAGCGGATCACCACGACGTCGCCGTTGGTGATCGTGCCGTCCTCGAGTGCATCGAGGGCGGCGCGCTCACGCTCGAAAACCCTTGCGGTGCCCTCGAACACATCGGAGTCGAAGCCCGCCGACTTCACGACTGCGCCCTCCGGCGCCAGCGATCCGTGCAGGATCGTGATGCCGCCGGTCGGGTGGATCGGATTGTCAGCGCGCGCAGCACCTTGCCGTCCGGGTCGGGCGGGTTGATGTGGGCCAGGTTCTCGGCCATGGTCTTGCCGGTGACCGTGAGGCAATCTCCGTGCATCAGACCGGCATCCAGCAACGCCTTCATCACCACGGGCACACCGCCGATGTGGTCGACGTCGAACATGACGTGCTTGCCGAACGGTTTGACGTTCGCCAGGTGCGGCACCTTCTGCCCCGACGCGGGTGAAGTCTTCCAGCGTCAGCTTCACGTTGGCCTCGTGCGCGATCGCCAGCAGGTGCAGCACCGCGTTGGTCGACCCGCCGAACGCCATCACCACCGCGATCGCGTTCTCGAACGCTTCCTTGGTCATGATGTCGCGTGCGGTGATGCCGCGGCGCAGCAGCTCGACGACGGCCTGCCCGCTGCGGCGGGCGAACCCGTCGCGGCGGCGGTCGGTGGCCGGCGGGGCGGCGCTGCCCGGCAGCGACATCCCCAGCGCCTCGGCGGCCGACGCCATGGTGTTGGCGGTGTACATACCGCCGCACGCGCCTTCGCCCGGACAGATCGCCCGCTCGATCGCGTCGACGTCCTCGCGCGACATCAGCCCACGCGCGCAGGCGCCGACGGCCTCGAACGCGTCGATGATCGTCACGTCCATCTCGGTGCCGTCGGAGAGCTTCGCCTTGCCCGGCAGGATCGAGCCGGCGTAGAGGAACACACTGGCCAGGTCGAGACGGGCGGCGGCCATCAGCATGCCCGGCAGCGACTTGTCACAACCCGCGAGCAGCACCGAACCGTCGAGGCGCTCGGCCTGCATGACCACCTCGACGCTGTCGGCGATCACCTCGCGCGACACCAGCGAGAAGTGCATGCCCTCGTGGCCCATCGAGATGCCGTCCGACACCGAGATGGTGCCGAACTCCATCGGATAGCCGCCCGCCGCGAACACACCGTCCTTGACGGCCTTGGCGAGCCGGTCCAGGGACAGGTTGCACGGCGTGATCTCGTTCCACGACGACCCGACGCCGATCTGCGGCTTGGCGAAGTCGTCGTCCTCCATGCCTATCGCGCGCAGCATTCCGCGGGCGGCGGCCTTCTCGAGACCGTCGGTGACGTCGCGACTGCGTGGTTTGATGTCGGGAGTCGTCGGCTGTGAGGGCATGAGAAGAAGTATGCCTCTGGCGTTTCAGCCGACAAACTCCTTTATATACCCCACAGGGGTATGCGGTATTGTGTAACTCATGTCGTTTCGCGTCACCCGCATCGCAGCCGTCCTCCCTGCCCTCGTCATCGCCCTTTTCGTCGCCCTGTTCCTCACCTCATGTTCAGGGTCAGACGGACCACACCGACGCACACACGACGGACGAATCCTCCAGCACGGCTGTGCCCCCCGGCTTCAACGCGGACGACCACGCTTTTGCGACCAACATGATTCCGCACCACGAGCAGGCGATCGAGCTGGCGGCCATGGCGCCCGAGCACTCCACCGACTCCGAACTCATCGCGTTGGCCGCCAAGATTTCAGCCGAGCAGGAGCCCGAGATCAAGGCGTTGAGGGTGTTCCTCGTGCAGTGGGACGAAAATCCCGATGACAACGCGTCTCAAGGCGACCACGGCGGGGACGGCGGCCACGGCGCGATGGCGGGAATGGTCGACGACGCCACGATGGCCAAACTCCAGTCGCTGCAAGGCGCCGAGTTCGACACCCTGTGGCTGCAGTCGATGATCAGCCACCACCAGGGCGCGATCGAGATGGCCAAGGCCGAGGTCGCCAACGGTCAGAACGTCGACATCAAGCGCATGGCGCAGTCCATGGTCGATTCACAGCAGGCTGAGATAACCCAGATGAATCAGATGCTGGAAGGTGGCCACAATGGCTGACGAGACCACCGATAGCTCTGCCACCCATGGCTATTCGCCGCAGAAGGAGAACTACGCGAAGCGGCTGCGCAGGATCGAAGGTCAGGTCCGCGGAATCGCGAAGATGATCGACGAAGACAAGTACTGCATCGACGTGCTCACCCAGATCAGCGCCGTCAACAGCGCCCTGCAGTCGGTCGCGCTCGGCCTGCTCGATGAACATCTCGGGCACTGTGTCACCCAGGCCGTCGCCGAGGGCGGCGACGAGGCCGAGGCCAAACTGGCCGAGGCGTCCGCCGCCATCGCGCGGTTGGTGCGCTCCTAGCTCACTGCTTGCTGAACCCGGTCGGTCGCACGACCAGGATCACGCGGTCGGCCTTGTCGGGCGGCGGTTCCGTCAGTGGGCCGTCGTAGCGGTCGTTGAGTTCCAGATAGAACGCGCCGGTCGGATCGGGCACGATCTCCTCGACCACCCCGCGCACCTCGAGATACCGGTACGGGTTCTCCGGGTCGCTGATCGACATCGCCACGTTCGGGTTGGCGGCGATGTTGCGGTACTTCTGCCGTTTGGTGGTGTGGGTGAAGCGCAGAACGTCCCCGTCCCAGGCGAACCACATTGGAGTCACCTGCGGGTTCCCGTCCGGTCTGACCGTGGCCAGATGCCCGTACAACGGGCGTTCCAGCAGCGACTCGTATCCCTGCGGTATGGCGACCATCACGATCCTCTCTGTGGCGGGCCTCTCAAAGTAGTCGCTGCAACCGTCACCCGACGTAACGTTCGGTCGCTCCGGGCGGATAAACCCAGCAGGTCAGCGCCGTTGACGGCGTGATTGTCGGGGTTTTGGCGACACGCTGATGAAGAAAAGCGCTCGGCGCGCTGTGCCACACTGGACGAAGTTATGAGACTGGGAGGTTACGTATGCGGCAGCCGATGAGAAGGCGCCTGCTCACCGCTGTGATGGCGGCTGGGCTTATCGGTGGAACGGTGCTGAGCACCCCGTCAGCGCTGGCTCAACCTGGTGTTCCACCGCCGCCGCCCGCTCCGGTCGATCCGGCCGCCGCGATCGTGCCGCCGCCTGCGCCTGCGGTTCCGCCTGGGCCGCCTCCGCTTGGTGCGCCTCTGCCGCCCGCCCCGCCGCCGCTCTTTCCGGGGATGCAGCCCCAGCAGATGGCGATTCCCGCGGGCACGCCAGAAGGGCAGAATCCGACGCCCTTCGTCGGGGAGCCGCCGTTCCTGCCGCCGTCGTTCAATCCGACGAACGGTTCGATCGTCGGCGCCGCCAAGCCGATCTACATCAACTTCCAGCGGCCGATCGCCAACCAGCAGATGGCCCAGGACGCCGTGCACATCACGTCCGTGCCGCCCGTTCCCGGCAGGTTCTACTGGACCAGCGACACCCAGCTGCGGTGGCGCCCGCAGGACTTCTGGCCGGCAGGCACCAAGGTCTACATCGACGCCGCTGGCACCAAGTCGAGTTTCACCGTTCCCGAGCAGTTGGTCGCGACCATCGACGATGCGACGCACGAGATGGAAGTCATGCGCAACGGCGAGCTGGTGAAGACCATCCCGGTGTCGATGGGCATGTCGGGGGGCGGCCATACCACCCCCAACGGCACCTACTATGTGCTGGAGAAATTTCCCCACATAGTCATGGACTCCTCGACATACGGCGTTCCTGTGAATTCAGCCAATGGCTACAAGACCGATGTGGATCTCGCAGTCCGGTTCGACAACAGCGGCAACTTCGTGCACAGCGCGCCATGGTCGGTCGACGATCAAGGTGTGCGGAACGTCAGCCACGGGTGTATCAACATCAGCCCTGCGAACGCGAAATGGTTCTACGACAACTTCGGCAGCGGCGATCCGATCGTGGTCAAGAACTCGGAGGGCTGGTACAACCAGCCTGACGGCGCGTCAGATTGGCAGATGTTCTAGCTTTCTGACGCCGAGCCGGGCCCCCGCGCATGGGCCCCCGCGCAAGCTGGGGACTGGGGACTGGGGACTGGGGAACGCGAAACCCCCTGAACGCCACGTATTAGGGGGTTTTCGCGTCTGTTCGCTAGCTCCAGATCCTGACCCGCCGCTGCGGGTCGAGGTACAGCGCGTCTGACTCGTCGACCTCGAACGCGTCGTAGAACGCGTCCAAATTGCGGACGACGCCGTTGCACCGGAACTCCGGTGGTGAGTGTGGATCGATGGCAAGCCGCCGGATGGCCTCGGCTTCACGGGATTTCGTGCGCCACACCTGCGCCCAGCCGAAGAAGACCCGCTGCTCGCCGGTCAGTCCATCGATCACCGGTGAGGGCTCACCCGCCAGGGACAACTGGTAAGCCAATAGCGCGATCGAGAGGCCACCCAGATCGCCGATGTTCTCGCCGACGGTGAATGCGCCGTTCACGTGGTGGCCGTTGCTGAGCGCCCGGGGTACGTACTCGTCGTACTGCTCGATCAAAGCCGTTGTCCGCGTACTGAACTCGGCGCGATCCTCATCGGTCCACCAGTCAACCAGATTCCCGTCGCCGTCATACTTGGCGCCCTGGTCGTCGAATCCGTGGCCGATCTCATGCCCGATCACCGCGCCGATCCCGCCGTAGTTGGCGGCGTCGTCGGCATCGGCGTCGAAGAACGGCGGCTGCAGAATGGCTGCGGGAAAGACGATCTCGTTCATCCCGGGGTTGTAATAGGCGTTGACCGTCTGCGGGGTCATGAACCACTCGTCGCGGTCGACGGGGCCGCCGAGCTTGGCCAGCTCACGCTGGTATTCGTGGGCGTGTCCGCGCCGCACGTTCCCGTACAGGTCGTCACGCTCGATCACCAGCGTCGAATAGTCGCGCCACTTGGCCGGATAGCCGATCTTGGGCGTGAACTTGTCGAGCTTGACCAGCGCCTTCTCGCGGGTCTGCGGTGTCATCCACTCCAGGGAGTTGATGCTGACCCGATAGGCCTCGCGCAGGTTGGCGACCAGTTCGTCCATCCGCGCCTTGGCCGCAGGTGGGAAGTGCCGTTCGACGTAGAGCCTTCCGACGGCGTCACCCATCAGACCCTCGACCAGTGACACGGCGCGCTTCCAGCGGTCGCGGATCTGCTCGGTGCCTGACAACAGGCGGCCGTAGAACTCGAAGTTCTGCTCGATGAGCTCGTCGGTGAGGACATCGGTCCGGGCGTTGATCAGCTCCCACCGCGCCCACAGCTTCCAGTCGTCGAGGTCCTCGCTCGCCCACAGTGCGGCGAACGCCGTGAGGTAATCGGGCTGGCGAACCACCACCTCGGCGGCCTGCTCATCAGAAACCCCGAGGTTCGACAGCCAGGTCGCCCACGGGAAACCCGGTGCCTCGGTGGGGATGTCGGTGAATGCCCGCAAGTTGTATGTCAGATCCGCGTCGCGTCGTTTCACCACGTCCCAGTGCCCGGCCGCGATCTTCGTTTCCAGCGCGACGATGCGCTCGGCGGTGGCCTGCCATTCGTTGGGCTGGGTCTCCTCGCCGTAGACGAGATCGAACATCGCCGCGATGTGCCCGGGGTATGCGGCCAGGATCTCGGCGTGCTGCGCGCTCGCGGTAGTACGACTCGTCGGGCAGGCCGAGGCCGGCCTGAGTGAAGTGCAGAAGATAGCGCGTCGAATTCTTCGAGTCGGTGTCGATGTAAAAGCCGACGCCACCGCCCGACCCGGCCTGTTGCAACTGCCCGAGCACCGCGGCCAGCGCCTCGGGAGTATCGGCGGTGTCGATGGCGGCCAACTCGTCCAGCAGTGGCTGCAAACCCCGGTCGGCCACGGCGCGTTCGTCCATGAAGCTGGCGTACAGGTCCCCGATGCGCTGGGAGTCGGTGGAAGGTGCGGCTACTCCATCCGATGTCGCCGCTGACGCGGCTCCGAGGATCAGGTCGCGGACATGCTCCTCGGCGCGGTCGTACAGCGACCGGAACGCCCCGTCGGTGGCGCGGTCGCCGGGCATCTCGTAGTCCGTCAGCCAGCGGCCGTTGACATGGCCGAACAGGTCGTCTTGTGGGCGGGCATCAGAGTCGACATGGCTCAGGTCGATACCGGACCTGATCGTCGCTGCCGCTCCGCCGCGCATCGCTTCTACCGTCACCCCACCAGGGTGCCAGACAGGTCGCGACAGCCGCGTGGGTGAGCCCGCCCGGTACCCTCACGCGCATGCCCGATGACGAGCCAACGCCGGACGACAGCGACCACGGTTCCGCCATCTCCGGCTACGGCATCGGCTCGGCGGTGGTCGGCGTGATAGCGATCGCCGCGATCGTGCTCGCCGCCCTGATCTGGACGCAGCATCGCAGCGAAGCCGATGAACTGCGGTACCGCACCGGTGCCATGCAGGCCGCCGCCGACTGGACGAGCGTGCTCATCAACATGAATTCCGACACTGTCGAGGCCAGCCTGGCCCAGCTCCACGAGGGCACCGTCGGTCAGCTCAATGCGGACTTCGACGCCGCGATGAGGCCGTACCGCGATTTGGTCCAGAAGTTGCAGGCGCGCACCACCGGCCAGGTCGACTCGGTGGCGGTGGAATTCGTGCATCACGAACAGCCGCGCCGGGATGGGCAGAGGCCGCCGCCGAACTCCGACATGTCCCCGTTCGCCTCCCGCACCGACACCGTGCTTGTCGTGGCCACGTCAATTAGCGAAAACGCAGGCAACGACAAGCCGCAGACGGTGCGCTGGACGTTGCGGCTCGATGTTTCCGACATCGACGGCAAGCCGATGATCTCCCGGCTGGAGCCGATCCGGTGAGGAACACCTTGCGCATCGTGGCGTTCGACGTGGCGCCGCCGCTGGCCGCGATTGCGGCGCTCGTGTACATCGGCATCGCGCTCGGTTGGCCGCTGTGGTGGGTGTCGCTGTTTTCGGTGCTTTGCCTGCTCATCGTCCAGGCTGTCGTGGTCAACGTCGTACTGGCGCGCAGAGACGGAGTCACCGTCGGCACCGACGACGACGGGCCAAGGCTGCGACTGGCGGTGGCCGCGACCGCGACCGCGACGCTGGCCGCGGCAGTGGTCGTCGGCTATCTGAACTGGTCGGTTCCCGACCGCAATCTGAACAACGACACCGCCGAAGTGGTCGGCATCGCCACCACCGTGTCAGAGGCCTCGGCGACGTTCACCCCGCAGAGCCCCACCGCGTCTATCGACCGGGCCACATCGTTGATGTCGCCGCAAAGCGCGGAGGAGTTCAAGAAGGAATTCTCTTCTGTGGCCAAAGATTTGGCGAGCCGGAACATCACGGCTCAGGCGAGCACCATATCTGCAGGCGTCGAGGCGATCGGCCCGGCCGCCGCCAGCGTCGCCGTGGTCCTGCACGGCACACAGAACTCGCCAGGCAAACCTGGAGACGCGGCCGTGCTCGCGTTGCGGGTGCAACTGTCCAAGCAGGACGGCCGGTGGGTGGTCGACGACGTATCGCCGATCCACTCGCGTTAGCCGAGCAGGCGGGCGTGATCCACCTTCAGGCAGCGATCCATCACGACTTGTAGCCCGGCCGCAGCACCATCGCGGGCGACGTCGTCATCGGCCAGACCCTGTTGCAGCCACAGCGTTTTCGCGCCGATCTCGATCGTATCGCTCAGCACGGAGTGCAGATGCTCGCGGCGACGGAACACGTCGACCATGTCGGGTATCACCGGCAGATCCGCGAGTGACGGGTAGACCACGTCGCCGTCGATCTCGCTGATCGTCGGGTTGACCAGGTACAGCTCGTAGTCGCTTGCGGACTTCAGATACTGCCAAACGCCATGGCTCGGACGCATTGGGTCAGCCGAAACACCCACGATCGCCACACTTTTGGTCTCGCGGAGAATCCGTTCGATATTCATGGCTGCAAGTAGGCGCCTAGTAGCTGAACGTGGTCGCGCCGTCGCCGATCCAATCCCAGAGTTGAACGGTCCCTCCGGCTTCAGCCCCGCTGATGAAATTGGTGTCGTCGAGTTGCTTGGACTTGATGCAGATCGGGCAGACGAGATAGCGCCCGCCGGCCTTCGCATAGCGGTCCATCAACTCTTCCAACGGCGGGCAGCCATCGCACGCCGTGCCCACGGCGACACCGGGCACCATCAGCCGGACCGCCTCCTTGGTCAGGAACATCATCGTCGGCCGGCCGGATTCGGCGGCACCCACGGCGACGAGGAACGCCACGGTGACCTTCTCGGCATCCTCGAGTCCGGTGGTGAGACTGACCGCGGCCTTGTTGTTGCTGCTCATGTGGTCCTCCTAGAATTCGCGTAATCGACCAGTAGGTCGACCAGTTCCTGCGGCCGGCTCAACGCCATCAGGTGTCCACCCGGCATTACGTCCACCTCCAGGCCGAGCCGTTCGCGCACAACTCTGCGCTGAAATTCCAGCGGGAACAAGCGGTCCTCGCTGCCTGCGATCACACGTGTGGGCACATCCGGCCAATTATCCAGCGGCCACGGCCTGTCGAACGGGGTATCGGACTGTTGCGGCTCGGGCTGGCGCAGCGCCTCGTCGCGCACCCCCGCAGGTACGTCGTGGAAGAAATCCTCGATCGGATCAAAGTCCTCGCGAGACAGGCCGATTCGCTGAAAGTACGCGATGCGCGCGGCCTGCTGCCCGGTGTTCTCCCACCACTGTCCGCCTGACTCGCCCGCCGTCGGCACCATCGGGTTCACCAGCACGATGAGCTCAGTCGGCACGCGCGTCGCCACAATCGGCGCCGTGAACGCGCCCAATGACTGGCCGACCAGCACGAGCGGCCCCGATACCCCGGCCACCGACTCCACGGCGATGTCGGCATACCGACTCAGATCGGCGGCGTCATCGCCGGCCGGCAATTCGATCGGGATCGCCTTGGCACCGGCGGCCGCCAGCAGCGGTGTCACGCGGTGCCAGAACCATGCGCTGCCGCCCGCTCCGGGGATCAGCGCAAAGGTGGTCGGCAAAGTCAGGTCACGGATTGTCGCGGCGCGTCGAGCGCATCTTGGCGAACCTGTCGGAGAGCTTGCGCATGCGCACCATCAGCGAAGCGGAGGGACTGGTTTCACCGCTCAGATAAGCCGCTAAGTCGTTGTTCGGCACGCCGATACGCGATGCGAACTCCTGCTGACCCAGACCGGACCGGTCGAGCATCATGTGGATATGGCGCGCGACCTCGGCGCGCTCATTGGCTTCCAGATGTTCGCGGGTGCGTCCGAGCACCTCGGCGAGCGCCTTCGAGACGCCGTACGGACGGGCGGTCTGCAGGACTTCCTCGACCTGGCGTGCGGTCCGGCCGAACGGGTCGCGCTTGATCGCCGCCACGATGCGTTGCCAGACGGTCAGATCGTCGGTCTCCAGTGCGGCGCGGATTGCGGAGGTGGGCCAGAACTCGACGGGCCGGTCGTCGGCAGCAGGATGGCGGGCAGGGACGGGATCTGGCGGGCCGGAGGCAGCCTCGCGGCGCGGGGTGTCCCGAACATCGCGAGTCACCGTCACCTCGCCTCCTCCAGCATCGCCACTGCCACCGACAGGCAACGCTCCCTCACCTTGGCCCATTCGGCCTCCGCCTGCGGGCCCGACATGCGGGTGTCGTGCTCGTCTGACGGCTGGGGATCGGCCAGTCGACGTACCAACTGGGTGGCCACCCATTGTTTCCTCGAATCCTGTCCAGAGTAGTACCGGTCCATTCCCGCCAGTACCTCTGCGGCGGTTCGAGTCTCCATCGCCTCGACTAAATCGGCAAACTCTGCGTAGTCCCGGGTGCTGTTTCGGCACATGATGAGGTAACTCTGCAGCCGCAGCGTCTCGGCGCCGGTCGGGATCTGCAAGCGATCGCCGGTCGGCAATTGCACATTCGTGGTCTCCACCGGGCTGCGCCGCTCCATCGGCGCCCGCTCGAAACCGGCCGCCGTCCCCAGCGCCTCCAACGCCACCGACAGCCGGCCCCGCCACATCGTCACCGGATGTACCGGCGGTTCAGCGGTGAGCAGCGCTTTGTCGCCTGCGCCGTTGCGGTGCGTGCCGTTGAGCCGGCGCTGCGCTGCGCAGCTGATTGGCGGGCATGCAGCCGCGGAAGGCCAGCGGATCGGCGACGGTAACAGCTTGGGGTGCAAGGTTTTTCAGTTTCGCTGCCGACTTGACGACCATCCGCAGTTCCGAACCGGTTGGTCCGAGAGACGACAGGTCGTCGGGGATGATGATGAGATCGGGAAGGTCGATTTTGGGCAGTGGCTTCTCGAAGTCGACCGACGGCAGAATGCGGTCCAGCCAGCGCGGCAACCACCAGTTCCATTCGTCGAACATCGCCATCAGCGCGGGTACCAGCACCAGGCGCACCACCGTGGCGTCGACCGCGATGGCCACCGCGCAGGCCACGCCGAGCTGGGCGACCAGCGGCATACCCGCGAACGCGAATCCGATGAACACCGCGATCATGATCAGCGCGGCGCTGGTGATCGTGCGGGCGCTGGTGCTCACCCCATACGCGACGGCGTCGCGAGTGTTGTTCGTCTGCAGGAACCGCTCCCGGATGCGAGTCAGCAGGAAGATCTCGTAATCCATCGACAGGCCGAACGTCATCGCCAACACCAGCGGCGGGATGGTGCTGTCCAGCGATGAGATCGGTTTGAAGCCCAGCGGCTCCAGCCAGCCCCATTGGAAGACGGCGACCAAACTGCCGTAGGCGGCCGCGACCGACAGAACGGTCATCAAGACGCCCTTGAGCGCCAGGAATACCGAACGAATCGCGATCAGCAGCATCACGAACGCGATCAACGCGACGAATGCGAACACCAGTGGCTGTTTGGCGGACACCTGATCGTCGAAGTCTTTGATCAGCGCGGTTGGTCCGCCGACGTCGACGCGGACATCGCCGAGCCCGGGCGTCGAGGGGAGTTGGGCGCGCATCCAGTCGACGGTTTCGCGGGCACCCATGTCCTCGGGATCGACCGAAAGCACGGCGGACAGCAGGGCGTGCCGGTAATCCTCCCCGAACACCGGTGGCGCCACCGAAACGACGTTGGGACCCTGGGCCATTCGCTGGCGCACCGTGTCCAGCAGCGGGTTCCTTGGAGGGAGCCGACGCGGCATTGCCGTCGGGGAAGCTCACCAACACCCGCACCGGCCCGAGCGCACCGGGCCCGAGCGCCTCGGCCGCGGCGTTCACCCCGCCGCGGATCTCGTGGGTCGGTTCGAACTGACGCTGCATGCTGTTGCCGAGCACCATCGAGAACGCGGGGGCAGCCAGCGTGAGCAAAAGGGCTGACGCCCCGAGCGCCGCGATCCACGGACGTCGCATCACCCAGCCCGTCCAGCGTGTCCAGAACCGTGACTGAGTGGTTTCCGGGCGTCGCGACCAGTGCAGATACGACGATCGCTTGGCCGCCGCCTTGCCGAACGTGCCCAGGACGGCGGGCGTCAGCGTCGTCGACGTCAGCACTGCGACGGCGACCGCCAGAATCGCGCCGGTGGCCATCGAAACCAGGACCGGTGTCTGGATCAGGTAGATACCGGTCACCGAGGCGATCACCGTGAGGCCGGAAAGCACGACAGCCAGACCCGAGGTGGCCATGGCGGCGTCGGCGGCCTGTTCGGGATCGCGGCCCGCCCGCAGTTCCTCACGGAAGCGCATGAGGATGAACAGTGAATAGTCGATGGCCAGCGCGATACCGAACATCGACACCGTCGACGTCACGAACACCGACATCGTCGTGTACATCGACAGCAGATAGACCAGTCCCATTGTCACGACGACGGTGCAGATTCCGAGCACCAGCGGCATCGCCGCCGCCGCCAGTGACCCGAACACCGCGAGCAGGACGATCAGGACGATTGGCAGGTTCCACTGCTCGGCCTGAGCGATGTCGTGCTTGGTCGCCTGGGTGGCCGCCGCACCGAGTGCGCCCTGGCCGATGACGTAGAGCTTGACCCTGCCGTTCTCGATCTCGCCGGGGTCCTCGCCCTTGATCCCCACCTTCTGGCGGAGCTGTTTGGCGACGTCGACCGCGCCGGTGTTGTTGAAGTCCAGTTGCAGCGTGACGACATACGGGCGATCGGGCTGCGGAGCCGGCTGTTGCGGATTGGGCACGACGCGGACGCTGGGCACCTCGGCTGCGGCACGCTCCAGGTGGGCGACCGCGATGTTCATGTCGTCGTAGGACGCGTCGGCGCGCGGCGCGGCCACCAACGCCAGCGGTGACGCACCCTGATCCGGGAAGTTCTGCTCGAGCTCACGCTGGACTCGCAGCGACTGCGAACCTTCGACCTCGAAACCACCGCCGGTGAGGTGACTGGATTGGTTCAACGCGAGATAGATCGCCGGCACAAGGAGCAGCAGCCACACAGCGAACACCGCCCAGCGATATCTGCGCAGGGTGCCACTCAAGCGCATCATGAACTGCTGGATGGTGAACTCCCCGCTTTCTCCCCGGCGTTGCTAGCGTGAGCGTACAACAGGATGTGCTATGGCGAGCACTCGCGAGAATCCTGCCAGCAACGCCTTAAGCAGCTCTAACCCTCTTTTTCGGTACTCGGCCCAGCCTGGTTGGCGGCTGTTGGTCTCGTGGCCGTTGACGTGTGTATCTGCTCGCTGAATTCGTAAGCCCCGCGGTGTCGATGGCAATATGTGGGGTGGCCGTTCGGCCGGTTTTGCGGTCGGGGATCGATTGCCGCTATTTCGTGAGCGTTTTCGGTGCGCCGAAGCGTTCGCAAATCGTAAGGAGTGCGTCTATGAGATCCATCACTGCTGTGCCGCGCCGCGGGCTCTTGACCACGTTCGCTGCCTCCGCAGTCGGGGGTGTCGCGGTGGTCGCCTTGACTGTGTCGTCATCGCCCGCCATGCCCTCAGCAACTGCGGCACCCGATCCATGCGCGGCCAGCGAAGTCGCCAGGACGATCGGCTCGGTCGCCACGTCGACGGCCGACTACCTGGACGAACATCCGCAGACCAACCAGGCGCTGACGACCATCGCCAAGCAGCAGGGTGGCCCGCAGTCGCTGGGCGCCGTGAAGACATACTTCGACGCGAACCCGCAAGTAGCCAAGGACATGCAGCGGTTACAGCAGCCGCTCGCGACTCTGTCCGCCCGGTGCAAACTGCCGCTGACACTGCCGCAGATGATGGGTCTGATGCAGGCCGCGCAGCAGGCGCCGGGGGGTCCTAGCCTTCCGGCGAGTTTGCCAGGCGGCCCGCTCAACGTGCCGGTTGCCGGCTCGCCAGGCGCCGTGTCACCGACGCAACCGGCGGCGGCATCGCCGGTTTCGCAGGGCACCGGGGCGCTTCCCGGAGCTGCGATCGCAGGCCTGCCTTAGCCTGGGCCGACGCGCAACCTTCGCTGGTAGGGATATTGAGCTGCGTTTTCAGCCTTTCTCGCGATTCGTTCGCCGCAACGCAAGAAAGTCCGCACACATTCTGATTAGCTTTTGATGTCGGTAGCCGCCCATGGTTACGGCCTCTACACGTCCGACGAAGGAGCTTGTCCATGTTGCTCTCGGCCCGTACTGCCCGACGTGCGGTAGCTGGCGCGGTGGGAACCGGCGCGATCGCTGGTGCGATGTTCATCGGTGCCATGCCCTCGGCAATGGCGCAACCCGCACCGCCACCGCCACCGCCACCCAACTGCACCGCGGCTGACCTGGCTGGTGTCGCCTCGGGCGTCTCGGCGGCGACATCTACCTACCTCTTCACGCATCCGGACGTGAACTGGTTCTTCACCGGTCTCGAGGGAGTCCCGCGTGACCAGGTTCAGGGAGACGTTGAGGCCTACCTCAATCAGCATCCTCAGACCAAGGCGGATCTGCATGGTATTCGTCAGCCGCTGGTCGACATAAGGAACCGTTGCGGCGACCCGGCCGGCGACGGCATCGCGGACAGTTAGGCCTGCGTTCGGGTGGAACATGAGCCCGACGGGGCGGAGGGCGCGGGCCGCACCGTGCTCATGGTCGATGACGACCCGGACGTCAGGACTTCAGTTGCGCGCGGTTTGCGCCATTCGGGGTTTGACGTTCGGGTCGCCGCGAACGGTAAAGAGGCTTTGCGGCTGTTATCGAACGAGTCGCACGACGCGCTGGTCCTCGATGTCCAGATGCCGGAACTCGACGGCGTCGCCGTCGTCACCGCGTTGCGTGCACTCGGAAACGAGATCCCGATTTGCGTGCTCTCCGCGCGGGATACCGTCAACGACCGCATCGCCGGGCTGGAAGCCGGCGCTGACGACTATTTGACCAAACCGTTCGACTTGGGCGAATTGGTCGCGCGCTTACACGCATTGCTGCGTCGCGCCGGCCATTCCGATCGGCAATCAGACACGATGACCGTCGGGCCCCTGACCATCGACGCCGCCCGGCGACTGGTGTTCGCCGGCGGTGAGCGGGTCAATCTGACCAAGCGTGAATTCGACCTACTCGCCGTGCTGGCGGAGAACGCCGGCGTGGTGCTGAGCCGCCAGCGGCTTCTCGAATTGGTCTGGGGCTACGACTTCGACGTTGACACCAACGTGGCCGACGTCTTCATCTCCTATCTGCGGCGCAAGCTCGAACGCGAGGGCCTGCCTCGGGTCATTCACACGGTGCGCGGGATCGGCTACGTGTTGCGGGACGAGCCGTGACTAGCCTTATCGGGTGAGACTTCCGCGGTTTCTGCGATCCGCGTCGCTGCGCACCCGGGTGGCTGTCGCGTCGGCAGCCGCTGCGGCAGCCGTCGTCGCGGTGTTCACGATGGCGACGTCGGTCGTACTGGCGAATAACGATGCAGCGCAACTGGATCGCCGACTCGATTCGATCATCGACGCGAGCATGTATCCCGAGCAGCTGCAGGATCCCCGCCGTGGAGTGTTGACGACGGGCCGGTCGGAATCGACCGGTCAGGTGGTGTTCCAGCGCGGTTTCCAGTTGCCGGCGCTGCCGCCCGGTACCGAAACGGTGGAAGTCAACGGCGTCGAATATCGGGTGCGCACCCTCGCCGTCGATGAGCCAGGCGGCGTCATCATGTCGATCGGCCTTCGCGCCGACAGCATTCTGCTGAGCACCTCCAGGATTCCGCTGTACACCGCGGCAGGTCTACTCACCGTGTTGATCGCCGCCCTCCTGGGATGGATGCTCGCGGGCCCCGCCATACGTCCGCTGCGCAGACTGACCGAGCACACGAAGCAGTTGCGCAAGGGCAGTGAGGAGATGCCCAAGGTGCGTGGTGTGCGTGAGGCCGAAGACCTCTCCGAGGCGATGTCGGCCATGCTGAGCCGACTGGCCGCCGCGCAGCGGGCCACCACCAACTCGCTACAGGCTGCCCAGGACTTCGCCGCCAACGCCGCCCACGAGTTGCGCACGCCCCTCACGGCAATGCGCGCCGATCTGGACACGCTACGGATCCACGATCTTCCCGTCGAGGAGCGCGAGGAGGTCGTGATGGACCTGTCCCGGGCGCAGCGACGGGTGGAGGCGATCATCACCGCGCTCGGGCAATTGGCGTCGGGTCAACTGGCGCAGGCCGAAGACCGTGAACCCATCGATATCACCGACATGCTCGACCGGGTGGCCCGGGAGAACATGCGGTTACACGGTGAGGTCGAGATCGTGGTGGAAGCCGAAGATGACCTCGGCGCCATCTGGGGCTGGCCGAGTGGCCTGCGCCTGGCCGTCGACAACCTGGTGCGCAACGCGATCGCACATGGGCAGGCGACCCGCATCGTGCTGGAGGCACGACGGGTGGGCGACTCAATCGTCATCATCGCGGACGACAACGGGCGCGGACTGCCCGTCGAGGAGCAAAAGGCGGTCCTTGGCAGGTTCTCCCGCGGCAGCACTGCGACGCCAGGCGGCTCCGGGCTGGGCCTCGCACTCGTCGTCCAACAGGCGGCGCTGCATCACGGCAGCATCGAACTGACCGACGGCCCGCTTGGCGGGTTGCGCGCGACCTTGACGGTGTCAGCCTCGGGTGAGCAGAACGGCTCCGGCGCGCCAGCCGAGTAATAACACGGCGGTCGAAAGCGAGGCCACGACAATGAAACTCGGTGCAACCCCGGCCGAGGTGAGCTTCCTCAGCAGCATTCCCACCACGATCGTGGCCAACCACACCGCCACCCCGGTCGGGACGAGTGCGGCCGGGCGCTGCCAGGCCCGGGACACCAACCAGCCGGCAACCGTACCGACCAGAAACGGCCACGCGGTCTCGGCGATACCGGAAGCGGTCAATCCTTCGGCGTGACTGCGCCGGCCGATCGTGCAGAAGACGACGACGCAGACGACGTCGGTCGCGAACGCGGTCAACGCCGGACGGGTCTGCTCGTCCCTATCGAGGGGCATAGGTCATCACATCCAGTTCCATTGGCATGACGTTGTTTTCGTCGCGGCCCGTGAATCCCGGCTGCATCGGCGCGGGTTCACCGTTGAAGAGGACGTTCAGGTTGTCCGCCGGTTCGGCGACTCTCGAGTCGAGGCGAAACTCGGTGAACACGAACGGCAAACCGTTGGAGCGCAGCGGATCGGGTGTGCTCATGACATGGAAGTGAAGATGCGGTGCATCGGAATTGCCGGTGTTGCCGACCGAGCCGATCACCTGACCGGCGGTGAGCCGGTCACCGATCTTGACCTTGACGGCGCCCGTCTTGATGTGGGCGTATAGCGCATAGTTGCCGTCGCCCAGATCCTGCACGATGTGGTTACCCGCGTACTGATCGAGCGGCAGTCCGGTGGGACTCGCACCGGGAACCTGCTCGGGCAGGCCGTCGACGGCCGCGACCACCGGGCCGTCGGAAACGGCGTGGATGTCAGCGCCGAAGTAGGCGAAGCTTTCCAGTTTCGTCCGGTCACCGGAGAACAGGCGTCCGTCCGGCCGAAGCTGTACATAGTCGATCGCAAACCGCTCAGCCGCCCACAGTTGGCCGTCGATTGGGTTGAGCGCCAGGCGGTGTGCGCTCATGCCGCAGCAGCCGTCTCCGTTGAGCCAGTCGCGCCCCGACAACGGCGGCGAGATCTCAATCGGCTTGCGCGCCTGGACCTCGGTGGGTGCGATATCGATCGTCGAGGTCGCGGGGAACAGCGGCGGGTTCGGTTCGGGCAGAGACACGCCTACTGCGTGCACCAGCCGACCCGGAACCGTCGCCCCCTTGTCCAATGCCACGTCTATCCAAACGACGGCGGACTGCGCAGGCCCGATTTTCGTTGTCGGCGTGGTGGTTCCGAGGACACGGGTCCGGCCGGCAAGCTGCTCACCGGTCAAACTGAGTAGCGATACATCGCGGTCGAGCACCACCAGCGAGGTGAGCGTGACCTCTTGAGCCAGCACATTGGTCAGCTCGACCTCGTAAGCCAGGTGAACTTTGCCGTCGGTCGCAGGCACCGGGACCGGTGCGGCCAACACGCTGCCGACCAACGGTGTGATCATCGGCGGCTCGGGACCGCGGATGGGGCCGGAGGCAACAGGCGGCGACGTGGATGTTGTCGAAGCAGCGGGTGGCTCGGACGAGGTCGAGCAGCCGGCGAGCAGGAGCATCAGGACACCGAAAATCGCGGCGGCAGTTCGGGTTTGCATGAGTGGGATCGACTGCCTTTACGGGTCTGTTTCGTGCCGGGCGTCAGAGTCGTTGGCGGGTTGCCGCGGCTCGTTGTCGATAGCTTCGGGTTCGACGTCGGGTTCGACGTCGGGATCGACGTCGGCCTCGGTGCGGAACATGAAGAAGAACACCACCCAGCCGATCGCGGCGATGAAGATCCAGCTGACCATTCGGTAGATGAGCATGGCGGAAATCGCTGAGGCCAAGGTCATTCCGCTGGACACCAGCCCTGGCACCAGCACCGCCTCGACCACCAACAGCCCGCCGGGCATCAGCGGGATCGACCCGACGGCCCGGGCGGCCACATAGGCGACGACCACGCCGAGCAGTGACGGTTTCCCGCCCGCGGCGAAGCAGGCGAACAACAGTGTTGCCACACCGGTGACGAGCGTCATCATCGACCATACGAATGCGACGCCCAGCTGGCGTCGGGTCAGGTTGACCGATTCGAGTTGAGCCAGCGTCTCGCGCCATTTGGCCAGGCCGTTGTCCGGCGGCTTGGCACGCAGATAGTTCACCCACGACAGCACGCGGACACCGACGCCGTCGAGCAGGTCTGGACGGGACGCCACCGCCTGCGCCAGCAGGATCAGCATGATGAACCCGGCGAGGGTGAAGATCAGCGAGAACGGGTTGTGCTTCGCGCCAAGGAAGAACGCGCTGCCGAGCCCGAGCAGCGTCAGGCTGATGACCTGGAGCGCGCCTGACATCACCAGCTGCCACGATGCGATCACCGGGGTGGCGCCCCATCTGCGCTGCTGACGGTAGATGAACGTCGCCGACAGCACCGGCCCGCCGGGCAACGTGGTGCTCAGCGAGTTGCCCGCGTAGAACGCGGCCTGCGATCGCCATTGATGCACCGGTACGCCCGCCGAGCGAAGCAGCTTGCGCTGGATATCACCGAAGAAATGCATCGAGGCCATCGCCGAACCCACTGCGGCCAGCACCCACCACCAGTTCGCGGAGTACAGGCTGCGCCAGGCGTTGGCGAGCTGGTCGCGAACCAACGTCATTTCGACGGACAGCACCACGACCGCGACGGCGATGATCGCCCACCGCAGCCACCAGTGCTTGCCGCGCGATGGGCGGTCCTGACCGCGGGCTTCGCGCGCCGGCGCGTCATGCGACACGCTCTACAGGGTAAAGCGTGCGGCTACTGTTTCCCGAGATACCCGGTCTCCGCGGGGCGGGCCGTTACGCTGACGGGATGACCGCCGGTCTTTCTGATGCTGACCAGGCGGTGAGCCCGCTGGTCCGCAAGGCCGCTGCGTGGTCGTGGCGGTTACTCGTCATCTTCGCCGCGGTTTTCGCGGTGCTCTGGGTGATCAAGCGGCTCGAACTGATCGTCGTGCCTGTTGCCCTGGCGACGATGGTGGCCGCGCTGCTGCTTCCCGCGGTGGACTTCCTCGATCGCGTCGGCGTTCCGCGTGGCCTGGCGGTCGCGTTGATGCTGCTGTCCGGCTTCGCGGTTGTCGGCGGCATCCTCACGTTCGTGGTCAGCCAGTTCATCGAGGGTGTGCCTGCACTCGCCGAGCAGGTGGGCCACAGCATCGAGGGTCTGGGAAACTGGTTGGCGGCCAGTCCACTTCAAGTCGGCCATGAACAGATCCAGCAAGTACGCGAGTCCGCGCTCGAAGCGCTGCGCAACAATCAGGAGAAGGTGACCAGCGGCGCGCTTTCGACGGCGAGCACTCTGACCGAGATCGTCACCGGCGCTTTGCTCGTGCTCTTCACGCTGATCTTCCTCCTGCACGGCGGACGCAACATCTTCGGCTTCGTCACCAAGGTCTTCCCCGAGAACGTCCAGCCGCGCGTCCACGACGCCGGCCGGGCAGGGTTCCGCTCACTGATCGGCTATGTGCGCGCGACGTTCCTCGTCGCCCTCGTCGACGCGGTCGGTATCGGCACCGGTCTGGCCATCATGGGCATCCCGCTGGCACTTCCGTTGGCGTCGCTGGTCTTCATCGGCGCCTTCATCCCGCTGGTCGGTGCGGTGGTCGCCGGATTCCTCGCCGTCATCGTCGCGCTGATCGCCAAAGGCCTGATCTATGCGTTGATCACTTTGGGACTGATCATCGCCGTCCAACAGCTCGAGGGCCACGTGCTGCAGCCACTGGTTATGGGGCGCGCGGTGTCAATCCATCCGCTGGCCGTCGTGCTGGCCATCGCAGCGGGTGGCATCACGGCAGGCATCGTCGGCGCACTTCTCGCCGTGCCCGCGGTGGCGTTCCTCAACAGCGCGACGAGGGTGCTACTGGCCAGAGATCCCGCGGCCGAGGAGGCCGCGCAGGCAGCGGATGACGGACCCGTCGTCAAGGCCGAAGCCGACGACGTCGACGCCAAGAAGGATTAGAGCCGGTAGTAACCACACGGCGAGGATTCGTCCTGGATCGCGCCATGGCGTTACATCCGCGGGGGTGTCGGCGCCTTTAGGCAGAATTCGGCCATGGATCAACCGTTTCTGGGCAGTGAGGCGATTGCCAGTGGCGCACTGACGCGCTGACGGCGTGTCGTTGCGGCTCGACGGCCTTGTCCTCGGAGCGCACCTCGAGACGGTGGCCACCGGCCCGAACAGCTCCTCCCGGTAGGTCGGCGAATCCGGTGAGACATTGGTCAGCACGGCGGGCGGGAAGAAGGCATCCTTGCGCTCGACTCTCGGACACCAGCGTCGCGCCTCGGCGATCGCCTGTGTCGACCTGCTCGGCCAGCCGCGGCGGCGGCCACCGACGACAGCGGCGCCAGTCCGTCGGCGTTGCCGAGCACCATCGCGGTGAACTCGTCCACGAAGTCGTCGTAGAGGTCATCGGCGACGATGAAGCGCATGGCTGCATTGCACGACTGCCCGGTGTTCTCGAACCGGCTTTCGATCGCAGCTTTGACGGTGGCGTCGAGGTCATCGGACTGACAGCACGATGAACGGATCGCGAACCACCCAGTTCCAGCACGACCTTCTTGAGGTTGCGCCCGGCGATCTCGGCGATCGCGGCGCTCGCGCGCTCGGACCCGGTCAGCGACACCGCCTGAACCGGGGTGGGCGATCGGGTCGGCGAGCTGCTCGTTGATCGCGTAGTCGTCGACGTAGGCGCCCACGGCATAGCCGGCGTCGGCGAAGATCTGCATGCAAGCGCCGTCTTCGATCTCGTGGACTGCGGGCGTGCTTGAGCACGATGGTGTTGCCCAGCACCAGGTTCGGACCGGCGAACCGTGCGACCTGGTAGTACGGGTAGTTCCACGGCATGATGCCCGACAGCAATACCGATCGAACTGCGACGGATAGGCGGTGCCCTCGCCGTCGAGCAGATCGATCGGCTCGTCGGCGAGGAATTTCTAGGCGTTGTCGGCGTAGTACTCGTAGATCGCCGCGCTGAACTCGACTTCGCCGACCGACTATCCAGCGGCTTGCCCATCTCGCGCTGGATGATCTTGGCCAGTTCTTCCTTGCGTTCGTTGTGCAGGGCGGCGACCTTGCGGATCAGCTCGGCACGCTGGCCACCGTCGTCGACTTCGACCATCGCGGTGCGCCTCAGCCGCCGCGGACACGCCGCCTCGATCTGCTCGTCGGTCGCGGTCGGGTCCGCCTTCACGTCGCGTCGCCGGATGTAACCGGCATGGCGAGAACTCAGCTCGCATCGCGCCATGGCGTTACACAGCACCAAGAAGGACATTGAGACGCGGCAAGCACGATCGTAGAGCCGACCTTCGCGCCGCAACAGATCCTGGGCGCTCATTCCGCCACCGCGCCGCTTCGGCTTCTCGTCTTGAGCGTTGAGCTTCTCCGTCGCAGCGTCCTTATCTTGTGGCCGTCCCCTGTCTTCCGCCGGGGTCCCCAGGGCCGGGATCGCGGTCGTCGGGTCGGCATCAGGGTTTTGCGCAGGCATCGCCTTCGTCGGTTCGTTGCCGGGGCTCGGCGGCTGTCCCCTGCCATGCGGCGGGGTCCCGACTCCGCCCTCGGGCATCGCCCGGGTGGATTCGGTGGACGGCTTTCTGGTCGGCGACGGCGTGGGCTGACCCGTTGGTGCGCCGGTGCCGCGCAATTCGCCGAGCCACGACTCGATCTCACGCTCCTCGCGCGAGGCGGAGCCGGCGGGGCGGCGGCCGCACGCGTGGCGGCCGCGGCATTGGTGACGGCGTTACGCACCGCATTCTTGGCGGTCGACAGCCGCGTCGTCTGAGGTTCGTCGGCCGGCGGGCGCCGACTCGGCATACGCGTGGTTCCGGTACTCGAGGGCGCGCTCGTCCTCGGTGGGGCTGTGGCTCGTGCTGTGGCGCCGGGACGCGAAGCACCTTCGGCCGCGGGATGGGTCGGGTCGTGCGGCGCGCGAGGACGAGCAGAGGGGACGGGTGCACCCGCTCCGACCAATGCCTCGGGGTTCTCGGCGGGCTCGCGAACGGCGGGCCGTTTGCGTTCGTCAGGCAACTCGGTCTCTCCGAGGCCGAGCCGTTCCTGAATCCGCTTCATCCAGCGCGGCGCCCACCAGCAGTCGTCGCCGAGCAGCTTCATGATCGCGGGCACCAGGAACATGCGGACGATGGTGGCGTCCAGGAGCAACGCGATCAGCAGGCCGAAAGCGAGGTACTTCATCATCACGAGGTCAGAGAACACGAACGCGCCGGCGACGACCGCGAGTACCAGCGCGGCGCCGGTGATCAATCGTCCCGTGGTGGCCGTACCGATGCGGATCGCCTCGGCGGTGGACATGCCGCGCTCGCGGGCCTCCACCATGCGGGACACCAGGAAGACCTCGTAGTCGGTGGACAGACCCCAGATCACCGCAATGATCAGGCCGATCATCGGAGCCATCAGCGGCTGCGGCGTGTAGTTCATCAGGCCCGCACCGTGGCCGTCGACGAACATCCACGTCAGCACACCCATGGTGGAGCCGAGCGTGAGCGCGCTCATCACCGCCGCCTTGATCGGCAACACCACCGAACCGAACGCCAGGAACATCAGGATGGTCGTCGTGGTGATCAAAATGAGCACCATCATCGGCAGCTTGTCGAACAGCGCGTGGATGCTGTCCTGCTCCAGAGCCGGGGTGCCGCCGACGGAGATCGTGAGTCCGCGCGGCGGTGAGATCGAGCGCAGCTCGTCAACCTTCTTCGCGGCGTCGTTGCGGTTGATCAGGCCGTTCTGGATGACGCGGACAGATGCGTCGGTCGACTCGCCCCCGCGTGCTTGCCACATCTTCGAAGGGTCACCGTCAGGCTCGATAAAGCCGGGAACGGTCATGGCCTTGTTTCGGATCTCCGCGACCTGCTGATCGGTCACCGGCTGGCCGTCGGTGTTCTCAATCACCAATGTCAGAGGTTCGGTGCGGAATCCTGGGAAGGTCTTGTCGAAGTCCTCCTGCGCGACTCGGACCGAGTTGTTCGGCGGGAGGTACTTCTCGCTGATGCCGCCGAGCGCCAACTGCCCCAGCGGGATGACGAGCACGATCATGGCGATCGCAATGGGAGCGGCGAAGGCGACGGGCCGCTTCATCACGACGTTGACGAGCTTGCCCCAGAAGCCCTTCTCCACCTCGGCGCGCGTCTTGGTCTTCTGCGTCTTTTCGGCGAGCCAGTTC
This sequence comes from uncultured Actinomycetota bacterium, assembly GCA_963720345.1. Taxonomy (GTDB): domain Bacteria; phylum Actinomycetota; class Actinomycetes; order Mycobacteriales; family Mycobacteriaceae; genus Mycobacterium. The sequence continues at coordinate 64,619 of CAVRFN010000013.1, forward strand.
AGCCACCACACGATCGGCGTGCGGGCGAGTGGGACGTATCGCGCGAGCACAACACCGGCCACGACCACGGCGACGAAGATCACCACGCCGAGCATCACCCAGTACAGGGCGGTCCCCAGGGTGTCCTTCGACGCGGTGATGACGTAGGCGAGCCCGCCCAGCAGGGTGATGTAGCCGAGCGTCAGGCCGATGAGCGCGTACTGCGCGCCCTGTTCGCCGGTCTCCCTGATGCGTTTGCGCGCAAGATGCCCCAACGCGATACCGACCGGCGGAAGCAATAGGCCCGCCGGGATCGACGCGATCGCGAACGTGTTGGTGCGCGGATTTGCCGGATCGGACCTGATGGAGTCCGGCTCGGCGAACTTCACCAGCCAGCGCACGCCGAGTGCGTCGACCCTGGAGCCGAGAATGGCGAGGGCGGCGGGTAGCACCGTGATCGACAGGATCGCCGCGAGCATCACCGACGCGATGATCGCGTAGGTGATCGACTTCAGGAAGCCCTGCGGGAAGAGCAGCAGCGGCACCGAGGACGCCACGAGGATGACTGCGGAGAACATGATGGTGCGACCCGACGTCATCACGGAGCGGCGCACGGCGGCCTCCGTGTCATAGCCCTCGGCGATCTCCTCGCGGAACCGGCTCACCATGAACAAGCCGTAATCGACGGCGATGCCGAGACCCATGAGCGTGACCACGGGTTGAGCGAAGAAGTGCACCGGCATGACTTCAGCGAGGAGTCGCATGATGCCCAGCGCACCGGCGATGGTCAGGCCGCCGATGAGGCCAGGAAGGGCTGCCGCGATCACGCCGCCGAACACGAAGAACAGCACGACACAGACCAATGGAATGGCGGCCACCTCGGCGCGCTTCTGGTCCTCGCCGATGGTGCCGGTGAGCTCACTGGCAAGCGGCTGCAGGCCGGCGAGCTGGATGTTGCCGTCGTTGATCTTCCGTAGATCGGGCTCGATTGCCTGGTAGTTCTTCAGGATCGTGTCATCGTCGTCACCCTTGAGAGGGACGCTGATGAACGTCGTCGACATGTCCGACGTCTTCATCTGCTGGACCGTCGGATCCTCGCTGTTCGGGGCGCGGAGCCAGCCCACCCAGCCGACCATCCTGTCCTCGTTGTCGGCCACGAGTTGGTTGAGCTCGTCGGTGGTCTTCTTCATCCACGCGGGATCGTCGACCTTCTTGCCGTCTGGCGGCGTGAGGATCGCCACGACGTGGCTCGTTCGGTCGCGACCGTATGCCTCGTCCGCGGTCACCGAGGCGTGGACCGACTGGCTCCCCTCGTCATAGAAGCCGCTCTGGGTGACGTGGTCGCCGAGGCTGATGCCGAAAATGCCGCCACCGACGCACAGCGCAACCATGACGCCGATCACGGAGTACCGATACCGGTACACCATTCGACCCCACCAGGCGAACACCTAAGCTCCTAACACTCACAGGTCTTCAAGGCGACCCGCGCAGTTCAATTGTTGACGCGCGAGGTCAATAGCGACGACAGCGGCCGGAACGGCTGCAGCCAAGCCCCTTGCTCGGGCAGCGAATCAAGGCCGATTCGCGGTAGCGGCTCCCGGAAAACACCAGGAATGTCCTCCAGGTCGACGAACACCAAGGTATCCGACGCTAGCGCCCAGCTCGCATGTTCGCGAAATCCGAGCACCTGGACGGGAATGCCTTCGCGGGCGATTTCCTCCAACGGCTGCTTGAACGCCTGACCGTCGGCTGAGGCCACCAGTACGCCGGCCAGTCCCTCGCTCCTTCGGAGCGCGATGTGGTTGAGCATGTCGATGTCGACGTCGCTGTCTTCATCGATCTTCGGTTTCGCGAAGACCGCGAAACCGACGTTACGCAATGCCTCCACCCAAGGGCGAACCACATCGGCGCTACCAGGGGCGATGTTCGTGAACACCGTTGCCTCGGGCTCCAGTGAGACCTCGGGACGCGACGCCGAGAGTTCGGCCGTGCGGGCCAGCAGCCAGCGGCCGAGTGCGTCGAACCGGGGTCGGTGCGCCGCGGTGGGGCGGCCGCCCAGGATCGAGCCGAGACCCATGTCCAGGTTGGGGGCGTCCCAGACCAGCAGCACCCGGCCGATCGCGTCGCCTTCAGGCGCCCCCGGTGGGGACACTTCTGCTATCCGCTGAATGTCTTCGGTGAGGCTCATCAGGACTTCTCCCAGAGCAATTCGGCGACCGGGCTGCCCGCGTGCTGCGCTTTGCCCTCGTACTTCGTGACCGGTCGCTCGACGGAAATGGGCAGGGCGTCATCGGCTGTGACGCGGCGTAACCGCGGTTCGGCGTCACCAACGGCGGCGATGTGCTCGGCGTATCCCGCGTGGTCCGTCGCCGCGTGCAGCACACCGCCGGGCCGCAGCCGGTCGGCGATCATCGCGACCGTCGCGGGCTGCAGGAGCCGACGCTTGTGATGGCGCGCCTTGGGCCACGGATCGGGAAAGAACACCCGCACTCCGGTCAGCGAGTCCGGTCCGAACATGTACTCGAGGACGTCGACGCCGTCGCCGCGGACAAGGCGGACGTTGCGCACACCTTCACGGTCGATGCCGGACAGCAGCTGGGCCAGCCCGCGGCGGTAGACCTCGACCGCAACCACATCGATCTCAGGCTCGGCTTGGGCCATCGCCAGCGTCGAGGTGCCCGCTCCGCAGCCGATCTCGAGGACAATGGGAGCGCTGCGCCCGAACCACGTCTCGGTGTCCAGCGGCGGGGCGGGGCCGTCGCCGTCGCGGGCGTTCATGCCCACCTCGGGCCAAAGCCGAGCCCAGGTCGCCTGCTGCGCACCGCTCAGCGTGGTGCGGCGGGTTCTGAAGCTGGTTACCCGGGGATGCAGATGCGACGCGGGTGGGGCCCCGACATCCGCGTTACCCGAAAGCATCCGTCCATGGTCGCTCATCAAGGGGGGAGTACCCGCATCGTGGTACAGATTGATACCCAACAGTTGCCTTCGACTGCTACGGGTCGCCAGCGGGTTGCCGGTTTACTCCCAACAGCCACAACAACCGCTCGCGGCACACCCTCAGAGGTGCCAACATCGTGGGTGGGGACGGGGCCACTGACCGTGGTGCGCCGCGAGGGGACATGGAGGCTGCCAGATTTTCGTCGACGTCTTGACGCGATTCGCTGAGCAGAGCCGCAATCCGCGGTTGACACCGATTATCCGGCGCGCCGGTGCGCCCGTGTGTGTTGCGGTGCACGGGCGAAGCGGAGTCGGGCGGACGACGGTGTCCGCGGCGTTGGCCGATGCCGGCGTCGCGGTAACGGCCGATGGGGCGACCGCGGACATCACCGTGCTCGTGATCGCCGAGACACTCAAACCCGAGGACCGGCTCGCGGTGAGTGGATCTGACATGCCGACCGTGGTCATCTTGAACAAGGCGGATCTGACGGGGTTCGGTATCGGCGGACCGTTGGCCGCCGCGCGCCGCCACGCCGAGGGACTGTCATCTCCGGACACGCCCGCCGTGCCGATGGCCGGCCTGCTCGCCGTTGCGGAGCTGGACGACGAACTGATGGCCGCACTGCGGGTGCTGGTCAATGCCCCGGCGGACCTCACATCGACCGACGCTTTCGTGCAATCCGAACATCCGCTGCCTGGCGAGGTGAGACGTCGCCTGCTCGACGCGCTGGATCGCTTCGGAATCGCCCATGCGGTGCTGGCCGTCGAGAACGGTGCCGGCGCCGCGGCGGTGTCGGCGCTGCTGCACCGACTGAGCCGCGTCGAGGAGGCGGTGGCTGCGGTGGAAGCAGCCGGCGCGCCGGTGCGCTACCGGCGGGTGCGCGCGGCGATCGCCGAATTGCATGCGCTCGCAGTGCAATCCGGAGACCAGCAACTCGCCGAATTACTCAGGACCGACGACACGGTGCTTGCCGTGATGGGCGCGGCGGTCGACGTTGTGGAAGCCGAAGGCATGCACGTCGACCGGGGCGACGGTCCGGCAGCACACCGCAGGCGTGCGGCTTACTGGCGGCGCTACGGCAGCGGGCCGGTAAACGCCCTGCACCGGAGCTGCTCGGCGGATATCTGCCGAGGCTCGCTGCGCCTCCTCGGGCGGTCGCGGTGACCAGCGAGAGCACCGACGCGTGCCTCGGGGAGCGGGCCGATCCGATCGCCGCGGCCGACGCTGTGGTCGCGGCGATCGAGCCCGGCCTGAGTCCTCCGCGGGTCGAGAGTCGCGATGTCGTACTGGTGGTGGGCCCATGGCTGGCGGGTACCACGAGTTTGATCAGCGCGTTGCGCAACCGGTTGCCCGAGCACACGTTCGTCGAGTCCGACGAACTGAACCCGGCCCATGCTCCGGCCGCGGTGGTCTTCACCGTGTCCGCAATCGCGCCGATGACGGAATCTGACTGTGCCCTAATCGATTTCGCGAGCAAGAACACCGATCTGGTGGTCGGGGTGGTGTCGAAGATCGACGCGCATCGCAACTGGCGCGAGGTGCTCGCCGCGGACCGGACGCTGTTGACGCAGCGCGCGCCGCACTACGCCCACGTGCAATGGGTCGGCGCGGCGGCTGACCCCGACTTGGGCGAGCCTCGCGTAGACGAGCTCGTCGATCTGTTGCGGCAACGGCTGGCGGATCCCGATGTGGCTCGCCGAAATCGGCTGCGCGCGTGGGAAAGCCGGCTGCTGGGCGTCATCGGGCAGTACCGGGCCAACGGTGACGGGTCCGATCGCCGGGCCCGGGTGAGCGGACTGCACGAAAAGCGCGACGACATCCTGCGCCACCGCCGCCTGTCGAAGAGCGAGCGCACCATCGCGCTGCGCAGTCAGCTACAGCAGGCGCGCGTGCAGCTCGGGCACTTCGCGCGCAACCGCTGCTACTTCCGTGCGGGGTGAATTGACCGAGGACGTCTCGGTGTTGACGCGGCGCAGGATCGGCGCATTCGAGTCCGCATGTGCGGACCCGAGTGCGCGAAGTCGTCGAGGAGGTGGAGGAGGGCATCACCGCTCAGCTGGCGGACGTGGCGACCGAGCTGAACCTTCCCGTGCCGCCGGTGGCCGCGCCTCCGAAGGCACCGGAGATCTCCGCGCCGCCGCTGAAATCACGTCGGCAGGAAACGCAGTTGATGATGATCCTCGGCGCCGGATTCGGGCTCGGGGTCGCACTCGTGGTGACCCGGCTGTTCGCCGGGCTCGCACCCGGCATGACCGTCGCAGGGCTAGTGGTGGGTGGCCTGGTTGGACTGGTGTTGACGGTCTGGGTGGTGGGCATTCGCGGGCTCCTCCACGACCGCGGGGTGCTCGACCGCTGGGTGAGCGACGTGATCAACGTGGTGCGGTCCGCGGTGGAGGAACGGGTTGCCACCCGGGTTCTCGTCGCCGAGACGGCGCTCACCTCGGAGCTCGCCCACCGCGACGAGGTCGAGAGCGCCACTGCAGCCGAGTCGGGTCGCCGAGATCGACGCCGAATTGCGCGAGCATGCGGTCGAGACGGCCCGCGCGGCGAAGGTCCGGGACCGTCGGCTGCCGCCCCTGCTGCAAGCGATCGACGCCGTCCGGGCGCACTTATATGGAAAGAGCCCATTAGCTGAATCGATACACCCCTGAGATGGGCTTTCTGAATCGTTCTTGTGAGTGATCGGACATACTCCCGATTTACCGCGGGTATGTCACCCGCGTTAACGTATGTAGTACGGGGACGACTGGATGCAGCAGCCTCTTTGATGGGCTGACGCTTCAGTGCCTGAGTCCTGGCAGAAAACGTATACAGGAGATTTTGATGACCGCAGCGACCATTCCGGGTCTGGACACCGCACCGACCAAGCACAAGGGCCTGCTCGCCTGGGTCCAGGAGGTCGCCGAACTCACGCAGCCCGACCGGGTCGTGTTTGCCGACGGCTCGGAAGAAGAGGCCGCGCGGCTGTCCGAGCAACTCGTCGAGGCGGGCACCTTCAAGCGTCTCGACGACGCGAAGAAGCCGAACTCCTACCTGGCGCTGTCGGACCCCTCCGACGTGGCGCGCGTGGAGTCGCGCACCTACATCTGCTCGGAGCGCGAAATCGACGCCGGCCCGACCAACAACTGGATGGACCCCGCCGAGATGCGCGGCATCATGACCGACCTGTACCGGGGTTGTATGCGCGGTCGCACGATGTACGTCGTGCCGTTCTGCATGGGTCCCCTCGGTGCCGAGGATCCCAAGCTCGGCGTCGAGATCACCGACTCCGAGTACGTCGTCGTGTCGATGCGGACGATGACCCGGATGGGCAAGGCGGCGCTCGAGAAGATCGGCGACGACGGCTTCTTCGTGAAGGCGCTGCACTCGATCGGCGCTCCGCTGGAGCCCGGCCAGGAAGATGTGCCGTGGCCCTGCAACGACACCAAGTACATCAGCCACTTCCCCGAGACCCGCGAGATCTGGAGCTACGGCTCGGGCTACGGCGGCAACGCGCTGCTCGGCAAGAAGTGCTACTCGCTGCGCATCGCCTCGGCGATGGCGCACGACGAGGGCTGGCTCGCCGAGCACATGCTGATCCTCAAGCTGATCTCGCCGGAGAACAAGTCGTACTACGTCGCCGCGGCGTTCCCGTCGGCGTGCGGCAAGACCAACCTCGCGATGCTGCAGCCGACCATCCCGGGTTGGCGCGCCGAGACCGTCGGCGACGACATCGCCTGGATGCGGTTCGGCAAGGACGGCCGGCTCTACGCGGTCAACCCGGAGTTCGGCTTCTTCGGCGTCGCGCCCGGCACCAACTGGAAGTCGAACCCGAACGCGATGAAGACCATCGAGGCCGGCAATACCGTCTTCACCAACGTCGCCCTGACCGACGACAACGACGTGTGGTGGGAGGGACTGGAAGGCGAGCCCGACCACCTCATCGACTGGAAGGGCAACGACTGGATCCTCCGCGAGACGGAAAGCAAGGCCGCGCATCCGAATTCGCGCTACTGCACGCCGATGTCGCAGTGCCCCACGCTGGCTCCCGAGTGGGACGACCCGCAGGGCGTGCCGATCTCGGCGATCCTGTTCGGTGGCCGCCGCAAGACGACTGTGCCGCTCGTGACGCAGGCCCGCGACTGGCAGCACGGCGTCTTCATCGGAGCCACGCTGGGTTCCGAGCAGACCGCCGCCGCCGAAGGCAAGGTCGGCACCGTCCGGCGTGACCCGATGGCCATGCTGCCGTTCCTGGGCTACAACGTCGGCGACTACTTCGCGCACTGGATCGACATCGGCAAGAACGCCGACGAGTCGAAGATGCCGAAGATCTTCTTCGTCAACTGGTTCCGTCGCGGCGACGACGGCCGCTTCCTGTGGCCGGGATTCGGCGAGAACAGCCGCGTGATGAAGTGGATCGTCGACCGCATCGAGCAGAAGGCGGGTGGCAAGACGACGCCGATCGGGATCGTGCCGACCGCTGAGGATCTGGATCTGTCCGGTCTGGATGTCGACGCAGCCGACGTCAACGAGGCGCTGGCGGTCAATGCCGCCGAGTGGCGCGAGGAAATCCCGTTGATCGAGGAGTGGTTCGAGTTCGTCGGCGAGAAGCTGCCGACCGGCATCAAGGACGAGTTCGACGCGCTGAAGCATCGCCTCGCCGAAGCCGACTAACGCTGTCTCGCTAGTTCCGCGCGTACGCGATCGATCTGCTCCATCGCGTAGGTGATTGCAGCCGCGGTGGTCATTTGCGCACCTGCGTGAACGAGGGAATCGTACGTATCGTCGTCGAGCGCCTCGTGTAGCCGATCGATCGCTACAACCAATTCGGGGAATGACGACCGGTTGAAAGGTGAGTCGGCGAAACCGATCATCGTTGCGGCGGCTTCGTTCTGCCCGATTCGGGCGAACAGCGAGGCAAGGGCGGCCAACGAGTTTCCCACGAGGAAGAAGTTGCCCGAATCGTATTGATTGCGGATAGACACGGTAGAGAAGTCCAACGCATCCGAGGGCTCGCCATGGGTGGCGGCTAGGGCGGTCAGCATCGCGGCGGTGTTCGACTCGGTTTGCCTGTTTCCGCTTGCTTGCGCGATTTCAAGGCCTCTGCGCAGGGCTTCGTAGGCGATGAGGGGAGCCCGATCACGGTGAGCGGCGCCGTACGCGAACAGTCCCCAGCTCGCGAAGGTCGGGTTGTCCGTGGCATCGACCATCGCGGGAAGTTCTTCGGCGACTGCCACGGCCTCGTCATCGGCGCCTGCGAGTTTCAGTGCGAGCACAAAGATGGCGCGGGTATGAATGTGGACCACGGGATGGCGCCCCATCACGATGCGGCACCAGTCGACCCACCGTTCGGGTGCGCCGACCGCGGCATACGGACCGCCCAGTGATGCCTCGAGCTCCCTGCGGATTTCGTCGAATCGTCCACTGATGACCGCCTCCTGCCCGGCGGCGGCATAGCCGATCGCTTCGTCGATCCGACCAGACGTGAAGCAGAGCACTGCAATGCCATACAGCTGGGCCAGACGCCGGTGTCCGGCGGCACGTGCGGGCCCGATGAGTTCCTCGTTCCAGCGGATCGGTTCGTATTGGTCGCTCCAAAATCCTGCCAACGCCGCATAGATGGCGATGGCTGAGGCGGCATCGACGTCGTTGCGGTCGAGGGCCCAGCGGAACGCGGTGCGCAGGTTGGCCATCTCAACCTTCAGCCACGAGTACACCTCGTGTTGGCGCGGGCCGTCCCACAGGGTGGTGATCGCATCCTCGAGTCCTGCGAAGTACCGGGCGTGTGCGGTGCGGACAGCGTCGGCGTCCCCCGTCGCGGCGAGTTGCTCCTCGGCGAATTGGCGAATCGTTTCGAGCATGGAGTATCGCGTGAAGCCCGCTGACCCGTCCGCGACAACAAGCGACTTACGAACCAGCGCGTCGAGTGAGTCCAGCGTGTTGAACTCGTCGTCGGAACCGGACACGCCGCATAAGGCGGCCAGATCGAAACCGCCTGCGAATACGGAGCACGTTGCGAGCAAGGATTTTTCGGCCTCGTTGAGCAGGTCGTAGGACCACTGCACCGCATGACGCAGCGTTTGATGGCGCTCAAGCTCGCGTCGAGATCCGACGAGTAGGCGGAATCGCTTGTCGAGCCGATCGCGAACCTCCGTCACGGTCATCGACTGCATTCGCGACGCCGCCAACTCGATGGCGAGTGGTATCCCGTCCAGACGTCGGCAGATCTCTGCGATCGCCTCGCCGTGGTTCGACGCGGTGAAGGCTGGGGAGACTGCCTGAACACGTTCGATGAATAGCGCTGCGGCAGTCGAGCCGACGCCGCTGCGAGCATCCAGGGACGCCACCGGCCACAGCTGCTCGTCGGCCAGCCGTAGACCCTCCCGGCTGGTGGCCAAAATCGTCACGGTGGATGACGCGCCCAGTATCGCGTCGATTAGATCGGCCGAGCTGTCGAGCACGTGTTCGCAGTTGTCGAAGACCAGCAGCCTGACACGACCCTCCAACGCCGCGGCGATGCTGGCCGTCATGCTCATACCCGGCTGTTGTAGGACGCCGAGCACCGCGGCTGTCGCCTCAGGGATCGCGGACGCGTCGGCTATCGCGGCCAGCTCTATGACGAACACACCGTCCGGATAGTCACTTGCTGAGCGGCCGGCTAGCTCCAATGCCAAGCGGGTCTTGCCGACACCGCCGACACCAGTCAGAGTCACCAGCCGGTGCTGTTTCAATGCCTCTTGTAGCTCCGCAATTTCTGTCTCGCGCCCGATCAGGTTCGTCGTCGGCACCCGCAGATTCCCCGGTGTCGCATCGTCGGTCTTCAAGGGCGGAAAGTCGCTCCGTAATCCCGCGGCTTGAACTTGGAAGATATCGACCGGCTTGGCGATGTCACGTAATCGCTTGCTTCCCAGCGTTGTCAGGTCGACTGCGTGAAGTAAGCCGGCCGTCGTCCCGTCGAGAAGAATCTGGCCGCCGTGACCGGCCGACATCACCCGCGATGCGCGGTTGAGGACGGCGCCGAAGTAGTCACCGTCGCGCAGTTCTGCCTCGCCGGTCGCTATGCCCATCCGGACGGGCAGTTCCAGCTTCCGCTGCGCCGCAATCGCGGCATCGACGGCATCGCCTCGGGGAGGCGAACGCCGCGCACACTCCGTCGCCGGTGTGCTTGAACAGCCAGCCGCCGTGCGATTCGACCGCGTCCCGCAGAACCGCGTCGTGTGCCGCCGAGTGCCGCGCGCATCGCGTCCGGCGTCGGAATCCCACCGCCGGGTCGAACCCTCGATATCGGTGAACAGAAACGTGACGACACCCGTTGGCCTCCCGGCGTTCATGGCGCCCCGCCTGGGGGCCCCAGTTGTGCGCGTGCATGGTCGATCTGCTCGAACGCGTAGGTCGCCATGGCCGCATTGCTCATCGCTTTGCCGGTGCGGGCGCACGATTCATAGCGGTCATCACCCAGTACATCGCGCAGTTGGGCGATGGTGCTGGTGATCTCTGGATAGACCGAGCTGGCATCGGAGTCGACCACGAAGCCGGCGATGGTTGCCGCAGCTTCGTGGTCTCCGAGCCGGCCGAGGAGGACTGCCAGAATCACAAGGGGAGCCGACATGTTGTAAAAGTTGCCGGAGTCGTAATAGTTGCGAATCGACAGTGTCAGGTACTCGAACGCTTCTACCGGATCTCGGTGGATCGCGGCGATCCTTGCCAGGCTGACCGCGTGAATCGTCTCGATCAGTTGGTTTCCGCATTCATTTGCGATGGCCAGTCCCCGGCGATGGACGTCGTACGCGGCGCCAGGGTCCGCGTCACGATAGGCAAACCCGTATGCGAGCAGCCCCCCAGAGCGCAGATGGGGATTGTCGGTTGCCTCAGCCGCAGCGAGGAGCCCGTCGGTAGCAACAACCGCCTCATCGGCCAGGCCTGCAATCGTTAAAGCGAAGACCAGGGATTGCCGGGTGAAAGGCCGGGACCCGGGCCCTCGGGCGATGAGAGTGCGGCAACGCTCGATGCACCACAAAGGGTCTGCCATCATGCAACCAGCGTGAAGCATGGCGTCCATCGCGTCAGGCACGTCGTCGTACCGACCGCTTTCGATAGCGGCCAGCCCCGCCTGGCAATAGCGACGAAAATCATCGATCCGCCCGGTGACCGCGCACTGCGAGGCCATCACGTAAAGCGCTGCCAGCCGCGGATGCTCGACCGCTCGAGCCGGCTCGAGTATCTCCTCGACCCACGCGATCGACTCGTGTTTTCCGACCCAGTAGCCGAGGAAGGTGGCGAAAATGGCTATTCCTGCGGCGGTGTCGATGTCGCCGCTGTCGCCAGCCCATCGGAATGCGTTGCGCAGATTGGGTAGTTCGGCGATGAGCCATTCGTGCGCCTGGCGTTGACGGGGACCGTCCCACATCGCGAGGACATCAGCTTCGCGGACTGGCGAAGTACCGCGCGTGCGCGGTCCGCGTCTCTTCGGCACGCCCTGACGCCGCCAAGTTGTTCTTCGGCGAATTGACGGATGGTCTCCAGCATGGAGAATCGTGTCCGGCTCGACGTTTGATCAGCGACCAACAGGGACTTGCGAACCAGTGCCTCGAGTAGATTCAAGGTGACGAACTTGTCACCTATCTGCGACCACCGCCTGCGGCACCGTCGACAGGTCGAATCCGCCTGCGAAAACTGAGCATTGCGGCTAGCAGCATCTGTCTCATCTGCGCCGAGCAGATCGAAGGACCACTGCACCGCGGCACGCAGCGTCTGATGGCGCTCGAGTCCTCGCCGCGAGCCCACCAAGAGGCGGAATCGGTCATCAAGGTGGTCCCGTAGCTCGGTCACCGTCATCGAGAGCAACCGCGAGGCGGCCAACTCGATGGCGAGTGGAATGCCATCGAGGCGGCGACAGATTTCGATGACGGCGTCGGTATCGGCTTGAACATTCGAGGGCGGGGAGTACCGCGGAAGCGCGCTCGACGAACAACTCACCTGCACTCGAGTGCAAGTCGAGAGACGGTACAGGCCAGAGCCTTTCGTCGCCCACCTGCAGGCCTTCGCGGCTGGTCGCAAGGATCTTCAAGTGCTCCGAGCGGGAAAGGACGAGATCGATCATGTCGGCGACTGCGTCGAGAACATGCTCGCAGTTGTCGAAGACCAGCAGTCGGATCCGGCTTTCCAACGCTGCGGCGACGCTGTGAGCGATAGTCAGCCCGGGCTGCTGATTTATGCCGAGGACAGCGGCGACCGCTTCGGGCACAGCGGCCGGGTCTGCGACCGGCGCGAGTTCGATTACCCAAACACCGTCGGGGAAGTCCGGTACCAAGCGCGCTGCGACTTCCAGTGCCAGTCGGGTCTTGCCGACTCCGCCGACGCCGGTCAAGGTCACCAAGCGATGGTCCTTGAGAAGCGACTCCAGCTCGGCGAGCTTCGGGTTCTCGGCCGACGAAGCTCGTCGTCGGCTGCCGGAGGTTGCCCGGTGTCGCGTCGAGCGTTGTCAGCGGTGGGAAATCGGCGCGCAGGCCCTCAACTCGAACTTGCGATATCTCTACGGCTTTCGCGATGTCCCGCAGCCGCCGCTGCCCGAGTTCGATGAGGTCGACTGCGCTGACGAGTTCCGCCGTTGCACCGTCTACCAGGATCTGCCCGCCGTGGCCGGCGGACATCACGCGCGCAGCTCGATTGAGGACCGCGCCGAAGTAGTCTTCTCCGCGCAACTCCGCCTCGCCCGTGGCGATACCCATCCGCACCGGCAACTCGAGCGCACGTTGGGCGTCGACCGCGGCATCGACAGCAGATCGCGGCGACGAGAAAACCGCACACACTCCGTCGCCGGTGTGCTTGAACAACCAGCCGTCGTGCGCCTGGATCGCATCCCGTAACTGCGCATCGTGGGCCGCTAGCGCCGAGCGCATTGCGTCCGCGTCAGCTTCCCAGCGGCGGGTCGACCCCTCGATATCGGTGAACAGAAAGGTGACGACACCCGTAGGCGCGGTGGTGTTCATTCGCGCACCTCGAACCCCCGGCATTTCTCCGAAACCTAAGCCTAGGTCCGCAAGCTCGCTCGACCAGGCCCTTTTACCCACTTGACACCTGTCAAGATCAGGCGTCGTAGAGTCGGCGCATGCAGATTCGCGAGCATGCCGAAGCCACCCCCGACAAGCCGGCCGTCATCATCCATCCGGCCGGAACCGTCGTCACATTCAAGGAGCTGGAGGAGCGGGCCAACCGGTTGGCGCACCACTTCCGGCACGCCGGACTGGTCGAGGGCGACACCGTAGCGGTGCTCATGGAGAACAACGAGCATCTGCCGACGGTGATGTGGGCGGCGCGGCGCAGCGGTCTCTACTACACGGTGGTCAGCACCCACCTCACGCCGCCCGAGGTGGCCTACATCATCGACAACAGCGGTGCGAAGGCCGTGATCGGGTCACAGGCGACGCGCAAGGTCTGCGAAGGGCTGGCGGAGCTGGACGCGCTGCCCGATCTGTTGCTGATCGCCGATGACGATGTCGACGGGTGGCAGCGCTACCCCGAGTGTGTGGCGGACCGACCGAGCACACCCATCGATGACGAGATCGAAGGCGATTTGTTGCAGTACTCGTCGGGAACGACCGGACGCCCCAAGGGGATTCGTCGAGAGCTCACCCATGCCAAGCCTTCTGAGACCCCGAACCTGGTCTCGGCCCTGCTGATGGCCATCCAGATGACCAGCGAGTCCGTTTACCTGAGCCCGGCTCCGCTGTACCACACCGCACCGTGCCTCTGGTCGATGAGCGCACAGGCGATGGGTGTGACGACGGTGATCATGTCGAAGTTCGACCCGGAATCCGCCTTGGACGCCATCGGAAGGTATCGGGTGACAAGCGGGCAGTTCGTCCCGGCGATGTTCGTCCGGATGCTGAAACTGCCGCAGGACGTGCGTAATTCGTATGACGTGTCGAGTCTGCACCGTGTGGTGCACGCCGCGGCGCCGTGCCCGGTCGACATCAAGAAGCAGATGATCGACTGGTGGGGCCCGGTCGTCGATGAGTATTACTCGTCGTCGGAAGGCGCGGGCATCACCTTCATCTCGGCCGAGGAATGGTTGAAACGTCCTGGCTCCGTGGGCAAGCCGCTGCTCGGTGTGGCGCACATCCTCGATGAGGACGGAAACGATCAGCCGCCCGGTCAGGCGGGTCAGGTCTACTTCGACCTGGGTGTCGTTCAGTTCGTCTACCACAAGGATCCCGAGAAGACGGCCGAGTCACGCGACAAGCACGGCTGGGTGACCGTCGGCGACGTGGGCTACCTGGACGACGAGGGTTACCTGTTCCTCACCGACCGCAAGCACCACATGATCATCTCCGGCGGCGTGAACATCTATCCGCAGGAAGCCGAGAACATGTTGATCACCCACCCCAAGGTGCTCGACGCCGCGGTGTTCGGCATTCCCGACGACGAGATGGGGCAGAGCGTAAAGGGCGTCGTCCAAACGGTCGACCCCGCTGATGCCGGCGAGGCGTTCGGCGATGAACTACTGGCCTGGCTCCGAGACCGATTGGCGCATTACAAGTGTCCGCGGTCGATCTCCTTCGAGGCGCAGATGCCGCGTACCGAAACCGGCAAGATGTTCAAGCAGGAGCTGATAGAGAAGTACGGGTGAGCAGTGAAGATGCGGTAGAAGTCGCCTCGGGCGTGGTCGTCGCGATCGGATCGCCGTCGGACGACGCGACTTTCACGCTCACCGAGGAGGACAGCGACGACCGTCGCGCCGTGACGGTGGCGTCGGTGCCCGACGCGCTCGACGAACTGCGTGAGCGTTGCCTGAGATGGCCGACGGCCGCCGCGGTCTGCAGCGACGTGCTCCGGGCGCACGACGACGAGGCGCCCGCGTTCACCGGCGTCATCACCGAGTCGCTCGCGTACTCGACGCTGCAGTCCGGACCGGAATTCGCGCGTTGGCTGGGGGAGCGGGGACCGGCTGCGCCGGTGCACATCCCGGACCCGGTGCAGGCCGAACGTGTCGAGGGCACCCTCTACGTGCGGTTCAACCGGGCGCGGCGGCACAACGCCTTCTCGACCGACGCGCGGGCAGCACTGCTCGAGGCGCTCGAGGTGGCCCGTGCTCGACCCGTCGGTGACCGACGTCGTGCTGTCGGGCAATGGCCCGTCGTTCTGCAGCGGTGGGGACCTGGCCGAGTTCGGCACCTTCGCCGATCCGGCCAGCGCCCATTTGGCCCGCACCCGGCATAGCCCTGCATTGGTGCTCGACGAATTGACCGCCCGACTGGGCAGGCGCTGCCGCGCAGAGGTGCACGGTCAGGTGCTCGGCAGCGGGCTGGAGATGGCCGCCTTCTGCGGGTGGGTGCAGTCACGGCCGGACGCCGTCTTCGGCCTTCCGGAGTTGAGCCTGGGACTGCTTCCCGGCGCAGGCGGCACCGTGAGCATCACCCGCAGGATCGGGCGATGGCGAACCGCCTACCTGGTACTGAGCGGGCAGACCATCGATCCGCCGACGGCATTGCGGTGGGGGTTGATCGACGAGCTCCGGTGATTTCGGCGCGCACCCAATTCACTAGCCGGAGCGGCGCAACGTCACTCGGTAGGTGTACTGCTCGGGCAGGAAGTGGCTGACGGACAGTTCGACGGGGCGCCCCTCGGTGTCGCTGTACAGCCGGTCGACCCGCAGCATGGAATGACCGGGTTCACACGACACCGCGTCCGCGACCGCACCGTCGGCGGGCGCCACCGTAATCGACTGTGCCGCTTCGGCGATCGGCTCGATCAGATGCGGCTCGAGGACGCCGATCACAGTCTGCGTGCCGACCGCACCGTCTTGCAGTTCAGGCGACGAGAGCACCGCATGGGCGACCGCGGGCGTTAGGTGCACGGTCGTCATCACGAAGGGCACGCCATCGTGCAGCCGTCGGAATACCACCGAGTAGACGATGTCGTCGTCGAGTCGCAGCCGGCTGGCGGCGTCGAGGTCCACCCGTCTACGCAAGCCAGTCAGCACTTGCATCGTGGTGTCATCGGACAGGCTCATCAGGTCTTCGATCGAGCCGAGCTGACGCAGATAGCGCCGACTCTCGCCGTGGGCGTAGGTGCCGCGCCCCGGCACGCGGTAGACCACGCCCTCGGCGACCAGGTCCTGAAATGCGCGTCGCACCGTCTGCCGGGAAAGGCTGTGCCGGGCAACCAATTCGGACTCGGTGGGCAGCCGGATTCCGTCGCGGTAGCGGCCGGCGTCGATCTCGTCGCGAAGTTGTTCGCGTAGCGCCTGGTACGCGGGTGGCGCCTTCACACTAGATCCCGCCGCGGGCCACGAGCTGCGCCGCGATCACGTTGCGCTGGATCTCGTTGGTGCCCTCACCGACGATCATCAACGGCGCATCGCGAAAATAGCGCTCGACGTCGTACTCGGTGGAATAGCCATAGCCGCCGTGGATCCGCACCGCATTCAACGCGATCTCCATCGCGATCTCAGATGCGAACAACTTCGCCATCCCGGCTTCCATGTCGCAGCGATCGCCGCTGTCATAGCGCTCGGCGGCGTATCGGGTGAGCTGACGTGCGGCGGTCAACTTGGTCGCCATATCCGCTAGATAGTTTCCGATGGACTGGTGCTTCCAGATCGGTTGGCCAAAGCTCTCGCGTTCCTGCGCGTACTTCAGTGCATCCTCGAGCGCTGCGGTCGCCACGCCGAGCGCGCGTGAGGCGACCTGAATGCGTCCTGTCTCAAGGCCTTTCATCATCTGCGCGAACCCCTTGCCGGGCTCACCTCCGAGAATCGCCGTCGCGGGCAGGCGATAATCGTCGAACGTCAGCTCGCAGGACTCGACCCCCTTGTAGCCCAGCTTGGGCAGATCCCGTGACACCGTGAGCCCTGGCCCGTGCTCCACGAGCATCACCGAAATGCCCTTGTGCTTGGGCGTGGCCGACGGATCGGTCTTGCACAGCAGTGCAATCAGACCGGACCGGCGGGCGTTGCTGATCCACGTTTTGGAACCGTTGATCACCAGATCGGAGCCATCGGTCGCCGCGACGGTGGTGATGTTCTGCAGATCCGATCCGCCGCCCGGCTCGGTGAGCGCCATCGTCGCCCGCACCTCGCCGGTCGCCATCGGCGGCAGGTACCTCTGCTTCTGCTCCTCGGTGCCGAACAGCGCCAGCAGCTTGGCCACCACGGTGTGCCCGCCCATTGCGCCGGCCAGGCTCATCCATCCGCGGGACAGTTCCTGAGTGACCTCGACGTAGCACGGCATCGACACCGGGGAGCCGCCGTATGCCTCGGGGATCGCCAGGCCGTATATGCCGATGCGCTTCATCTGCTCGATCCACGCCTCGGGGTATTCGTTGGCGTGTTCGACCTCCCGCACCGTCGGTTTGACCTCGCGGTCCACGAAGGCCCGCACGGTCTCCACCAGCATGGTTTCTTCTTCGGTCAACATATGTACGGCCATATTGACACTTTGTGCGGCCTAATGCCAACATGGCTGCCGTGAGCGGCCCGTATTTCGACGACCTGCAGGTCGGCCAGGTGTTCGACGCTGCGCCGTCGATGACTCTGACGGCCGGTGCCGCCGCGGTTCATCAGTCGATCGTCGGTGATCGATTGCGCCTGGCCCTCGACGGCGAGTTGGCGGTGGCAGTGACGGGTGCCCCCGGGCCATTGGCGCATCCGGCCCTGGTCTGCGATGTGGCGATAGGTCAGACGACGCTGGCGACCCAGCGGGTGAAAGCCAATCTGTTCTACCGCGGGCTGGTCTTCCATCGCTTTCCGGTGATCGGCGATACGTTGTTCACCCGCACCGAGGTGGTTGGGCTGAAGCAGAACTCAGCCAAGCCGGGTCGCGCGCCGACGGGGCTTGCGGCCTTGCGGATGACGACCGTCGACGACGTCGGCCGACTGGTCCTCGACTTCCACCGTTGCGCGATGCTGCCGCTGAGCGACAACGCGCCCGAAACCGGCCACGCCGACGATCTGTCGACGATCGGCACCGAACAGGCACCGATCCCCGACCCGACCGCGGACTGGAACGCCGATGCGTACCGCGCGAAGGTCCCGGGGGCGCATTTCGATGCGGGGATGGCCGGCGCGGTGCTACTCAGTTCCGCCGACATCGTCAGCGGCGCCCCTGAACTCGCCCGGCTGACGTTGAATATCGCTGCCACGCATCATGATTGGCGAAGCGCCGGGCAGCGGCTGGTGTACGGAGGGCACACCATCGGCTTGGCGCTGGCTCAGGCGAACCGGTTGTTGCCCAACATCGTCACCGTCCTGGGCTGGCAATCGTGTGACCACACCGGACCCGTGCACGAGGGTGACACCCTCTACAGCGAGTTGCATGTCGAGGGCGCGGTACCGCTGCCTGCAGGCCGTGGCGGCGTTCTCAAGCTGCGTTCTGTCGTCTACGCGGTCGGTGAGCCTGACCAGCAGGTTCTGGACTGGCGGTTTACTGTGCTTCAGTTCTGAGCACAATGGGGCTGTGATGTCGTTGGCGGTCCCCGTTGGCGTGGTGTCGCGGGCTCGCCGCGTCGCCAACGGATTTCGCGAACTCACCGGCGTCGAAGTTGACGCCGACGTCATCATTGCGGGCCGGGCCGGATTGCTCGGTCACTCACCTCGCGGCCGGGTCTCGGCGGGTGGAGCGACGCACCTCATGCAATGCCGTGACTCGTGGTGTGCGCTCACGCTGTCGCGCGCCGACGACGTCGACGCGGTGCCCGCACTGATCCAGGAAGACGTCGTCGGTCACGATCCCTGGCCGGCGGTGCAGCGCTGGGTCGCCGAAAGCGACTGTGCCGATGTCACCGAACGGGCTCGCCTGCTCGGGCTTCCGGGCGCCGCGCTCGGTGAGACGCCTGCCGAGCCGCCGCGCGTCTACCCGTTCGGCGCGGCCACGACAGTGCGCAGCCCGGCGGGGCTACTGGTCGCCGATCTGTCCGCGATGTGGGCGGGCCCGCTCTGCGGACAGTTGTTGGCGCAGGCGGGCGCGACCGTCGTCAAGGTGGAAAGCGCTTCGCGCCCCGACGGCACACGCGCCGGCCCACCGGTCTTCTTCGACTGGATGAACAGCGGAAAGCTCTCGTATGTAGCAGATTTCGATCAGCCGAGCGGACTGCACAGGCTGCTGGCCGCGGCTGACATCGTGATCGAGTCCTCACGCCCGGCGGCCTTGATTCGCCGCGGTCTCGGACCGGCGTCCGTCCCTCCGCGAGACGGCAGAGTCTGGCTGCGGATCACCGGCCACGGCACCAACGGTGATCACGCCAACTGGGTGGCGTTCGGCGACGATGCCGCGGTCTCCGGGGGGTTGGTGTGCGGGGGTGATGACGCCCCAGTCTTCTGCGGTGACGCGATCGCTGACCCGCTGACTGGTTTGGCGGCCGCGGTGGCGGTCGCGGAGTCGCTCCGCAGCGGCGGCGGTGAACTGATCGAGTTGTCGATGTCTGCCGTCGCCGCTACGTACGCCGAATTGCCGAGCGCCGGCGAAACGTATTGCAACGCGACTCCGCGGCTGGTCGGCAAGGCGCCGGAGCTCGGTGCCGACAACGAATTTGTCGAACACCTGATCACCGAGAAGCTTTCCTTTTCATGCTGATTCAGCGGGCAGCTCTCCTGGACGGGAGCCCCGCCGATATTCGCGTGGAAGACCGGATCGTCGCAGTATCGCCTCACCTAGCGCCGTTACCCGGTGAGCAGGTCTACGACGCCAACGGTGGGACGGTAATCCCGGGTCTGCATGATCACCACGTCCATCTCCGTTCGGCGGCAGCGGCGTTGACGTCGGTTCGGGTGGGTCCGGCCGAAGTGCACACCCGCGCGGATCTGGCACGTGTCCTCGGCGCCGCCGATGTCGGCAGTGACGGCTGGCTCCGAGCGGTCGGATATCACGAAGCGGTCGCCGGGCCGCTGGACCGCACGGTATTGGACGATGTATCCCCGCCTGTGCCGGTCAGAGTTCAGCACCGCAGCGGGGTCCTCTGGACTCTGAACTCAGCCGGGCTGGCGCAGGTCGGGCTCGCCGATCACCCCGATGGCCGACTGCGCAGCTCCGATCATGGCTGGTCGGATACGTTGCAGCGCAACGAAGGTGGGCTGGCAGAGGTAAGCAGGCGGCTGAGTGCGTACGGCATTACCGGCGTCACCGATGCCACACCGAATTTGGACGTCGCAGATGTCGTCAAACTCATAGCCGCCCACCGCCGAGGCGAACTGCGCCAACGCGTGCACTGTCTTGCTCCCGGTAAGCGGATCCTGCATGACACCGATCTCGATCTGCCCGGTCTCACCGAGTGGATCGCCGAGCGCCACGCCAACGATGTCCCGGTCGCGGTGCACTGTGTCACGGCTGCGCAATTGGTGATCACGTTGGCTGCGCTGCGATCGGCGGGCCGCCATCCGCAGGACCGTATCGAGCATGCCGCTGTCGTGCCCGACGACAGCATTGCGGACATCGCCGATGTCGGAGCGACGGTCGTGACGCAGCCCAACTTCGTCGCGGAACGAGGTGATCAATATCTGGACGATGTGCCCGGCGCCGAGCATCACGAACTGTGGCGGGTGGCGTCCCTGTTGGCCGCCAAGGTGCCTGTTGCGCTCTCCACCGATATGCCGTTTGGCCACGACGACCCGTGGAAGGCGATGCGCGCCGCCGTATCTCGCACCACGGGCGGGGGAACCGTGCTCGGGGCCGACGAATGCGTGCCGGCGGGCGACGCTCTGGGGATGTTTTTCGGTGCGGCCGATGCGCCGGTTGTTCAGCGCCGCATCGCGCCGGGCCAACCCGGCGATCTGTGCATTCTCGGCGCAAGCCCCGACGAGGTACTGGCCGAACTCGACTCGGGCATGGTCGCGGCCACGATAGTCGCCGGGGCCGCAGTCTACGGCGGCTAGGCGGCCGACGGGGCGAGCAATCGCCGCAACAACGCGCACTGACTGTTGAAGAATGCCTGCGACACTTTCGCTTTCGGAACGATTCCGTCGAAGCCGTGGAAGGCACCCTTGACGACTTCGACTTCGCATGGCACGCCTGCGGCCTTCAGTCGTTCGGCGTACGCGAGGTCCTCGTCGTGGAAAAGGTCGAGTGTTCCGACGCCCATCCAGGCCGGCGGCAGCCCGCGCAGATCCGTCCGCCGCGCGGGCACTGCAACCTCGGGATCGGCATCACCCAGGTAGGCAGACCACCCGAACTTGTTGTTCGTCCGGTTCCACAGCCGCAGTCCGGGGTTGTCCGGCTCGTCGCGGCCCACGCTGCGGTCGTCCAGCATCGGATAGACCAGCAACTGGGCGGCCAGCGCGATGTCACCGCGATCGCGCGCGAGCAACGCCAGCGCGGCTGCCAGGCCGCCGCCTGCGCTGGCGCCTCCGATGGCGATGCGGCTTGCATCCACTGACGGCAGTCGCGCCAACCAGGTCAATGCCGCATAGCAGTCCTCCAGCGCAACCGGGTAGGCGTGCTCGGGCGCCAGTCGGTAATCGACTGACACGACTGTTGCACCGAGGGTCCGGGCGTAGCGGCGGCATAGCTCGTCGTCCTGGCCCGGATGGCCGATGACGTAGCCGCCACCGTGTATCCACAACAGCGCGGGTCCGGCGCCCGTGACACCGGTGGGCCGGTACAACCGCACCCCGACACCCGAAGGCAGGGTCAGCGCTTCGACGCCTTTGGGGACGCGGCGCCACATCCGGCGGGTTACCAGCCGAATGACCGGCAGCGTCACCGGCGTCACCACTTGTTTGGGTGTGAGCCGAGCGATTCGGCGTAGATCTGGATGGAAGTCCGAAGACTTGAAGGCGCCCGGCACCAAACCAGTATTACGTCAGCTTGGTGTCGAATGCGATCCGGTCCCCGCGGTACAGCGCGCGGAACACCGCCTACTTCAGCAATGGATCGCGGGGCAGACCCAGAATCCTTTCGGCGATCGTGTTCCGCGTGATCTCCGATGTGCCGCCCGCGATGGTCATGGCCCGGTTGCCGAGGTAAGCCAACGTCAGCGTCGGCGTCTGCCCGACGATGGCTGCCGTGCCCGCCAATTCCAGGCCCAGCTCGGTCATCCGCTGGCCGGCCTCGGCCAGCAGCAGCTTGGTGACGTTGCCCTCGGGGCCGGGTTCGGAGCCGGCGATCGCGCGGGTGACCCGGCGCAGATTGAGGAGCCTCAGCGTATGCGATTCGGCGATGACCTCACCTGCTCGACGCAGGTAATAGGCGGCGGTTTCGGCGGGAGCATTGTCGAGCAGCTTGATGAGATCGTCGGCAGAGAAGCCGCTGGCGCCGCCCGAACCGCCACCGATCGACACGCGCTCGTTGCCGAGCGTCGCGCGGGCCACCAGCCAACCCTTGTTCACGTCGCCAACCACATCCTCGTCCGGAACGAAGACATCGTCGAAGAACACCTCGTTGAAGTGCGCGTGGCCGGTCATCCCCTTCAGCGGGTTGACTGTCACGCCTTCGGCTTTCATGTCGATCGCCATCATCGTCACGCCGGCGTGCTTGGCGGCGTCGGGATCGGTACGTACGGTCGCCAGTCCCCACTGACAGAGGTGGGCCAGGCTGGTCCACACCTTCTGCCCGGTGACGCGCCACCCGCCGTCGACCTTCTTGGCCGACGTACGCACCGCGGCGGCATCGCTGCCCGCGCCCGGCTCGGAGAACAGCTGGCACCACATGACCTCACCGCGCAGCACCGGTTCGACCCAGCGTTCACGCTGGTCCTCGGTGCCTGCCTGGGAAATCGTCAGCGTCACCCAGCCGGTGATGCCCATGTCGGGCCGCTCGACGCCGCTGAATTCCTCCTCGATGACCAATTGCTCGAGCACGTCCGCGGCGCGGCCCCACGGCTTCGGCCAGTGTGGCACCAGATAGCCGGAGTCGACCAGGAAGTCGCGTTGCTTGTCGGCAGGCAGCCCGCGCAGCGTGGTGACGGCCTCGCGCGCCTGCTCGCGGTACTTCTCGGCTTCGTCGGGGAGGGTGAACGAGGCGCCGTGCGCCTGGCCGCTGCGCTGACCCTCGACGATATCGAGCAGCGGATCGCCGGCTTCGGCCATCAACGCGGCGAGCGTGCGAGCCCGGCGCAGGTAGAGATGCGCGTCATGCTCCCACGTGAATCCGATCCCGCCGTGCAGCTGAATATTGTTCTGCGAGTTGAAGATCTGAGTCCGGATAGCGTGGGATGCGGCGACCGCGGCGGCGAACCACGCGGTGTCCAGATCATCGGCGCGCGCCGCGTCCCAGGTTGCCGCGGTGGTCTCTTCCGCGTTGACGAGCATGTTCGCGGCATGATGTTTGACCGCCTGAAAGGTGCCGATGGTGCGGCCGAACTGCTCGCGCACCTTGGCGTATTCGACGGCCATCTCCAGACTCGCCCAACTGACCCCGACGGCTTCGGCCGACGCCAAGATCCGGAACACGGTTCGCGCCTTGCGGGCCGCGCCGCGCAGCACTCGGTCCTCGGCGACGGCCACGTCGCGCAGTGCGACGGACCCGAGGCTTCTGGTGGGGTCAAGCGACTCCAGGGCTGTGACGGTGACGCCGTCGGCGTTGGTGTCGACCACTACGACGTCCTGACCTGCGAGGACGACGAGGAGATCGGCGTCAGGTGCACCCAGGACCGCGGGACTCTCGCCGATCACCACCAGATCGGAGCCGATCGTCACGCTGCCCGAGACGGCGAGCGCGCCGATGGTGCTGCCGTCGGCCATCCCCGGAAGCAGTTGAGCGCGAAGGGAATCTGATGCGCAGCGGTCGATGACCACCGCCGCGGCGACGCTCGGCAGAAAGGGCCCCGGGCACAGTTCGTGCCCCTGGGCCTCCAGCACCACCGCCAGTTCGGACAGCCCGAAGCCGGAGCCGCCGTGTTCCTCGGCGATCGCCAGACCGGTCCACCCGAGGTCGGCGGCCGCCGACCAGACCTCGGCCGGGTGTGAAGGCCCCCCGTCGAGGGTCGCGCGGGCGGCTGCCCGGCTGTTCACGCGGTTGAGCTGGCCAAACGCCGCGTCGGCGAGGTCAGTGTGCTCTTCTGTGATGGCGAGTGCTGACTTGCTCACGATGGAAGTCCCCATTTGCGATTTGATTTACATTTGACGCCCGTCACGTCACGCTAGCCCTCCGGTGCAGCTCAGCGTCTACGTGATCCGGCTCACAGATAACTTTGCAGATGCGATCGGTAGACATCTAACGAATGTCGTCGTTTGAAAACTCTGCTGCGGGGTACAGTCGCGCAATGTCTCCACGACCGGAAACTCGGTACCCCGGACCGACGATGTGGACACGCGCCCGGTGGTTGCTGAACGCCGGCCCGTCGGACTACATGCTCGCCATGAGCGTCGCGTCCGCGTCCCTGCCCGTCATCGGGAAACACCTTGAGCCTCTTGGGGCCGCCACCGCGATGAGCGTCTGGGGAGCTCGACATCTTCCCGAATTTCTCGGCGCGACCGCGAAATCTTGGCTTAGCCCCGGGCAACGCCGAGCAAAGGCGCTCCGAACAGCGACAGCACGCACGCTGTTTCGCGGCCGCGCTGCGCGGAATCGTCAACGCAAAGGACCTCGACATCGAGTGGCCGGCACCGAGAGGGCATGCCGCCGCTGTGGAAACTGCGCGAGCAACGTCGCAACGTCCACCGGACCTCTGTGCAGTACGGCCCCCGTCCGTCCCAGCTGCTCGACGTGTGGCGCCGCAAGGATCTGCCCGCCGAGCCTGCGCCCGTGCTGATTTTCGTGCCGGGTGGCGCCTGGGTGCACGGCAGCCGACATGCTGCAGGGCTACGCGCTGATGTCGCATCTGGCCGAACTCGGCTGGGTATGCCTGTCCATCGACTACCGGGTGGCACCGCACCACACCTGGCCGTCGCACATCACCGACGTCAAGACGGCGATCGCGTGGGCGCGCGCCAACGTCGACAAGTTCGGCGGCGATCGCAATTTCGTGACGATCGGTGGCACCTCGGCCGGTGGCCACCTGGCGGCCCTTGCCGGACTCACCGCCAACGACCCGGAGATGCAGAGCCGAACTTCCTGAGGGGTCCGATACCTCGGTGGACGCAGTGGTGGGTATCTATGGCCGCTACGACTGGGAGGATCGTTCGACGGCCGAGCGTGCACGTTTCGTCGACTTCCTCGAACGTATGGTGGTCAAGCGCAGGATCGACAAGCATCCCGACATCTTCCGCAAGGCGTCTCCGATCGCCCGCGTGCACGCCGAAGCGCCGCCGTTCCTCGTCGTTCACGGCACCGGTGACAGCGTCATCCCCGTCGCGCAGGCCCGCAGCTTCGTCGAGCGGTTGCGTGCGGTATCGCATTCGGTGGTGGGTTACGTGGAGCTGCCTGGCGCAGGTCATGCGTTCGATATGATCGATGGCGCTCGCACCGGATCAGACGTCGACCGCAATCGGGTTGTTCCTCAACCAGATTCACCGAAGCCGCTCGCTCATCGGGGCGAAGAAGGTTATATAGGATCTCCGGGTAGGAGGTTCGACCTTTTGAAGAGGCTTAGCGGGTGGGACGCTGTGCTGCTGTACAGCGAGACTCCGACCGTGCACATGCACACCCTCAAGCTCGCGGTGATCGACGTCTCCGAGCTGAAGGGCCGTCATTTCGGCGTCGACGAGTTCCGTGAGGTCATCCGCGGTCGCCTCCACAAGCTCGACCCGTTCTGCTATCAGCTTGTCGACGTCCCGTTCAAGTTCCACCATCCGATGTGGCGGGAGAACTGCGAGGTCGACCTCGAGTACCACGTTCGTCCGTATCGAGTCGACAGCCCCGGAGGCCGCCGCGAGCTCGATGATGCGGTCGGCCGGATCGCCAGCACGCCGCTCGATCGCAGCCGGCCGCTGTGGGAGATGTACTTCATCGAAGGGTTGGCGAACGGCCGGATCGCGGTGCTTGGCAAGATTCACCACGCCCTTGCCGACGGTGTCGCCTCGGCCAACCTGCTGGCACGCGGGATGGACCTGCAACAAAGTCCACAGCCCGACCGCGACTCGTATGCCTGCGAACCCCCGCCCACCAAGGGCGAACTCTTGCGCACCGCGTTCGCCGACCACATGCGGCATATCGGCCGGCTGCCGGGAGTGATGCGCTACACGGCGCAGGGCGTGAGCCGGGTCCGCAAGAGTTCGAAGAAGTGTCTCACCGGAGCTGACACGGCCGTTCACGCCGCCGCCGTCGTTCATGAATCACCGCGTCGACGCGCAGCGCAAGTTCGCCACCACCACACTGGCCCTCGCGGACGTCAAGGAGACCAGCAAGCACCTCGGCGTCACCATCAACGACATGGTGCTCGCGATCTCTTCGGGGGCGCTGCGTCAGCTGTCACTCAAGTACGACGGACACGCCGACCACCCGCTATTGGCTTCCGTCCCAGTCAGTTTCGACTTCTCACAGGACCGGATATCCGGCAACCGTTTCAGCGGCGTCATGATGGTGGTGCCGATCGAACTCGACGATCCCCTTGAGCGCGTACAGGCCGTGCACGATGCCGCGGTGACACGCCAAGGAAGCACATCACCTGCTCGGGCCCGAACTCGTCAGCCGATGGTCGGCGTACTTTCCGCCCGGACCCGCAGAGCGCCTGTTCCACTGGCTGGCCGACAAGGACGGCCAGAACAAGGTGCTCAACATCCCGATCTCGAACGTGCCCGGCCCGCGCGAGCCCGGCCGCGTCGGCGGCGCACTGGTCACCGAGATCTACTCGGTCGGCCCACTCACCACGGGCAGCGGCCTGAACATCACGGTGTGGAGCTATGTCGATCAGCTCAACGTCTCCGTGCTGTCCGACGGGGCCACCCTGGCGGACCCGCACGAGCTGACCGATGCGATGGTCGACGCGTTCATCGAAATCCGCCGCGCCGCAGGACTTTCCGAGCAGCTGACGGTCATCGAATCCGCTATGGCGCCCTAGTCGGCTGCGACTGCCTTAATCGGCTCAGCCTTGGCCTCGCGCTTGGCGTGCACCCAGGACAGGAACTCCTCGACCGCCCGCGCCGTGTAGTGCGCGCGGGGTGAACCGTAGTAGAAGTCGAACGCATGCTGCGCGTGCGGGATCTCCGCATAGGCGACGGTGGACGTCGACACCTCGCGCAACGCGTCGGCGAACTCGCGGCCCTCGCCTACCGGGATGATGGAGTCGTCCTGGCCGTGCAGGATGAAAAATGGTGGGGCATCAGGGCGTAACCGCTTGATCGAGGATGCGTCGAGGTACGTCTGCCTGTTCTGGGCGAATGGCTTTTTCACCACGAACTTCTGCAGGAATGCGATGAACTCCTTGCGGCCGGAACCCGTCGCGGTGAACCAGTCGTAGCGGCCGTAGATCGGCACCGCCGCAGCGACCGAGGTGTCGGCGTCCTCGAATCCGGGCTGCCACTGGGGATCGTTCGGGGTCAGCGCGGCCAGCGATGACAGATGACCGCCGGCCGAACCTCCGGTGATCGCAACGAAATCCGGGTCACCACCGTAGTCTGCGATGTTCTCCTTGATCCACGCCAGGGCACGCTTGACGTCCACGATGTGGTCCG
This sequence comes from uncultured Actinomycetota bacterium, assembly GCA_963720345.1. Lineage (GTDB taxonomy): Bacteria > Actinomycetota > Actinomycetes > Mycobacteriales > Mycobacteriaceae > Mycobacterium. The sequence goes on from CAVRFN010000013.1 coordinate 91,996, forward strand.
GCCAAGTGTTCTTCGGGCTGACGCGGTAGTCGATCGACAAGCACACCCAGCCGCGCTCGGCCATATGGCTCAGCAAGGCATAGGACTGCGGCCGTCGCATACCGATCGCCCAGGCACCGCCGGGCACCTGCAGTAGCACGGGCGCCTTGCCGTCCCTCGGCAGGTCGGCGCGGCGCCAGATGTCAGCCCGGTTCACCCGGCGATGCGGACCGTATTGCACGGTGCTGGTCTTCTCGACGTAGCGCCTGCGGACCAGATCGGTTGGCCAGACGCCGATCTGGGTGCGACGGCGCCGCGCGGGCTGCGACTGGGCGGCGATCTGCTCGTAGTCGTCGCCGAGAGCGTTGCGCAGCGGCTCTTCGAAGTGCGGTTCCGATGCCACATTGCGGCGGTGGATGAGGTACAGCAGCGCCCAGGCGATTGCCGTGAGCACCAACGCGATCCGGCCCCGGGCACCGCGGAAGTCGCCGCGCAGGCCGCGGCGCAGCGCGTCGAGCATCGATACGCCCATGTACACCGGTGACATCTCCGACGTCGGCCAGCCGAACGCGAACACTCCAATGGTGGGGTAACCCTCACGGGCGATGGGCTGCACGCCGTTGGCGGCGTTGACGAGTTCTGCGACCGCGCGCAGCAACGTGTAGCGACGTTTACTCATGGAAGACCTTGATAGCCACCGGGCCGTTATTCAAAACCAGATCAGCCCAGTATCGGAAGCCGGCGTTCGCCGGCGAGTTCGTCCAGCGCCCGCTGCATCACGTGCCGCACGTGCGCGTCGATCTCGTCGATGTCGGGATCCTCGCCGAACTCGGCGACCAGGTCGATCGGCGGCAATACCTTCATCACGATCTTGGACGGCAGCGGAATGTTGGGCGGGACCACCAGAGACAGGCCGAACGGGAAGCCGAACGACACCGGCACGATCTTGGTGCGCGCCAGGCGGGCGATCGGCCCAAGGCGCTCGGCCAGCCAGGTACCCCGGGTGAGGAAGATCTGTGTCTCCTGGCCGCCGATCCCGACGGCGGGGACGATCGGCACCCCGGCGTTCAGCGCGGCCTTCACGTAGCCGGTGCGGCCGCCGAAGTCGATCACGTTCTCGGTGAACGTCGGCCGGTACACGTCGTAGTCGCCGCCGGGGAACACCACCACCAGGCCGCCGGAGCGCAGCGCCTCGTCGGCGTTCGCGTGGTTGGCGCTGATGTAGCCGATCTTCTTGAAGAAATCGCCCGTCGGTCCGACCGAGAGCATGTCGTGGCTCAGCGTGTAGAGCGGACGGTCGTAGCCGTGGTGGTCGTAGAAGTCGGCGGCGAGAATCGGGACGTCCATCGGCAACATGCCGCCGGAGTGGTTGCAGACCAGCAGTGCGCCGCTGGCCGGGATATTCTCCAGCCCTCGCGTCTCCGACCGGAAGTACCGCTTGAGGAAGGGTCGCATGATTCCCATGACGCGTTCGGTCAGACCCGGATCCCACTTGGTGAGCTCCGACGGTTCGATATCGGTCACAGGTGATCCCCTAGCATCAAATTGAAACGTGTTCTAGTTTACCCCGTGCGCGCCGGCGCAATCACCGAGCGAGTGTGGGGTTTGACGCACTGTCCCTCGGGCTACGTTATCGGCCATGGACGGCCGCGAAGTGCTTGCGGACCGATACGAGGTACGGGGCCTGCTGGGCCGCGGCGGAATGGCCGAGGTCTATGACGGCTGGGATCTCCGCCTGAACAGGGCGGTAGCGATAAAGCTGCTGTATCCGGGCGTCAGTTCGGACGCTGAAGCGCGGCGCAGATTCGACGCCGAAGCGCGGGCCGCCGCCGCACTCAACCATCCCAACATCGTGGCTGTGCATGACTGTGGTGAACACAACGGGACGCCGTTCATCGTGATGGAGCGGCTGCCGGGCCGCACCTTGGCCGACGAGCGTCGAGATGGGACCCATGGCGCCGGGGCGGGTACGGGCCATGCTCGACGACGTGCTCGGCGCGCTGGCCTGCGCGCATACGGCCGGGATCGTGCATCGCGATGTCAAGCCGGGCAACGTGCTGCTCACCCAGAGCAACACGATGAAGGTTGCCGACTTCGGTATCGCCAAGGCGAACGGAACCGCCAATACGGCGACCGGCGAGATCGTCGGGACGATGGCGTACATGAGTCCAGCCCGTGTTGCAGGCGCGCCGGCCTCAGTCGCTGATGACCTGTACGCGGTCGGCGTCGTGGGCTACGAAGCACTCATCGGGCGGCGACCGTTCCCTCAAGACAATCCCGTGTCGCTGCTTCGAGCCATATTGGACGATCCGCCGCCACCCATCGAAGCGCTGCGGCGCGATGTCGATCCTGCGCTGTCGGCCGTGATCAACGGGGCCATGACCCGCGACGGCAGCGGGTTCACCAGCGCCGATCAGATGCGCGCCGTGCTTGCGGGCACCGCGCCGAGCGGACGCTCGGGTGGAACGCAGGGGCGGCGCCCGGCCACCAAGGTCTTGGCCGCACCGATGTTCGAGCCTGAGCAATATGTCGTGGCGCCGCGCAAGCACCGCAGACCGATGAGCCGGGCGCGGAAATTGCTGCTGGCGGCGGCGGCGTTCGTCGCTCTGACCGTGATCACGCTTGCTCTGGCGCTCGATCCGTCGTCGACGACTCAGCCCCCGCAGCCGGTCAGCAGCAGCACCGCCGTCCCGCCTCCGCCTCCGGTCAGTTCGCCGCCGCCGTCACCGAACCCGGTTCCGGTCGTCCAAGAGCCGCAGGGTCCCCCCAAGAAGAAACCGGAAGGCAAAGGCAACGGCAATGGCAACGGCAACAAGAAGCGTTGACATCGCCCTCTCGCAGTGAGGCTGCGGGCCGTTACGATCACCGGCGTGAGTGACAACAGCGAACAAGCAGTCCTGGTCGAGCAGCGCGACCGGATCCTGATCATCACCATCAATCGGCCGCAGGCCAAGAACGCCGTGAACGCCGAGGTGAGCCGTGGTCTGGCCGACGCGATGGACCGGCTCGACGACGATGCCGGCCTTTCTGTCGGCGTGCTGACCGGAGCCGGGCGGCTCCTTCTGCGCGGGGATGGACCTCAAGGCCTTCGCGCGCGGCGAGAACGTCGTGGTCGAGGGTCGCGGCATGGGATTCACGGAGCGTCCGCCGGTCAAACCGCTGATCGCGGCGGTCGAGGGCTACGGCCTCGCCGGTGGCATGGAGCTGGCGCTGGCCTGCGATCTGATCGTCGCGTCGAAGGATGGCGCGTTCGGCATTCCCGAGGTCAAGCGCGGCCTGGTGGCCGGCGGCGGCGGACTGCTGCGGCTTCCACAGCGCATCCCGCCTGCGATCGCGATGGAGTTGGCGCTGACTGGCGAGAGGCTGTCCGCGGAGCGTGCCAAGGAACTCGGTCTGGTCAACGTTCTCGCAGAGCCCGGCCAGGTGCTGGATGCCGCGATCGAACTGGCCGAGAGGATCACCGCGAACGGGCCGATGGCGGTGGCGGCCACGAAGCGAATCATCGTCGAGGCACGGGGGTGGAGCCCCGAGGAGATGTGGCGGGAGCAGACCAAGATCCTGGCGCCGGTCTTCATGTCCAACGACGCCAAAGAGGGTGCCATCGCGTTCGCCGAGAAGCGCGCGCCGAAGTGGACCGGCACCTGACGGTTTTCGGCCACGCCGCGGTGGGCAACCGGTAGGCATGGATCTGCCGCTACCGGACTACGACCAATTGCCGCTCACCGAGTTGCGGCACCGCATCCGGATGCTCGAAGAAGGCCAGCTGCGCATGCTGTTCGAATACGAAACAGAACACGGGAACCGGATTCCGGTGCTGGAGCTGATGCACGCTCGCCTGAGGGAACTCACGCACGGTGCCGAACCATCATCCGGCGACCCGGCGAACACCCCGGGCGCGATACCGCCGCCGGATTGACCTCAACTGCCGTTCAGGTCGCAGGATGGTGGCATGACAGATCTGGCCGCCTATTTCGGCCGCGTCGGTTACACCGGTCCGGCTGCGCCGACGCTCGAAACGCTGCAGGCGCTCGTCACGGCGCACAACGGCGCGATCCCGTTCGAGAACCTCGATCCGGTGATGGGCATTCCCGTCGCCGACCTCGGCCAGGATGCGCTCTTCGACAAACTCGTACACCGGCGTCGCGGTGGCTACTGCTACGAGCAGAACGGCGTCATGGGATATGTGTTGGCGGAGTTGGGTTTCGGGGTGCAGCGCCTCGGTGGGCGCGTGGTGTGGATGGACACGTCAGGTGAACTGCCCGCGCAGACGCATGAGGCGCTGGCGGTGACGGTGCCGGGTGCTGACGGGCCGTGGCTGGTCGACGTTGGATTCGGGGGACAGACCTTGTCGTCGCCCATTCGGCTGGAGGTCGGCACCGTGCAAACCACCCGGCACGAGCCCTACCGCATTCGCTCCGACGGCGACATCTATCTCCTGGAGGCGGAGGTCCGCGGAGAATGGCAGACGCTGTACATGTTCACCACCCGACCGCGGCCGCGGATCGACCGCGAAGTCGGAAGTTGGTATGTCTCAACGTATCCGAAGTCTGGCTTCGTTGTCGGGTTGTCGGTTGCGCTCGTTACCGACGATGCCCGTTGGAATCTGCGTGGCCGCAATCTGGCGATTCACAGCGCCGGCAACACAGAGCGGATCCGTTTCGCGACGGCCGCCGACGTGCTGAATGCGATAACCGAGCGGTTCGGAATCGACCTGACCGACCTCGGTGACCGTGTCGACGTCGAGGCGCGCGTCAGCGCGGTTCTGGACAGCTGACGACGACCTGCCAGGGATCGTCGGCGGCCAGAGTCAGACGGCCGAGCCGCCTGGCGTAGTGCGTGGTGGTGCCGAAATCGTCGATCCAGCTGCGCGCCCGCATCGTGAACAACCAGAGCCGGTGCTCTACCGTCGCACCGATCGCGCCGTGCAATTGGTGTGCGATAGTGGTCACCGATTCGACGGCGCGACCGGTGGCGATCTTCGCGACTGTAACCGCGTAATCGGTTGCTGCGCTGTCGAATCCGAAGTCAGTTGCGGCGGCGATGGCCAGCTCGGTGGCGGCGCGGGCACGTTCGATCTCGCCGGCCATCTCTGCCAGCGAGTGCTGCACCGCCTGGAACTTGGACAGCGGACGGCCGAACTGGATCCGTTCGCTGGTATGGGCCACCGTGAGGTCACGGGCGGCGTCGAGTGCGCCGATCACTTGGACGCAGCGTGCCCACGCGCCGCGACGATTCAATTCGTCGGCGATCTGACTGTCGAGCCTGTCGCGCGCCTCGATCTCGAATGCGAAGGTGCCGCGAGGCTCGCCCGCGAGATTGTGGGTTACCGCTGTCGGCTCATCGGTGAGCGCATCGACATACAGGCCCCCGGCCGTCCTCGCGGCGAGCACCACGCGCGCAGAGTCCGGCCACGGCACATCGTGCGCGGTTCCCCTGACGCGGCCGTCGCGCACTTCGGCATCTGCGAGCACAACGGTCAGCGGGCCGGTATCAGGCACCGCCACACCGGCCTTCGCCGCGAGCCACATCGCCAGCAGGTCGGTTTCGGCGATCGGCACCGCTGCCGCATGGGAAGCCAGACCCTTCAGCACGATGGCCGCTTCTGCGGGCCCGGCGTCCTCGGTGGCGGTCAACCGGCTCAGGCCGGTCTCCTCGAGATTCCGCCATAGTTCCTCATCGAACGTGTCGGGGAAACCGGGCTTGCCTTGTCTGGCCTCCAACGAGCGCGCGCCGAGTTCGGCGACGAGTTGTTCGAGTTCGTTCACCGCACACCCATTCCTCGAGCTACGACGCCGCGCAACACCTCGTTGGTGCCGCCTCGCAGGGTGAACAGCGGTGAGTGCAGTCGGGCGGTGGCCACCAGCTCGGCAAGCCGTCCAGCCTCGGGAGTTCGGAGGTCGAAGCGGTCCAGGAGATCAGCGGCCAACTCGACAGAGTCCTGTTCGAAGCGCGTGCCGAGATCCTTCACCAGCGCCGCCCGGGTCGCCGCGTCCTCGCCGCCTGCAAGTGCTCGGGCTACCGAGATCGACAACTGGCGCAGGGAGATCATCCGGGCGACAAGCTCGCCCACGGCGGCGGCGGCCCCGTCGTCGGCATCTTTCGGCAGGGCGCGGATGGCGGCGAGGATCAAGGTGACCGTGGACAGGATGCGTTCGGGTCCGCTGCGCTCGAAGCCCAGCTCGGAGGTGACCTGCCGCCAGCCATCACCGATGCTGCCCAACACGTCGGCATCGGAGACGAACACGTCGTCGAACGTCACCTCGTTGAAGTGATGTTCGCCGCCCATCTGCACGATCGGGTCGATGGTGATCCCGGGGGAGTCCAGCGCGACGAAGAACTGGCTGAATCCAGCATGCCGGTGGTCTGGATCGAGCGGGCTGGTGCGGGCCAGCACGACGATCCGCTGCGCCAAGTGGGCACCGCTGGTCCACACCTTGGTCCCGCTGAGAGACCAGCCGCCGTCGGCCCGAGTTGCTCGCGTCTTGACTGCAGCCAAGTCGGACCCCGCGTCGTGCTCACTCATCCCGATCGCCGCGTGCAGCCGGCCCGTGGCGATGACCGGGAGAAACTCCTGGCGCTGCTCGTCACTGCCGTACGACAACAACGACGGAGCGAACTGACGATCGGCGAACCAGTGCGCGGCGACCGGCGCACCGTGGGCCAACAGTTCCTCGGTCACCACATAGCGGTGCAGATGACCCAGGCCGCGGCCGCCGTACTCGGTGGGGATGGTCAGGCCGACGAACCCCGCGTCTCCCAGCCGGGCGGAGAAATCGGCGTCCCACCTCGCCAGCCACGAGTCGACGGCGGGCTCCCAGCCGAACTTTTCTCGGTCGGCGACGAGAAACTCCCGGATCGCTGTCCGTAGTTCGGCCAGCTCCGAGTCGTTGGCGCACAGCGCATCGAATTCAGTCACCGACCATGACACTAGAGCTTTGCGCATAGCAGCAGGAATTGTCATGTCCTTGTGGCGGGCGGGGAGACCATACTCGAACACCGTGGGCGAGCCATCACACCGCGACCGATTACGCGAACTGCTCGATGCCGTCGTCGACGCCGACAACACCGACGTCGGTGAGATGGCGCGTAGCAGTTACGCGTCTGAGTTCCACTTCTCGCGGGAGGTGCGGCGGCTGACGGGGGAGGCGCCTGCCGCGCTGCGACGCCGCATCATGCTCGAGCGCGCGGCCTGGCGGCTACACCGGGGCGAGTCGGTGTCGGCGGTGGCCTTCGACGAGGGCTGGTCGTCGGCCGAGGTGTTCTCCCGCGCGTTCAGTCGCACTTTCGGTGTGCCGCCGTCGCGTGCCGCCGACGTCGGATTCCGCTTGCCCGCCCCGAACGGCCTACACTTCCATCCGCCGCATTCGCTCTGGCTCGACAGCGATAGCGGCAGCGAGACAGGTGATTTCGAGCGGCCGGATATCTCCACGCTGATGGTGGCCCACGACGTGGCCGACACCACCTACCTCATCGGCCAGGCGTCTGCGCTGTCCAAAGAGCAGTGGGCGGACGAGATTTCGCCCGGACAGCAGGTCCTCGAGTGGGACGGTCCCGAACCCAGCGTCGGTGCGGTCCTCGGCGCCATCGTGTGGACCAAAGAGGTCTGGCTGGCGACGATCGAGGGGCGTGACTTTCCCGAGCGCGCCGCGACGCAACCCGGCTCCAGCACGGCGGAGCAGTTGGCCGGTCATCACGCCGATATCGCAAAGCGCTGGAGCGCAATGGTTTCGGAGTACTCGACGGCCGGCCGACTGGGCGACACCGTAATCGACGCTCTATGTGATCCACCGGAGTCGTTCCAGTTGTACGGCATCGTCGCCCACGTGCTGAACTACTCCGCCCACCGCCGTGGGCTTGCCCGGGCGATGCTGGCTTACCACGGGATCCGCACCGGACACGGTGACCCGCTCGAATGGATGACCACGGCGCGCGAAAGGTAATGAACATGGGCACCTTCTACTACACCGCATCGAGTCTGGACGGCTACATCGTCGACGAATCCGACAGCCTCGACTGGCTGACATCACGCGAGATCGATCCAGACGGTCCGTTTGGGTACGACGAGTTCATCAAATCCGTTGGGGCACTGGTGATGGGATCGTCGACCTACGAGTGGTTGGTGCGTAACCAGCCTGGCGCGTGGTCCTACGATCAACCGTCGTGGGTGATGACTCACCGACCCCACATCATCGTCGAGGGGCACCCGGTGCAGACATTCGACGGCGATGTGCGCCAGTTGCACTCGAAGTTGGTTGCCGACGCGGCGGGCAAGGATGTGTGGGTGATGGGGGGCGGCGACGTGGCTGCACAGTTCGCGGCGGCCGGCCTCATCGACGAGATGATCGTCAGCTACACCCCATGCTCGTTGGGCGGCGGATCTCCGGTGCTGCCGATCCGATCGGAGTGGGTGTTGGTGGAGGCAGGGGTCAACGGCGAATTCGTGTGCGCGCGGTGGCGCAGGGCCTAGCGTCCGGCGGGCTCGACGGAAGGCAGCCCATAGCGTTGCACGAATTCCCTTGACTTGATCAGGAACTCGAGCTGACCAGCGACATCTTTCAGCGGATCGACACTGCGCGTGGACCGGCACAACACGACGGCTCCCTCCAAGGATGCGATGCACATGGTGGCCAGCGATGCGGCGTCGACGTCGGTCAAAGCCGTCGGAGACAAAGGCCCGGGTGAGCGCGTCGCGCCAGTGACTGAAGATGCTGCCTGCCACAGTGGTCAGTTGTGGTTCTTCGTCGGCTGACCCGATGGCCGCGGCGACTACCGGGCAGCCCGCGGTGAAGTTGCTCTCGCCGAGTAGTTCTTCCCAGAACACGACGAATTTCCTGACCAGAAACATGCCACCGTTGGTGGCGGCTTCGTCGATGACTTCGGTGATGGCCTCACCGGCATACTGCAGCGCCTCGGTGAGGATCTGGTTCCTGCCTTCGGGGAAATGGTGGTAGACCGAGCCGCGGGGTGCGCCGCTGCGCGCCAGCACCTCGTCGATCGTGACGCCCGCGGCCCCACGTTCACGCAGCACCTCGGCGGCGCTGATCAACATGCTGGTGCGGGTCGCCCCCCGTTTGGTGGCGGGTTTGGTCACGGTGGAAGACAGGACAACCTCCGAAGGGTGCGATCAGGCCGCGCGGGTCTGCGACAGCTGCGATTGGCGCCAGCCGAAGTTGCGCGAGCTCAATCGGAAGAACGGTCGCCGGACGTGCACCTCGTGAACGAATCGACGGCCAGCGAGGTTGATCTCAACGATCCACATGGCGTGCCTCCCAGCCTATGACGAGCATCATAAAAGGAATAACACACGTACGCGAGAATTGTATTCCGCGTCACATCCTATTCACGGGTAACAGCAGGTGAACTCGGGTACAGGTGCCGACTGGAGGGGCGGCTAGCGATCAGCGGCGGTATCGATGACTATGGTCTTCCCCATAATTCGAGGCGCGGCCCGATCTCGAACTACCCCGGCTGGCTTGCGGTGCTGAAGCCAGCCGGGCCGTCGAGTCAGTCCTCGGGTGTGTAACCGAAGGGCAGCAGCACGCTCTTGGGCTCGACGTAGGCCTCGATGCCTTCGGGACCGTTCTCGCGGCCGACGCCGGAGTTCTTGTAGCCGCCGAACGGGGCGCAGGGATCGAACGCGTACATGTTGACTGCGTACGTGCCGGTGCGGATCTTCTTCGCGATCTCGATCGCCTTCTTGTTGTCCGTCGTCCACACGCTGCCGGCAAGGCCGTACACCGAATCGTTGGCGATCCGGATGGCGTCCTCTTCGGTGTCATACGGGATCACCGCCAGCACCGGTCCGAAGATCTCCTCCTGCGCGATCGTCATCGAGTTGTCGACGTCGGCGAACACCGTCGGCTGGACGAACCAGCCGCTGTCCAGTCCGTCGGGGCGTCCGCCGCCGGTGACGATCCGGGCGCCTTCGTCGACACCCTTCTTGATGTAACCCTCGACGCGCTCACGCTGCTTCTCGGAGATCAGCGGGCCGATCGCGGCGTTCGGGTCGTCGGGCAGCCCGACCGGCATGGCCGCGATGAAGTTCGAGAGCTTCTCGACGACTTCGTCGTACCGCGAGCGCGGCGCCAGGATGCGGGTCTGCGCGACACACGCCTGTCCGCTGTTCATCACGCCCGAGAATCCGAGCATCGGAAGCGTGGAGTCCAGGTCGGCGTCCTCGAGGATGATCGCGGCGGACTTGCCGCCGAGTTCGAGCGTGCACGGCTTGAGCTTCTCGGCAGCGATCTTGGCGATCTCCTTGCCGACTGCGGAGCTGCCGGTGAACGTGAACTTGTCCAGCTCGGGGTTGGACGTCAGCGCGCGCCCGGTATCGGGGCCGCCGGGCACGATCGACAGCACGCCCTCGGGCAGGCCCGCCTCGGCGAAGATCTCGGCCATCGCGAACACCGAAAGCGGCGTCTCCGCGGCGGGCTTCAGCACGACGGTGCAGCCGGCCAGGAAGGCCGGGCCGAGCTTGTTGGCCGCCAGGAAGAACGGAACGTTCCACGCGGTGACGGCGCCGACGACACCGATGGGCTCGCGCACCACGAGCGTCTGTCCATAGACACCGTCGCGGATGTCTTTCCAGTGGAACTTGTCGGCAGCACCGGCGTAGTACTGGAACGCCGACATCGCGGCGCCGTACTGCATCATGTCGACGATCGTCTGAGGCTGCCCGGTCTCGGCGGCCAGCAGGTACTTGAGTTCGTCGGCACGGTCCTCCATGCCCTTGATCGCGGCGGCGAGGATTGCGGCACGCTCCTGCGGCTTCATGTGCGGCCACGGACCCTCGTCGAACGCCTTACGTGCTGCAGCGCACGCTGCGTTGACGTCGGCTTCCACGGCTAGCGGCACCTTGCCGACCAGCTCGCCGGTGGCGGGTGAGTGCACCTCGATGACCTCCGAGGAGGCCGGCTCGACCCACTTGCCGCCGATGAAGAGCTTGTCCCATTCGGTCTTGAAAGCGACGGTCTGTGTCATGACCGTCACACTACCTACGAACCCTGAAAAGTAGAACCTGTTGCAGTCGGCGGCCGCAGCACCAGCACCACATTGCTGACCAGGAACTCCCGCAGCACCGGAACCCGCACCATCCACCACGCCCATCGCGGGTGGTAGCGGGGGAATGCGGTGAGAAGGGCACCGGTGGCGGTCGCCCATCGCAGGCCGTCGGCCGCCGAGACCGCGAACAATGACGAGCCGTAGTTGTTCTTCGGCGGATGGCCGTGCTTTCTGGTGTAGCGCCTGGCGGCCCGCTGCCCGCCGAGGTAGTGCCACAACCCGGTTTCGTGCCCGCCGAACGGACCCAGCCACACCGTGTACGACAGGACCACCAGCCCGCCGGGTTTGGTGACACGCAGCATCTCACCGCCCAACCGCCACGGCTCGGTGACGTGCTCTGCGACGTTGGAGGAGAGGCATACGTCGACGCTGTGGTCCTTGAACGGCAAGGCCAGCCCCGAGGCACGTACGTAGGTGGCTGCGCCGTCATTCTCGGCGGCTCCGCCGTGCATCTCGGCCGGGTCGGGCTCGACGCCGATATAGGTGCAGCCGGCGCGGGCGAAGGCGGCAGCGAAGTAGCCCGGCCCGCCGCCGACGTCGAGCAGGGTGCGGCCGGTCGGCGCGATACCGTGCTCGGCCCGCCACAGATCGGTGACGAGCTCGACGGTGTCGTCGGCGAGTGCGCCGTAGAACCGGGCCGGATCGGGTTGTTCGTACCGGAACTCCCGCAATAGCCGCAGCGACCGCGACAGCGTCGCCCGACGGGCGAAGAGGTCGGTGACGGCCATCAAGGGAACAGTAGCCAGCGGTTAGGGTGAACGGGATGTCCGACCGAGGTGTTCGCTCCGTGCTGCTGCTGTGCTGGCGCGACACCGGCCACCCCCAGGGCGGCGGCAGCGAGACGTACCTGCAGCGCATCGGCGCGCAATTGGCCGCCTCAGGTGTGAAGGTGACGCTGCGGACCGCGCGTTACCCGGGGTCCGCGCGACGCGAGATCGTCGACGGCGTGGAAGTCAGCCGCGGCGGAGGCTCCTACTCCATCTATATCTGGGCGGGGCTGTCGATGGTGCTCGCCCGCATCGGGTTGGGCCCGCTGCGCAAGGTGCGCCCCGACGTGGTGATCGACTCGCAGAACGGCATCCCGTTCCTTGCGCGGCTTGCCTACGGACGCCGCGTCACCCTGCTCGTGCACCACTGCCATCGCGAGCAATGGCCCGTTGCGGGTCCGGTGATGGGGCGCTTCGGGTGGTTCGTGGAGTCCAAGCTGTCGCCCTGGCTGCACCGCCGCAATCAGTACGTGACGGTGTCACTGCCTTCGGCGCGGGATCTGGCCACGCTCGGAGTGCACCCCGGCAGGATCGCCGTCGTGCGCAACGGTCTCGACGAGGCCCCGGCGGCCACGCTTACCGCGCCGCGCTCGACGACCCCGAGGGTGGTGGTTTTGTCACGTCTTGTGCCGCACAAGCAGATCGAGGACGCACTCGAGGCCATCGCCGAACTGCGCCCGCAGATTCCGGCCGTGCACCTAGACGTCCTCGGCGGCGGTTGGTGGGAACGAGCGCCTGGTCGAGCACGCCGACTTGCTCGGTATCTCCGATGCGGTGACGTTCCACGGACACGTCGACGATGTCACCAAACACGATGTCCTGCAGCGGTCTTGGGTGCATGTGCTGCCGTCACGCAAAGAAGGCTGGGGCGCTGGCCGTGATCGAGGCCGGCCAGCACGGCGTGCCGACCATCGGTTACCGATCCTCGGGCGGGCTGACCGATTCGATCGTCGACGGGGTCACCGGCCTACTCGTCGACGATCACGGCGGTCTTGTCGATGGGCTTTCAGGTCTACTGACCGATCCGGTGCTTCGTGAACAGCTCGGCACCAAGGCCGCGGTGCGTAGCGGTGAGTTCTCGTGGCGGCAGAGCACCGACGCGATGCGCACTGTGTTGGAGGCCGTCAGCGCCGGGACGTCGATCTGCGGCGTCGTCTAGCGCGGCGCACACTCGCGCCAAGCTCTCGAGTGCTGGCTTAATGCACGCTTTGTGCACAGAAAACCGTGACACAACCCCACACTCGGCGCCTTACCGGCGTCGTCTGGCAAGCCCCACCAAGCCGGCCGCGAGCAGAGCCAGCCAAGCGAGGTGCGCGGCCAGCACGAGGCTACGTCCCGACGCCTCGGGAAAGTCACCGCCAACTCGGTAGACGGTGAGGTCGTCATCGCGGTAGGCGACCGGTAGCGCCAAAGTGTCAGCGGCACCGCCTGATTCGACGACTACCCAGCCGACCCCGGCCTCAGCGAGCTGGTTGCGATCGGCGCCGCTCAACAACATCTGTTGCACGGCGCGGGCGCGTTCGCCCTCGCCGGGCACTGTTCGGCCGCCGATCGTCAGGTCACCGGTCGACAGCACGTCGGCCCGCACCCATCGCGGTAACGGGTCGAGAACCGGCGCATCGCCTGCCCACTCGAAGCGCCGCATGCTGTCGACGGGGAGGACGGCGACCGGGCGCGGGTCGTCGTTGATCATTGCCGCAGCCGCCGCCCAACCAGCCGGGTACTCCACCGGCGAGATCTTGCCGCCCACCCCCCAGGCCAGATCGGGCAGCGTAGCGATCAGCGCCGCGCAGCAGAGGAGCGTGGTCGCCACGGCCGGAAGTCGTTGCCGCAGTGTGACGACCGCGGCGGCACCCGCAAGTGCGTAACCGGGGACGGCCAGCGCGACCCACTTCTGCGCGTCACGTAACACACCGAGTCCGGGCAGTGCTCGCACCGTCGCCTCGACGGCCGCCAACCCTGGACCGGTGGCCATCGCCGCGGGCACCAGCACCGCGACGGCAGCCAGGCACAGCAGCGGCACCGCCGCTGGCCGGCGGGCAGCCACCGGGAGTCCCAGTAGCACGATGCCGAGCAGGGCAACCGCCGCGACCACAGCGAAAATTGTTGTGCGAGAGCTGGGTACGGCCTCGCTATTCCAGATCCCCCCGAGGCTGGCGAGTGTTCCCAGCGTTCCGAGGCCGGGCTCGGCCCGTGCCGCGAATGCCGCGACCCCTTCGGCCTGCGATGGCGCCAACGATCTCGCCACGATCGCCGCGGTCAGCCACGGCAGCGCCGCAACCAGTGCGGCGCCCAGCGTCACCGCCGCGCACCGCCATCGTGGCCATCCCGCACCGGGCGCCAACACACACGCCATGGCCACAGTCGCGGCGAGCATCAGCCCAGTCGGCGTCAGCCCGGCCAGGGCGATCCAGAACACCAGGACACCCACATCGGCCCATCGCGGTTCTGGTTCGCGCAGCCGCAGCATCGCCGCGGCCACCCACGGCAGGCATCCGTAGCCGACGATCAAGCTCCAGTGTCCCTGCAGAAGACGCTCCGCGACATACGGGATTCCAGATCGCCAGCGTCGCCGCAACACACTGCCCGGCCACGCCCGCGTCGGGCAGCACCGACGCCGACCAGGCGCGCCGCGCCCCACCCGGCGAGCCACAGCCCGACGGCCAGCAGCAGCTTGACCACCAGGCCCGCCGTCGATCACTGTCGAGATCAGCGCCACCGCGAAATCCTGGGGCAGCGCCCGCGGCGCGGCCTCCGCGAGCCCGAGCGCCGCATCCGACAGATATGAGCGCGGAGTCGACACCGCATCGCGAATCAGCAGATAGCCCGGCGCGAACAGCGGCGCCGTCACGGCCAGGGAGAGCACCAGCGCATATGCGGGCACAATCAGCGATCGCGCCCCCGCGGGCGCGGCGAAACGCGTGGTCAGACCGGTCTGTCCGGCGGCAGATCGGTCGGTTTTTGCGCGGGTAGTTTCTCGGTCTTGGCCTCGGCTCCCGGCACTTTCATCCCCTGGGTGTCGAAGAAGCTGTGATCGGCCTCGTCGAGCCCCGGGTCGATGAGCGCGGACTCCGCCCGCAGGCTGAACGATCCCACCAGCGCGCCGCCGACCAGTGACACCAGCCCGATCGCGATGAAGGTGATCGGCAGGATGCGGCCCCACAGCCCCACCTTGTCCCGCTCATCTCTGGCGCTGGCGACCTGGGTTTCAACGGTCTCTTCGTTGAAGCCGACCTTGAAGTCGACGAAGGTCACCTCGGGCTTGAGCGGCTCACGCGCGTAGTAGTGGTAGCCGTGGTCTTCCCTCTTCACGATGGTGCCTGACACCGGATCCACCCAGAACGTGCGCTGCGCGGCGTAGTAGCGCGACATCGTGATCCGCTCGTCGGGCTCGCCGGGGACTCCCCACATCGCTGCCGACGCGGTGACCTCGCTGTCGGCGTCATCGTCGAGCAATGACGAGTACGCGACCGGCTCGACCAGCTTGCCGTCGGAGTCGTAGCCGACGTTCTGGCTGAACCGGTACGTGGTCAACCCGTTGACGTCTTCCTCGCCGTCGTAATTGGCGTCGAACGGCTTCTGCGCGATCGGATCGAAAACGGGATACGTCCTCTTCTCGGTGTCGAACGGGAACCGGTACGTAAGGCCCTCGTGCGGCAGCGCGATGTTGGTCGGCGGCTGGTCGTCGTCGATAGACCGCGGCTTCTGTACCGCACCACCGGGATTGCTCTCACTGGACACAGCTTCGGCCGTCTCGCGGTTGACGGTGACGGTGTCGACCATCGCGAGCAAAAGGCCATCGTCCTGCTGCTGATCGGTGCGGCGCAGCGTGCTGCCGACCTGAAGGGTCACCACGTCCGCGTTCGACGGTGACTCGACGGAAAGCTGCTCCTGCAGAGCCAGCGGCACGTCGCGGTCGACGACGAATTTCTCCCGATTCAGCGAGCCCGGATCGAACGCCGTCCCCGTGCCGTCACTGATCAGCGTCACGTCTAGGTTCAGTGGAACCTTGGCGATCTTGCCGTGGGTATAGGTGGACAGCAACAGCGCGGCGATCAACAAGCCAGCACCGAGCCCCATGATGCCGCAAGCCGCAATACGGAGCGCCACTGCGCGGTTCAAACCGTGCCTCCTTCACCTGCGGGAGTCCCGCAAAACCGGTTCGACCCTAACAGCACAAGTTAAGTTGGTTGTTTACTCCAAGTGCAGCCGGCTCAAGCCGAGCGAGTACCCGTATTCAGCGGCTTTCGCTCCTCCCGGCACACTGATTGTCGTGACGGATTCCAGCGCCTCCAACGCGCCGGCCGACAGCGCCGAAAACGCTGTCGGCGGAACGCGTGGGTTCCTTCCCGCCGTCGAGGGGATGCGGGCCTGCGCGGCAGTCGGCGTCGTCGTCACCCACGTGGCCTTCCAGACCGGCCACACCGGTGGTATCACCGGCCGGTTCTTCGGCCGGTTCGACCTCGCTGTCGCAGTGTTCTTCGCACTGTCGGGCTTCCTCTTGTGGCGCGGCCACGCCGCCGCGGCCCGCGGCATGCGACCCATTCCGCCGACGGGCCACTACCTGCGATCGCGGATCGTGCGCATCATGCCCGGCTATCTGGTCGCGGTAGTGGTCATCTTGTCGCTGTTGCCGGAGGCGAAACCGGACCTCACCGTCTGGCTGGCCAACCTGTCACTGACCCAGATATATGTGCCGCTGACGCTGACCGCCGGACTCACCCAGATGTGGAGCCTGTCGGTCGAAGTCGCGTTCTATCTCGCGCTGCCGGTGCTGGCCCTGCTGGTGCGACGGGTGCCGGTGCGCGCCCGGATACCGGTCATCGCGGCCACGGCGGTGGCCAGCTTCGCCTGGGTGCTGATTCCGTTCTCAGCCCCCTATGGCGTCAACCCGCTGAACTGGCCGCCCGCCTTCTTCTCCTGGTTCGCCGCCGGGATGCTGCTGGCCGAGCTGACCGTCACGCCCGTCGGGTGGGCGCACCGGCTGGCCCGGCGGCGGGTGCTGATGGCCGGTGTCGCGGTCGTGGCGTTCGCCGTCGCTGCGTCACCGCTTGCCGGTCCCGAAGGGCTGACTCCCGGCACGGTCAGCCAGTTCTCGGTGAAGATGGCGATGGGAGCGGTAGTCGCCTGCGCGCTGATCGCCCCGCTGGTGCTGGACCGGCCCGACACCTCGCACCGCCTTTTGGGCAATGCGACGATGGTGACGCTGGGTCGTTGGTCCTACGGTCTGTTCGTCTGGCACCTGGCGGCGCTGGCGATGGTGTTCCCGGTCATCGGTGAGTTCGCCTTCAACGGGCATATGCCGGTCGTGCTGATACTAACGGTGGTGTTCGGATTCGCGATCGCGGCGGTGAGCTACGCGTTGATCGAGTCGCCGTGCCGAAACGCCTTGCGGCGCTGGGAGAGACGAAACGATCCCACGCCTCTCGATAGTTCGGTCAACGAAGCGACTGAGCCTGCCGTCGCGCGATGATCTCGTCACGGACCGCGGAGCGGCGGGCCTTTCCCGCGTCGTCGCGCAGCGGGGTGTCGCTGAACTCCACTTCACGGGGCAGCTTGTAGCCGGCGAGGCGGTCGGTCAGGAACGCGATCACCGCTGCCTCGTCGAGGCCGTCGGCCTGCACGATCGCGTAGGGCACCTGGCCCAGATCCTCATGCGGCACGCCGACCACCAAGCAGGACAGCACATCCGGGTGCGCCGACAGCGCCGACTCGATCTCGGCTGGGTAGACGTTGCGCCCGCCGACGGTGAACATGTCCACGCGGCGGTCGTTGAGATAGAGGAAGCCGTCCTCGTCGAAGTACCCGAGGTCGCCGAGTGAATCCCAGCCGTCACGTTGTTTCGCGGTGGCGCCGATGTATCGGTAGGTCGGTGCGGTCCCCGGCGATCGGCGCATGTAGATCTCGCCACTCACCCCGGGCGGGCATTCTAGCCCGTCGTCGTCGAGCACCTTCATCTCACCGGCGACCACCACACCGACCGACCGGGATGGGTCAGCCACTGATCGCCCGAGATGAACGTCAGCGCCTGTAACTCGGTGCCGCCGTACAGTTCCCACACCGCTTCCGGTCCGAGGATGTCGATCCAGGCCTGTTTGATCACCGGCGGGCACGGTGCGGCCAGATGCCAGAACCGCCGGATCGACGACAGGTCGTAGGAGTCCTGGCCGGCGCGATATACCGGCAGCAGGCGTTGCATGATCGTCGGCACCGTCGCCAGAAACGTGACCCGATGTTCGGTGACCAACTGCAGGAACTCGTGCGGGTCGAACCGCGGCATCAGGACCATATGGTGGCCCTGCACCAGGCCGATGGCGAATGTGGTGAACCCGGTGTTGTGCGACAGCGGCACCGACAGCAGATTGACGTCGCCCTCCTGCGCGCCCAGCGGATAGCCCGCCGCGGGAGGGAATCGGCTGTCACCGCCCGCCTCGATGAGCTTGGGCCGCCCGGTGCTGCCGCCCGATGCCATGGCCTTGAAGACCGGCGACACCGCTTCGGGAAGCGGTGCGTCGGATACCGCCGGGTCGGGCGTGAAATCGCCTGCCAGGCTGGGTGTCACGCCATTCGGATCCGCGCGCCCGACCAGCAGGGCAGGCGGTCGCAGCTGCTAGCAGTGCGGCCAATTCGACGTCGGGCAGCCGGGCGGACAACGGCTGCGGGACCGCGCCGAGTTTCCAGGTGGCCAGCACCGCCTGCGCCCACTCGATCGAGTTGGGCATCACGATGGTGACGTAATCCCCCTGTCCCACACCGAGTTCGGCGTAGACGCGCGCGAGTCGGTTGGTCGAACTGTCGAGCTCGATACGCGTGAGCGTGCGGCCGGCGCAGGTGACGGCGGGGGCATCGGGGTCTGATTCGGCGAGGGCGGAGAACTGCGTCGGGATGGGTGGGACCGACGACGTGCGGACCATCTCAGTAGGCGCCCTGCGTCTCGAAAATCCTGCGCGGATTGTCGACCAGCATCGTGGTGAGCTGTTCGTCGGTGACTCCACGCGCTTTCAGCGCCGGAATCACGTCGTTGTGGATGTGCAGGTAATGCCAATTGGGCATCACCACCGACACCATCTCCTCAGGCAACCAATCCATCAGGCACGACGCGTCGTGCGAGAGCACCATCTTGTCGGCGTGGCCGCGCTCGCACATCTGCGCGACGGTGTTGACGCGGTCCTCGAAACCGAGAAAGACATCGACACCGAACCGGTCCATGCCGATGTAGGACCCTGCGTCGATGAGCTCGGTGAGGTAGCCGAGGTCGGTGGTGTCGCCGGAGTGACCGATGACGACTCGATTCAGGTCCACGCCCTCCTCGGCGAAGATCCGTTGCTGCTCGAGACCACGACGCGTCGCGGCGTGGGTGTGTGTCGAGATCGGGACACCCGTGCGCCGGTGCGCCTGCGCCACTGCCCGCAGCACCCGCTCGACGCCTGGCGTCACGCCGGGCTCATCGGTGGCGCATTTGAGGATTGCCGCCTTGATGTCGGTGCCTGCGATGCCTTTCTCGATATCGCTGACGAACATGTCCACCATTGGTTCGCCCAACGGGGTCTCGGGTCCGCTGAAGTGGAAATACATCGGCACGTCGTTGTAGGTGTAGACGCCCGTCGCCACGACGATGTTGATGTCGGTCTGCGCCGCGATCTTCGCGATGCGCGGAATATAGCGACCGAGACCGATGACGGTGAGGTCCACGATGGTGTCAACGCCCCGCGACTTTGAGTTCATTGAGTCGCGTGACCGCGTCGGCCTGACGCTTGGTCTCGTCGCCCCACACTTCGGGATAGTTGGCATGGATTTCGGGCGATAGCACGAACACGTGCTCGTGCATGAGCGTGACCCCTAGGTCGGTGGTCGCGATTTCTCCCCGGGCGGTATTCAGCTGCGGCACATAGCCGATGCTAAGGCTCGGCCGGGTCTGTGGCTATGAATCGGTCGTGATCGTATGCCACGACGGAGGCAGCCAGCATTGCCACCGAGATGAGAGCAAGCAACTGCACCCCTACGGAGTGGCCGACGTATCCGTCGACAGATCGCCACGGATTCTGGCTGAGCACCGCCCCCGCCAGGATCAGCCCGCCCGCGGTTGTCGTGACCGTGACGGTGTCGCACAGTCGCTCGCGGTTGCGCAGCAAATACCGCAAGCCCAGTGCACAGGGCGACCACGACGACGCCCGCCAGCCCCGAGATGACCGCACCGACCGCAAGCGCCGCGGCGCTTGTGGGCCACCGTCCCGGCCGCCATACGCGCGCGGGGTCGTCTGGATCGACGCGGCGGCGCACGGGGAGGAAGGCCAGCAGCGCGAGCACCGGCAGCAGGGCGAGGCCGCCGATGAGCCCGATCCGGTATGGCGTGTTCGACGGGAAGGTGAGTGCGACGGGTCCCTCGGTGCCCGGTGGCAGCACCCAGCCCTGCTGCCAGCCGTTGACGGTGACCGGTGTCAGCTGGGTGCCGTCGGTGCTGTGCGCGATCCAGCCGGGGTTCACGCTTTCGGGGACGACCAGCACCCGCGAAGCCTCCGATGACCGCGACGTTCACCTCGCGGTGATCAGCACTCCACGATTCGATCTGCGCGGGAACCGTTGCCGCCGAATCGATTCGATTCGCCAGCGGGCCGTCGAGCTGGACGCCGTCGGCGGTGAACGCGGCTCCGGGGCTGATCAGCAACTCCTGCGCTCCGGCGGGCAGCACGATCGGCCCGGCCTGGCACGGTTGGGCTGCTACGGGGTCGCCGTCGAGCAGCGCAGCCGACCGTCGTGTCGATCGAGGTCTGGATGAACTGCCCGGCAACACCGATGATCGGGCCACGGCCGCAGGGCAATTCGATGGTTCGGTCGCGGTTGCGCGCGGCATCGGCCGCGGCGATCGGGGCACCCCGCGGGTCCAGCGCAGTCACCTCGGCGAGACCGGGCGGCTTCAGCTGGTCGAACCCGAGCGCGGTGCGGTCGATGATGTCGTCCCAGTCCAGGATCGAAACCTTCACGGTGTTCGTGACGCGGGGTTTGAGGTCGAGGGTTTGCGCTCCGGCGTCGCCGGCCAGCCGCCGCACCTGTGGCCCGTCGCCTAGGTCGACGGCCACGAGCGTCGGATGTGCAGGCAGCTCAGACGAACTGGGGGACACCCGCACCGCGGCCACCTCGCGGGCGGTGGGCAGCCTCAGCGTGAGGGTGGGCGGTGACTTGTGCTGTACGACGCCTTGACGCGCGGTCCACGCCGTGTCGGGGTCGCCGTCGGCGGCGGCATACGCCGAACCCAGAACATCGATCGGGTCCGCGTCGCCGGTGGCGGTTGCACTGCCGGGCGCACGGACCAGGTCCGCGAGATGGGGACCTTGACGCGCGCGCACCCACACGGTCGGCGTCACGGCGATCGGTTCCGGCACTGTGAGCGTCCGACTCAGGTTCACCGGCTCTTCCGGTGACAATGCCATGGTCGCCGCGCAGCGGATCCCGCCCGGGCTCTGCGCGCAGCCGGGCCTGCCCAGCAGTTCGGATCCCAGATCCCATTGCGCAACAGCAGGAACCCGGCGGTGGGCCGGGGACCGCCACGGTATGGCGCAGGTTGACCGGATGTGCGAACCCGTTCGCGTCGTACTGGGTGACGGCGAAATCGGTGATACCGAACTGGACGCCCGGCGATCCGTCGTCGGTGGCCACGGCCGTGATCCGCACCCAGGGTGACTCCCCGTAGGGCAGCGCAGCGGTCAGCGGCTTACCGGCTTCGTCGAAGCGCAGCGTGCTGGTGCCGTTGACGGTCGACACCTCGATGCGGCGGACCTGTGCGCCGACCGCGGTAGCGCTCGGGGTGACGGTGATGGTGGCGTTGGTGACGGGATGGTCGAAGTCGACCTGAAGCCACTGGCCGATCGCCGACTGCAACGCGTTGGACACCCAACTCGTCGACGAGTCGGCGTCGACGGCCGCGGCCGGTCCGGTCGCGGGTGCCACGTTGGGCAGAGCGGTCGAATCCGATGCCGAACTCGATACCGAGACGCGTCCGCCGGACCACTGTCCGTAGACGGTGTCGGTGCCCGGAGTCGGATAATCCATAACACGGTTGAAGGTGTTTCGCGGGTCGTCGGGTGAGCGGATCGCCGACGAATGGTCGTCGACGCGACCGTAGTCGGTCTCCCTGGCGAGCGGGGTATCGGTGACGATGACGCCGGTGCCCGTGGGAACGGACAGGCCCGCCTCCTGCGCGTCCCCGGTCAGCAGCATCGGCCCCAACGGCGGCTGCCCGAGCAGGCGCCGTCGCTCGTCGAGGCGCAGCAGCACCTCGGGTGCGCCGTCGACGCGGGCCATCGCGTCGATGTCGGTGAGATACGGCGTCACCGGCACCGCTGGCGCGTCCGCGTTCACCCGGTAGATCTCGACGGCCGGGTAGCGCGGTCGCAGGCCGCTGTCGGTGATGAATCCGGGAAGCGTGCCTGGACCGACCGGGTCGCCGAACTGGGCGACCCGCGCAAGGCCCGGCGATCCCTCGATCGCGCGGTGCACCAGGACCGGTCGCGCCGACCGCGACGTCTCGGGATCCAGGTCGTTGCGCACCACGACATACGAGATTCCTTGCCGGGCAAGGGTATCTGCCAGCCCAGCGGACGGCCGCCCGGCTGCGAACAGGCGCTGCACCGAATCCAGGGCCCGGATGGTTTCCGGCGGGGTCAACGGAATGGAGTCGCGCACGCCCCACGCGCCGTCGCCGAGCACCTGCAAAGGCTCGTCGTGGCTGCTGCCCCATACCTGGGTGGCGAACGGGGCGCCCGGCGCCACCAGGACACGTCCGGCGTCGTTGTGTTCGTCGAGCCAGTCGGCGGTGTCGTGCCAGTACTGCGGGATCGCGTCGAACCCGCCGGGGGGAGTGAGCCTGCCCGTCCATGCCAGTGAGGTCGCGGCGGTGACGGCGACCAGTACGACGATGCCGACAGCCACCCGCTTGTCGCGTTCGGGATGGGCGAACGCATCCCGCCACACCGCGCGCGGTGCGCTTCCCGGCAGCGGGATGCGCCCCAGCAGATGCGCCAGGCCCAACATGATGCGGCAGCCGGAGCAGCGGTTCGAGTTTGTGGATGTTGCGCAGTGGAGTGCCCTCAGCGTCGAGGAATGCTTGAAATTCAAGGGCCACAGGCGATCCCAGACGACCCGAATATCCGAGGGCCAGCACCGAGACGCCGAACAGCAGGATGGTGATGAGTCGTCCGCGGGCGGGCATGGACCGCATGGCCAGCCCCGCCAAACCGGCGGCCGCCACCAGTGTGGTCGCGAGCACCGCCACCGATCCCGTCACCAATGAGGCGCCCGCCGTGGCGTTCGGCGCGACAAACGGCGTCCAGACGTCGGTGCCGCGCAGCATCTCGGTCAACGACATCCACCGCGTCGTCACGCCGGAGGATTCGATGAAGTCGAGGAACGGCGGGCTGACCCGGCCGAGCAGCACCAGCGCGACGACCCACCACAGCACCGCGAGCACGATGCAGATCGCCCACCAACCGGTGAAGCGCCACCACAGCCGGTTCGGCTTGTGACAGAGCAGCCAGATCGCGGCCACCAGGCAGGCGGTCAGCGTCGCGACAGCGTTGACGGCGCCCATCAGCGCGATGGCCACCGCCGAACGTGCGGCCAACACCCGCACACTGCACGTGTTTGTTGCCGCCCCTCGGGTCCCGCCCGATCCCCGCAGGGCGAGTATCACCGGCAGCAGCACCCACGGCGCCAGCATCATCGGCAGCGTCTCCGACGAGATCGCACCGAGGGTGGTCAGCACCCGCGGCGACAACGCGAACGCGACGGCGGCGATGACACGGGACGTGGGACTGCCGATGCCCGGCCATCATTCAGAGCCTCGGCGACGCGCAGGAAGCCCCAGAAGCCGATCACCAGCAGCAGCGCCCACCACAGCCGCTGGGTCACCCAGTCGGGCAACCCGAGCACGTCACCGACGAGGAAGAAAGTGCCGTGCGGAAACAGATATCCGTATGCCTGGTTCTGCGCCTGCCCGAACGGCAACTCGCTGTTCCACAAGTTGAAGGCGCGGGAAAGGAACCGCACGGGGTTGGCGGTCAGGTCGAGCTTGGTGTCGGGAGAGATCTGTCCGGGTGATTGGGCGAACGTCAGGATCAGCGCTGCCGCAGCGACCACCCATAGCCAGCGCCGCGAGAGTGGGCTCACGCGCGCAGCGCAGGGGAGGCAGGGCGTGGTGTTAAGTCCGGTCGCCGTACTCAACCCTGTTGAGCACCGACGACGCCGGGTCGCCTGCCTGCAGCGGAGGCTTGTTGTCTTGCTGCACCATCAGCGTCACCCCGAATACGGCGGCCGCACCCAGCAACAGGCCGACAACGATGCTGGCCGCGGCGGGCACGAGAAACCGATCCATCCGGCCAAAGTAGCAGAGAGCGGGTATTCGACCTCTGGCTAGAGGACCAAGGGATCGAATGCGGGTTCATTTCCTACTAGTCTCGGGGCCCATGGTTTCAATTGGCACGGGGCTGCGCGCGCTATGCGCCGCCATGGCACTGCCCGCGCTCGTGTCCGGCTGCTCGACCGCCGCGGATTCCGAGGCCCCCACCCCCGAGATGGCGGCGACGGCGGCACCTGCGGCCCCCGTGCTCATCCCGGCCCCCGCGTGCGGTGAGGGGCCGGCGCTGCTGTCGCAGATATCGACCCGCGACAAGCTGGCGCAGCTGTTGATGGTCGGCGTCACCGACGCGGCCGACGCTCGAGCCGTGGTCGAGGGCCAGCATGTCGGCGGCATCATGATCGGCAGCTGGACCGACTTGTCGATGGTGTCCGACGGCTCGCTGACCGACATCGCCAACTCGGCCGCCCCGCTGCCTCTGGCGGTCAGCGTCGACGAGGAGGGCGGCCGGGTATCGCGGCTGGCCTCGGTGATCGGCACCCAGCCGTCGGCGCGGGTGCTGGCGCAGACTCAGACGCCCGAGCAGGTGTACGCGATCGCGCTGCAGCGAGGCCAGGCAATGCGCAGTAAGGGCTTCACGATCGACTTCGCGCCGGTGGTCGACGTCTCCGACGCCCCGGATGACACCGTGATCGGCGATCGGTCCTTCGGCTCGGACCCGGCCGTGGTCACCGACTACGCGGGCGCGTATGCCCGTGGGTTGCGCGACGCGGGATTGTTGCCGGTGCTCAAGCATTTCCCGGGGCACGGAAACGGATCGGGTGACTCGCACACCGGCAGCGTCACGACGCCGCCGATCGCCGACCTGCAGAACTCGGATCTGGTTCCGTACCGCACGCTGAATGCGCAGCTCCCGGTCGGTGTCATGGTCGGCCACATGCAGGTCCCAGGGCTGACCGGCAACGAACCGGCCAGTCTCAGCCCGAGCGCCTATGCGCTGCTGCGCTCCGGTGGCTACGGCGGCCCACCGTTCAACGGCCCGGTTTTCACCGATGACCTGTCGTCGATGCAGGCGATCTCCGATCGTTTCGGGGTCGCCGAGGCCGCATTGCGCGGATTGCAGGCCGGCGCCGACAGCGCGTTGTGGGTGACCACCGGCGAGGTGCCGGCAGTGCTGGACCGGCTGGAGAAGGCGGTCGCGGCAGGCGAGCTGTCGATGCCCCAGGTGGACGGGTCGGTGCTGCGGATGGCAGCGGTCAAGGGGCCCCATCCGCGGTGCGGAGGTTGAGCAGAAGCCACGCTGTTGCCGCTCACCGGTCGCTTATTGCTTACTCTTGAGTAATGGCAGGTGGGACAAAGCGGTTGCCGCGCGCTGTGCGCGAGCAGCAAATGCTCGACGCCGCTGTGCAGATTTTCTCGGTGAACGGCTATCACGAGACGTCGATGGATGCCATCGCCGCCGAAGCCAAGATCTCCAAGCCCATGCTGTACCTCTACTACGGCTCCAAAGAGGAGCTGTTCGGCGCGTGCCTGGACCGTGAGTTGTCCCGATTCGTCGAAGACGTCCGCAACAAGATCGACTTCACGCAGAGCCCGAAAGACCTGCTGCGCAACGCCGTTCTGGCGTTCCTCACCTACATCGACACCAACCGCGCATCGTGGATGGTCCTCTATAACCAGGCCACCAGCTCACAGGCGTTCGCACACACTGTGCGTGAGGGTCGCGAGCGCATCATCGACCTCGTCGGCCGACTCCTGCAGGCGGGCACCCGTCATCCAGAGCCCGACGCCGACTTCGACATGATGGCGGTCGCGCTGGTGGGTGCGGGCGAGGCGGTGGCCGCGCGAGTGAGCACCGGCGACGCCAGTGTCGACGAGGCCGCAGAGCTGATGATCAACCTGTTCTGGCGGGGACTGAAAGGCAAGTCCGACAAGGACGCACCCGCAGTCACCGCCAGCTAGGGGTTGTCAGCAGGTACAGCCCGAGGCGTCGTAGCTGGAGTACAGCGACGCGCCGGCCTGCGCCGCGGCCGACATTCCGCCCGCAGCTTCGAGCGCCTCGTCCGACATGCGGCTGGAAAACAGATCGTCGTACGTCACGGCAGCAGTGCTCATGGCAAAAAAACCTTCCGTTTGCGCCGCCAACGTGATGCTGTCGAGTTCCGCTGACGGAGTGGTCAATGAATAGCAGTATGTCAGCGTCACAGCCACCCACAGTCGAATATTCTGTGGTTCCTCTATGAATTCGCCGTAGCTATGGACAGCTAAGTAATTTGGCCGCGCTGCTCGAACGACACAGGAGATCGGATGGAGTCTGGTTTCGAGCGCGAACTGTCTCGCGCCGCGACCATCGACGACGTACTCTCCGATGCCTACAAGCCGCTCCCCGCGCAGAAGACCGACGCTGACATCGCCGCCCGCCGGCTGGCAGCCTGGTGCCGCGCTTCGGCGAGCGGGGACTGGTCGTTGTTCGCCGATCGGCTCGGCAGGGATGGCTGGACGATCGATCAGATTCTGACCAGATTCGCGACGGTCCGACGCGACCCACGGGTCGCCGCGCCCATGTGGATGTCCGATGCAGAGTGGGTAGGTACCGCGCTGCATGCCGCCGGGGACCGCGATGTCGAGCACGCGAGTGCCGCGGTGGCGTTCGCGCCGCTGCTCGCGCCCCTCGTGGGTGAGGCGCAGAGGCGGTTGCGGTCGGTCGTCGATTCGAAAGCACTCGAGATCCTGACCGACGGCGCGCAGACCGACCTGTCGGCCACCCTGTTGAGCCAGCTGTCAGACCTCGCGTCGCCCGCGCTGTTCGAACGCTTCATCGCCGCCGGCGGCTTTGATGATTTCGTCGCGGACATGAAGGGTGGCGAGTTCCGCCGGTTATTCGATGACAAACCCGTGCTGCTGCGCCTGCTGGCGTCAGTGACCCGGCAGTGGATCGATACCTCGCGCGAATTGATTGACCGGCTGGCGGCTGATCTCCCGGCCATCCGCCGCAACTTCGTCGACGCCGACCACGCATGTCGGGTCACCACGATCGTCGGCGGACTCTCGGATCCGCACAACTCCGGTCGCACGGTACGGATCCTCGGTTTCGACGACGGCGCGCGCGTCGCCTACAAACCCAAGGACCTCGGCGTCGACGCGGCATGGAGCGCACTCGTCGACAGGCTCAACCGCAGCGCACCCCCGGTGGACCTGCGCGCGATGCGAGTGCTCACCCGTGCCGGATACGGTTGGACAGAGTTCATCGAACATACGAGTTGTGCGGGACTCCAGGACTTTTCGGACTTCTTCCGGCGCGCAGGTGCCTGGCTGGCCTTGTTTCACGTTTTTGTCGGCGTAGACATGCACCAGGAGAACATCGTGGCGATGGGCTCGCATCCCGTCCCGATCGACCTGGAGATGATCCTGCAGGCCGCCGATACCCGCGTCGGCGACGCCGAGAAAGGGTCGGGGCTGGCGTTCACATCGGCGATGCAGAAGGTGCTCGATTCCGTCGCCACCGTCGGGCTGCTGCCCGCGTACGGAAGGCATTCCACCAGCAAGGTATTCGTCATCGGCGGGGTTCACTCCGACTCGTCCCCGCGTGTGCTCCTGCGTTGGTTGGACGTCAACACCGATGCGATGCGACCGGTGAAGGTGGCCGACACGACGAACCCGCTCCCCAACCTGCCCTTCATCGGGACCAGGCGCGCGCGCCTCGGGGAACACCTAGACGACTTGATATCCGGATTCGATGACTACGCGCGGTTTCTGCACCAGCAAGATCCGCAGGATCTGTTGGGCGACTTCGGCGCACTACCCATCAGAACCGTCATCCGGCCGACCAGGTTTTATACCGGACTGCTCTCCCGCCTGCGGGACCATCGGACCATGGACGACGGGGTCTCGTGGTCGGCACAAGCGGATTTCACTGCGCGGTTGGCAGATTGGGACAGGGAATCGGACCCGCTGTGGGGGCTGCATCGTGCCGAGCGGTCAGCTCTCGTCGAGCTCAACGTGCCGCACTTCACCACGACCAGTGACGGCCACGCACTCCGCGACGTGGCGGGCACATCGATCGACATCCAGATCGCGCCTGGCCTCGAGCGGGCCCACGCCCGGTTGAGCGGTCTCACCGATGATGAAATCGCTTGGCAGGTAGAGGTGATTCGGCAGAACACCGACCTGCTCCGGCAGCGGTCCGCAGCACGCGACATCGGACCCCTTGCATCAGTCGATCAACATACCGATGCAGAATTCCTCGCCGAGGCAGACAAGTTGGCCGCAATGCTCGGCCGGCTCGCAGTACGCAGTGCGACGAGCGCGGCGTGGATCGGCCTTGACTGGCTCGGTGACTCCGAGGTGTCACAACTCGTCGTCCTCGGACCCGACCTCTACAACGGCAACTGCGGTATCGCCGTGTTCCTCGCTGCGCACGCGGCCGTGACGGGTGACGAGGCGTCCGACGCTCTGGCGCGTGACGCCGTCGCCGGACTCCGGAGCAATCTGGTTGGCCGAAACGCGGCGCGGATGGCCCGATCGCTGGGGATCGGCGGTGGGCTCGGTCTCGGGTCGATTGTCTACGGATTGGCGGTGATTGGCGCCCTGCTGCAGGACGACTCGATCCTCGACGACGCCCACCGCTGCTCGGAGCTGATCACCGACGACCTCATTGCGGCGGATCGCCAGCTCGACGTCCTCGGTGGGAGCGCAGGCGCGATCCTGGGATTGCTTCGATTGCACCGCCAAACGGGTGACGACGCCGCGCTGCGCACCGCGGAAAAATGCGGGCAGGTGCTGATGACCCATCGCAGAGTCGGGGACGAAGGCGCCCGTACATGGGCCAGCCCTGGTTTCGGACGACCGCTCAACGGCATATCGCACGGAGCGGCGGGATACGCCTACAGTATGTCGGCGTTGTCGGCGGCCACCGGCAACGACGAATTCGTAAGTGCGGTAACGGAATGCCTCGCGTACGAAGATTCCACCTACGATGTCGCGCAGCACGGTTGGGCCGATCTACGCGAGACGGCCGACGCGACGTTTCCATGCAAGTGGTGCTACGGGGCGCCAGGAATCGGGCTGGCCCGGATCGCGATGTCCAAGCTCGCGGGCGTGCCCGCCTCCTATGCGACCGACATCGAACGCGCCACCTCCGGTGTGGAACGTCATTGGCCGGTGTCGACAGACACCCTGTGCTGCGGGACGCTCGGCAGTGTCGAATTCTTATGGGAGGCCGCCGACGCCCTCGGCCGCGATGACCTGCGTCTGCTGGGAACCCGGCAGCTCCTCACCGTCGTCCGGGCCGCTCGTGCCGCCGAAGATTACCGCTGGAGCAGCGGAACTGGTCGATTCAACCTCGGCCTGTTCCGTGGACTCGCCGGGATCGGGTACACGATGATGCGGGGAGCACATCCGACTCTGCCCAACGTGCTGATCTGGGAGTAGGCCGTGACGCAGAACCACACCAGTACCCGCACCTACATCCGACGCAGTCTGCCGATGCTCGGCAGGGTACGCGGAGAGGTCGCCTGCTCGATCGCGCTCGGCCTTGTCGTGTCGGCACTTCCGTTCGTGGCGAACGCTGCGTTCGGCCCGGTGATGCAGGCGATCGCCGATGCGGGTATGGCGGGAGACCTGGCCGGAGTTTGGAAGGAAAGCGGCGCGCTGCTGAGCCGCGCCGACGGTGACTCAGCGGGATCGCTGAGTTGGCTGAGGATCCCGCTGCCGTTTGCGGTACTGCTCGGAATCTGGGCCGCGGCACTGTTGGCCGCGCAGATACTGGGGTTCGCCAGGGCCTGGATCGACGCCCAGGTGGAATGGCGGCTGCTGACCGTCATCCGCCGCCGCGTCCACGACCACATCCAGTCGCTGTCTCTGGACTTCTTCACCGGCGCGCGTGTCGGAGCGCTGATGCAGCGAGTGCAATTGGAGGCGGCAGGCGTTCAGCGGTTACTCACGGTGTGCGTCATCCCGCCTGCGGTCGATGCGCTGGTGATGGTCGCTGCACTGGCCTATCTCGCTGCACTGTCGTGGCAGATGACGATCGTCGCACTTGTCCTGGCTCCGCTGGCGTTCACCGCACTGCGCTTCACGGGGAGGAAACTGCAGGCCGCGACGCAGCAGATGATGATTGCGCACCGGTGGCTCGGCGGCGAACTGGAAGAGACGGTCAGCGGCATCTCCGAGGTCCAGGTGTTCAACGCCCAGGGCCGCCGCAGTGAAAGGTTTCATGAGGCATCGCTATCGGCAGCCAAAAGCATTGCCGCGATGACAATCTGGACCAGCGCCGCAAGCACGAGCGCCAATGTACTGATCGCGCTCAGCACGGTGCTGGTGTTGATAGTCGCCGTAGTGTTCGGGGCGTCCTTCGGACTCACGTTCGCCGGACTCGTGGTGTTCGTCGGCTTCGTCCCGACGATGTTCGCCGCAGTGCAACGCATCGCAGGAGCGTATTCAGCGTACCGATCGGTCCTGCCGAACGTGATATCCACGTATGAGCTACTCGACACCGGGCCCGCGGTGCACGACCATCCGGATGCATTGGCGCTCGGCGATGTTGCGGGCAACGTCATTTTCGAGGATGTCGTGTTCAGCTATACACAGGAGCACAGAGTGCTCGACGGATTGTCGTTCTCCATCGCAGAGGGTGAGACGGTGGCGATCGTCGGGCCCATCGGGTGCGGCAAGACGACGGTCTTCAACCTGCTGCTCCGCTTTCTCGACCCGCAGCAGGGTCGTATTCTGCTGGACGGCAACGATATCGGCCGCGTCACGATATCGACACTGCGCGAACAGGTGTCGAAGCTCGCGCAATTCCCCTTCTTCGCCAAGGACACGGTCCGCGAGAACATCCGGATGTCACGCCCCGACGCCACCGACGCCGATGTCGAGGAGGCCTGCAGGCTGGCCCAGGTGCACACGGTGATCGTCGACACGGCCAAGGTCCACCGGGGCTACGACACCGTGATCGATGTGCAGGTGCCCTCCGGCGGGCAGAAGCGGTTGATCGCTCTCGCCCGCTGCTTGTTGCGCAGGCCGGAAGTCCTGCTGCTCGACGAGCCGACGGTGGGTCTGGATGCCGATCAGCGCGGGCGACTGACGCGGGTCATCCGTGAGTACGCTCGATCCCGCACCTGCATCGTCATCAGCCACGACATGGACTTCATCGCCGGTGTCGCCGACCGGATCATCGTCCTCGACGGCGGGCGGGCAGTCGAGCAGGGCACCCACGAGACCTTGCTGGCCCGCGGTGGCGTGTACCGCAAACTCTATGACGCCCAGAACGTCGATCCGGCGTTCGTCCGCAAGCACCATCCCGGCGACTCAGCCGCCAAGGATGATGTCGACGGCGACCTCGACCCCATCCGTGCGAACAGTGTCGGCGAGGGCTAGGGCTCGTGACTTCACCTGCGGCTCAAGAACTGTAGCGAGGGCATCGGAAATCGAATGTGATGTCGGTGCGGACGCAAGGTGCGCCGTCCCGATGCCCAGCGCTTCGACCCGGCCTGCGTGGTAGGGCTGGTCGAAGTTGTGTGGCACCACCACTTGAGGAGTGCCCGCGCGCATGGCCTGCGTGGTGGTGCCTGCCCCGCCGTGATGGACGACGGCCGCTGTGCGGGGCAACAGGGCCTGCAGGTTCGTCTCCGAAATCGTCAGGCAATCGGGGGAATCGTCGGGCGCCGTGATGCCCGCCCAGCCACGCAAAATGATCGCGCGTCGTCCGAGCGTCCTGGCCGCGACGACCATCGTCGCTCCCGCTGTCGACGGCACGGGCATACTGCCGAATCCGAACAGAATCGGTGGATCGCCGGCGTCGAGGAACCTGCTCAGGTCGTCTGCGAGCGGCCGCGGGTCGGCTCGCTGCCAAGATCCGGTCTGTATCACCGCCAGATCCGAAGGAGTCGGCCATGGGGCCAGCGTCGGATCGGCTGCCAGCAGCGGGCGATCGGTGATCACGTGGGCGCGCACATCGGTGACCGGCCCCAACCCGGCCCCCGCGCGCGCGGCATTGAGACCGTGGCCCCAGACCTCGTTCCACCACTGCGCGTCGACGTCCCACTGGGCGCGGGCACTGATCCCCTGCGGCCGCGGCGGCCCGTGCACAGGGGGCGGTGAGTGATGTTCCGACGGCAGCGCTACAGGCGCGTAGGCGGTGTAAAAGTAAGGGACACCGACTATTTCGGCGATCGAGCGAGCGCCGATCTGCATCGCGGCACAACCGACGATGACATCGCAACCGGCGGCGGCCTCACGCAGTACGGCGAACTGCGCGGCGACTGTCGCCGGGGGACCACCCTCGACCTTCCGAGGCCCGAGTCGCAGATCGTGCCCGATGGGGAAGTAATCGAGGTCTTCAAGGCCTAGGCCTCGGATGAGTTCCTCGAACCCCGGTGGCGCGCAGAGGCAGGCGTCGTGCCCGGTCTCACGCAGGTGCAGTGCGAGGGCCACCATCGGCTGCACATCGCCACGCGAACCGACTGTCGACAGCAGTACCCGCATCGGTGATCTCTCTCAATCGGCAAGCCCCGCGAAGGTAGCATCTCGTTGCCGATGACTAGCGAAAACACAGGCATCACAACTGACACCGCGCCACTGCTCGTGCTGGCGGCGGGACAGCGCTGCGGCAGCACCCTGGTGCAGCGACTGTTGTGCTCGCATCCGCGCGTGCGGGTCTGGGGTGAGCATGCGGGAGCGCTGCGACAAGTGCTGACCGCTGCGCAGCGACTGCGCCTGTGGTCGGACAGCAGGGGAATGGCGGGCCGACGGGAACTGGAATCGGCCGGATACAACGGCTTCATCGCGAATCTGACGCCGCAGCGCAGCCAGGTCGACAAGGCATGTGTCGATTTCATCGAGACGCTGTTCGCCGCTCCCGCGCGTGATGAAGGCCGTCCCGTCTGGGGCATCAAAGAGGTCCGCTATGGCCTGCCCGATGTGCTTATGCTGCGCGACCTCTTCCCACGGCTACGAGTGGTCCTTGTGGTGCGCGATCCGCGCGACGTGCTGCGCAGCCTGGATGAATGGGAGAACCTCGGCGGCTGGAATCGCGTCAACACCGAGGAATCCCTGCGCAATTGGCACCAGGTCGCAGGCAGTTTCGTCGGCTCCGATACAGATCCGCACCTCCGCAGCTTCATCCTGCGCGTGCGCTATGAGGATCTCGTGCACTTCAGCCAGGCATGGATCACAGCGATCGCCGACCACTGCGGACTGGACGCAGATCTACTCGATCCCGCGGTCTTCGAGCAGCGAGTGCACACCGCGGGCACGCGCGGGCGCACTGACCGTCGGCTGCGCGAATGGTCCGAACTGCCTGCCTCGTTGCGCTCGCTGATCGACGACGAGGATCTCCGGATGGTCGCATCGACCTACGGATACGACCTCGGCGCGATCTAGAGTGCGGTCACCGAACCGATCAGATGGGGGTCTCCGCTGGACGCATGACGCAGCGCGAGCTCCCACCCGTCGGTGACGCGATCGACGTAAAGCCCGGCGCGCGCCGGTAGCACCACGGGCTTGACGAACCGAACCGAGTACTTCACCGCATCCGGCAGCTGACCCTCGATGTTGGCCAGAACTGCTGCAGCGCTGAACATCCCGTGTGCGATCACCGTCGGGAAGCCGAACAGCTTGGCCGCGATCGGGTTGGTGTGGATCGGATTGTGGTCACCGCCAACGGACGCGTACTGACGAATCTGGCCAGCCGTGATGCGCAGCACCGCGTTCGGGGGGTCCAGCTTCGGCTTCTTCTGGGGCGGCGGCTTCGGCTCGTCGGAGAGGCTGGTCTTCTGCTGGTGCAGGAACGTCGTCACCTGTTGCCAGGCCTTCTCGTTGCCGACGCTCACGTCGGTCACGATGTCGACGAGCAGACCGCGCCGGTGTTCACGCAGGTTCTGTGCATGCACTTTCGCCGAGACGGTGTCGGTCACCGCGATCGGACGGTACTGCGTGATGTGGTTTTCGATGTGCACCGAACCCAGTGCGGCGAAGGGGAAGTCGAAACCGGTGACCAACGACATGACGGTCGGGAATGTCAATGCGAACGGATAGGTCAGCGGCACGGTGTCACCGAATCGCAACCCGGTCACGGCCGCATATGCCGCTGCGTTCGCGCTGTCGATCGGCAGATCCTCGACCGTCAGCGTGCGGTCCGGCAGCGTTTCGCTGCGCGGCACGAACGGCATCGCACCCGCTGCGGCGCGCAGCAGGTTTCTCAGGCCAGACGGTTGCGTCACCCTAGGCCCCCAGCATGGCCTGGCCGCATACCCGAATGGTGTTGCCGGTGACGGCATTGGATGCGGGGCTGGCGAAGTAAGCGATGGTCTCGGCGACGTCGACCGGCTGACCGCCTTGGTTCAGCGAATTGAGTCGGCGGGCCACCTCCCGTGTCGCCAGCGGCATGGCGTCGGTCATCTTGGTCTCGATGAAGCCGGGTGCGACGGCGTTGACGGTGATGCCCTTCGCAACGTACTCGGCAGACAGCGCGTCGGTCAGCCCGATCATGCCCGCCTTGGTGGCCGCGTAATTCGTCTGGCCGCGGTTGCCCGCGATGCCGGCCATCGAGGACAGCCCGACCACTCTGCCGCCCTCGCCGAGGCTGCCGCTGTCCACTAGCCCCTCGGTAAGCCGAAGCGGGGCAAGGAGATTGACGGCGACCACGGAATCCCAACGCGCTTCGTCCATATTGGCGAGCAGCTTGTCGCGGGTGATGCCCGCATTGTTGACCAGGATGTCGAGCGTCGACCCGTGATAGTTCTCGCGCAGGTGTTCGGTGATCCGGTCCACCGCGTCGTCAGCGGTGACGTCGAGCGTGAGTGCGGTGGCGCCCACCTTCGAGGCGACCTTGCCGAGGTCTTCATGGGCCCCTTCGACATCAACGACGATCACGCTGGCGCCGTCACGGGCGAACACCTCGGCGATGGTGGCGCCGATACCGCGCGCGGCGCCCGTGACCAATGCGATCTTGCCGTCCAGCGGCCGATCCCAGTCCGCGGGCGGTGCCGAATCGTCCGCACCGACCCGGAAGACCTGCCCGTCGACATAGGCGGACTTTCCCGACAGCAGGAACCGCAGCGTCGACTCCAGTCCGGTGGCCGCCGGCTTCGCGCCGGGCGCCAGATAGACCAGGTTCACGGTGGCGCCGCGCCGCATCTCCTTGGCGAGCGAACGCGTGAATCCCTCTAGCGCGCGCTGCGCGATGCGCTCGGACACGCTGCCGGCGTCGCTCGGGCGTGGTGCCGATGACGACGATCCGGCCCGACGGGCCGAGGTTGCGCAACAGCGGGGTGAAGAATTTGTACAGCCCCTTGAGCGCCACGGGTTCGGTGATGCCGGTGGCGTCGTACACGAGCCCGCCGAAAGAGTCGGCCCAGCGGCCGCCGAGATTGTTGGAGACCACGTCGTAGTCCTCGGACAGCGCGGTTCGTAGCGGTTCCACGACGCGGCCCTCACCGCCGATCAGCAGCGTGCCGGCCAGAGGCGGATCATCCGCTCGGTAGCGACGCAGCTTCTCGGGCTGTGGGACGCCGAGCTGCTTGGCGAGGAACGATCCGGGCGTCGAGTGGACGATTTGCGAGTACAGATCGGTAGCCATGGGGACGAACTTACTCCAGAGTAAGAAGGGTGGGTACTATGGGTCTCATGGCTAGTGATACCCGCGGACGGGCCGCAATTCTCGGCGGCAACAGAATTCCCTTCGCACGGTCGGATGGCGCGTACGCCAACGCCTCCAACCAGGACATGTTCACCGCCGCGCTGGACGGCCTGGTCGACCGGTACAACCTGGCAGGCGAGACGCTCGGCGCCGTGATCGGAGGCGCGGTGCTCAAGCACAGCCGCGACTTCAACCTGATGCGCGAATGCGTTCTGGGCAGCTCGCTGTCGTCGTACACGCCTGCGTTCGACATTCAGCAGGCCTGCGGGACGGGGCTGCAGGCGACCATCGCCGCCGCCGACGGAATCGCGGCCGGCCGCTACGAGGTGGCCGCCGCGGGTGGGGTCGACACCGCCTCGGACGCCCCGATCGCGTTCGGCGACGATCTGCGCCGCGTGCTGCTCGGGCTGCGTCGCAGCAAGTCCAACGTCGACCGGCTCAAGCTGGTCGGCAAGCTGCCCGCCTCCCTCGGCGTGGAGATCCCGGTCAACAGCGAGCCGCGCACCGGAATGTCGATGGGTGAGCACGCAGCGATCACCGCCAAGAAGATGGGCGTCAAGCGCGTCGATCAGGATGAGCTGGCCGCCGCCAGCCACCGCAACATGGCCGCGGCATATGACCGCGGGTTCTTCGACGACCTCGTCACCGGATTCCTCGGTGTCTACCGCGACAACAACCTTCGGGCCGACTCGTCGGCGGAGAAGCTCGCCACTCTCAAGCCGGTTTTCGGCGTGAAGGCCGGCGACGCGACGATGACAGCGGGCAACTCGACCCCGCTGACCGACGGTGCGTCGGTGGCGCTGCTGGCCACCGACGAGTGGGCGGCCGCGCATTCAATCGAGCCGCTGGCGTATTTCGTCGACGGCGAGACCGCGGCCGTGGACTACGTCAACGGCGAGGACGGCCTGTTGATGGCGCCGACTTACGCGGTGCCGCGGCTGCTTGCGCGTAACGGGTTGAGCCTTCAAGACTTCGACTACTACGAGATTCACGAGGCGTTCGCATCGGTCGTCCTCGCCACGCTGGCGGCGTGGGATTCCGAGGAGTACTGCAAGGAGCGCCTCGGCCTGGACAAGGCACTGGGCAGCCTCGACAGGAGCAAGCTCAACGTCAACGGCTCGTCGCTGGCGGCGGGGCATCCGTTCGCAGCCACCGGGGGGCGGATCGTTGCGCAGTTGGCCAAGCAACTGGCCGAGAAGAAGAGGGAGACCGGCGGTCCTGTGCGCGGGTTGATCTCCATTTGCGCAGCTGGCGGCCAGGGCGTCGCGGCGATTCTCGAGGCCTGAAAACAATTTCGTAACGGCTGTAACGGCGCGGCGGAAGGCGTCGATACACCGGATAGCTCCGTGTTGGCGTCTGACCCCCCGACCCGACGTCAGCACGGGGCTCTTAACTTTGTGCCCGCCTATGAATTCGGCGGCGGATCCTTTTTGGCTTTGATCGGCCCGGCGGCCGGAGGCGGAGTGAACAGGCCTCCGCCGAGACTGCCGCGGGCGGTTTGCACCGCGACCAATCCCCATGTCCCCAGCAGGGCGAGGTAGGCGATCGCGGCGGCCACCCGGAAAGCGGGCAGCCCGGTGTGGTTCGCCAGTTGCGTAGTGCCGGTGACGAACGTGCCCACAGGGAAGGTCAGGCTCCACCAGGTCAGCGCGAACGGCATCCCGCGCCGCAGGGTGCGGACCGTGAGTTCGGTCGCCAGCACAATCCACAGCACCGCGAACCCCCACACGGGCACGCCGAACAGGACCGCGAACACATTCATGCCGTCGGCCAGTTCCGGTTGGACGGCCAACGCCGCATTCGCGCCGAGCAGGCCGGCGGCGGTGATGCCCTGACCGAGTGGGCCGAGCACGATCCACAGCGTCGGCACCCGAGTGGTGCCCGACGTGCCGTACAGGGCGAGCCTGCTCCAGATCATCGAGATGATGATCAACGCCGCGATGAGCGACAAGCCGAACATCGCGTAACAGCCGTACAGCATCGTCGTGCGGCCAGTGCCCGGCGCCATGTGCGGGATCAGCAGCGCCCCCGACGCGGCAGACACCATCGGCGGCACCACCGGCATCAGCCAGCCACCGAAGGCGGCGTCCGGTTCGACGTTGATCTGGGTGAACATCAGGAACGGGATGGTCGCCGCGGTGAACAACCCGCCGATGGTGCCCGTCGTCCACAGAACCCACGCCAGGTCCACGGCGATGCGCTCGCCGATCAGGTCCTTGCCGATCAACAATGCGCCCGATCCGACCGTCAGCAGTGCCATCGGCGCGGCGCCGTAGAAGTGCGCCATCTGCGGGTTGCGCGCGTGGCCGCGTGAGGCTGACGGATGCCGAACCCGTTGCACCGTCACCGCGATGACGAGCACGACGAGCAGTCCCGCTGCCACCACCCATACGACGCGCGCGAAAACATGCAGCCCGGGAATGTGGACCGGCAGCGTGGCACCGGCGGTGGCCACGATGCCGGTGCCCATCACCGACGCGAACCAGTTCGGGCCGAAGTGTTGCAGGCGAGCCAGTTCCGTCGTCATCGTGGAATATGTTCGCACCCCCTGCTTCGATGGGAAGTATGGATATCAGCCTCAGCATCGTCGGACTGTCTGCCGGTGCCGCATCGCCGGTGGACTCGTTGGTCGGCAACCTCACCAAAATTCGTGACGAGGGCTTCCGCCGAGTCTGGATGGCCCAGATGCCTTGGGACGCGGACCTCACGACTGTGCTCGGCATTGCCTTCCGCGAAGTCGACGGCATCGAAATCGGTTCTGCCGTCATCCCGATCCAGTCTCAGCACCCGATGCAGCTCGCTCAACGTGCCCTGACGCTCAGCCTGATCAGCGGCGGCCGGTTCAAGCTCGGCATCGGAATGAGTCACCGGATGGTGACCGAAGGAATGTGGGGTGTCTCGTGGGACCGGGCGTTGCGCCAGATGCGCGAGTACCTCGACGGCCTGCAACCGCTACTGGCCGGTGAGCCTGCGGATGCCACGGGTGAGTTCTGGACGGCCAGGGGTGCGCTCCAGGTTCCCGCACCGGAGCCCGAGCTCTACATCGCCGCGTTGGGCCCGCAGATGCTGCGGCTCACGGGCAGGCGCACAGCCGGGACGCTGACGTGGATGACCGGGCCCAGGACTTTGGCCGAACATGTGGTGCCCACGTTGCGCGGTGCGGCGGCCGAGGCCGGACGTCCGGAGTCCGCGGTGCGGGTGGCGGCCGCGCTGCCGATCAGCGTCACCGACGACGTCGACGGCGCCCGCAAGCATGCCGCCAAGGAGTTCGCCGTCTACGGCACCCTGCCGTCATACCGCGCGATGCTTGACCGCGAGGGCTACGCCGGACCCGAAGACGCGGCCATCATCGGCGACGAGGCAACGGTCTCTGCGCGCATCGACGAACTGAGCGCCGCGGGCGTCGACGAGTTCACCGGATCGCTGTTCGATGCCTCTGCCGAGGGGCGAGCGCGCACCAGGGCGCTGCTGCTCACGAAGGCCGGCTGAGGGCAAAAATCGCCCTGGTGTGACTGCGGTCACAGAGCGTACGATCGATCGCACGACGGGTTCGGGAGTGACTAATCCGAAGAGCCGGCATCAGGGTTGAAAGCCGGACGCGCGAGACCAATGAGACGCACCTAGATGTCCTCCCGAACCCGCCCTATTTTCAGACGTGAACCGCAAGACGCCCCCGGGAAGAGTCCGGGGGCGTCTTGGTTCGAAGCGGCGGTGGGGCTGGAACCGCCTAGAAGGCCGCGTCGTCCAGTTCCATCACGTCATTGTCGAGGTTCTCGACAACCTGGCGCGTGCTGGTCAGCAGCGGCAGGAAGTTCTTCGCGAAGAACGAGGCCACGCCGATCTTGCCCTCGTAGAACGCGCGATCGGCATCGCCGGCGCCGTTGTCGAGCGCCTCGATCGCCACCGCGGCCTGCTTGGCAAGCAACCAGCCGATCACCAGATCGCCAACGCTCATCAGGAAGCGCACCGAACCGAGGCCGACCTTGTACACCTCGGCCGGGTTCTCCTGCGCGGCCATCAGGTAGCCGGTCAGTGAGGCCGCCATGCCCTGCACGTCCTCCAGCGCGGTCGCCAGCAGTGCGCGCTCGGCCTTGAGCCGGCCGTTGCCCGACTCGTTCTTGACGAACTGCTCGATCTCGCCGGCCACGTGAGCCAGCGCCACACCCTTGTCGCGGACGATCTTGCGGAAGAAGAAGTCCTGCGCCTGGATGGCGGTGGTGCCCTCGTACAGCGAGTCGATCTTGGCATCGCGGATGTACTGCTCGATCGGGTAGTCCTGCAGGAAGCCCGAACCACCGAAGGTCTGCAGACTCTCGGTCAGCTTGGCGTAGGCCTGCTCGGAGCCGACGCCCTTGACGATCGGCAGCAGCAGGTCGTTGACCTTCACCGCCAGGTCGGCGTCGACGCCGTGCACTGCCTTGGCCACCGCGGCGTCCTGGAAAGTCGCCGTGTACAGATACACCGCGCGCAAGCCCTCGGCGTAGGCCTTCTGGGTCATCAGCGACCGGCGGACATCCGGGTGGTGCGTGATCGGCACGCGCGGGGCCGTCTTGTCGGTCATCTGCGTCATATCGGCGCCCTGCACACGCTCCTTGGCGTACTCGAGCGCGTTGAGGTAACCGGTCGACAGTGTCGCAATGGCCTTGGTGCCCACCATCATCCGAGCCTGCTCGATAACGTCGAACATCTGGGCGATGCCCTCGTGCACCTCGCCGACCAGCCAGCCCTTGGCGGGGACGCCATGCTGTCCCAGCGAGAGCTCGCAGGTCGCGGAGACCTTCAGGCCCATCTTGTGCTCGACGTTGGTGACGAAGACGCCGTTGCGCTCGCCGGGTTCGCCGGTCTCCGGGTCGAACAGGAACTTCGGCACAAAGAACAGCGAAAGTCCCTTGGTGCCCGGTCCGGCGCCCTCAGGGCGGGCCAGCACCAGGTGCAGGATGTTCTCGCCGAGGTCGTCGGCATCACCGGAGGTGATGAAGCGCTTCACGCCGTCGATGTGCCAGGAGCCGTCGTCCTGCTGGACGGCCTTGGTGCGACCGGCGCCGACGTCGGAGCCCGCGTCGGGCTCGGTCAGCACCATGGTCGAGGTCCAACCACGTTCAGCGGCCAGCACGGCCCACTTCTTCTGCTCGTCGGTGCCGAGGTGGTGCAGGATCTGCGCGAAGCCTGCGACCCATCGCGTACATATAGACCGCGGGGTTGGCGCCCAGCACGTGCTCGACCAATGCCCACTGCAGCGCCCGGGGCACCGGCACACCGCCGAGCTCCTCGAGGACGCCGATCTTGTCCCAGCCGCCGTCGACCAGCGCGCGCACCGACTTCTTGAATGAGTCGGGCAGGATCACCGAATGCGTCTCGTTGTCGAGGACCGGCGGATTGCGGTCCGCGTCAGCGAATGACTCGGCGATGGGCCCCTCGGCCAGCCGGGCCATCTCGCCGAGCATTTCGCGAGCCGTGTCGGCGTCGATATCGGTGTAGTCGCCGGTACCGAGGACCTTGTCGAGCCCGAAGACCTCGAAAAGGTTAAATTCCTGGTCACGTACGTTGCTCTTATAGTGGCTCACTGTTCCTCCTCGTCGAGAATGCCACTTGATGGTTGGGTACTTTTGGCTAAGTTACCCACCAGTAACTGGTCCGAACTATACCGTTCAGTAACTTCAACACAAAGCGCGCGGAAGCAATTTCGGGTGCCTATGCAACCCGGTGGTTGGTCGGGGCCCTAAAAGGCCAGTTGACACGTGCTTTCGGGGCTCGTTCGGGCCACTGTGAAACTCGTCACGGGAGGGCCGTTAGGGTGTTGGCGTGCTACGAGTCGCGGTGTGGGGAACAGGAAATATGGGGGCTACGGCGATTCGGAGCGCGGTGGCGTTTCCCGGGTTGCAACTGGCGGGCGTGATCACGTCGTCGCCGGACAAGGCGGGTAAGGACGCGGCCACCTTCGCCGGGCTGGATCGACCGACCGGCGTCAGCGCCACCACAGATGTCGACGTGGTCCTGGCGGACTGCGACGCGGTGGCCTATATGGCCTCCGGCGATATCCGCCCCGATGACGCGGTCAACGACATCGAGCGGTGCCTGCGCGCCGGATCGCACGTCGTCACGCCATCGCTGTACTCCCTTTATGACCCGCGCTCGGCGCCACCGGAATGGGTCGACCGCTTGACCCAGGCTGCCGAGGAAGGCGGCTCGACCCTTCTCGTCAGCGGTGTGGACCCCGGCTGGGGTAACGATGCGCTCGCCGTCATCGCGGCCGGGTTGTGCACGCGGATCCAATCGATCCACTGTCAGGAGATCTTCGACTACTCGACCTACAACCAGCCGCATGCGGTCAAGGTGTTGTGCGGTTTCGGCGGGCCGATGGGCCCGGAAGACGTGCCGATGATGCTGCTGCCGTCCATCCCGACGATGGTGTGGGGCGGCAACCTGCGGCTCATCGCACGCGGTCTCGGCCTGGAGCTCGACGAGATCACCGAGGAGATCGAGCGCCTGCCGCTGGAGGAATCCGTCGACACCATCATGGGCCGGTTCGAGAAGGGCACCCAGGGCGCCTTCTGGCTGAAGGTAATCGGGCGCTCCGGCGGCCGCGAGCGGATCGTCATCGACCACATCACCCGCATCCATGCGTCTTGCGCTCCTGACTGGCCATATCCCGACGAGGGCGTCGGCGACCATCGGGTGATCGTGCACGGGGATCCGGAGCTGACAATCGTCAGTCGCGCCGACGTGCCCGGTGGCACCCGCGCTGATGGCGGCAACACCACTGCGGCCAACCGCCTGCTCGGCGCGCTGAACTGGCTGTCGACCCAGAAGCCAGGGATCTACGACGGTCTCGACGTGCCGATGCATCAGCCGCTGCCTGCGGAGGTGGAGGCGAAGCGCTGGGCAAGCGATTAGTCGTCGATCAATCGCTGCCCACCGGTTCGGGCTCCGCGACTGCTTCCGCCTCCTCCGTCGACGAATCCGACTCGGGCAACTGATCAACGAGATACCCGGCGAGCCCGCCGATGGTCGGATAGTCGAATACCGCGGTCGCATTGATCGTGAACGCGCCGCCGAACTGACTGTGCAACCGGTTGCGGAGTTCAATCGCCATCAGCGAATCCGTACCCAGGTCCAGGAATCGACTGGTTGCCGCGGGCGGTTGCGCCAGCCGCAGGAAGTTCTGCACCTCGCGCTGGAGGAACTCGGTCACGAAATCGGTGCGTTGCGCCACCGGTATCTCGTGCAGCTGCCGAAGCAACTCGCTGTCACCGGTCACCTCTCCGACGGCACTGGGAAGCACGAGATCGAGAATCGGAGGACGCGAACTGCCCAATACCTTCGCGGCGCGCTGCCAATTGGCCTTAATGACGGCCGCCTGCCCGGTGCCGTTGGCGACAACCTCGGCAAGTGCGCCGAGGGCGGCCGCCGGCTCCAGCGGTATGAGGCCCTGGGCACCGATATTGGCGCTCGCGGCCTCCGAAGAAGCCATGCCGCCCTGGGCCCACGGACCGAAGTTGACGCCAGTGGTGGGCAAGCCCTGCGCCCTTCGCTGCGCGACCAGCCCGTCGAGCAGCGCATTGGCAGTCGCGTAGTTGGCCTGGCCGGGTGAACCGAACAAGCTGGACACCGAGGAGGACATGATGAAGAAGTCCAGCTCGTCACCACTCGTCAAACGGTCCAGGTGGCAGGCGCCGAACGCTTTGGGCGCCAACGTCGTTCGGAATCGTTCCAGGCTCTGCTGGGACAGCAGCGCATCGTCGAGGACGCCGGCCAGATGTGCCACTCCGGCCAGCGGCGGCAACTCCGCGCGGATTCGCTCCAGCAGCTCGGTTACCTCGGACTCGTCGCCGACGTCTGCCCCGAAGGTGTGGATGCGGCATTTGTAGCGCTCGGTGATCTCCTCGATCGCGCGCTGCGTATCCGCATCGGGCGTGCGTCGGCTGGTCAACACGATGTCACCTGCCCCGAGTTGGGCCAGATATGCCGCCATGTGCAGACCGATGGCACCGAGTCCGCCGGTGATCAGATAGCTCCGATCGGCCCGCGGCTGAAGTGGGTTCGGTATCTGGCACACGATCTTCCCGATGTGCCGCGCTTGCTGCATGCGCCGGAACGCTGCCCTCGCTTCGGTGATCGGGTAGATCTCGGCAGGCAGTGGTGTCCACTCGCGACTGGCCATCCCCTCCGACACTTCGGTCAGCAACTGCTGGACGTGGTCAGGATTCTGTCAGCGCGGTGAGGTCCAGCGCAACGATCTCGTAGGCGATATCGGGCCGGACCGTCGCCATCTGCTCCGGAGTC
Organism: uncultured Actinomycetota bacterium; assembly: GCA_963720345.1. Taxonomy (GTDB): domain Bacteria; phylum Actinomycetota; class Actinomycetes; order Mycobacteriales; family Mycobacteriaceae; genus Mycobacterium. Next base: position 136,073 of record CAVRFN010000013.1, read on the forward strand.
CAGATATCGCGCTTGGCGATCTCGGCGAAACGGCCGTTCTGTGCGGTTGCCCGCACAGTAGCTTCGACGAATCCCTCATTGGTCAGGCTGTTGAGCACCACATCAACACCCGCGCCGCCGGTATCCGCCAGAATCTGATCGGCGAAATCCGTAGTGCGCGAGTCGTAGACGTATTTCACACCCATTTTGCGTAGCGTCGCGCGTTTGTAGGTACTGGCGGTCGCGAAGACGATGGCGCCCTGCTGCTGTGCCATCTGGATCGCGTACAGCCCGACGCCGCCGCTGGCGGCGTGAATGAGCACGCGATCACCCGGCTGCAACTGCGCCCAGTCGAACGCGAGCCGAACCGTCAGCGCCGCGGCGGGAATCGTCGCCGCCGCAACCGAGCTCAGCCCGTCGGGCAGCGGCGCCACGAACTGGACCGGGACGTTGAACCGGCTGCAGAATGCGCCCTGCATGAAGCCGTAGACGCGCTGGCCGACCTCGATGCCGGTGATGCCGCTACCCAACTGTGTGACGACGCCGGCGAAGTCCCCGCCGATCGGCCCGGGGTCGCCCGGGTAGAGGCCGAGGACGTTGAGCACATCCCGGAAGTTGAGGCCCGCGGCCTCCACCTGGACCTGTACGTAGCCCTCGTCCGGCGGTGGCACGTCCACCTCGGTCAAACGCAGGTTGTCGATCGCACCGCGTTCGGTGGGCGCCAGGACATAATCGGTCGAGCGTGGCACCGTGAGATGACCGCTGCGCGCCCACGGCAACAACCGGGAGGCCAGCAGCTTGCCTTGGCGCAGCAGCGAGTTCCGGCTCGTCGACCGGCGTGGCCAGCAGGTTGGCCAGCGTCTGAACCGCTTCCGGCGATCCATCGAGGTCGACGAGTTTGGCGCGCAGCGCCGGTTCCTCGCTGATCGTTGTGCGTCCGAAGCCCCACAGCGCCGCCTGCGGCGGATCGACCGGCTCGCACGGATTCGGTGGCCACCGCCCGTTCGGTGACGATCCACAGTCCGCCGGGCAGTTTCACCTCACCGCCTTGCACGGTGTGCACAGCGCTGAGCAGGTTGGCGATCTCGGTTTCGATCCGCGCCTCGAACCTCGGTGCTCGACTCCTGGCCGTTCGGCCCGACGCTGCGCCAGACGACGCCGGAGAACGGCAGCCCGCGTTCGGCAGCCTGTGCCAGCACCTGTCCCAACAGCTCCGGATCGGTGTTCCGGTCGAACGGGATACAGCCAGGCACCGTTGCGGCCAGTTCGTCGAATCCGGCGATCAGCCACGTGCCGTTCGCACTCGCATCGGCTTCACCCGGTGGCGGCGGCGGCACCTCATGCCAGCCAAGGGTGTAGAGCAGCCGGGTGGCATCCCCGCCGAGGCCACGCAGCAGCGCCTCACGGGGTGCGCGTTTGACCGTGAACTCCCGAATTCCTCCCAGCGGACGGCCATCTCGATCGACGAAATCCAGATCGAAGACCTGGGTCTCGTTGTCGAGCCCGCTGGCGTGCCACTTCGCGCGGCAATAGAACCTCCGAGGAATCTTCTCCCGCAGCGTCACCTGCCCGTACCGCAACGGCAGGAACAGATCGTTCACGCCTCGTTCAAGCGCAAGACTAGACGGGAATGCCGGGAAGGTGACGCCGGTGCAGAGATCCATCAGCACCGGGTGCATCGGCTCGGTTCCGAGGTGCTCGGCCAGCTCTTCACCGACGAGGAGGTCGCCGATCGCCTCGCCTTCACCGACCCACAGCGACTTCAGGGAACCGGACCAGGTCGGCCCCCACACCAGCTCCGCTTCCGCGAAGGTTTCGAACAATTCCTGTGGGCGCATGCGCCCCAGCCGCTCGATTGCTTCGTCGACCGGTTCCGCACTTTCGGGCACCGGTTCGTCGGCGACAGCGAAGTCGCCTCCCAGGACCGTGCCGTCGGAGTTCAACGACCATTCAGCATCACGAACTCCGTACGGTCGACTATGCACCTTGAAGCTCAAGTCACCGCTATCCTCCAGCGGATGCAATGTCAGCTGTACTTCACGAGAACTCTTCTCGGGCAAGATGATCGGCTCATAGAAGAAGATATCCTTCACCCGGGCCGGCGGGCCAACGGCGGCCAGGACCATCGCCACATACGTCGCCCCGGGAACGACAACGGTTCCGTAGATGACGTGATCTGACAGCCAGGGCTGCGACTTGACGGACAACCTGCTGGTGTAGACGGAGTCGCCGGAGGCGAGATCCTTTGCATTGCCGAGTAATCCGGACGCCGCGGTCCCATGGATATCGGAGCCGGACATACTGGACGTCTTGGGCCAGAAGCGACGGCGCTGGAACGGATAGGTGGGCAATTCGAGTCTGCGGCGGGGCTGACGATGCAGCGCGGCGAAATCGACTGGGTGGCCGCCGACATAGGCCGAGGCCAGCGCGTCGGCGATCTGGCGCCGGTCACCGATACCTTTACGCATTGAGACGACTGCCCGCGGCGCGGCCAGGTGTTCCGGCCAGACCTGCACCGCAGCACCGGTCAGCACCGGCTGCGGACCGATCTCCATCAACACCGAACATCCCAGCGCCGCCACGGTGCGGACACTTTCGGCGAATTGCACCGGCTGACGCGAATGTCGTCGCCAGTACCCCGCGTCGAGCGGCGTCTGGGCCGTGAGCACGGCACCGGTGCGGTTGCAGACCAATGGCAATGTCGGAGCAGCGAACTGTAACTGCGCTGCGTATGACTCGAACTCATCGAGGACCGGATCCAGCAATTCCGAGTGGAATGCGTGGCTGGTCTCCAGCCAGGTGCAACGGATCCCCGCATCACCGAATCTGGCGATTATCTGCTCCAGATCCTCACCGGGGCCGGACAGCACCGTATTGGGTCCGTTGTAGGCCCCAACCGACACGCGAGGGAACTCGCCGGCTATCTCCTCGACCTGTTTGGCATCGGTGAACACCGCCGCCATTCGCCCACCCTCGGGCAGGCTGCCGAACATCCGGCCGCGCTCGGCCATCAGCCGTGCCCCGTCCTCGAGGCTGAACACACCGGCCACACATGCCGCCGCGTACTGCCCCACGCTGTGCCCGAGCACCACGTCGGGCTCGATGCCCCATGACTGCCAGAGCCGGGCCAGACCCATCTCGACTGCGAAAATCGCGGGCTGTGCAAAGGACGTGTGCCGCAACCTTTCTGCGGCCTCGCCAGCGGTTTCACGATCGCTGGCGAACAGCACATCCAGTAACGGATGCGGCAGTATGTCAACGACAGCGTCGGCGCAACGTGTCACGGTTTCGGCGAAAACCGGCTCAGCGTCGAACAACTCACGCGCCATCCCCGGATATTGGCTGCCCTGCCCGGTGAACAACCACGCCGTCGTAGGCCGGTTGGTGTGCTCGCCACGCACCACACCTGGTCGCTGCCGGTTCTCGGCCAAGTCGGCCAGGCCTTCGCGCGCACTCTCGACCGAATCAACGACCAGCGCAGCCCGATGTTCGAAATGCGAACGGCCATTCCCGGCGGTGTGGCAGACGTCGGCGATGTCGACCGCCGGGTGGGCGCTCAACCAGGTCTCATAATGCTGCGCCAACGCGACCAGTGCTTCCGGTGACCGCGCGGACAGCGCCAGCACATGGATAGGCTGCTCGTCAGTGTCGGACTCCGAGGGCTCTGACGTCGCGACGCCAGTTCCGGGTCTATCGAATCTTCGTCGGCAGCCGCCGCTAGTGGCGGCGCCTCCTCGATCAGCACGTGCGCGTTCGTGCCGGTGAACCCGAACGAACTCACGCCTGCCCGCCGCGGCCTGCCGTTGGCCTGCCACGGAATCGCCTTGTCCACCACCCGAACCGGCAACGAGTCCCACGGGATATGCGGCGACGGATTCTCGAAGTGCAGGCTTTGCGGCAATAGTTTGTGTTGCAGCGACAAGACGACTTTGATCAGCCCTGCTGCCCCTGATGCCGACTCAAGGTGACCGATGTTGCTCTTCACCGACCCCATCAGCAATGGACGGTCCGGGTCACGCGAGGCACCGTAGGCGGCGGCCGCCGCCTGCACCTCGATCGGATCCCCCAGTGGGGTGCCCGTCCCGTGCGCTTCGAGGTAGTCGACATCCCCGCCTGTCAAACCCGCGCGAGCCAGCGCCGCCCCGATAAGCCGTTGCTGTGCACCACCATTGGGCACCGTCAGGCCACTGGACGCGCCGTCCTGGTTGACCGCGCTGCTGGCAATGACGGCGCAGACGCGATCGCCATCACGTACCGCGTCGCTCAGCCGTTTGAGCACCAGTATTCCGCAGCCTTCACTGCGCACGTAGCCGTCGGCGGAGGCGTCGAAGGTCTTGCATCGCCCGACCGGCGAAAGCATCCTGGCACGTGAGGCGGCGATGGCCGTCACCGGAGAAAGCAAAACGTTCACACCGCCGGCCAACGCCATATCGCAGTCACCGGAGTGCAGCGCCTGGCAGGCCTGATGAACGGCGACCAACGCCGAGCTGCATGCGGTATCGACCGCCACCGCCGGTCCTTCGAGTCCCAGCGCGAAGGCAACCCGACCGGAAATCGCATTGAGCGCGTTACCGGTGATGAAGTACGGCTCGATCTTGTCGACCGACTCGGAGGACAGCAGATGGGCGTACTCGTTGGCGCCCACCCCCACGAAGATGCCGGTTCGGCTGCCGCGCAATGAGGCTGGCGCGTACCCGGCCCGTTCGAGACCCTCCCAGACTGTTTCGAGCGTCAGCCGCTGCTGCGGCTCGATCCAGACAGCTTCGCGCGGGGAGATGCCGAAGAATTCGGGATCGAACCCGTCGATTCCATCGAGGAATCCGCCGAAACGGGTGTACATCTTGCCGGCAGCCTCGGGATCCGGATCGTAGAACTCGTCGATGTCGTATCGGTCCTCCGGGACTTCCCGGATCGCATCGACACCGCCGGACAGCACTTCCCAAAAAGCCTCCGGATCTGGCGCGCTGGGGAAATGACATGACACCGCGACGATCGCGATCGGATCGTCCGTGCGCGTCGTCGCCGCTGACGCCAGCTCCAGCCCTGATGTGGCGGATTCCTGGCTGCTGAGCCCCAGTACGTCGCCGAGTACGTAGTCGGCCGCGTCGGACAGACGGGGGTAATCCATCACCAGTGTGACTGGTATGTCCTTGCCCACTCCTTGTTCGATGCGGCGCCGCAATTCGACCGCCATCAGTGAATCCATGCCGAGGTCGAAGAACCCCGCGTCATCGCGGATCTCCGCGCTGTCCAAGCGCGTCACCTCGGCTACCGCGTCGCGCAGGTAGTCGGTCAGAAGCTTCTTGCGCTGCTGCACCGGAGCATTCGTGAGCCGCTCGACCAGCTGGGTTTTCCCAGAGAGGGTTGCCGGCAGCGCGGCCGCCGTCAGCTCGGCTGGCACCTCGCGCTCCAAGTCCAACAGGAATGCCCGCCTGCCCGCCTGCTGGTACAGCGGCAGGAAGCGGGCCCAGTCGATCCGGGCCACGACGCCTTGGGCAGCAGAAGCCGAGACGACATCGGCAAGGCCCGCCAGTGCGTCGGCAGGCGACAACGTCTTCACCCCGCGTTGATCCAATCGTGCGCGGGACTCCGCGTCGGCCATGCCGGCCGACCAGGGGCCGAAGTTGATGCTGATCCCAGAAACGTTCTTCTCGCGCAGACGGCAAGCCAGGCCGTCGAGGAAGGCGTTGGCGGCTCCGTAGGCGGTTTGACCGTATCCGCCCCACACCGAGGCGATCGAGGAGGTGCTGATGAAAAAGTCGAGCTCGAGGTCAGCAGCTGCTTCGCTCAAATGCCAAGCACCCCAGACCTTCCCTGCGAAGACGCGGTCTATTTCGGCGTCGTCCTGGGTGCTCAGCGGAGCCGTACCGATCTCGCCCGCAGCATGGACGATCCCGGCCAGCGGCGGTAGCTCGGCGGCGACGGTGGCCAATAGGCGTGCCACGTCGTGCGCATCGGCGACATCGGCAGCGACGACCCGAACATCACAACCGTGATGCTCGCCCAGCGCATCGATCCGTTGTTGCGCGGCCTCGCTGGGTGCGTGTCGGCTGGTCAGCACCAGATGCTCGGCCCCGTGCGCGGCCAGATATCCGGCGATCTCCAGCCCTATCGATCCCAGCCCGCCCGTAACCAAATAGGTTGCGCCATCGCGCAGCTTCAGCGGCGCTCCGCTCGGCGGACTGGCGCGTCGAATGAGCCGGGGAGCGTAGATGGCTTGATCGCGCAGCGCGATCTGGTCTTCGCGGCTCTCGGTGTGGCGTTGCACCATCATCCGACCGATCAACAGAGACCATTCGTCGGCAGTGCCATTAGTCAGGTCCGCCAGGCCGCCCCACACCTGTGGAAGCTCCAGCGATGCGGCACGCCCGAACCCCCAAAGGCAACTTTGATCCGGCGCCACAGCGTCCGTGTCGGTGACATGCTGTGCGTTGCGGGTCACCAGCCAAATCGGAACCCGAAGTTCAGCGGCGACCGCGGCGCGGAGGAGCCGCCTTGTTCCGCCCAGGATCCGATGCTGCATCCGCAGCAGTGGGCGCATCGAGGGCGCCGTATTGGAATCCAGGTCCCCGTCAAGCGCGGCGACGTGCACGATCCGCAGCGTCGGATCGTCTGCCGCCGCGGCACGCAGCATGTCCGAGAGCTGTGCTTCGTCCTCGTCGGATACCGGCAACCCCACCACCTGGTGGCGGTGCCCGCGTGCAGTCAGCACGTTGACCAGAGGCGCGACGGCAAGGGCGTCGTCGCCGACAAGGATCCAGCTGACTTCCTCGCCGGTGTCCGCGTCGAAACCTGCGGCGGCGATTTTCTCCCAGCGGATTTCGTAGCGGTCTTCCGCGATGGACTGATTCGCACGTTGCTGGTTGTGTTGTGTCGCAAGCTTGGCCAGCACATCGAGGGTGCGCTGATCGCCGTTCGCGCCGTCGAGCAGGTTGGCGAGTTCCTCGATCCGGCCTTCCTCGAGCAGATGAACCGCGTGGGTACGCGCGGCACGAGGCTGGTGTGAATCGGTGCGCTCCCGATCGTCTGAGAACCAGTACTGACGGTGTTCGAACGGGTAAGTGGGCAGGTCGAGCTTTTGCGCGTGCGGCTGTGCAAGAGCGGCGAATTCGGGCAGGTGTCCCAAGACGTATGCCTCGGCGAAGGCTTCGGTGATCTGCCGGTGGTCGGCGGTATTCCGGCGCATCGACGCGATCGCCCGCGGCGCGGTGGCCGAGTCCGGCCATACGCTGAGGGCGGCGGCGGTAAGCACCGGTCGCGGGCCGATTTCGAGCAGCATATTGCAGTTCAGATCGGCGAGTGTGCGCACACTCTTGGCGAACTCCACCGGCTGGCGCGCGTGACGCCGCCAGTAGGCGCCATCGAGCTTCACACTCCTGCCGAGCGCGACGCCGGTGCGATTGTCGATCAAAATCCGCTGTGGCGTACCAAATTCGAACTGCTGCGCGTATGCCTCGAATTCGTTGAGGATCGGGTCCAGCAGCGCCGAGTGGAACGCGTGGCTGGTGTCCAGCCACTCACACCGGACACCTTCTGCCGCCAGTCCAGCGACCGCCTTCTCCAAATCCTCTGCGGGACCGGATAATACGGTGTTGGTACCGTTGTAAGCGGCGACCGACAGGGTCGGGAACTCGTCGGTCCGGCTCTCGACACGATCGGCGGCCGTGAACACAGCGACCATCCGACCGCCCGCGGGCAAGCTGCCGAAGAGGCGCCCACGCTCGGCCATCAGCAGCGCGCCGTCTTCGAGACCGAATACCCCTGCGACACAAGCCGCGGAATATTGACCGACGCTGTGGCCCAGCACCACGTCGGGTTCGAAGCCCCACGACTGCCAGAGGGCGGCCAAGCCCATCTCGACCGCGAACAGGGCGGGTTGCGCGTATGAGGTGTCCCGCAGTATCTCTTCGCTGTCTGGAGCGTCTGAATCGAAAATCACTTCGAGCAACGGTTTTTCGAGCAGATCGGCGACCGCAGCCGCGCACCGCTTCAGCGTTTCGGCGAACACCGGTTCGGTGTCGAACAACTCTCTTGCCATGCCGGGGTACTGGCTGCCCTGACCGGTGAACAGCCACGCCGTCTTCGGTCTCTCGCGGGATTCACCGCGAACCAAACCGGGTGCCGGACGGTCGTCTGCGAGCGTGCCGAGCAGTTCGACAGCGGATTCTCTCGAATCGACCACCAGCGCGGCCCGGTGCTCAAGGTGTGCTCGCCCCGCGCCTGCGGTGAAGCACAGGTCGGCCAAGGTGGCCTCCGGGTGTGCGGTCAACCAGCTGCCGTAGTGGTCGGCGACATGCACCAAGGCGGCGGCCGTGCGCGCCGAGAGAGGCAGAACGGTGAACCGCGGCTCCACGGGGCTCGTCGCGGGCTGCGCCGGCGCCCCGGAGGCTGCCGGAGCTTCTTCGAGGATGACGTGCGCGTTGGTTCCGGCGAACCCGAACGAGCTGATCCCGGCGATACGGGGCCGGTCATCGCGGTTCCAGGGGCGGGCTTCTGAGACCACCTCCACGGCGAGCCGGTCCCAAGGTATGTGCGGCGACGGGTTCTCGAAGTTGAGATGCTTCGGCAGAGTCTCGTTCTCTAGCGCCAGGACCACCTTGATGACGCCCGCAACGCCTGCGGCAGCTTCCAGGTGACCGATGTTGGTCTTCACCGAGCCGACCAACAGCGGCCTGTGTGGTGCACGTCCGACGCCGAGGACAGCACCTGCGGCCTGTATCTCTATCGGGTCACCCAGCGACGTCCCAGTCCCGTGTGCTTCCAGGTATCCGACGTCGCTGGGTTCGAGGTCGGCGCGCTTCAGCGCTTCAGCGATAACCCGTTGCTGAGCAACGCCGTTCGGCACCGTCAACCCGCCCGATGCGCCGTCCTGGTTGATCGCGCTCCCACGGATCACGGCCCGAACCCGGTCACCGTCGCGAATCGCATCCTCGAGCCGCTTGACGACGATGACGCCGCATCCCTCGCCGCGCACATAGCCGTCCGCTGCTGCATCGAACGTCTTGCACCGGCCGTCGGGCGCGAGCATGTGTGCGCTGGAGAATGTGATCATGGTTGCGGGGGTGAGCAGGACGTTCACGCCACCGGCTAAGGCGAGATCACATTCTCCCAAGCGCAACGCTTGGCACGCCTGATGGATGGCGACCAGCGACGAACTGCACGCCGTATCCACGGCGACCGCAGGGCCCTGCAGCCCGAGCCGATAGCTGATCCGGCCCGCCGCGGCGGCGTTGGACGTTCCGATGGCCATGTAGGCCTCGATCTCGGAGTAACTCAGCTCGTCGGATGCCATCCCCAGGTAGTCGTGGGTGGACAAACCCAGGAACACCCCGGTGTTGGTGCCGGCCAGAGCCGTCGGCGCCGTCCCTGAATGCTCCACCGCGTGCCATGCGGTCTCCAGCAACACCCGATGCTGCGGGTCCATCAACCTGACCTCGCGCGTCGACATCCCGAAGAACGGCGCGTCGAATCCGGTCACGTCGTCGACGAAACCAGCACGACGCGTCACGATCTTGCCGGGCGCATCGGGATCCGCGTCGAAGAATTCGTCCGCATTCCAGCGGTCCTTCGGCACCTCCGACACCGCGTCACGGCCTTCGCGCAGCACGTCCCAGAACCCGTCGGTGTCCTGGGCGCCCGGTAAACGCGCTGCGTAGCCGATGATGGCAAAACGCGTGGCCGGCTCGATCGGATGTTCGGCAAATCCCATGCCGTCGGCCTCCCATGTGTCGGCGGCCGGAACGTGCTCCCGGTGGGGCACCATCGCGCGCCTGAAGAACAACTCTCAGACGGACACTATGGCATCTACGCGTCTGGCATGTGGGTGTTAGCTTTCGGGTTTCGGACAACGGCGGGCGACCGCGGTCGAAGCGGGGGTATGTTGATCCCGCACGGCTGATGGGCGATCCGGCGGCCGAGCGGGAGGACAACGTTTTGCGGATTGGCAAGATCACGGTCGGCGCACTTGATGAATGGTCGCTGAAGCCGGGCACGGTCACTTCGTGGCAACCCACTGCGACTGCGCAGAAGAAGGCGCGACAAGCGCCAGTCAGTCCGGTGCCGGTCAGCTATATGCAGCGTCAACATCTTCGCAATTACAGCGAACGGTCAGCTGGGGGATTGAACTTCTCCCGGCAGATCATCGCCAGCTGCGATGTGTCCGGCCAGTGCGATATCTCGGCCATGGATCACGCCGTTAACGCGTATCTACGCCGGCACGACACGTTCCGCAGTTGGTTCGAACAGACCGGGGATGGAGAGTTCATCCGGCACGCCATCAACGATCCTGCAGACATTGAATTCGTGCCCATCGATCACGGCAGCATGACGATCGACGAGATACGCGCTCACGTGGTGGGCATACCTAATCCTTTGGAATGGGGCTGCTTCACGTTCGGGATAATTCAGAACGAGGACTATTTCACTTTCTTCGCCGCCATCGATCATGTTCACGGGGACGCGACATTGATCGGCACGACAATGCTGGAAGCCAACGGAATGTATTCGGCGTTGAGCGGAGGTGGTCAGGCCCTCACACTTCCCGATGCCGGTAGCTTCGACGATTTCTGTGTCCGAGAGCGCGAGTACACGTCAGCGCTGACCGTGGATTCGGCGGGGGTGCGGGCCTGGATTGACTTTGCCCAAGAGAACAGTGACGGTTTTCCCGAGTTTCCGCTTCCGTTGGGCAACCCGCTCGAGTCGACCAGCAGTGACATGACCTCTGAAGTCCTGATGGACCCCGCTCAGACGGAGCGTTTCGAATCGGCTTGCACGGCGGCGGGCGCACGCTTCGTCGGTGGCGTGTTCGCCTGCCTCGCACAGGTGGAGCACGAGTTGACGGGCGCTCTCACGTATTACGGGCTCACTCCAAGGGATTCACGCACCGCCACGGATAATTTCATGACGCAAGGTTGGTTCACCGGCTTGATCCCGATTACCGTGCCGATAGGTGCGGCCTCATTCGGTGATGCCGCATGGGCAGCGCAGGCTTCTTTCGACTCAGGTCTGAGCATGGCCAGAGTGCCGTATTACCGTGTGTTGGAGTTGGCGCCATGGTTGAGTTGGCCACGGCCGAATTTTCCCGTGTCGAATTTCTTGCATGGCGGCGCCGCTCCGCTCAACGCCGTTCTTGCCGCCGCCGACCTGGGCCTTGCGGACAATATCGGAATCTATCCAGACGGCAGATTCTCATATCAGCTGACCGTCTACATATTTCGATATGGCGAGGGCACGGTGATGGCAATTCTGCATCCCGACAATCCGGTCGCCAAGAAATCAGTTGCCCGCTATATGACAACGATGAAGTCCGTGTCCGAACTCGTCGCCGACAACGGGCACTGGGGGCGTGTCGCTTAGCGTGGAGCAGCAGAAGATGAGGGCGATATGCGGCGGCTAGCCGATCTCGTAGTGCGGTGGCCCTGGGCGGTGATCGGGGTCTGGCTCGCAGTGGCTCTGGCCCTGCCGCTGACATTCCCGTCCCTAGGCGAGATGGCCGAGAAGCATCCGCTCGTCATTCTGCCCAGCGATGCACCGTCGAGTGTTGCCGCCCAAAAGATGGCCGAGGCGTTTCAAGAGTCGGGTTCGGACAACCTTCTCGTCCTTGCGTTCATCAACGAAACCGGGCTGGTGCCCGCTGACGAAGCCACTTACCGCAAGGTGGTGGATGCGCTGCGCGACGACGTCACCGATGTGGTGTCGGTGCAGGATTTCGTCAGCACCCCACAACTGCGCCCGTTCCTGACGAGCGAGGACAAGACGACCTGGGTGCTGCCGGTCAGCCTCGAGGGTGAGGTGGGCACACCTCGGGGCTTCGAGTCGTTCAACCGGGTGGCCGACATCGTCGGCCACAACGTCCCGGACGGATCGCTCGCCGTCTATGTCACCGGTCCGGCGGCGACCGTCGCGGACCTCACCGTCGCCGGCGAGCACGATCGCCTGCCCATCGAGATCGCGATCGCAGTCCTGGTTCTGGCCGTGCTGTTGCTGGTTTACCGCAGCCCGGTCACGATGCTGCTGCCGTTGGTGACGATCGGATCGTCGCTGGTCATCGCGCAGGCCGTGGTCGCCGGCTACTCCCAGTTGACCGGCGCGGGCGTCTCGAACCAGTCCATCGTTTTTCTGAGCGCGATCATGGCAGGCGCCGGAACGGATTACGCCGTCTTTCTCATCAGCCGCTATCACGACTATCTGCGGGCGGGCGCTGATTCCGACCGGGCGGTCAAGTCGGCGATGATCTCGATCGGCAAGGTCATCACTGCGTCTGCCGCCACGGTGGGCATCACCTTTCTGATCATGAGCTTCACCGAAATGGGCGTGTTCAAGACGGTCGGAGTGTCCTCGGCGATCGGGATCGGCGTTGCATTCCTGGCCGCCGTGACTCTGCTCCCGGCAATCCTGGTGCTCGCCGGGCCGCGCGGCTGGGTCAAACCGCGGCGCGAGTTGACCGCTCGGTTCTGGCGACGCTCCGGCATCCGCATCGTGCGCCGGCCGGTGATACACCTGGTCGCCAGTCTGCTCGTGCTGATCCTCCTGGCCAGCTTCGCAGTCTTCGCGCGGTTCAACTATGACGATCGCAAGGCCGTCGCGGCGTCAGCGCCGAGTTCCGTCGGGTACGCCGCGCTGGAACGCCATTTCCCCGTCAGTCAGTCCATCCCCCAGTACATCCTCGTCCAGTCTCCGCATGACCTCCGCACACCGCAGGCCCTCGCGGATTTGGAGCAGATGGCGTCGCGTATCGCTCAGTTGCCGGACATTGCTCTGGTCAGCGGCGCCACCAGACCGCTGGGAGAGGTGCCGCCGGAGTTCCGGGCCACGTTTCAGGCAGGCATCGTCGGTGACCGGCTGGCCGCGGGTCCGCCCAGATCGGTGAGCGCACCGCCGACCTCGATGAACTGGCGACCGGGGCCAATACGGTGGCCGACCGCCTCGGCGACGTGCGCGCACAGGTCAATTCGATCGCGGCCAACATCCAAAGTCTGCTTGACGAGTTCTCGTCGCTGAAGACCCAGTACAGCGGCGACAGGTTGGTGCGGGACGTCGAAACCGCCGCCAAGCTCGTCGACAGCATCAACAAGGTCGGCAACGCCATGGGCATGAACTTCGGTGCCGTCGAGGACATGTTCGCCTGGCTAGGCCCCGTCCTGATCGCGCTGAACGGCAATGCGGTCTGCGATGCCAATCCCTCCTGCAGCGCCACCCGTGCCCAGTTTCAAAAGCTTGACGACGCACGAAACGACGGAAGTCTGGACCGGGTCAATGAGCTGGCGGGCGAGTTGGAGAAGTTCGAGAACAGACAGACCCTCAACGCGACGATGCGCAAGCTGAACGGTGCGCTCACGGCCGTCGCCGAGGCGGCCAGTGAGATGGGGCTGAACGAACCGGGCGACGTAGAGGCGAGTGTGTCCGACCTGCAGAAAAACGCAGACCGCCTGGCCGGCGGGAGCCGGCAAGTAGCCGACGGCGTTGACGACCTAGTCGAGCAGGTCAAACTGATGGCTGCCGGTCTCAACCAGGCATCGGCCTTTCTGTTGACGATGCGAAACGACGCGGCCGGCTCGTCGATGGCGGGGTTCAACATCCCGGCCGAGATCCTGGGTGCTGCGGAATTCCAAAAAGCCGCCAAAGCGTTCATCTCGCCGGACGGCCACTCGGTGCGGTACTTGATACAAACCAAACTCAACCCGTTCAGTTCCGAGGCGATGGATCAGGTCAATGCGATCAACGACGTCGCCCGGGGCGCTCAGCCCAACACCGCACTCGCCGACGCCTCGATATCGATGGGTGGGTTTCCCGCTTCGCTGCGGGATACGCGCGACTATTACGAGCGCGACATCCGATTCATCATCGTCATGGCCCTCATCGTGGTCCTGTTGACGTTGATGCTGTTGTTGCGTTCGGTCGTCGCGCCCCTCTATCTCGTCGGTTCGGTGGTGATCTCCTACTTCGCCGCAATCGGTATCGGCGTTCTGACGTTCCAAGTGATACTCGGTGAGGAATTGCATTGGAGCGTGCCCCCGCTGGCCTTCGTGGTATTGGTCGCGGTGGGCGCCGACTACAACATGCTTTTCGTGTCGCGCATGCGGGACGAATCCCCGGTCAGCGTGCGTTACGGCATTATCCGCACCTTGAGTTCGACAGGCGGTGTGATCACCGCAGCGGGCTTGATCTTCGCCGCCTCGATGGCCGGTCTCCTGTTCTCCAGCATTGGCATCGTTGTCCAAGGCGGTTTCGTGATCGGCGTGGGCATCCTGCTGGATACCTTCGTGGTACGGACTATCACGGTGCCTGCCGTCGCTGCGCTGGTCGGGCGGGCGAACTGGTGGCCGTCACGGGTGGGGCCGCCGCCTTCGGTGTCGCGGGCGCCGGCCGAAATCACCTAGCAGCAGTTGGAGTTGGCGCGCACACAGAGGATGTATGTGAAACTACGACAGGGGGCGGATCGGATCAGGAGCTACAAGGACTCCGCGGACTCCGAGCCGACGGATCCGACGAACAATTACGGACATGCAGTGACGCCGACAACGCTGAAACCCCAGTCATCGATCCTGTCGATGCTGCACGGACGTGCCAGCCTGCGTCCTGACGAGGTGGCATTCACGTTCACCGATTACCACCACGATTCCGCGGGCGTTCCCGAGAGTGTCACCTGGTCGCAGCTATCACGCCGAACGATGAATGTGGCACGTGAGCTCAGCCTTCACGGGGCGGTCGGTGACAGGGCAGTGATCCTGGCCCCGCAGGGCCTGGATTACATCCTGGCTTTCCTGGGATCCATGCAGGCTGGCCTCGTCGCGGTGCCGCTTCCGTTGCCGCATCGCGGCTCGAATCATGACCGGGTGGGCGCGGTCTTCGCCGACACGAAGCCCTCGGTGGTTCTCACGACATCCGCGGCCGCAGGAGATGTCGGCGACTACGTCGATCAGTCACGTGTGGACACCGCGCCGAAGATCGTCGAGATCGACTCGTTGAATCTGGACGCCGAGGGCGGGCCCAGCTTTTCGACAGCCGATTTTCCCGGCACGGCGTATTTGCAGTACAGCTCGGGTTCGACCCGGCTGCCAACCGGGGTGATGATCTCGCACCGCAACCTCCAGGCGAATTTCGAGCAGATAATGCGCACCTACTTCGTGGATGCGCACGGCAAATCCATAACCGATGTCACGTTCGTGTCGTGGTTGCCCTTCTACCACGACATGGGATTGGTACTGGGCATCTGCGCACCCATACTGAGCGGCTTTCCTGCCAAGCTGACGAGCCCGATCGCGTTCTTGGAAAGGCCGGCCAGATGGATACGAGCGCTGGCGCAGAGTCCTCGTACTTTTTCGGCGGCGCCTAACTTCGCCTTTGACCTGGCCGCCCGCAAGACCAACGAAAGTGACCTCGCCGGGCTCGACCTGGGCGGGGTGCACGGCATCATCAACGGAGCCGAACGTGTCGAGCCGGCCACTTTGGAACGCTTCGCAGATCGGTTTGCGCACTTCAATTTCCGGGACCACATGCTGCACCCGTCATACGGACTGGCGGAGGCCACGGTCTTCGTGGCAAGTGGCACCTGGAGTGATTCGTCGGGGTCGGTCCGTTTCGATGTGGACGAGCTGTCCGCCGGCCACGCTCAGCGGTGTTCTACCGGAGCCGGCTCTGCGCTGGTGAGATACGAACTGCCGAAGTCGCCCGTGGTGCGGATCGTCGACGTCAACACACACCGGGAATGCACGCAGGACGTCGTCGGCGAGATCTGGGTGCACGGCGACAATGTTGGGGCCGGCTACTGGAGCAGGCCACCGAAGGAGCAGGCATGCTTCGGCGCAGCACTCGTCGACCCTTCGGCTGGCACGCCGGACGGCCCTTGGCTGCGAACCGGCGATTTGGGCTTCATCTTCGAGGGCGAGTTGTTCATAGTCGGCCGCATCAAGGATCTCCTGATCATCCGCGGGCGCAATCACCATCCCGAGGACATCGAGGCGACGGTCCAAGAGATCACGCGCGGCCGGGTCGCGGCGATATCGGTTCCGGTGAACACCACCGAGAATCTGGTCACTGTCATCGAGCTGAAGAAGCGCGCTGATAACAGTGGCGACGCGATGCGTTGGCTCACCGAGGTCAAGAGCGATGTCACCTCCGCGATATCCAATGCGCACGGCGTGAATGTCGGGGATCTCGTTCTGGTATCTCCCGGGTCGATTCCGACGACGACGAGCGGCAAGATCCAGCGAGCCGCTTGCGTCGAGCAGTACCGGCGGGATCAATTCATTCGGTTGGATGCATGAGCACATCCGGTGCCGCGGAGTAGGGTTCGTAGCAAAGCAGCCGAGCGGAGCGGGGTGGTGTGCGAAAGCCATGAAACGACTTCTCGCATTCGGCACTGCACTGACGACCATCGCCGCCGCAGGATGTTTCGGGCTCGGTATCGCGACGGCCGACGAACCACCGGTCGTGCCGCCGGCCCCCGGCACCCCGACCGACGATCCGGCGCCGCTGGGCACCCCGGGACGGGGTTACGCTTTGGGCGGCGCTCGCGTCTTGGGCATTCCGTACGACGAATACATCAACCGCACGGGCGCGGACTGGTTCCCGGCACTGGACCGGCAGATCGTCGACTATCCCTCCGGGCAGGTGCAGGGGCACACCCTGGAACGGCTGTTCCCGGGCATCGGCCGGCTCGACGACGAAATCATGCCCGGGATGGGTCTCGACGGGCCCAGCGTGGCCGAGTCGGTCGACGCAGGAGCGCCGAACACCATCAATGCGATCCGCGAGGGCGGCCCCGGCACCGTGCTCGGGCTGTCCGAGGGTGCGATGGTGCTCAACGAGGTCCAGGCGCGACTCGCGTACGACCCTGCCGCCCCGCCCCCGGATCAGTTGAGCTTCGCAATGTACGGCGACCCGGTGGCGCGGCACGCCTTCGGTGAGAGTTTTCTGACCCGGTCATTCCCCGTCGGAACCTTGACGCCTTTCCTCGACTATCGGGTTCCGCCACCGGTTGAGAGTCAGTACGACACCTACCAGTTCGTCACCGCGTACGACAGCATCGCCGACTGGCCGGACCGACCGGACAACTGGATGTCTGTCATCAATGCGCTTGCGGGTCTCGCGTCCGGTCATACCTCGGTCGCATTCACCAAGCCGAGCATGGTGCCGCCGCGGAAACATCCGCACGACCGTCAACACCCGGGGCGCGAAGACGACGACGTATTTCATTCCCGAGGAACATCTTCCGCTGGTGCTGCCATTCAAGTATCTCGGAGTGGACGAGGATACACTGATCAAGCTCGACGGGGTGCTCAAGCCCTATGTGGATGCCGGATATTCACGCGCCGACAATCCTCTGACCGCGCCTATCACGGTGGATCCGAACAACGGCTATGACCCCGCGGCCGTCACCGCACCGGCGACCCAGGCCGCCTTCGGCGGTGCCTCCGATCCGCTGTCGCAGATGCTCGCCGGGCTCCAGTACATGATGGACCGTCAGGGCGGCTAGAGTCCGCCGGCGCGTCTACGAGCCCAAGACTCCGACGACCAAGAGCACGCATCCGACGGCTGCCAACAGGGCCGCCACGCCGCGTCTTGAACGCGACCGGAGCCAGTTGTGCAGCGACGTCATCGCCGCTTGTGTCCGCGCCGGCGCCACCAGATAGCCCAGCAGCGGGATCTCGATGAACGCAAACGCCACTGCATTGAAGGTCAGAAGCGCACCGATCTGCGTTGCGGCCGCCGCGCCGGAGGCGGCGATGACCGCCAGCGCGGCAAGGTAGTCGAGCGATGGCAGTGCGATGCCAAGGCCTGCTACAGCCGCCACCCACAGCGAGTGGCCATCGGCCAGCCGGCGGGCCCAGATCAATAACCGGTCACCATCGGACCGGGGGCGTGCGGGCCGGACAGCTAGGACGGCGGCGATCAGCAGTGCGAGCACCCCGATCACCATCTGCACCCTGGGCAACGTGAATTGCGCGGGAGAAACTGCGGAGCGCACGACGAACAGCACCACCAGTCCGACCGTCACACCCATCGCGAAGCCCCCGCAGAGGAACGCGGACAGTTGCAGCAGCGGCCGCGGACGGTTGAGCATCAGCACCGTCAACCCGATCCGAAACGGTTCGAAGCTGACGGCGACCGCCATCACCAGCAGGGTGAACCACATCGGGGGCTTTCAGGCGTGCAATCGCGTGTATCGACCCGGAAGCATGCGGCCAAACCTACCGCCCCGGCTCCCCAATCCCGTGACGTTCGGATACGTGTGAAGATGGAGGTGATGAGCGAAAACGATCTGAGCCCTACGTCGCTGCGAGAGGCGTTCGGTCATTTCCCTTCCGGTGTCATCGCGATAGCCGCCGAGGTCGACGGTGTCCGAGTGGGGCTGGCGGCGAGCACGTTCGTGCCTGTGTCACTGGATCCGCCGCTGGTGTCGTTCTGCGTGCAGAACAGCTCGGAGACGTGGCCAAAGCTGCGGGACCTGCCCCATCTGGGCATCAGCCTGCTCGGTGAATCGCACGACGCCGCGGCGCGCTCCCTGGCGGCCAAGACCGGCGACCGGTTCGCCGGCCTCGAAACGCACTCGCGAGAGTCAGGCGCCGTCTTCGTCGGGGGCACCAGCGTGTGGCTCGAGAGCGCGATCGAGCAATCGATCCCTGCCGGGGATCACACCATCGTCATTCTGAGGGTCCGGGATATCACTGTCCACGACGACGTGCCGCCGATCGTGTTCCACCGCAGCACATTCCGTCGCTTGGGCGCCTAGGGCCGTTCGCCGAGCTCCTGGCGTTTCGCCTTGATACGCGCCTCGATCTCGTCGGCATCGCCCGGCCTACCCTCTTTGCGGGCCAAATCGGCGCGAGCGGTCAACTCGCGGATCGCGGTGCGAAGGTCGTCGACGCTGTCAGTGTGTCCCATATCGCGCTGCCTTTCGTCGCAGATCGGCTGCTTTCTAGAGACTACCCGCGGGAGCGCCTACCTCAACCTCGAAGTCATCCCCACTTCGCGTACGCGCTCATCGCCGGAACAGCTTGTTCCCCAGCCACACCACCGGGTCGTATTTGCGATCGGCGGCGCGCTCCTTGAGCGGGATCAGCGCGTTGTCGGTGATCTTGATGTGTTCGGGGCACACCTCAGTGCAGCACTTGGTGATGTTGCAGAAGCCGAGGCCGTTCTCTTCCTGCGCCTGCACCGAACGGTCGTGCCGGGTGTCCAATGGATGCATGTCGAGTTCGGTCTGACGCATCAGGTAGCGCGGGCCCGAGAAGGCCTTCTTGTTCTCCTCGTGGTCGCGCACCACGTGACAGGTGTTCTGGCACAGGAAGCACTCGATGCACTTGCGGAACTCCTGTGATCCGGTTCACGTCCTCCTGCATCATCCGGTACTCGCCGGGCTGCAGGTCCTTCGGTGGCGTGAACGACGGGATCTCCCTGGCCTTCTCGTAGTTGAAGGAGACGTCGGTGACGAGGTCACGGATCACCGGGAAGGTTCGCAGCGGCGTGACCGTGATGGTTTCGGTCGGGTCGAATGTCGACATCCGCGTCATGCACAGCAGCCGTGGCCGGCCGTTGATCTCGGCCGAGCATGATCCGCACTTGCCTGCTTTGCAGTTCCACCGCACGGCGAGGTCGCCGGTCTGCGTCTGCTGCAGCCGGTGGATGATGTCGAGCACCACCTCGCCCTCGTTGACCTCGACCGAGTAGTCCTGCAGGTCTCCGCCGCTCTGGTCGCCGCGCCACACCCGCATATTCGCTTGGTAACTCATCAAGCTCTCCTTGCCGAATGGTTGGCGAGTTCCTCGGGCGTGAAGTACTTCTCCAGCTCTTCGACCTCGATGAGCTCGAGCAGGTCTTCGCGCATCGGGATCTGGTCCTCGCGGGTGATGGAGACGTCCGGCACGACCGCATCGCCTTCGGCGCGACACACCAGCAGCGTCTTACGCCAGGTCGAATCCATGGACGGATGGTCGTCACGGGTGTGCCCGCCCCGGCTTTCCGTGCGCTCCAGCGCGGCCATCGCAACGCATTCGCTGACGATCAGCATGTTGCGCAGGTCGATGGCCAGATGCCAGCCCGGATTGAAGTGCCGGCCGCCCTCCACGCGCACGCGCTTGTAGCGCTCCCTCAGTTCCTTGAGCTTCTCGATCGCGTCGGACACCTCATCGGCCTTGCGGATGATGCCGACCAGGGTGTTCATCGAGTCCTGCAGGTCGAGCTGCAGTGTGTAGGGATTCTCGGCCGCATCGCCGTTGGACGGACCCTCGAACGGCGCTAGTGCGAGCTTGGCCGCGTCGTCGACGGCCGCCTCGGACACCTTCGGCCGGTCGGACAGGGCGCGAACGTAGTCGGCGGCTCCCATTCCCGCCCGCCTGCCGAACACCAGCAGGTCGGACAGCGAGTTGCCGCCGAGGCGGTTGGAGCCGTGCATGCCACCGGAGCACTCACCCGCCGCGAACAGTCCCGGCGTCTTGGCGGCGCCGGTGTCGGGATCCACCTCGACTCCGCCCATCACGTAGTGGCACGTCGGCCCGACCTCCATGGGCTCCTTGGTGATGTCCACCTCGGCGAGCTCCATGAACTGGTGATACATCGAGGGCAGCCGGCGCTTGATCTCCTCGGCCGGCAGCCGCGACGCGATGTCGAGGAAGACGCCGCCGTGCGGGGAATTCCGCCCGGCCTTGACCTCGGAGTTGATGGCGCGGGCCACCTCGTCGCGGGGCAGCAGATCGGGGGTCCGGCGTGCGGAGTCGTTGTCCTTGAGCCATTGATCGGCTTCTTCGACGGACTCGGCGTACTGGCCCTTGAAGACCGGCGGGATGTAATCGAACATGAACCGCGTGCCCTCGGAGTTCTTCAGCACTCCGCCGTCGCCGCGCACACCCTCGGTGACCAGGATGCCCTTCACGCTGGGCGGCCAGACCATGCCCGTCGGGTGGAACTGGACGAACTCCATGTTGATCAGGGTTGCGCCGGCCCGCAGCGCCAGGGCGTGTCCGTCGCCGGTGTACTCCCACGAGTTCGACGTCACCTTGTAGGACTTGCCGATGCCACCGGTGGCCAGCACCACCGCCGGGGTCTCGAACAGGATGAAGTTGCCGCTCTCGCGCCAGTAACCGAACGCGCCCGCAATCCGGTCGCCATCCTTGACCAGGTCGGTGATGGTGCATTCGTGGAAGACGCGGATGCGCGCCTCGTAGTCACCGAACTCGGCCTTGTCCTCCTGCTGCAGCGAGACGATCTTCTGCTGCAGCGTGCGGATGATCTCCAGGCCGGTGCGGTCGCCGACGTGGGCGAGCCGGGGGTAGGTATGACCGCCGAAGTTGCGCTGGCTGATCCGCCCGTCCTTGGTGCGGTCGAAAAGCGCACCGTAGGTCTCGAGCTCCCAGACGCGGTCCGGCGCCTCCTTGGCGTGCAGCTCGGCCATGCGCCAGTTGTTGAGGAACTTCCCGCCGCGCATGGTGTCGCGGAAGTGGACCTGCCAGTTGTCTTTGGGGTTCGCATTGCCCATCGCGGCGGCGCATCCGCCCTCGGCCATCACGGTGTGCGCCTTACCGAACAACGACTTCGTGATCACGGCCACCTTCAAGCCGCGTTCCCGCGCCTCGATGACCGCACGCAAACCCGCGCCGCCGGCACCGATCACGACCACGTCGAACTCGTGCCGTTCGACCTCAACCATCATCAACCCTCACTCATCTTGCGAATGTGCTTGTCTAGCCAATGAATCTCAGGTCAGAAATCGGTGCCGCTGGCCCAACGACAACATGATGTAGAAGTCGGTCAGCATCAACGTGCCGAGCGTGATCCACGCGTACAGCTTGTGCCGGTTGTTCAGCGTGCTGATCTGGGTCCACATCCAGTACCGCACGGGGTGTTTGGAGAAGTGCTTGAGACGGCCACCGACGACATGGCGGCAGGAGTGGCACGACAGCGGTGTAGACCCACAGCATGACCACGTTGACAACGAGGATGACGTTGCCGAAGCCGAATCCGAAGCCCGAGGGCGAGTGGAACGCGACGATCGCGTCGTAGGTGTTGATCACCGAGATGAGCCCGGCGATGTAGAAGAAGTAGCGGTGCGTGTTCTGGATGATCAGCGGGAAGCGCGTCTCACCAGTGTATTTCGCGTGCGGCTCGGCTACGGCGCATGCGGACGGGGACTGCCACACCGACCGGTAGTAGGCGCCGCGGTAGTAGTAGCAGGTCAGCCGGAACAGCAGCAGGAACGGCAGTGAGGCGCCGCGAACGGCAAGCCACCAGACGTCGGGCAGGAACTGCGGCCAGAAGTGGCTGGCCTCCGGCATGACCCGCCCGTTGCTGATGCACGGTGAGTAGAACGGCGTCAGGTAGTGGTATTCGCGCGACGTAGTAAGTTGTTCTGCAGGAACGCCCGCGACCGTCGCGTAGATCACGAACGCGGCGAAGCCCAGGTCCACCACCAACGGCGACTGCCACCATCGGTCGGTGCGCAGGGTGCGCTGCGGAATCTCGGCACGGCCCGGCGAGAAGACGCCGGTCGCCTTGCGGTCGGCGGTGGGTGCGCTCACTGTTGCCTTTCGGTGTTGATGTGTCCCGGTCGGTCCCGCGCCTAGCGCGTGCCGCCGAGACCCTCGTCGTCGACATCACGCCAGAAGTCGGTGTCGTACGCGGTGTCGGGGATCGCGATTCTCTCGCCGGCATGGTGGTGGTGAACCACCCCGCGGGCGAACTCCAGTTCCTCGGCGTCAATGTCTAGGCGGTCGATGTCGTTGAGGATCCGTTCGGCGTCGTTGACGATCCGACGCGTCGCAGGGCTGTCGCCGTACCTCGACGCCAACGATGTGACACACCGCCGAAGGCTTCCGATTAGCTCGTGCAGTTCGGCAAGTTCGGTTGTGCTGGACAATTGACCTCCTTGGGCTGAAGGGTGTCAGGCATCACGTTACGACACCTGGTGCTAGTCACATCATGCAGTACGTAGTGAGACAGATCACGTCTGAAGCGGAGGTTTGCCAAATGTCTGACCAGGAACTCAAGCAGCGCGCCGAGTCATTGCTGGCGCTGCACCAGGCCGGGAACCCGGTGGTACTGCCGACGGTGTGGGATGCCTGGTCGGCCAAGCTGGCGGTCGACGCGGGGTTTGCCGCCCTCACCATCGGCAGCCATCCGCTGGCCGACTCCATCGGCAAGGAGGACGGGGAGGTGATGTCGTTCGACGATGTCGTGACCCGGGTGGCGCAGATCACCGCAGCGGTCGACGTGCCGATCTCGGTCGACATCGAGTCCGGATACGGCGAATCGGCGAGCCGCCTGATCAATGGGCTGCTGCAGGCAGGGGCCGTCGGGCTGAATATCGAAGACACCGTGCACAAGGAGGGCAAGCGGCTGCGGTCGTCCAGCGAGCACGCCGAACTGGTCGGCGCCCTGCGCAGGGCCGCCGATGAAGCTGGAGTGCACGTGGTCGTCAATGCGCGCACCGACCTGTTCATCCGGGCGGACGGCGATGAATCCGACCGGGTGGATCGTGCGATCGCGCGGTTGACGGAGGCGGCGTCCGCAGGCGCGGATTCGCTGTACCCGGTCGGCCGTCACGAACCGGACACGTTGCGGCGCTTGACCTCTGAGCTGCCGTTGCCCGTCAACGCGATCGCGCTTCCCGATCAGGACGACCCCGCATCGTTCGGACCGCTCGGCGTCGGCCGGATCAGCTTTGGTCCGTTCCTGCAGCGTGCGCTGTCCGCCAACGCGCAACAGATCCTTCAGCGCTGGGCATAGCATTGCGCCGTGGCCGACGACGACGAGCCGATCTGGGCCGACCAGCAATCGCTCATTGTGGCTGGGGGCGTGGCGGCGCTGATCCTGGTGGCGTTGCTCGTCTACGGGGTGATGCGTACCTCGGACTCGTCGAAGGTGCCCGAGACGGTGTCGATCCCGTCCTCGTCGGCGACCCCGTCGACGTACACCACGTCCTCGACGTCCACGACCAGCTATTCGATGCCGAGTGTGGAGACGAGCGAGAGTAACCCCGTCGTTCTTCCCCCTCCTCCTCCTCCTCCCGCTCCCGCTCCGGCTCCGCTCACACCCGGCGGTCCGCCGACGGTGAGCACACCGTGATGGCCGCTTCACACGAGGCGACATTGCGGCAATATCGGCTGCTTAGCCTCGGCGCATGCGGTCTTCAAAGAACGTCGTGGTCGTCGGCCACGGCATGGTCGGGCACCGATTCGTCGAGGCGCTGCGCTCGCGCGACAGTGCCGGTGAATGGCGGGTGACCGTACTCGCCGAGGAGGCGGACGCCGCCTACGACCGCGTTGGCCTCACCGGGTACACCGAGCACTGGGATCGTGGGCTCCTGGCGCTGGCCGGCAATTCCTACCCCGGCGACGACCTGGTGGAAGTCCGGTTGGGCAGCCGGGTGACCGGCATCGACCGGGACGCCAAGTGGGTGCTGACCGCCGACGGCGATCGGATCGACTACGACGCGCTCGTGCTGGCCACCGGCTCCTATGCGTTCGTTCCCCCGGTCCCCGGACGCGACCTGCCCGGGTGCCACGTGTATCGCACGCTCGACGATCTTGACGCGATCCGCGCAAGTGCGCGCCGCACGCTGGACGCGGGCGTTCCGGTCGGGGTGGTCATCGGTGGAGGTCTGCTGGGTCTCGAGGCCGCCAACGCCCTGCGATCGTTCGGGCTGCGCGCGCATGTCGTCGAGATGGCGCCCCGGCTGATGGCTCAACAGCTCGACGAAGCCGGCGGGGCCCTCTTGGGCCGAATGATCGGCGAACTGGGCATCACCGTCCACACCGGCGTCGGCACCGCCAACATTGCGCCGGCACAACGAAATCGGCCCGTCCGCCGGTCCGCCGACGATGACTCGATGCGGGTGACGCTGAGTGACGAGTCGTACATCGACGCCGGCCTGGTCGTCTTCGCGGCTGGTGTGCGGCCGCGTGACGAACTGGCGAGGGAGGCCGGATTGGCGATCGCCGATCGCGGTGGCGTTCTGACCGACCTGTCCTGCGCCACAACAGATCCCAATGTCTTCGCAGTCGGCGAGGTAGCGGCGATAGACGGTCGCTGCTACGGCCTGGTCGGTCCTGGTTACACCAGCGCCGAGGTGGTCGCCGACCGGCTGTTGGGCGGTGCGGCGGAGTTCCCCGAGGCCGATATGTCGACCAAGCTCAAGCTGCTCGGGGTCGACGTGGCCAGCTTCGGCGATGCGATGGGCGTCACCCCGGACTGTCTGGAGGTGGCGATCAACGACGCGGTCAACCAGACCTACGCCAAGCTGGTGCTCTCCGACGATGCGAAGACGCTTCTGGGCGGCATCCTGGTGGGTGACGCCTCCGCGTACGGCATTCTGCGGCCGATGGTGGGCGAAGAGTTGCCGGGCGATGCGTTGGCGCTGATCGCGCCGGCCGGGTCCGAGGGTGGCGCGGGATTGGGCGTCGGTGCATTGCCTGCCGCCGCACAGATCTGCTCGTGCAACAACGTCACGAAAGGCGACCTCACCGAGGCCATCGCCGGCGGCTGCTGCGACGTACCAGATCTCAAGAAGTGCACGTTGGCCGGCACGTCGTGCGGTTCATGCGTACCGCTGCTCAAGCAACTGCTGGAGGCCGAGGGCGTCGAACAGTCCAAGGCGCTGTGCGAACACTTCAGCCATTCGCGTGCAGAGCTTTTCGAGATCATCTCCGCCGGGCCTTCGGAGTCGGTACGGACCTTCTCGGGTCTGATCGAGCGATTCGGCACCGGAAAGGGTTGCGATATCTGCAAACCCGCCGTCGCGTCCATCCTGGCATCGACGAGTTCGGAGCACATCCTCGACGGTGAACAGGCCTCGTTGCAGGACAGCAATGACCACTTCCTGGCCAACATCCAGAAGAACGGCAGCTATTCGATCGTGCCGCGGGTGCCCGGCGGCGACATCACCGCCGAACAGCTGATCCTGATCGGCGAGATCGCAAGGGATTTCGATCTCTACACCAAGATCACCGGCGGGCAGCGCATCGACATGTTCGGCGCCCGAGTCGACCAGCTGCCCGAGATCTGGCGGCGGCTGGTCGAGGGCGGGATGGAGTCGGGCCACGCCTACGGCAAGGCGCTGCGGACGGTGAAGAGCTGCGTGGGCAGCGACTGGTGCCGTTACGGGCAACAGGATTCGGTGCAGATGGCCATCAACCTCGAGCTGCGTTACCGCGGCCTGCGGGCACCGCACAAGATCAAGATGGGTGTCTCGGGCTGCGCGCGTGAATGCGCCGAGGCGCGCGGTAAGGACGTCGGCGTCATTGCGACCGAGACCGGCTGGAACCTCTACGTCGGGGGCAACGGTGGCATGACACCCAGACATGCCGAGCTGCTCGCGGGCGACCTCGACGACGAGACACTGTTGCGCTACATCGACAGGTTCCTCATGTTCTACATCCGCACCGCCGACCGGTTGCAGCGCACTGCGCCGTGGGTGGAGGGCCTCGAGGGTGGGCTCGACCATCTGCGCGATGTCGTCTGCCATGACTCCCTAGGGCTGGCCGGTGAGTTCGAGGAGGCGATCGCCCGCCACATCGAGGGCTATGCGTGTGAGTGGAAGGGCGTGCTCGAAGATCCGGCGAAGCTGTCGAAGTTCGTTTCGTTCGTCAACGCCCCCGATGTCGCCGATCCGACCGTTGAGTTTACGCAGCGCTCAGGTCGCAAGGTTCCCATCGGACTACCAAAGGTGCCCCAAAAGTGACGCTGCTCAACGATGTTGACGTGTGGACAACGGCATGCGCCTACGACCTCCTGATGCCGTGCCGTGGTGTCGGCGTGCTGCTGGCCGATGGAACACAGGTGGCGTTGTTCCGGCTGGACGACGGCACGCTGCGCGCGGTGGGCAACATCGATCCGTTCTCGGGCGCCGCGGTCATCTCGCGCGGCATCGTCGGTGACCGGGGCGGGCGCCCGACCGTACAGTCGCCGATCAAGAAGCAGGCGTTCGGCCTCGATGACGGAGCCTGCCTCGACGATGCCGACGTCGTGCTGCCGGTCTACCCGACGCGCATCGTGGACGGGAACGTAGAGATCGGCGCCTGACCCTCGGCGGATCAACCGCCATCAGGGCCGGGCAGCGGGGGCACGGTGATCTCCGGGATGGTCGGGGGCTGGATCACGGTGACGGTGCTGGTACTCGTGCTGGGTGCGACGCTGGAACTGGACGTGGGAGGCGCCGACGACGTCGTCTCGGAGGCGGTGGCAGGTGGAACTGTGGTGGCTGCGGTCGTGGTGACGGTCGATGTCTCGGTCGACGTCGAGACGGATGTACTGGTGGCGCTCGCCGGGCTGAGCACGCCGCAGGCGATGGGCTGGTCGGCGGCGGCACCGTCGGCACCCATGCCGGCGCCTTGGTGGAGCAGGATTGCCGAGCCGTCAGGGCCCTTGAGCTGATCCTCGGTGAAGCTGTCGCTGGTGGCTACGAGTTTGCCGGCACCGTCGGAGCGCACCAGCAGAGACGGAAGATCCCCGCTAGCGGGCTGTCCGGTATGACCAGGTGCCTGGAAGTGGTCTCCCGCGGAAGTGAAATCACCTTCACACTTGCCGACCGCATGGATGTGCAGACCGTGCAAGCCGGGCGAGAGGATTCCGGTCCCGACGGTCTCGACGGTCACCGTGGCGTACCCGCCGGTGAAGTCGATCGTCGCATCGGCGACATGTTCGCCGCCGGCCGTATTCAGCTGGGTCGTCAGTGTCTGAGCGCTGGACGCCGTCCCGGAGGTGGTCGACGTCGACGAGTTGTCGGCGGGTTGGTTCGCGCAGCCGCTCAACGCGGTGACGGGTGCGGCGAATAAAGCGATGGCGGCGGTGACATGCTTGATCATGAATGCGGACGTACCCCTTGGGCGATCGCGACAAACGCAGAGTTACGCCTGCTTTTCCTAAGTCAAAGATCCTGCTACACAGGTACCGCCACGCGGGCGCGGTGAAACCGGTTCGCAATCAGCCGCACCATCGCTGGGTGCGAACCCAGCGGATCGGTTACGGTGTCGGCGCCGCTGCTGCGCAAATGATCCTGAAAAAGGCCATCCGCCAACAGGTATGAAGCCACCACGACGCGCCGAGCGCCGCGTTCGCGGAGTTGTTCGACCGCATCGGAAACCTGAGGCTCACCCGTCACGGCGAACGCCAACTCGACGCGCGAACTGGTGAGAGCCGACACCCACGCCGCCATCTTGTGCAGGTCGCGGCGGGCGGTCGGATCCGACGTGCCCGCGGCAGCCAGGACCACGGAGTCGCTAGGGCGCCAATCGCTTTCGATGAGACGGTCGGCGAGTACGCGGGCCACCTGGGGACTCGGTCCGAGGGCATCGGCGACGGTGACGTCGGAATGTCCGCTCGCCGCGACGTGCGCAGGGATGTCGGCATTGACGTGGTATCCGCGGGACAGAAATGCCGGGACGACGACCGCCTGCCCCGTCAGACCGCGAAGGACTTCGGCAGGTGTCGGACCGAGCACGTCGACGAACGCCACATGAACCTGGGACCCCATTACGGCCGCCACCCGTTCGGCCAACGAGCCGACCATGTCCACACCGGTGCTCTTGCGAGTGCCATGCGCGACGAGCACGTGACTCATCATGCGTGTGCCATTTCGTCGTCGACGGCCAAGCGGTAGCCCCGCTTGACCACCGTCGACACGATGTTCTTGTCCCCCAAGGCGGTTCGGAGCCGGAGCACCGCCGTCTCGACGGCATGTGTGTCGGTGCCGCTGCCGGGTAGCGCTGAAAGCAGCGCATTGCGCGACACCACCGCGCCGGGACGATGCGCGAGCGCGCGGATCGTCGCCATCCCTGCCGGCGAAACCGCCTTGACCTCGCCGTCGACGAGAACGCACGTCCCGCGGATCTCCAGAACGTGGCCGGCCACGCGGGAAGTGCGCGCGCACAGCAATGGCAGTTCGTCGGTGATGTGCCGGGCCAACGCGCCCAACCTCATTCGCTCCGGTGCCGACGTCGGCACACCGAGTCGCACCAGCGGCCGGGCGGTCACGGGCCCGACGCACATCGCGTGCACACTGCTGCGCAGCGCGGCGAGCACCCGATCCTCGATGCCCAACTCCGTCGCGCGCATCAACACCGACGCGACCGCGGGTGCGGAAGTGAAACTCACGGCATCGAACTTCTCGTCCGCGATACCCATCACCAGCTGATCGAAATCGCCGTTACGGGGCGCGGGATGCCAGCGGTAGACCCGTATCGGTACCACTTCGCGCACCGGCGGCGCGCAGTTCGTCGAGGAACTCGGGGAACGGATCCCAGTCGTCGGTGGCACCGTGCAGCTGGACCGCGATGCGCTGTCCGGCAATGCCGCCCTCGACGAGGTAGTGGAGCAGCTCCCTCGACGACTCCGACTCGGGCGACCATTCCTCGGGCAGTCCCGCAGCGCGTAGCGCGCCCGTCGCCTTGGGGCCGCGCGACACGATGCGTGCCTTGCCGAGGGCGGAGATCAGGTCGTTGGCCAACCCCCACCCGTCGGCCGCCGCGACCCATCCGCGGAATCCGATGCCGGTCGTGGCAATCACGATGTCGGGCGCCACGTCGATCAGCGCCTCCGTGTGGGCGCGCAACGCGTCATCGTCGGGGAGCGGCACCATCGTGATCGCCGCCGCGCTGGTTACGGTGGCGCCGCGACGTTGCAGCAGCGCACCCAGCTCCTCGGAGCGACGGGCGGAAGTCACCGCCACCCGGAACCCGGTGAGCGGTGCCCAGTCAGGCTCACTCATTACACCTGTGTATTCAGCTCATGTTTCCAAGCGATTACTTCGCCATTGCCCTGACGTGTCAGTACCCGTCGGCAACGCATAACGCCAGGTTAGGGCGTCACCAGACGTCGCCGTCGCGCCAATCGCAGCTGATCTCGGCGGTGGGGTCCAGTTCGGTGCCGTCAGGTAGAGCAACGGGCAGGACGAACAGGCAGTCGTCGTCGTCGGGGGTCCGCGTCACCCCGTCGGGTGTCAACACCGACGTGGGACCCTGCCACGGCAGCCAGCCGCGCGCCACGTAGATGTGCCGGCCGGCCACGGACGCACTCAGTGCGCCCAGCTGATACGCGCCGCGCAGCACCTGCTCCGCGGCATCCATCACGGCGGTGGCAAGGCCCTGGCCTCGCCGGTCTTCACGCACCGCGACACCCTCTAGGTAGCCGCAACGCAACGCGGTATCGCGGTACAGCAGCCGTCGCTGAACCACTGCTGCGTGCGCGATCAACGCGCCGTGGTCGAAGATCAGCGCGTGCATGCCACCGAGCGCATGCTCCCAGTCGGCATCGGTGAACTCCCCGCCGAACGCGTCGATGACCATCCGGCGCGCGTCGTCACGAGTCTCGTGGTCGAGATCGGACGTGTGGATCAGGCGGGCGCTGTGAACGCGAGGAACCGGGTCCTCGCGCACGGGTCCAGAGCTGGAGCTGCGCGCGCGCACACTGCCGTTCTACCAGCACGCGAGCTCTTATGCGGTGCCTTCAAACGGGCGACGCGGTCGTGACCAGTGCATGCGCACCGTCTGCCCCGGCCGGATCTGCGCGACCCTGTCGATGTCGTCGTCGGCGACCACGCCGATCACCGGGTACCCGCCGGTGACGGGATGGTCCGGACCCAGGATCACCGGAAAACCGTTCGGCGGCACTTGAATTGCCCCGCGGGTGGCCCCCTCGCTGGGGAGTTGGCGATCCGGCCACCGGTATTCCAGGGGCATTCCGACCAGCCGCATCCCTACACGATCGCTCCTGTTGGTGGCCTGCCAGTTGGTGCGGATCAGCACGTCGGGATCGGTGAACCAGTCGTCGCGAGGCCCGGGCACCACCATCAGCTCGAGGACGTCGTCGTCGATCGCGGCCACCGGCGCCTGGTCCAACTCGGGGAACTCGTCGCTGTGCTCGCCGATCGGCAGCACGTCTCCCGGCGCGAGCGGAAGCGGCCCGATCGCCGACATGACGTCGTATGACCGGGACCCGAGCACCGGCTCGACGTCGATACCCCCGCGCACCGCCAGATAGGTCCGCAGCCCCGAATGCGGTGCGCCGAGCTCGATCACTTCACCGTCGCGGGCGTAGTGAATGCTGTTTGTGCCGAACGGAACTCGGTTGATCGCCGGATCGGTGTCGGCTCCGGTGACGGCGATCGCGACTCCCTTCTTGTCACCGCCACGTACCCGCGCCATCAAGCCGCCGAACGTCACCTCGATCGTGGCGAGCTCGCCCGGGTTGGCCACCAGCCGGTTGGCCAGGGCATGGGAGCGGCGATCGGCGGCGCCGGAACGGCTCACCCCCATGTGGGCCAGGCCCGGCCGGCCGAGGTCCTCGATCAGCGACAGCGGGCCGGAACGCAGGATCTCCAGAGTGGCGCGCGGCTGAGCCGCGGATTCAGCTACCGACATGACTGGCCTCCTAACCAACCGCCCGGAACTGCACCCACATACCCGGCGTCAGCAACGCGGGCGGGTCACGATCGACATCCCACAACGCCGCCTGTCCCTCGGCGGTGCGTCCGATCAGCTGCCAGCCGCCCGGCGACTCGCGGGGGTAGACGCCGCTGAACTCACCTGCGAGGCCGACCGCCCCCACCGGGACCTTCGTCCGCGGCTCGGCTCGCCGTGGCACCTCGAGTCGGCTGTCACCTCCGACCAAATACGCGAACCCCGGTGCGAAACCGCCGAATCCGACCCGCCACGGTGTCCCGGTATGCGCCGCGACGACCGCATCGACGGTCAACTCAGTGAGCCGGGCGACTTCATCGAGATCGGGACCGTCGTAGACGACGTCGATCTGGACGTCGATCTGTCTGTCCGCCGCCGCGGAATCCGATACCGCTGCGACGTCCAGTTTGCCCAGCCGCTGCCGGGTGGGCGCCTGATACTCGGCACCCGCCAGCTTCATCAGCACCGTGCGCGACGCAGGAACGATGTCGAGCACTCCGAGAAGTCCGGCGTCCCGGATCGCCTCCGACCACGCCAGCACCTCTTCGGTGCCGTCCAATTCCAGCAGCAGGGCACGATCCCCGTAGTCGCGGATCACTATGTGATCCATGGGGTCCCCACCCTTCGCGTTGGCGTCCATGAGATCCGCTGTCACGCTCATGTCACTAAAATTACCCGCGAGTAGCAATGGCGAATCATGATTTATGCGCCTTGCCAGAGGAGCCTTAACGAAGCCTCACACGGCCGGCTGATACGTGGGTTCGCGTCGCTTGATGTACGCGATCACCCGATAGGTAACCGGCAGCACGACGATCTCGACCGCGGTCTTGTACACCCAGCCCAGCGCCACGTACGTGAGAAAGTCTCCCCACGTGCTGATGCCGATCGCACCCGCGGCGATGGCGCAGAACACCACGGTGTCAGCGAACTCACCGACGATGGTCGAGCCGATCAGCCGGGCCCACAGATGCTTCTCCTTCGTGCGGGCCTTGATCCGCACCACCACCCAGGCGTTGAGCGTCTGGCCGACGATGAAGCCGGCGAGCCCGGCGATGATCAATTGCGTGAACGGCTTGACGACGGCCTCGAATGCCGCCTGGTTGGTGTAGAAGTCGGCCGCCGGAAGGTAGGCGGTGAGCCAGAACGTGAACGCCGCGATGGCCTCCATCGCGAAGGCGATATAGATGGCCCTCCGGGTGGCCTTGAAGCCGTACACCTCGGAAAGCACGTCGCCGATCACGTACGTCAGCGGGAATACGATGAACCCGCCGTCGGTGATCAGCGACCAGTCGCCGATGATCGGCCCGAAGGCGATGCCCTTGGTGGCAGACACATTCGAAATCAGCACCAGGCCGGTGAAGACCGCGACCAACGTCGGATAGAAGGCCGAACCCGTCAGCGCGAAACCCCGGTGTTCGGACTCGGTGCTGGTGGCGGTCACCCGAACATCTTGTCAGGCGATCGCCCGGGCGATGTGCGCCGGCAGCTGGTCTGCCACCAGCGGATACGACAGCGGCGAGGCGAAGGCGATGGCGCCCGCGAGTTCCTTGCCGGTGAACACGTTGCGCCGCCGATTGATCGCCGGATCGGCCAGCAGCGCAGCCTGCTGTTCGTCGTTCTCGGTGGCCCAGATCAGTACATCCGCTGAATCGACACTTGTCGGCAACGGCACAACCCATCTGCGTGAGGAACTCGCTGCGCCATTCGGGGGACATCACGGTTGGGCCGTCTGGACCCATCGTGCCTTCCAACAGCAGGACCTTCTTGCCGGCGAACTGCGCGTTGTTCTTGCCCGCGGCGGCGAAGCGCTCTTCGACGGCGGCAACGAGCGCCTGCATCTCGTCGTGCTTGAACACCGCCTGGCCGATGGCGCTCGCCTGGTCCTTCCACGGCTCGAAGAACGCGTCCTGACCGGACTGCGCGATCGTCGGGGCGACGGCTGTCAGCCGGTCGTAGGTGTCGCGGTCGAGGCCGGCGTTGGTGGCAACGATCAGGTCGGGCCGCAACGACGCGATCGCCTCCACCGGGACGCCGTCGACGAGGTTGAGCACCACCGGCTGCGCCCCGCCGAGTTTCGGCTGCGCCCAGGGCCATACGCCGAACGGCTCGCCGCCGAACCAGTCGGTCACCGCGATCGGGATGACGCCGACGGCGAGCAGGTCGTCCTGTCCGGTGAGGCCCGCGCTGACCACCCGCTTGGGCGGCGCAGGGATTTTAGTTTCGCCGAACACATGTTTGACGGTGACCGAGCCGTCGTCGGCGACCTCGCCGGGCTTCGATCCGCAGGCGGCCGCGAACGCCGCCGCCCCGGCGGTCAACGCCAGGAAACTCCGTCGGGACAACGAAGCAGGCACCCGGCGAGAGTAGCTAACTCACCTGAAAACTGCCGAACAACACGACGGCCAGGCCGAGCGCGACGACGATGTTGACGACCGTCGCCGAGGCGAACAGCACGACGGGCCGCCAACCGGCCTCCTTGAGACCTTTCAGCGAGAACTCCAGACCGATCGCGACGAACGCGAAGATCAGGAACCAGGTGCGCAGGTCGTTGACCGTCGTGATCGCGGACTTGTCTCCGCCCCACTGCAGATACAGCGTGCCGATGATCGACGCGGCGATGAAGCCGAGCACGAATTTCGGGAAGCGCTCCCAGAACTGACGAACCGACGGCCGCGCCTCGTCAGCGGACTTGCGCTCCACCTTGAATGCGAAGTACGCGGTCAACGCGATCGCGACGACTCCGATCAACGCGTTCTGGGTGGTCTTCACAATGGTGGCGATCTGCAGGGCGTCCTCGCCCGCGAGTGCTCCCGCGGCGGCGACGGCCGCCGTCGTGTCGATGTTGCCACCGATCCACGCGCCGGCGACGGCGTCGGACAGGTTGAGAACGTCTGCGAGCCAAGGAAGTAGGAAGATCGACGGCAGCGCGAAGGCGATCACCAGGGATGCGGCGTAGGCCAGTTGTTCTTTTTTGGCCTGCACCGCACCTGCGGCTGCGATGGCTGCGCTCACACCGCAGATCGACACCGCCGACGCCAGTAGTGCTCGCAGCTTGTCCTCCAGCTTGAGGACTCCGCCGAGCCACCAGGTGAAGCCGAACACGATGGTGATCAACAGCAACGCCTGGATGATCGCCGGCCCCGCCGCTGTGACGAGCACCTTCAGGTTGATGGACGCGCCGAGCAGCACCAGACCCGTCTTGATGAAGAACTCGGTGCGAAACCCTTGCGACAGCGCGTCACGAAGCGCCAGTTTGGACAGGGCGAAGTTGCCGATCAGTCCCAAAGCTATTGCGTAGATGGGGAATTCGATGGACTTCGCGACCTTTGCGAAGGGCGTGCCTGCCGCCCACTGCGGAACCTCCTGCTCCAGGAACCGGGTCGCGGCGCCCAACGCGATGACGACGAGCACGCCCGCGATCGCGTAGCCGATGCCGTAGTCGCGGGCTTCCTCACGGTCTTCGGTGGTGGTTTGTTCGGTCACGGGATCACGCTGCCCGGGATCGCTCCGATGAGTACAAGAGCCAGCAGGGCAAGGCCTGTGATGACGGCGAGCCAATCCTCGTTCATGCGCGGCACCGTATGCCGCCTGTGCAAAGGCGTCATCGGTTGCGCTCAGCGCGATTAGATCGGCTCAGATGGGTTCAGCCTCGCCGTACGACGGTGCAGCCTCGCCCGAGGCGGTAAGGACGTCGCCGCGGTTGAGCTGAGCCCTCTCGATCCCCTTCATCAGCACGCCCACGTTTTCACCGACGGTCGCCTCGTCCAGCTGCTTGCGAAACTTCTCGATGGCCGTGACCGCGACGCCGGGGCCGCCGTTGATGTGCACGGTGTCGCCCACGCGCAGCGTTCCGCTTTCGACGCGGCCGGTCGCGACCACGCCCCGATTGCGGATGGCGAAAACGTCTTCGACAGTCATCTTGAACATCAGGAATGCGCCAATCTCTTGTTGACCAAACGGGTGAGCCAGCCGGGAGAGAATCTGGAGCCGACCGCCAACACCTTGGTTTGCGAGCCGACAGGGAAGTGCACCTGGTGGATGGCGCGGCGAAGCCATTGACGGGTCGGTCGCGGCCGCAATGGCGTCGGCGATGTCCTGTGCTGTCAACCGGATGCCGAGCGATTCGGTGGTTCCGGTGTTGAGGGTTTCCGTCATCGCGGTCTGCACGAACAGCGGCCACATCGCGATCACCCGGATGCCGTACCGATTCCACTCGATGTCCAGCGCCTCGGTGATGCCGCGGATGAAGAACTTGGTCGCGCTGTAATTGGCGAGTTCGGCCTGACCGTAGATCGCCGATGCAGAAGCGAGGTTGACGACGACGGAGTTCCGGCGTGGATCGCAGGTACGGAAACGCGGCGTACAGCCCGTTCACCACACCCTTGGCATTGACGTCGATCTCCTTGAAATGACCACCGAGGTCCATCTCCTCGAAGCGGCCTGCCCGCAATATTCCTGCGTTGTTGATCATCACGTCGAGACGGCCTCCGGCCGCCTCCGCGAACTCGCCGACCCGCTGTGCCATTTCATCGGGGTCGGTGACGTCAAGGTGGCCGACGATCGCCGGAGCCGCTCGGCCGGCGACATCCGATCCTGTCGCTCCCAGTCGGTCGATCTCGTCGGCCAGCGTCTTGAGCCCGACCTCATCGATGTCAAAGCCGCCGACGGTGAAGCCCTTTCGGGCGAATGTCAGCGCGGTCGCCCTGCCGATCCCGGCCGCGGCGCCGGTGATGAACACGGTCTTCTGAGCTCCGGTCATCGGAAAGTGCATACCAGCTTCCAATGAAGTCCAGGGTCTGGTACATCCGCTCGGCCAGGCCGGACAGATGCCCGTCGAGGGCCGCCATCAGTGCCACCTGCCAGAGCCCCGACGAGGACGCGAATCTCGAGGTCGCTCGCGTTTCGGCCGGTGCGCTGGGCTCTCCGACTCGGCGAGCCTGGCGACAGTGCGGCGGTACTCGTCCAGCTGAGCGGCTTTCAGTTCTGGCACCGAGAGAACCAGTCCTAGCCGGGCGCGTTCGAAATGCCACTCCGCCGCGGTGACCGCGGTCAGCGTGATCTCGAGCGCGCGCCGAAATGCCTTGAGCGGCTCCATGTCTGCCGGCTGTGCGGCCAGCGCATCGATGGTCACCTGGTCCAGGTCGTTCGCGATCAACACAGACTCTTTGGTCGGGAAGTAGCGGAAGAAGGTGCTCGGCGCTATCTCGGCGGCATCGGCGATCTGTTCGATGGTGGTGTTGGCGTAACCGTTGGCCTTGATGAGCCGCATGGCCTCGCGCCGAATGGTGTCGCGGGTCTGGATCTTCTTCCGGTCTCGCAGACCCAGCGCTGGTTCGCCTGCCCCCATGGGCGAATTGTCTCAGGACAGGGCCAGCGACACACCGAGTCCGGTCATTGTGACGGCAATCAAGCCGTCGAGGATCCGCCAGGTAGTCGGGGTGGCGAACAGTCCGGAGAGTCGACGCGCGCCGAGCCCGAGGCTGACGAACCACACCACGCTGGCGGTGACCGCACCGACGCCGAATACCCACCGCCCCTCGGTGTGCTCGTTGGCGAGGGTGCCCAGCAGGATCACGGTGTCGAGGTAGACGTGCGGATTGAGCCACGTCAGCGCGAGGCAGGTGACCAGCACCTCGAGAAGGCGCGCCGGGCCCTTCTCCGACGGGGTCAGCGTCGCCGGCCGCCAGGCGCGTCGCGCCGCGAGCAGGCCGTAGCCGATCAGGAACGCGGCACCGCCGAACCGGGCGATGTCGAGGGCGCCCGGATGTGCGGCGATCAGGGCTCCGATGCCCGCGATGCCCGCGGTGATGAGCAGGATGTCGGACACGGCGCACACCGCCACCACGGCCAACACATGCTCGCCGCGGATGCCCTGGCGCAGCACGAAGGCGTTCTGCGCGCCGATCGCGATGATCAGCGTCAGCGAGGCGAGGAAGCCGACGATCAGCGGTGAGTTCATGCAATTGACGGTAGGAAAATCCGTCCCATCAGTACAGCTAATGATTCTTAATTTGCATTAGCAGCACTAATGTAAGCCCGACGGTCGGCAGGTACCACATACGAAGCCCCTGTTCAGCCCATAAAACGCCGGTAGTCTGCTTCGGTTGCGACGGATCTGCGCAGGAGGGCAACGATGACTACCCACCTTCCCGGCTCGGCCGTGGGACAGCAGACGATGACGAGGGTCACGCGCCGTCTGATCCCGTTCCTGGTCCTCCTCTATTTCGTCAACTACCTCGATCGCGTCAACATCAGCTTCGCCGGACCCAACGGCATGAACGAAGACCTCGCGATGAGCGCGAAGATGTTCGGGTTCGCCTCGGGCATCTTCTTCATCGGCTACCTACTGCTAGAAGTGCCGAGCAATATCGCGCTCAACAAGTTCGGTGGCCGCCGGTGGATCGCACGCATCATGCTGACGTGGGGAATCATCAGCAGCGCAATCGCATTCGTGCCCAACGCGGAAACCCTGGTCGTCCTTCGGTTTCTTCTCGGCGTGGCGGAAGCGGGATTCTTCCCGGGAATCATTCTGTACCTCACCTTCTGGTTCCCGGAAAGGCATCGCTCCAAGGCGATCTCGATGTTCATGGTGGCGGTGCCGGTATCAACGGCCATCGGATCCACCCTGTCCTCGCTGATCATCGATTGGGGACACGGCATCTTCGGGCTCGAAGGCTGGCGAGTGATGTTCCTCGTCGAGGGCATCCCCGCGGTGATTCTCGCGTTCGTCTGCTGGTTCTACCTGACGGATCGACCGGCCGAGGCCGCTTGGCTCAACGCCGACCAAAAGGACTGGCTGGAAACGACACTGGACTTTGAACGGTCGCTTGCTGAGACCGGCCAGCACTGGCCGCTGAAGAAGGCGCTCAGTCACCCGAGGATCCTCCTACTGGCGTTCATCTACTTCGGAATCACCTACGGCCTGTACGCGGTCGGGTTCTTTCTGCCGACGATCGTCGCCGGATTCCAGGAGCAGTACGGCACCCATCTGAGCATCATCGAGCGCGGCCTCGTGACATCTGTTCCCTACGTCGTCGCCGCCATCGTGATGGTGCCTTGGGCGCGCCATGCGGACCGCACCAACGAACGGGTATGGCATGTCGCGATCCCAGCGATCGTCGGGGCGGTGTCGATACCGGCCGCGCTCTACATGAGCGATCCCTACCTGGCGATGGTCGCCGTCACCCTGTCCACCTGCTCGGTCATGTGCGCCCTGCCCGTCTTCTGGGCGCTGCCTTCCACATTCCTCACCGGGGTGGCCGCGGCGGGTGGTATCGCACTGATCAACTCGCTGGGAAACCTCAGCGGGTTCGGCGGGCCCTACATCACCGGATGGCTGAACGATCTGACCGGCGATGCCAAGGCTGCGATGTGGGTGGTTGGCGTCCTGTCTTTGGCCGCTGCTGTCATGGTCGTCTACCTGGGGCACAAGCCGAAGCCGCAGGAACAGCAAGAACAGCCACACTAACGATCTTGTGCGCGCATTAGCATCGCTAATGTGCAGATCGACGGGCAGCAGTTGGCGGCATTTGCGGCGGTGGTCGAGCACGGGTCGTTCGATGCCGCCGCGGCCCGGCTCCACGTCACTCCGTCGGCGATCAGCCAGCGCATCAAGGCGCTGGAGCAGCGGGTCGGCCAGGTCGTGGTGGTGCGGGAGAAACCGTGTATCGCCACGACGGCTGGCGTTCCGCTGTTGCGGCTGGCGGCGCAGACCGCACTCCTGGAGGCCGAGGCCCTTACGGAGATGGGCGGCGGTGACGGGTCTTCCCCGCGGATTGCTCTGGCTGTCAACGCCGATTCGATGGCGACGTGGTTCACCGGCGTCTTCGACGCACTGGACGACGTGTTGTTCGACATCCGCATCGAGGACCAGGACCATTCGGCGCGACTGCTTCGCGAGGGCGTGGTGATGGGAGCGGTGACGACCGAGCGCACGCCGGTACCGGGTTGCCGCGTGCTGCCGCTTGGCGTGATGAGGTACGTACCGGTCGCCGGCCCGGCGTACATCGATCGACATCTGCCCGACGGTTTCACCGCCCACGCCGTGGCGGCCGCACCGTCCCTGGCGTGGAATCGTGATGATGCCCTGCAGGACATGTTGGTG
Organism: uncultured Actinomycetota bacterium; assembly: GCA_963720345.1. Lineage (GTDB taxonomy): Bacteria > Actinomycetota > Actinomycetes > Mycobacteriales > Mycobacteriaceae > Mycobacterium. The sequence continues at coordinate 175,544 of CAVRFN010000013.1, forward strand.
CGCAAGGTGTTCCGTCGCGACATCGCCAGGCCACAGCACTTCGTGCCGACGGCGGAAGGCTTCGGGAGTGCCGTGCGAGCGGACCTCGGGTGGGGCATGTTTCCGGAGAATCTGGCCGAACCGGCGCTTGCGGACGGTTCGTTCGTTCGGGTGGCCGACGCGCACCTCGACGTGCCGCTGTTCTGGCAGTGCTGGAAGCTCGACAGTCCGTTGGTCGGTGCCATCACCGAGGCGGTACGGTCGGCCGCCGGAAAGATTATGGTGTAACGCCCATTTCGCCCAGTACGTTGCGCAACGTACGTAGTGCGTAATGCAGCCTCGATTTGACGGTGCCCTCGGCGATTCCGAGGTCGGCGGCGATATCCGCCGTCGACCAACCCTGGACGTACGAGCGTTGTACCACCGCACGATGTTCGGGCGTCAGCCGCGCCAGCGCTGTGTTGATCAGCATCCGATCCAGCGCCGCATTGACCTCGTCAGGACAAGCACGCTCAGGTACACCCGAGTCGTCTGGCGCGCTCACCTCGCGGCGGAAACGCGGCGAGCGACTCTCATCGATGATCATGTTCCTGGCGACCGTGAACAGCCACGACCGTGCCGACCGCTCGCTGTCGTCGGTCACCTCGGGGTGCTGCCATGCGCGTAGCAGCGTCTCCTGCACGACATCCTGGGCGCGGGACGGGTCGCCGGTCAACCGCCAGGCGTAATGCCACAGGGCGCGTGCGTGCTCTTCGTAGAGCCCCTGCACCCCGTTTGTCGCTGCGGTTGTCGTCATACTCCGAGAATGGCATCGCCCGAGCTCCAGGGGCAGGTGGCGCCCCCGCTAGTAGTGGCACTACCACCTTTGAGCTCGGCAAATTCTGAGCCGATTCCAGCTAGCCGGGTGGTGAAACGGACGGCAGCAGGGGCGACAAGGATCGGGTAGACGAGCGATTGTGTACACAGGGACGCTGAAACCGCGTTCTACCAATCTCGTTAAGGCGCAACAGTGAAGCACAACGCGGCCGTGCTCGGTCAGTTCCTCAGAACCCGCACGGAGACAGCTGGTGCGCGCCGACCTTGGCGTTCCTCCCACCACCGGACGGACAACTTCGGGTCTGCGCCGGGAAGAGGTGGCCTACCTGGCCGGTGTCAGCATCACTTGGTACACCTGGCTGGAACAGGGACGCGACGTCACCCCGTCCCGCCAGGTTCTCGATTCACTCGCACGAACATTACGGTTGTCGCACACCGAACACGTGTATCTCCTGGCGTTGGCCGGATACGGCGCGCCCCATCCCACTCCGGACCCGAGTCCGGACACCGTCCCTGCGGACGTGGCGCGGCTGCTCGAGGCCTTCGCGGACTTCCCGGCGATGGCGGTCACCACCGACTGGACCGTATTGGCGTGGAATGCCGCATACGCGGCGGTGTACCCGAACATGGCCAAAGTCGCTGTAGCCGAGCGCAACTTCCTATGGCTGCTTTTCACCGACCCCTACCTGCGCACGCTGATACCGGACTGGGAACTCACCAGCATGTACAACGTCGCGTCGTTTCGGGCCGAGGCCGGCACCCGGCTGGACGAGCCGCCCTTCGCCGATCTCGTCGGTCGGCTTCTGCGGACCAGCGAGGCGTTCCGATCCGCCTGGGAGAGCTTCGACATCGACACAATGCCCTCCCGTGAGCGCCATTTCCGCCACCCCGAGGTCGGCGACCTTTACGTGGAGCAACACATCCTGGCGCCCTCCGACCATCCGCACCTGCGCCTGGTGACTTTCATCCCGGTAGCCGACAGCGATACAGCGATCAAGATGCGATCGCTGCGTGAGCACAGTCTCGCCCTTGGATGAACCAAGCGCGCCCACCGATGAATCGATGAAATAGCGCGCTATACGAGTGATTTTCGGCTGCTCCGCGATGCGCCATCTGTGCCTCTGTGATGTCGACCACCTTCGATGAACGGAAGCTACCCGCGAGTCGTATCACGTCCAGTGCGGCGTCTGCGCCAGATCTCGGACTGCAACATCAAGGGGACGAAATGGTTCTGCTAACAGTCGAAAAGCTTCTGCCCGAACGCTTTCCCGGGTTGCCCCTCGCTCGCTTCCACAGCCGGATGGGCCGCAGATGAACGCGCTCCGGATTCTCGTCGTCGGCGCCGGCGTGGGCGGCATTTCCGTCGCTCGGGGATTACTGCGAGACGGACATGACGTCACCGTCTTCGAACAGCGGCCGGATATGCGGCCCGGTGGCGGTGCGGTGACCATCTGGCCCGACGGCTCAACGGTTTTGGAGCAGCTGGGCGTCGATATGGACGGGGCGGGTCAGTTGCTGTCCACCGTGCGGATCGCGACATCAACTGGTCGCCCACTGGTCAACATCGCCGTGAACACGATCGTCGACAGGCTGGGCGGGCCCGTTCGGATGGTCCCTCGCCGCGTCCTGCTCGACCGTCTGCTGGAGGGCTTTCCCGGCCGATCGCATCCAGATGCAACTCCCGTGTGGTCGCGGCGTTCAACACGCCGGACGGGGTGCGGATCGAGTTCGAAGACGGCAGCTGCGCGGACGGGGATCTGTCTGATCGGTGCGGATGGTCTGCACTCGAAGATCCGACATATCGCCGGTGCGAAACCCGCGGAGCCGACCGGCTGGTGCAGCTGGCAGGGACTGGTCACCGTTCCCCACATCGCCGAAAAGGATGTCGCAGTGCAGATCATCGGCGAGCACGGAAACCTTGGCCTGTGGCCCGCCGGTGGGCTCCGATCTGCAGTGGTGGTTCGACTTGCGGTGGTCGCCCGACTTCGTCAGACCGGAACGTCCGATCGACGATGATCCGGTCAAGCTTCGCAGGGTGGTCCGACTTGGTCGATCAAGTGCTCGCGACGTTGACCGACGATGATCTGTCGGCGTCGCCGTTCCCGCATTTCCGTCATCCGATTCCTCGTTCGCCGCGTGCGGGTGCGATGACGTTGCTCGGCGACGCCGCACACACGATGCCGCCCGCGCTCGCGCAGGGGACCAATCAGGCACTGCTGGATACGATGGTGCTGTGTAAGGCACTTTCGGATTTCCGGGAGGGATCCACTCGCGACAGCGGTGATCTCGCGAGCGCACTGCGGTGGTATGAGAAGTCCAGGAGACGCAGGCTCACCGCCCTGTCCTGGGTGACGTCGCGGCAGATATCCCAGAGCCAGTCGGTGTTGAAATGGGCCGCCATGATCTCGGACTCATTTGGCACGTGGGCGCTGACGGCATTTCTGCGATCGTTGAGCCACCGGCGGATATCCGCGGCAGTCAACCGAGACTTGACCAGCCGGCTGATCCGCTTGTGAATCAGTGCTTTTCGGCGTGCTTCTTCTTACCGAACGGCAGCACGTGCACGATCGCCACCACGACGGCCCCGACTGCCAACCCGATGACGGCTGATGCCGCGGTATTGGCCAGCCACGCCAGCACGCCGTCGATGCCGTCGGCGACCGCGCGCTTGATCAGGTCCTCGAAGTGGTGCACGAAGCCGTAGGGCGCATGCCAGCCGAGCGTGTCCGTTCCCAATAGGAGGATGTGGCCGCCGACCCAGAGCATCGCGACGGTACCGATCGTCGACAGTGTCGATAGCAGTTTGGGCATCGCGGCGACGAGGCCGCGGCCGACCTTTTGCGCGAACTTCGACGAGCGCTGCGCGAGGTTCAGTCCGATGTCGTCCATCTTCACGATCAGCGCGACCACCCCGTAGACGGCGGCGGTGATAACGATCGCGACCACGACGAGGATCACGAACCGCGACCAGAACCTCTCGCTCGCCACCTCGTTGAGCGCGATCACCATGATCTCGGCGGACAGGATGAAGTCCGTCCGGATCGCGCTCGACGTCATCTGCTTCTCTGCGTCTTCGCCGACGGTCGAGGTGGGCGCGGCATGCGCGTCGTGTCCGGTGAACCAGCCGAGTACCTTCTCTGCGCCCTCGTAACAGAGGTAGGTGGCGCCCACCATCAGGATCGGCGTCACCAGCCACGGCACGAACTGACTGAGAAGCACGACCGCGGGCAGGATGAACAGCAGCTTGTTGCGCAGCGAACCGATCGCGATCCGCTTGATCATCGGCAGTTCGCGGTCGGCGGTGATGCCGTGGACGTACTGCGGTGTCACCGCGGTGTCATCGATGACGACGCCTGCCGCCTTGGCGGTCGCCCGCCCGGCCGCGGCACCGATGTCGTCGACCGAGGCCGCGGCCAGCCGCGCCAGTGCGGCAACGTCGTCGAGAAGTCCGAACAGGCCCGCGCTCATCGCTTCCCCATGGTCTGGAGGTTACCGTGAGCGAATGGCCGGTGCTGATGGCGCGTTTCGCGCAACGCGAATTCTGGCGGGTGCCGTCGAAGCGTTCGCCGGACAGGTCTATTTCGCCCCCGAGGCCCATGCCGGGTATCAGAAGCTCGGATTCCCGGACAGTCCTGGACTTGTCGGTGACGTCGCAATGCCCGATATGCACGCGTACTTCTGCAGCCGCGGCGCGATCCTCGGTCAAGTGCCGGGCGAGGTGGTGGCGTCGGCGTTCGCGGTGTTCAACCCGGCGGTGGTGGTGCCGGCCGTCGAGCACGGTTGGTCGCTGACGACAGCTGCGGCGATCATCCGAGCCAGGGATGAGGCGGCCGTCGGTCAGCTGCGAAGGATCCTTGGGAACAACCCGGACGGCGTCTTGGAGCTGGCCGAACTCCTGGGACCGGTCAGCGGGTCGCTTCCCGTGGCGGGAAGGCCGCTCTATGCGGGCTTGCTCAACGCTGCCGTGCCCGCCGACGCGCTGGGCGCGGCATGGCGGTTTGCCGACCGTCTTCGAGAATTCCGGGGCGACGCGCATACGGCTGCCTGGACGTCGGCGGGGTACAGCGCGGTCGAGATCGGGCTGTTGACCGAGCTGTATTGGGGGTTGCGGCCCAAGACGTACATCAGAACCCGAGGTTGGTCGGAGGCCGAGCTCGAGGCGGGCATCGCGGACCTGGAAAGCCGCGGGCTCATCGCAGAGGGCGCGCTGACGGACCGAGGCAGGCTGGAGCGCGAGGCGATCGAGGTCCGCACCGACGAGCAGTGCGCGCCGGTCCTCGACGGCCTCGGCGATGGCTTCGAGGACGCGGTTGCCCTCCTTCGGCGGTTCTCCGACGCCGTCCGTGAAGCGCGCGGCTATCCCGCTGCCGGTCCTCACGACCTGGCGGCGTCACATGCCGATGAATGATTCGATCTCGCCGCGCGCGAAGTACACCACGAAGCCCGCGGCGACGACCCATAGCAGCGGGCTGATCTCGCGGGCCTTACCGGCGGCCGAGCGGGCGACCACCCACACGATGAAACCCACGCCGATCCCATTGGCGATCGAGTAGGAGAACGGCATGGTCGCCACGGTGAACACGACCGGCAGGGCGACGGAGAACTCTGAGATGTCGATGTGCCGCAGATGGCCCGCCATCATCACGCCGACGATCACCAGCGCCGCCGCGGCCACCTCCGACGGAACGATCGACGCCAGCGGGGAGATGAACATGGCCGCCAGAAAGAGCACACCTGTCACGAGATTCGCGAGACCAGTGCGCGCGCCCTCCTCGATGCCGGCTCCGGATTCGACGAACACGGTGTTGGAGGACGACGATGTCGCGCCGCCGACGACAGCACCTGCGCCCTCGACGATCAGCGCAGAACGCAGGCGCGGGAAGGTTCCTTGATCGTCGGCGAGCCCGGACTCACGCGCCAGGCCCGTGAAACTGCCCATCGCGTCGAAGAAGTTCGCGAAGACCAGCGTGAAGACGAACATGATGACGGCGAGTACGCCGATGCGGCCGACGCTGCCGTGCAGGCTGAAGTCGCCGACCAGCGACAGATCCGGCAGTGCGAACGGCGACCCCGACAACGTCGGCACCGACAGGCTCCAGCCGCCGGGCTTATCGGCAACCGAGCCGACGTGCCAGATCGCCTCGACGACGATGGCGACGAGTGTGCCGGCGATGAGTCCGATGAGGATGCCACCACGCACCCGCCGGACCACGAGGACTCCCGTCAGCAACAGTGTGAAGACGAAGACGACGGTCGGGACCGTGCTGATGTCACCGATGCCGCCGATACCGAGACCGACGGGTGGCGATGCCATCCCCGTGGATCCGACGAAGCCGGCGTCGACGAGCCCGATGAACAGGATGAACAGTCCGATACCGGCTGTGATCGCGGTCTTCAGTTGGATCGGCACGGCATCGAAAACCAGCCTGCGCAGGCCGGTCGCCGCCAGCGTGACGATGATGAGCCCGTTGATGACGACGAGCCCCATCGCTTCTGGCCAGGTCAGCGAGCCGACCAAAGTCGTGGCGACGAAGGTGTTGAGACCGAGTCCCGCGGCGAATGCGAACGGCAGCCGGGAGATGACGCCGAACAGGATGGTCATGACACCCGCGGCCAGCGATGTCACCGCCGAGACCTGTTCGAATTCCAGCTTGTGGCCGGTGACGTCCTCGATGCCGGACAGAATGATCGGGTTCAGCACGATGATGTATGCCATCGCGATGAACGTGACTACGCCGCCGCGAAGTTCGTTGGTGACCGTGGACCCTCGTGCCGAGATCTCGAAGAACCGATCGAGGCGATTCACTATTCGACCCCAGGGGTATCGACGACGTGCGTCATTTCCTGCAGCGCGCGCAGGAACACCCGACGCTCGTCGGCCGAGAGCACCGAGAGCCAGCGTTCCTCGCCGCGCTGAATACCCTCCTGTACCGCGTCTTTCACCTTCCGGCCCGATCCGGTGATGGCCAGCAGTCGCACGCGGCGATCGTCGGGATCGGCATGCCGCTCGATGTATCCCTTCGCCTGCAGCTCGTCGAGCGTCGGGATGATGCGCGTCTTGTCGGCGCCGATGGACTCGGCGAGCGCGGCCTGGGTGCGCACCGGGGATTCGTCGAGCGCGAGCAACACGGCGTAGCCCCACATCGACACGTCGTGTTCTTTCAACACCGGAAGCTCCGCAGCGATCAACTCTCGAAGCAGCGGAGCCAGCATCGCCGCGAGGTCGCGACGGCTGGCCGCAGAAGGCATGGACGAATATTAGTCAGCGAGGATCGATGAGATCACGCAGGCGCTGCGCGGGATAGACGGCCGCGCCGAGTGCACTGACGCGCTGCGACAGCGCACGATCTGACGTGGCTACCCGAATATCTGCTGGACTCGCGGCAGCCGCCACCATGGCGACGATCTCGTCGTCCGCCGAGTTGGCCGCAGCCCTCGCCGCGTGGGCGATCGTCACGACCGCTGATTCGACGGGTGGCGACAAGGGGTGCTCGAACACCACCGTGACGTCCTCACCCTCGGCGGATGCCCAGGACTCGAGGCGTTCGATCAATGTGGACATGGCCAATCGGCGGTTCCGCCACCAACCGTCCGGACGGGACCCGATGACATTCATCCCGTCGACGATCCAGCGCATACCTCGAAGGTATGCCGTGTCGGCGGATTTAGTGAGCGACGCGCACTGCGCGCTTGGCGGCCGGGTGCCGACGGCCGAGCAGGAAACCGAGCCAACGAATATCGAGAAGCATTTTGACGACCCCTTTCCCCGCTATGCGGATTTCTTGGTCAGGAGAGGCAGCAGGCGACGACGCTCGTCGATGCTGTCGGCGAAATGGTGAAGTGCGTCTGGAATCGACTCGGCGACCGGGAAGTTCAGCCCGGAAGCCTGCACCGCACGCATCACGGGAGCGCTGGTCACCAAGGACCACTCCACACCGCTGTGGAAGCAACTCTCATCGACCGCGGACAACAGTGAAAGTGCGTGTCCTGAAAAGGAACTCACGCCGCTTAGGTCAAGGACGAAGGGTTTCTCCGCAATGACGAACCGAAGCGCGAGCGCCGTGACGCGCTCGATGTTGGTGTCGTCGACCACGCCTTGCACCGTCACCACGGTGGCCAACTGCCGGCACACCGCATGGATCTGGGCGCCAGCACAATCGAACGCCGGATTGCCGTACATGGTGCCTCCCCTCGATCACTTGTCCCTCAAGGTATCCAGGCAAAGTAAGGCAACCGGGTGCTAACGCTAATACTTTGGTAAGAACGTGTTTTGGTCGCGGAGAGCAAACGCGCTCAGTCTCCGCGCATCCACTGTGGCCCCGAATAGTTCTCCCACGGGTTGTAATCGGCGAGCAGCGGTTCCTGCGGTGGGCGCTGATCTTCGGGGACATGCTGCAGGTTGATCCGGATGCGGTACCAGATCGAACTGGGGCCGCGCATGCCGTCCACGAGAACATCTGGAGCCTCGAGCTTTTCAGCTACCGACGGGTAACGTCCGCGCCAGGTGTCGAGCGCTGCCATCGCTTCGTCTTTGGTTTTGGTGCGCGCGATCTCGATCAGCGGCTTCGAGGAGATCCGGCGCCTGTCGCGTCCGCTTGCGTCCTTTTGCGCCGCGCGGCGCCTTCTCGGGCGGGCCTAGCTTGTCGGCGAACTCCAGCAGCGAATCGAGTGAACCTGCTGAGTCATCTATCCCCTCCCACGGGTCGCCACAATTCTCGAATCGGTCCGGCACGGTGGCTACGGTGAATTCTTCGGGACGGCAGTCGGCGACCTCGTCCCATAACAATGGCGTCGACACCCGCGCGTCCGGCAGGGACCGCACCGAATACGCAGACGCCACCGTGCGGTCGAACGCGTTCTGGTTGAAGTCGACGAACACACCCTCGCGCTCTTCTTTCCACCATCGGCTGGTCGCGAGGTCAGGAGCCCGGCGTTCCACCTCGCGCGCGATCGTCTGGGCGGCCAGGCGCACCTGCTTGAACGGCCACCGCCGCTCGATGCGCGCATAGATATGAAAGCCCCTCGACCCGGAGGTCTTCGGCCACGCCGCCAGCCCGTAATCCTCGAGCACACCGCGCGCGACCAGGGCCACCTCGACAATCTGGCGCCAGTCCACCCCGGGCATCGGGTCCAGGTCTACCCGCAGTTCGTCCGGATGGGCCAGGTCGTCGGCGCGAACCGGGTGGGGATTGAGGTCGATGCAGCCGAGATTGACCGCCCAGACCAGACCACCGGCGTCGTGGATCACGGCTTCTTTGGCCGACGTCCCGGACGCGTACTTCAGTTCAGCGACATCGACGAAATCAGGCCGTTTCGCCGGAGCGCGCTTCTGAAATATCGCCTCTTCGGTGATCCCCTTTACGAACCGCTTGAGGATCATCGGCCGGTCGGCGACACCGCGCAGCGCTCCGTCCGCGACGCGCAGGTAGTAGCGCATCAGATCCATCTTCGTCAGGCCGATGGCGGGGAAGACGACCTTGTCGGGATTGGTGATGGGCACCGGCTGACCGTCGACCTCCAAGTGGAGCGAAGCGGGCATAGGTCCATGTTAGGTTCCGAGCCGACATGCGACCCGCGTCACATATTGTGGGTTCATGCCCAAGCTAACTGATCTTCCGTTGCAGGCAGCGGCCAAAATTCAGCAGTATGCCGAACGCGGATCGGCCGAACTGCACTACGCCCGCAAGATGTTCGAAGCGGGTGCGCTGAAGCTGGAGGCACCGCAGAACATCGCCGCGTTCCTCGCCGACATCCGGCGCTGGGGTGAATTCGGCATGATCCCGGCGCTCAACGCGCGCCGCACCCCCGATCGCGCCGCTGTCGTCGACGACGACGGCGAATTCACGTTCAAAGAACTCGACGACGCGGCGCACGCCGTCGCCAACGGGCTGCTGGCTATGGGCATCGAGGGTGGCGACGGGGTCGCGATCCTCGCGCGCAACCACCGGTGGTTCCTCGTCTCGGTGTACGGCGCGGCCAGGACCGGCGCCCGCATCATCCTGCTCAACAGCGAGTTCTCCGGGCCGCAGATCAAGGAGGTGTCCGAGCGCGAGGGCGCGAAGGTCATCATCTACGACGACGAGTACACCGCAGCCGTCTCGCAGGCCGAACCCGACTTCGGCAAGCTGCGCGCGCTGGCCAGCAACCCGGACAAGGACGAGCCGTCCGGCAGCACCGACGAAACGATCGAGGACCTGATCGCGCGCAGCAGCTCGGAGCAGGCACCCAAGGCGACCAAGCATTCGTCGATCATCATCCTGACCAGCGGCACCACCGGCACTCCCAAGGGCGCCAACCGGAGCACCCCGCCGTCGCTGGCGCCCATCGGCGGCGTGCTGTCCCACGTGCCGTTCAAGGCAGGCGAGGTGACGTCGCTTCCGGCGCCGATGTTCCACGCGCTGGGTTTCCTGCACGCCACCATCGCGATGATGCTCGGCTCCACGCTCGTGTTACGTCGGCGCTTCAAGCCCGCGACCGTCCTGGCGGACATCGAGAAGAACCGCGCCACCGCGATCGTGGTCGTGCCGGTGATGCTGTCGCGTCTGCTCGACGAGCTCGAGAAGACCCAGCCCAAACCGGATCTGTCCTCGCTGCGCATCGTGTTCGTGTCGGGGTCGCAGCTGGGCGCCGAACTGGCCACGCGTGCCCTCAAGGACCTCGGCCCCGTCATCTACAACTTGTACGGCTCGACGGAGATCGCGTTCGCGACCATCGCGCGGCCCAAGGATCTGTCGATCAATCCCGGAACGGTCGGTCCCGTCGTCAAGGGCGTCAAGGTCAAGATCCTCGACGAAAACGGCAACGAGCTTCCCCAAGGCGAGGTGGGCCGCATCTTCGTGGGCAACACCTTCCCCTTTCAGGGCTACACCGGCGGCGGGCACAAGCAGATCATCGACGGGTTGATGTCCTCGGGGGACGTCGGTTACTTCGACGAGCACGACCTGCTGTACGTCAGTGGCCGTGACGACGAGATGATCGTGTCCGGCGGCGAGAACGTGTTCCCCGCGGAGATAGAAGATCTGGTGAGTGGCCATCCCGAGGTCGTCGAAGCCACCGCGCTCGGTGTGGAAGACAAGGAATGGGGCCACCGGCTGCGCTGCTTCGTGGTCAAGGTTGACGGTGCCTCGATCGACGAGGACGCCATCAAGGCCTACGTGCGGGACAACCTGGCCCGCTACAAGGTGCCCCGTGAGGTCGTCTTCCTCGACGAGTTGCCGCGCAATCCGACGGGCAAGATTCTCAAGCGCGAACTCCGCGACATGGCCACCGACGGAGACGACGACAAGGCCGACGAGGCCGATGAGGCCGACAAGGCCGATGAGGCTGACAAGGATTAGGTCCCTAGGTCGCCTGCATCGCGGCGCCGGGGACCGACAGGCATACCAGCATCAGAAGCAGTAGGAACCAGCCTGCGCCCTGCCAGGCCGGCCATGCGCCCTGGGCCTTCCACACCCGGTAGGTCTTGACGAACGCGCCGACTCCGCCTGCGAACAGGGTGGCGGGCACCAGCGATGCCACCACGACCGATTCACGCGCAGTGAACCCGTAAACGGCAAAGACGATGGCCGCGACCGCGACGACGGCACCGACGTAGATGGCCGCCGCACGGAAGGTCCCGGGCCGGTCCCACCGCTTCTCGACGTCGTTGGTCATGGTTTGTCGGGTACCCGCTTGCGTCCGTGCGCTGTCGAGGGTTCTACGGATCGCGAGGCAGGCCGAGTAGCCGCTCGGCGATGATGTTGAGCTGCACTTCCGACGTGCCGCCGTAGATGGTGGTGGCACGGCTGGCCAATAGGAACTCGGCCCACTTTCCCTGCGGCGTCTCCGGGTTGCCGACCGCGCCGTCGGTTCCGAACGACGACACCGCGAACTCGGCGTACTTCTGCCCCGTGCGCATCGACAACAGTTTGGTGATGGCTGCCGCGGGCATCGGGTCTCCGCCGGCCAGCGTCAGCAGGGTCGACCGCATGTTCAGCACCTTCGCGGCGTGCCCTTCCGCGATGAGGTGTCCGGCCTGGTGCTGCCCGATCTGATCGAATTGGCCGTCGCGGATGAAGTCGACGAAGCCGTCGAGGCTGGGCAGGAAAGGTGCCTCGCTGCTGCCGATGGACACCCGCTCGGCGGTCAGGGTGGTCCGGCTGACCTCCCAGCCGCGGTTCACCTCGCCGAGCACCATGTCGTCGGGAACGAAGACGTCGTCGATGAACACGGTGTTGAACATGGCATTGCCGGTCAACTCGCGGAGCGGCTTCACCTCGACGCCGTCGGTGTTCATATCGAGCAGGAAGTAGGTGATGCCGTTGTGTTTCGGAGCGCTCGGATCGGTCCGGGCGAGCAGCATGCCCCACCCTGAGTACTGCGCGCCGGTGGTCCAGATCTTCTGGCCGGTGATCCGCCAACCGCCGTCGACCTTGGTCGCCTTGGTGGTCAGGCTGGCCAGGTCGGATCCGGCGCCGGGCTCGGAAAACAGCTGGCACCAGATCATCTCGCCGCGCAGGGTCGGTGGCAGGAAGCGCTGCTTCTGCTCGTCGGTGCCGAACGCCACCACCGACGGGATCAGCCATGTCGCGATGCCCATCGTCGGGCGGCGTACCCGGCCGGTGCTGAACTCCTGGGCGATGATGATCTGCTCGATGGGATTCGCGGCGCGACCCCACGGCTTGGGCAGGTGGGGCACCACCCAGCCGCCCTCGGCGATCGCGGTCGTGCGCTCCTCGCTCGGAATCTCCTTCAGCGCAGCCACTTCCGCGCGGATCTCGTCGCGCAGCTTTTCCGTCTCGGGATCCAGATCGATGTCGATACCTGCGCATTCCGGTGCTCGTTGCGATGTCGACCACCTGCTGCGGGTAGTCGCTGGTGCGGCCGAAACACGCTGCCAGCAGGAGCGCGCGACGGTAATAGACATTGGTGTCATGCTCCCAGGTGAAGCCGATACCGCCGTGCACCTGGATGCAGTCCTGGGTGGTGTGCAGGACGGCGGCGGGAGCCAATGTGGCGGCAACGGCCGCGGCGAACTCGAAAGCCGTTTCGTCCGTGGGGTTCTGGCTGTGCTCGTCGATGGCGCGGGCGGCGTCCCACACCGCGGCGGTTGCCCGCTCGGTGTCGGCGATCATCGTCGGCGCACTTGTGCTTGATGGCCTGGAACTGACCGATCGGCCGGCCGAACTGCTCGCGGATCTTGGCATACGCCGTCGCGGTATCCGTGGCCCATCGGGCGACGCCGACGCACTCCGCGCTCAGCAGTGTCGATATGACGGCCCGCGCATGGCCACGGCTCAGGTTGCTCAGCACGCGGTCGTCGCCGACCTCGACGGCGTTGGCGCGCACGTCGGCCACCGGGCGAAGCGGATCCACGCTTTCGACCGGCTCGATCTCCAGCGCCTCGGCGTCGAGGACCACCCACTCCTCGCCGCTGTCGATCGCCACCGGCAGCACCAGCACCGACGCCTGCCCGGCCGCGGGCACAGCACGCACTTCACCGCGAATGACCAGGTCATTGCCCTGCCTGGTGGCCGTGAGCCCGGAGTCGATGGCGTAGGTCGCGATCACCTCACCGGAGGCCAGGTCGTTGAGCAGCTTGGTGTCGGGGTCGTTGGCGGCGATCAGGGCGCTGGCGATCGCGGACGGTACGAAGGGGCCGGGCACCGCGCCGTAGCCGAACTCTGCGAGGACGATCGCAAGCTCGAGAACGCCGAACCCTTGTCCACCAACGGATTCCGCCAGATGCACACCCTGTAGACCTTGCTCGGCTGCGGCCTTCCAGTAGGGCGGCGGGTTGGGAATCGGCGTCTCCAGTGCCTCGTGCAACACCTCTGACGGCGCTACCCGCGCCACCAGGGACCGAACCGAATCGGCCAGGTCGTTGTGCTCAGTGTTGATGGCGATAGGCATAGCTGTTGCACCTCGTTGTCGCGGCGTTGCGGCGGGGTTATTCCCTATTAACCGGTCGGTTGGGAACCACGATACCGTTCACGACATTGGCGAGTTCCCGGCCGTCCCGGATGCGTCGGCAGTTGTCGACAGCCACCGCCAGGTAGCGCCGCATGGTGTCCAGGGTGTACCAACTGACGTGCGGAGTGAGCACCACATTGGCCAGGGTGAGCAGGGGATTGTCGTCCGGAATCGGTTCGACGGCGAAGACGTCCAGGCCCGCTGCCGCCAAACCGCCCGATCGCAGCGCATCGACGAGTGCGACCTCGTCGACCACCGCGCCGCGGGAGGTGTTCACCAGCACCGCATCGGCCTTCATCACGGCCAGCGCGGCACTGTCCAGCATGCCCGCGGTCGCGTCGGTCAGCGGTATGTGCAACGAGACGATGTCGCTGGCCGACAGCAGTTCGGGCTAGCGGCCGCCAACCGGGGAGGCCGTCGTCGCGAGTGCTGGTGTGCAGGACGTCGGCTCCCATAGCGACCACGATCCGCTCCACGGCCTTCGCGATGTTGCCGTAGCCGACCAGTCCCACGGTGCAGCCGCCGATGTCACGCACGGTCTCGCCGAGGCTCGGATCCGACGGCCAGCCCTTGCCGCCGCGCGTGGCGCGGTCGAGCTCGGTGAGCCGGCGCAGCGCAGCAAGCATCAGCAGCACGGTGCCCTCGGCGACCGAGGGGGCATTGGCGCCGGGCATGTTGGCCACGGCGATCCCCAGCCGCGTCGCGGTGTCGACGTCGATGGTGTTGACGCCCGCGCCGAGCTTGTGCACGAGCCGACACCGCTGCGCCTTCTCGAGGTCTGCACCCGAGATCGGCCGCAGCACGTGCCAGATCACCTCGGCGTGGGGGAGTTCGGAATAGAACGTGTCGTCGTCATCCTCGGCGCAGTAGTGGATATCGAGCCAATCCGCTTCTGGTGCAACGAACTGCGTGACCTTGTCGCCGGGAACGTAGTGCGCGAGGACTCTTAACGCCACCGCTTCGCGATCCATTTCGCGATGGTATCGGCCTTCTCGCTGCGCGCCCCCGGGCTGACGAAGTAGTGGTCGGTGTCGATCGAGCACTGCGCCTTGTCGTCACTGGCCAGTGCGTCGTAGATGCGTTGCGCATCCGACGGATACACGCCGGTGTCCTGCTCCGCGTTGATGACCAGCGCGGGGCAGGTGAGACGCGCCAGGTGCGGTTCTGCCCGGGTCTGAGCATGCCGCAGGCTCCACATGCCGATCCAGCTGCGCAGCGTGCACGCGGCGGCGATGCCGTGGGCTGATCGGTTGGCCTTCACCGGGACACCCGCGTAGCACATGTTGGCCGGACGCTTCGTGGGTTCCAGCGTGGGGTCGACCATGCGCGGGTCGGCCCACGTTCGCATCACCGTGAACGGGCGATCGGAGAAACCGGCGGCGTGCACGCGCTTGAGTTCGGTCTCGGCCCAGTCGGTGATGGCGTTGTTGCGTTCGATCTGTGCTGCCCGGTAGCGCGCGACGAACTCGGCGGAGAACGGCGGTCCGTTCTTCGGGTTGAACAGATCGAGCGTCGGGATCACTGGTGACAGCATCGCTTTCGTCGACGACGGATGCATCCATCCACGCGGTGAGGACCTCGGGTCGACCGGGATGTGCGGCGCTTGCGATGTAGCCATCGGCCGGCAGCAGATCGTTGAGGCCCGCCGCGGGCCGCATGCCATCCAGCGGTGTCACGTGCGGATCGACGGCCTGCGCCTGATACGCCGCCATGAGTGAGCCGCCGCCGGAATTACCCAGCAGCACAACTGTTTCCACCCCCTGAACCTCACGCAGCCAGCGCACGCCGACCCCGATGTCGACCAGTGCGTGGTCGAGCAGAAAACTGCTCTCGAATCCCCGGTAGCGGGTGTTCCAACCGAGGAAGCCGATGCCGCGGGTCGCCATGTAGTCAGCGAGATAGTGCTCGGAGAAGTCGATCTGGTAGTGCGTGGCGATCATCGCCACCTTCGGCTTGCGCCCCACGCCGCGGTAGTAGAGGCCCTGACACGGGTTTCCGCCCGCGCCCGCCCGGCGTGCGGTGGGCGACGGTAAACCGACGAATTCGCGGGTGACACCCGGAGTTCCGCCGCTCGCCGGTGTCCTGGTCATGCCGCCCCCTTGTGGTAGATCGTCCGGTAGAAGACGTTGGCAAGCGTGGTGATGCATGCCTCGTCGTCGACGGCGCCTCCAGCAGCGCCGCCTGTGTCCCCGGCCAGCTGTGTGTAGCAGAACTGATTGAGCATCGACACCAGCGCCACGGCGACCAGATGCGGGTCGTCGTCGGCGCAGAAGCCTTGTTGCTGAGCATGTTTCACCATATGAGTGATCAGCGCTATCGGCAGCGAGCAGATGTCGTTCCAGTACTCCGCGAAGTCGTCGTTGACCATCGCCAGCTGCGAGACGCTGATGATCTCGGCGAGTTGGTGGCGATACGTGTGCCAGTGCGCGGCGGCGGCCTCGTAGGAGCGCTCCCAGTTCGACAGGCCCGGTTCGGCGGCTGCGCGGGACCGCTCCCTGGCCTCGTCGCGGAACCGCAGGGCCCATTCGCGGACCATCGCTTCCTTGGAGTCGTAATAGTTGTAGAACGACGCCGTGGACTTGCCCGCCTCTGCGGCGATATCCGAAATCGTCGTTGCGAGAATGCCTTTGCGGGCAATCACCGATCGGGCGCCCGCGTCGATCGCCGCCTGTGTCTGCCGACCGCGCAGCGTCGGAAACTGCACGCGTGGACTAGCGGTCACGGCCTCTCCTTGACCATTGATCGAAACTGAACCTGATGTTAGATTCAGAAATCGAGCTTGACTAGAGGAGCAGCCAGAAAATGATCAAGCCGAACAATCCAAATTCCGAGTTCGAACTCGGCGGTATCAACCACGTCGCACTCGTGTGCGCGGACATGGCGAAGACAGTCGACTTCTACAGCAATGTGCTTGGCATGCCATTGATCAAGTCGCTCGACCTGCCTGGTGGCATGGGCCAGCACTTCTTCTTCGATGCGGGCAATGGCGACTGCGTAGCGTTCTTCTGGTTCGCCGACGCCCCGGACCGCGTTCCGGGAATCTCGTCTCCCGAGGCGATTCCGGGTATCGGTGACATCGTCAGCGCGGTGAGCACGATGAATCACCTGGCGTTTCACGTGCCCGCGGAGAAGTTCGACGAGTACCGGCAGCGGCTCAAGGACAAGGGCGTGCGCGTCGGCCCGGTACTGAACCATGACGAAAGCAAGGCGCAGGTCTCCGCGTCGGTGCACCCGGGCGTGTACGTGCGGTCGTTCTACTTCTTCGACCCTGATGGCATCACGCTCGAGTTCGCCTGCTGGACCAAAGAATTCACCGACAGCGACACGAACACCGCGCCGAAGACCGCGGCGGATCGCCGGCCGCGGGTGTCCGTCTAGGGCCGAGGCGGCATGGCGGCAAGCTGATCGATCAGCGCGGCGAGCAGGTTCACCAGTTCGTCGTGGTCGAGTCTTACTTCACCCGACAGCCAAGCGCTGATGGTCTGGCCAACGCCACCGACCGCGAAATGCGACGCGGCCTTGACGTGGTCGTTGTCCAGTGCCCCTTGCGCGCCTGCATGGGCGAAGAGCAGCGCCGCGAACAGCGCCGACGACTCCGCGCGTTTGCGCACGATCTCGGTGTTCGACAGCTCGACGCTGAACAGCAGGCGGCCGACGCGGGTATCGGCCGATATGGCGCGTACGACGTTGGCCATTGCCGCACGCGCCTGCTCACCTGGTGCGGCTGAGGCGACGGCGGCCTGGGTGGTGGCGGCGATGTCGGCGATCACCGAGTCGAAGACCGCTCCGACGAAGTGGTCCTTGTCGGTGAAGCTCTCGTAGAAATACCGGACGCCCAACGTGGCCTGACCGCAGATGGCGCGCACGGTCAGCTCGGCAGGGTCTTTCCCGGCGGCGCCGAGCAGGTCAAGGCCGGCGTCCAGCAGGCGGCGCCGCCGTCCGGCGACGCGTTCGACTGCGTCGATGCCGCGGTACGGGCGGACCTGAGCCATGCCAGCCATCTTGACACCCTGCCACTCATGCGGGGCAAGATCAGGAAACACAGGTTCTCACATTTCCGATAAGGGGAGACCAATGACGGTCAGTGAGCCGATCGACCACGTCGGGCGCCCGCTCAACGATGCTGCGCTTCCCGGTGGGAGGCGGCCCCCGCGATGGATGGGCGCCGCAGATGATGCGGCGTTCATCGGCCTGTTGTCCGGTGCCGCGAACGTGATCATGGAGCTCGCCCGACCGGGCGTCGGCTACGGCGTCAAGGACAGCCGCGTCGAAAGCGGTCGAGCGGACCGGCATCCCATCAAGCGGGCGCGGACCACGTTCACCTATCTCGCGGTCGCGCTGTCTGGCACCGAGACGCAGAAGCAGGCGTATCGCCGCGCGGTCAACAATTCGCACGCAGAGGTGTATTCGAAGCCGGACAGCCCGGTGGAGTACAACGCCTTCGACAAGAACCTGCAGATGTGGGTGGCAGCGTGTCTCTACAAGGGCTTCGTCGACGTCAATCGCATCTTCGTCGGCGAGATGGATGACGACACCGCCGACCGCCACTATCGAGAAGGCATGACACTCGGCACGACTTTGCAGGTACCCGCGGAGATGTGGCCCGCAGACCGCAAGGCGTTCGACGAGTATTGGCAGGAGTCACTCGACCAGATCCACATCGACGACGCCGTCCACGAGTATCTGTGGCCGATCGCGGCCGGCCGAGTCGGCAATGCCACCCTGCCTCGGCCGTTGCAGACAGCGGTTGGACGCGGTCAACTTGTTCATCACGACCGGCTTTCTGCCGCAACGGTTCCGCGACGAGATGCGCCTGCCCTGGGATGCGGCCAAGCAGCGCAGGTTCAATCGAGTGATGGCTGTGATCGGCGCCGTCAACAAGGTGATGCCCCGGTTTGTCCGGCGGTTCCCGTTCAACTGGATGCTGCGGGACCTCGACTGGCGGATGCGCACGGGCCGGCCGCTGACCTAACAGCTCAGCAGGCTGTCAGATTGCCGGCGTAGAAACGGGTACATGCGTACCGATAACGACACCTGGGACATCACGACGAGCGTCGGGTCGACGGCTTTGTTCGTCGCGGCGGCGCGGGCACTGGAGGCGCAGAAACCCGACCCTGTCGCCGTCGATCCGTTCGCCGAGATCTTCTGTCGCGCCGTGGGAGGCCAGTGGGCCGACCTGCTCGACGGCGCGGCGCCCGAGCACGCGCTGAAGTCCGAGTTCGGCGCGGATTTCGTGAACTTCCAGGGTGTCCGGACCAAGTACTTCGACACCTACTTCGTCAAGGCCGCCGCAGCGGGCGTCCGCCAGATCGTCCTGCTGGCGGCCGGCCTGGACTCGCGTGCGTACCGGCTGGACTGGCCAGCCGGGACCGTCGTTTTCGAACTCGATCAGCCGCAGGTCCTCGAGTTCAAGCGTGCCGCCCTGGCTGGCGTTCGGCCCACCGCCGAGCGTCGTGAGGTCGCCGTCGACCTGCGTGGTGACTGGCCGCGGGCGCTGCTGGAGCACGGTTTCGACCCCTCGTCACCGTCCGCCTGGATCGCCGAGGGCCTATTGATCTATCTGCCAGCGACCGCGCAGGTTCAGCTGTTCGCGGGCATCGACGCGCTGTCTGCCGTCCGGGAGCCACGTTGCCGTCGAGGAATCCGTGCCGATGGACGCCACCGCATTCACCGCCAAACAACAAGAGGAAGAGCGTGGCGATAGCTCGGCTCGCGGAGGCCCGTTTTTCCAGCTCATATACAACGAGCAATATGAACCGGCCGCCCAATGGTTCGGTGTCCGGGGTTGGCGTTCGGATATGACGCCGCTGCCGGACTATCTGCGGGCACACGGCCGACCAGTCCCGTCGCCCGACTCCGACGCGGAATCCATGACCGGCACGATCAGCCTGGTCAGCGCGATCAAGGGGTGAGGGGAGTCACCTCGTAGCCGAGCACCGTGACGTCTCGACAGTTAAGTTATGCAATGCTAACTTCGGCGAAAGTTAGCCTGCCATAACTAAGGGGAGACTACGGCGCGTGCCGCTACCAACGGATTTTGCTGCGACTTCGCGCGTCGACAACGACGTCGTCAGCCGGTTTGCTACTTGTTGCCGGGCACTGGGCTTATCGGTGCACGATCGGCGCCGTCCGCCGGATCTGTCGGCAGCGCGGTCCGGGTTTGCCGAGCTCACCCGAATAGCCCGCGAGCAGTGCGATGCGTGGACGGGCCTGGCCGCCGCCGGCGATACCAGCGCCGCGGGTGATCGAGGCCGTGTGGCAGACGGTCAAGTCTGCCGGTGTGCTGCAGCGCGAGGTCGACCTCGCCGACGGCGATCTGGTGTTCGACTACGAGACCGGGTTGTACCTGCAGTTCGCGGCGTCGACACCGGATGACTTCCAGCTGGCATACGCCGTTACCCTCTGCGACTCCGGCGAGTATGCCGCCGCAGACGACCTGGTCGATCCGCTCATCGCCCGCCGGCCGAGCTGGCTCGAGGCGCGGTGGGTGCGGGTGGCCATGTATTACCGGACCGAACGCTGGTCGGACGTGGTGCGGCTGCTCACCCCGATCGTCAACGATTCGAAGCTGGACGAGAAGTATGCCCACGCCGTGCGCATCGCCCTGGGCACCGCGCTGGCCAGGTTGGGCATGTTCGCCCCGGCGCTGTCCTACCTCGAGGACCCCACCGGGCCGGTGGATGTCGCCGCTGTCGACGGCGCGCTGGCCAAGGCGCTGTCACTGCGGGCGCAGGGTGAAGACCTCGACGCCGCCGATGTGCTGGCCGAGCTCTACGCCGCCAACCCCGAGAACGAAGAGGTCGAGACAGCGATCTCGGATACCTCGTACGGCATCGTGCCGACGACGGCCGCCCGCATCGAAGCCCGCTCCGATCCATGGGATCCCGACACCGAGCCGACCGAGACGGACTTCGTCGATCCCGGCGCCAAGGAGCGCAAGGCCCACCTGCTGATCGAGGCCGAGGCGGAACTCGCCGAGTTCATCGGCCTCGAAGAGGTCAAGTATCAGGTGGCCCGGCTGAAGAGTTCGGTCGCCATGGCGATCCGTCGCCAAGAGCGCGGGCTGACCGTGGCCAACCGCGCCAACCACCTGGTGTTCGCGGGCCCGCCCGGTACCGGTAAGACGACGATCGCGCGCGTCGTCGCCAAGATCTATTGCGGGCTGGGCATTCTCAAGAAGGAGACGGTGCGCGAGGTGCACCGCGCCGACCTGATCGGCCAGCACATCGGCGAGACCGAGGCCAAGACCAACGGCATCATCGACAGCGCGCTGGACGGCGTGCTGTTCCTCGACGAGGCCTATGCGCTGGTATCGACGGGCGCGAAGAACGACTTCGGCCTCGTCGCCATCGACACCCTGCTGGCCCGCATGGAAAACGACCGCGAGCGGTTGGTCGTGATCGTCGCGGGTTACCGCAAGGACCTTGACGCGTTCCTCGACACCAACGAGGGCCTCCGTTCGCGGTTCACGCGCAGCATCGACTTCCCGTCGTACTCGCCGCATGAATTGGTGGAGATCGCAATGCGCATGGCCGAGAAGCGAGACAGTGTCTTCGAGCCGGCGGCCCTGGAACATATGGAGTCGCTGTTCGGACAGCTCGCCTCCGCCACCACGCCAGACGCCAACGGGGTCGAGAGGCGCAACCTCGACATTGCCGGTAATGGCCGGTTCGTCCGCAACCTCGTGGAGCGCTCCGAAGAGGAGCGCGAGTTCCGTCTCGACCATTCCGACGCCGAAGATTTCACCGATGACGAGCTGATGACGATCACCGACCAGGACGTCACCAGATCCGCCGTCCCGTTGCTTCGCGGCCTCGGTCTGACGGTGTCCGAATGAGCGGCACCGACGGCGGGGGCGACCGCCGCGAGTTCACGTCACGAACCCCGGTCAACGAGAACCCCGATCGCGTCGTATATCGCCGCGGGTTCGTCACGCGTCACCAGGTGTCGGGCTGGCGATTCATCATGCGGCGCATCGCATCCGGCGTGGCGCTGCACGACACCCGCATGCTCGTCGACCCGCTGCGGACGCAGTCGCGCGCGGTGCTCGTCGGGGCGCTCGTCCTCATCACCGGACTCGCCGGCTGCTTTGTCTTCTCCCTCATCAGGCCCGGCGGGGTGGCGGGTAACGACGCAATCTTGGCTGACCGCACCACGTCGGCGCTCTACGTTCGGCTGGGCGACCAGTTGCACCCGGTGTTGAACCTGACCTCGGCCCGCCTCATCGCCGGTCGGCCCGACAACCCGACCACAGTGAAGACCAGCGAGATCGACCAATTCGCGAGGGGCAACCTGATCGGTATCCCCGGTGCGCCAGAACGCATGGTGCAGAACACGACCGGCGATGCGGACTGGACAGTTTGCGACGGATCTTCGGGACCGGCGACGGGCGTGACATTGATTGCCGCCCCGCTCACCGACGGCGGCGAGCGCGCCGCGGCACTTCCCGGTAACGAGGCCATCCTGGTCGCCAACGAGACCGGACCGAACGCGGGCACGTGGCTGCTGTGGGACGGCCGCCGCAGCACCATCGACCTCGACGACCGTGCTGTCATCGGTGCGCTCGGCCTCGGGTCGGAGGCTCCCGCCAGTCGTCCAATCGCGCCGGGACTGTTCAACGCGATTCCTGAGGCCCCCGCGCTGAGTGCCCCGGTCCTGCAGGGCGCGGGTGAGCCGACGAGCTACTCACTGCCGGTGCCCGCACCGGTCGGTGCGGTCGTGACATCGTTCGCCGCCGACAACTCGCTGCAGCACTACGCGGTACTTCGTGAAGGGCTGCAACCGATTTCACCGGTGGTCGCTGCGATACTGCGCAATACGAACTCGTATGGGCTGAACCAGCCGCCCCGGCTTGGGGCCGACGACATCGCCCGGCTGCCGGTGGCAAGCGCCATCGACGACGGCGCCTACCCACGCGAGCCCGTCTCGATCGTCGACGCCGCCGATGCGCCGTTGACGTGCGCGCAGTGGACACGGCCGGCCGACGCGACCGGAGGCACTCTCCAATTACGCACCGGCGTAACACTTCCGGTGTCCGAGGAGCTTCGCACGGTAGCCCTGGTCGGAGCGGGGTCGGGCACCACAGCCGACCGCGTCGTGCTGACGCCGGGGTCCGGCTTCCTGGTACAGACCGTCGGCCAGGACGGCGGAGGGTCGTCGACCCAGCCGGTCGGCGGAGCCAATTTCTGGCTCAGCGACACCGGTGTGCGGTACGGCCTGGACACCGACGGGGACCAGAAGACGATCGCGGCGCTCGGACTCACCCCGCCGCCGCTGCCGATACCGTGGTCGATGCTGAGCCAGTTCGCGGAGGGGCCGACGTTGTCGCGTACCGACGCCCTGCTGGCCCACGACGGGCTCGCAGCCGACCCCCGCCCCGCAGTCGTGAGGGAGACCCAACCGTGAGCCGGCTCATCTTTCAAGCGCGTCGCCGGATTGCGCCGCCCACCACGCGCAAGGGCACCATCACGATCGAACCGCCGCCGGAACTGCCTCGGATGGTGCCGCCGTCATTGCTGCGACGGGTGCTGCCCTATCTGATCGTGATCCTGATCGTCGGCATGATCGTCGCGCTGGTCGCCACCGGCATGCGGCTGATGTCGCCGACGACGCTGTTCTTCCCGTTCGTCCTGCTGCTGGCGGCGACCGCGCTCTACCGCGGCACCGACAACAAAATGCGCACAGAGGAAGTGGACGCCGAGCGAGCCGACTATCTGCGCTATCTGTCGGTCGTGCGGGACAACGTTCGAGCACATGCCGCCGAACAGCGTGCGGCCCTCGAGTGGTCGCATCCCGACCCCGCGCTGCTCGCCGAAGTGCCTGGCACCCGCCGCCAGTGGGAGCGCGATCCGGGCGACAGTGACTTCCTGGTGGTGCGAACGGGTTTGCACGACGCGCCGCTGAACGCCGCGCTGAGGGTCAAGGACAGCGCCGACGAGGTCGACCTCGAACCGGTATCGCACACCACATTGCGTGGACTGCTCGACGTGCAGCGCACGGTGCGCGCGGTGCCTGCGGGTATCGACTTGGCCAAGGTCTCGCGGATCACGGTGCTCGGTGAACCCGACGACGTTCGCGGCGCATTGCGCGCGTGGATCACCCAGGCGGTCACCTGGCACGACCCGGCCGTCCTCGGTGTCGCACTGGCGTCGCCGGACTTCGAAGGCGATGACTGGGCCTGGCTGAAGTGGTTGCCGCACAACGACATACCGGGCTCGACGGATGGCGCCGGACCGGCACGCTATCTCAGCGGCGACATTGCGCAGCTGCGGCTGTTGCTTGACCCGGTGCTCGACGACCGCGGCCTGTTCGGCTCGGCCGCGGATCGGGGCGTCAAGCATCTCCTGATCGTCGTGGACGACCCCGAGACGAGCACAGCCGATCTGAATGTCCTCGTCCCGCGCGGCGGGCTGTCCGGGGTGACGCTGGTGCACCGCATCACCGAGCCCCCGCACCGCGAGCAGTATGCCGACCCGGAACGACCCATCCTGCGCGTCGTGGACGGCAAGCTCGAACGCTGGCAGACCGGCGGCTGGGCACCGTATGTCGATGCGGCCGATCATCTCGACGTCGACACCGCCCGCCACGTCGCGAGACGGCTGTCGCGGTGGGATTCGAACCCGAGCCACGCACGTACGAGTAATGCCGGGGTGGCCACGTTCTCGACACTGCTTGGCATTCCGGATGCCGCGGCGTTGGACGTCGCGAGTCTGTGGGCGCCGCGTGCGCGTGCCGACGAGCTGCGGGTGCCCATTGGCGTGACGTCTACCGGCGACCCGCTGGACTTCGACCTCAAGGACGAGGCAGAGGGCGGCATGGGCCCTCACGGCCTGATGATCGGCATGACCGGCTCGGGTAAGTCGCAGACGCTGATGTCGATCCTTTTGTCTCTGTTAACCACTCACTCCGCCGACCGGCTGATCGTCATCTACGCCGACTTCAAGGGTGAGGCCGGCGCCGACATCTTCCGTGACTTCCCGCAGGTCGTCGCCGTCATCTCCAACATGGCCGAGAAGCGTTCGCTCGCTGACCGATTCGCCGACACGTTGCGCGGTGAAGTGGCGCGCCGCGAACAGCTGTTGATGGAAGCGGGCCGCCGGGTGCAGGGCAGCGCCTTCAGTTCGGTGCTCGAATACGAGGCTGCGATCGCGGCGGGCCACGATCTGGCGCCGCTGCCGACGCTGCTCGTCGTCGCCGACGAGTTCTCCCTGATGCTGTCCGACCATCCCGAGTACGCCGACCTCTTCGACTACGTCGCGCGCAAGGGCCGTTCGTTCCGCATCCACATCCTGTTCGCGTCGCAGACTCTCGACGTCGGCCGCATCAAGGACATCGACAAGAACACCTCGTACCGCATCGGTCTGAAGGTGGCGAGCCCGGCCGTCAGCCGCCAGATCATCGGCGTCGAGGACGCGTTCCACATCGAGGCGGGCCCAGAGCACAAGGGCGAGGGGTATCTGGTGCCGACTCCTGGCGCCATGCCGGTCAAGTTCCGCGGCACCTATGTAGATGGCATCTACGACCCGCCGCGAGTCGAGAAGTCGGTTGTCGTGCAATCGGTTCCGGCGCCGCAGCTGTTCACCGCCGGGCATGTCGAGGCGCCTGCAGACATGGTGGAGGTCGTCGAACCTGCGGCGCATGAGGATCGTGCGCCGCGCAAGCTCGTCGCCACGATTGGCGATCAGCTGTCGCACTACGGTCCGAAGGCGCCGCGACTGTGGCTGCCCCCGCTGGACGAGTCGATACCGCTGGACGAGCTGCTGGTCCGCTCCGATGTGTCCGAGCGCGAATGGCGTTGGCCGCTCGGCGAGATCGACCGCCCGTTCGCGATGCGGCGTGATCCGCTCGTCTTCGATGCGACCTCCGCCGCGGCCAATCTGCTGATCCATGGTGGACCGAAATCGGGTAAGACGACAGCGCTGCAGACCTTCATGCTGTCGGCCGCCGCACTGCACTCGCCCCGCGACGTCACGTTCTACTGCCTGGACTACGGCGGCGGTCAACTGCGTGCGCTGGAAGACCTTGCTCACGTTGGTAGCGTCGCCTCTCCGCTCGAACCGGAGCGCATCCGGCGGACGTTCGGCGAGCTGGAACAGCTGCTCGCGGGCTCACGGCAGAGCTCGTGGCCACTCCGGCAATGGTGGCGGCGAGCGCGACGAGTACGGCGAGGTGTTTCTCGTCATCGACAACCTGTATGCGTTCAGCCGCGACAACACCGACACGTTCAACACCCGAAACCCGTTGCTGGCCAAGGTCACCGAGCTTGTCAACACGGGCATGTCGTACGGCATTCACGTCGTGGTCACCACGCCGAACTGGCTCGAGGTTCCGTTGGCGATGCGCGACGGCCTCGGGCTGCGGCTCGAGCTCAAGCTGGCGGATGCGCGGGACAGCAATGTGCGTGTGACGGGGGCGCTACGCAGGCCCGCTGAGGCGGTGCCCGCCGATCAGCCGGGCCGCGGCCTGACGATGGCCGCCGAGCACTTCCTCTTCGCGGAGCCGTCGCTGCGCGACATCGCGGTCATCAACGCACGCCACCCGGGCGTCGCGGCCCCACCGGTCCGCCTGCTGCCGAACGACTTGGCCCCCAGTGCGGTGGCGCCGTTGTATCCCGCGCCGGAGCGCGTCGTCGTCGGCCAGCGCGAGGAGGACCTGGCCGCGGTGTCGTTGGCGTTCAATGACAATCCGCTGCTGATGGTGTTCGGCGACGCCAAGTCGGGCAAGACGACATTGCTGCGCCATGTGATCCGGACGATTCGCGAGAATTCGACGCCGGACCGGGTGGCCTTCACGGTCATCGACCGTCGTCTGCATCTCGTCGACGAACCGCTGTTCCCCGACAATGAGTACACCCCGAACATAGATCGGATCACGCCCGCGATGCTGGGGCTGTCGGCGCTACTCGAGAAGCGCCGCCCGCCTGCCGGTCTCACCCCGCAGCAACTGAGCGGGTGGACCTACCAGTCCGGTGCGGATGGCCACACCCACTATCTGATCATCGACGACGTCGACCAGATTCCGGACGCTCCCGCTTTGAGTGGGCCGTTCGTCGGGCAGCGGCCGTGGACCGGAATCATCGGACTGCTCTCACAGGCCAGCGAGCTCGGGCTGCGCGTCATCGTCACGGCGCGGGCGACCGGTTCGGCGCACGCCCTGATGACCGCACCCCTGCTGCGTCGCCTGAACGAGCTGCAAGCCGCGATCGTGATGTTGTCCGGCAACCCGCAGGACAGCGGAAAGATCAGGGGTCACCGGTTCCGTAGGCTGCCGCAAGGTCGCGCCATGTTGCTCGAC
The DNA here is from genome assembly GCA_963720345.1 of uncultured Actinomycetota bacterium. GTDB lineage: Bacteria > Actinomycetota > Actinomycetes > Mycobacteriales > Mycobacteriaceae > Mycobacterium. Next base: position 202,583 of record CAVRFN010000013.1, read on the forward strand.
GACGGCGATGCCCCGACGTTCCTTCAACTCGTCAATCCGCTCATCGATGCAGTGCACGGCAGTACAGGCAATACCGGCAATAGAGGAAGGGAGTTCAACTGATGACTCTGCGCGTAGTTCCCGAGGGCCTCGCCGCGGCGAGTGCCGCCGTCGAAGGGCTTACCGCCCGACTGGCCGCCGCCCACGCCGCGGCCGCGCCCCTTACCACCGCTGTCATGCCGCCCGCCGCCGACGCGGTGTCGCTGCTGACCGCTGCGGGTATGAGCGCACATGGCGTGCAACACAACACGATGGCCGCGCTGGGCGTCGAGGAACTCGGACGCTCCGGCGTCGGGGTTGGCCAGTCCGGTATCAGCTATGCCACCGGAGACGCGATGGCCGCATCGTCCTACCTGGTCGCCGGTAGCTGATCATGACCGCCCCAATCTGGATGGCCCTCCCCCCGGAGGTGCATTCGGCGATGCTCAGCAGTGGTCCCGGGCCGGGTTCGCTGCTGGCAGCCGCAGGGGCGTGGCAGTCGTTGGCCGCCGAATATTCCTCGGCCGCAGCGGAGTTGACCGGCGTGCTGGGTGGTGTGCAGGGCGGCGCGTGGGAGGGGCCGAGCGCTGAGCAATACGTGGCGGCACACGCCCCGTACCTGGCATGGCTGGCGCAGGCGAGTGTGAATAGCGCGGCGACCGCCGTGCAGCACGAGACCGCGGCGGCGGCCTACACCGTGGCGCTGGCGGCGATGCCCACCTTGCCTGAGTTGGCACTCAACCACGCGATGCACGGCGTGCTGGTGGGCACGAACTTCCTGGGGATGAACACGATCCCGATCGCGTTGAACGAAGCCGACTACGTGCGGATGTGGATTCAGGCCGCGACGACGATGAGTGTGTATCAGGCGGTATCGGGTGCCGCGGTGGCAGCCGCACCGACGACCACGCCCGCGCCGTTCTTACTCACTCCCGGTGTCGGAGAAGCCGGTTCGGCGGCAGCGGACGCGCAGCAGACCTCCGCTGATGTTGACTGCCGCCGATTCCGGCGCCGCGCTGAACTCGCCGACTCCATCTCGGATCTGCTGCAGCAGAAATCGGCAAGTTCTTCGAGGACTTTTTCGAGTCGATCCTCAACTTTGTGCGCAACTCTTTCGGCCATCTTCGACTTTCTGCGGACTTCCTGGATAACTTCCTCGGGTGCTCTGGCAATCCGTCTTCGGGAGTGCTGCTCCTGTTCCATCGCCTACCAGGCGATCACTCAGCCACTCGGGTGGACCACGTGGTCGATGATCTTCGCAGCTCCGATACTTCTGCCGATCATGATCGGCCTCATTTACCAGTATCTGAACCCGCCACAGTTGCCCGCTCCGGCGCCAGCTCCTGCGCCCGCTCCCGCGGCCGCCCAGGCCGGCTCCGGTGTCACGGGCAGAAAGCCTGCCGCCGATGACGTCGGTGGCGCCGACCGTGCCCACTGGCACCGCCGCGCCCGCAACTTCGGTCGGCGCAGGCGCGCTCCCGCAGGCAGTGCGCCCGCGCCGGCCGTGGGTGCCGCGGTGCCGTACGCGATCGCCGGTCCGGGCCCGGACGGCGGTGTCTCCCCGACGTTCCGGGAAGGCGCCAGTGCCAAGGCGCCCGCGTCCGACATCGCGGCCTCGGCCGCGGCCGCGGCCGCGGCGTCGTCGTTGGCCAAACGCAAGGCCCGCCGCAAACGCGCGCAGCCGATCCACCAACGCCAGTACGCCGATGCGTACATGGATTACGAGCCCGAGCCCGATGACACCCCGCCCGCCGAGCCTCGGTCACGCATGCATGCGTCCGAACGAGGGGCTGGGGCAGTCGGTTTCGCCGGCGCCGCAGGGCGTCCGGAGAAGTCCGAGACCGAGCAGGCATCCGGCCTGACGGAGCTCGCCGGCGATTCGTTCGGCGGCGGACCCAAAGAGCCCATGTTGCCCCGCGACTGGGACGAAGAGGGGGGAGCGCGCGACTGAACAGACCACCTGACCGAAACCGTCCACGTCAGAACAAGAATCGAAAGGAATTGCCATGAGCATGTTGGACGCTCACATCCCTCAACTGGTCGCCTCAGAGGCCGCGTTCTCCGCCAAGGCAGCGCTGATGCGCAGCACCATGGCCCAGGCCGAGCAGGCGGCGCAGTCGTCGCAGGCCTTCCACATGGGCGAGTCCTCCGCCGCATTCCAGGCTGCGCACGCGCGTTTCATCGAGGTCTCCGCCAAGATCAATTCGCTGCTCGACATCGCGCAGGTCAACATCGGCGACGCCGCAGGCACCTACGTGGCTCAGGACGCCGCCGCGGCAAGCACCTACACCGGATTTTGAGATCTGAACTTCCCAAACTGACGATGAGGAGAATCTGATGTCGCAGATCATGTACAACTACCCGGCGATGCTGGGGCACGCCGGCGAGATGGCCGGCTATGCGGGTGCCATGCACGGCGTCGGCGCTGATATCGCCAGCGAGCAGGCGGCGTTGGCGAGCGGCTGGCAGGGCGACACCGGCATGAGCTACCAGGCGTGGCAGGCGCAGTGGAACACCAGCCTCGAGGAGCTCGTGCGGGCCTACCGCTCGATGGCCGCCACCCACGAGACGAACACCATGTCGATGAGCGCCCGCGATGCGGCCGAAGGCGCCAAGTGGGGTGGCTGAGGATCGGTGACCGCTAACGCAGTCGAGCTGACCGCGGAGCAGGCCTGGTTCGTCGCTGATGCGTTGAGCGCCGGGAGCTTTCCCTGGGTGCTCGCCATCACGCCGCCGTTCAGCGATCACGCGCAGCGCGCGGCAGTCGCGGCCAGGCTCTCCGCGGAGCTGGTGGAACTGAGGGTGATGACCGAGGACGGGGTCATCGATCCGGGTGTCCGCCAATGGGTCACTGCCACGTGCTGGGCACGGCGCTGGCTCGAGCTCAGATTCGTCAGCGGATCGGGAAACATGTTGCGCGGGCACGTCGCTCGTCGCGACCTGCACACCGACGAACACACCGTAGCCCTGCGCAGCGGCGGCCTGATCACGTTCACGGTGCTGGACATCGACCATCCGCAGACACTGGTGCCCGTCCTGACCGCGGGGCTGTCGGGACGGCCGCCTGCGACGTTCGAGGAGTTCACCATTCCCGCACGGACCGGGGCACGCGCCGACGAGCAATTGCGTGACGGCGCAGAGCTCGACGATGTCATGGAGTTCCTCGGCATCCCCGAGACAGCGCGCGCAGTCGTGGAGGCGGCGTACGCGACCGACCGCAGCTATGTGGAGATCGTCGCCGGTGATCACCGCGACGGTCACCGCGTAAGCACGAACGTCGGCGTCAGCGTCGTGGACACCCGAGAAGGCCGCGTCCTCGTGACTCCGTCGAAAGCCTTCGACGGGGAATGGGTGTCGACCTTCACATCCGGCACACCATTGGCGATCGCCACCGCGATAGAGCGGCTCACTTCCACACTGCCCGACGGGCCGTGGTTCCCCCACCAGCAGTTGACCCGAGACTTCGACTCGGACCAGAGAACGGAACACCAGCAATGGCGTCAGACAGTCTGAACGGCACTACATCCTTGGCACTCGGCATCCATGGCTCCAACGCCTGCCATGCCCATCGTTCGCGTCGCCGTACTCGCCTCGGGCGAGGCCGGCGGGCGAATCACGGATATGGCGCTGCCGACCGAGCTTCCGCTGCGAGAACTCCTGCCTGCGGTGCGACGGATGGCGTTGACGGCCGACTTCGACGACACCGTTCACACGGTGCCCCTTTCTCTTGCCCCGATCGGCGGTGCGCCGTTCAGCCTGGACGCCACGCTGAACACCGTCGGCGTCGTCGACGGCGATCTCCTGGCCCTGCAACCCGTTCCGGCCGGACCGCCTGCACCCCGGGTCGTGGAGGACATCGCGGATGCGGCGGTGATCTTCTCGGCCGCGCGGGAAAAGCCATGGGGCGCGGCTCATATTCAGCGCGGTGCGACTGTCGCCGTCATCGGTCTGATCCTGGCCGCGACGGTGTTCGCCACCGCACACCGCATCGCCACCGGCGGCCTCGGCGGGGCTCATCGCGGCGTGCGGCATTGCGGTGTTCGCCGTGCTCGTCACCATGCTCGCGTGGGGGCGTACGCCGAAATTATCGACGGCACTGTCCATCACCGCGCTGGTGCCGATTGCTGCGGCACTCGGACTGGCCGTCCCCGGCGAGTCCGGGGCTTCCCAGATATTGCTCGCCGCAGCCGGAGTGACCGCCTGGTCGATCGTGAGCATCACCGTCGCCGAGCGCGCGATCGCGGTCTTCACAGCGGTCACCGTCATCGGGGTTGGGACGCTCATCACCGCGGGCGCAGCCGCGATCTGGGAACTGGACACCGTCGTCATCGCCTCGGTGTTGATCGTGCTTGCCCTTCTGGTCACCGTGCAGGCCGCGCAACTGTCCGCGATGTGGTCGCGCCTACCGGCGCCGGTGATTCCCGCGCCCGGTGATCCGACTCCGCCCCCGCCGTCGCTCAAGGTGCTCGAAGACCTGCCGCGGCGCGTACGGGTGAGCGATTCGCACCAGACCGGCTTCATCGCGGGCGGTGTGGTGCTTGCCACCGCGGGCGCGTGGCTTCTCGCCGGGCCGCCGGGGGTCTCGTACTGGGCGTGGTACGTCGTGGGTGCGGTGGCGCTGGGCGCGGCGTTGCGCGCGCGGGTGTTTGATTCCGCGCCGTGTAAAGCATGGCTGCTCGGCCAGCCGTTCCTGATGGGTGTCTTGTTCCTCGCGGCGTTCGCCGCCGAAGGCCGCTACACCGCGGCCTGGTGGGCGCTGGCGGCGCTGGCAGGTCTGACGGCAGTATTCGTGTTCGCGGCGCTGGTCCCGCGGGTCGCGTCGCCCGACACGTACTCGTTGCCGATGCGCCGCCTGGTCGGCTTCCTGGCTTCCGGCGTCGACGCGTCGCTGATTCCGGTGCTCGCGTACCTCGTCGGACTGTTCGCCTGGGTATTGAATCGATGAGGCATTGATGCACGCGAAGCTGCGGACGCTCCTCGCGGCCGTGACGGTGCCGCTGGCCGTTGCGGCGGTGAGTTGTCCTGCGGCAGGGGCGATCACACCGCCTGAGCTGGACCCCGGGGCGGTACCGCCGTCGGGAGCCGACGGTCCCGTACAGCCGATGGCGCAGCGCAGTCCGTGCGTCGCGACCGGCCTGCTGCCCGGCACCGACCTCGGTGCGGTGAGCCCGAATCAGTCGATGCTCAACCTCTCCGGCGGGTGGAAGTACAGCCGCGGTGACGGGCAACTCGTGGCCGTGCTCGACACAGGTGTGCGGCCAGGACCACGACTCCCGAACGTCGACCCGGGCGGCGACTTCGTCGAATCGACGGACGGCCTGGCGGACTGCGATGGACACGGAACGTTGGTGGCGGGTCTGATCGCCGGGCAACCGGGTGCCGACAGCTTCTCCGGAGTCGCGCCGGGCGCGCGGATACTGTCGATCCGTTCGACGTCGGCGCGATACGCACCACGCGAGTCCGGTGAGGATCCGGCGATCGCACGGGTGGTGCTCGACATCGCAACGCTCGCAAGGGCGATCGTGCGCGCCGCCGATCTCGGCGCTCGCATCATCAACATCTCCGCCGTTACCTGCCTGCCCGCCAACAAGACCGTCGACCAGACAGAGCTCGGTGCGGCGCTGCGCTATGCCGCCGTGGAGAAGGACGCGGTGATCATCGCCGCCGCCGGGAACAACAAGGCCGGGTTGAATCCCGGCTCCGCGTGCCCGTCGAATCCGCTGTCGGATCCGGGCCGTCCCGAGGACCCGCGGAACTGGGCAGGCGTCACGGAGATCTCGATTCCGTCATGGTGGCAGCAGTACGTACTGTCCGTCGGCTCGCTCAACTCCTCTGGCACGCCGTCGGAGTTCACCGCGGCCGGACCCTGGGTCGGGATCGCGGCGCCCGGCGAAAACATCATCTCGGTCGGAAACGCCGACGGCGGCGGCCTCGCGAACGCGTTGCCAAGCGATCAAGGGGAGCTCTTTGGGCTCAACAGTGCCAGCTTCGCCGCGGCGTATGTCTCCGGCGTTGCGGCGTTGGTGCGTAGCCGATTTCCGGAGCTGACGGCCGAGCAGGTGATCGACCGTCTGACGGCAGGCGCGCAGGGAGCGGCCCGCGCGCCGTCGAACCTGACCGGCGCCGGGCTGGTCGATCCGGTCGCATCGTTGACGTGGGATATCAACCCGGCGAGCGACCTCGCCGGTGAGCCGCAACCCAAGCCGGTCGCGGCCCCGCCGCAGCCCGCACCACCGGATTCCACGCCGCGCACAGTCGCGTTCGTCGGCACCGGCGTCCTGGCGTTGATCGCCGCCATCACGGCGGCAGTCGCCACGCATCAGACGAAAGACGGAGACAAAGTGACCATCCGAATCGCGCTCGCGCTGCTGTTCATCGTTCCCGCGGCGATGGCCTATCCGTGGGATTCCGACATCGACTGGTGGATATTCGGTATCGCCATCGGCGTCACGTTGATCGTATTCGCTTGGTGGCGTGGACTGTTCGTGACGAACATGATCGGTCGGAGGTGGGCGATCTGGCGCCGCAACCATTCCAAGCCGAAGGCGCAGGCATCAAACGACGTCACTCTGGTATTGCACGTTGACGATCCGGCGGGAGTGGGTCTGCCGCTGCCGTTGGTAGCCGGCTACGTGGAGCGCTTCGGCGTCCGCAGCCAAAAGGTGCGGGTGACCAATCGCGACGAACGCGGCGTTCGCACAACGTGGATCAGCATGACGCTGAGCGCGACCGACAACCTGGCCGCACTGAGGGCCCGTTCCGCTGAACTGCCGCTGCACGACACGGCCGAGATAGTCGGTCGACGGCTGGCCGATCACCTTCGCGAGACAGGCCTGTTGGCCAGCATCGTCGACGATGCTGCCGGCACCGCTTGCCGACGGCGGCCGCGAAAAGTGGCGTGGGGTCAGCGACGACAACGGGTTCGTATCGGCTTACGGAATCCCGGTCGACGACAACCTCGCCGAGCGACTCGCCGAGGTGTGGTCGCAGTCGGCGGAGACCTGGACCGCGATCGAATTCAGCGGTACCTCAGCACATCCCACGGTCTCCGCGCTATGCGCGTTCCGGACAGCGGAGGCGCAGCGCGGCGCGCCCGTCGCCGGTCTCACTCCTGCGCCCGGCATTCAGCGGCCGTTGCTGACCGCGTTGGATCCGGCTTCGGCGGACCGTCTGGACATCCCGAGTGCTCCGCTGCCGCCGGGACTCTTGGAGCCGGCAGGGTGGCTGGTAGGTGGGCGCTGGTCAGTCGAACATGAAGTCACGCATGAAGCGAGTCATCCTGCGTAGGTAGTCAGGCTGGCTCACATGCAGGATGTGGTTGCCCGGGAACCAGTGGAATGCGCAGCGATCCCAGTGCTCCCATAGCATTTCGGCCTGCTCCGGCGGGGCGAGCCGGTCACCGAGACCAGTGATGATCAGTCGGCGGTCCTTGGGAACCAACGGCTGATAGTTCAGTGGCGAGGAGTACTGGGTCGCGGCCTTGGTGAGCTCCGAGCCGGTGTTCGACAGCCGGCTCCGCAGCGCAACCACCTTGTTGGCGGGAAACCACTCGTCGACCGTCTGGTCGGGTGCGACGACGGGAACGTTCGGAATGACGGCCTGGATCCGGTCGTCCACGCTGGCGATCAGTGCCGAGGTGTAGCCGCCCAGCGACATTCCGGTCAGTCCGATGCGGTCGACACCGGTGAACTCCAGATAGTCGATGATCGAGCGGAAATCGTGCACGGCCTGCGCCATCGCCTCGGCGAAACCAGAGAAGCCGTTGGCGAAGAATCCGTATCCGCTGAACGGCGAACCCTTTTCGGCACGGCTGCCATGGAATGGCATGGTGTACAGAAGTACGTCATAGCCGGACCGGTAGAACCACGGCAGCGAGAAGAACAACCCGTTGAACAGATACGGCGATCCCATGAAACCGTGGATCACGCACAGCGTCGGATGCGGGCCGTCGTCATGGCGCCAGTGCTGGGCGTGCACCACGTTGTTGCGCGTGAAGCCGCGGCACTTGTTCACGCAACGCCGGGTTGACGGCTTCGAAGCTGCTCTCGAACCGGATGTTGTGCACGTTGCCTTTGGCGATCCATTCTGCGATCGGGCTGGCCGGTCGCGACGAGACCCGCGGCACCGCCGTCGGTGCCGGGAAGGACAACGCGGGATCCTTCGCCGAAGCCAGCTCGCTGTAGAACCTCAGCTGGTCTTGTTCGGCGCGCGCTCGGCTGCCACGCAGGCCGCCGACGAGTGTCGGAAGCATCGTCGTCGCGAGCAGCGAGGCGATCGCGGTGCGCAACGCGATGTCGGCAACTGCGGAGGAGTCCACAATCAGCCGCTGGCGCAAAGTGAGATCGGCGCGACGGGGCAGCCCGCGGACGGACGCGTCGGCGCCGGGAACGTCGGGAACGGGAATGGGCGGATCCAACGGGGTGGTGTCCGAAGTGGTCACGTTCCGCATGGTAACCCGAGTGGAAGACTGGCCTCATGTGGAATCCTGACGTTTATCTGACGTACGCGGATCATCGAGGAAGGCCGTTCTTCGACCTGATGTCGCGGGTGGCCGCCGAATCGCCGCGGCGCGTGGTCGACCTTGGCTGTGGTCCGGGAAATCTCACCGCCAGCCTGGCGCAACGCTGGCCCGACGCCACCATCGAGGCATGGGACAGCTCACCGGAAATGGTCGAGGCGGCGCGCGAGCGGGGTGTCGATGCCCATGTCGGTGATGTGCGGACGTGGGCGCCGCAGCCCGACACCGATGTCGTGCTGACCAATGCCGTCCTTCAGTGGGTGCCCGGACACGCCGAGCTGCTGGTCCGATGGGCCGGTCAGCTGTCCTCCGGGTCGTGGATCGCGATGCAGGTGCCCGGAAACTTCGATGCGCCGTCGCATGAGGCCGTTCGCAGGCTCGCGCGCCATGATCGATGGTCAGAGCCGTTGCAGGACTTCCCGTTCCGCGAAGGTCAGGTCGACGGCCCGACGGGATACGCCGACGCTGCTCACCGATGCCGGGTGCCGGGTCGACGCGTGGGAGACGACGTACGTCCACGAACTCACCGGTGAGGATCCGGTGCTGCAGTGGATCACCGGAACGGCACTGACGCCGGTGAAGAGCCGGCTCGACCGAGACACAATGGCAGCAGTTCCGCGAGGAACTGATCCCGATGCTCGACGAGGCATACCCGATGCGCCCGGACGGCACGACGTTCTTCCCGTTCCGCAGGATATTCGTTGTCGCCCAGGTGAAGTGAACGTCAGGTCGGCAAACCGTCCCGCTCTGCATCTGCGCGGTAGCGGTCCACCCATTCGTCGGAGCGTTGATCGGCCTGACGCTCCAGCACCGGTGCGGGCGCCAGGCGGCGGTCCTGTCCGAGCGCCTCGAGGACGTCGCCGACGATCTGAGTGAGGTTGCGCCACAACACCGGATAGGAGATCTCGATCGGCTTGACGTTCTCCTCGTCGAACCAGGAGCGCCAGCCCTCCTCCTGCGCGCGCAGCATCGTGATGACGTGAGCGATGGCCCCGGCGTGGTACTCGGCACGGGAGTCCCGCACCGGATCGGGCCGCCCGCGCCAGACGCGCGTCTGCACCGCGCGCCAGAACGAAACCGCTTGGGACACAACGTCGGGACGGTGCACGTAGACCAGAACGGGGTCGCTGCCGACCACGTCGCGGATGGCTGCGAGCAGGCCATCGCCGGAACGTTCCGGCAGCCCCGTCGCGCGCTGCAGCAGCAACGGAGTCTGATTCCACATCAGCTTGCCGCCCCAGATGCCGTTGGGGGTGCGGCCGACCGTCTGGATGTAATCGCGCCAGATCTCTGGCGGCGCGAGGTCGGGTTTTCCCTCGTCTAGTGGGTCGAGCAGACGGAGGATCGACTCGTCCTCGCACGCCTTCGAACCATTGTCGCGGCTGCGGCGACTGGCTGGTGGTCGGAAGGTACTGAAAGAACTCCTGCGGCTCACCTGCCACGCCGGTCGCCCGCAGAGATTCGACCAGCAGCGTGCTGCCGCTGCGTTGCGACGCAAGCACGAGGTAAGCGGTCGGATGGGCTGACATGCGCGTGAGCCTAGCTGCATTCAAATTGCGCTGGCACAACAAGGGTTTAACAATCACAGTGACGAAAACTATTGCCCGGAAATCTGCTCGTCCTCGATGCCGCGTTCAGAGGCGATGGCCGAACGGCTGGTGACCGATGGTCCGTGAATACGCAAGTAAGTCTCGGTGTAGCGCTCCGCAATTCGGGTGCCCGCGAACTCCGACGGTATGACGTCGTTGGTCTTCTGCCGCCAGTCGTTGAGCAGCAGCGCGAGGTCATTGGCGATGGCTTCGGCCTTGTCGGATGCGTCGGGGCCGAGCAGGTTGTGCGACTCGGTCGGATCCTCGTGCAGGTCGTAGAGTTCGCGCGCGGGACGTGGCGCCTGTACCAGTGGCGCCACCGTCTGGCCGGGTGCGCTTTCGGCGATGTCCCACGGCAGATCGAGCAGCGGCCGGGCCGCGTAGTTCTCGATGTAGCTGTATTCCTTGGTGCGGACGGCGCGGATCGGATCGAACGAATCGTGGTACGTCTTGGTCGTGTAGACCTCGGTGCGCGTCGGCGACGTCTGCCCGTGACGACAGGTTGTCCGCGTGTGAGATGCCTTCGATATCGGCGGGGGAATCGACGCCGAGCAGGCCGAGCAGCGTGGGTACCAGGTCGACGCCGCTGAACAATTCGTCGTAGACCCGTGGGCCGATCGCCGCATCGCGTGGGGGCCGCACGATCATCGCGATTCCGGTGCCCGCGTCGTAGAGCGTGGATTTGGCGCGGGGGAGCGCAGGCCCGTGGTCGGTCATGAACACCACCCATGTGGTGCGGTCGAGACCGGTCTCGGCGAGGGTGTCCAGCAGGCGGCCGACCGCGGCGTCGGCGACGGAGATGGAGCCGTAGAACTCGGCGAGGTCCTGCCGGACGTCAGGTGTGTCGGGCAGGTAATCGGGCACAGCCACGCCGGCGGCGTCGGCTGGGTTCGTAGCGTTCACGCGGATACGGCCGGTGCGTCTCGAAGAACCCGGCGGTCAGAAGGAACGGTTGGGCAGGCGGTTCGGTGAGCCACTGGGCGGCCTGTTCGACGACATACTCGCAGTAGGAGTTCGATACGTCGAACTCGTCGAAGCCGAGCCGCGGAGGATACGACGTCTCGTGTTGCATTCCGAATAGTGCGGTGTACCAACCAGATTCGGATAGCAGATCGGGGAGTGTGCGGATACCGGTGCGGTATTCCCAGCCGTGGTGGGCGAGGCCGACCAAGCCGTTGCTCTGCGGGTATCGGCCGGTGAAGAGCGAGCCGCGCGACGGGGAGCACAGTGGTGCGGTCGCATGTGCGTGGGTGAGGAGGATGCCCTCGGCGGCGAGTTGGTCGAGCCGGGGGCTGGAGACGTCGTCGTGCCCGTATACGCCGAGATAGCGGCCGAGGTCGTGCCAATGCACGATGAGCAGGTTGTCTCGCCGCGGCTCGGTCACGCAGTGTCCTTCCTCGTCACGACGGTCCACGCAACAGGGTGCCGCGCCGGTCCCGCAACCTTTTGACTCACCCGAAGCAACTTATCCCCAATTGGGTTTTTATCCACAGGTCGGGTTTGAGCTGCTGGTTTGTGTCGGCATCGTAGGTAGCGTCGAATGCATGTTCGATCAACTCGTGGATGCGGCCCTCGGCAGCCGGGCTTCGGCTGCGGTGGGGGCGTGGGCGCGGGTGGAGAACGCCGCCTGCGCGCGGCGGCTGTTCGCGATGGCCGATGAACTCGAACGACATGCTGGCCGCCGACGGCTCTGTTGAGCGCGACCAGTGGTGTCTGGACAACTGGGACGCCGTGGCCGCATCGGTGGCTGCCGCGCAGAACGTCTCGCTCGGGGTGGCCTCGCATCAACTGTTGATCGCCGACGGCCTACGCAAGCGCCTACCGCGGGTGGCCGAGGTGTTCGCCGCCGGCGCGATCTCCTACCGCATGGTGGCCGCGGTGGTGTCCCGCACCCGGCTGATCAAAGACCCCGACGCCCTGGCCAAGGTGGACACCGAGATCGCCGCCCACATCAGCGCGGTGGGGGTCGTTGTCGGTGGACAAGACCCAGACACGAGATCGACTACTGGGTCGACCGCTATGACCCCGCCGCGGTACGACGCACCGAGGACCGCGCGCGCGGCCGCCACGCCGATGTCCGCAAACCCGAGGACGGCTCGGGCACCGCCGATATCGAGGCCCGGCTGTTGGCCACACGACGCCGAGGCCCTGGACCAACGCCTGGACGCGATGGCCGCGTGCGGTGTGCGACGACGATCCGCGCACCCTGGATCAGCGTCGCGCCGATGCGCTGGGCGCCTTCGGGCACGGCGCCGACCGCCTGGCGTGCGAATGCGAGGATCCCGATGCGCGGCCGCCGGTACGCCAACCCAGCGCGGTGGTCGTCCACGTCATCACCCACGAAGACTCCCTGACCGATGACACCCCCGCCCAGCTGGACGGCGCAAGAACCCGCGACCGACCGTGAGCCGACTGCGGACATGCCTCTCACCGAGGCGCCGACGACCCGCAGCCACCCACCGGCCGGCCCCGCCGACACTCCACCGGCCGCACTGATCGGCGGCGGCGCTGCTGCCCGCCCCGCTGTTGGCCGCCAAGATCGCGGGCACCGCCAAGATCGTGCCGATCGTGCACCCCGGCGACGACCCGCCGCAGCCGCGTTACATCCCCTCGACAGTGCTGGCGACGTTCATCCGGTGCCGGGACATGACGTGCCGCTTCCCGGGCTGCGATGAACCCGCCCACCACTGCGATATCGACCACACCATCGCCTACCCCACCGGGCCCACCCAGGCCTCCAACCTGAAATGCCTATGCCGAAAACACCACTTACTCAAAACCTTCGGCGGCTGGCACGACCAACAGTGGCCCGACGGCACCGTGGTGTGGACCTCCCCGCACGGGCAGACCTACACCACCCACCCCGGCAGCCGAATACTATTCCCCACCCTGTGCAGACCCACCGCCCCCATCACCCACGTGGACGCGCCACCAGCACCTCCGACCGACCGCGCACTGGCGATGCCCCGACGCAGAGCAACCCGAGCCCAGAACCGCACCCGAGCCATCAACGACGAACGCCGACACAACCAAATCCTCATCGAAACCCAAGCCGCCGAACGAAACGCCCCCACCGCTCTAAGGGTGGTACGGCACTCCCACCGCACGGAAGACGTATTCCGGCGGGACGTCGAAGGCCAACGACCGGCGCGGCAGTCGCGTCAGCACATCGGGTGGAATGGGCGTCTTGTACTGAAGTGAGAGCTGACCTTCGCACCGCGGGTCCACCGCGCTGATGTTGACCTCGAGGTGCAGGCCTGCCTCAGAGATGTCGGCGGTCACCGTGCCCGATTGTGGTGCGCCCCACGGCTGATCGATGGTGCGTCCCGCCAACTTTGGCACCGTCGACAGCGTGGCCGAGTACCCGCTGATTGGTGAGCACCAACGAGCCGACATAACTGGCCACGTTGCCGTGCGCACGCTTGCCGGGGATCTTGCCGCTGAATCTTCGAGTCACCGGTACGTACTCGGCGAAATAGATGACACCTTCGGCTTCTACTTCGGCCCGCAGTTCAGCGGGCAGTCCGCCGATGCGCAACAGCTTGCGCAGAAACACCGCCATACAGGCACCGTAACTCAGCCGCGGGGAATCCCGAGGACGCTGTAGACGAACTTCGGCGGGACATCGAAAGCCAGCGTGCGCGACGGGACACGGGCCAAGACATCAGGTGGCAGCTCAGCCTTGTACGTCAGCGAGAGATGCCCAGAGAACTCCGGATCGACCTGCGACAGATCCGCGATCTCCAGCAGCAGGCCCGACTCCGACAACGTGCCCTGGACGGTGCCCGTCTGCGGAGCGTTCCACGGCTGATCGATCGCCCGTCCGCCCTTGCCCGGAATCACCGACACCGTGCCGAGCACCCGCTGGTTGGTCAGGGCGAGGGCGCCGGCGTAGCCGCGAACGAGCCCGACGGACTTGCGTCCCGGGATCTGGCCGGTGAATCGCACGATCACCGCGAGGTACTCGGCGAGATGAATGACGCCCTCCGACTCGACCTGCGGACGCATGTCGTCAGGCAGCTTGCCGATGCGGAACAGCTTGCGGAAAAGTCCGGCCATGGGCAGCCACCCTAACGGTCTCGGGTTACAGCTGGTAGAGCTATCTATATGACCACCAGGACGCGCTGGCTCCTGGGGACCGCTGTGGTGGCCGTCGGGGTGTACGCGCTGATGTGGATCGGCTATGTGTCGGCAGTGGACGTGGTTGGCCGCCATGGACTCGTGCGGCGTTGGACCTCGCGTACCGCTACGGCGTCGACGCACCCCGGCTGGGTGACTGGCATGGGACGTGTTCTGCACTGTGCTGGGGCCGAGCGCATTTCGGTTGGCCGGCCTGGTCGTGGTCGTCGTGGCGTTGTGGCGCCGAAACTGGCGACTCGCGGGGTTCGTACTGATCACCGCGGGGCTGTCGGGACCGCTCATCGAGCTCGCGAAGTCACGTGGCCGATCGTCCGCGGCCCGCAACCGCATTGGTGTTCGCGCTAGTCGACGTCGTTTCCGTCCGGTCACGCGCTCGGTGTGATGGTCGGCGTGCTCGTGCTCTTGACGGTCGTCTGGCCCTTACGTGAACCCGCCGCTGCGAGGGTGGCTCATCGCGCTGGGCGCGTTGATCGTCGTCATGATCGGGGTCGGTCGCGTCGTACTCAACGTGCACCACCCATCCGACGTCATCGCCGGATGGGCTTTGGGCTACGCCTATTTCGTCGTCTGCGTATTGCTCCTGCCGCCGCGGCGGTCGGTCACGGCAGCGGACGAAATACCGGAAGAACCCGATATCGAACGCTTGAAGCTGGCGTCCGTGCATTCGGTGCTGACCTCGCCGTCGTGAGCCAGAATCGTTGAACCGTCCACGGCGTTGAACTCGAATTCGGGCACCCGCATCTCGTGATAGAGCGGGCTGCGCACCAATCGGCCCAGCGCCAGTGATACGAGAATGCGCAGCCTGCTGAACCTGCGACCGGTCTCGAGAATGCGGACGTCCATCAGACCGTCGTCCATCCGGGTTCGGCGCGACGGGGCGAAGCCGGATGGCAGGTATGTCGAATTGCCAAGGAAGAACAGCGAAGTCTGCAAGCACTTGTTGTCGTAGCGGATTCGCACGGGCTCATCCCGGCGCAGCGTGTGGAACATCGCGTAGATACCCGCGAGCGGCTTGCCGATCTTGTGCTCGAGCTTCTCCCGGGTCTGGACGAACTGCGGGTAGGCGCCGATGCTCGCGGTGTTGACCACCATGTGGCCCTCGTTGAGGCAGACCACGTCGACGTAGGCGGCGCTGCCCCGCCGGATCGCCTCCGCCGTCTTGGCCACGCTGTCGCAGTCGATGTCCTTTGCGAAGTGATTGAACGTCCCGCCCGGGAAGACCGCCAGCGGTAGCCCGCGACTCGATCGCGACGCGCTGCGCCACACGACACCGTGCCGTCGCCGCCTCCGACAGCGAGCACCTCGGCCCGGTCGGCCGCTGCGCGCAGCACGGTCTCGAGGTCGTCACCCTCCTCCAACTCGACGATCTCGGCTGCCGGCAACGCTTCTCGCACCTCCTCCACCACACGTGCGCCCGTTCCGCTGCCCGACGCGGGATTGATCACCAGCACGACGCCCTCACCCTCCGGGCGGGCGGGGGTTTCCAATCGGAGCGGATCCGCGGTCGGAATTTTCGTAGGCACGGTCGGCGGCACTATCCGCGCGCCGACGACTGCGATGGCGGCGCCGATGCCGAAGCCGGCGAATACATCACCCGGATAGTGCGCGCCGGTCGCGACTCTGGACAGGCCCACCAGTCCTGCCAGTAGTGCGAGTCCGAGCCCGAGCGGCGGGTTCTCGAGGCCGACCCCGACGGCGAAGGCGGCCGCGCTCGCGGAGTGGCCCGACGGAAGCGAGTTCGATGTCGGGACCCGCCTGCTCTGTCTGGCCAGCGGGACCAACAGGCGATTCGGGCCGGGGGCGCTTCCAGACCCGCTTGGCGACCTGGTTGGTGAGCAGACTGGTGACACCGAGAGTCATGACGCCGCGCGCCGCGCCGCGCCGCGAGGCGCGGTGCCGCGTCGCCGCGAGGGCCGCGGCGATGGCGAACCACAGCTTCGAATGGTCCGCGGCGCGGGTCAGCTGGGGCATCAGCCGAGTCGAGCAGGGGACTGGGTGACTCGGCGATGGCTTCGAACACCTCGCGGTCCAGCGTCCCGAGGCCCTCTCCGATTTGCCGGATGCCTCGATGACGACGGATGGGCAGGAGGTTCATGGCGCTAATCTATCCACGAGCTTGACAAATTATTTTGTCAAGGGGAACGATGGCGTCATGCTCGACGTCGAGGTGATCGCCGATCCCGCCGCGGCGGTCAGCGCGCTCGATCCGATCAGGACCCGATTGCTCGCCGAACTGACCGAACCGGCATCGGCGGCCGCCCTGGCGTCGCGCATGGGGATGGCCCGGCAGAAGGTCAACTACCACCTGCGCGCCCTGGAAGATCATCACCTCGTCACCGGAGCCGGCGAACGCCAGTGGGGCGGGCTCACCGAGCGTCTCCTCGTCGCGACGGCGGCTTCCTACGTGGTGTCGCCCGGCGCGCTCGGGCCGGTCGCGGCCGATCCGGGTCGCTCCGGTGATCGGCTGTCGGCGAGCTACCTCATCGCGCTGTCGGCGCGTGCCGTGCGCGAGGTCGGCGAGCTCTGGCGCATGGCGCGCACGAAGAACAAGCGACTGGCGACACTGTCGATCGACACGACGATCCAGTTCCGATCACCGGCGGACCGGGCCGCCTTCACCAACGAGCTGTCCGACGCCGTCACGTCGCTGGCGGCGCGCTACCACGACGAATCAGATTCCGACAGCCGCAGTTACCGCTTGGTGGTCGCGGCCTATCCGAAGCCGAAGGAGGATGCGTAATGCCTTTCAAGAAAGACGATTCCGGCCGCCGATGGGTCGAGATGGAGTTTCTCGTGCCCGGCACGCCCGAACAGGTGTGGCAAGCCATCGCGACCGGAGCCGGTATGAGTGCATGGTTCACGACGACGCAGATCGAGGAGCGCGTCGGCGGTGCCATCAGCTTCGACTTCGGCGACGAGAACTGCGGCGAGGACATCTCGTCGGGCAAGGTCACCGGCGTGGGATCCGCCGGTGCGCGTCGAATACGAGGAATACGGATGGAACGGCGACGCCCCGCCGGTGGCGACCGAGGTGACAGTCACCGCCCGCTCCGGCGATCGCTGCGTCGTCCGGATGGTGCACACCATGGTGACCGACAAGGACGACTGGGACGGCGAACTCGAGAGCTTCGAAACCGGATGGCCGGGCTTCTTCGAGATCCTCAAGGTCTACCTCGCGGACTTCGCCGGAGCGCAGGCGGCGACCGTGCGGGCCTCTGCGGTGTCACCCAAAGGCGAAAAGCAGGCGTGGTCGACGATGACCGACGCGCTGAACATCGCAGCCGCCAACGTCGGTGACCGTTGCGAAACGCCCGACGGCACGCCCCGACTGGCGGGCCGCGTCGAGCGCATCCACCAGGACGCGATCTCCCGCGAGGTGATGTTGCGCATCGACCAACCCGCGCAGGGAATCGCCGTCGTCGGCGCGTGCACGGTCGGTGACGAAGGCCGCGCGATGGCCAGCATCTACCTGTACGGACCCGACGCCGCCGACGTCGCCGCAGCCGAACAGCCGAAATGGACGTCATGGCTGCGTGGCCTCCTCGAAGGCGAGGCGCGTCACCCCCTAGCATGTACGGGTGCGCCGGCTACTGATCCTGCTGTGTGTGGCCGTGATGTCGCTCGCCACCGCATCTGTCGAGCCAGGCGCAGACCACGCCGTGGTTCGCCCAGTCCGTCGGTAACGCGACCCAGGTTATTTCCGTTGTGGGCGTTGGCGGTTCGGACGCCAAGATGGATGTCTACCAACGCACCGCCGCCGGCTGGCAGCCCGTCGCCGTCGGTATCCCGGCGTTCATCGGCGCGGCGGGTATGGCACCGCAGACCCATGACGGCCAGATGAAGACGCCGATGGGCGTGTTCACGCTCGACTTCGCGTTCGGGACTGCGCCCAACCCCGGCGGTGGCCTGCAGTACGTGCAGGTGGGTCCCAACCACTGGTGGGACGGCGATATGAAGAGCCCGACCTACAACACCATGCAGGTGTGCGAGAAGGCGCAGTGCCCGTTCAACACCGATCCCTCCAGCGGAACCGAGAATCTCGAGATCCCGCAGTACGTGCACGCGGTCGTGATGGGCGTCAACAAGCAACGGGTCCCCGGCAACGGCGGCGCCTTCTTCCTCCACGCCACCGATGGCGGACCGACAGCGGGGTGCGTGGCCATCGACGACGCCAAGCTGGTCGAGATCATGCGCTGGCTTCAGCCGGGCGCGCTCATCGCGATCTCGAAGTGAGACGTCAAAGATTGATTGCCCGACCGGCTTTCACCTTGAAGTTGAGATTCTCGGTCGACATCGAGGCGTCGTAGGTGCGGTCGTAGCCGGTCTCGCTGATCCGCCAGCCGTCGCTGGTTCGCCGGTACCGGTCGTGGTAGAAGCCCGCGCCGATCAACATGAAGTTGAAGTCCGGCGCGATCACGCGGTCCTGCAGGTACCACGTCGCCGTCGCCTCATCGCCGTCCACGGTGATCTCCGGATGGTTGACGCGGTGTTCGGTGATGATCTCCGGCCCGAGTGAGTTGCGCATGAAGGTGACGAGTTCATCGCGATTGGTGAAGTGGTGCTCCTCGCCGATCGATTCGCCGTACCGGCCGACCACGTCCTCGGTCAGCGTGTCGGCGAACTCGTCCCAATGCTTGGTATCGAGCGCGCGAAGGTAGCGGTACTTGACTTGCTTGATGTCGTCGATGTCACCCATGGCCGACATTGCAGCACATGCGGGGCGTGGCTCAAGTCATGCGGATTGGCCCGCTCGCGGACCAAAACCGTGACTGGTGGAACGTCGTTGGTACGGAGTGTCTAACGGATATCAGCAGGTCGGGCCGCTATGGTGTGGTCCGTTATGAGCGACCCGTTGGGGTTGTCGATCGGGACGACGAACTTGGTCGCGGCGCGTGTCGGCAATCAACCCGTGATACGCCGTTCGGTGGTGAGCCTCGCCGACGGCTCCGTTCTGGACGGATTCGTCGAACGCGTCGGGGACCCCGTGCCGTTGGTCGCCCCGGATGGTGCGACGCATCAGGCCGACCGGCTGTTGGTCGAGGCACTGGGGCACATGGTCGACGCGACCGGCGGGCAGTCCCCGACCGAGATTGCGATCGCGGTGCCCGCCTACTGGGGGATGGCCACGCTGCGCAGCCTGCGCACCGCATTGCGTGCCGATCCGACCTGGCTCCCAACGGCATGCCCGCGCGGCTGGTGTCCGATGCGGTCGCCTCACTGACGGCGTTGCAGACCAATCCCGGATTGCCGTCCCAGGGCGTGGTGGCCTTGCTCGATTTCGGCGGTAGCGGCACGAGCATCACGCTTGCGGACGCCGGCGCGTCATTCGAGCCGATCGACGAGACCACCCGATATACCGACTTTGCAGGCGATCAGATCGACCAGGCGTTGCTCAGCCACATCGTCAACGGCATCGCGGCAGACTGGCGGCATCGATCCGGCGGCCACCGCCGCGGTGGGCTCGCTGAGCCGGCTGCGAGAGGAATGCCGTAGCGCCAAGGAACGGCTGTCGGCGGAATCGACGACCGAAGTCCTCGCCGAACTGCCCGGTTACCGGTCGGCGATTCGGTTGACGCGAACCGAGTTGGAGTCGCTGATCGCGGCGCCGCTCGGCGGCCTCCTTGATGCCTTGGAAAATACGTTGGAGCGCAACGGTATTGGCTGGCCCAACGTCGCCGCCGTGGTCACGGTGGGTGGCGGCGCGAGCATTCCGCTGATCGCACAACGTCTTTCGGAGCACACGAGCACCCCGGTGGTGACGACACCGCAGCCCGCTTTGGACGCGGCGGTGGGCGCGGCGCTGTTCGCGGCATACGGTTCGGCGGCCGAGGCCGCGACCGGGATGGCGCCGGTGGCGGCCGACGCCGCGACCGGTCTAGCGCCCGTTGCGCCGGGTGTCGAGGCACCGGCAACGGAGACGTCCAACGCGCTGGCGTGGTCGCAGGACGACGACGGCGCCGACGAGCCCGTCCCGTACACCGGTGAAAACCCTTACGAAAACTCCTTATGCCGCAGAAGCCATTTCGATGCGTCAGCCGGTGCAGTACGTGCCCACGACCGGCGCCATCGAGCAACCTCGCACGTGGCAGCGGTTGCCGCAGCTGGTGATCGGGCTGGCCGCGGCGGTCGCGTTGATCGCCGTCGGAGGCGTGGCGATCGCCTTGACCGGCGTGAGCGACAGCACCAGCAAGACGGATCCGCCCAGCACCGCCAGCCCGCCGAAACCGACGAACGCCGAACCGCCGCCGCCGGCCAGCGCCGAACAGCCGGCGTCCGTCGCGCCGCCCCCGCCGGAAACGGTGACCGTCACCAGCGAGGCGCCGCCGCCCCCCACGCAAGAGCCGGTCACGACATACGTGACCACTACACCGCCGACGACGACAACGACCCCGCCGACGACCACCACCACGACCACAACCACGACGACGACAACAACGACGACACGACCACCACGACGTCGCCGACCACGACCACGACGACGACAACCACGACGCCGACGATGACGACGACCCACATCACGGTGCCGTTCGTGCCGGTGCCGATACCGATTCAGGTGCCGAACAACCCGTTCCAACCGCCGCCAGTCCCGTAGGGAGAAGGCTAGTTGGGGTACTGGTACTCCGGTTCGTGGAACCGGTTGATTATCGGAATACGCTCGAGGATCCGATCGCGCAGCCGCGGCTGCGGCGCCACGGCGGCACATACGCCGGCGGTGGCGCATACGTCGGTACGGGGGCGGGCTGTAGGCGGGCGGCGCGTTGGCGGGGGCGGCCGGTGGCACGAATTCTGGCGCGGGCGGAGCGGCGACCACGATGGTCTGCGCCACCACGGGGCGGGCCGCCTTCAGCGACTCGGTGAGGTTCGCGACCTTGGTCCCGGATTGCGTGCCCGGTGGTGGCGGCACCTCGGCCGCGGGCTCGGGGTTCGCGGCGTGCGGCTGCTCGGGCACCGAAGGCGACAGGCTCAGTCCGAGCGCAACCGAGAGCGACACGACCAGCGTGACCGCGGCCGCGACGAGAAGCGCGGTCAACGCGCGGACCCGCGACGGCTTGTGTGTTTCCGTCGTCTCCAGGCCGTTCACGGCGCGGGCGGACGCGAGCGCGGCACCGCGGGCGAGTGCCAGATCGGCTTCGGCGGCCGAGAAGACGGGTGCGTCGGTCACCGCTTCGAGCGTCGTCTTGATCAGGTCTAGGTCCTCGGCCGAGCCGACCACGAAGATCGAATCGGGCCGCCAGTCGTCGAGCTCCAGCATCGCCATCACCGAACTCGGCAGCTCCACCACATCCGAGCCGTCGGAGGGACGGCCGAAGCGGTCGACGGTCACTCCCTCGGAGTTGACGATGGCAACGACCGCGGCGTCGGGTTCGACGATGCACACGGCGACATCCTCGTAATCCGCGATACCTGCGATGCCCGACGCCAAGACGTCGCCCGCCTCGAGTTCCGAGACCGCAATGACGTTGTCGTAGCCCCTGGCCCGCACGGCTTCCAGCACTCCGGATGCCGCGTCGGTTGCCTCATTTGTCCAGGTCAGGCCGATGGCATGCATGCGGTTGTCGGGCTCATCGATGAGCAGCACATCCAGTAGATCGTCTGCGTCGACCGCTTCGCACAGGTCGAATGAGCCGCGACTGATGGTCGCGCCCTCACCCGTCGTGCCCTCGACGAGCACCCAGCGCACAGCTGCGGACGTCATCGAAATACCGAGCACGAGGTCCATAACGATGCCCCCGATCTTACTGCCATTCGGTTTCGAGGGTACCGCTGCGCCTGAACGAGGTGGTCGGACCACCCACCGCATGCCTGGTTGCGGCTTTGCCGGGCGTTGGCGGCTGGTGCTAGTTCAAAACGCGTTGGGATCGTTTTGAACGGCCACGGGAACCGGATGTTGATAGAGCCGCGCCGCGTTTTCCCACGTCACTTTTCTGATGATCGGCTCGGGGAGGCCATTGATCTGCTCGTAAATCTTCTCTTGAGTGTGCGGCCAAGTCGAGTCGCAGTGGGGGTAGTCGGCTTCGAGCAAAATGTTGTCCTCGCCGATGCGCTCGTGCTGGATGAACGACGACTGGTCCTCCACGGCGCAGAACCAGAAGTTCCGCTTGAACACCTCCGCCGGGGTCAGGGTCTCGCCGAGCGCCTTCCACGTCCCGTACATCTCGTGGTAGCTCAGCATGTGGTCGAGTCTGTCGAGGAGGCCGGCCACCCAGCCGATACCGCCTTCGGAGAGACAGATCTTGAGATCGGGGTGCCGGGTGCACAGCCCGGAGTACAGCCAGTCGACGGCCGCGGAGATCGCGTAGGCGAAGAACAGCACGCCCTGCACGTCGGGCGGTGCGTCCGCGGTGGTTGACGGCGACGTGCCGGACGAACCGATGTGCAGATTCACCACCGTTCCGGTGTCCGCGCAGGCCGCCATCAGCGGCTCCCAGTAGCCGGAGTGGATCGTCGGCAGCCCGAGCATCGCGGGGTTCTCGCTGAACGACACCGCGTGATATCCGCGCTCGGCGTTCTCGTAGATCATCTTCGCGCCGACCTCGGGATCGAGGAGCCACGGCAACTGACACGGAATGATCCGATCGGGGTAGGCACCGGCCCACGCCTCGATGTGCCAGTCGTTCCAGGCCCGCACGGAGGCCATCGCAAGGTCGCGGTCATCGGTGACCTGCTGGAGTCGCTGGCCCGCGAAACCGGGCAGAAAGGACGGAAAGTTGAGCGACGCGTATACGCCGTTGAGATCCATGTCCTTGACGCGGGCATGGATATCCCATGCGCCGCGGCGCATTTCGTCGAACCGGGCGGGCTCGAAACCATACTCGGACACCGGCCGTCCCACCACCGCGTTGAAGCCCACATTCGGCAGCGAGTGGCCGTCGTACATCCACGTCTGACCGCCATCCTCGGTGTCGACCACCCGTGGGGCACGGTCGGCGAACTTGCGCGGTACGCGTCCGTCGAAGGTATCCGGAGGTTCGACGATGTGATCATCGACGGAGATCACGGTGTATCTGCGCTCGGCCCGCTCGGGCTCGGGCAGGAACGTCACCGTGCGGTCGGCACCCGTCTTGGCAGTGGTGAAGTTGAGATTCGCCGCCATGTCATCGATGGAAGTCATTGGCAATCCTCGATTCTTGGTTATCGGTTGGGCTGTCAGTTCAGAACGTCGGGGTCGGCCTTGATGGTCATGCGGGCGGCGCCTGCCCAGTAGACGTCGGCGGCGCGTTCGATCAGGGACTGCTGCATGCCGACCATGTCACCGCGGTTCATCTTCGACGGTGTCCGCCCGGTGAGCATCACGTCGTACGCCAGCCGGCAGACGCGTTCGATGGACACCGCCCGGTAGACCGCCTCGGCGAGATTGCGTCCAGCGGCGATGACGCCGTGGTTCGCGAGGACGATGAGGTTGGCAGATCCAATCTGCTGTGCCAATTCGCTTGCCCGCCATGGGGCATCGATCTCACCGTCGTAGTTCTCGACGAGGTACATATCGTCGAGGAACAGCGACCCGGTCTGATGCACGAGTTCGGGCAGGATGCCCAGCGCCGCGATAAGAGTGACGTAGTAGGGATGGTTGTGGATCACGACGCGGGCGTCGGGCCGGATCCGGTGCAGTTCGGTGTGTAGGTGGATGGCGGGTGTGACGTCCCAGCGGCCGCGGACCACGCGAGCGTCCTCGTCGACCACGCATATGTCGGACGCCGTCAACTCCTGCCACCACAGGCCCCACGGATTGACGAACATGTCGGCCTGTCCGTCCGGCTGCCAGGTGATGTGCCCGGCCATGTTCTCCGCGAAGCCGATATCGGCGAGGTGTCGGAAGGCGATGGCCATCAGTTGTTCGTCGCGCAGGTCGGCTCCGATGGGCGGTGTCTTCGACGGCGACCACACGTCAAGGCCACCTCGCCGAACTTCCTCTGTCGTCATGAGTCCTCCCGAATCCGTTCGCGAAGTTGACCTTTGGCGACCTTGCCGCCGGACGAGCGTGGTAGCTCATCGAGTATTTCGAGCCTCTCCGGCAGCAACTCCTTGGAGACACCGGCAGCCAGCAGGTGTGCGACGAGGGTCGGCAGGTCAAGTGCGCCGGCCTGCTTGAGTTCTGCGTAGACGCAGACTCGTTCGCCGAAGACCGGGTCGGGCATCGCGACCGCGGCTGCCACGGCGACGGCGGGATGCGTCGCAACGGCTTCCTCGACCTGGACCGCGCTGATGTTCTTGCCGCCGCGAAGGATGAAGTCCGACGTCCGGCCGGTGAGCGTGAGATAGCCGTCGGCATCGAGTTCGCAGATGTCACCCATCCGCATCCAGCCGTCCTTGGTGAACAACTGGTCGTGGTCGGTACCGCCGAGATAACCCAGGGACAGTGCGGGTCCTCTGCATGCCGGCTGCCCGCGCCCGAATTCGGTGACGTCGCGATCCCCGTCGAACAACCGCACTTGCATCTCCGGCACGATTCGACCGGCGGTGCGCAACCGGCGGTCCAACGAATCCGAAAGTGTGGTGGCGCTGAGCATGCCCGTTTCGTTGGAGCCGTAGAACTGCAGGATCGTCACGCCGGTCAGTTCCTCGAACCGTGCCGCCTGCGTATACGGCAATGGTTCACCGCCGGTGAACACGACACGCAGGCTGCTCAGATCGTGGTCCCGCGATGCCGGGTCGGCAAGGATCATCGCCAATTGTGTACTGACGCAACATAAGACCGTCACACGGTGGCGTTCGATCGCCGCGCACGTCGCCGCGGGATCGAAGCGCTCGATGCGGACGGTCGTCGCGCCCAGATGGATCGGTGTGGTGTGCGACGTCCATATCCCGAATCCATAGGGCGTGGGGATGACGGGAAGGAAGACGTCGTCTGCGGTGAGCTCGCCGTTGGCGACGGCCTTGAGGTGGAAGTAGTGCCACCGGTTCTGTGTGTGCACAACGCACTTGGGCATACCCGTGGTGCCCGACGTGGAATTGATCAGAAAGACGTCGTCCGGGCCGGCCGGTGAGAGGCTGGAATCCGCATCCGCTCGCGGGTGCGTGTCCACGCCGAGTTCGGAGCCGAGCGCGACCACCCGTAGCGACGGGCCGGCGGCCTCCGTCCCGAGCCGGTGTCGTTCGGTGTCTGCGACCAGCACCCTCGGCTGCGTCGTCCGCAGGATCTGCTCGGCCTCGCGGACGCCTACGCGGGATCCCAGGCCGACGACAGAAGCGCCGCACCGCTCGATGGCGACCAGCGCGATGTGGATCGTCGCGCTGTCCTTATGCCAGAGGCCGACGCGGTCTCCGGGTGAGACACCGAGGCGCTGCAGATCGCAGGCCAGGTTGGTGGCGGCTCGGTCGAATTCGGTCCAGGCGAACCGACGGTCGGCGGAGTCGAGCGTGAAGTCGATGTAGGCGGGCCGGTCCGGTGCCGACGCAGCATTGCGCCGCACGCAGTCGGAAAGGGTGGCGTCCGACCACCAGCCTGCGGCCCGATACTGCGCCGCTTCGGCGCTCGTCACGGCGGCCACGTCGACGCTCATCACCAAATCATATGAAAATGAGGCGCGCGGTCAACGGTGGGTTTCCGGCGGGCGGCTCGCCCAGTTGCGCAGCATCGAGGGATCGACGACGCCTGATGAGCCCGGGTAGTGCTGCGCGTCGATGAGATGCGCCGCGGCCAAGTCGTACGCGCGGCGCGCATCACCGTCGTCGATTGCGTCGATCACCTGCCGGTGGTCTTCCAGCACTGCCAGGCGTTCGTCGATGGGCACGATGCTGCCGTCTGCCACCCGGCTCGACCAGCTCGTCTCGTGCGCCGACCACAGCATTTCGAGCGCGCCGGCCAGGATGATCATGGTCTGGTTGCCGCACAGCGCGACGAGTGACTCATGGAACCGCCGGCTTGCAGATGTCACCAGCAGTAGGTCCTCGACGGCCTCGACGGCGTCGGCATGCACCTGTCGGAGCTGCGGGACCACGGCGCGGCCACGATCGGCACGCTGGGCGCACAGCCCCGCGCACGCCGGCTCGACCTGAAGTAGGGCGTTGCCGACGTCGGAGAGGCCCACCTCCTGGGACCCGAGCACCAGGCCGACGGTGTAGGCGACATTCGCGGCATTGGGCCTGCGCACCACGGCCCCTCCGAGCTTTCCGCGACGGACGCGAAGAAGCCCTTCCGCCTCGAGAATGCGCATCGCCTCTCGCAACGAGGGCTTACTGACCGGGAACTCGAGAAGGAGCTCATCCTCCTTGGGCAGGATGCTGCCGTCGGCCAGCTCACCTCGCAGAATGCGTCGGCGGAGCTCGTCGGCGACCTGCTCGGCGAGACGGCGAAACTGAATGGTCGGCTCTGCCACGAATCGATTGTCCACGCATCAAACGTCGAACCGGCCGTCGACCGCCGATAACGGACAGATAACAAATTAATCTCAAGCCGGTGACCAGCGAAAACATCGCTGCAGGTCGGACCCTTGCTGTGTTATCGCGTAATTGCGGTTATTGTGCTCTGCGTGGGTCGGCATTCATTAGCCAAAAAGCGGCGCAAGTCGCCAGTTGTCCTGGCTTCGATGCTTGGTCCCGCGGCGGTGTTCTTCGCGGTAGGCGCCGATATGCAACCCCAGAAGCATGCGGTCCCGAGCGCTCCGGTCGACGAGGTCGCCCCCTGGAACGTCGAGATCGTGGCCGCTGCGCCGACCGCGCCGCTCCCGGCGCAGATCGTCGGTCAGGTCAGCTTGAGCTCCGGCACCGACACCGTCATCGCTGCGTCGCGGTACCGCACCGTCGATCGGACGCTGCCCGTCGGACTCGCTCCCGAGCGCGGACTTCAGGTCAAGACGATCCTGGCGTCGCGCGCCATCACAGCGGCCTTCCCCGAGATTCGAAGCATCGGTGGCGTTCGGCCCGATTCGCTGAGGTGGCATCCGAACGGCTTGGCGCTCGACGTGATGATTCCCAACCCCGGTACCGCGGAGGGCATCGCGCTCGGAGACGAGATCGTGTCGTACGTGCTGCGCAACGCTTCCCGGTTCGGGATGCAGGACGCGATCTGGCGTGGCGTGTACTACACCCCCAACGGGGCGCAACGAGGCGGTGGCTACGGCCATTACGACCACGTTCACGTCACCACGACCGGCGGCGGATATCCCGCCGGCGATGAGAATTACTTCCGCTGAGCTCCAGCAGTCACGGTCGGAACGTCACCCCGCCGTCGACACTGATCGTCTGTGCGGTGATAAAGCTGCCGTCGTCGGAGAGCAGCAGCGCACCCAATGCGGCGACGTCGTCCGGATTGCCGAATCGCGACTTGATCATCTGACGGGCGCGCGTCTGCTCGACGATGCCGTCGGGCATCCACTGTTCGTCGAACTTGTAGTGCCAGATCAGGCCCGGGGCAATGGCATTGGCGCGTATGCCCTTCGGGCCGTACTTGCGGGCGATATGACGCATGAGCGCCAGTTCGGCCGCCTTGCTCATCGCGTAGGACACCCGGGTGCCCGCGCCGTTGTAGGCGTCGATCGATGCGGTGAAAACGATTGACCCGCCTCCGCTTTCGATCATCGGAGGAATCGCGTGCTTGGCGCAGATCACGAAACCGCGTGTGTTGACGCGCATCACCTCGTCGAACGCCTCCAGCGGCAACTCGACGACACCGCCGGGCAGATAGGCGTCGGCGGCGTTGGTGAAGTTCACGTGCATGCCGTCGAGCCGGCCGAAGGTGTCCACCGCAAGCTTGACGATCGAGATGACCGACTCCTCCTCGGCGCCGTCGAGCGCCACCCCGAGTACCCGCTGGCCCGACGGGTCGACCTCGGCGACGACGCGCGACACCGTCTCAGGGTCGAGGTCGCCGACCACGAGCCGGGCGCCCTCGTCGGCATACCGCCGCGCCAAGCCGTTTCCGATGCCGCCGAGTCCGGCGACGATGACGACCTTGTTCTCCAGCTGTCCCGGCACGACAGACATATTGCCTCAGGGGTCGACTGCAGCCGGCATCATGCCGGTCGTGAGCCACCGTTTCTCCCGAGCTTTTTACGAAGACTTCGCATAAACTCGACCGTTGCCAAAGCTACAATCTGCCTTCTCCACAGTTCCATCCCTAAGACCTTCCTCGACTGGAACATCAGTCGACCTTAGTAGCGCCCTATCCGCATACAATGCGCGTCAGTTTCATCACATTTATCCAAAATCGTTCCTTGGCCAGGCAGGTATCTTGTTCCACAAAGCCAACGTCGTCGCGAACATCTGCATGCTCACGGCCGACGATAACGTAGCGATCAGCGACGCAGATCCCGCGAAGTATTTTACAAGAATTCCGGGAGAACTCCGGACAATATTTGCGACCGTGCTTTAGTCCCCAAAGAATACCGCGACGGCTCAAGACCATTCGCTGATTTCGTCGCAGCTCGCGCGAAGGCTCTGGCGATAGCTGCCGAAAAATTGGTAGCTGCGGGCTGAGCGTTACCGCCGCGTAGGTCACGGCGCGACCGAAGAGGCCGCAGCCGGTCTAGACGAAAGCCTCGGCGACGGAATCGGCACGGAAGGTAAAACCCCTTAGCCAGGACCGACACAAGAAGGAGGAGGCATGGAAGAAGAAGAAATCTCATAGTGCGGAGCATGGCTAAATTTAGATAGACCACAAGGCTACGCTCGGCGTGCCAGATCCGATTGCTCGCAGTTGTATTTGTGCCGGAGGTATTTTAACGCGGATCAAATTCGATGTAGTCGGTCCCCGTTGGCGACTGGCGCCTGGTGGTGAAACGAACACCCTAGCACTTGAATAATCCACTCCTCGTCAACACGAACGAGTTTGATTGGATCAAACCGCCTTAATTCTTGATGGTCCTTGCCAAAGAACCGACTAGGGGAGTGTTAGAGGGTCGACTACCCAAAGGTCCACATGCGTGTACGCGATTCTCCGGCGAAGGAATAAACCGAACGATCGAGCATGGCTTGCCGCGGATGGAATCGTTTCCTATGATTTGATAGTCCGGCCAAAACAGAAACCGAAATGTCAGGTCCTCGAAAAGCAGGGGAGAGCCTGGAATGACTGCTCCAACCCCAAGCGACTTGTTTACGTTCCGATAACCATTTTGGAATTCTTCTACAACTATTGGTCCTTCCACTGGGAGGCGAAATCGTGCGTCGAATGGTTTGAAGCTGATTTCAATGTGGCTCGTCTGCAGTAAGCACCTGAAGCCAACCTCAGTATTCCCGTTCCGGACCTTTCCAGCTACTACGTCGCCCTCGCGAAGAAGTGATTCTCGGGCGTCATGCACGATATCTTGAAGGTCCTCCGAGGCCATGTGCTGTCGGTCGCGTCTTCCTCTGCGCCCAAGCACTGCGACAGGATTGCCAGTACGGCCATAGTGCAACCGATTCCTCTACAAGCCATGCCTGTTTTCATGCATTGCGGATCGTTGGAACGCTAGCCAAATCCGTTGACGTAAGGAGGCTGACGATGACCTCCGACCGCGTCCTTCGGTTTTCAACATCAAAGGCGAAAAGGCCGTTCTTAATTGGCAAAGGAAAGTTCAGGTTGCAAGCGACACGTGAGTTCTGGTAGGAATCTCGCAACTTCGCCCAGAATTGAATCTTCAACAGATCGCTATATTGCTGGCAATTTTCACGCCTATCGGGCTGGTGATAGCCTCGTTTGACTCCATTCTGAAAATTCACCACAAGGAGAGATTGTTTGCCGCCTTTGCCCGAGTCGCTCATCTCGGTGCCGAGCCGATCAGCCTCCGATTCTACCCATTGGTAGTCGTGGGCAGCATCTTCTTCACTCTGGCTATACTGTCCATTACAGGATCTATTGAGTTTCTGGTGCGGACCGGGGAAAAAGTGTCGACCGGGGTGAAATCATCAGGACCGATAGTTGCGGCGGTTGTATTCAAAATCGTTGTTCTCGATTATGCTCTCGCGCTGAAGAGTGCTGCCGTGCTCGCTGCATGTCGTGCTGTTGGCAAGCCTTCGGTTCGGAAGAATAAGATGCGCAAATCTCTAACTTTCCTCCTTCGCTCTTCCCTAGTAACCCTGGATCTGGCGATCACGGTGGGCTTGACAGCGGCGACGCTGAACTGGTGGGAGATGTTCCAAGAGAAGAATCTTGAACCGGCGATGCCGGCCCCCGTCTCGCAGTCTTTCGGAGCTTCTTTGATACCATTAACCTAGTAGTCCAGGACACGCTTAAGCACTCGTTCTACGTGCTGAACGGTTCATTGATCATGTATTTGGTTGCCCTCATATCGGGGACTGTGAAGGGCACCGTCACTCACCTGAATGTGCAAGACATGACGACAAATATTTGCAAGATCAGCGCCGCGTTTCTTGCTGCGGGTGTGCTCATCGTGGCGATCACACATCTCGATAGCTAGTTCCCACTAGCAAAGTTCCGCGGCTGTCGAGGAGAGTGACACCTAAACAAAA